>JAVJTE010000023.1:0-52806 GCA_040219025.1 Rhodospirillales bacterium | reverse complement strand
GTGCAGCATAGGTTCCGGCGTTTGGCGGCTAACTGAGACTGGTTCGAATTCGTATGACAGCACCACAAAAATGGCTGATTTCTAACATTTTCAAATGCTAAGGAGTCCCCCTGAGCACCTCAGGGAGTTACCTCTGACAGTGCTCCCATCAGAATATCAATATCAAAATATTGACCAACGATCCATTATATGGAACAGTTTTGGCAAGCTGTGGACATGGTCGGATTGTTCCTGTCAGAGGTAATGGTTCCGGACTGCGGGCAGGAGGGGCGTGTGGGAATTGATGTTGAGTGGCTCGATTATGATGTGGTTGTTGTCGGGTCCGGTGGTGCTGGTAGCGCAGCTGCCGGCGCTGCGTCCGAGAGCGGCGCAAGGGTTCTGGTCGTTTCAAAAGATCCGATAGGTTGCTCTGATACGAAAATATCTGAGGGGAGCGCGACGGTTCGGCAATCCTCCAGCGACAAGGATACTGTGGAGGTGTTGTCTGAGAACCTCCGGGTTTCCGGTGCTGACCTGCCGCTACAGACAATCACGGATACTTATGCCAGAGACAGCCGGGGAGCTTATGACTGGTATCGAAAGCATGGGCTCAGGCCGAAAATTAATGTTGACCGAAATGGGCCATATGCGCGTCCCCTTGCGAAAGGGGGGCATACGGTAGGACGCTCGGTCGGACATGTGAATGCGGGTGTGGCATTCAGCCATGCCAGCTGGAATGTCCTGATCGGGTCTGACCGGATCGATTATCTCGAAGACGCGTGGTTTCTTGATCTGGTTACCTGTCATGCCAGCGAGGCGACACGGCCTCGAGTTGTCGGCGGTCTGGTATATGATGCGGCCGGAGGGCGCCTGCTCGCAATTCGTACCCCATCAGTGGTGATTGCTGCAGGCGGACTCTCCACACTCTACTTCCCGAAGACTGATACCATGCGGGGAAATACAGGCGACAGTTATGCTGTTGCGGCTCGCGCAGGTGCTGATCTCGTCGATATGGAGCAGGTACAGTTTTTCCCGTTTTGCGTCGCTTCGCCGCCATCTTATGAAGGTCTGCTCATAGGAGATACATCCACGGCAAGCTTTTTGGGGGTGCTGCGGGACCGGCAGGGCAAAGTTATTCTCGACAGTGTTTATGTCCGGACCCGGGCGGAATGTTCGGCTGCCATTATGCGGGCTGTCGCCGGCGGGCGTGGCACAGAAGCGGGAGGGGCATTTCTGGATTTGTCAGCCAATGTTCGGCTTGAGAAATCGGGTCCTTTGTTTTTGCGCCTCATCGAAACACAACAGCAGACGGGCTATCAAAATGTGCGTCAGGCTCTCGGCAAGGCTGCTGCCAAATGTGAAGAGCCCTGGGAGGTTCGGCCGGCGGCGCATTATATGATGGGAGGAATTCGTGCTGACACTGATGGGCAGTCAGTGGGAGGGGCTGGTGATGGATCCCCGGAAACGGGTTTGGCTGGGCTTTATGCTGCAGGGCAGGCCATGGGCGGCGTATTTGGTGCAAACCGTCTTGGTACAACAGCATTGACTGAAAATGCGGTTTTCGGACTTCGCGCAGGGCGTGCGGCAGCACGAAATGCAGGTGAGCAGGTGTCGGTGAATACCGATGAGCAATTCCAGTCCCGGATAGATGCAGTGAAGTCATGCTTCGGACGGGAAGGCGCGGATTCAGCGGCAAGGCTTCGTCAGCAGCTTCAGGTCGCTGCGTGGGAGCATATTGGTCCGGCAAGGACGCTTGATGGGCTGCATCGGATGGAAGTTGTCATCTCGGAGATAGAAGCCCGCCTCGGGGATATTTCGATTCCCGGATATGCTCTTTGGAACCAGTCCTTTATTGAGTACCAGGAATTACTGAATCTTCTTGATGTTGCCCGAGCCGTTACCGTTGCATCACTGGAACGTGACGTGAGTGTCGGGGGGCATGTCCGGCTGGACCGGCCAAATATTTCGATGATGGCGAAGCCTTATTCTACGGTTGTTAGCCGTCGTCATGATGGCGCGGGGCCTGTTTATCATGTCCGTCGTGAGGCCAGAGTTCGGACGCCGGTTGCCCGATTGTTGCTGTTCCGTCTCAGGGAGCAGTTACGCAAGTTGCAAGTTAAAGCTCTTCGTCTTCTGCCGAACGCCATGCTGGATCGCTACCTGGAGCGCCGTTACCGGACAATCCTCGGACCGGCGGTGCCTGCAGGTCGAACTGTACGCAATAATTTTGGCGCCAAAACGGCAGAGAACCCAGGTCAATGAGGGAACTCATATGAAAATTGATATTGCGCTTCTTCGCGACGGTATGCGGAAAATTGTCACATATGAATACGAGCCCCGTCAGAAGGACGAAAAGCCTATGGTGCTGGACGTTCTGCTGCAGGCTCAGGCGACAAGCCTTCCGGATCTGGCGTTTCGGTATGGTTGCCGGGCGCGAAACTGCGGTGTCTGTACGGTGGATATCAACGGTCGGCCCCGCATTGCCTGCCGTGCCCGGGTGCGGGAAGGGGATGTGATTTCCCCGATGGGGACATTGCCAGCGTTGAGTGATCTTGTAGTGCGTCGTGATGGCATTGCCAGACAGTTGCGTGGCAGGGTTTTCGCCACCAGTGCCGGAGATGCTCTGAACAAGGAAGCTCCGAAGGTCTTTCATGACCTTACTGCCTGTATTGAATGTTATGCCTGTCTTGAGGGCTGTCCGATGCATCTGAGGAATTTTGAAGGCAGCAAGCCGGCGGAATCCGATATGGAGGAGATGCCGGATACAATGGATGGGTATCAATGGGGAAACCCGTTTTCATTGTTGAAACTGGAACGATCACGTCTTGATCCGGTGGCAACTGAAGCTGTGCGGCGTAATGCCGTGGAGGCCGCTATCGGCCTGGGGCTGGATGCCTGTGTCAATTGTGCAGGCTGTAAATGTGGCATTGGGATCAATCTTAAAAATCAGGTGATCGCACCACTGCTGGCTGCGGCCGGGCAGGGAATCACTGAAGCCAGGGAAGATGGTTAGGGTGTGGTCTGTGTCGACTGCATAAAGCCCTTCCGAACCGGTAGGTCTGATACCCGAAGTAACTGCTGTCAGGCGTTTCAGTCTGTCAGGATCTGCTGCTTGCGTCTGATTGAGGTTTTCTTACGGCCGGTTCTTTCATGGTCGGTGTGAAGGCGCGTTCCAAAAATAATACTATTAAACAATGGATTAGTCCGTGTTTGGGAAGTGTCTCATTTGTCATTACCCGTGCAGGGAAAGTTAATAATAAAAAAAGTTGACATAAAAACGAACAACGTTCCATTATTTGGTACAGGGAGAATTTCAGCAGGGGGATACCGAATGGCTCGCATTGATGAAATCGTCGAATTTGCCCGTCATTTTGATATTGGTTCGATTGAAAAGGGGTTTCGTGAGCGGGCAACAATCGCGGTGCTTGATACGGCAGCGTCAATGTATGCGGGGGTCACTGCGGCGGGTGTTCAGGAACTGACATCTCTGGCGGCCGACTGGGGTGGGAACTCTCAGGCAACGCTGGTGACGACGGGTCAGAAAACCAGTGTCCCGCTGGCTGCGCTGGTGAACGGTGTCGCGGCCCGGGGCTGGGATCTGGATGATGTCCACGAACAATTCACCTGCCACGTCAACGCTTCAATCGTGCCGGCGGCAATAGCGATCGCGGAATATGTTGGTGATGTAGATGCCGAAGAGGTGCTGGCGTCCATCATCCTTGGTGCTGAGTTTACCTGCCGCCTGGCGGCCTCTCCGATGTTGAGTTTCTCAACGACGGGGATGGCAATGAGCTATCAGTGCACCGTGCTCGGTTCGACACTTACTGCTGCCCGGTTGCTGAAACTCGATCATGAGCAATGCCTAGATGCTCTGGGGATTGCCTACGGACGACTGGCCGGCAATCAGCAGGGATATGTTGACGGTGCCATGACTGTGCGACTGATGCAGGGCGTCAGTGCAGAAGTCGGTGTGGCCTCTGCAATGATGGCAAAAGCCGGGATTACCGCAGCAGGCGATGTTCTCGAAGGTAAGTTTGGTTACTTCAATGTTTTCCAGCGCGGGGAATATGATCCTTTACCGCTTACCAGAGACCTCGGGACGCATTGGGAGCAGGCAAATATCAGCATCAAGCCGCTCTATCCCTGCTGCAAGTACACGCATGGTCCTATTGAGGCGACTGTCGAAGCTGTCAGGCAGTCCGGCGTTACCTGGGGAGAGATCAAGAAACTCTCGGTTACTGTAACGAATAAGGAAGTTTATGATCTCGTTTGCCTATCACGGGAGCGTAAATGGCACCCGACGACAGTTGTTGATGCGCAGTTCAGTCTGCCATTTACAATGGCTTTTGCGGCAATCAAAGGAACTGTCGATCTCGGTCTTTTGTCCCCCGAAGCACGCAAGGACAGTGACACGCTGGCTCTTACGCAACGTGTTGATGCGGTCCTTAACCTTGAAGCGCAGGGTACTCAGCGGGGGACGTTCCCAATGGCAGGTTCTGTAACCCTGGAAACGATGGGGGGCAATGAAACTGTCGTTCCTTTCGAGTTCGTAAAAGGTCACCCGAAACGCCCGATGAGCTTTGATGATGTTGCCGGGAAAACCCGGGCGTGTGCGGCATTCGGACTTCCGGAATGGGATGGAGTGGAAACGGCTATTGCTGCAATTGGCAGTATGTCCGGCACATTCGACAGTGCGGACATACTGCCCTCATCTGCCAGCTTTGGTAAGGCCGGCCGGATGCGGAGTGTATCATGAACCAGTCGGTATCTGATCTAGGCAACGATGCTGCGCCCTTCAGGGTGAAGGGTGAGCATTTGGTTTCACTCGCGGCAATTATTGTCTCGCTGATCCATTTGTATGCACCTGTGTTCGGTCTCTGGTCCTCTCTACGGCCCACGTCGCTTGCGGCTTTTACGATTCTTGTGTTTCTGACCCATCCGATGAAGTTGCCATTTGGCAATGTCGGCAAGGTGCTAGCGATAATCATTGATGCCGCCTTGATAGGTCTGACCTTGTATATCGGGTGGTATGTCGCGGCGGATTATAACGAGTTTCAGGCTCGCTCCAGTGATCTTTCGCAGTTGGATGTGGTTCTTGGCGTTCTGCTGGTGCTTTCGATTATGGAGGCAACGCGCAGGACTATCGGACGGCCTCTGGTGATCCTGGCAGTTATCAGTCTTGCCTATGCGTACTGGGGGCAGCAGATGCCTCTGGCAATTGCGCATAAAGGGGCGGATATCGAAACGCTTGTCGATTTCATTTTCGTGCAGCCCGTCGGAATTTATGGTCTGCCGGTCGGTGTGACGGCGACATATATCGTATTGTTTGTACTGTTTGGTGCGTTCCTAGAGCATTCAGGTGCTGGCGCGTATTTCATTGAAATCGCCCGCTCCCTGATGGGTCGCCGTGTCGGTGGGCCGGCCAAGATGGCGATCCTGTCGAGTGCGATGATGGGGTCGATGTCGGGGAGTGCGGTTGCCAATGTGGTCACAACCGGGAGCTTTACAATCCCGCTGATGATCCGCATGGGACTGAAACGAAGTCATGCCGCTGCGATTGAGGCTGTGGCCTCTACCGGAGGTATGATTCTGCCTCCGGTTATGGGGGCCGCCGCCTTCGTTATGGCTGAAATTCTCGGTATTGGTTACGGGAAGGTTATTGTTGCGGCCCTTATTCCCGGGTTGCTTTACTATGTTGCGCTGTACCTCGTAGTGCATTTCGAAAGCCGGAAGCACGAAGTTCAGGGCCTGTCAGCAGACGAGGTGCAGCCGCTGGGACCGCTGCTCAGGGAATGCTGGTGGATAAGTATTCCGATCGCTGTCCTGTTCACCACGCTGATGATGCAATACAGCGCGCTGCGGGCTGTCAGCCTGGCATTACTCTCTCTCACTCTTGTGGTGCTGCTGTTACGGGGGCCACGTTTCACGATCATATGCGTGATCAAGGCGCTGAATGACGGTGCCAGAGCAACGGCCCCGATCCTTCTTGCCTGCGCCTGTGCCGGGATCATCATTGGTGTCATCTTTACGACGGGCATCGGCCTGCGGTTTGCCAGTATCGTTCTGAACCTTGCTGGAAACGAGAAGTTTCTCGTGTTGCTTTATACCATGCTGGTGACCCTGGTTCTGGGGCTCGGGCTTCCTGTGACGGCCTCCTACATTACAGCAGCAACCCTCGCGGTACCTGCGCTGCAAGCAGTCGGTGTCCAGCCAGTGGCAGCGCACATGTTTGTTTTATACTTCTCGGCACTTTCAGCAATTACACCACCGGTTGCTCTTGCGACATATGCCGGCTCGGGTATCGCGAAGTCAAATATGTGGAGTTCCGGTATAGAGGGTATGCGGATAGGCCTGACCGGCTTCGTGATTCCGTTTTTCTTCTGCTACGGATCACCACTTCTGATTTTGGGAAGCGATCCTCTGGATGTTGCCGTTGCAACGGTCTCGGCTTTGTTTGGGATATTCGGTCTTGCTACCGGCCTGGTGGGTTATTTCCACTCACGCCTGAATATAATTCAGCGGCTGATGCTGGTCCTCGCTGGTGGATTGCTGATCCATTTCAACATCCTTTCCGACCTGATCGCTCTCGCCTTGTTTTCGGCAGCACTCGGGCCGCAGATTTTCAATCATTATCGGCGTGACCGCCGGACACAAACCAGCATTTCAGATAGAAAGGGATGAATCGTGCAGGATAAAGTTTTCCGCATAGGATGCGATATTGGCGGGACGTTTACTGACTTCGTTGCCGTAAATCGCGAGACCGGTGAAACCAGCGTTGAAAAGGTACTGACAACGCCAGCAAGACCGGCAGATGCCATTCTGACGGGTTTCGACAAGATCGCTGAAACCCAGAAGGATTTTATGAGCCGCAGCGAGTTGAT
Source organism: Rhodospirillales bacterium (assembly GCA_040219025.1). Taxonomy (GTDB): domain Bacteria; phylum Pseudomonadota; class Alphaproteobacteria; order Rhodospirillales; family HT1-32; genus HT1-32. The sequence goes on along the minus strand of JAVJTE010000023.1, from coordinate 45,946 downwards.
CGTTCACGGGACGACGCTTGTCATTAATGCGCTTATCGAACGGAAAGGTAACAAGACGGCGCTGATTACGACCCGGGGATTCAAGGATGTCCTCGAGACGAGAAATGAACTTCGGTACGACGTTTATGATCTGCAGATCGAACTGCCAAAGCCACTGGTTCCGCGTGCGTTGCGCTTTGAGGTAACGCAACGGACAACGAAGGAAGGTCAGAATGCCATTGATCTGGAAGAAGGTGAACTGGCGGGTATCGTTGAAGAAATCAGGGCCCAGGGTGTTGAAACCGTTGCTGTCTGCTTTCTGCATTCCTATGCGAATAATGAGCACGAGAAACGGGTCGGGGCTTATCTGAAGAAACATGCTCCTGAAATCGAGGTTTCTCTCTCATGTGAGGTATTACCGGAAATCAACGAATATAAACGGGTAAGTACAACCAGCGTAAACGCTTACGTGAAGCCAAAGGTGCAGCAGTACCTCCAGGAAATAAGTCAGGAAGCTGCCAATCGCTCATTCGATGGCGATTTCTTCATCATGCAATCGTCAAGTGGCATCGCTTCTGAAGCGAATGCCCGTCAGTTTCCGGCCCGTATCGTTGAATCCGGGCCAGCAGCCGGTGTGGCTCTGGCACAATGGTGGGGTGAAAAGAGCGGCCTAAAGAACGTCCTTGCATTCGACATGGGCGGGACGACGGCAAAACTCTGTGCAATCGACAACGGCGAAGCGCTGGTGACGAATGAGTACGAAACCGCCCGGGTGTACCATTTCAAGACCGGCTCAGGGATATCGATCAATGTACCTGTGGTTGACTTGCTTGAGATTGGCGCTGGTGGCGGCAGTATCGCGCACATCGATACGCTTGGGTTGTTGAAAGTCGGACCGGAGAGTGCGGGTGCCTCACCCGGGCCGGTTTGTTACGGGCTGGGTGGTTCTCGTCCGGCAGTGACGGATGCTGATCTTGCTCTTGGATATCTGAGTGCTGAGTACTTTCTTGGCAGCAGCATGAAGCTCGTGATTGACGATACGATGGAGGCGATCCGGCGCGATGTTGCGACGCCACTCGGGGTGGACGTCATTGAGGGTGCATACGGGATACACAATCTCGTTAATGAGAATATGGCGGCAGCTGCCAGGCTGCATCTCGCAGAGCGTTCTGTCGATACAACAAGCATTTCAATGATTGCTTATGGAGGGGCAGGCCCTGTCCATGCTTTCGGTGTGGCAAGAAAGCTCGGCTGCAAGTTTCTTCTGGTGCCGCGTTATGCCGGGTTGGTATCGGCACTTGGAATGCTGGTTGCCAATGTATCAATGGATACTTCGCGCTCACTTAAGGTGACGCTTGCGAATACGTCAGGAGAAGAGCTCGAAAATGAGCTTCAGGCGCTACAGCATGCGGCCCAGTCTAGCCTGCCAAACGTTGGCGAGGGCGGTGTTCTGCGTTTCCACCGGCGTGCGCGAATGAAGTATGTCGGGCAGGGTCACTCGCTGGAAATCGTGATGCCTGATGTTCTCTCAACACCTTCGGCTCTTGAAGATGTCTGGCAGCGATATCAGGACGAATATAAACGACTTTATGGCCGTAACGATGCTGATGTCGAAGTCGAAATCGAAACACTCAAGGTGATTGCTGAAATTGTTCCGGAACACGATTTCACGTTGCCGTTGCTGCCAGTTGACGGCACGCCAGTTGAAGCAGCGATCAAAGGCACGCGGATGATTTATGTGCCCGGCCGTAAGGAGATGGTCGAGTGCAAAATCTACGACCGTTACAAACTGCGTGTCGGACATAAATTCACTGGCCCTGCAATTATCGAAGAACGTGAAACCAGCACCGTCGTGAACGATGAGGCTGACATTCTCGTCGATGAAATGGGCGCATTGGTCATTACTGTAGGGAAGGAATAAACAAATGTCTTACAAACTTTCCCCGATTGAAGTCGAAATTCTCTGGAAACGTGCGATTTCAGCTGTGGATGAGGCGGTTACCGCATTGGTAAAAACCTCCTATTCCAGCGTGATCCGGGATTTTCATGATTATGCCTGTGCGGTGTTTGACAGTGAAGGTCGGATGATCGCCCAGTCGACTCATTCGACCCCGGGGCTGCTCGGCATCCTGCCGTTCACCATTCCGAACTTTCTTAAACACAAAGTCATGGATCAACTTAGTCCGGGCGATGTGCTGGTAACGAACGACCCCTGGCTGGCCAGTGGTCATCTTATCGATATCACTGTCGCAACGCCGATATTCCGAAAGGACAGGATTTGCGGGTTTGCGCTTTGTGTCGTGCATCATCTTAACGTCGGAGGCCGTCTTACGACCCTTGCCAGCCGGGATATTTATGAAGAAGGTCTGAAACTTCCGATTACGCATCTGTACAGGGCAGGTGAACCCGTCGAGGCTGTGTTCGATATCATACGCGCGAATGTCCGTGAACCCGACAAGGTGATCGGAGACATTCGTGCGCAGGTGTCATCGAACCATGCAGCGGCGCAGAAAATTGTCGCAATGATGGATGTTAGTGGCCTGGATGCACTGGAGCCGCTCAGCGAAGAGATCATCACCCGGTCCGAAAAGAGTATGCGAAACGCGATCGCGGCGCTGCCCGACGGTGAATATACGCAGCATCTGGACCTGAGTGAACTGGCTGACCTGCCAGAACCAGTGCATCTGGAACTTACGGTCAGGATTTCCGGTGACGAGATCCATCTGGATTATTCCGGGTCTTCGCCACAGGTGTTTCGGGCGATCAATGTGACGCTGAATATGACCCGCTCCTATTCAGTGTACCCGATTAAATGCATTCTTGACCCGACTGTTCCGAACAATGAAGGGTGCCTGCGGCCAATTCGTATTACGGCACCAGAAGGGAGCGTCCTGAACGCGCAGTTCCCCGCGGCTACCTGGGGTCGGACGATTGTGGCGCATATGCTTCCGGAACTGATTATCCGGGCAATGGCGAAAGTTACACCTGATAGAATTGTGGCGCCAAGTGGGGCAACTCCGCTGTGGTTTGGCAACTTTGCTGGCCGCTACAAGGATGGGCGGACGTTTTATGTGATCTCCTGCTTCAACGGAGGGATGGGCGCTCGTGCCGGTCGGGATGGATTGTCCACCATCTGCTTCCCGGCGAACGTTGCAAGCGTGCCGGTTGAAGTTGTCGAAAGCGACGCTGCCATACGCATAACACACAAAATGCTGGCACCCGGGTCGTTCGGCGCGGGCAAGTATCGCGGTGGTGCCGGACAGTTGATCGGCTTTGAGGTGCCGATGGAAATGACGGATCTCGATGGTCCGGTTCTGGTGTCCATACGTGGCGGCCGACTGGGAGTTCCGATCAGCGGGCTGTTTGGTGGCAAGGATGGTTGTGCCGTCTCTGCAACGCTGAATGGAAAATCTGTTCCGTTGGGGACTGCCTATGACCTGTATCCGGGTGATCGGATTGAGGTGCTGGTTCCTGGTGGGGCGGGTTATGGCGAGCCATTGGAACGCGATGAAGAACTCGTCGCTGAAGATGTTCGCAATGGATTTATCTCAGCAGAAGAAGCGTTCGAAACCTATGCCGTCGTGTTTGATCCGCTCACGGGGCAAGGAAAACGAGAACTAAAAGCGGAACTGCGAGTGGGTACATAACCACATTCTGACATTGAGGGTAAACAAGGAGGCTGTAATGAATTGTTTTAATCGTGCTGGTAAAGGGTTGGCCGGTATTGGAATCGCTGCGGTATTGCTGACAGCATCTGCTGCAAATGCGGAACAGAAGTTTCTGACATTGGCAGCCGGTGGGTCAGCTGGTTCATGGTATGTCGGCAGTGCGATCATTTCCGACATTATAAATAACAATGTGAAGGAAACGACGCTGACGCCGCAGCCAGGAGGCGGTGTCTCAAACATGAAAACGCTGCAATCGGGCAAAGCCGAGTTCGCGTACATGATTACTTCGACGGTGGCAGAAGCCGTCAATGGCATTGGTTCGTTTGACAAGAAGTATGATGGTGTTCGCACTGTGATGGCTCTTGCGCCAATGTATAATCATCTCGTCGTCCGCGCTGACAGTGATATCAAAAGCTATGAAGACCTTGCCGGTAAACGCATCTCGCCGGGTAAAAAGGGCTTTACCACTGCCGCAACATTTCAGGCGATCCTGAAGGCGATGGGGTCAAGTGAGGAGAAGATCGAAGAGGCTGGTGGTTCTGTCCACTGGCTGGATTACTCGGATGCTGCGCAGAACATGCGTGACGGACTTCTGGACGCTGTGTTTTCCACGTCAGCGCTGCCGCACTCTACATATGTAGAATTGTCGACGGCATTCGATATTCGAATTGTCCCGCTCTCGGGCGATCTGGCAGAAAAGTTCATCGCAGATAATCCGGGCTGGGCAAAGGGTGCCATTCCGGGTGGTCGCTATCCGGGAGTAGATGATGCAGTGCCGACCACGGTCAGCTACATGGGTATTGCGACAGGCAAGGATGTGCCGGACGATGTCGTTTATGACTTTGCCAAAGCAGTTTTCGAGCATCGTCAGAAATTGGCGGATGGTTATCCGGCATATCGCGATATCGAACCAAAGACTTTCGTAAATGAGAGTCTGAACGGTCTGCCGATGCATCCGGCGGCTGAGAAGTTCTGGAAAGAACAGGGCCTGATGTAAGTCTCCCCGCCGGGGCTGGCTGCAAGCTATGGCTGGCCCCGGTTTCTTCTTCCTCTGCAAATTTTGTAAATTCTGTATTTAGTCGGAGTATCACGATGGACGTGTGTGTAATTGGCGCTGGTAATGTTGGACGTGGCATTATTCGCGACATGCTGGAAAGCGATAAAGATTTCAAGATTAAGGCTTTTGATGTTTACAAGCCGTCGCTTGTTGAGGCACAGAAATTTGATCCTGACCGGGTCGCAATCGACACGCTGGATGCTGGCGATACGAACGCTGTCAGGGATGCGATCAAGGGCAGTTCTCTTGTTGTGAATACGACCGATGGCACGCAATGTCTGACCATTTTGGATGGTGCGATTGCTGCCGGGGTTAATTACATCGACGTGCATGGTACTCTTTTGGTGAACGAGCGTCTGGCCCGGCATGATGCCGCCAAGGCAGCCGGTATTACGGCAATGATCGGTATGGGATGCAGTCCGGGTGCGACCAATATGTTGGGAGCTTATGGCGCGAGAAACGTCTCTGGGAAAATATGTGTGGATGTCGAATATGTTACGCATCGCCCGTTAAACCCCAGCCTTGGTTTGCTGGAAACGGGTTTGCGGCAATTCTATACGCATATTCGTGCGCCGTTGTATGAGGACGGCGTTTTGAAAGAAATGATGCCATTTGACGGGCATAAGATTGTGACATTTCCGACAATCGACGAAGATGTGGAACTGATCTACACGCCGCATTCTGAGCCGCAGACTATTCCATTGTTTGTGAAAGGTCTTTCACGGGTTTCGGTTCGCGGCACGTATCATCCGGAAATGATGAAGCTGTTGCGGGCGCTGTATGATTTCGGGCTGCTTGATAATAGCCGGACCGTAACAGTTGATGGTGTACAGCATGACTTCCGTCCGCTTCTCAAGGAAGCGTTAATGGGGGATGGCTTGCCCAGGCCTGCTGGCTTGAAGCTGAAGTACATTCTGCGTGTTGTAGTTACCGGTGAGGAAGCGGGCCTGACGCGCAGGAAGGAAATTGTCATGGGTAACCCGGATGGCTGGGATCCTTTGCCACAAGGCAGAATGACATCATTGCCGACATCATTCGCGGCACAGTTAATTGCGAAAAAAGAACTGGTTTCGCCAGGTGTCTGTGGTCCGGAGCTGATGGAAGACGGGCAGGTCGAAGCCTGTCTGGAGCATCTGCGAAGCCGGGGGCTATGGGTTGATATTACAGAGAGTACGTCCAATCGTTAATCGCATTGAGAAGCTGAGAGTATGTGATATAGCGAAATCTCAGATAAAGGTGAAACTAGATAGCATGACGTAGTTAAAGTCGGAGCAATCCAGTATTGTGCGATCATTCTCATCAGATGCGCGTCTATCAAGTTAGGGATGTTCCCCGAGTTAGATATTTTGTGCTTCAGCAAGTTGTGCTCAACCTGGAAAGTTCTGGTAGTTTATGAAGTCCAGTAAGAAGTCTAAACCTTCGGTATTTGGTGGTGAAACCGGCACGGTTGGTAAGGCTATGACCATCATCCGGTATTTTGTCGACCATCAGGAAAGCTGGGGGGTACGGGAACTCGCTGCAACGCTGGACCAACCGCAAAGTTCGGTTCACCGCATCCTGAAAAACCTCAAGGCTGAAGGTCTGCTGGAATTCAACCAGCAACGCCAGAAGTATGAAATTGGCCTTGAGTTTTTTCGGATAGCGGCTGTCATCAATCAGAAGATGGAGTTTTCCCGCATTGCTCACCCGTACTTGCGGGATCTGGTCGAAGAAGTTGATGAAACCTGTGTATTGTCAATTCTGGACCTGGAAGAACAGAGGGTCGTCCATGTCTCCGCTCGCGAATGCTCAAACCCGCTAAGGTATGAACCGCCGGTTGGTCTGTCCGAGCCCTTGTCTGAATGTTCAATGGGATGGGCTTGTCTGGCATTCCTGTCGGTACGTGATCGGGCAAATGTTCTGGATGGCAGTGCGCTTGCTAGTAGCGTCAAAAGACAAATTGAGGCGGTCGAGTTTGAAGGTGTCGCAGTACAGATATCGGAAGGCAAGGAGGCCGCTGCCCGAGTTTCGGCTCCCGTTATGGGGTCCGACGGCCGCCCCGTTGGGGCGATGACTCTTGTCATTCCCAGATATCGATATGACCCGGCAGATATTGCAGATATCTCGGATGCGCTGCTCAATCGCACCAGGACTCTTTCCCGAGCAATGGGATCGCGGTTTCTCGGGGGTGGAACAAGCGGGTCCTGGCATGCTGGAATGGCTGCGATTGCCGGCATCGTCGGAGAACGTGCGCTTGGCTTTTCGGCGACACCCACTATGGGGGGAGGGAGCCAGAATCTGGAAGATATCCATGCCGGTACGGGGGCGTATTGCCTGACAACGCTATCCAGCCTGTTTCATGCATACAACGGCATGAAACCATACAAATTCAAGCATGATAAACTCCGGGCGCTGATGAATGTTTCCACAATGGATCTTCAGATTGTTGTCCGTGCAGATCTCGAAATTACGAAATTCACCGATATAGCTTCCTTCCGTATTTCTCCCGGCCAGCAAGGATTTTCAACCAGCGAGACATTCTACGAACTTCTGGAAGTTTGCGGATTGTCGGAAAAGAAAATTGCTGCTGCCGGAGGTGAAATCATCCATCTCGAGTATGCTGAGGCGAAACGTCAATTTCTTGAAGGCGATATTGATGTTCTGGTCTGGTTCACCGGGATGCCGAATGTGTTGCTGCATGACTTTGATGAGACAAAAGCCCGGATGCTGGTTTTGGATCCGGCTGTTTGTGACGACATGATAGCGAAATGTCCGGCATATAGTTGTGCTACCATCTCGAAGGATATGTATCCTTGGCTCAGTGAGGACATTCTGGCCCTGAGAGTGCCGACGACGATGGTATCTCATAAAGACCGTGAGAGCGATGAGGTCTATAAAGTAACGAAAACGGTATTTGAGCAACGTGAGGAGTTGATGAAAATTTCGAATGCATTCACCTTGCTTAATGAGGGGTTCGCAAAAGAAGTTCTATCGATTCCGATTCACGCGGGCGCCCGAAAATATTGGGAAGAAGGGTAGTGTAAGCTTCTGGAGAAGTGGAATTTATCAATTTTCTAAGGTTTTTATTGTCTCATTCATGAATTACATTCACCCGGTTAAGGCTGATTATTAAGCATATGTCCTGATGTGCGCGGGATATTTCCTAATAAGCATGAAGTAATAATTCACACTAGCAGATTCACCGTAGGGTCTTGACCAAATCCTGCCCCCGCAACCAACTAAATCAATAGGTTAGCCCCACTCGAAAGAGAGGGGCTTTTTCGTTTGGAAGCAAGGGGAAGAGCGGGGAGAAAATGTGGTTTTTACTATCTGGATAACGGCTGCACGGGTAGACAGCTTGATAATTTGACTAACCTTATATTTAGACTTCAGAGTTTTCGGCCTCGATTATTCCCTCAATTAATTCGAAAATCGGATCGAATGCGTCAAATGCCTCAGGTGGCAAAGCAGGGACAACGTGGTCTGAAAAGTCAGTTTTTCCATCGTCAATATCTTTTAGATGAGTGACATCATCGAGGTCGATTTTATAAGATTTCCCACCAACATTTGCGAATGCTTGTTTTCTCTTAAACGTAAGCTGACGTCCATTAACCACTGTCGCAAGATGCTCATCGCGGAAAAGGTACTCTATCGGTAGATTTTTGTGATCACCGCAATCTCTCCTAAAATCTGGAATGGGCAAATGTGCAGCATAAGATTTTCCGTGTACCCCTTTCTTAACTTCTTTCCCCGCAATTTCGCATGTGATGAAGTTTTTATTTAGTTTGAATTCTTTGATACCCGCTTCGTCGTAGTCAAATAGACCAATCACTGCATGCGGATGGTCACTTGCAACCCCTTTTAAGCAAACAGCGAGGCTTTGCGCACCGCCGTTTCCTGAACCCGCGTTCGCGCCCCCAGTTTCGCAACTTCGAATTCGAAATGGTAGAGCACCACCTCTTCGTTTTTCCCAAGCTGCGATAAGAATAGTGGCGTCGGTTCTACCTTCTGTAAGAATTACTGGTGTCGTAATCGCTTCAATTTCTTGCTGTAACTGAGTGGCATTTTTCTCTGCGCTCTTTGCGCGTGCCTCAATGGTAGCGATATCTTTTAAGGCGTGAGCAACAGCGGGTAGGTAAAATCCTTCGCCAATCGCAGTTTGAACATCAAATTTTTCGAGCTCGCGCCCTTGTAATGATATGGATAAACCCTTTTTGTCCTTGGTGACGTAACAACTGGATAGGCCCTCATCCTCAAGAAGATAAAATGAGGGGCTGTGCGTTGTCATGAAAACCTGAACTTTATCTCCTTTCGCTATTGCAAGAAGCCGTTCTGCTTCGGATTGAGCCGCTACAAAATCCAATGAGTTTTCGGGCTCTTCAAAACCCCAAATATGAAAGTCAAAATTGTCATGTTCTGATATATAACTCAGGAGCTCTGGTATGTGCCGAGCTTTCACTCCATCTCCGCGCTGCTTGGTAAGGGATTTCGGTCGAGTACTGCCAGCAGCAAGTGTTTCAAAATCCAGTGTTTGGAAAAGCTGACTCATTTGAGTTGGCGCACCAATCTTGCTCGCGCCTGAAACTTCGGAAGGTAGTGTGGCAAACATTTCTCCAGTGAGGTTTTGAATCTCCGACGAGAAATTGGTCATCGCCAGATCAAAGTCTTCAGACGATGCCAAAGTTTCGTAGATATTCGAGAGAAGCATCTCAAAAATGCGAGGATCCTTAATGGCTGGAATATTGATAAATCGAATTTTGTTGAGAAGTCTGGTGACTATGTGTCGTTGAGACGATTTTATGCTACTTGAAACTTCTTCGTGGTAGTTAGTGCCTCGCGATACCGTCCATTGGCGCTTTACGTAGAACCGCTTGCCCAGAGACCGATGGAACGTTTTGGGGGTGTTAAACGTGATTTTGACGTACAAGAACTTACGTACATCCTCTGAATCCTCAGATTCCCTTAGGCGTTGTTCACAAAAATCGATCACAAAATCATAGGCCTGTGCATGATCAGGTTGCCCAGAAAAAAATAAACTAAGCGCCCTAACTACATTGGATTTTCCAGAGTCATTTTTGCCAAAAATTATGTTTAGATCGCTTAAATTGCGTAGTTTGAATTTGTAGAAACTTCTGAAATAAGCGATTTCTATCTCGTCAATTAGTTGCATCAAAAGCTCCAAATATTAATTGTTTCAAACGCCAGATTGTCAGAGTGGTAGCGGCAAGGTCACGATCAATGTCAGCTTCGGGCCCGTTATCGCTGGCTATCGAAAACAATCCTCGCGGCAAGCCCGCCGAAGACTAGCCCCAGGAAGTATCTTGACCATTTTGCGAATACGCCGCCGCTGGTGGAATGCGGCCTCAGACTTCCAGCCAGCCAGATTACTACCGCCTGTATGGCAAAATCAATGACCTGAAGGATGACCGCAAGCACTGACCTTGCCCCCTGAATTCCCGCCGCTTTGGAGTTAGGTGTTTGGTCCCACAATCTGGTGGTGAACTGAGACTGGTTCGAATTCGTCTGACAGGACCACGGATTGTTATCGGGGTATTCGGCCCCGGTTATGTGGTTGGTTTCATAGATGGTCCGGGTGATGCGGATGCGGATGCGGGTGTCAGCGGACCGGACATTGCGTCAAATGGCGTCAGGTTATCTGACGATCCAGTCGTGATCCGGGTCGTTCCGGAAATGCCATTCCCTTACCGGGCCGGCCATGACGTTGAGATAATAGAGATCATATCCGTGAGGCGCGCCGACCGGGTGGTAGCCACGGGGAACCATGACAACGTCACCGTCTTCAACTGTCATCGTCTCATCCAGTGAGCGGTCGTCCGTATAGACCCGTTGAAAGGCAAAGCCCTGTGCCGGGTTGAGCCGGTGATAGTAGGTCTCTTCCAGACTGGTTTCCTGCGGAGAGGCGTCGGTGTCATGTTTGTGTGGCGGATAGCTCGACCAGTTCCCGCCGGGTGTGATGACCTCGACGACAAGCAGGCTGTCGGCAGGTTCCGTATCCGGCAGAATATTGCAGACATGACGTATGTTGGTCCCTGTCCCGCGTGTTTCACGACTCATGCGGTCCGGTGTGATCAGTCGGGCAGGATGATTGCTGTGCCCCGGAGCGCTGCAGATCGCGAGCGTGAGATCAGTAACAGCGGTAAGATTAAAGCTTTCACCATCGGGCAGATAAACGGCATGAGGTACATCGCCGTCAAAAAGCGATTTTCTTCCACCGATATTCTCGTACCTGTTTTCTCCGGTCGAAATAGTGGCTCTGCCGAGTACTGTTACCAGACAGACTTCCCGGTCACCGGTTTGCCGGTTCAGTTTGTCTCCGGCCTTCATTTCAAACAGTTCGAATCCGACATAGTGCCAGTTTGCGGTCACCGGCGTAATGCAGTGTCTTTGGCCAGTCTCAGACCTTGGAAGGGGTTTGACGAGCAGGGAGCTCATGGTTGTTCCTCAATCACTGTCATGGCGGCAGGCGTGCCAGGTTTCGAGCAATGCCGAGTAGCTCCGGGCGATGGCTGAAGATGCCTCTGCATCGGTAATCTCATCGCGAAACCACTGGTCAGCAGCTTCCGAGAAAATACTGCGACCGACTGCAAAGCCTTTGCAAACCGGGGCTTTGGCTCCCCGGGCGATGTCTTCCATGAGGTCGGCCAGTGGCGCATTCAGCCCGAGCATGATGATACCCCGGCAATAAGGATCGTGCGATCCGACAATCTGTTCCAGACGTTTCCACGACCCGGCCGACTTTGGCGGGTTCAACTTCCACCAGTCCGGCTGAATGCCGGCTTCGTAAAACTCAACGATAGCGTCAGCCGTTGCCTGATCATTGTGGATATCGCCGGCGGGTGGGATGACTTCGAGCAGGAGTTCGTGACTGGTCGCCAGGCAGGCGTCGTAGAGAGCCCTTACTGTGTTGATTTGTTGTTCTTTCAGCACAGCTTCATCCTGTGGATGATAGTGTACCAGACATTTTGCAATATGACTTTCCGGCCAGGTTCTCAGAACTGACGCCATGTTATTGCCCGCTTCAAACAGGAGCGGGCGCGAGCCGGGTAGTTCGACCGGCCGGGCAATCCAGTTTGTGCCGTCACTCAGGGCGGCGAGTGTGTCGAATCCGTACTTGTCATCGACGATCACACCAAGCTGATGGCGGCTGCCCGTGGCGCTGCAGGCACCTTCGGCAATGATCTGTTTGAAGCGCGAGATTGCCTCGGGCTTTTTGGTGCTGTCCCGGAGCAGGTCTTCAAACTGCTGACGGTGGTCGAATGCAATGGCGCAGACTTCCGGCCAGTCTTTCCTGCGATTGGTCGCCCGGTGGATATGAGACAGATGTTTGTCATCGCGAAGCCGGCGTTCCGGGCTTCCCTGTGACAGAAAATGCTGCAGTTCAGTCCAGCTGGGAATGGCCGGTGAACAACCGTGTCTGGAAACAACAATGGCACCGGAGGCATTGGCGAATTCGCAACAGGTTTCCCATGACTCACCTTTAATCCAGCCACGCAGAAACCCGCTCATGAACCCGTCGCCAGCACCCAGCGTATTATAGACCTCGACCTCGCGTCCCCTGATCCGGATTCCATCCTCCAGGTCTTTCGGGATGATGTCCGGGAAGACAACGCAGCCCATTGGTCCGCGTTTAACGACGATGACGGCCTGGGTGAGGCGGCGCAGGGTACGCACTGCCTCAATGGTGTCGGACGTACCGCCGGCGATATGGATTTCTTCCTCGGTACCGATAATCAGATCACAGGATGAGACAATGGATTGTACATGACGTGTAACGGCTTCCGATTCGATAAATCTGTTTTCGCCATCACCATGAGATGTCAGTCCCCAGGCAACCGGACGATAGTCGATGTCGAGTACAATGCGTGTGCCTGCGTCTCTGGCATATTGCATTGCTGCGCGACTGGCTGCCTCAACGCCAGGACTGGAGAAGTGGGTGCCGGTCACAACAATAGCCTGGGCGGATGCTATGAAAGCCGGGTCAATGTCACTGGCTTCGATGGCCATGTCGGCGCAGTTCTCGCGATAAAAGATATGCGGTGAGGTTGCAAGATCCCGGATGCCGAGAATGACGAGAGCCGACAAACGGTCCGGGTCCGTCCTGACATGTGAGACGTCAACGCCTTCATCAATGAGGGTTTCACGAATGAAACGGCCCATTTGCTCGTCACCAACACGGGTGATCAGAGCGCTGCGGAGTCCGAGCCGGCTTGCCCCGACGGCAATATTGGTGGCGCAACCGCCAACATATTTTGCAAAAGACAGCATGTCTTCAAGCCGGCCACCGACTTGCTCTCCATAAAGATCGACGCTTGATCGACCGATGCATATGACATCGAGTTTGCGTTCGTTCATCCCGACAGGTTCCTGCATTTCAGTTCCGGGTCTGCTCCAGCGCCTGACCGACACCGACGACCAGGCTCTGGGCAAGACAGATGGGCGCGATCAGGCTGCGGAATGCCTGTTCCGAGCCATCATTGATTTCAAAACTGACGGCACTGCGCGAGGCGAGCGGGCTCAGGGGACTGTCAGTAATCGAGATGACCTTTCTGCCCTGATCAGCCAGATGCCCGACCAGCTCGGCAACCACCGGCGTATAGGGGGAGAAGCTGATGGCGATGACAGCATCATCGGGGCGTACACGGGCAACCTGATGACGCATCATGCCACCAGCCCCGTCGATCAGCAGGCTGCGGATTTCAAGTCGTGACAGGGCATAGTGGAGATAATGGGCGACAGCATAGGAGCGACCCTGTGCCAGCAAATGGATATCACCCGCATTTCTGATGATATCTATGGCCTGTTGCATTCTTTCCGGATGGGCATGTTGTTTCAGTTGTTCCAGTGATTCAATGCCTGCATCGGCGAAGGCATGCAGAACCGAGGCCGTTCCCGAGCGATCATCATTCTCCAATGAATGGATGCGCTCGCGATAACTCGATGTGTTCTCCATCAGGCGGGTGCGGAATACTTTCTGCAGATCTGAAAATCCGTCATAGCCGAACGCCTTTGCGAAGCGGACGATTGTTGATGGCTGGACATCCGCAAGCTCCGCAATGGTCGTTACTGTCTCAAGCGCCACAACGTCGGCATGGTCGAGCGCATATCGCCCGAACTTCTGCAACTGGCGGGACAGTCCTGCATATTCCGCAGTTATCTCAGAAGTCAGATTGCTGAAGGAAGCTGGTGCGTTTTTCATGCGTCTGGCGGTGTCCCGGTTTTTGTCACGTATGTCATGTTCAAGCGTTAATCCGGCGCTGTCGGAAGCATGCGGCGGTGCCCCATGTTTATCGATTGCGGAATGCATTATGATCATTATTTTTCATCGTTGACAAGAATGAAAAATTCCGTTCATATTAATTATAGAAAAAATATTCCAGTCACGGGGTGAGGATTTTATGAAGCCCAGGATAGGTTTCGTCGGCGTTGGGATGATGGGCCACGGTATGGTCCGTAATCTTCTGGAGAAAGGATATCAGGTCGGGGTTGTGGCGCATCGAAACCGTGCTCCGGTCGAAAGCCTGTTGTCGAAGGGGGCTACCGAGGTTGCGTCGCCGAAGGCTGTCGCCGGGCAATCCGATATCGTCATTATCTGTGTCACTGGCTCCCCTCAGGTTGAAGCTGTTGTCTATGGAACAGACGGGCTGCTTGAGGGTGTCAGAAAAGGCATGGTGGTGATTGACTGCTCCACCGGTGAGCCTGGTGTAGTCGAAAAGATTGCCGCTGACCTGGCTGAGCGTGGTGTCGATATGGCAGATGCTCCGCTGGCCCGAACACCGGTTGAAGCCGAAGCCGGGAAATTGAACACCATGGTCGGCGCGTCCGATGATGTCTTCAGCCGGATCGAGCCGGTGTTACAGACCTTCTGCGAGAATATCTTTCATATGGGTGCTCCCGGATCTGGCTCCCGGATGAAGCTGATCAACAACCTTATCACCATGGGGCAGGCGACATTGATTGCCGAGGCGCTTTGTGCCTGCAAGGCAACCGGCGTCGATCTTCAGCGGTTCCGCGATGTGATCAGTGCCGGTGGCGGGAACAGCGGGATTTTCCAGATGATTGTCCCGGGGATCCTGGACAATGGCTCGTTTGACGGCATGAAGTTCAGCATCGCGAATGCGACGAAGGATCTCAGATATCTCGTTCGCATGCTGGCAGATGCGCCGATCAACGCGCCGATGGCTGCCGCCACCCATAACGCCTTTGTTCACGCCGGCAAGAACGGTTTCGCCGATGCGCTGGTCGGTGCTCTTGTGGCTGATCAGGCCGCAACCAACAAAGTGGATATCGGGAAGTGCTGAATACGCAGAACTGAACATTCGCCACGCTAAAGCTCGCGAAACAAAAAAGACAGAGCACAGCGTTCACACAAAACAGGAGGAAACAATGTTAAGCACGATGAAGAAATCACTGTTACCGGGGCTGGTCGCCAGTCTTGCCCTGACGACGGGCGCTCTGCTGACACCAGGTACGGCCTTCTCGGCCGACCCGCTGTTGATCGGCTTTACTTCGGATTCAAGTGGTCAATATGCCAACAGTGGTGCATCCGACCGCCGTGGCATGCAGATGGCAATCGATGAATTCAATGCAAAAGGCGGCGTTCTTGGCCGCAAGATTGAATCGATACATATTGATACGGAAACCACTCCGGCGACAGGGTCTCGCGTCGCAGAACGCATGATCACCCGCGACAAGGTCGGGTTCATGATTGGCGCGGTCAGTTCCGGTGTGGCGAACGCCATTTCCCAGGTCGCCCAGAAGTATGGTGTGGTTTACCTGAATACAAACTCAAGCTCTCCGACGGAGTCCGGGCAGAACTGCCATCGCGTCAAGTTTGTCTGGGACGGTAACGGTAACAATTTTTCGCAGGCATCCGTGACGAACTCGATCAAGGCTTACGGTCAGGACTGGTTGCTGGTGACCAACGATTACGTCTGGGGTCACAATACGTCGGCTGCCACCCGCAAGCTTGCCGAGGCGAATGGTGCCCGGATCATGGATGAAATCATGGTGCCGCAGGGCACACGTGACTTCAGTTCTGTCTTGCTGAAGATCCAGCAGATCAAACCGAAGGTCATCGCAGCGGCGGTTGGTGGCGACGATCAGAAGGCCATGCGCACACAGGTCGCACAGCTGGGACTGGGCGACAAATATGCCTGGATCAACAATCAGCAGGACTGGCCCGACGTCTATGGCCTGCCAAGGGAAAACCTGTTCGGGGTCTTCGGTACCACCTGGTATTACAAGCTGGACCTGCCGGGCGTCGCGGAATTCGTGGCGAAGTATCAGGCGGCTTTTCCTGATGCGGATATCAAGGTTCCTGGCAACGTTTTCTATAATGGCTACTGGGCAACCCGTTCACTGCTTGAAGCTATTGAGGCTGCCGGTACCACGAACAATCACGCCGTCATCAAGCAGCTTGAAAACCTTCGTATCCCGGCGAAAGTCCGGATGCAGCATGATGATGCCTGGATGAATCCGAAAACCCATCAGTTGCAGCAGACCATCTATCTCGCGACCGCCAATCCGGATGAGTCTGACGCAAACGACATGTTTAAAATTCTCAGCCATGCGTCTCCCGATGAGGCGGCTGATACAGGCGCTGAAGCGGAGTGCAAGCTCGAATCATTCGAAGATACGCCCGTCTACGAACGCTGATCTTTCCCGACTTTCCGGCCTTTCTGTTCAGAATAACAGGGAGGCCGGGATTTTTTACCCCGGTATTTTCCCTCTGATCTCGTTTGCATCGTACGCTGATATCCAATGGAATTTGTTCTCAACCTTCTTCCCCATATCGTAAATGGTCTGGCCCTTGGCCTTTTGTTTGCGCTGATTGCTCTCGGATTCATGCTGATTGTCGGTGTGATGGAACTGATCAATCTGGCCCATGGTTCGCTTTTTGCCCTGGGGGCGTATGTTGCGATGTCTCTGATTGACCCGGATCTGTCTGCCTGGGGGAGCGTCGGGGCCTGGTATATGGGGCTGTCCCTGGCACTGCGATATATTATCGCTCTTGCCCTTGCTCCGGCGCTGGTCGCTCTTGTCGGTATGGTGCTCGAACTCTGCATGCGCCGGACTTATGGCAAGAAGGCTGAATACGGCTTGCTTCTGACCTACGGTGCAGCGCTGGTCATCGAGGAGAGCATTCGTATCAGCTGGGGCTCTGCCGAGCAGCTTCTGCCAATTCCCGACGCGATCAGCGGGGCCTTCATGGCCGGCGGCATGATCTATTCCAACTATCGTTTTTTTGCCGCCGGTTTCGGACTTCTGATGATCATTGCGGTCTGGCTGTTTCTGGAAAGAACGCCCTATGGTGCGATCATCAAGGCGGGAGCCCATGACAGTGAAATGGTCCGCGCGCTCGGGGTCAATTTGACCCGGCTTCGAATGCTGGTCTTTGGACTGGGCGCGGCGCTGTCAGCCATTGCAGGGGTTGTCCTTACCCCGATCTGGGGTTTGCGTCCGCATGTCGGCGTTGATGTTGTCATCCCGGCCTTTCTGATCATCGTTCTGGGTGGTGTCGGCAGTTTCTGGGGCGCCGTAATCGCCGGTATTCTGGTCGGGCTGACCGTTTGTATCGTCGGTTCCTACGCTTCTGAATGGTCGATCATTTCGATGTATATCCTGCTTATTGCTGTGCTCAGCTTTCGCACCCGCGGATTGCTCGGCAAAAAAAGCGCTCTGGAGAAATAGACATGTCCGGCGCCTTTGTCTCACGCACCCCGTTCGTCACCAAAGAGATGCTGTTTCTGTTTGCGGCACTCGGAACCTTTCCGGTCTGGGGGTCGTCGGTCGGACTGTATGATTATCTCGGGGTCGAGATCGTTATCTGGATTATCTATGCGCTCGGGTTCAATCTTTTGCTCGGCTACACCGGGTTGCCGTCTTTCGGCCACGGGGCCTATTTCGGTGTCGGGGCCTATGCCTATGGTCTGATTCAGCATGGCCTGTTTGAAAGCGTCTGGGTTGGTGTGCTGACAGCACTTGTGGCCGGTGCGATTGCCGCCGGTCTTGTCGGCTGTTTCATCTCGCATCGACGCGGCATTTACTTTGCCCTGATGACGATAGCCTTTGGCCAGGTCTTCTGGTTCGTCGCGATCAAATGGCACAGCCTGACCGGCGGTGAAGACGGGTTGCTCAATATCTATCGGAGCAATGTGTCGCTCGGTTTTACCGACCTCAGTCTGGCCGATAATTCCGGCCTGTTTTATTTTGTCTTTGGTTTTCTGGTGGTCGTTGTCCTGCTCTTGTGGCGTTTGGTGCATTCGCCCTATGGCAAGGCGCTGCAGGCGATCCGCATGAACGAGATGCGTGCAGGATTTGTCGGCTATAATGTCTGGCTGGTGAAGTGGTCTGTCTTTGTTTTATCGGGCGCGGTTGCCGGCCTTTCCGGCGGCCTGTTCGCGATCGCTCAGGAAAGCGCCTATCCTGATGTCATGAGCCTGCATGCGTCTGGTTTTGTTGTCATGATGACGCTGATCGGCGGTGGTTTTGTGAGTTTCTGGGGGCCGGTCATCGGAGCTATTGTGTTCTTTCTGGCACGTGATTTCCTGGGATCACTGACCGAGACATGGCTGCTCTGGTACGGGCTGATGTTCATGGGCGTCATCCTGTTCAAGCCGGAAGGCATCGCCGGTGCCTGGCAGGATCTTGCTGCCCGCTGGAGCGGCAAATCCAAACCGGAAAAATCCGCTGCTGCTCCCAAACCGCTGGCAGGGAAGTAGGGAATGGCGATCTTCGAAGCGACCAACCTGCATAAACGGTTCGGTGATCAGGTTGTCCTGGAGAATATCTCCCTGTCGTTTGAGGCAAATCAGCTCAGCGGAATTATGGGCCCGAACGGTGCTGGAAAGTCGACCTGTTTCAATGTGCTGACGGGGCACTACACGCCTGATGGCGGACGTGTCATGTTTGATGGTCGTGACATTACCGGCCTGCCACCCCGCAAGATAGCGTCGCTGGGAATCTCGCGATCCTTTCAGATCATGAATCTTTTTGATGAGTTCACGGCGATTCAGAACATCCTTATCGCTTTACCGGATTCTGTCTCGCGATGCTTCAACCCGTTTCATGATATCGCCAACAATGACGAGGCAATGGATCGAGCCGAGACGGTGCTGGCCCGGGTGGGGCTTGCCGGGCGGGAGCTGTCACTGGCCGGAAGTCTTCCCTATGGTGAGCGTCGGGCGCTGGAAATCGGGGTCGCGCTGGCATCTGACCCGCGGCTGCTGTTTCTGGATGAACCGACACAGGGGCTCGGTGCCGACGGGACAGCGTTACTGGCTGAGCTGATAACGGAACTCAGACAGAGCTATACAATTGTCGTGATCGAGCATGACATGAAATTCCTGTTCGCCCTGGCTGACGTGATTTCGGTGATCCACTGGGGTCAGGTCATTGCATCCGGCAGTCCTGACCAGTTGCGGGCAAATGAGTGGGTTCAGGCCTCTTCTCTGGGGGAAATTGGCTGATGCTTGATGTTGTGAACATCGACACCTTTTATGGTGAAACCCAGGCTCTGTTCGGCACCTCCCTGCATGTCGGGGAGGGAGAAGTGGTGGCCCTGCTGGGTCCCAACGGGGCAGGCAAAACCACGACATTGCGATCAATCCTCGGCCTGTCGCCGGCCCGCAGGGGTGAAATTCGTTTTGACGGCCGGGATGTTACCCATGTCGAGACCCACGAGATTGCCCGGGCCGGTGTCGGCTGGGTGCCCGATGACCGGCGGATATTTCCGACCCTGAAAGTCAGAAAGAATCTGGCGCTGGGGAAGAAGAAGACACGTTTCCGGGCCTGGTCAGAAAGCGAGATGTTCGAAATTTTTTCTGCGCTTGAATATCTGATGGAGCGGGAATGCGAGAATCTCTCCGGCGGCGAGATGCAGATGGTCGCGATCTCCCGCGCCCTGATGGGGGCTCCCGGGCTGGTGCTGTTTGACGAACCGTCTCAGGGCCTGGCGCCGAAAGTGGTTCAGGATGTGATGAAAACCATCCTGCGTCTGAAGTCCGAGGGCATATCCGTACTGGTCGTCGAACAGAATGCCATGAGTGCCCTTCAGGTTTCAGACCGGGTCTACATCATGAACCGGGGCCGGATCATACATGAGGGAGAGGCCGCCTCGCTTCTGGCTGACCAGCCGCTGCGCAAACGGTTGTTGGGGGTCTGAGATGAACGCGCCAATGCTGGAAGTCCGCAAACTCCTGAAGGTCTATCGAAGGGGCTACTTCAGCCGTCAGGAAACCTTTCGTCTGCAGGCGGATTTTGTCATCGAGAAGCCGCAGATCGTCGGTGTCATGGGGCCAAACGGCTCTGGCAAGACGACATTGTTTGAGCTGATCACCGGCAGCAACCAGCCGACCGGAGGAGAAGTTCTCTGTGGCGGTCAGAATATTCACAATGTGAAGTACCGGCAGCGTGACCGGCTGGCTATCCACTACCACCAGTCTTATCAGGTGCGTCATTTTTCCAAGACAAAGCCATCCTTCATGCTGGAACGACCAGTCACCGATTATCCGGTGATCCATCTGTTTGATGAACCGCAATTCAATACCCAGGACGGCTATATCGGTTTCATGCTGAATTTCTTCAGGGAGCTTCGGACTGAGGGACGGCTTGTCTTTCTTTGCGTTCATCCCAACGAGCCTTTTCACGTAAAGATCATGCGCGAGATCTGTGAGCAGTTCATTTTTGTGCAGAAGGGCGAACTGTTTCAGGCAGACGATTATGACGCACTTCTGCAGTTGCCCTCTGCGAGGGACTATCTTGGCGCTTTAGCAAAGTACTGAAGACGGAGCAGAAAATGACCGCAGGGTCCGAAGAAAAAGTCGCGCTGGTAACCGGTGCGGCCGGTGTACTGGGCGAAGCGATTGTCCGGCGGTTTGTCAGTCTGGGCATCCGCGTTGCCATGGCTGATGTCGATGAGGGTCGTCTGGAAAGCCTGAGCCAGGATATCGGTGAGATGACATTTCCACTGTTACTGGATGTCAGCGATGTCGGCGCAGTGACTAAAGGCTGCCGCACAGTGCGTCAACATTGGGGCGATGTGGATATTCTGGTCAATAATGCGGGCATCCTGTCGAATAACAAGGCTGCTGAGACGACCCCCGAAGAATGGCGGAGGGTCATGTCCGTCAATCTGGACAGTGCCTTTTACCTGTCGCGTGAATGTCTGGCGCCGATGAAACTGAAGGGGTGGGGGCGTATCATCAATATCTGTTCGCTGGCCGCCAAGACCGGCGGACTGACAGCCGGCACGGCCTATACGACATCCAAGGGCGGGATGTCGGCCCTGACCTTTTCACTCGCCAGAGAGTCGGCCCGCCACGGCGTTACCGTGAACGGAATTGCTCCGGCCTATATCAACACCCCGATGGTGACCGAACAGCTTACCGAGGCCCAGCGGCAGGATTTGCTGGGCAGCATTCCGGTCGGCCGTTTCTGTGAAGGCAGTGAGGTGGCGCATGTCGTGGTGTTCCTGGCGTCCCCGGAGTCAGGCTTCATCACCGGAGAGATTATCGACATCAATGGCGGTTTGCATCTCGACTAACTCAAAGGGCCCGACGCATATGACAAAACGTATTGAACCTGTGATCGACTTCCGGAAAGAGCTTGGTGGTCTGTTCGACCTGTCCGGACAGGTCGCTTACATACCCGGTGGATATGGTGGCATTGGTGAGGCGATCGCCTGGGGCCTGGCCGGTGCCGGTGCCGGCATTGTGGTCAGTGGTCGCAGTTCAGAAAAGGCCGGGCGGCTGGCCGGGCAATTGTCTGATGCCGGCTATCAGGCAACAGGTCTGGCGGTGGATGTCCGGTCGGTGGCTGAGATCAGGGAGTCCGTTGACGCCGTTGTGGAACAGTTTGGACGGATTGATATTCTGATGAACTGCGTCGGCATTCAGCGCGAAGAAGCGCTGGCCGATGTCACGGAGGAAGCATTCGACGAAGTCTATGACGTTAATTTGAAGGCATCCATGTTTCTGGCGCAGGCGACAGCGAAACATCAGATCGAGGCGGGGAACGGCGGCAAGCAGGTGCACCTGCTGTCCGTGCGGTCACAACTCGGCATTCGCAACCGGGGATATTCAGCCTATTGCAGCACCAAGGGGGCGCTGGTCATGCTGATCAAGCAACATGCGATGGAACTGGCGCCGGAGGGTATCACGGTCAATGGTGTCGCACCGACCTTCGTTTATACGGAGATGATCCGGCATGTCATGGAGAATGATGAATTTCGTCAGGGATTACTCGACCGGATTCCACTGGGGCGGATCGCAGACCCGAAAGATATTGTCGGTCCTGCAATGTTCTTCTGTGCGCCTGCATCCAACTTTGTCACCGGCCAGACCATGTATGTGGATGGCGGTATTACGGCGTGCCAGTGATGACTGTGCTGTCTGATCACCTCAGGCCTGGCAGGTTCAGCACCCCGGTTGTCCCGGCGCAGGTTGCAGCGGACTGGTCTGCCCGCGGGTTCGGCTGCAATCCGTTCACCGATCCACCGGGCCAGCAATGGCTCGGCTTTGTTCATGACACCAACGAACTGGTAACGGTTGTGCAGGGTAAGATCGCGGTGACTGTCTCCGGCCAGACAGTTGTGCTGCAGCCGGGAGACGAGATTTTCATCCCGCGTAACGCAGAACATGATGTCATTAACTGTCACGATGATGTCTCGGTCTGGCTGTTCGGATATGATGCAGGCGGGACGTAACGCTTGGATGAAGTGAAGCCAGGCAGATGAGAATATTTGCAATATCTTTTTCTATCTTCAGGCCGGGAAACGACAATTTGTGCCTTTGAATTTGGCTGATGTCTGTTCAGACAATTGGCCAGTTCCGCCGCAGTGCTGATCAGTCCGGTATCGCCGTTTTTATTAAAGCATCGGAATATTTGAAGCCTTCAACAAACCCGGCCGGACGACCAATAATCTCCACCAAATGCGGACCGACTACGTTCTTTGCCTGATCTCGCGATGTCTCGTCCTCAAGCAGGTTCTGAAGCTCGTTGACCTTGCGACGGTAAAGGTCGGGGATATTCGGATAGAAGGATATGGCGGCATTGTTGATGCGTGCTGGCAGTGCCCTCTGCCCGCGTCACAGCGTTTTTTCATTACGGACCGGTCGGGGACCAGTCAGCCGGGCGCCCAACTCAACGTGGCGGGAACGAACAATTCGTCCACCATCACCGGCCGGGCGGCTATGCCCTGGGCGTGGGAATATCGGCACAGGGCCTCAAGCGCCGCCCGGTTTGCCTCTGCCCCGTAGGACCAGAAATTGTCGCCCAGAACCTGCCGCGATCGCCGGGCCTCGTCGGGTGCCCAGGGCAGGCTGGTGAACGGTGCCTGGCTCTCGTCGGTGCGCTCGACCGCATAGCGCCGGGATGCCTCGAACGCATCGCATACACGCAGGCAGAGCCCGGGGTCGCGCTCGGCTATCTCCCGGCGGATACCGAGCAAATGCATGATCGGAAAGATGCCGGTGCGGCGGGCATAATCGGCCTCGATTGCGGCGTAGTCGACGAATAGTCGGCCGACATTCGGCGCTCCCTGAAGGAATGCCGGCGGCGGCTTGTACGCCACCAGCGCGTCGAGCGTGCCGTCGCGCAACGCATCCGACAGGTTTGACCCTCCGGCAAGCGGCTCCAGCTCGACGCCGTGCGGTCTTACCCGCACGATCGGTTCGCTGTCCCCCGTGTAGGCCGGGCCATAACGCCAGCGCAGCTCGGCGGCGCGCAGCCCGAAATCGTCCTCCAATACGCCCCGCGCCACCAGTGCCGCGGTCATCGAGTACTCCCGGACACCGATCGTGCGACCGGCCAGGTCACGCGGCCCCCGGATCCCGCGGTCGGTCCTGATAAAGACCGATGAGTGCCGGAACGACCGCGACGGGAACACCGGCAGGCCGACATAGGGGCAGTCGCCGGTCGAGGTCAGGTACATGTAGTTGCTGAACGACAGTTCGGTAACGTCGTAGGCCTGATCGTCGAACGCCCGGGCAAAGATCTCCTCCAGCGGCGCCGTCACGTAGTCGGCGGCTACGCCTTCAACGCCGAGCAACCCCGCCATCAGAGGCAGGGTGCGGTCGTAGGCACCGACCGCAATGCTCAGGCGGGTGGTCAGGTTACCAACTCCTCGAGCACGCCGCGGCAATCCATCTCGTATTCGAGATCGACAACCGGCGGACGGTCGAAGTGCCAGGTGACGCCACTCGCGGCAGCTCCTCTGGCGACGATCTCGCTGGCCAGGAAGGGATAGATGTCGTGCACGGTATAGACCTGGGTCGCCGTCACATCCGCCCAGCCGGCGCCGAGTGCAGCCAGACGGCGCTCCATCTCGCCCAGCACAAAACGCGCCTTCTCCAGGATCGCCGCGGGACTCAGGTCGCCGAGCCGCACGATGTTGTCGCGATAATCGCCGAGGCCTTCCGGGCATTCGCCGCTGCCGGCAACCACGAAGGAGGGGCGCGGTTCGTCGCGCACGACGGTGAAGGTGAAGGCGTGGAATGACGGCTCGGCCGGGCCACCGATCTCGGGGCAGACATTGCTGCGCGCCACCGGATTGGTCGACCCGTCGAAGACCCCCCAACGCGACAGGGTATCCACATAGCTCTCGTTGAAGCGCCGGAAACCATCCTCGGAGAACTGGCCGGGCGACCGCAACTCGCAGGCGCAGAACGCCGTGAGTGGTCGACCTGCCTGCTTGATCAAGGTCTCGGCCCGCGCGAACCCTTCGGCCATCGGCACCGGGCGCCGGAACTGGATCCGTCGCATCCCGTACCCGGGCATCGCCGTGACCCCGGCAGAATACTGGAAGACCCCCGGTACAAAACGGTATCCCCCGGGTTTGAAATCGGCAGTGGTCATCTTGGCGTTCTCAGGTTGTTTCGGCAGGCCCGGCCATTCTACGCAGCGGTTCCGGCGCCTTGCAACGGCACTGTCAGAGGAAACCTGTTTGAGGAGGGCAGGTTTGTCCCTTAGCGTTTCCGGACCTGCCCCCGGAGCCAACGTTCTCAATGCCTTGGCGCATTCTACGCCAGGGCCATTCTTATGTGCAGAAACAAACCGGAAGCATCGGCAGGAGAGTACCCGGCTTTACGGGCTTGCTGTTCCGTTAGGTCTTCAGGCCCGTCATTTGACGCGCATTCTGTTGAGGGCGGTCTGCCAGGCTTCCGGGGAGTCCAGATCGATCAGGACTCCGTCATCATCCATGGCGATTTCCACAACCACATCGGCATTTTCCCCGATCAGGTGCCGGGCACCGGTGTCGCCCTTGATACCCTGCATATCCTCAATGAAACGACGGGACCACAGAACCGGATTGCCACGTTTTCCCTTGAAGGTGGGAAGGCAGATTTCACGTCCTTCCACAGGATCGAATGCCGCAACCAGTTTGCCGATATGAGTGGCCGTCAGAAAAGGCATGTCTGCCAGGCAGATCAGGACGCCGTCACAATCCGGATCGATTGCCTGAAGCCCTGCCTTCAGGGAGGCACTGAGGCCGGACGCATAGTCAGGACAGTGAACGGTCGCGACATTCATTTCCGCCAGTGCAGCCCGCAGCAGGTCCTCCTGATAGCCGGTAACCACGGTGGTTTTCCGGACCGGGGCCTGCAAAATTTCACCCACGGTGTGCTGAATGAGCGGTTTGCCGTCAAACAGCTTGAGCAGTTTGTTTTCAGTCCCCATCCGGCGTGACTGTCCGGCTGCCAGGACAAGGGCGGCGATGTTTTGTCCTGCCGTCGTCTTGTCCTTTTTGCGGGCGTTACGGGGCATCGGCCTTGCCCCTTCCGTCAGCAACCCGCCCACGCCCATTTCCATGATATCCTGTGATGTCACCCCAACACCGGCCGCACAGCGGTTGAGGATCCAGTCAAACCCGTTCAGCTTCGGCGACCGGGCACAGCCCGGCAGGCCGATGACCGGTATCCTGCGAATATGCCCGAGCAGCATCAGATTGCCCGGATCAACCGGCATGCCAAAGTGGATGATCTCGCCACCGGCGCTGATGATTGCCGAGGGTATGACATCCTGACGGTCGACAATGGCGGACAGACCGGATGCCAGCACCAGATCACAGCCTGCGTCGACCAGCCTGGTGATTGCGGCCGCAACAGAGGCAGCGTCATGGTCACAGGTTAGTGGCTCCAGCATCCGGCTGCCGGAAAGGCTGAGACGTTCACGTGTGGCATTGATGGTCTTGTCGATCACCGACGGTTTCAGCTGTCCGGTTCCGCTGAGCACCATACCGGCGGTGAGGTTTCCGAAAGCCCGGACATCGAGGGCCAGCTCCTGCCGGGCAACGCTGACCCAGCGCTGAACGAGATCTTCAGCCACGGCAAACGGAATGATCTTGATTGTTGCCACCATCTGGCCTTTGCGGACAACCGTGTCCTGAGCCAGCGTTGCGATGGTCATGGATTCATCGATCGCGTTCAGCCGGTTGACGGCTGCCGGACTGACGATGACCAGACCATCCGCGGTGGCGAACAGATTGACACGCCCGGTAAAGGGCTCGGAGGCGCGTAATGTGCCTGTTGTCAGCGGTTCTGATATCCTGCCTGCTGCCACATCTTCACCCACATCGTCGGGGCTCAGGCGGGCGATTGTAACGGCTGCGACCCCCGCCTGCCGGAGAGCCTGAACATCTTCAGCCGACAGCACCCGGCCCTTCCTGAATTTGACAGGGCCTGCGGCAAGGCTGTGTCCGAGAATGTGGCCCCCGGCATCGGCGACAGGTACTTCACCAAAGAACATCGCCGCTTAGCCTTCATCAGACACTGGCTTGTGTCGTTTCCCGATTACCTGTGACAGGGCAGAGATCGCGATCTCCTGCGGCGACCGCGCGCCGATAGGAAGGCCGAGAGGACCGTGAATCCGGTCCGTATCAGCTTCACTGAAGCCGGCATCGTGGAGCCGTTGTAACCGCAGGCCATGTGTTCTGCGACTGCCCAGACAGCCAATGTAGAAAGCCTCGGAGCGAAGGGCGATGTGCAGGGCGGGATCATCCAGTTTCGGATCATGGGTCAGGGTGATGACGGCGGTGCGGGCATCCGGGGATATCCGCTCCAGCGCCTCGTCCGGCCAGTCACAGATCACCTCCACACCGGGGAAACGGTCTGGCGATGCAAAGGAGCGCCGGGGGTCAATGACGCTGACTTCATACCCGGTGATCGCCGCAACCGGGGCCAGCGCCTGGGCGATGTGCACTGCACCGACGATAACCAGCCGGAGCGGGGGATTGTGGCATTGCAGGAACAGCTGTTCATCCGCTGCCTGATCAAGCCGGCCACTGGCATCATGTCTCAGTCGCCGCAGGGCCTGTTCCCGGATCGCGTCCGTAATCGTCAGATCGCCGGATGTTTCACTGGTCGTCATCAGCGCCTGCCGACCCGACGCCAGATCGCTGAGGATGGCAACCGGGGTCTTTTCTGCCCGCAGTTCCTGCAATCTGTTGAGTACTGACAGTTTCATTCCAGCGGCTCGACAAATACTTCAACCTTGCCGCCACAGGCCAGCCCGACATCCCAGGCTTCCTCGTCGCTGACGCCGAAGGTCAGCATTCTGGTGCCACCTTGCGTCATGACCTCGACGGCCTCGCGGACAACGGCACCTTCGATGCAGCCACCGGATACGGAGCCGACAAACTGCCCGTCGCCATTGACGACAAGCTGGCTGCCGACCGGCCGCGGGGATGACCCCCAGGTGGTGACAACGGTTGCGATGGCGACGGGCTGACCCGCCGATTTCCAGTTTCGTGCGACTTCAAGAACATCTTCGGTCATGCGACGCTCTCCCATTGCTTTCTGGTTTGCCCGCGCGGGGCAGTATCAATCGTGCCGATAGCAGCGACCAGTTCGTCGATACTGTTCAGGCTGTGACAGGAACGCAGATCGTCGACATGCGGCAGCATCGCCTGGGCACCAAGTGATTTCGGCTGATACCCATCATAGCGCAGGAGCGGGTTCAGCCACATCAGATAGCGACATGATTTATGCAGGCGTTCAATTTCCCTGTTCAGACCGGCACCGGCATCCCGGTCAAGCCCGTCGGTGATCAGCAGAACGACCGGGGACTGGCCCAGAACCCGGCGTCCCCATACCTGATTGAATTCTGCCAGACTGGCGCCGAGCCGCGTGCCGCCCGACCAGTCCTCGACCTGTTCCGCCACTTTGGCCAGGGCCTCATCGACATCGCGGTATTTCAGCTGGCGGGTGATATGGGTCAGGCGGGTGCCGAACACAAAACATTGTACGCGATCCCGGTCATTCGAGACGGCATGCATGAAATGCAACAGCATCCGGGAATAGCGGCTCATGGAGCCGGAAATATCACAGAGCAGGATGAGCGGGGGCTTTCGGGTGCGCCGTTTCTTGTGGCTCAGCGGCATCAGTTCACCGCCCATGCCGAGACCAGCCCGGAAGCTTTTGCGCAGATCCACGCGCCGGCCGTTCTGTGACGCCCGGAAACGCCGGGTCGGTAATTCTGCCAGCGGCAGGGACAGCTTGCGGATCAGACGGCGGGCGCGGGTTTCCTCTTCCGCGCTCATTTTCTCAAAGTCCATTTCCTGAAGGACATCCCGGTCGGAGAAAGTCATGAAGGCGTCGAACTTGAGCTCTTCCTCCATTTTCTCGATGGCTTCTTCCTGGGCGGATTTGGAATAGAGTGCCTCGGTGAGCCGCCGGTTCAGTTCCTGGTTTTTGTCTTCCTCCTTGCCGGGTATCCGCATTTCCGGCAGCAGCAATGACATCATGCGTTCAAGAATTCGGGGATTTTTCCAGAAGATATGAAACGCCTGATCGAAGATCTCCCGTTGCTCCCGGCGGTTCACCAGAATGGCGTGAAGGGTCCAGTAGAAATCTTCCCGGTTGGTGATGCCCACGGCTTCGACGGCCTGCACGGCTTCGATGATCTTGCCGGGGCCTACCGGCAGCCCCGCCTGTCGCAGAACCCGGCCAAAATGCATGATATTGGCCGTAAGGCGACCGCCGGATTCCCCTTGCTGGAGTTTGCGGATCGTTGTCACATCTTCACCTGTCATCTGATCAGGCTGCCGTGCCCGACGCAATTTCGGACTTCACCTGATTGAGGATGGTCATGGCTTCACTGCCGCGCAGACGTTCGATGTCATCCTGATATTTCAGCAATATACCGAGGGTGGAATCGACGCTGGCGGGGTCAAGGTCGATGACATCGAGCTGCATCAGTGCATTTGTCCAGTCGATGGTCTCGGCGATCCCCGGAAGCTTGTAGAGATCCACATCCCGCAGCTTCTGCACGAAGGCCACGATCTGGCGGCTCAGGGCTTCATTGGCGCCGGGGGCCTTCACGGCAAGGATCTCGGCTTCGCGCTCAGCGGTCGGATAGTCCACCCAGTAGTAGAAGCAGCGGCGCTTGATGGCGTCGTGAATCTCACGCGTGCGGTTTGAGGTGATGATGACGATTGGCGGCTCGGCGGCAACAATCGGCCCGAGTTCGGGCACCGTCACCTGATAATCCGACAGCACTTCCAGAAGAAAGGCTTCAAACGGCTCGTCGGCCCGGTCCAGTTCATCGATCAGCAAGACCGGCGGCCCTTTCTTGTCCGGGCGGAGTGCCTGCAGGATCGGGCGTTCAATCAGAAACCGTTCGCTGAAGATTGCTGATGCAAGCTGGTCACGGCCTGCATTCCCGGCTGCTTCGGCAAGCCGGATCTCGACCATCTGTGCGGGATAGTTCCATTCATAGACAGCGGAGCTGACATCAAGCCCCTCATAGCATTGCAACCGGACCAGATTACGTCCCAGCGTGGCGCTCAGCACCTTGGCGATCTCTGTCTTGCCGACCCCGGCTTCGCCTTCAAGGAAAAGCGGCCGCTTCAGTTTGAGCGCCAGATGGATCGCCGTCGCGAGCGAGCGGTCGGCCAGATAGTTGCCCGAGCGAAGGAGGTTGGAAGTTGCGTCAACGGTCTTAATCGGATCTTCAAGTGTCATTTCTCTGCTTTCCTGAACGGCAAACGGCGGCGGTCAGGGACCGCCGCCGTCTATAGTTCGCCGGGTCGGTTTATCAGGCAGCGGCTTCGACAGCCCGCTTTGCCATAACACCAACCAGATGGGCGCGATATTCGGCTGAAGCATGGATATCGCTATTCAGATTGCCGGCGTCAACCGTGATCCCCGCAAGCGCCTTGGCTGAAAAATCAACACTGAGTGCTGCTTCCATTTCGGTTGCCCGGAAAACCGAAGGACCGGCACCGGTTACCGCAACGCGGACACCGGATCCGATCTTTGCAACGAAGACCCCGACGATGGCGTAGCGTGAGGCCGGATTTGGAAATTTCGAGTAGGCTGCGGTTTCCGGCAACGGAAAGGTAAAGCCGGTGATCAGCTCGCCTTCTTCGAGAGCGGTTTCAAACATGCCGGTAAAGAAATCATCCGCCGAAATCTCCCGCTTGTTGGTATGGATCGTTGCCCCCAGGGCAAGCACGGCCGAGGGATAATCGGCAGCCGGGTCATTATTGGCGACCGAACCACCGATGGTCCCGCGGTGACGGACAGCCGGATCACCGATGCCGCCGGCAAGCGAGGCCAGTGCCGGGATGGTATTACGGACATCAGCCGAGGCCGCCACTGTCGCATGGGTGGTCATGGCCCCGATCATGATGCTGTTGCCGCCGGCCTTGATACCGGCAAGGTCGGACGCTGCCCCCAGATCGATAACGTCTGACGGGCTTGCCAGGCGCTGTTTCAGGGTCGGGATCAGTGTCATGCCACCGGCCATATAGGTGGCGTCGTCGGCGGATGCGAAAATCTTCGCTGCTTCGTCAGGCGAGGAAGCTTTCTTGTAGGTGAAATCATACATGTTTCTGCCTCCTTATTCAGCAGCGGCTTTGAGGGACTGGCACAGGCTCCAGACTTTCTGGGCCGTTGCCGGCATTTGCAGGTCTTGTCCAAGGGCATCATAGACAGCATTCATCAGGGCGGCAGGCGAGCCGATCGCACCGGCTTCCCCGCAACCTTTCACACCCAGCGGATTGTGCGTGCAGGCGGTTCCGTCATGGATGTTCAGGTTGAATGTCACCGGCTGATTATCAGCCCGCGGCATGCAGTAATCCATGTAGGAGCCGGTCAGCAGCTGCCCGTCACTGTCATAAACACAGTTCTCCTGCAGTGCCTGCCCGAGACCCTGAGCGACACCGCCATGAACCTGTCCCTGCACAATCATCGGGTTGACGATGACACCGAAATCATCTGCCGCGGTAAAGCTTACCACGTCGATGACGCCGGTCTCCGGATCAATCTCGATTTCACAGACATAGGTGCCTGCCGGGAACGTGAAGTTCGCCGGATCGTAGAACGCCGTTTCATCCAGTCCCGGCTCAACCCCGTCTTCGTGGGGATAGTTGTGCGGGACATAGGCTGAAAGCGCGACTTCGCCGAAAGACAGGGATTTGTCGGTTCCCTTGACGTTGAACGCGCCGTCGACGAATTCAATGTCCGACTCCGAAGATTCCAGCATATGAGCGGCAATCTTTGTCGCCTTGGCCACGATCTTGTCCATTGCCTTGACGATGGCGGAACCGCCGACAGCCAGCGACCGGGAGCCGTAAGTGCCCATGCCGAAGGGAATCTTGCCCGTATCGCCGTGCACCACGGCAATGTTGTCGATGGGAATTCCCAGCCGGTCAGCAACCAGCTGGGCATAGGTGGTTTCATGCCCCTGGCCATGGGAGTGACAGCCCGTGAAGACGGTGACGGAGCCGGTCGGATTAACCCGTACATTCGCCGTCTCGAACAGCCCTGCACGGGCACCGAGTGCACCGGCCACCGCACTGGGGGCAATGCCGCAGGCTTCGATATAGGAGCAGAGCCCGATACCGCGAAGCTTGCCGTTGGCCTCGGACTCGGCTTTTCGTGCCGGGAAACCGGCGTAGTCGGAAACCTTCAGCGCTTCATCAAGCGAGGCTTCGTAGTCACCAATATCATATTGCAGGGCAACCGCCGTCTGGTAGGGGAAGGCATCTTTCGCGACGAAGTTCAGACGCCGGAATTCAGCCGGGTCCAGACCCAGTTCACGGGCCGCCAGATCAACAACCCGCTCGACGACATAGGTTGCTTCAGGCCGTCCGGCCCCCCGATAGGCATCAACCGGCACCGTATTGGTGAAGACGGCTTTCACCTCGGCATAGATATGCGGGATCGCATATTGTCCGGAAAGCAGTGTTGCATAGAGATATGTCGGAACGCAGGAGGCAAAGGTCGAGAGATAGGCACCCATATTTGCCTTCGTATTGACCCGGAAGGCGATGATCTTGTTGTTCGCATCCATCGCGAGTTCGGCGTGGGTCACATGATCCCGGCCCTGCGCGTCGCTGAGGAAACTTTCAGACCGGTCTGCCGTCCATTTGATCGGGCGGCGTACCTTTGCCGATGCCCAGGTCAGAATGGCTTCTTCTGCGTAGTGGAAAATCTTTGAGCCGAAACCGCCGCCGACATCCGGCGCAACAATACGCAGCTTGTGCTCGGGGATGTTCAGCACGAATGCGCCCATCAGCAGCCTGATGACATGCGGATTCTGGCTGGTGGTAAACAGGGTGTAATCACCGGTTGCCGAATCAAATTCGGCGACCGCAGCACGGGGTTCGATCGGGTTGGCCACCAGCCGGTTATTGACGATATCAACTGTCGTGACATGCGCCGCCTTTGCAAAGGCCGACTCAACCTCGTCTTTCTCACCCAGATGCCAGTCATAGCAGGTATTGTTCCCGGCGATGCCGGGCCAGACCTGCGCTGCATCGGGTTTGTCCGCCGACGCGGTATCGACACAGGCTTTCAGGACGTCGTAATCAACCTCGATCAGGTCGGCCGCATCGCGGGCCTGGGTCCGGGTTTCCGCAATTACCACCGCGACCTGGTCACCCACATGACGGACGTGATCGGTGACAAGCGGGGGGTGCCCCGGCTCGTTCATCGGGGAGCCGTCCTTGTTGTGAATCAGCCAGCCGCAGGGCAGGCCGCCGATCTGGTCGGCAGCCATATCCGCACCGGTGAAGATGGCAACGACGCCGGGAGCCGACCTGGCTGCGGAGATGTCGATGCCATTGATTTTTGCGAAAGCGTGAGGGGATCGCAAGATGACAGCGTGGGTCTGGCCCGGCCGGTTGATGTCGTCGGTATAGTTGCCCCGACCGGTCAGAAAGCGGAAGTCTTCCTTGCGAAGTACTGATGCTCCAATTCCATCATCTGGCATGATCTTAGCTCCTCATTGCAGCCGCGCCGGCCTTGATGGCCTTCACGATGTTCTGATACCCCGTGCAGCGGCAGAGATTGCCTTCCAGCCATTCACGGATTTCCCGGTCGCTCGGATCGGCGTTTTCTTTCACCAGATCGACGGCGCTCATCACCATACCGGGGGTGCAGAAGCCGCATTGCAGACCATGATTGTCACGGAAGGCTTCCTGCATCGGATGCAGCTCGTCGCCGTTTGCGAGACCTTCGATGGTGAGAATTTCCGCTCCGTCAGCCTGACCGGCCAGCATTGTGCAGCTTTTCACCGAAGTCCCGTTTACATGGACGACACAGGCACCGCACTGGCTGGTATCACAGCCAACATGTGTTCCTGTCAGTCCCAGATGTTCACGCAGCAGCTGAACCAGCAATGTCCGGTCTTCGACATCTGCCGATACCGGCTTGCCGTTCACCGTCATGGATACGGTGCTCATGGCAACCTCCCTAGTTTATGTGTCACTTATTAATACCTGCGCCAATTCCCGGCTGCATCTGGTACGAAGTATGTGGGCCCACCGCGCCATGCGTCAAGCAAAGGCAGGTGAGGTACAGGCACGCTGATCCGCTTCAGCCCGCAGCTTCCTTTGCACTGACCACTTCAACAAATTTGCTGAAGAACTGGTCGGCCATCTTGCGGGCAGTGCTGTCAACCAGCCGGGAGCCGATCTGTGCCAGTTTTCCGCCAACCGTTGCGTTCACTTCATAACGCAGGATTGTCTCCGCCCCATCCTCTTCAAGGCTTACCTCCGCACCACCCTTTGCAAAGCCGGCCGCGCCGCCTTTTCCCTGTCCGGATATCTTGTAGGACCGGGGCGGATTGATGTCCGTCAATTCAACCTCGCCGCCGAATTTTGCCTTAACCGGGCCGACTTTCGCCGTTACCTTCGCCTCAAACGAAGTTTCCGAGGTCTTGTCCAGACTGTCACAGCCGGGAATGCATTCCCGCAGGACCTCCGGATCGTTAAGTGCCTGCCAAACGGTTTCCCTTGAAGCGGGAATCCGGTACTCACCTGACATATCCATGTTATTCTTCTCCAGGAAATCTGTTAGCGAGAGGCTACCGTTGAGCGTTCCACACTGCAATCTGTCAGTTGCCGGGCAGCGGCATATGTTTTCCTCCGGGTCAGCTGATGGCTGATCCGACCGGCGGATTGCTGAGCGACGAACTGACGCAGTCCTGCCGCAAAGCAGGTGCGGCCCTGTTCGAAAAACTCGTCGCAGAGGCCGGAGCAGCCCCGGCTTCGCCCCCTTTCATGACACAGGTCATGTCTGCACAGGCGGAAGCGCTGAGCCGGTTCTGGAGAGGTCTGCAGGATGATCCGGCAATTGCGGAGGCCTGGTATGAAAAGCTGTCCGGTGTGTTCTTTCCGCCATCGCCAAGTGAACAGGCTGATGCCGGCAACATAAAGCCGGACCGGCGATTCGCAGATGATATCTGGCAAAACCATCGCGGATTTTGCCAGTTGCGGAATGCCTATGACCGCCTGTCGGACGGTTTGACGGAGACGGCGCAGTCGCTGGCATTGGCCGGTGCAGACAGCGGAGTCCGGGGGGCCTTTCTGACCAGACTGGCTGTCGAGGCGCTTTGTCCGGCAAACGGCCTGCTCACCAACCCCGCGGCGCTTCGTCACATCGCGGCAACCGACGGAGCGAGTTTTGCCAGATCGCTCGATAATCTTGTCGGACAGCTGGACGTGCGGACAGGCCGTCTGGCGCCGCCGATGTCTCCGCCGGATGCGTTCAGACCCGGCCGGGATATCGCCATAACGCCGGGATATGTCGTGGCGGAGAATGCGCTTTGCCAGCTGGTGGTTTATGAACCGGAAGGCGGTGCCGGAAATGTCTTGCCGGTGATGATCATTCCGCCCTGGATCAACAAGTTCTACATTCTTGATCTCCGGCCGCAGAACAGTCTGATCAAATGGCTGACTGAGCAGGGACACACAGTTTGCGTATTGTCCTGGATAAATCCGGGGGCCGAGATGGCTGACACGGATTTTGAAGATTACATGCTTGCCGGACCGGTCGAAATGGGACGACGATTATGTGAGCTGCTGGAGGTTCCGGCCTATCACGCTGTGGGCTATTGTCTCGGGGGTACGTTGCTGGCGGCAACTGCGGCCTGGTTTGCGTCAGGCGGTGAAGATGAGCCTGCATCCTGCAGTTTTCTGACAACGTTACTCGACTTCTCCGATCCCGGCGATGTGGGAGCCTTCATTACGCCGGATTTGCTGTCCCTGCTTGACGAACATATGGCCGCGTCCGGGTTTCTTGACGGAAAAGAAATGGCTGATGTCTTTTCGTTTCTCAGATCGAAAGATCTCTACTGGTCATTTTTTATCGAGCATTTCCTGATGGGGCGGGACCCGCGACCCTTCGATATTCTGCACTGGAACGCGGACAATACCCGGATGCCGGCAAGGATGCACAGTTATTACCTGCATAATATGTACGAGAAGAATAATCTGGTTTCGCCGGGGTCGCTTTGCCTGGCGGGCCGTCAGATTGATCTTGGCCTGATCCGTTGCCCGGCGTTCTTTCTGGCGACTGAGGATGACCATATCGCCCCCTGGCAGTCGGTCTGGAAAGGCGCAGAATTTATTTCCGGTAATCCGACATTTGTGCTGGCGGGAAGCGGGCATGTTGCCGGTGTCATCAATGCGCCGGTGCAGCAAAAATACGGCTTCCGGGACCTGACACCGGCGCTTGCCGGGAATGTCCGCCCCGGACAGGCGCGGGCTGAGGCAGATCCTGAATCCGGATCATGGTGGCCGCGCTGGAAACAGTTTCTTGATGGTGCCGTCACGATCAGCACAGAGCGCGCACCGGCCAGTCCGGCCAAGCATTTTATCGAGCCCGCACCCGGTCGTTATGTGCTGAACGAGAAGGCGTGACTGCCGTCACTGCACTGCTTCAGCAAACAGACTAGATCTTCGAAGTCGGGGTGGAATCGTGAAACATACAGCGATCTTTTTTCTGATTTGACCCAGTGAGAGTTTTCCTCATAAGAGATTCGTGATGATCTTATATTTAAGTGTGAGGCGAGGTGTTTATATTAAGGTCAATCACGTGACTGAAGGTCTCTCTCGTCGTCTGTTGGTGTAGATACCATCAGGAAACTGCGGGATTTTGTGAAGTTAGGGTTACTCTAAACATAGCTTGTCGGCAGGTGCCGGTAACTAACTTGGCTTCAGAGATGGGGCAACAAGCAGCAAGAACGCTGTCGGGTGGATGATATGGCGACAAAAGACACAGGCGGTTCAGGTCGGGGTATGGACCTCGTTATTGAGGCAACCGGATCAGGGAAGATTGTTCTCCCCGATGGTTTGCAGCCTGCCACAGCGGATTTCAGCCGGAGTGGCCATGACATCGTGCTGGAGTTTGGTGGCGGCAAAACGGTCGTCATCCGTGATTATTTCGCTCAGGAGCCGCTGGCAGATATCCAGTCCGTAACCGGCGCCAAGATTGAAGGTGCTCTGGCCAGTCGCCTTGCCGGTCCCCTCGCCCCCGGTCAGGTTGCCCAGGCTGGCGCAACCGATGCCGGGGCTCAGCCCATTGGCCGTGTTGAGTCCGCAGAAGGTGAAGTTTACGCCATTCGTCTTGATGGCACGCAGGTCGAGCTGAAGGCCGGTGATCCGATCTTCCAGGGTGACCAGCTTGAAACCGGTGGCGATGGTGCGGTCGGGATTGTCTTTGTCGATGATACGACCTTCTCGCTGGGTGCTGACGGCACGATGGTGCTGGACGAGCTGATCTATGACCCGAATACGGAAAGCGGCTCGTCGAGCTTTTCACTGGTTCAGGGCGTATTCTCTTTTGTTTCGGGAAAAATTTCCAAGACCGGCGTTGATGCGATGCAGGTCAAAACCCCTGTCGCGACGATCGGTATCCGGGGAACGAAAGGCGGTATCGATCTTGCCGATGGCCAGACACTGACCGTTGTCCTGACGCAGGAAAGTGACGGGCAGGTTGGTGAAATTGCAGTTTACAACGACGCCGGGGTTCAGATTCTGAACCAGCCTTTCCAGGCAACCCAGGTTCTCGGCTTCAATGTTCCGCCCGTACAGTCCTTTACGGTCTCGGCGCAGCAGTTTGAACAGACCTTTGCGCCTGCTCTGCGGTCGCTGCCCCAGAATACATTCAATTCCGGGAACAACGAAAACGAGAATGATCAGCAGGCCGGGCCTGATGCGCCGGAAGATGAAGCCGGCCCACCGGTGCCGGAAGAAGCTCTTGAGGGTGAGGAGACCCCTGAGGAGGCCGAAGAGGGTGAGGGCGAAGATTTAGCACTTGAAGAGGCCGCCGGCCCGCCGGTTCTGGAAGGGGAACTTGAAGCCGAGGCAGAAGCCTTCGGCCCCGATCTTTCCGGCCCGCCTGAAGGGTCGGAAATCGATGTGGTTACCGGTGGTGACTATATCGGGAACCAGGGCATCGAGACAGTCGGCGGTGTTGATGTCGGCTCGATCAGCGCAGGTGAAACATCTTCCGGCGTCCAGGGCAATGATAACTCGATCATTGGCGGATTTGTCGAGCAGGCAGAAATCCAGACCGTCTTTGGCCCGATCAACGGAACGTTTGTCGGCAGTACGACGGGTGAAACGATTTTCGGTGGCGCCGGCGATGATACGCTGGACGGTGGCGGCGGTAGTGACCTGGTGCTGGGCGGCGGCGGCGGCGACGTTGTTCTCGGGGGCATTGGCAATGATATTCTGACCGGCGATGCCGGTAATGACTTTGTCTCCGGCGGAACCGGCGGTGATACGATCATCGGCGGTACCGGTCTTGGTGACGATACCTATGACGGCGGCGACGGAGAAGACTGGGTCTTCTACATGAGCGCCAATACCTCGATCACTGTTGATCTGAGCAATGACACGGCCTCCGGTGCCGCGAACGAAATCGGCAATGATACCCTGATCAGTATTGAAAATATTATCGGTGGCGCCGGTGGTGACACGATCACGGGTGGCGATGGGGCGAATACCCTCGACGGGTATTCAGGCGATGACACGATTTTTGGCGGTGCAGGCGATGACCTGCTGATTGATCGCGGCGGTAACGATACCTATTTCGGCGGTGCCGGTAACGACAAGCTGCTGGTTGGTCTGGCGACAACTGCCGCGGAGCCGACCATTTCAGGCAATGTTGTCGGCAGCCGGGTATTCAACCTGGGCGCTGGTTCCGGCACCAACGAATTTTCCGGCGGTGATGGTTCGGACACCCTTTCCTTTGAGCTGTACAGCACAGGCGTTACGGTTGAACTGAACGGTGCGGGTTCTGTCGGGACTGTCAGCAACGGTACGGCGACCTATTCTCTGCCGGAAAGTGACCTGATTTACCTGTCGGCCGGAAATGACCGGGTGACCCAGGTTTCGGGTAACGATTCTATCGGATTCCATCTTGATGGTGGCGCTGGCAACGACAGTATCCAGTCGGCAGATGGTGCTGACACGCTGATCGGCGGCGCCGGCAATGATGTCAT
Source organism: Rhodospirillales bacterium (assembly GCA_040219025.1). Taxonomy (GTDB): domain Bacteria; phylum Pseudomonadota; class Alphaproteobacteria; order Rhodospirillales; family HT1-32; genus HT1-32. The sequence goes on along the minus strand of JAVJTE010000023.1, from coordinate 7,507 downwards.
CGATGGCGGTGGCGGCAGTGATTCAATTTATGGCGGCCTCGGCAATGACAGCCTGCTCGGTGGCGCGGGCGATGATCATCTGCGCGGTCAGACGGGTGTCGATACCCTGTCCGGCGGGCTCGGGAACGATACGCTCGAAGGCGGCGCCGGTTCGGATGTGCTGCAGATTTCCGAAGGGCATGACCTGATCATTCTCGGCGACGGCGCCGGCACAACCGGTGATGCGGTGATGATCACCGGTTCCTTTGGCCTGCTGTCGGCCTACAAGGCCGGCGACGATATCATCTTTCTGTCCAATTCGGGCGGGTCTGACGTACATTCCTTGCGCGTCCTCAACCATTTTTCCAATTACTCGGTTACCAGCCTGATCTACGAAGATAACGGCGTAACCGGTCAGTACTTCTTCTCCTCCAGCCCGTCAGCTGATTTCGGTGCCGGTTCTGCCGCGAATGACTTTCTGTTCACATCCGGGCCTTCGGCTTCTATTTCCGGTGGCGCCGGCAATGACCTGCTGCTTGGTGCGATTGGTGCCGATACGCTGCTCGGTGGTGCCGGTGACGATGTCCTGATTGGCAGTGGTGGCGGTGATACGCTCGATGGTGGCGCCGGGTTTGATGCGGTCAGTTTTGCCGCCGAAAGCAACGGGGTCTCGGTAGACCTCAGCACGGGCTCCACAATTGTGACCGGCGGCGGCGATGCTGCGGACACGCTGATCTCGATTGAAGCGGTCACCGGATCGAATTTTGATGACATCCTGACCGGCAGTTCAGCCGCAAACATTCTGTCGGGCAAGGTCGGTAACGATACGATTGATGGTGGTGCCGGTGCCGACACCCTGTTTGGCGGCGAGGGGAATGACCTGTTCATCTCCGATGCCGGCAACGACACCCTGTTTGGCGGTGCCGGGTCGGATACGCTGTCCTATAGCAATCAGTCGGCAGCGGTTAATGTTGATCTGGCGAACGGTACGGCCACCGGTTCTGCCGGGTCCGACAGCCTGTCAGGTATCGAAAATATCATCGGGTCCAGTTACGGTGACGTTATTCGTGGCGATTCCGGCACCAACGTTCTTGATGCTGCCGGCGGCAACGATACCGTTTTCGGTGACGCGGGTGACGATACATTGTCGGGCGGTGCCGGCAACGACACCCTGAGTTTCTCGACATCAACCATTGGTGTGACGGTCGATCTTGCTGCAGGAACCGCCAGCGGTCTCGGAACGGATGTCCTGTCCGGCTTTGAAAATCTGGTCGGCAGCGCTGCTGCCGATATGCTCAGCGGGGACGGATCGGCAAACCTGATTCAGGGTGGTTCGGGTAATGATACGCTGTCAGGCGGTGGCGGAAGCGACAGTCTGGTCGGTGGTGCGGGTACGGGCGATTTCGTCAGCTATGGCTGGTCCGGCGGCGCGGTAACGATTGATCTGTCCAGTACGGCGGTGGTGACGCAGAAGGTCACCTATTCCGGCGGTACCGATGTTCTGTCGGGCATCGAAAATGCCATTGGCTCGTCTTTCAACGACGTCATCACCGGCTCCAGCAGTAACAACACCCTTGAGGGTGGACTGGGCGATGACACGATCAATGGCGGCGCCGGGTTCGATTTTGCTTCCTATGCCGGCGCAACCAGCGGTGTGACTGTCGATCTGTCGGTAACTGCCGGACAGAATACAGGTGTCGGTCTGGATACCCTGTTGAATATTGAAGGTCTCATAGGCTCTGCGCAGGGTGATACCCTGACCGGTGGTCTGGCCGGGCATTCCCTGACCGGCGGTGACGGCGTCGATACGCTGTCCTATGCCAATGTGTCGTCAGGTGTCTTCATCGACGTGTCCACCGGCTCGGTCAGCGGTTCGGCGGGGACAGACCGGTTCGATGGTTTTGAGGTTTATGCCGGTGGTGCCGGTAACGACACGCTGAAAGGCGGCTCGGGCAATGACTCGCTGGTAGCGGGCGGCGGAAACGACATTCTCCAGGGCGGTGACGGCAGTGACTATCTCGACGGCGGTGCCGGCAGTGATACGCTGAGCTATATCAACAGCCTGTCGGGTGTTACGGCCTCCCTGAACAGCGCCACCAGTTCCGGCACCGGCTGGTCGGACACGCTGGTCAGTATCGAGAATCTGCAGGGCTCAGCCTTCGACGATCTGTTGACTGGCAAACACGGTGTTGCCGGGGATGATGGCGTTAACAACGTTATCAACGGCGGTCTGGGAAATGACACTGTCACCTACGCCGATGCAACAGGTGCGGTGACTGTTGACCTGTCGACGGGTGCCGTGACCGGTGCCGGCGGCAATGACACGCTGCAGAACATCGAAGCGGTCATCGGGACCAGCTTTGCCGACAGTGTTACGGGCAGTGCCGGTAACGACACCATTGATGCCGGTGCCGGTAACGACGCCATTAATGCCGGGGCGGGTAATGACTTTGTCATCGCCAACGCGGGTAATGATTCGATAGCTGGTGGTGCCGGCAGCGATACCCTCAGCTACAGCGCGGTAACGGGTGCCGTCGCCGTCGACCTGTCGACCGGGCTCACGTCGGGGGCTGCGGGCAACGACACGATTTCAGGATTTGAAGCGGTTCTGGGTTCTGCCTCCAACGATACCCTGACCGGTGATGCGGGGGCGAACCTGTTGTCCGGTGGTGCCGGTGCCGACACCCTCAAAGGTGGTGCGGGCGCTGATACGCTGATTGGTGGCGATGGCGTTGATCTGGCCGATTACTCGGATCAGACGACGGCGGTTACGGTCAGCCTGGCGACCGGTTCTGCCAGTGGCGGTGCGGGCGCGGACACCCTTTCGGGCATCGAAAACCTGACGGGCGGTGCCGGAAATGACAGTCTCACCGGCGATGCAAATTCCAATGTCATCAGTGGTGGTGCCGGTGATGACAGGATCCGCGGCGGCCTTGGTGACGACACGCTTGATGGTAACGATGGCGCCAACACGGTTGATTACAGCACGGCAACCAGCGCGGTTACGGTTGACCTTGCGGCCGGGTCGGCGACCGGCGGCGATGGCAATGATGTCATCAGTAATTTCTCATCCGTTATCGTCGGCGGTTACGCTGACAGCCTGCTCGGCAGTGGTGCAAATGAAACCTTCGATGGTGGTGCGGGCAATGACATCATCAGCGGTGCAGGCGGTAACGATGTTCTGACGGGTGGTGCGGGTGCGGACACGCTTCGCGGCGGTGATGGCGATGACACGATTCTGGGTGGTGAGGGTGCTGACTTCATTGAAGGCGGTGCCGGTAATGATTCTCTCAACGGCGGTGCGCTCTCTGACACACTGTCCTATGCCAATTCCACCGGGTCGGTAACCGTCAACCTGGCGACCAGCATAGCGACCGGTGAAGGTACGGACTCGGTTTCCGGCTTCGAGGTCGTCGTCGGCTCTGACCACAACGATACCCTGACCGGTGGCGCATCGGACGAAACGTTCTTTGGCGGCCTCGGCAATGACCTGATTTCCGGTGCCGGCGGCAGCGATCTGGCATCCTACGCAAACTCGACAGGTGCCGTGACGGTGAACCTCACCAGCGGCGATGATACGGTCATCGGTGAAGGTACGGACACGCTGCAGAATATCGAGCAGGTCACCGGCTCGGCGCTGGCTGACAGCTTCACGATCAGCGGTGGTTCTGGCACACTTGACGGCGGTGCCGGCACCGATCGGGTAACAGTGTCAGCTACCAGCTCTGTCGTGGTTGATCTCGGCAACAATACACTCAGCACGACCGGAACTGCCTATTCACTGACATCCTTCGAACATGTGGTCACCGGCTCCGGCGCTGATACCCTGATCGGGACGACCGGGTCCCAGACCCTGGACGGGGGCGCCGGCAATGATCTGATTCTGGATGTCGGCGGCGATGACAGCCTGATCGGTGGCTCGGGCAACGATACCCTTTCCTACGCCAACCTCGCCGGCTCGACCGGCGTTACGGTGGATCTGTCGACAACCGGGGCACAGAACACGCAGGGGGCCGGAACGGATGCCCTCTCCGGGTTTGAAAACCTCGTCGGTTCGGCAAATGCCGATCTGCTGACCGGCACCTCCTCGGCCAACCGGCTGACGGGTGGTGCGGGTAACGACACGCTGCGCGGCGGTGGTGGCAATGATACGCTTGAAGGCGGCACCGGGGCCGGTGATACAGCCGACTATGACTGGAGCACCGGCAGTGTTGTGCTCAACCTTGCTGACAGCCAAGCAAGCTACGATTCCGGTTCGGTTGATGTGCTCAGCGGGATTGAGAACGCCATTGGCTCCGCGTCGAATGACAGCCTGACCGGCTCCGCCGGTAACAATACGCTGGAAGGCGGCCTCGGTAACGACTTCATCAGCGGCGGCAGTGGCGGTATCGACTTCGCTTCCTATCAGGGGTCGACAGGTGGTGTAACTGTCGATCTGTCAATTACGACAGGACAGAACACCGGTGCCGGAACCGATACGCTGGTGAATATCGATGGCGTCATCGGGTCGAACTTTGCAGATCTGCTCAGCGGTGACGGTTTCAGCAACACGCTGTCTGGTGGTTCCGGCAATGATACCTTCAACATGGATGCAGGCTCGGACACGCTGATAGGCGGGGCGGGAACCGACCATGTCAATCTGAGCGGGGCGACGACCGGTGTTACGGTCAACCTCGCAAACGAGACTGTTACCTCCACCCAGTACGGTGCGGACAAGCTGGTCTCGGTCGAAGTCATCAACAGTGGTTCAGGCAATGATACGCTGACCGGTAGTGCTGCGAATGAAACGCTGCTCGGTAATGCGGGTAATGACACCATTAACGGCGGCCTTGGCGACGACTCGCTGAACGCGGGCGCAGGCAGCGCTGACAAGCTGGTCTTCAATGTTGATGGCGCGGCTGTGAACGTGCATCTGGGTAACGGTATCGCAACAGGACAGGGTTCGGACTCGCTTGCCGGTTTCGAAATCGTCGAGGGGACAAGCAGCGGTGATACCATTACCGGCAGTGGGAATTCTGATACGCTGCTCGGTCTTGCCGGCAGTGATACGCTGCAAGGCGGCAAGGGCGACGACACAATCAATGGCGGCAGTGGTTTTGACTATGCGTCCTATTCTGAAGCGACGGCGTCTGTTTCGGTTGATCTGACAAAAACCGGTCGTCAGAACACCGGCGCGGACGGTACAGACAGCCTGATCAGCATCGAAGGTCTGATCGGCGGTCAGGCAGCTGACAGTCTTGTCGGTAATGCGGAAACCAATACTATCTTTGGTGGTGCGGGCAACGACATTATCTATGGTGGCAGCGCCGGTTCCGATTATCTGTCGGGCGAAGACGGCGACGACAGCCTGACCGGTAATACATCGGCCAACACGCTGGTTGGCGGTGATGGGAACGACCATCTGGAAGCCGGTCTTGGCGGCAATGACCTTCTCGAAGGCGGTGCCGGTGACGATACGCTGAATGGCGGTGCCGGTAATGATACGCTGTCGGGCGGTGACGGTAATGACCTGATCATCGGCACCGACGGCGGCAAGGACACGATTTACGGCGGCGCGGGTGATGATTCCGTTATCGCCGGTGTCGGCAGTGATACGATTTTTGGCGAGGCCGGTAACGACAGTCTGTCCGGCGGAAGCGGCGGTACGGATACTATCAGCGGCGGGGCGGGGGATGACTGGATCGGCTTCAGCGAAGGCGGGACCGACATCATTGATGGCGGCACCGGCAATGATACGATCAGCGCGGCAAATGCAGGTTCGGCGGTTACTGTCGATCTCAGTGCGCGCGGACCGGAAAGCGGCACGGTCAACCGTCTGAACACGGCGGGAACAACTGTCGTAAGTCTGGCCGAGCTGGATAATGTCGAGAACGCAGAAGGGTCGGTCTATGCAGACAAACTGCGTGGCAGCGATGGCGATAACCTTATTGACGACGGCGACAGTGGTGCTTCTGTCGGCTCGAATGACACGCTGATCGCCCGTGGCGGTAACGATACCCTCATCGCCTGGGGCGGTGATGATACGCTGATTGCCTGGGGCGGGGACGAGTCCCTCGATGGCAACCATGGCTTCAATACGCTGGTCGGCGGTGCCGGTAACGACACCATTGAAGGTGTATTCGACGCCGACTGGCGCGATTTTGTGTCCTACCAGAATGCGGCTGGTGCGATTACCGTCACACTGACCGACAATACGGGCGGCGGTACCTCCAGCGGTGCTGATGGCGTTGACAGTTTCATCAATATCGAAGGCCTGATCGGTGGTGCTTTCGGTGATCTGATCACCGGCGATATCCTGAACAACGAATTACGCGGTCTGGCCGGTAATGACACTTTGTTCGGCGATGGTAACGATTCGATCTTTGGCGGTAATGACACGATCTATGGTGGTGATGATCAGGATCGGATCTTCGGCAACCGCGGTTCCGACACCCTGTTTGGCGATGCCGGTAATGATACGCTGGTCGGCGATGGCCGCCTGACCGGGAGCGGTTCTTCGGAAGCACTGGTCAGCGAAGGCGAATATGACGATACGCTTGTCGGCGGTGCCGGCGATGACCGGTTCGTCGTCACCGGCGGCAACGACACGTTCTATGGCGACCACATCACCCAGGGTGGTGACGGCGTCGGGTCCGGTGACCTTCTCGATTTCACCTTCATGGATGATCTCCAGATCAACCTGGCCGCCGGTGTGGATGACGATACCCGGACCTACGGAACCGCAACCTACGTTCTTGGCAATGACACCTTCACCTCCCGCATTTATGACATCGAGGTTGTGAAGGGCACCGCAGATTCGGATGGTCTGGACGGTGACACCCTTGCCAATACTCTTATCGGGTCCGGCGGTGATGATACCTTTGCGCCGAGCGGCGGGAATGACTCCGTCCAGGGCGACGGTGGCCGTGATGGTTTGAGCTATAAATTTGCACTTGGTGGCGGGATTACCGTCGACCTGCGCGATACCGACTTCCAGAATATCGGTGCCGATCAGGGTTACGACAAGTTCTCCAGCATCGAGAACGTGACCGGCTCTGATCAGGACGACATTATCACCGGCGATGATTCCAACACCCATGACGGTGGCTACGGTAACCGTCTGTACGGTGAGGGTGGTAACGACACGATCTTCGGCCTGGGCGGTGACGATGTCATCTATGGCGATGACTCAAACAGCTCGCTTGTCGGTAATGACACGATTGAGGGCGGCAGCGGTAACGACACCATTTTCGGTGGTCAGGGCGATGATCTGATTCATGGCCAGGACGGCGATGACATTATCGATGCCGGTGCGGGTGCAGATTCGATCACGGGCGGCGCGGGTGCGGACAGCATCATCGGCGGAACCGGCAACGACACCATCGACAGCGGCACGGGCAATGACCGGATTGACGCCGGTGACGGCGATGACCTGATCTATGCCAGCCGGGGTGATGACAGTGTCATCGGCGGTGCGGGCAATGACCTCTATGACTTCGGGGCGATCTCGGGCCCGATCACGGTCAATCTGGATGGCAATGCGGGCACG
>JAVJTE010000022.1:0-30291 GCA_040219025.1 Rhodospirillales bacterium | reverse complement strand
TTTGTCCTTTACCGGAACGCCGTACTGATCTGTCTGACCATTGAATTTCAGGCCCGTCACGGCGCTGCCCCGGATTGCCAGTCGGCTGTCTGGACCAAAATGCTTCGTCACCACATCGCTGAACTGTCCCGGTTCATCCGCTGTCATTCCCTCGGGGTAACCCCGCTGTCTGATCTCCCTGTAACGTTGCAGGTCTGCGTCACGGCTGAACCAGCCCGTACCATCAGCCTTCTTTATGGCCTGCCCAGAGGCTTTTCCGCTTCCCGGGTTGCGGTTTTTTGATCCCGCCCTGACACCACCCCAGGCCGCGACTAGCAGGGCCGCTGCCGATGGCAGGCCACCGCCTTCTCCGTCAGGGGAATCTGTGATGGCGCTCAGCAGAGCGTCTTCAACCTTGCCGCTGATGCCGCCCGATCTGAGGAGGCTTTCAAGCCGCTGTTTCATCTCCTCCGGGTCGGTGCCAAGTGCGGCAAGCAGGCGATCAGCCTGCGCCCCGGCAGTTCCAGAATTCAGAAATGAGTCGCCCCGCAACACACCCGGCATGATCCCGGCGACAGAGGCCGGCTCATCAAACCGCAGGTTGAAACCGCCATCCTCCGGATCGAAGCGCCGGAGCGGATCGGTGTTTTCCTGCATTTCTTTCAGCAGCGCCTGCCGTTCTGCCTCGGTCTTCATGGTTGCTGCACGAATCAGCTGTCGTGCCACACCGGCCAGCACGGTATGTCCGCCGGGCAGGGTCACCGGCATCAGGTCATTGTCCGGGAGGGCGAGGGTTTCCTCATCTAGCTCGCCGGTCCGAAGGGCTTCCAGAAAAGCCGCGGCGGATGACGGGATATCCGGGTCTGCCGACAGGTCACGCACAGCGGGCGTGGCGGTTGCCGGATCAGGTTGACGCGGTGCAACCCCGTCAGGCGGACGGGCCGGAGATGTTCCGGAACCGGGTGACCTGTCACCGGGTGACCTGTCACCGGCGGAGGTTGCCGGTCTGTCCGCTGCCTGTGGCAGGGGGACGGGCCGCTCTTCAGCCGGTTGCCGTTCGGGTGCCGGTTCTTCCGGTGGTGCCGGGCGACCCCCGGCATTGAGACGCAGGACATCCTCTGAACCGGCGGCATTCCCGTCCGGGCGAAAGGGGCGGGTGATCACCTCAAGGCCGACATCATCAATACCCGGACGAAACTCCAGGGTCCGCATACCGGGGAGGCGGGTATGTGCCCCCTCCCGGCCGGGCCGGGGGGTCGGGTTTTCCGGGATGACCATCTCGATCCGGGACAGATCGGCGGGCCCGTTATCAGGCAAGGGCCCGGAGGGCTGCCAGGCGAAATCGCGGGCGGGGTCGCGGAGAATAAACTCTGTTCCCCGGGGGGCGGTGAGGATGGAGCGGCGCGGCCTGGCCTTGCTGCGTTCAGTCGGCGCAGCACTGACCGGCGACGCGCCCTGCCAGTAGGGCGTGAAGGGAGGCATGTCGGGTCCTTTCGGATCTGATGTTCCTGTGGGGGGAGGGAATATCCGGGAGAGCACCTGCCAGCCGGACCAGCGTTCAGCCCGCTGACCAGACCGGGAACCGGCCCTCGTCTGAACCCGGTTCAGAATCCTGGCCGGTCAGCAATGGCAGGGTTGTTCCGGCTGGTCAGGCGGGCAGAATGAAGACCTGCGCACTGGCGCAGCGGGGGTTCGGGAGGCTCGGGAGAGATATCCTGAAGCGGGTTCAGGATAAGGGGAATTAACGGTTCAGGTCTGCCAGCAGTTCGGCAATGATGACCCGTGCAACCGGCATCGCCGCATCCCGGTGCATGCCGGGTTTCAGCCGCTCGTCATACAGCGTGCGCAGGATGACGGCGTCGGACCAGGTGAGGCCTGTGACCTCGGGCAAGCGGGAGGGGACAGACGGGTCCACCAGCCAGAACAGGGACTCCGGCAGCAGATCCTGATGATGGGACAGCCCGAATGACCGGATCAGATGGCCCCGGACACAATCATCGAATGCCGCAACCTCGGGACCGGCATGGATGGTCGTCCGGCGAATAACGCCATCCTGCTCGAAGATGTCCGACGCTCCGATGCAATAGTCCCGGGAGCCGGTTTTCGGCGACGGGCCGGTGTAGATCACAAAATTCGCCACCTTCACCGGCAGCACACGGCGTGCCGGGACGCCCGACAACAGGCTCAGCATCTGCATCAGCGGATTCACGGCCCGCACTGTTCGGCCTATCCTGTCGCCGGTAAAAACATAGGCGACCGGGCTGTTGCGCTTGCGAAGATGCGCCAGGGGATAAACCTCTCCCTTGTAAGAGAAATTGAAGGCCATCATTTCGAAGGCCATGGCATGACGGGTAACGGATGCCTGCGTCGCTGCCGGTTTCGTTCCGCCCAGCCCCGGAATATCCCGCAGCGCGCCGGACGGCGTCGGCAGCGAACTGCCGAGCATCGTCGGCTCCGCATAACCCGCCCCCTGAGCCGGTGACGGGCCGGACAGCAGCATCACCAGCGGGAACAGGGCCACCGCCATGAGAATCCTGCGACCTGAAGCGGCCATCAGGGAGAGGTTTCGCATCCCGTTCATGTCACAAACGCCTCAGCGATTCAGTTCGTCCAGCAGCTCGGCAATAATAACCCGCACAATCGGCATCGCCACATCCCGGTGCATCCCCGGCCTGATGCGCTCGTCATAAAGCGTGCGCAGAATAACAGCGTCGGACCAGGTGAGAGAGTCATAGGTTTTCAGTTCATAGGGCCGCCACATGGTGTCACGGATCGTCGTCACATCATTCATTGGGCCAAGGGATTGGGACAGTTCTTCAAGTACGCATTCACCGAGCAGATGACCCGGGAACTTTGAGCCGACGAATAGCTCTGTGAAAACGATTACCTTATCGGCATCCCTGGAATAAACAGTACCGTAACAATGAATGTCTGTATTCCGCCCAGGTCTGGTGACAATCGTCAGGTTCTCCTTTCCACCGGTGTCAGCAGAAATGGTTGCCTTGATACCCGTGATTTTCCAGAGAATGTCAGTTGCATTCTCCACATGCGCCCTGATCGGGCGATCTGTATCCAGCCGGTAACGAATATCATCGACCCATTTCCGTACGTACTGATCTTTTCCGTCATCTTCCAGTTCAAAAACCAGCTTCTCAAAATGCGACGACAACTCTCCTGATCTTGAGATATCAGGCACCGGACCAGTGAGGCCGGATATTGATATAATAGGGAAAGCGGGTGTCGGCCTTGAAAGACCCTCGCGAACAGAAGGCGTAGCGACGTGTCTCTCGATCACAGAAGTCTGACAAGCCGTGAGCATCAGCATTAAAAATGACAGGCAATACTTCATCGTTCATTCCTATCCCAAGCGACCACTCACGCCTAGCTTTTCGGTCCTTGAGAGGGTAGGTTTTTTGAGCACCAAGTCGGACAGAATGGTTCTTCCTTGTTTGGCTCTCTTAATATTACTCTTAACCTGTATTTCTTTCTGCTGACCCTCTTCATTTCTTTTATGTTGCGAAAGAAAAGACCCGGCTCCATCCCTCTCATCTGATGGCGTGCCCATCGAATTAGCCGTAGACTGTCCGGATTGATCCGGGGCCATTCCAATGCCTTGCCCGGTCACACCTGAAGACGCTGATCCATATCCCGCGCCAGCCTGCCCACCATAGTTTTGAACTGCCCGATCAAATGCATCCAATGTCGCATTGCCGGTAAATCGACCGGCAGCCATCTGACTCTGAATCTCCCGGGCTGTCTGGGCGGAAGGGCCTGTTCCGGGATGTCGTGTTCGGTCACGGTCCTGACTTCCGAAAGGTTGAGAACTCGTAACGCCCTGATCGTCATCATTGCTTGCTCCACCACACATCTTTTAGCTCCTTTTATACGGTTGATTACTAATTTTGAGACTATAATTTCCACCTGTAGAAGTGAATCCGAGACGTTGAAGCATATGGCCGGTTTGATCTGTTCCGACACCGGTGTTTATGCCGATTCTGACAAAACGCAGGTCACGTAGCCTGCACCAGTCCAGGAATGAATTTAACAATCTGATTCCTGCGCTGGAGCCACGCCATGTCGGCGTGACGTACCAGAGCTTATCGAAACCACCTCTCGCCTGGCTGAAATAGAACGGCGCGTCGTTTCCAACGAACATACCAACAGGTGCTCCGTTTCGCTCAGCTACCGCGCAAAACCAGTTTTCTTTTTCAATGCAACGGCTTGCCAGAGCGAAGGCTTCACGCCCGTCAAACGGCACATCGGCGAAACTGCTTTCCGCGTGCATCAAGGCGCCGAGTTCGACCAGGGCCGGGATGTCACGTTCTTCAATTTGTCTGATCATGATCTGTTTTCCTGTTATCTCACCCGAACGGATCGGCATCGATGACGGCAGTTTGCCAGCGAAAGGCTTCGGCCTGCGGACGGACGGGGGCGGCGAAGGTCAGGGCCAGGGCGTCACCGGCATCGGGCGAGAAGCCGACACGTTCGCGAATCCGTTCCTTGGCCTCCAGCCGGATCGCCTGTGACGAGGTGTAGATGGCGCCCGGCGCACAGACATGGGCATGCAGTTCGTCACTGTCAGGTATCGAGGCGCCGCCCGGTTCCATCAGCCAGTCACGCAGGCCGCCCCACATTTCTGCCCGTCGGTTGGCATAGACATCCGGGTTCAGGGCACGGCTGCCGAAATTGACGCCGGTCACAACCCGGCCATAGCCCAGTTCTTTCAGCCGGTCGACAACGCCGGCCCCCAGACCCGTTGCATCGACAAAGGCCTGATCCGGGGACAGCCGGTCGATCTCCTGCGCGATCAGGCCGACAACTTCCATCAGATCGCCGGAATCAATCCGCCGATTGATATGCAGGCCCGCCGCCCGGCCCTGCCGGTCGATGATCCGGGTCTTGTCACCACCGCCGCGGGCCACGTCGACCCCCAGAACAAGCGGCGCATGCGACTGGTCCGGCACCGTGAGTTTCCGGGCACGGATGACCCATTCCGGCAGGATGAAGGAGTCTTCGCCCGAGCTTTGAAAGGCTTCCTGTTCAGTAACCGGATATTCCCGCCGGAAGCGCCAGCACAACTCATCAACCGGCAGACCGTCTGCCGCCGCCAGCTCTGCATTCTTGCGTTCCGCCCAGTAGGTCTGCTGTGCATCAAGCCGGTGCAGGGCGGCATAATCCCGGAAGGCCGGGGCCGGTCGCCAGTCGCCCGGCGGATCCTGCCGGTATTCGTCATGCAGCCGCCAGGGGATGAAGATGACCTCCCAGTCACCATCGCCGGCCTGTGCGGCGCGGCACATGTTATAGAACAGCCCGCCAATCCCGTTAGCGGTGGATTCCAGAATGGCCTCAGTACCGGGATCACCCGCCACCGCCTGCAGAACACCCGCAGCATGCGCGTCACCTTTCGGCCAGAACGCGACCTCGCTGCCATGAAACAACTGAATGGTATCCGAACGCCCGACACCCTCGGTACTGGCCGTCCCGACCCGGTAGCCGGAATCGAGGCGGGCGAAATCAAGCTCGCGGGCATTCGATGCCTTGAGCACGGGGCGCACCACTTCCGGGCAATGGTCATGAAACCGCTTGGCGATGGCGAACAGGTTTTCCGTCGCCGACTGCTTGTGCGTCAGGATGAAAGCCCGCAGCCCCCGGCGATGCGTCACCCGCCAGTAATACCGGCCCTCGATATAGGTGCTGATGCCGGTCTGCCGGGCCTTGAGAACAAGTGCGCGGACACGCCCGGTCCGGGCCAGCTGGTCCTGCAGGCGTTCATGCAGATAGGTCTGGGTGGCATTCATCCGGAACGGTTCAAGCCGTCCCGACTTGGTCCGGATATTCAGGCAGCGCGAGGCATAATGGATGAAGTCGGTTTTCAGGGCCTGCCGGATTCGCCGCTCGCGCGGGGTCATCATTGCGGCCCCTGTCATTCCAGGTCTTCCAGCGCATCCTCGTGCCGCAGCAGCACATCGCCAGAATGCGCAACTGTCGACAGCCGGGGGTGCATATAGGGCAATGCCTGCTGCGCCGCCCATTTGCGATCTTCCGGGGCGGCTTTTGCATCACGCAGGGTTTTCAGCAGAAAATCGAGCGGGGTGAGATCTCCGGCTCGCGCTCTTGTTGTGGGCTTCGCACGACTGCGGGCAGCCGCCGGTGTGGTGCTTTTGGCCATATCAGTCTCCTGATGAGGGGGAATCAGGGGAGGAAAAGCGGACACGAAAAACCCCGCGACAGGGAGGGTCGCGGGGTTGAAATCGATATCTCGGGAGTGTGGGAAAACCGTACCCCCAGACGTCCCTGAAGTCAATAATTGTTTTTATAAAAATTAGTTCATCTTTTCCGATGCAAAGGCAAAAGCCGCATAAAGGTCCAGCGCATCACAGAGGTGATCCCGGGCGGAACCGTTACGCAACCGCCATGCCCGGTCGATCTGCCGCGGACCACGATTGTCGATGACAATCTCATGCACAAGAGCGGCAAGCGTTCTGCAGCCGCCGATCCTTGTCCGGCTGGCCTCGACATTCCACATCCGGTAACGCGTCTCGAACAGCCGCCGCTGCCGGTCAGACAGCCGGTCAAAAGGCTGGCGAAAGCTTCGGCGCTCCCTTGCGCTGACCGGTGACTGCGCCCCGAACCGGCTGGCGGCAAACAGGCCCCGGCTCAGCGCCATCCAGACCTCCCGGATTTCACAGGCCGCGGTCCGCTGTACGGAATCCAGGGTGCCGGACCGGTATAGCCGCTCCACCACATCGGCCTTCAGCCGCCGGGCGGTCTGCAGGGTAGCTGTACTTTCGGAGATATCGGCCACCAGCACCGGACGGTCGCGGATATCCACCCCGTCGTCCGGCATCTATTGTACCTCCCTGCGCGCACCGAACAGACGTTCGGCTTCGTTGACCACGGCGCGCCGGGTCCAGTCATCGCTGATGTCTTCCGGGCGAATCACGATCACCCCCTGACGCAGCCAGGCACTGCGCCGCAGACAGCGCATTTCCTCGTCGGAAAGCACGGGGCTGTGATGTTTGGAGGGACGGGCAGGCTTTCTGTTCATGGCTGTACTCCTGTGCGTGAAACGGGGACGGGAACCGGCCGGGGGGCTGGTGGAAGGAAAACCAGCCCCCCGGTCCCGGCGGCCGCTCAGTTGCGGCCACTGCCGGCGGGAGAGACCGGCGGCAGTATCAGGGCGCAGCGATCATCCGCGCTGGCCGCCGTCCCGTCAGGTGGGGAGAGAGGCAGGACAACGGCGTCCCTGATGTCCTCATTTATGTCTGTATTAGACATTTACGTCAAGGTAAATTTCCGATATGGATATATCTATTGCAAAACATGGCCTTACCCGATGAGTCTGCTGAACAAACTTCGCGCCGGTCGCGGCTGGTCGATGGAAGCGCTGGCCCGGCGCGTCAATACAACCGCGTCCACCATCAACAAACTGGAGAAGGGCCAGATGCAACTGACCGAGGACTGGCTCGGGCGGCTGGCCGATGCCTTTGACTGCACCAAGGCGGAACTGCTGGGCGAAAGCCAGACCGACGGACAACTGGTTGAACAGGTTGTCCGGCAGGTGCTGGAAGCCTATGCAGAGCGGGGCGCACTGGACCTGAAGATGACACCTGCCACCGAAGTTGCGGAGATTTGCCGCCATATTCTGGAGACCGTGCAGAAAGAAGATACGGATATGGAAACCCGGCGCGCCCAACTGGCTGCGATGACCGGAAATATTGTCGAGTTCACCACCACAAGACGGCGATAACCGGCATCCGCGGATAGTCCATTCCGAACCTTCCGGAGTCACCGTCAGGAACAGCCGGCCGGCGAAGCCCTGCTCTCCTGCCCGCCGGCAGATCTTGAACTTTCATTATCGATATGTCTATATTCGACAAGTTTAAACGACATATGGCGACATATGATGGACGAGACGAATGCCGAACTGACGGGTGCCGATCTTCGCGTCTCCGCCAGCCGACTGAGAGCAGCGCGCAGACGGGACCGGCGCAGAAACGCCCTGCTTCGGGGTGACGGTGCCGCGCTATGTGCGGAGATTGCAGCACTCCACCGGGAGGATTGCCGTGCCATCTGGTCGGCGATACGCGACCTCTGCCGGCGCCGGGCCCATCCCGCCGGGTTGCTGGCCCTCAAGCGACGCCAGCCGGCAACGGTCGAGACGCAGCTTGCACTCCAGATCAGCCGGATGGAACTGGCCAGGCTGGTCGATCAGCGTTGCCGTTCGGCAGAGCAACACACCAGCGCAGTCATATTGGGGAAGGCCGTCTTCGGCAGCCTGCCATCGCAGCCAGCGCCCCGGGGCGCATGATTGCCGCAACGATCTGCCGAAAACAAAGTGGGGCGAGCGATGGGACTTGAACCCACGACCCCCTGGACCACAACCAGGTGCTCTAACCAACTGAGCTACGCCCGCCACAGAGTGCGCCGGTTTACCCTTCCCTCCGTGCTTCGTCAAGAAGCAGCGCAAGGGGCTTGCCTGCACCCCGGTTTTGCCGGACGATCCGCCGCCGTACGACATGGGAGTTAGAAGAATGAAACTGGCCGCCAATCTGTCCCGACTGGGCACCGAAAGTGCCTTTGAAGTCCTTGCCCGGGCGAACGCGATTGATCGTGAAGCCGCCGCAAAAGGCCAGCCGCGCATGATCAATCTGGGAATCGGGCAGCCCGACTTTCCGACACCCGGACATATTGTTGATGCGGCGGTGAAGGCATTGCGGGACGGACATCACGGATATACCCCGGCGAACGGCATTCCTGAACTGCGCGAGGCGATCGCCGCAGATATCCGGAAATATCGTGGGGCAGAGGTGAACCCTGACCAGATTGTCGCGGTCCCCGGCGGCAAGGTAACCATGAGCTTCGCCATCATGATGTTCGGCGAGCCGGGTACCGAGATCATGTATCCCGATCCGGGGTTTCCGATCTACCGCTCGATGATCGGCTTTACCGGTGCGAAGGCGGTACCGATGCCACTGCGTGAGGAAAACGGATTCTCGTTTGATGCTGACGAGGTGCTGGCTGCCATTACCCCCCGCACCCGCCTGATCATCGTCAACAGCCCGGCCAACCCGACCGGTGGCAATGTCTCCCGCGCCGAGGTCGAGAAACTGGTTGCCGGGCTGGCGTCCTATCCGGATGTTGCCGTTATGTCTGACGAGATCTATTCCCGCATGACCTATGGCGCGCCACATGTCAGCTTCCTTGAGTTTCCGGAAATCCGCGACCGGCTGATCATGCTGGACGGTGCCTCGAAGACCTATGCGATGACTGGCTGGCGGCTGGGCTGGGCTGTCTGGCCGGGTGAGCTTGCCGCGCTCGCCACCCGCATGGCCATCAACATTCATTCCTGCGTCAATGCCGCGACCCAGTATGCCGGTATTGCCGCACTGACCGGCCCGCAGGATGCGGTCGACACCATGATGACCGCCTTCGCTGAACGCCGCCGCTATATCACGGACCGGCTGAACAGCCTGCCCGGCATCAGCTGTATCGAGCCGCTGGGGGCTTTCTATGCCTTCCCGAACATCAAGCAAACCGGCATGACTGCACGCGAGTTCCAGAATCAGGTACTGGCAGACGCGCATGTCGCCACGATTGCCGGCACCAGCTTCGGTGACATGGGAGAGGGCTATGTCCGCTTTTCCTACGCCGCCAGCCTGGAGGCGATTACAGAAGCGCTGGACCGGGTTCAGGCGTTTCTGGAGGCCCGATAACGGGGTTGAAACAGACATGGTAACCCGGCTCAGAAAACGTCTTGTTGCCACCCCTGTTATTTGCATGAATTTTGAGCATTATGGCTTGCGTATTTTTTATGCATATGGCGAAATAAAAGGCATCGCATGTCGAGAAAATATAGTCGTTTTCGATTTAGCCCTTTGATTTTATGGCTTATTTCGGAAAAACCCATTCTGGCACGCGTCATGCTACGTCCGTCGTGTACCGCCTGACAGCGGCACACTTAACTCTCCGATCCGGAAAAACGAGTTCATGAAAAAAATCGAAGCGATCATCAAACCCTTCAAGCTGGACGAAGTGAAGGAAGCGCTTCACGAGATCGGCCTGCAAGGTCTTACCGTGACTGAAGCAAAGGGTTTTGGCCGGCAGAAAGGACATACCGAGCTGTATCGTGGCGCGGAATATGTCGTTGATTTTCTGCCCAAGGTTAAGATTGAAGTGGTTGTCGATGACGATATGGCCGAGAGGGCCATCGAAGCTATCCAGCAGGGCGCCCACACCGGGCGCATCGGTGACGGCAAGATCTTCATTTCCACCATCGACGATGCAATTCGCATCCGAACCGGTGAACGCGGTGGTGACGCTGTCTGACGACAGCATGTCATCGCCTGAAATCATCCTGAACAACAACCACCATTACGACGGGGTACAGAAATGTCGGACGTAGCATCCGTTCTGAAAATGATTAAAGAAGAGGGTATCGAGTTTGTGGAGCTGCGCTTCACCGATACCAAGGGTAAATGGCAGCACACCGCCCAGACGGCCGCGACCATCAATGAGAGCGTCTTTGAAGACGGTCTGATGTTCGACGGCTCGTCGATCGCCGGCTGGAAAGACATCAATGAATCAGACATGATTCTGATGCCCGATGCCGCCAGTGCCGTTATCGACCCGTTCGCCGCACAGCCGACGCTGGTTCTGTTCTGTGACATCGTCGAGCCGTCAACCGGCGAAGGTTATGACCGTGATCCGCGTTCGCTGGCCAAGCGTGCCGATGCCTATCTGAAATCGACCGGTATTGGCGATACCTTCTTCGTTGGTCCGGAACCCGAATTCTTTATCTTCGACGACGTTAAATTCATCACCGGCCAGCAGAAGTCGAGCTATGAGCTCTATTCGCCGGAAATGCCCTATACCGGTGATTTCGAAATGGAAGCCGGCAACCTCGGCCACCGTCCGCGCGCCAAGGGTGGTTATTTCCCGGTTGCGCCGGTTGACAGCGCCCAGGACCTGCGTGCTGAAATCTGCAGCAATCTGGATGCGATGGGTCTGAAGGCCGAAAAGCATCACCATGAAGTCGCACCGGCCCAGCATGAACTGGGCTTTGCGCTCGACACCTTCCTGAACACGGCTGATGCGGTACAGATCTACAAATACTGCGTTACCATGACCGCACATCAGTACGGCAAGACCGCAACTTTCATGCCGAAGCCGATGTTCGGAGACAATGGTTCGGGCATGCATTGCCACCAGTCGATCTGGAAAGACGGCAAGCCGCTGTTTGCCGGTAACGGTTATGCCGACCTGTCGGACATGTGCCTGTATTACATCGGCGGTATCATCAAGCACGCCAAGGCGATCAACGCTTTCAGCAACCCGACCACCAACAGCTACAAGCGTCTGGTACCGGGTTATGAAGCGCCGGTTCTGCTGGCCTATTCAGCGCGTAACCGCTCTGCTTCCTGCCGTATTCCTTATGGCAACAGCCCGAAAGCAAAGCGCGTTGAGGTCCGCTTCCCGGATCCGCTCGCCAATCCGTATCTCGCCATCTCCGCCATGCTGATGGCCGGCATTGACGGCATCGAGAACAAGATCCATCCGGGTGAGCCGATGGACAAGGATCTCTATGCGCTGCCGCCGGAAGAACTGGCCGGTGTGCCGACCGTTTGCGGCTCACTTCGCGAAGCACTCGAAGCACTTGATGCCGATCGTGATTTCCTGAAGAAGGGCGACGTGTTCTCTGACAGCATGATCGACGCCTACATCGAACTGAAGATGCAGGAAGTGATTGCCGTCGACATGGCACCGCATCCGCTCGAATTCGATATGTACTACAGCGGCTGATTACGGGCCGGATATCCCGGTCTGAACGCGGGGCCATCCATCGGATGGCCCCGTTGTCGTTTCCGGGGCTGACTGAGAAACACAGGTTTCAGCCTGCGCCTCGTTTTGCTATCTTCCGCTGTATGAGCATCAGATATCTTATCCAGAAGTTACGGACTGCGGGCATTCTGCTGATTGCCGGGCTGACAATCGCTGCCTGTGACAGTCTGCCTTCCGTATCCCTGCCCGACTTTTCATCCGCCACCCCGGCCGGTGAACGGGGCATCCCCGTGGTCAGCATTGATCCGGGGACAGAGGCCGCCCGTCAGGGGATGCAGGCCGGTGATATCATCGTCGAAGTGAACGGCGACGACATCTACACGAAAGAAAATCTGATCAAGTCCTTCGGTGATACCGGCCGCTTTTTCCGCGCCAATCGTGTGACGGCCTTGCGTGACGGCAAGGAAATGCGGTTCAGCATCCGCACCAACCTGCAATATTCCGGTATCGTCACCAAATCATCGACCGGCATCATGCCGCCGCGCAAGGATTCCTGAACGGGGCGTTAGCCCGCGATCTGACACCGGACAATCTGCTTGTTCGCAATCATCCCTTCTGTCCCGGTCGCGTAGGCCTTGTAATGCGGCGTATTGCGATGATCGTCGAGAGCGGCGGCATTGCGATACTGCTCAAAGAAATGCAGACGGTTCTCATCCGACTCGTCTTCCAGCACCACAAACCCCAGATTACCCGGCTCGTCACGCCTTGCGGCAGACGCATTCGCCAGAATCAGCGGCATGAACTCCGCTTTCCGGCCAGGATGAAGATCGATTGTGACGAAGATAGCGAAGGCACCTTTAACCGGTGTTTCTGACGGCATCTGTTCTATTCTCCAAGTTTTACAGTAATGGTCTTACCGCCATAGCCATGCACCTTGTCATGGGCGCGGATTATCACCTCACGGACATCAGCCGGTATCTTCACCCCGCTCAGGCTGCGGGTAAAGGGCTGCTCTGTCTCATGCGGGTGCAGCAGCACGCGGGTACCCAGCACGGTGCCGTCCGGCGTCAGCACATCCCACTTATCCGCATAATGATCCCAGCCTGTGTCTGCATGCGCGACAGTGACATCGAAACGCCACTCCGCCCCGGATCTGGCCGCGCTGACCTTGACGACGTCTGCCTCCCCGGCAATCGCCGGGAAGCTCCCTGCGGACAGAATTGCCACGATAATCAAAATTCTCGACATGATGTTCTCTCCTTTTCCCGATATATTGTTATTATACGGACAATAACCAGAAACCCCTCGGGAGACTAACATGGAACCGCGGATCATTCGCGCTGATACGACCAGAACCAACACCGCCCCTGCCAGCAATTTTGGTGGCCAGGTCATGCATGAAACCGTCTTTGTGCCGGAAGATCCCTCACGGCTGCGGGTCTCGAAAGTTACCTTCCTGCCCGGCGGGCGGACAAACTGGCATACCCATGCCGTCGGACAGGTGCTTTACGTGCTGTCCGGCATCGGACGATACCAGCTTGAAGGCGGCCCGGTTGAGGAAATCTGCCCCGGTGACACGGTTGTCATCCCGCCGAATGCACGCCACTGGCACGGCGCCTCTCCGGACCAGATGATGTGCCACCTCGCCATGTCGGAGAGTGATGATCAGGGCCGGGGCACGGAATGGCAGGAACTGGTCGCCGAAAAAATCTACACCGAACAGCCGGCCTGACCGGCACAGGTTCCGGTCCCTGTCATACCCCAGAATGACAGGGACCGGCCCGCACCCGGAGAA
Organism: Rhodospirillales bacterium; assembly: GCA_040219025.1. Lineage (GTDB taxonomy): Bacteria > Pseudomonadota > Alphaproteobacteria > Rhodospirillales > HT1-32 > HT1-32. The sequence continues at coordinate 16,736 of JAVJTE010000022.1, read as the reverse complement.
TGTCAATTCACGCCATCCGTAGCTAACAGGATCGGAGAACAGAATTGGGTCAGGTCCGCAATATCCTGTTCATCATGTGCGACCAGCTGCGGGCCGACTATCTCGGCTGCAACGGGCATCCGGCAATCCGGACACCGAATATCGATGCCCTGGCCGCCTCCGGCGTGAATTTTACACGCGCCTTCTGTCAGGCCCCGGTCTGCGGCCCTTCGCGCATGTCGTTCTATACCGGTCGTTATATGTTCTCTCACGGATCAACCTATAACGGTGTGCCGCTGCGAATCGGCGAACAGACCATCGGCGACCACCTGCGCCCGCTCGGGATCAGGACCGGCCTGATCGGCAAGACGCACATGACCGCCGATGCAGCCGGAATGCGACGCCTTGGCATCAACCCGGGATCACCAGCGGGGGTGCTGTCCGCCGAATGCGGGTTTGAGCCCTGGGAACGTGATGACGGCCTGCATCCGGACCAGTCTGCCGACCCCAATCTTGCCTATAACCGCTATCTGCGCGAACAGGGTTATGAAGGTGATAATCCCTGGCATACAGCCGCCAACGCCTCGACAGGACCGGACGGGGAAGTACTTTCCGGATGGTATCTGCGGCATGCCCATTTGCCCGCAAATGTCGCCGCAGAGCATTCTGAAACCGCCTATATGACCAACCGGGCGATTGAGAAGATCACGGCCTTTGGTGATCAGCCATGGTGCCTGCATCTCAGCTATATCAAGCCGCACTGGCCCTATATGGCCCCCGCCCCCTATCACAATATGTACAGCGACAGCGACATCCTGCCCGCCAATCGCTCCGATGCTGAAAAACAGTCCCCCAATCCGGTAATTGAAGCCTTCATGCAGCATGAAGAAAGTATCAATTTTTCCCGCGATGAGGTTCGCCGACGGGTCATACCGGCCTATATGGGGCTGATCACTGAAATCGATGACAATATCGGTCGCCTGATGGCCTCGCTGAAAGACAGCGGCCGGCTGGAGGATACACTGATCGTCTTTACCAGCGATCACGGTGACTATCTCGGCGATCACTGGCTGGGGGAGAAGGAGATGTTCCATGAGGAATCGCTGCGTATCCCGATGATCATCTATGATCCGGACAACCGGGCCGATGCCCGCCGGGGGACAAATGATGACCGCCTGACCGAAGCTATCGATCTGGCGGCCACCTTCGTCGACGCGCTGGGCGGCGATGCCAAGCCCCACATTCTCGAAGGGCGCTCGCTGCTGCCGCTGATCAGGAGTGACGGACATGCAGTCTGGCGTGACGCCGTTTATTCGGAAGCCGACTACGCCTTTCGCGGTGCCCGCCACAGCCTCGGACTTGCCCCGGACGAAACCCGTGCTTTCATGGTCCGCAGCAGCGACTGGAAATATGTCAGTTTTGACGGCTTCCCGCCGCAGCTGTTCGACCTCGGAGAAGACCCGCAGGAGCTGACAGATCTTGGCCAGAGCGACCGCCATCAGGCCATCCGGACAGAGATGGAGAGCCGGCTTTCAGTTTGGCTGAAACACCGCCGTATGCGGACAACCATCGACCATGACACGATTGCCCGGCGAACCGACAATGCCGGGGACAGAGGATATCTGTTCGGGATCTGGTGACCGGCAAACTCCTCCTGCAGGACAGAACACAGAAGAGAAGAAAACAAGATGACCGCAACTTCGACCCGCCCCGACTTCATTCTGGAGGCCGTGAAGAACGGCATCCTGACCATCACCCTCAACCGGCCGGAAGTGCGCAATGCCATCAATGACCAGCTTCGGGCAGAACTGATCGCCGCCTTTGAACGGGCACAAGCTAACGATGATATTCGCGGCGTGATCCTGACCGGGGCCGGAAAGGGTTTCTGCTCCGGCGGGGATATCGGCGGCATGCGTGAACGCCTTGATGCACCCGCAGGTGACGTTGCCTTCAACGGATGGCGGCGTCAGGGCAGTACCCATCGCGGGATTGCCGCCATCCGCAGCCTGTCGAAACCTGTCATTGCCGCCGTCAATGGTGCTGCCTTCGGCCTTGGTCTCGACATGGCGCTGGCCTGCGATTTCATTATTGCGGCTGAGGGGGCAAAGCTCTCGATGAGCTTCATCAAGCGCGGTCTCGTTTCTGACGGCGGCGGCATGTATTTCCTGCCCCGTCGCGTCGGGCTTGTACGTGCCAAGGAACTGATTCTGTCTGCCCGCGTGATCGAAGCTGCAGAAGCCCTCTCCATCGGTATGGTCGACCGGACCTCGGCACCTGACAGACTGGCTGACGATGCGCAGGTCTGGGCCGAGGAACTGAGCGCCGGGTCGCCGGTTGCCATCGCCCTGACCAAGTCAATCCTCGACAAGACATTCGAGAGCAGTGAAGAGCAGATACTGGCCCTTGGCCGGGAAGCACAGTCAATCTGTTATACCACCGCCGAACATCGCAAATCGGTCGAGGATTTCCTCAACAAGACCGGCAAGTGAGCCGCAGACATGACCTCGATGGATATGCTTTTCCGGCCGGCCAGTGTCGCCATTGTCGGCGCGTCATCTGACCCGGACAAGCTGAACGGTCGCCCGGTCACTTATCTGCAGCGACATGGCTACAATGGCCGGATATTTCCGATCAACCCGCGTATCGACGCCATCGGTGATCTGAAATGCTACGCCGATGCCCGCGACCTGCCCATCGCCCCTGATCTTGGTCTCGTACTGGTCGGTGCAAACCGCGTAATTGATGCCGTCCGGCAACTGGCAGACCGGGGCACCAGGGCTGCCATCATCCTTGCCAGCGGTTTCGGTGAGACCGGTGAAGAAGGCCGCGCCCGGCAGACAGAGCTGATGACAGCCGCCGGTGACATGCGCATTCTCGGCCCCAACACCATTGGCCTCGTCAACCTGACAGATGGCATCATGCTCTCTGCCAGTGGCGCGATGGAAATGACTGAATTCAACAGCGGCAATATCGCCCTGATCTCACAGAGCGGCGGCATTCTCGGCTCACTGCTGTCCCGCGCTGTCGGGCGTGGCATCGGTTTCTCGAAACTTGTCGCGACAGGCAATGAAGCCGACCTCGACGTTGCCGATTTTCTCGATGACGCCGCCGATGACGATGCCACTGACGTGGTCGCGCTGTATCTTGAAACGATCCGCAACACCGACAGATTCCGACGCGCCGCACGGCGGGTTCTGGCCGCTGGCAAACCGGTCGTTGTCTACAAGGTCGGGCGCTCGGAGCCCGGCGCAAAAGCGGCGATCTCCCATACCGGCGCGCTGGCCGGTGCCGATGAAGTCTATGATGCCTTCTTTGCTCAACTCGGCATCATCCGCGCACAGACGTTCAGCGACCTGCTGGATATTCCGGCTGCACTGGCGACCGGTCGCCGGATGCAGGGCAACCGTCTCGCCATCGTGACCTCAACCGGCGGGGCCGCCACCATCATCGCGGATAATGCCGGGCTCTGTGGACTGGAGATGCCAGCCCCTGATCCGGCTACTGCGGAACAGCTGCGCGCCCTCAATCTGCCGGACGTGGATCTCGACCAGAACCCGATTGATGTGACGCTTGCCGGGCTCCGGCCTGACCTGTTCAGCAACATCATCCGTATTCTGGCCGACAGCCCGGCCTATGACGCCATCGCGGTGGTTGTCGGCTCGTCCTCGATCGGTAATCCGGAAGTTGTCGCCGGTCCCTTGCGAAACTCCCTCGGTCTTACCGACAAACCACTGATTGCCTATGTCAGCCCGGACGCCCCGGTGATCCTGAAAACCCTGAACCGGAGCGGTATCCCGGCTTATGCAACGCCGGAGACCTGTGCTTCCGTGCTCATGTCGCTACAGCCAAAGCAAAAGCCGGACTGGGCAGGGCAATCCGACCCCCCTCCTGTCGATGATAACGATCTGCCATCCGGTGTACTGAATGAAGCAGAGGCCAAGAAACTGTTTTCCCGGTTTGGCATTCCCGTCCCCCGGGAGGAGCAGGCGTCATCCCCTCAGGAGGCAGCCCGTATTGCCGCCATGTTTGATGGCCCCGTCGTTATCAAGATTCTGTCGAAAGAGATCCTGCACAAATCCGATATTGGCGGGGTCAGGGTTGGTGTCGTCGCCGAAGATGTCGAGACCTGTTGTCATCAGATGCAACAGGCCGTCGCCCGGCACAGCACCGCCCCGCTCGACGGGTTTCTGGTACAGGAGCTTATCAGCGACGGCGTTGAGCTGATCCTCGGTTTCAACCGCGACCCCCAGCTTGGCGCCTACATTCTGCTGGGTGCGGGCGGGGTCACAACCGAGCTGTATCATGATGTCGCGCTCCGCCTGCTGCCCGTAGATCAGGCACAGGCGCTCGCCATGATCGACAGCCTGAAATCTGCCGCCCTGCTCCGGGGGTTTCGCGGGCGACCTCATGCTGATATCACGGCGCTGGCCGATACCATCGTCGCCTTCGCCAGCATGGTCACCACCCTGGGCGACCGGTTGGAAGAAGCGGAAATCAATCCGGTCTTTGTCCTTCCCGAAGGGGCCGGCACCCGGGCGGGTGACGGCCTCGTCGTACTCAGGTAACGGCCTCTCTCCGGCTGATCAGCTGATATAATGCAGCCGGTCGAATTGCTGGCGGAATGCCGAGGTCTCCGGCAGCAACGCCTCGGGCCGGTTACTCCGGATGGCGGAGGCAATCAGTGTTGCCAGCCGGTCAACATGCTCCGGCCCGACACCCCAGCGGACCAGCTCAGGCGTTCCGATACGCAGGCCATTCATGTCACCGGCGACATCCGGTAGCGGCAACCCGATGCCGCAGGCCAGAAAACCTGCCTTGCGGATAGTCTGCGACATTGCCTGCCCGCCTCCGAAGCTGGCGGCTTCAATGGCAAACTGATGTGACCGGGTAAATCCCTGTTCTGCCGCAAAGACCGGCAGGTCCAGACCGTGCAGGGCTTCCGCCAATTTTACCGAGACCTCAATCATGCGTGCCGCATAGGCCTGACCGTGATCCCGCCAGTCGAGCATCGTGACCGCAAGTGCAGCAGACTTTGCTGCATCAAAATTCGCCGTCATGCCGGGAAAAGCGATCGCGTCCAGTGACTGCGCGATCACCGGGTCATTGGTGACAATCAGACCACCGGCGGGGCCGCCGAGGCTTTTGTACGTGCTCATGGTCATGAAGTGAGCGCCTTCGGCCAGCGGGTCCCGCCAGGCCTTGCCGGCGATGATTCCGCATTGATGTGCAGCATCGAACATCACCTTTGCGCCGACCTCATCTGCAATGGTGCGCACCTCCTGCACTGGGTGTTCAAAAAGGTTCAGACTGCCGCCAACCGTGATCAGCACGGGCTTTTCGCGGCGGGCCAGATCACGCAATGCATCGATATCAACCGTGTAGCCATCCCCATGGACCGGCGCCGGAATGGTATGCAATCCATACAGTCCGGCACAGCCGGCGGCGTGATGTGTCACATGCCCGCCAATGGTCGACGGCGGAGCAATAATTGTATCCCCCGGCTTGCAGGTCGCCATGAAACCGTAAAGGTTTGCCATCGCGCCGGAGGCCACCCGGATTTCGGCAAAACGGGCATTGAAAATTTCGGCGCAAAGCTCTGCCGAGATGATCTCGATCTCCTCGATCGCTTCCAGCCCCATTTCATACTTGTCACCGGGATAACCCAGTGACGGGCGCGACCCGATACCCGAGGCCAGCAATGCCTCCGCCTTCGGGTTCATGACATTGGTTGCCGGATTCAGGTTGAAGCATTCACGCTCATGTATCTCCCGGTTCCGGTTGACCAGCGCATCAATGCGGTCGCGGATTGCATCCGAGGTCTGCGACGCGGTGTCCGCAGCAACCGACTGCACAAGCGCCTCGCTGTCTGAAGGTACCCAGTCCCGTTTCATCAGTGTCATGTCAGTTCTCCCTGTTGCCGATAGTGTCCGGCACTCGACAAATTCCCGCAAACCGGTATTTCTGTAAAATGGATTTAGAAAAACTTGGGGTAGATTATGGCCATTATTCCACCACGGCCAAAGTTTCCGCCGCTTAATGCGCTCCGTGCCTTTGAAGCGGCAGCCCGCCTTTCCGGTATCGCCCCTGCCGCAGAAGAACTCTGCGTCACCCCGGCGGCGGTGTCCCAGCATATCAAGACGCTGGAAGCCTGGGCCGGAACCTCACTTTTTGAACGACGCTCACAGGGTGTCCGTCTGACGGCCGCCGGTGAGGCCCTTGCACCGCATTTCGAGCGAGCTTTCGACCAGCTTGGCCTTGCCGTCGCAAAACTGCGCAGTCACGCCCCCCACCCCACTTTCAATATCGCTGCCCTGCCGGGGGTAGCACAGCTCTGGCTGCCTGACAGATTACCTGTCCTGCGACCGGCCCTCAGCCCGGCAAGGCTGTCGGTCTTTGCGGTGGAGACCCCGCCAAACCTGCGACGCGACATCTTCGACCTGTCGCTTTTCATCCGGGAATTGCCGGACGACGCCTCGCATGACGACACGGTCATAGTCCTGGAAGAAGACCTGATCTTCCCGGTCTGCACCCCTGCCCTCGCCGCAAACCTGCGCACGGCAGACGATCTGTCAGGCCATACCCTCCTGCATGACTCCATCTGGTCGGATGACTGGGCCTGCTGGGCAGAGCAGACCGGCACCCTGATTTCCGATACTGCTGACGGGCTGCATTATTCGCTCTACAGCATCGCGATCGAGGAAGCCAAATCCGGTGCCGGAATTCTGATGGCTCACCAATGCCTGGTCGGGCGCGAACTCCGCAGCGGCAGCCTCGTCCGGCCCTTGCCCGGCATCGCCAGAACCGGCAAGGCACTGGTCATGGAACTGCGCCCGGACAGCAAGGCAGTCGCCCGGGCGGCAGATATACTGCAATCAGCCACCGGCACGTCCACCCGCAATGGCTGATCAGAGCTATTCGGTTCAGGCCGGTAACGGCATTCCGAGAGACGCAGCCTGTCGCCGTTCAAAGGCACGGCAGGTCTCATTATGGTTATGCCCGCGGATACCGCCACGCACGGTCCCCGGCTCAATGGAACCGTAGTAGGAGGTCCAGCTCTCGGGCAGAGCCACAGAATCGGGTGGTGCGAGCCACAAGCGGTAGAGCAGGCGCTTGCGGTCTTCCTCCTCATGATCTTCGAAAGTCGTTCGGGAATGCAGCAACTGGTGATTGTTCATCAGCTGCAGGTCACCCGGCTCCAGCCACATCGTATACATGATGTCCGGTCGCCGCAGAATATTATCCAGCAGATCAATACATTCGTTCTGTATCGGGGTCAGCTTTGGCACCCCCTCCAGATCCTGCGCCGTCCGTACCCGGTTACGGTTCCATTTACCGAACAGACGGCCTTCCCTGAAACCATACAGCGGCTGCGGATAGAACGGTCCTTCGTCCGGCGCTTCTTCCTGATTGCGGCTGAAACAGAAATCCTGACAGGCAACCTCGGCGAGGTCCGGGCGTTCCTTCACCAGCGTCTGCCAGGCAGAGATATTGCTGGAAGCCATGCTCTGGCCGCCCGACTTCGCCTTGTTGTAACAGGCAAGCGCGACCAGATCGCAGCTGTCCGCATGAAAATCCAGATCGGAGTTGGTGTTGTAACCGCGCCCGCCTGCCGCACGATAGGTCATCCCCGCAGACCGGACTTCCGACATGTAGTGCGATGCTTTCCCCTGTGGCCGTGCAACACCGAGATTAAGCCCGATGGCCCAGGTCAGCAGCTTATACTCATCTGCGCTCAGTGCAGCACGGGGCAGCCCCCTGATCAGCGACAGACCATATCCGAAATGGGCTTCCTGTGCGGCTGCGGTGATGACATCCATCCCCGGCCCCAGATCAAAATCATCCCGTGAATAATCAAACGCATCACGCTCCGGATCAAAGGCCTGCTTTACGGCCCGGGCCAGTTGGGCCGCGTCCTTCTCGTTAACAGTAAAGATCCAGCGCTGGTCGCGCCTCAGATCATCAACCCGCCAGGCGGCAGACGTATCAAATTCCGGGAAATGCATCTGGAAGGCTCCTGCTTCATGAGAGGCGACGGCAGAATTTAGCCGAATACCGGCAGGAGAAAAACACATCAATGGTATTCACGACGATACAATATCGGGAGCCCCGGCAAATACCGGCTCCGACTGTGATACCGGAAAAGCCAGAAAAATACGCCCACGAAAAAGGGAGGCTTTCGCCTCCCTTCCGTGACTGTGCTGTTTTCAGCCAGAAACTTTAAAGTTGGTGTCAGCTCGGAAAACGAAGGCTCCTGCGCAATCCGAATCTCACAATCTGGTCTGAACCCGTCGCACCAAAATCACTAGACACTGGATCACCTCCTTTCGAACGTTGAAGACGAATCAGAGTCTAAACGGAAATCGAAATCACGCCTAATATTAATCACACTCATTTTCCAAAGAATCACCATTCCATGCGACTGGCCACCTAAAATCCGTAGAGCACTGCCGGGTTGCTGACCAGTATGCGGTGCCGGAGCTCATCATCCGGTGCCCAGGTCGCCAGCTGCTGCATCAACGCACCATCGTTCGGCATGTCCCCCTTGAAAGCGGGATGTGGCCAGTCAGTCCCCCAGAGGACACGCTCCTCATTAGCCTCAATCAGCGCTTTCGCAAACGGCTCGACATCCCGGTAGGGCGGCAGGCCGGACATGGCAACACGATAGGACCCCGACAGTTTCACCCAGCAGTTCCCGTCGCGCAGCAGGTCGAGAAAAGCCTGAAATCCCGGGTGGCCGATACCATTCTCCGTTTTCATATAGCCGAGATGCCCGACGCAGACATCAACCGCCATACTGTTCAGTGCGGAGCGCAGGTTTTCAAACTCATGCACATGAATCAGAACTTCAAGGTGCCAGCCCAGGTCCTTTATGCGCTCCGTAAAGCGCCGGACTGCATTGATGTCATCAAACGGCATCCCGCCCTTGTCGACTAGATTGACGCGGACACCGCGCGCACCCTGCCCGTGCAGCTCCTCAAGCTCGCTGTCCGTGACATCAGGCCCCAGTGCCACCACCGAACGACAGCGCTCACCCAGCTTCGCCGCAGCATCCATCATACAGGTATTATCCGTGCCATAGACACTGGGCTGGGTCAGCACGACCCGCTCGATGCCACCAAGCGTTCTGTGCAGATTCAGCAATGTTTCCAGAGAAGCACCGGGAGGCGTATATCCCCGCGCTGGCGAATAGCCATACCGGCTTTCCGGCCCGAACACATGCGCATGACAATCCACGGCACCAGCCGGAACGTCGAACGAAACCGGCCGGGGCTCCGCATCGGGCCCCTGACAAAGGGGATAGGGATCACTCATCTTACGAACTCCAGACCACAACGAAAACAAACCACAGCCTAAATCAGCAAGCGGCCCTCTGACAGGACGATGATGGGGCGAGGACAAAGAGAGAGTTTTACAGGCCGAACACCCGCGCCGTTTCTGCGAAACAACTGCTGCTTCGGAAACATGACCTCCGGGCAAGCCCTGAATGTTATTCCCAAAGGTGCTGTCAGACCAATTCGAACCAATCTCAGTTAGCCGCCAAACGCCGGAACCTATGCTGCACAAAGCTGACGCCATTCGGCCAACGCGGCAGTGCGATTCAACTTGAAATCTGATCGGTTGTGGAGATGGCGCTCCTGATTGAAATGGTTGTGAATTGAAGCATGGACGGAGACAAATTTCTGTAAACTTCGCATGCGGCGGAAGCGCAACATCGCCCGTTCTCGCCTTCGAAAGGGCTGGTGTGAATTCTCGCCCCGATTGTTGAGCCAACGGCCGGTACCTTGTCTGCTGGCATTACCGATCTCTTTCGCTACAGCACCTTAAGAACACAGGCACTCGATAAACTTGATCACTGATCTTACCTTTCATCTCCATTTCACCCCGCAAACCCGCTTGCAATCAGCGCTGCCGTTTGCGACTTCCGCAAGACACACCTCTGTCTGCACCGGAAGGAGAGTATCGCTTTGTCTGCCCGCAAGACCGTTCATCCCAATCGCATTTCGCCTTCGAGGCTGCCCTCTCAAAGCCTGTGCGACAGCCAAGGCAACCTCGACCCGATTGCCCCGTTCATTGTTCTCGCCCGGATGTGTTACCCGCGTAACGACTACGCCCGTAACCAGATGCTCTCGACCATCAGGAAGCAGACCAACGAGGGCAAGGTCCGGACGGCCACACTCGATGATGACAATTTCATGCTGGAGGTCCGTAAACTGGCACCGCAAGGGCTTGCCGCCGGACACCTGATGATCACGATGGCGCAGTTGCATAAGCTCGAACAACCATCGAGCCTGAACAAGGCCATCGATATCCTGCAACCAACCTTCCCAATACATGAACAGCCCTCAGCGCCGGAATGGTCCGTGACGGCCCATCTCGACCGGATGCCCACCTCAAGACGCAATCTGATCAGGAGTTTCAACAATTTCCTGCCGGTCATCCACTACTGGGCGGCATTCATGCATGGCATACATCACGATCGGCCGGATATTGATCCCAAGAGCAATGATCAGATCCCCGGGTTTCTAGGTTATGCCGATGCCTACTATCGCCTGGGCACCGAGACACCCTGGCAACGTCAGGGTGATCGAAAGTACCTCCTGCCAATACCAGAGAGCTGGCGCTTCAAGCTTCCGAAAGCCCTCCGGATTCACAGGGACCTCGAGGTAGCAACAGACCTGCCCCATCCCTGATCGCCTGAACGCCGCAGAACAGAACGGTTTTTTCGGCCACTGGTTCACGGCTTACGCCGCTTTCACCCGTTGTCTATGCATTGGGGCATGGAACAACGAACCCGCCGCCCCACTGATCCAAGGTCCCTGTCCGAGACAACTCCGGATATGGCATTGCGCCAACTCGCCCGTCTGCTCGGCAGGGTCGCTGCAGCAGAGACCTGTGCTGGTGGCGGGAATGTTCCTGACATCCACCCCCACCACAATCAGGGATTCCCCGATGACCACACCATCCGATAGTTTCTACACCCTTTCAGAAGCCGCAGAGATCATGAAGCTGAGCACCAGGACGGTGCGACGCATGATCATCTCCCGCAAACTCTCGGCCCACCGGATCGGCCTTCAATACCGTATTTCAGGAGAAGATCTGGAACTGTTCCTGCGCCGCAGACATCTCCCGGCAGACAGGCTCCTGCTGTCCAGAGATGTGTAACAATATCCAGTCTTATCAGTGTCTTATTGGCCTGTCGGGAAGACCTTACACGAACAATCGTCCCAGATATTTTGTGATAGTCTTCCCGAACTGGACAGGTTGACCAACCCTGTCCACCCGATACCAGACTTGTCCAGAGAGGAGATTTCCCGATGCCCAATGATATGTCCCGCCCCCACCGTCAACTCACCCTGCCCGCCTTTACCGGGACTGTTTCCCTGGCCCAATCCATTGACCGGCTCAGGGAACATCCCGGCCTGTCGTTGACCCGAAGACGAGACCTCATGTCCGGGCTCCGCAGTATCGCCCGCACGCTCAACACAGATCCCGCGTCCCTCCCGGCCGATATCTCCATACTCCGTGCACGGCTTGCAAAATCAGCGGAACCTTCACCGGGGATATCAGGCAAGACCCGACAAAACTGTCTCTCCAACGCAACGGCAGCATTCAGGGCACTCGGTATCGCCGAGATGCCATCAGCAAGACAGGTTGTACTTTCTCCTCAGTGGCAGGCACTCCGTGCCGATATCCCGGACCGGGGCAGGCGCACCCAACTCTCCCGGCTCGCTCGGTTCTGCTCTCTCCGGCAGATCGAGCCGGCGGATGTGGATGATGCGGTCATCGAGCGCTTCATCCTGATGCTGCGGCAAGACACCTTGCTGGATGATCGCAAGATCCGTGGCCTGCACCGGCTTAACACAAGACTTTGGAACAACCTTCACGATCTTGTTCCGAACTGGAATGGACAGACCGTCTGCGTCCCCAATTTCCGAAGGAAGGCAAAGTCTCTGCCTCCTGAGGCATTTTCCCCAGGCTTTGCCGCTGATCTGGAGCACCATCTCCATTGGCTGAGCGGCAAGGATCTGTTCGCCGAGAATGCACCGCCCAATCCGATGCGCCCACGGAGCATCAGATTGCGTCGCATGCAGATCCTTCTGGCGGCCTCCGCCTGGGCGGCAGAAGGACATGATCCGGCAGAGCTACAGGGACTGGCTGATCTGGTGGTTCCCGGCCGGGTGAAGGATGTCTTCCGCAACTACCTGCGACGGAACAACAACCTGCCGACCCAGTTCATGAAAGACCTCTGTCAGGCACTCATACAGGTTGCCCGCCATTACGTTCAGGCTCCTGCCTCCCGGATTGAAGAGTTGAAGGCCATCAGCCACCGGCTCGGCAAGGAACAGACCGGGCTGACACCCAAGAACCGCAAGCTGCTCCGCGAGCTCGAAGATGATGCAATACGCAGCGGGCTTTATGACCTGCCAGACAAACTGCAACAGATCGCAGCTCGCCGCGCACCATCACAATGCGCCGCGACAAGCTTTCAACTCGCTCTGGCGATCGAGTTTCTGCTGAACATCCCCCTGAGAATGACAAACCTCGTCAATCTGACCATCGGCGAAGATCTGTTCCGGCCCTCCCGACCGGGCGGTGCCTGGCGCCTGTCTATCGGTGGCGACAACTCCAAGAATGGAGATCCGCTGGAATATGAAGTCCCGGTGAGGCTCGGCCGAATGATCGACCGTTACCTGAGACAACATCATGCCAGTCTCGGCCACGGCGACAGCCCCTGTCTGTTTCCCGGCGAGGGCGGTGGCCCCAAGTACGCAACCACTCTGGCCGGCCAGATCACCGATGCGATCAAAAGACATGTCGGCATCCATATGACACCGCATCAGTTCCGCCACTTCGCGGCAAAGGTCATGCTGGATGAGAATCCGGGCAACTACTATCTGGTCTCGATGCTCCTTGGCCATAAGAACCTCAAGACCACAGTCAATTTCTACGCCGGCATGAGAACCCGTGAAGCCGCACGCGCCCTGAACGATATCCTTCAGTCCGGGCGCGGCGCGCTGCCTGCAAGGAAAACGACAAGATGACGCAGCGCAAGATAATCCCCCTCCCCGGGTGGCCGCAACCGGATCGCCTGTCATGGGAACGTGCGATTGCAACCGGCGACATTTTCGATGGCCAGGGAACAGCCGCCCACTGGGCACCGGCAAGCCGGCAGGTCACCATGCTCGGCTATGGCCGCTGGATCGGCTATCTGTTGTCATTGAATGAGGCGAACATACTGGCTCTGGCACCGGATGAACGGGTCACACCGGAGAGGGTAGAAGCCTATATCCGCACCCTATCACCAACCCTCCAGCCTTCAGGGCTCTGGAACTACATCAAGAATCTGAAGGATGCCATGCGTGCGATAGCACCTGAGCGAGACTGGACCTGGCTCCACCAGATCGAGCATCGTCTGTCGCGACTGATCCCCCGAAAGCATCATGGCAACCATCTCCCCGACAGCCAGACCCTGCTTGAGTTCGGCCTGTCACTGATGACCGATAAGTCCGCAGAAGGCATCCGCAATCCTCACGCGCTTCGGCTCCGGTATCGTGATGGCCTGATCATCGCCCTGCTTTCCCTCATCCCCTTGAGACGCCGCAATATTTCAATGATGAGGATCGGGACACATCTCCTGAAGTCTCCGGCGGGATGGTATCTGGTCTTTGAAGAGAGCGAGACCAAGAACCACAAACCACTGGAGTTCGATTTCCCGGCCATGCTGGAGGTGTATCTCACTGACTATCTGCAAAGAGTGCGTCCCTTCATCGGCAATGCAGCGGATCATGACTGGCTGTGGCCATCATACAAAGGCAACGGATTATCGGGCGCTGCTCTCTACAGCAACATCACAAAACACATCAGATATGGCCTCGGCATTGAAGTGACGTTGCATCAGTTTCGCGATTGTGCGGCGACAACGCTGGCCCTGCAGAACCCCGATTCTGTCATGCTGGCAAAAGATCTGCTCGGCCATGCTGACTTTCGCACCACACAGGCGCATTATATCCGTTCCTGCAGCATCAATGCCGGCCGCAGGTTCCTGACCTGTCTGGCAAAAGACCGGGACCGGGTCGCAACATCAGCCAGCCGGAGGCCATCATGAACCGCGCCGTAATCTATGCGAGATATTCAAGCGATCTGCAGTCCGTCACCTCCATCGAGGATCAGGTCCGGCTCTGCCAGGAATATGCCACGAAGAATGGCCAGACTGTTACCGAGGTCTTCAGCGACCATGCCCTGAGTGGCAGTCATCTCGGCAGCCGTCCAGGAGCCGTTGACCTGCTCAAACGCGCGCGAGAAGGCGGCATAGATCTCGTTCTAGCGGAAGCCCTCGACCGGCTGAGCCGCGATCAGGAAGATATCGCCGCTATTTACAAACGTCTCTCCCATGCTGGTTGCAGGATCATCACGCTGGCTGAAGGCGAGATCAGCGAACTGCATATTGGTCTGAAGGGAACGATGAATGCGCTGTTTCTCAAAGACCTCGCAGCCAAGACCAGACGCGGTCAGCGAGGTCGCGTCGAGGCGGGCAAAATCCCCGGTGGCAACAGTTATGGCTACCGGATGATCCGCCGGCTGAAGGAAGATGGCACCGTCACCACAGGCGAGCGCGAGATTGACCCCGAACAGGCGGCAATCATCAGGCAGATATTCACAGACTATGCCAAAGGAATGCCGCCGCGCAGAATCGCTGCCGCCCTTAATGAACAAGCTGTCCCCGGTCCACGCGGCGGGCACTGGAACGCGTCCACCATCAATGGCAGCCGGCAACGCCGCAACGGGATCCTCAACAACGAACTTTATATCGGGCGTATCGTCTATAACCGGCAGCATTTCGTGAAGGATCCGGATACCGGCAAACGGGTGTCACGGCTCAATCCGGAATCCGACTGGGTTGTTCATACCGCACCGCATCTTCAGATCATCGACCACACTCTCTGGCAACAGGTCCAGGAGATAAAGGCGCGGTACAGTTCTCAGGTCGGCAACAAACGTCAGACCACCAAACGCATGCTGTCTGGCCTCATACGCTGCGGATCTTGTGGCGGGGCGATGACCATCATCAACCGGAACCGGTATGCCTGTTCAGCCCATCGGGAGCGGGGAACCTGCAACAGTCCCGCAGGCATTCAGGCAACCGCCCTTGAACAGCGCGTGATGGATGGATTGAAGTCCATTCTCCTCGGTCAGGAAGACCTGATTGAAGAATTTGCAATTGCCTACAAGGCTGAACTCAAACGGCTGCAGGGCACACGCTCATCAGATCAGGCCAGACTTACAAAAGAGCTGGCCCGGATCACGACCGGAATAACCCGTTGCCTTGAGTTCATCACCGGGGGAGATGGCGATCCGGGCTCTGTTCGCACGACCTTGAGAGAACTGGAAGACCGCAAAGACGATCTCGAACGGCAGTTGTCTGCAGGCATCAACGATGCCGCCATATCGTTCCATCCGAACATCCCCGACCTTTACCGACGCAAGGTCAACGAGCTTCAGAACCTGCTTGAGGACGAGACGTCGCGAGATCAGGCAACCCTGATCATCCGCAGACTGATCGATCATATCGAGATACATGCCGGCACAAAGCGTGGCCATCCGGATGTGATCCTTGTGGGGGCTCTGGCATCGATTCTGGATTTTGCATCATCCGGACAAGACAAAACCGCCATGTCTGTTGGGACAGGCGGTTGTAGGGTCTTGATGGTTGCGGGGGCAGGATTTGAACCTGCGACCTTCAGGTTATGAGCCTGACGAGCTACCGGGCTGCTCCACCCCGCGTAGGGTTTGCGGATACCTCTGTGTATTGTTGGGGATTGAGAGGTATCCTGGACAAGTGTTGTGGTGACGGATCCGGTTTGCGGATCTTTTACGTACCGTTTTTTTTTGCATGGGCTTCCGGCATGGAAGGCCTGGCGGCGACCTACTCTCCCACACCTTGAGATGCAGTACCATTGGCGCTGAGGGTTTTCACTTCCGAGTTCGGGATGGGATCGGGTGCGGGCCCCTCGCCATAGCCACCAGGCCATCGATGCCGGAAGTCTATGCTATGCGGTGATTTTCAGAGAGTTCCTGAGGACCTGATGTCCGTAGGAAGAATGTTCGTTGAATGTTTAATTATTCAGCGTTTGTTGGACGGTCCGGATCAATGAGAAGCATTGGTCCGATTTGGATCAATGCGATGCATTGGTCCGATATTGGTTCGGTGCGAGCACCGAACCGGTGTCCAACGGATGTTTGTTGATGAATATGTATTCATCAGATGTCAGCTATCCAGTCTTGGTTGGATATATTCTGTCTTCATCGGCACCCGGTTTGATCCGGGTGTTTATCCGAGGAGAGGGGAGCGTTGAGCTCTTGAGCCTTTCGAGCGATTAGTACCGGTAAGCTTCATGTGTTGCCACACTTCCACACCCGGCCTATCGACGTGGTGGTCTTCCACGGCTCTCAGGCGAGACCTGGTATTGAGGGGAGTTTCCCGCTTAGATGCTTTCAGCGGTTATCTCGTCCGTACTTAGCTACCCTGCGGTGCCGCTGGCGCGACAACAGGTACACCAGAGGTACGTCCACCCCGGTCCTCTCGTACTAGGGGCAGCTCCTCTCAAGTCTCGTACTCCCACGGCAGATAGGGACCGAACTGTCTCACGACGTTCTAAACCCAGCTCACGTACCTCTTTAATTGGCGAACAGCCAAACCCTTGGGACCTGCTCCAGCCCCAGGATGAGATGAGCCGACATCGAGGTGCCAAACGGTT
>JAVJTE010000021.1:0-31353 GCA_040219025.1 Rhodospirillales bacterium | reverse complement strand
TGCCGTGCTTCCGGCAAAGATCGGCCGCAGACAGTCCTGCCTGATGCTCTTTCAATATCCCGATGATCTGTTCTTCCGTGAACCTGCTGCGCTTCATCATCCATCTCCTTCAATCGGAAACAGATCCTAACTTCAAATCGGCGGGAATTCAGGGGGCAAGGTCAACGGGGCTATTCACAGCACAGCTAAGTAGTAGTACCTATTCCTCTTTCTTATTATTTGGTTAGAGTTGAATGAGTAAATCAAGTCTTTTGGAGAACTGGCTCGATGCTAAAAAAGATCAAAATTTCCAGGAAAATTTTTGGTGCGTTTGGGTTAATTCTAACATTGTTTTCCGTGACAGCTGCAGTTGCTGTTGGTGGATTGACTTTGGCGACTGATGGTTTCCGCGAATATCGTTCGTTGGCGATTGAAACAAATCAAGCTGGTCGCGTTCAGGCGAACCTCTTGCTGACACGTTTATTCGCAAAAGACTTTATTCTGCAACAGACCCCTGAGTCAATTGAACGGGTCAACGATCGAGTTGCAGCATCGATTGAACTCGCTCGCGAACTTCGCAATGCGGCAGTTTTTGACGCCCATGTCTTAAAAGCTGAAGAAATCAGTGCTGGCCTCGAAACTTACGCCGCAACATTTAAAGACGTTGTAACATATCAGGCAAAGCGAGATCATGAAGTTAATGCAGTTCTCAATGTAATTGGACCACAGATTGAAAGAGACCTGACTGCGATCATGGAGAGCGCATTCGAAGATGGTGATGCGGAAAGCGCTTATCGTGCCAGTATTGTTCTTCGCAATCTTCTAATTGCCCGCCTCTACGTATTTCATTTTCTAGACGACAATTCACAGGTCGCGGTTGACCGTGTCGCGATAGAGTTTGCAAACTTAGTCAAGAACGCGCAAACCTTGGTTTCATCAATAGAAAATCCTGCCCGTCTTGAAACTTCAAGACGAGTCTTAAATCAGGTTGCCGTATACAAAGAAGCTTTTGCAATAACTGTTGAAGCAATTAAAAACCGTAATCAACTCATTCAAGGAACGCTTGACGTAGTTGGTCCAATGATTGCTGATTCAGTGGAGAGTTTGAAGCTCGAAGTCAAAGCGAAACAGGATATTGTTGGCCCGGCAACAACCTCATCGATGCAACTGACAAAGGTGATCGCGATTACCATCTCGATAATCGCGATCCTGTTGGGATCGGGTGCTGCCTACTTTATTGGAATAGGAATATCTCGCCCGATTGTAGAAATGACGGGCTCGATGCGAGAACTTGCAAACGGCAACCTTACAATCGATATCCCCGCTCAGGATTATAGGGATGAATGTGGTGAAATGGCCGCCGCGCTCAAAATATTTAAAGACTCGGCAATCGAGCGCGAGGAGCTCCGTGAAAAAGAGATGAGGGATATTGAGGCTCGCGAGGAGAGGGCTAAAAAAATGGAAGCCCTTGTCACGAGCTTTGATGGAGAGAGTTCAGAGATAGTTCAAGCCCTCGCGGCAGCATCAACAGAATTGCAGCAAACGGCTGAGAGCGTAGCGGCTATTTCTGAAGAAACAGACAGGCAGGCATCTGCCGTGATGTCGGCCGCAGAAAGTGCGTCAACCAATGTGCAGATAGTGTCGGCTGCGGCGGAAGAAATGAGTTCATCAATCATGGAGATATCACGACAGATTGCGAGCACTTCCAATGTAGCAGGAGAGGCTCAGTCAACAGCTGAAAAAGCTGGAGAAAAAATTCGGAGCCTTGAAGCTGATGCCAAGTCTGTTGGCGACATTATTTCCATCATCACCGATATTGCTGAGAGAACTAATTTGCTCGCCCTAAACGCCACTATTGAGTCTGCGCGTGCAGGAGATGCCGGCAAAGGCTTTGCTGTTGTTGCCAATGAAGTCAAAGGCCTTGCAAATCAAACTGCCAAGGCAACGGATGAGATTCGTGTACAGATAGAGAGAATGCAGACTCAGACTGCCGAGTCAGTGACCTCTATCGCAGATATTGTTGAGATTGTAGGTAGGGTCAACGAGTTTACATCATCGATTGCTTCCGCGATTGAACAGCAGACAGCTGCAACAGAGGAGATCTCATCCAATGTCAATCAGGCGTCTAACGCGACTACCGAAGTAGCAACTAATATTCGAGGCGTTAGCCAAGCATCTGGCGAAACAGGTTCCGCTGCTGCCGAATTGCTTCATGCTGCAGCAGAGTTGAGCGCCCGTTCAAATGGAATGAAGCAGAGTGTCGAGAAATTCCTGTCGGACGTGAAGACCCTTTAAGTGAGTTTGTTGATTATGTTATCGCCCCAAAGGGGGCGGTGACCCATTCTTCCTTCCGAAAGCCATCAAACCAATTAATTCAAACAAACACTGCACCAGTGCTCCTTTGAGCTTGAGCGCAAGCGAAGGCGACGAAGAGCACTAGGTGCTTGCGGAGCGGCGAAGCTGCTATGCAACAAAGCGCAGTTAGAAGATATAAGAAAACACGCAAAGTCATACATATCTGCGTAAGTCATTGAGATCGAATGTGATTTTGTGACAGTCATTCCAGTTGCCCAAAGTAAACACCAGAAAGCACAATAATTGCACGAAAACATTACATTTAGGGGCAGACGATGGCACAGCCGAAAACACTTACGAAGACGGAACTGAAGCGTGTACTCGACGTCACAAAAGCATGCAGTCGTTACCAGGACACCCCCAGGCAGTGTCTGGGCGTAAAAGCTCGATCCTCTGATTGGGACCTGGAACGCGGACTTCATCAGGGCTAGCGGTCGTATGCACCGCGCCAAAAGGCCGGACGCATGCCCGCACCCCGCTATGTATTGCTGAGGCACGTCGATAGGGAAAGTGATGATAAAAATTCTTTAGTCCGCCCGTATCGGTTTTGCTCCATGTTCTCTTGGCTTACCTAGCCCAAGATACCCCTAATTGCCCTCTTGGAGTTCATGACAGACAAACGACAGAGAGGAGGGATTTTAAACAAGGCGTGGGAAAATGTGTGGGAAACGAAAACAGGCCATTTATATTTTATTATTATTTTCAACAACTTATTTATAAATGGTGGCGGAGGGACGGTCCGCCTGTTGATATTGATATTATTATTTTATTTTAGAACATGCCGATTAGACCCACACTCTGACCCACACTTTTGCAGGCGCTTGGCGGTCGACTGAATGAGTGGAAAGAGGTCCATAGACTCTATTAACCTGCTTCAGATGAGTTCTGTCAGGTCGTTGTCACGGTCTAGATCATCCAATCCGTAAAACCGTTATGGATACTAGACAGCCTCACGAACCCACCCCCGAATTGCCCACCGAGAACTCTGCTTTCTTTTTCTCAGCTTCATTGGTTCCCGTAAACCACGTCTGGCAAACCAGCCACTCAGGCGCGAGGAAAAACTCGCCGCCCAGACTTTCTGCCCCTTCATCGACAAGCCGAGCCTTCATGGCGTCTTCGCCGGCAATAGCGACATCGGCGTTTGGGTAGGGTGCCTTCCTCGGTATCTCTTTTGGACGATACACTTCCCATTTAAAGGAACCATCCGGATAGGAGGACTGTATCTGGTCTCGTCGGGTCACCGGACTTTTCGAAAACCCGACTTTCACAATCATCATTTCATCAACTTCGGCACTTGGCCGGCCCAGATACGCGGCTACGTCCCCAGTCAGATTGAGAATATACAGATGTTTGGGTCCGTCAGTCTCGCCGACAGTGAAACCATTCTGCGCTGGCCGAATCGCGTGGCTCGGTTTCAAAAGTTCCCGAAACTTTTCAATGTCTCCGCCAATCTCTTTCTTCTGTCCGTAGACCGGAACTTCATACGCGTTCAGGTCGAGAAGTTTCACCGCCTCGGAATCCTCGATAAAAACACCCCGAGACCCGATGAGCTCTGGATGGGTTGAACCGTAGGTGGTTGGAAACAATTCTTCTACTGGCTTCCAGTCCTCGGTCGCAATCTTCCAGGCCCTTGTGGCGCGGAGAGCTGACGGCCATTTACCCCGGGTTTTCGTGTCATTCTCCTTCTTCGCCCAGCGATCACCGGAGATGAACTCACTCGCGTGACCGGTCTCATGTGACACCTCAAGAATGCCAACTACCTTTCCCCGCATCTCCTCCGGGCCGTTCGCCTTGGTGATATAGATCACCATGAGAGTGCCGGGAACGGTATCGCTGATGAAGCGGTGTCGCAGACCGTCGTTGGCGAACCCGATACACCCCCATTCGTTCGGATCGAACCCCCAGAATGAAGTCAACCAGACGGGGCGACCCAATGGCAGAGTGCTTTCTGGCGGTGAAAACTCGGAGACAGACGACCAGTCGAAATCGAACACCCACTCCTGTTCTGCAGGTACGTCGATTTCTCCAAGTGCGCTTATGATCGAGGGCATCGCATCAGGCGAAGGAAGGCTTGTTGTTTTCTTCACGACAATCAGCGTCAGCGGGGGAAGACTGTTGTCCCGACAATAGGCCATTAACTCTTCCAGATGATTTCCCAACCCCCTGCCGGTTGGATGAGACCAACCAATTGCTTTCGCAACTTGCTCGTATGTGGTTCGGGCGCCTTTACCGGCCCGCTCTGTCAGGTATCTGGCAATCTCGAGAGGAACACCCTGGATCATGACGATTTCGCCCAAGTCATACAGGATAAACGAAGCTACAGTTTGTGCTGGGCAAGTTGCTCGTGCGCCAGCTAGCAGACGTCCCTGTCGGGAAGCATTCCCTCGACTTTCTTCTCATCGACTACCAAGCCTTGATCTTTCTAGCGGTTGGATCACCGCGACGCCGCACATAAGCTTGACCCGTTTGCAGCGTCGTTAGATTGACACCCTTTCCTAGCACACGGGCGGCGCTGCCAGGTTTTGCATTGGTCGAGAAACTGGCTACCAATCCCATCTGATCGAGGAAATCATCATCCTCGCCTGAGAAGTCATCGGGCGATTGCGAGACTAGCATAATCGCGCCGCCCTTCGAGCGGCTCATGCGAATCAAACGGGACAAGGAGGGCAATTTGGTGCCAAGAATCTGGTGAGCTTCATCAATCATACACTGTATTCGCAGGCCACGCGCTCCATCCTCTCCGCTCTCGGCATCGTCGAGGCTATTCAGATACTGGTCCAGCGCATCCAGAACCAAGTTTACAACAATGGTTCGGCTGTCCTCAGCCACGTTGGGTGGGAGCTTGATGATCCAGCTTTTTTGGAAAAATTCCGATGGACTCATAGATGGTGTGAACAGGGGAAATCGACATAGTTCTTCCATTGTCGAAATCGCCCCATCCTCTTTAAATTCGTGCTCCGCATAGACATTTTTTAACGCCTCGTGAATGTGGCGCAGTTCACACGGACTCTCATTCCCCAAGGCACGACTGGCCGCCTCATGCAAAGCTGTGCGTTGGCGATCCCCGAGTCTGCTACCCTTTAGTCGAGCGAACGATTCTCGAAACCGCGATGCGGCTTCGGCGATACTAATACTGTCGCGCTCTCGGACCGAGAGAACATCGAGCGGAATCGGCATACGAGGTGGCTCAATTACCTGCGCATCAAAAGCTTCACCCAATGCAATCTCATTCCTGCGTGTTCCGGTAAAGCCTTCTAGATCGCCCTTAAAATCAAATGCTAACAGCGGCACTGGGGCTTGCACTCGAATGAAACGCAGCATTGCAGCAGCCATCACCGTTTTGCCTGATCCGCTACCGCCCATAATCGCACAATGGGGCGACCCCCCTTTACTATTCATACTCCAGAATACTTCTTCTTTTGTGGCGACATCTTCTCCGATTTCGCCAATAGGTACATCAAGTTGAATTTTTGAGAATGTTGTACCGCTTACTGAACCAGCAATATGGGGGAGACCACCACCGGAAGTCGGCAGTTCGGCCACCTCAACCAAACGCTTGACGAACTTCGAAACATCCTGACCTGCCTGCTCCCAGTCCTTATCCAAGTGCATGAGGCCGCGCTGCCAATGCGCACCGACTATTCCAACTAGTCTGCGAACATCAAGGTCCGGATCGTCGGCCCGTTGTGCGATTAGTGCTATCCAGACAGACAGCGCCGTTCCTGTACCGAATAGCGTATCGCCTTTAATCGACTTTCCGTGGTCAACTTCACTACCCGGAAGCACCAGTGGAGCACTGATTGCCAATGATCGGGAAATAGCAAGACGGGCTGGGAGGTATCGCTTTCGCATGCCAAGCCGCCCCATGAAACTGGTATTAAGGGCATCACTTTTCTCATCGGTACGAAAGTTCGCACCTGCAACCTCTACCAAAGAAAGGCTCATGCCGCGGTCTCCGGTTCTTCAAAGTATCCTGACCGCACCGAAGACTGGCCGATATCGCCAACTCTCTCAAAATTCACCAGATACTTCTTTTGGACATGTGGCGCAATCTCGCGCAAATAGTCACCAACTACTTCGGTGTTTGTAGAGAGCAGGATCACCTGGTGCTCACGCTGGACAAGGTGGTTCAAAACGCCCTTGCGATGTTCGACATCCAAACGACCAAGCGGCGTATCCACCATCATCGGAAAACCACGCCCAGAAACGGATGATACCGCCGAAATCAGTGCTTGAGTAAATATCTGCTTTTCGCCCGCCGATAGATCATAGCCGCGCAAATCGACACCATCAGCATTGAGCAACTTCACATCACAGTTTTCATCAATGACGATACGTTCCACGAGGTCTTTCTTATGAGCCATCGAACGGTGTGCCTTTGTCATCGCCGCAGCGATAGCTTCAATCTGACTCGGCACAGCTTTGGCCACGATTTCATCAACCATGGACGCGACCATGAGAGCTCTCATTGCCCGGCGTACTGAAGGTTTAGCCTGATCCCATTGTCCGGCCAGTTTGGTCAGATCTGTGTTCTTCTGGTTGATCTGACTCTCCATGGCCGACATCTCACGCTTGAGCGCTCCAATTTCCTGGTCAAACTGTTGAATCTCATCACTAAGCTTCATCAGGCGCTCTCGCTTGCCATCTACATGCGGGGCTACTGCCTCTGTACGAGTAACTTCGTCCCGCAAGCGCTTGAGAGCCTCTTCATTCGTGGCAATGGTGTTCAATAGCTCAACAATTGCAGGGGCACCCAACTCATCGAGCTCATTCAGCCGGTCTATTACTTTAGAACGTTCAAGCTCATTCAAATAAGGGTGTAAATAATCTTCGGCACAATTGACGGGCGGTGGATACCAGAGCTTTTCCCACGCAGTTCTAGCACTATCCAGTACTCCATTGCGCTGGTTGGTACTAAGTGCCGGGTCAATTCCGTCCATTCCGGCATCTACCGCCCCAATAAACCGTTCCAGATTGCTATCACCCTGTTTTCTGCCATTCTCCCAACGTTCGCGTATGGTTTCACTGATTAGGCGCTCTTTCAGATCCTTGCGCAAAATCTTACCAGATAATGCCAAGGCAATACCCTTCATCATCATATCTTCGAGCTGGCTTTGACCTTGTTCAATGGAGCGCTCATAGTTCTTGATCTGCTCGAATTGCTCCTGCAGCAAGGCTTGCGACCCCGCACCGAAGCTTGCCAGTTCTCGCGTTAAATCTCCGCGCTCTTCTTTGAGCTTGATAAGTACTGGCTCGATCTCTGCGTAACGCTCACCCTTCTTATCATACTCGGATGTCAACTCATGGCGTTCGATTTCCAGCTTCTCTATTGTTTTGTCTGAGACGTTAGGAGAATCCTTGCGTCGAACCTCGGCGTAAGCACGTAAGTCCTTTGCCAGCGTTTTGAGGACAGGAATGCCAAGCAGTCCCTCAATGCCAGACCGGACCTGAGCCGACATTTCGCGCTCGGCCAAAACGCTGACTTGTTCGCCGTCGAACATGAAGAAATGCGCAAGTGTGAATGGCACCAAGTTTTCGGCGATGAACTCGCGGAACCAATCCGCTCGATCATTGCCCTGCAATGCACCAGCACCTATTGGCTTACGTGTCGTTCCTTGGAAGATATGGATTTCTTCATCTTGCGGTCGATAGCTTCCCGCATCGTTGAAATGCCATATACGCTGGATTTCGAGTGGTTCGTCATCATCATCGATGAACGTCAACTTGACTGAACAGGAGTTTCGGCCAGCCTGAGTAGCCCCTCTGTGCAGTGCCTTTTCTAAAAAGGTCTTGTAAGACGTTGCAAGCCGGTCTTTGTCGCCACCCGAAAAAGGGGAACGCGCTATAAGCGGCAATCCATCGCGGCCAAACATGCCAAGAACAATGGCTTCAAATAGACTGGTCTTGCCATAGCCGTTAGGTGCGCCAATCAGAATGATGTTCTTATCTCGGGTCGGCGCAGGAAAATCGAAATGCGCCGTCGTGTAAGCCTTCCAATCTCGCAGAGCAATCTGAGAAATATACATTTCTATTTATTCACCAACCTGGATACGGTCTAAAATATCATCAAAAGAATCCCAAAGTCCTGCTCGGCGCTGTTTGCCAGTTTGCTCGACTTCTGATTGCACCAATTCTTCGAACTCCGTAAACAAAAGCCCTTTCTCCTTGCAAGCCGCCTTAATCATGGTGCGCCCATCCGGGTTATCGAGCAATACAACGACATTCCGCGGCATCTACTTATCCTTCCTGATCTCACGAACGCTCATGGACCTTGCAGTGGTATGAGTGCTGATCTCAGCGGACCAGATCTCATATATTAAATCAATCTCTACTTGTGTGATCAAGACTTGTCCCGTATCCCGCTCAAGCTCGCGCAACCGCTCAAGAATTTCCGAGCGAGTCTGTAGGGTGAAAGGGCCAGGCACAAAAGTGCCGCCATCGGTTATTGTAATGCGCCCGTCACGTCTCCGAGCCTGTCTACGCTCTTTATCGTTTCGAATCGAGACAAGCCAATCGCGAAAGTCGAGCAAAGGGCCAAACTCGGTATAGCCATACTCAACAAAGCCTTCAAGACTCCGGTCTTTGTCGACAACCGTGCACGTCCAACAGCCAAAGCGTGAAGATGTACTCCCGCAAGACGGCGCGTCATCCTTGGAGGTGACAACAGGACATTCACCACCACTTGCCTCACGGTAAAGGCGAATCAGGTTTAGATGCGAACCACCCCACGGCGGATCATTCAGCGCTAGGAACTCCCAGACATCATCCGTATCAAGTTCGACAATGGGTCTGTAAACCATGCAGCCTTGCAGATCGTTGTGCTTATTCAGCCTCTCACCGTTGCTGTAGCGGTCAACGGAAGCCGCGCGCGTGGCGCTTTCGGAACGCCGTACACCGAGGAGCAAAATCACTTGTCCTGCGCTATCGGCTAAGCTTTTGATATATCGGCTGGTGGGAAGGATTTTCATTCTATCAGTGCACCAGCGGAACGAACGGTTGGGAGACGGGTAACCGCGCCCTATCAGATTCACCCAAAAGGATTGATCAGCTGAAGGGCGGGTAATCTTTGTGACAACAGGCAATCCAAAGGCCTCTGCGGCCTCCTGAATTTCAATCGTACTATCAATGATGTGCTGAACGACTAGAGGGCTTTCGACAAGAGTATCATTCGCAACAATATGGACAGACCGGTTTCTTTCGCTTGGGGGTAAGCCCATAAGCATCTCAAACGCAAGATGTGTGACCAGCGTACTATCTTTTCCGCCAGAATATCCAATAATCCATGGATATGAGTGATCTTGACGATATTCATCAAGTAAATCAGCCCGGATTTTCTCAAAGGCCGAGGCGCTGTCCGCATCCATCACTGCCGCGTCCGCGCTATTAAGCTTCATTTTTTAACCCTACATGAATGCCAGTTTATGCTGCATCTTGTGTAGCGGAAAGTGCATGTGGTCGCTAGATCTATCGCAAACATTCTCAGGGAGTTCGACCAAACAGAGCAAGCGCAATGCTTGCAACAAGGTTTGCCCCCAATGTTTGAGAATCCATTCATTTTATGGAGCACCACATGCA
Organism: Rhodospirillales bacterium; assembly: GCA_040219025.1. Lineage (GTDB taxonomy): Bacteria > Pseudomonadota > Alphaproteobacteria > Rhodospirillales > HT1-32 > HT1-32. The sequence goes on along the minus strand of JAVJTE010000021.1, from coordinate 21,444 downwards.
GATCATCAGCGTCCTTCTTGCCAGCCTTATCCTGGCGTCCTGCGTTTCTCTCGAGGAGGTCAACCGGGCCTTCTTCGCGGTCGATGCCGAATGGCAGCGGGACTATGACAAGGTGGTCGATGACTATGGCACCCGTTACTACCCGGTGCCGAAGGACGTTGCCGTCGAACTCCTGATCGACAGCCTGCAGGACATGGGCATGATCATCCAGAGCCGGGGCCTGACGGACGGGATAGTACTGGCCGAGAGCCTGGCTCCCGACCCGCTTTCCAAGGATGAATGGAAGGCAGTCGCGGAGATCGAGGAGCCCCGCATGAAGCGGATTGTCGCCGAGGAGATCGGCACCGCCTCCGCCGCCTTCTTCGTGCTCGACCCGACGCGTTACCGCATCACCCTCGGAGCCAAGGTCACCGGCGGCAAGAACGCCTCCCTGATTGCCATACAGGGTCGTCTGGTGCATGTCGGCGGCATCCAGGGAATGTACGCCCCCAAGCATATCCCCCCGCTCGCCGCCCAGCTCGGCGCACTCAAGATCTGGGACCATTTCCGACAGAAGCTGGAGGATGCGGGCTACGAGACCAAGCCGATCAAGAAGCCGGAGAACTTCTCGACCTGAGGGACGACTGCTTTTCCAGCCGACACATTTTCGACGTCTTGAGCGCGTAGGAGCCCACGAACGCTGATAGAAGGAGGGCCTATGACTTCGACCATCGCAGTCAGAGCCCCAGCTGCAGAAAGCTGGGAAGGCGTACGCCGACTTCCTTCATTTCATCGCTCCGACTCTGGCGCAGCCCAATGGTACGACGGTCGCTCGACCGGCTTCCGGTTCTTAGTCACAAGCAAGAACCTGTTCCTCGACGATGCCGACCGGGGCCGGTTCCGCGTGACCCACCTCGCCAGACCCGGCTCAACCGGCGTCACTTGGCTGAGCTGCAGGGCCGTTGATGAGCAGACGGTATCCCTTTCAAATCCGCGCGAGCCTGCCCGTCAGCTGACCATCAGAGATGGAGACCTCCATGGTGACCTGCCCGGCGACGAGACCTACACCTTCATGCTTGAGGCCTGGAGCAATGACACCGAGGTGCGCAACCGGATGCTTCTAGAGGGGCTGATCGCGCAAGGGCGGATCTCCGTCTCCCCCTCAGGCATCCCGACCTATACGGGTATCCGCTGGCATGACGGTCTCGCTGACCGGGTCGACGGCATGCTGCTCGGCCTCGCAATCGGCGATGCGCTGGGCAACACCTCCGAGGGGCTCGATCCTGCACGACGACGCGAACTGCACGGAGAGATCCGCGACTACCTGCCGAACAGCTCCGCACAGGGAAGGCCGGTCGGCGTGCCGACAGACGATACCCAGCTCTCCTTCTGGACCGTCGAGAGCCTGCTCGAGGAAGGGCGGCTCGACCCTGATGCACTGGCGAGGAAGTTCGGCGCATCCCGGGTGCATGGCATCGGACAGACGATGGAGCGGTTCCTCGCCGCCAACGGAGCCGGCGTGCCCTGGCCGGAAGCGGCTCCCCGCTCCGCCGGCAATGGCGCACTCATGCGTATAGCACCTGTGATCCTGCCGCACCTCCTCACCAGCGGCGAGACGTTCCATGCGGACGCGATCATCTGTGCCGCCCTGACCCACAACGACCCGGCCTCGATCAGCAGCTGCCTCGCCTTTGCCCGCATGCTGGTGGATCTCGCCGGCATGGACGGACCGCCGGAGCCCGGATGGTGGCCTGTCGCCTTCATCCGCTATGCCCGGCCCGTCGAGGGCGAGGAGACCTCCTACTCCCTACGCCAGGGGCCACATGCCGGACGGTTCACCGGGCCACTCTGGCGGTTCGTCGAGGAGCGGCTAGTCGGAGATGCTCAGCGCTACCCTGACCTGCCATCCGGTGTCGCGGACTGGTCCTCCGGCTCCTACCTGCTCGAGACCGTCCCCAGCGTGCTCCTGACGTTGATGCGCCATGCTGACGATCCTGAGGAAGCCATCATCCGGGCAGTGAACGACACTCGCGACAATGACACCATCGCCTCGATAGTCGGGGCAGCCGTCGGCGCGCTGCACGGTGGCGACGCCCTTCCGGCGAGATGGAAGGACGGGCTGTCGGGCCGTGTCAGGAGTTCCGACGACGGCAGCGTGCCACGCCTGATCAAGGCTGCTGTAGATCGCTGGGTGAACTCCGCATGAGCAGCCGCAGGACTGCCATACCCGCCGAACTGCTGGAGGCCTATGCGCAGACGGAGTTCCACGTCTTCTCGGACCCACCGCTGGTGCTGAGGATCGGGGCGCGTAACAATGCCATGCAGGATCTGTTCGCCCGTACCGGTTCCAGCTCTGCCGCCTTTGTGACAGCCTGGAACCCCTACAGCGAGCCTCGCACGGAGGCGGAAAACATCAGGGCACAGGACCAGCTGATGCGGGAGGTCCATGATGCCGGATACTCTCACGTCCCCGGGGAGGGCAGGGACCCGTCAGGCCTCTGGCCCGGCGAAGCGAGCCTGCTTATCTCCGGGATCTCGAGGCCCGAGGCCGAGGCGCTCGGACAGCGCTACGGGCAGAACGCCATCGTCTGGGTCGGTTCCGAACTGGTGCCCGAGCTCGTTCTGCTCCGCTAGCCGATTGAACAAGGATCGCCTGCAAAAGGCCGACAAAGCCCTGAAGAAGCACTCTGACCGGCTGATGCACCCTCCGAGGAAGGAGACGACAATGGTCTACATGCCCTACGTGCCGATGCACCCAGCAGCGCTGCCCGCCCAGAGGATCACCGAGGTTGTCACCCTCGAACCCCGACCTGAACCCGAGGAATGCATCGTCGGCTTCGGAAAGGTCCCACGGAAATACCAGACAAAGAATCCACCGAGGAACCCGCTCTATCTCGGCCAGATGAATTGGTCCTGGAGCCCGATGCATTCCCGGATTGATGCCTACTACCTCCATCGTGGCCGCCATGGCTGGGTGCTGTGGGTCTGGATGCCGGTTACCAGCGACTGGTACTGGGAATGGGAGGTCGCAGGCTTCATGTCCAAGGCCGGTGTCAGCGAACGCCAGGCCGCGCAGTATCTCGTGATGGAGTTCTGGAAGTACGAGAAGGAATGGAACGATCTCGAACACTTTCACTGGATCAACGTTGCCAGCTATCTCTCTGTCGCCGAGATGCTGAGCATCTCTGCCCAGGTCTGGCCAGAGGAGAGAGGTGTTCAGTCTCGAGATGAAGACGAGGGCGGCTCCTGACCTACTGTCACGCTCGGGAAAAAATTGCCGGCGATCCAGGAGCCCTCAGATGGCTGACGACAAGCGATGCTGCTCATCGGGTTCCCGAAGTTCCCTGACACGCTTGTGGCCCTCGAGAATAGCCGCCGCCAGGTCGAAGCCGAGCTCGCCGTTATTGGCATCCTTGTTGAGGAAGCCATGCAGGCGGGCGATTGCCATGACCGCCTGCACCGCCGCCGAGTTCTGGTTCCGGTGCATCGCCGCCGTGCAGATGTCCCAAAGCTTCCGGGTGAGACCGTCGATTGAGGATTCACACCTTGCCCGATGCTCAGCCATCCGTTCCAGAATCACCGCCGAAATCTCAGGTTTTCTCAAGTTCTCGCTGGCGATTGAGTAAGCCGTCTTTTCCGAGTAACCCGCTCGCAGCGCCGCTTGGGTGCCGTTCTGGTCGATGCAGTACTCCTCGACAAACTTCGCCTGCTTGGCCGTCAGCCCCGATTTCCGCTGACCCTTGCCCTCCGCCTTCTCACCCATCTCGCGCACACCGCTCGATCTACTCATCACCCAATCTCCCTTCGTTCTCTCTCCAGGTTCCGGTACCCTCCTTGTTCCCTTCCCCTGTCTTGTTCCTTCTTCAACCGACCCCGCTGTGTTGGTGACTCTTGAGCAGACGCACTATTCGGCCTTCAAAAGAAGACCGAATAGTGCGTCGCGCGTAATTACGCTGCGTCGGAGCCCTCCGTCGCTTTCAGCACCTCCCTCTAGTGGCTAGCCATCTGACATTTCTGGTCCAGATGGCGGATGCAGGTTACCCGGTCTCACCCATCACCACCGTATCGTTCAGGGTTGTTTCAACCCCGATGCAACGGCACCCGGTATGCGCCAGAAGGAGCGACACATATCAGGCCGGGCCGTTCAGCCCTCACTTACCTCTTGGCGTTTCGCCTTTTCACGGATGAGAGGTCAGTCATCCGCAGGCTAGCCCGTTGAACAGAACCCGGTCGCCCGGGTTGTCTGCAGCGTCTCAACCCTGTCATCGAGGACAGGTAAGGGCATGTCTGATGCGGTTTGCGGTACGTCAGCCCCCGCCGTTCTGCAGTTGATACTGGAACGCTTTCACCTGCTCGGAGGGGACGAGTGTGCGCCGTCCAACCTTGACCGGACGCAGCTCTCCATTTTTGACGAGCTGATAGAACTTCGTGCGCCCGATGCCAAAGGCCAGGCAGAATTCCTTAACTCGCCAGTTCAGTCGCTCGGGGTTTCCGTTCTCCATCTCGCCCTCCATTGTCGAGGACGAACACTGCCGGACACGCCCAAACATGTCATTGAAATTGCAGGGGGATTGATGCGGGGGTTATTCCCCGTCCTTCACGCTGATAGAGCCATCCCGCATGGCCTCATCGTAAATCTTCCGTGCATGCTCGAAGGAAATTTCAATTGCTTCCGCCTCCTCCATTACGGCGGCGTCGTACTTCTCGCCTTTTTCGATCCGCTGACGAATGTGATTGGCGACAAGCAAGTTACGCAAATGCAATTCCCCATCGCTCCGTTTGCTGCCGTTCAAACCTCTAACCGTCAGTGCGAAGCGACAGGGGCCCTTGGAATCTCCATCTATCATCTTCGCCAAATATTTAAGCACCTTAGGGCCAGGACTAATGCCCTCCATAAACAGAGCCTGCAGAGGTCTCATATCGCCGCATTGGTCTAGATAGCGCGCGATGACTGCGTCCCTTGCTTCCTCGAAGCTGATGCGTTTCTGCCTTGCAAAGAGAGACGCTTCTATACCCCAGGGCGTGCTCTCCGTGTCCCACGGGTCGCCGGTAACAGGGTATGATTTAGCTTTCTTCCGCGCCATTAGACCCTCGCTACCCGAATGGGAACCACCGCTCCATTTTGCCGAGGCTCCGTGCAATATGCCGCCCAGTCCTTCATCAGCCGGTGGCGCTTGTCGAACAGATCGCCACGTCGATAGGCCGCTTCCACCTTGGAACCCACCGAGTGAGCGAGTGCCATCTCGAGCACTTCGTTCGGATAGCTTGTCTGCTCCGCACCCCAGTCCCTGAAGGTTGAGCGGAAGCCATGCACCGTGATTTCATTGTAGCCCATACGCCGCAAAAGAGCCGGCATGGCTCCGTTCGACATCGGCTTGCTGGTGTTCTGACCCGTGAACACAAAGTCGGAGGATCGGACGGCCTTCATCCTGTCCAGAACGGCTATCGCCTCGGCTGAAAGCGGAACCCGGTGCTCCCTCTTCGCTTTCATTCTGGATGCCGGCACGATCCAGAGCTTGTTCTCCAGATCCAGTTCATCCCATTTCATTTTGAGGGCTTCACCTGTTCGTGCCGCCGTCAGGATCAGGAACTCCAGGCAAGCGGCGGACTCTGTTTCATGCTGGCGCAACGCCTCCATGAATACCGCAATTTCCGCATAGGGAAGGGCCCCATGATGTTTGACTGTCTGAGCCCGGCTGTGTGACGCGAGAAGCTTGTCGAGGTGACCCCGCCAAGCTGCCGGGTTCTCGCCTTCGCGCCATCCTCTGGCCTTCGCCCAGTCGAGCACTGTCTCGATGCGTCCCCTGACCCGACGAGCGGTTTCGGGTTTGTCGTTCCAGATCGGCTCTAGAACCTGCAGCACCAACCCGGTGTCGATATCATTGACCGCCAGATCACCGAAGACGGGATAGACGTAGCTCTTCAGGGTCGATGGCCATTGCTTGGCATGCTTGGCGTTGTTCCACTCGGCCCCCTTGGCGCGCAAAACTGCCTGAGCACACTCCTTGAATGTGTGGACCTTCAGGATTTCGGCCTTGAGTTTTGTCTTCTCCCGACGCTGACATTCAATCGGGTCCTGGCCTTCAAGCAGCATCTTGCGGCACTCAGCCGCCTTGGTGCGCGCTTCAGCTAGCGAAACCGTATGGACCGGGCCGAGGCCCATCTGGCGCTCCTTGCCGTCCGCCTTGTACCGGTAGATCCAAGCCTTGTTCGCATTGTCCCCGACCTGCAGGTAGAGACCGAGCCCATCGGCGTACCGACCCTTGTCCGAAGCCGTCGCAACGAACCGGGCGCTAAGCTTGTTTATCGGTCGTGCCATGGCGCTTCCTCTCACATCGGAACCAAGCGTAACGAGCTCGGTGAACAATCTCTCAACCCACACTCTGACCCACACTTTACACCCGGATTAAGACGACAACAAGCGAACGGTCGCGAACGCCAAAGCGCCCGAAAGCCTTATAAACCAAGGCTTCTGCGAACAACCGCGAACAATGATGAAAGGGGGAATGGCGGAGGGACGGGGATTCGAACCCCGGACACCTTTCGGTGAACACGATTTCCAATCGTGCGCCTTAAACCACTCGGCCATCCCTCCGCAGGGAGGCAGCGTTTTAGCGGAGCGGGGGGGCGGCTGCAAGAGGGGTTTGGTCGGGAAAATGCGCTCTCCTGCCGCCGCCGCCGCAAACAGGCGGGCCGGTCAGGTGATTACGCGGCGGAGAAAAGCCCGGGTCCGGGCATGGGCGGTGTCGGCGGCGGCCTTGTTATAGACCGCCGGGCGGGCGTCGTTGGCGAAGGCATGGCCGGTATTATAGATATGGCAGTCGGCCTGCGGCCAGGCGGCCTGAACCGCGGCGATGACGTTCGGCGGGGAATGGTCGTCGGTAGCCCCGAAATGGAACTGCATTTCTGTCCTCAGCGGGGTATCCAGCAGTGCCTCCATCCGGGTGCCGTAGAAGGCGACGGCCCCGGCAATATCCAGGCTCTGGGCCGTGCGGAGTGCCAGGCCGCCACCCCAGCAGAAACCGATGACGGCAACCCTGCCGCCGTCCCGCACCGCCTCCGCCGCCGTGATATCCAGCAGGGTGTCCGCCGGTGCGACCTTCAGCATCAGGGCGCGACCGTCCCCGCCCTTGTCGAACGGCACCACGGTTCCCGGCTGGACCCGGTCGAACAGGGCAGGGACGGCAACGTCATATCCGTCAGCCGCATAGGCGGCGGCGACGGATTTCAGCTGGTCGGTAACCCCGAAAATTTCCTGCAGGATGACCAGCCCGCCGCGCCGGGTGGCCGTTGCCCGCGTGATGTGACAGTCAAGGCGGTGGCCATCGCTGGCGGTGAGCTGCTGCATGCCGTTCTTGTTTGTCATGATGTTTCTCCCTGAACCTGTGACAGGGCATGGCCGCGTTATCGCTGCTGCCGTACCCGGAGATATATACCGGACACATATAGAGGTGTCGGGGGCGTGAAGGGAACATAATTGGCGGCAGGGGCGGGGCCGGTCTGTCGGTTATCCGGAGCCGGTACCGCATCGCGCGGGAGGAATTTGCGACAGTCTGCGACAGACGGATACAATTTTGCGGCTGAAACAGCCCGCGAAACCGCATAGGGTCCGGCGATGATGAAAAAACTGCTCATTCTGCCGCCGGTTCTGATTGGCATTGCCCTGCTGTTCTTTGCCATCCGGGGGTCGGCCCCGCCGGAACAGGCGGCGGTCTCCGAACGGGCGACGGCGGTGCGGGTTGTCGCTGTTCAGCCGGTTGCCTTCCGGCCCCGGATTCTGGGTTATGGCACGGTGGAGCCGGCCCGTATCTGGCATGCCACGGCGGAACTGGCCGGACAGATTGAATATATCAATCCGAAGCTGCGTCGCGGTGCGATCATGCGCCGGGACGAAACCCTGATCCGCATTGCCCGCGCCGATTACGAAATTGCCCGGGACCGGGCTAATGCCGATCTTGCCAAGGTTGTGGCCGACCTTGCCGAGATGGAACAGGCGGAAGCAAATGCCCGCCAGTCGCTGAAAATCGAGGAAGATTCGCTTGCCGCCTCCCGCCGCGAGCTGGAGCGCCAGCGCCAGCTGGTCGAGCGGGGGGTCTCGGCCCAGCGGACACTGGATGAACAGGAACGCGCCTATCTGACCCAGCGTGCGCGCACCCAGGATGTACGGTCGACCATCAGCCTCTATCCGTCGCAGCGACAGGCGCTGACCGCCGAGCGCGCGCGGCTGGCCGCGGCGGTGCGCCAGGCCGAGGTCGATCTGGACCGCACCATCATCCGCGCGCCCTTTGACGGACGGGTGGCAGAGGTCAATGTCGAGGAAAGCCAGTATGTCACCGTCGGTGAGGTGACGGCCAAACTGGATGATATCCGGTCTTCCGAAATTGATGCACAGATTCCGCAATCGCGTATGCAGGCGCTGATGCGGGTTGCCTCGCCGGATCAGGCTCCGGCCATCGGTACGGCACCTGATCTGGCGGCTGTGGTGGGGCGGCTCGGGCTGGTGGCCACCGTGCGGCTGACCGTCGGGGAACGGGTGGTTGAATGGCCGGGTGATGTGGTGCGGATCAGCGATACCGTCAATCCGCAGACGCGGACGGTCGGCACCATCATTCAGGTCAACGATACCTATGCGCTGGCAACGCCCGGCACCCGCCCGCCCCTGATCAAGGGTATGTTTGTCGAGGTGGAGCTGGCGACCGGCCCGGTTGCGGAGGCTTTCGTCGTGCCCCGCTCTGCGCTGGTCGAGGGGCGGCTTTTTGTCGCGACCGCTGAAAACCGGCTGGAAATACGCGATGTCGGTGATGCGGAGGTTTTCGGCAATGCGGCGATCGTCACCGGCTTTGTCAGTGCGGGTGAAAGGGTTGTCACCAGCCGGCCGTCCCCGGCCATCCCCGGCATGCTACTCAAACCCTATGAGGACGGGGCCGGCGATGCACCGGCGGGCGGGGTTGCACCGCGATGATCCGCTTTTTTGCCGCCCATCCGACGGCCGCCAACCTGATCATGCTGGTGCTGCTGGGGGCCGGGATACTGGCCATCCCGTCATTGCAGCGCGAGACTTTTCCCCGGATCGAGCCGCGACGGGTCGAGGTGCAGGTGCCCTATCCCGGGGCCCGGGCGGAAGCTGTCGAAGATGCGATCTGTCTGCGCATCGAGGATGCGGTTGACGGCCTGACCGACCTGAAGGAGCTGACCTGCGAGGCCGTACAAGGGCTTGGCAAGGCGGTGCTGGAAATGCGCGAGGGTGCCGACCTCGACAGCTTCTACGCGGATGTGAAGACCGAAATCGATGCGATTGATGACTTTCCGGACAAGACCGAACCGCCGGTGATCCGCCAGCTCGGCATGATCGACTTTGTTGCCTCTGTTGCCGTGACCGGCCCGTCCGACCGGCGTGAACTGAAGGTTCTGGCGGAGGATATCAAGACCCGGATGCTGCGTTGGGGCGGTATTCCGCAGGTCGCGGTGGCCGGGTTCTCGCAATCACAGATCCGCATCGAGCTGGATGATATCGCGCTCCGCCGGCTGGGTCTGTCGATCAACGACATTGTCGATGTGGTCAGCCGCCAGAGTATCGATCTGCCGGCGGGTGAAATTACAACAGGGGACGGCGTTCTGTCGCTGCGTTTTGCCGATGAACGCCGGACCGCCGATGCCTTCCGGGAACTGGTCATTGTCGGCGGCGATCTGGGCGGGCAGATCACGCTGGGCGATATCGCCACGATCAGTAACCGGTTCGAGAATGAGGAAGACCGTTACGTCTTCAATGGCCGTGATGCGGCGCAGCTCAATATCAATAAAAGCCATGACGATGATACGCTGGAGGTCATCGCGGCGGTGCGGGCCTTCATCGCGGATGAACTGAAACGCGTGCCGCCCGGTGTTGAAATCGTGGTCATCAATGATGTCGCGTCCGTCGTTGATGACCGGCTGACCATGCTGGTGAAGAATGGCGGTCAGGGCATCGTGCTGGTGTTCTTTGCCATGTGGCTGTTCTTCGGGCTGCGCTATTCCTTCTGGATTGCGGCGGGCCTGCCGGTGTCCCTGTTCGGGGCGATCGCCCTGATGCAGGTCTTCGGCTTTTCCCTGAACCTGCTGACTATGGTTGGTCTGCTGATGGTCATCGGGATCGTCATGGATGATGCTATCGTCATTTCCGAGAACATCATGGCGCGCCGGCGGCGGGGGGATACGGGGCTGGATGCGGTGGTCAACGGCACCCGCGAGGTACTGCCGGGAATCGTGCTGTCCTTCACCACCACGGTTGCGGTGTTCGGATCGCTGGCGTTCCTGAAGGGTGATATCGGGCATCTGCTGGCGGTGATCCCGGCGGTGATGATTGCGGTTCTGGTGGTGTCGCTGGTTGAAGCCTTCCTGATCCTGCCGAACCATCTGTCGCATTCGGTGGATGCGCTGGACGGCAGGGTGCAGGCGCGGGTGGATGGCTGGATGCGGCGCTTTCGTGATGAACGGCTGACGCCGCTGGTCGCCCGGGCGGTGCGGTTTCGCTATCTGACGGTTGGTCTGGCGATTGGTCTGCTGCTGATCTCCGTTGCGGCCTTTGCCGGCGGTGTGCTGAAATTCTCGGTCTTCCCCGAGATTGACGGCGACACGCTGGAAGTTCGTATCCTGCTGCCGAAAGGCTCGACCCTCGGCGATACGGAGGCGGTGATTGCAAAAACCCTTGCTGCCGTCGGGCGGATCAATGCCCGGCTGACCCCGGAACAGCCGGATAGCGAGACTCTGGTTCTCAACGTCATCGAACGCTATGGCTATAATCTGGATGTCGCGGAAACCGGGCCGCATCTGGCGACGGTCAGCGTCGACCTGCTGACCGCCGACCGCCGGACGATCACCTCGGACGCCCTGCTGACGCTCTGGGCAGAGGAAGTGGGCGAGGTGCCGCAGGCCCTGAACCTGCGGTTTACCCCGGCCCAGATCGGCCCGGCGGGCAAGGCGATCGAGCTGCGGCTGAAAGGCGACGATCTCGACCGGCTGCGCGCCGCTGCCGGGCAGATGGCGGACTGGTTCACCCGGTATGAGAGTGTCCGCAACGCCCAGCATGACCTGCGGGTGTCAGAGCCGGAGATCGCGTTTACCCTGAAACCCGGGGCCAAAAGTCTGGGTTTTGATGCCAGCATGATCGCCGACCAGTTACGCTCGGCCTTTTTCGGGCGCACCGCGGCAGAATTTCAGGTCGGGCCGGAATCCTACGAAGTCGATGTCCGGCTTGCCACACGGGATACCAACAATCTCGGCGACCTTGATTACTTCACCGTGGTCTCGCCGGACGGGGAAAATGTCCCGATCAGTGCTGTTGCCGACCTGCGGGAAGGGCGTGGCTATACCCGGATCACCCGGATCGATGGCCGGCGTACCGTGACGGTTGATGGCGATGTCGATACCACGACCGGCAATGCGAACGAGATCGTCTCGGATGCGCTTGCCCGTTTTGTGCCACAGCTGCGGGCGGACTATCCGGATATTCAGGTCGTGGTCGAAGGCCAGAAAAGCGAGGGACGCAAGACACAGGGGTCGATGCTGATCGGCTTTATGGTTGGTCTGGCGCTGGTGTTCTTCCTGCTCAGCTTCCAGTTCCGCAGCTATATTGAACCGGTTGTGGTGATGGCGATCATACCGCTGACTCTGGTCGGTGCGGTGGCGGGCCATCTGTTGCTCGGACTGGATTTCACCATGCCGTCGATGCTGGGGCTGGTCTCGCTGAGCGGCATTGTGGTGAATGATTCGATCTTGCTGGTGATGTTCCTGAAACAGGCCCGCAGCGAGGGCGCCGGCGCGGTCGAGGCCGCAACCGAGGCATCGCGCCGCCGGTTCCGGGCGATCTTCCTGACGTCGCTGACAACGGTTGCCGGTCTGCTGCCGATCCTGTCGGAAACCAGCCTGCAGGCCCAGGTGCTGATTCCGCTGGTTGCCAGCCTGTCTTTCGGGCTGATCGCGACCACGCTGGCAATCCTGTTCGTGGTGCCGTCTTTCTATGTCATTCTCGACGATCTCGGGCTGACGGAATGGCACCGCCGGTCAACCGGAGAACCGGCGACCGCTGCCTGACCGACGCCATTATTTCGATCGCTGGCCGGTCAGGCTGGGTCGGCGACGGCCAGAATGGCGGCGGGGTCGTCGGTGAAGACAGCGGTTACGCCCCAGCCGAACAGTTTACGGGCTTCCGGCGGGTCGTTGACGGTGTAGACAGCGACTTTCAGATCAGCCTGCAGGGCAGCTTCCACATCCGTCTTGCGCAGGTTCCGTCGTGAAAAATGCACCGACATGGCACCGATATCAGCCGCCAGTTCCGGCCACCAGGATTTGTCCTTCCAGACCAGCACACCGAGCGGTATGCCGGATGAGCGCTGGCGGCAGACCCGCAGGACGTCCGGAGAGAAGGAGGAAATGACCGGGCCACTGGCGTCGAAACTCCAGACCGCCTCGATATCCTTCAGAACCAGATCGACCGCACGTTCCACATCCGGCAGGTCGGGTTTGATCTCGACATTGGCGCGAAGGCCCAGTTCGCCACAGAGGGTGAGGGTCTCGACCAGCGTCGGGGCGGGCTCTCCGGCAAATTCCGGGCTGAACCAGCTTCCCGCATCCAGCCCGGCGAACTGCTGATGGGTCATTTCGGCAACCGGTCCGGTGCCGTTGCTGGTCCGGTCGACGGTCGTGTCATGCATCAGCACCACGACCCCGTCCCGGGTCGGCTGTACATCAAATTCCACCATGCGCGCACCGAGTTCTGCACCCCGGCGAATGCCGGCGAGGGTGTTTTCCGGCGCGAAACGTGCGGCGCCCCGATGGCCGATAACGGGCGGAAGCATCATTCTGGGTCGATCCATTGGTCCGGCAGTTCCTGTAAAACGGTGTGCTGTCTTATCCGGTTTCGCCAGCATCTTCTCAACGGATTGTTGTCGTTTTATGCAAATCCGGGAGTTTTTCCGGCAAAACCGGCTGACAGGGCTATTTTCAGGTTGATGGGGTGCGAACGGCACCACAATTAAAGCCCTGGATTTGTTATATTTACAATCGGGTGACTTTGCTCCGGCAGTCGAAATTTGTGTTGGGTTTGGCTGGAAAAGCCTGTAAAACCCGGCTGATACGGAAGGGTAGCTTGATCTTGTCTGCGCGCTGTGGGCTCGGGACGGCTTTTATCACGAAGAAAGAGGCACGGAATGAAGCCCTTGAAGGCTCTTAAAGCGGTATTCGGTTTGCTGGCACTGGCGTTGACGCCAACCGTGGCGTTCGCACAGCAGCCCCATCCCTGGCAGTTCGGATTGCAGGAAGCGGTGACACCCGTCGCGGAAGACCTGCGTTTCATGCATGACATTGTGCTGAATTCGACCATCACCATCATCACGCTGTTTGTGCTGGCCCTGATGATCTACGTGGTTGTGAAATTCAATCGGAAAGCCAACCCGGTCCCGGGCAAGACGACCCATCATGTCGGGCTGGAGATTGCCTGGACGCTTATTCCGGTGGTCATTCTGGTAATTCTCGCGGTTCCCAGCGCCAAGCTGCTGTACAAGCAGGACAGGGCGGTTGACGCGGAGATGACGATCAAGGCGACCGGCAGCCAGTGGTACTGGAGCTTTCAGTATGCCGACCTGAAAGACGCCAGTGGCGAGCCGCTGACCTTTGATGCGATCATGAAGAAAGAAGATGAGCTGCAGCCCGGCGAGCCGCGTCTGCTGGCTGTCGACAACAACCTTGTCGTACCGTCCGGAACCAGTATCCGGGTTCTGGTGACCGCAGCGGACGTGCTGCATTCCTTCACCGTGCCGTCCTTCGGCTTCAAAACCGATGCTGTCCCCGGTCGTCTGAACGAAACCTGGTTCATGGTGAACGAGGGCAAGGAAGGCATTTATTACGGTCAGTGTTCCGAGCTTTGCGGCAAGGACCATGCCTTCATGCCGGTGGCGGTCGAAGTGGTATCGAAAGAGGTCTATGCCGCCTGGGCGCAGAAATCGATGGAAGCCGGTGAGCCGCAAAAGGTTGCCGACATCCTGACCGAGATGAAACAGAACAAGCAGGTAGCGGCGCTGACATCCGCTGCTGCCAACTAAGCGAACGAGGAGAAGGCAACATGGCTTACGGAGCCGCTGACGCACACGACGATCACGCTGATCACAAGCCGGGTTTCTTTGTTCGCTGGTTCTGTTCGACGAACCACAAGGATATCGGAACCCTTTATCTTATTTTCGCGATTGTCGCCGGTCTGATCGGTGGCGCTTTCTCTGTCTGGATGCGTATGGAACTGGCTGAGCCGGGTCTCCAGCATCTGACCGGTGACGAAGGCAAGAACCTGTTCAACGTGCTGGTGACAGCGCATGGCCTGATCATGGTGTTCTTTGCGGTTATGCCGGCGCTGATCGGCGGCTTTGGTAACTGGTTCATTCCGCTGATGGTGGGTGCGCCGGACATGGCCTTCCCGCGGATGAACAATCTCAGTTTCTGGCTGCTGGTTCCGGCCTTCCTGCTGCTGGTTCTTTCGGCCGTGCTCGGCGGTGGTGCCGGTACGGGCTGGACAATCTATCCGCCGCTTTCCTCGACGCTCGGGCATCCCGGACCGGCGGTTGATATGGCGATTTTCGCGCTTCATCTGGCGGGTGCCTCGTCCATTCTCGGTGCGATCAACTTCATTACCACGATCTTCAACATGCGTGCGCCCGGCATGTCGCTGCACAAGATGCCGCTGTTCATCTGGGCAATGCTGGTGACGGCGTTCCTGCTGCTGCTGGCGGTTCCGGTACTTGCCGGTGCCATTACCATGCTGCTGACCGACCGTAATTTCGGCACCACCTTCTTCATTCCGGAAGGCGGCGGTGACCCGATCCTGTTCCAGCATCTGTTCTGGTTCTTCGGTCATCCGGAAGTGTACATCATGATTCTGCCGGCCTTCGGTATCGTCAGCCAGGTGGTCTCGACCTTCTCGCGCAAGCCGGTGTTCGGTTACATGGGCATGGCCTATGCGATGGTCGCCATTGGCGGCGTCGGCTTCGTGGTCTGGGCGCATCACATGTACACGGTCGGCATGGATGTCGATACGCGGGCCTACTTCATGTTTGCCACCATGGTGATCGCGGTGCCCACGGGCGTTAAGATCTTCTCCTGGATTGCAACGATGTGGGGCGGATCGATCACCTTCGAGACGCCGATGCTCTATGCGCTCGGCTTCATCTTCCTGTTTACCGTCGGTGGTGTGACCGGTGTCGTACTGTCCAATGCGGGCGTTGATGCCTCGCTGCATGACACCTATTACGTGGTCGCACATTTCCATTATGTGCTGTCGCTGGGTGCGGTCTTCGGCATCTTCTGCGGCTTCTACTACTGGTTCGGAAAGATGTTCGGTGTGATGTACAACGAAACGCTTGGCAAGATTCAGTTCTGGCTGTTCTTCGCCGGTGTCAATATCACCTTCTTCCCGATGCATTTCTCGGGTCTTGCCGGCATGCCGCGTCGCTATGTCGACTATCCGGATGCACTGGCGGGCTGGAATCTGGTCTCGTCGATCGGCTCCTACCTCTCCTTTGCAGGCTTCATCCTGTTCATCATCATTTGTCTCGAAGCACTGGCGAAAAAGCGCAAGGCTGCAGACAATTACTGGGGTGAGGGTGCGACAACCCTGGAATGGACGCAGACCTCGCCGCCTGCTTTCCATACCTTCAATGACCTGCCGGTCATCAAATAAGGTCCGGGAAATCTGATGCGTGACAACGCAACGACCCTGAGTGCGACCGGAGCCGCTATCCCTGATAGCGGCTCCATCGCCGTCGAGTCAGCCGCCAGTGATTATATTGCGCTGCTGAAACCGAGGGTGATGGCACTGGTGGTGTTCACAGGCATTGCCGGCCTGTTGCTGGCACCGGGCAGCATTCATCCGGTTATCGGCCTGGTCGCGGTGCTTTGTATTTCGGTTGGTGCCGGTGCGTCCGGTGCCATCAATATGTGGTTTGACCGTGATATCGACCGGATCATGACCCGGACACAGAACCGGCCGGTGGCCGCCGGGCGCATCCTGCCGGGTGACGCGCTGGCCTTCGGGGTGATCTTGTCGGCGGCTTCGGTGGTCGTCATGGGGCTGGCGGTCAATCTGGCGGCGGCGGCGCTGCTGGCGCTGACCATCGGGTTTTATATTTTTGTCTACACCATGTGGCTGAAACGCCGTACGCCGCAGAATATCGTGATCGGTGGTGCCGCCGGGGCCTTCCCGCCGATGATCGGCTGGGCTGCCGTGACCGGTGATGTCTCGCTGTCCAGTATTGTGCTGTTTGCCATTATCTTCTTCTGGACGCCGCCGCATTTCTGGGCGCTGGCGCTGTTCCGCAACAGTGACTACACCGCTGCCGGCGTGCCAATGCTGCCGGTTGTGGCGGGCAGCCGCGAGACCCGGCGCCAGATGTTCGTCTATACGCTGATCATGCTGCCGCTGTCGGTCGCCCCGGCCTTCCTTGGTATGGCCAGCCTGGCCTACGGCCTTGTCGCGGCGGGTATGAGCCTCTGGTTCATTCGCCATTGTGTTCTGGTGATGCGGGCGGATGAGGATGATTTCGGCCCGGCACGGCGGATGTTCGCCTATTCCATTTTTTATCTTTTTGGCCTGTTTGCGGCGTTGCTGGCTGACGCGGCAGTTCGGGCAGCGGGGTTCTGGTAACCATGGGCAAGAACGATAAAAGCGAGATGCATCGCAGCCGGCGCGGCAAGAATATCGCGCTGGGTCTGGCACTGGTCGGATTCTGCGTCCTGTTCTACGTGATCACCATCGCCAAGATGGGAACCGTCGGCGGATGACCACGCAGAAGGCCAGAAACCGGAAGACACTGATCAGCCTCGCGACCTTCGTTGTGGCGATGGTGGGTGTCGCCTATGCCTCGGTCCCGCTCTACAAGCTGTTCTGTCAGGTAACCGGGTTTGGCGGTACGACACAGACGGCGGAAAAGGCACCGGGTGCCGTCGAGGGCCGGATGATTACCGTCCGCTTCAATGCCGACGTCAATCTTGGCCTGCCCTGGAAGTTCCGCCCGGAGCAAACCGAAATCCGGGTACCTGTCGGCGAGGAAACGCTGATTGCCTATCAGGCGGAGAACTATGCGAAGAGACCCACGACGGGTACCGCAATTTTCAATGTGACACCGCCGAAAGCGGGAATTTACTTCTCGAAAATCGCCTGTTTCTGCTTTGACGAGCAGACACTGGCGGCAGGAGAGCAGGTTTCCATGCCGGTCTCGTTCTTTGTCGATCCGGCTATTCTGGAAGACCGCAATACCCGGGACGTGACGACAATCACGCTTTCCTATACGTTCTTTCCGTCGATGAGCGAAGATTCGCCCGAGCCGGCCGACGAGAAGAGCGAAAAAACCACATCACGTCTGGACGCCGGCGAAAAGCCGGTTAAAACAGGCGGGTAATTGATAACTGAACGAACAAGATCCAAGGGACACAAGAAATCATGAGCGACGATCACGCAGTCAATCATCCCTATCATCTGGTTGAGCCGAGTGTCTGGCCGATGGTTGGTTCCATGGCAGCCGGTCTGCTGACCGGTGGCGGGGTTTTCTGGCTTCATGGACATACGTCAGTTGCCATGATTCTGGGCTTTGTTGCCGTTCTGGTGACGATGTTCTTCTGGTGGCGCACGGTGGTCAGCGAAGCCCGTGACGGGCACAGCCATACCCCGGTTGTCCGGCTTGGCCTGCGTTACGGCATGATGCTGTTCATCTGTTCGGAAGTGATGTTCTTCGTCGCTTTCTTCTGGGCATTCTTCCATTCCAGCCTGCTGGTTTTCTCGCCGGCCTCGACGGTCTGGCCGCCGGAAGGGATTGTGACCTTCGATCCCTGGGACCTGCCGTTCATGAATACCCTCGTCCTGCTGCTTTCCGGGGCGACGGTAACCTGGGCGCATCATGCGCTGATTGAAGGTGACCGCGACGGCCTGCTGAAGGGTCTTGGCCTTACGGTGTTGCTGGGTGTCTGCTTTACCGCCCTGCAGGCCTACGAATACAGCCATGCCGCTTTTGGCTTTACCGATGGTATCTATTCATCGGTCTTCTACATGGCGACCGGCTTCCACGGTGCACATGTCATCATCGGCACCATCTTCCTGGCGATCTGCTGGGTTCGTGCCTACAAGGGGCATTTCAAGCCGGAAAGTCATTTCGGCTTTGAAGCTGCCGCATGGTACTGGCACTTCGTTGACGTGGTCTGGTTGTTCCTGTTTATCTGGGTCTACTGGTGGGGCGCCTGATCGCTCTTCCGGCCATCATCAGCGCCGCCCCCTGTGGGCGGCGCTTTTGTTTCCGGGGCTTTATTTGCCCGGCCCGCATGACCAGATTGACGGCATGATTAAATCACGAGGTTTTCCTGTCTGGCTGAGTCTGTTCACGCTGGTGATTGTCGCCGGGCTGTTCAGCCTGGGTGCCTGGCAGGTTCAGCGCCTCGGCTGGAAACAGACCCTGGTGGCCGAACGTGATGCAGCCCGACAGGGCACAGCCCTTACAGCCTCCGAACTGACGGAAGTCACCGAACCGGCCCGTATTGAATTCCGCCCTGTCCGGCTTGAAGGCCTGTTGCTGCATGGCAAGGAGCGCCCGGTCTATGCGTCTTCCACCGACGGCAAGGCGGGGTATCATATCTTCACGCCGATGCTTGTGCCGGGTGGGCCGACCCTGTTCATAAACCGGGGCTGGGTTGATCCGGAACATCTGTCACAGGAGAGCCGGCCGCAGTCCCTGATTGCCGGGCCGGTGACGGTGACCGGCAATATTCGCCTGCCCGGGCAGCGTGGCACATTCACACCGGCGGATAATCCGGAAGGTAACCTCTGGTATACAGCCGATCCCGCAACACTGGCTTCCGGTCTTGGCCTGCCGGCTGTCGAGACGGGGTTCTATGTGGTGGCGGACAGGGCCTCGACACCCGACGGGGGCTTCCCGCTTGGTGGCCAGTTCAGGGCGACCCTGTCGAACAACCATCTGATTTATGCGATCACCTGGTTTTCGACCGGAATTGCGGTGCTCGTCGCGTTTGTTTTCTTCATCCTTTCGTCTCGTCGCCGTCACGGAGATGCAGCTTCATGAACAGTTTCCACAGCCTGTCGGAGCGGTTCCGGAGGTTATCTGTCCTCGGCGATGTCAGTGGTGTCCTGCACTGGGACGCGGCGACCATGATGCCATCGGGCGGGGCCGCACAGCGCGGGACCGAACTGTCAGTGATGGCCCGCCTGTCCCACGATCTGCTGACTGCCCCCGATATGGCCGGTCTGCTGGATCAGGCGGAGGCGGAATCCGGGGGGCTGGATGAGCTGCAACGCCGTGATCTTTACTGGATGCGCTGGCGCCACACTCATGCCTCTGCCCTGCCGGGTGATCATGTGGAAGCCGCCTCAACCGCCAATTCCGCCTGCGAGACACTCTGGCGGCGGGCCAGGGCAGAGAGCGATTTCGCGCTGGTGCGCGATGCACTGACCCTGGTGACGCAGTTTGTCCGCGAGGAAGCGGTGATTAAGGCCGAGGTGCTGGGGCTTGGTCAGTATGATGCCCTGCTGGACAGCTATGATCCGGGCCGCCGCTCGGCTGATATCGATGGTCTGTTCGATGATCTCTCCGGTTTTCTGCCACCATTGCTGGGTGATATTCTGGAACGCCAGTCAGCACTGCCACCGGCAATCCGGCCAACGGTTGCCACACCCGTTGCGGCCCAGCGGAAGCTGGCAGACCGGCTGCTGGAGACCATCGGTTTTGATTTTACACGGGGGCGGCTCGACGAAAGCCTGCATCCCTTTACCGGCGGCGCAGGCGATGACATTCGTATCACCACCCGGTTCAGCGAAAGCGAACCCGCGGACGGTCTGATGGCGGTGGTTCATGAATGTGGCCATGCGCTTTATGAACAGGGTCTCCCCCGCGATCTCCGGCATCGACCGGTCGGGGAAAGTCTCGGCATGACCATCCATGAAAGCCAGTCACTGCTGCTGGAAATGCAGGCCGGTCGCTCCGGTGAGTTCATGGAGCTGCTGTCGCCGCTGTTCGGCGAGGCCTTCGGCGATGACCCGGCCTGGGCTGCGGAAAATCTTGGCCGGCTCTATCTGGCTGTTCAGCCCGGCTTCATCAGGGTTGAGGCGGATGAAGTGACTTATCCGCTGCATGTCATCCTCCGCTATCGCCTGGAAAAGGCGATGCTGTCCGGAGATCTTGCCATTGCTGATCTGCCGGGGGCCTGGAATGACCTGATGCAGGACCTGCTGGGCGTCCGTCCGGAACGTGATGCGCTGGGCTGTTTGCAGGATATTCACTGGTACGACGGGGCATTCGGCTATTTCCCGACCTATACGCTCGGCGCGATGACGGCAGCCCAGATGTATCAGGCGGCCTGCCGCGAGACACCGGGCATTCCGAAATCAATCGCAGACGGAGATTTCCAGCCGCTGTTCGCCTGGCTGCGGCCAAATGTGCATGCGCCCGCACGGCGGTACCCGCCGGATGAGCTGATTGAACGATCGACGGGCACACCCCTTGGCACAGCGGCCTTCAAGGCCCATCTGCGTCGCCGGTATCTCCCGGATGGCTGACCTTGCCCGGATTGTCGGCAATGGCTAAGGTCGCCCGCAGATCACCTGACCGGAGTCTTACGGTCCAACCCGGAATATGAGGAAGCGTTGAAATATATCTCTACACGTGGCACTGCGCCCGTTCTCGGCTTTGATGATGTGCTGCTGGCCGGGCTTGCCCGCGATGGCGGCCTGTACCTGCCGGAAAGCTGGCCGACATTTTCTGCCGACGAGATACGTGCCCTGCAGGGCAAGCCCTATACTGAAATAGCGCGCAAGATCATCACACCCTTTGTGGCGGGCAGTATTGATGACGCAGATCTGACGCGCATCATCGAGACCACCTATGCCGCCTTCCGTCACGATGCCGTCGCGCCCCTGAAACAGCTCGGCCCGAATGACTGGCTGCTGGAGCTGTTTCATGGCCCGACCATTGCCTTCAAGGATTATGCGCTGCAGATGGTGGGTCATCTGTTCGACCATGTGCTCCGCCAGCGCAGGGAACGGGTGACGATCGTCGGCGCGACCTCCGGCGATACCGGTTCGGCCGCAATCGAGGCCTGTCGTGACCGCGAGGCCATCGATATTTTCATCCTGTTCCCCAATGGCCGGGTCTCGGACGTGCAGCGCCGACAGATGACGACAGTGGCGTCCGGCAATGTCCACTGCATCGCCATCGAGGGCGATTTCGACGCCTGTCAGGACATGGTCAAGGCGATGTTCAATGACGGTGATCTGCGGGACCGGCTTCGCCTGTCCGCAGTCAATTCGATCAACTGGGCCCGGATCATGACCCAGATCGTCTATTACTTCACATCGGCCGTTTCCCTCGGCGCACGGGATCGGAACGTGTCGTTCACCGTACCGACCGGCAATTTCGGTGACATTTTCGCAGGTTACTGCACCAAGCG
>JAVJTE010000020.1:0-1249228 GCA_040219025.1 Rhodospirillales bacterium | reverse complement strand
ATGTCAAAGAGCTGTCTTCCACCGGCCGAAACCGGCTTCCAAACCCGACCGATACTTTCCGGTGGCCCTACGCTCGTCGCGTCGGGAGGCGGGTTATATGCACACACCACCCACCTGTCAAATGCCTTTCATAAGAAAAATAATAAAAATTACAGTTTCCCCAGAAAGACCCACGGCAGCCAGCCCCCGGAGATAAAACTGGCAGAAATCCTCATTTTTCGCTTGTGCTCACAGGCCTTATATACAAGGAAAGTTTGCGTATTGCATGAAAATGCAAAGTCTAAACAGTATTTAAACCATCATTTCGCCATAGTTTCAGTCGAACTGAAGCGGAACAGGTTGACAGCCTATAGCTATCATTTAACGTCGGGCCATCACGTCGTTTCGTGGGCAATTTTCTCAAGTAATTGCTGAACACGGGGAAGGGAAAAGCATTGAACAGCCAGTTTAGCCTCGCAGCACGCGCGGTCAGATATCTTATTGTTGCCGGTGCCGCTCTGGCCCCCCTCCACGCCCAGGCCACTGACGGACTTCTCACCCCTCCGGTGCTTCAGCCCGAGACAGTTGGCGACATTGATGTTGCCGCGATTAATATCAGCCCCGCTGAACCGGAATTCCGGGAGCTGAAAGTCCGTCGCGGTGACACCCTTATGAAAATGCTGGTGAACCAGGGTTTCGGTCGGTCTGAGTCTCATTCCGCGATCAGCGCGCTGCGGACAGTCTATGACCCGCGCAAGCTGCGCCCCGGCCAGACCATCAGGATTTCGCTCGACCCTGCAGCCGACGAAGGCACGTCGCTGATCGGACTGGCGCTGAAACCCGATGTTGATCTGGATGTCTTTGTCGACCGTGAAGCTGACAAGTTCGCCGCCAAGGAAGTCAAGAAGGCACTTTCCGAACAGTCGCACCGGGTCGATGGCGAGATTACCAGTTCCCTCTATGAGGCAGCGGTTGATGCCGGCCTGCCACCGGCTGTGCTGATCGAACTGATACAGGCGATGTCCTTCGATGTCGATTTCCAGCGCGATATCCAGCCCGGCGACACATTTCAGGTGATGTTCAACCGCTTTCATGACGAGACAGGCCTCGCGCTCCGCGATGGTGCGATCAATCATGCCCGTCTGACGCTGAGCGGCAAGGAACTGCGGATCTACCGCTACACAGATGAAAGTGGCCGGACCGATTTTTTTGATCCGAAAGGCCACAGCATCCGCAAGGCCCTGCTGAAAACACCGGTCGACGGTGCCCGCATCTCGTCACGTTTCGGCAAGCGCCGCCATCCGATTCTGGGTTATACCAAGATGCATCGTGGCGTTGATTTTGCGGCACCGAGCGGCACGCCAATCTATGCCGCCGGTGACGGAGTCATCGAAGTGTCCGGCTGGAACGGCGGATATGGCAAATATGTCCGCCTGCGCCATAACGGCGAATACAAGACCGCCTACGCCCATATGAAGGGTATTTCCAAAAATGCCCGCAAGGGCAACCGGGTCCGCCAGGGCCAGATCATCGGCTGGGTCGGTACAACCGGCCGGTCAACCGGAGCACACCTGCATTATGAAGTGCTGCGGGGCAGTCAGCAGGTCAATCCGCTCAGCATCAAACTGCCGACAGGCAAGCGTCTGGCCGGAGCCGATCTCGCCACATTCCGGGATCTCTACCGTGCACTGGACCGGGAATTTGATGCGCTGCCGGTAGTCGAACCTGTTGTGCCGGCAATCGCCAGCGCCAACTGATCAGATATCCCTCACGCTGACCCGATGAGCTGATCGCCATAGGCGAACAATGCCGGCTGCCCGCCGGTATGGATGAACAGCCACGGCTTTTCGGCTGCCGGTGCTGCCGTCTCCGGCAGACGCTCCGAGAACGATATCAGGCCGGCCATCACCTTCGCCGTATAGGTCGGGTCAAGAAACATGCCCTCCCGGGAGGCGGCCCGGCGAATGGCATCATGTGTCGCCGCATTCAGCTGGCCATAGCCCGGCGCAAGCGCCGTATCGTCAAGCCGGATATCGCTTTCCGTCACAACGTCCGGCCCATCGATCAGACCGGCTATCTCGCGGCATCTTGTCAGCACCCGGCTGGATTGCAGGGAGGCGTCACGCCGGACGCAAATACCCTGAACCGGAAGGTCCGAGCCGAACGCCCGCAACCCGTAAAGCAGCCCGGCATGGGTTGCCGCACTGCCGGAAGCGACGAATATGCGTCCGATTTCAAGCCGGAGCGCAGCCAGCTGATCGAGCAGTTCACGTGCCATGTCGACATAGCCGAGAGCACCCAGCGGCGCATGACCGGGACCGAGATGAATGACATAGGGTTTGCGACCCTTTGCCCGAAGCTCTCCGGCGATCTCTTCCAGTCTTGCGTCGGCACCCGCCTCGTTCTCGCCCTCCGGGAAACTGTGGAGCGTTGCCCCCAGCAGATGATCGAGCAGCACATTGCCGGATGTGCGATAGAGCGGCGTGTCATGCGGCACCCGCTCCTCCAGCTGAAGGTGACTTTCCATTCCGAGCCGTGCCGCCATCGCCGCCGCGGTACGGACGAAATTCGACTGCACAGCGCCGGTAATCAGGATGGTGTCGGCACCCCCGGCGACAGCCTCACCAAGATAGAACTCAAGCTGGCGCACCTTGTTGCCACCCAGCCCGATGCCGGTGCAGTCATCGCGTTTGATCCAGAGGCCGATACCAAGGTCAGACCCCAGATTGGCCGCTTCCTCCAGCGGAGTTGGCAGATGCGCCATGCGAATACGTGGCAGCCTGTCCAGCGTGCCGACTGTCATTACCCGGTTTTCCATGGCGATCCTTTCTGCCGGGCCCGCTCGCCCGTTACTGCAGCCTGCCAGACCCGGCATTGATCAGCAACAAGGTCACAGGCCTGGTGGACGGCAGAAACCGTATATTTGGCTTTCAATCCTCTCCCCCGCAGCTAGTCTCTGATGGCCTATCCATGTGCGGCTAGGGTTCCGTTGCTGCAGCAAGCCGGACCGAGCGCCGTTATGAGCCGTGTACGGCAGACACCCGAGGATGAAAAAGCCAGAGGGGGTGGAAAGGGCGTGATGTAACACGTCTGACACCAGCCCTGGGGTTCAACATGACTGCCTTCGGATTCACCCTCGTCCTCGCGGCAGCATTCTGCCACGCAACCTGGAATTTCTTCGTCAAACGCATCAATGGCGGGCCGGAACTTATCTGGCTGTTCTCCGCGCTGTCGGTGCTGATCTACCTGCCGGTCGCGCTCGCCATTCTGATCATCGAAAAACCCGCCTTCGGTGTTCCCGAAATCCTGTTTACAACCGGCAGCGCCTTGCTTCACCTCGGTTATTTCCTGCTTCTGCAGACAGGGTATCGCAAAGGCGATCTGTCGCTTGTCTATCCGACGGCGCGGGCCACCGGCCCGTTCCTGTCGACCGGCTTTGCCGTTCTTTTTCTTGGCGAGACCATGACGCTGCAGATTGCGCTGGGTGCGATCACCATCATCGCCGGGGTTATCTGTCTGACCGGCGGGTTCCGGGGCGGTACCCGGAATCTGGCTGTTTCAATCGGGTTTGGTGCCGGCGCGGGAATGCTGATCGGCAGCTATACCGTCTGGGACGCCTATGCTGTCTCTATCCTGCTCATCCCGCCGTTGCTGCTGGATTATGCATCCAGCCTCGGCAGGGTCATTCTGCTGGCACCGCTGGCCGCCCGACGCAGGGCCCGGCTGAAAGACTACTGGCGCGACCACCGGTCCGGTGTCATCGCCATCGCGATCTTCAATCCGCTGGCCTATA
The DNA here is from genome assembly GCA_040219025.1 of Rhodospirillales bacterium. Classification (GTDB taxonomy): domain Bacteria; phylum Pseudomonadota; class Alphaproteobacteria; order Rhodospirillales; family HT1-32; genus HT1-32. The sequence continues at coordinate 1,245,456 of JAVJTE010000020.1, read as the reverse complement.
TTCTGGTGCTCTATGCCCTGACCTTCACACCGGTGATCTATGTCGCGCCAACCCGGGAAATCAGCGTGCTGCTGACCGTGCTGATGGGCAGCCTGCTGCTGGGCGAAGGTGATCTGCGGCGACGGCTGGTCTGGGCCGCTGTCATTCTTGCGGGCACCACCTTGCTGGCAACGGCGTGAGATATTGCAGGATCATGCTGTTGCCGCCGGAGCCTGCTGTGACAGGGCACGACAAGGTCCGGCGGGTATCAGCGGTCAGGCGGCTTCGGCCAGTTCCCCGTTCAGGGTCAGCCCGTCGTCGGACGCCGAGACATGCACGGACGAGCCGTCGGCAATCCGCCCGTCGAGGATCATCCCTGCCATCGGGTTCTGCAGCGTCCGCTGGATCACCCGCTTCAGCGGGCGTGCCCCATAGACCGGGTCAAACCCGGCGTCGGCCAGCCAGTGCAGGGCCGCCTGGTCGAGTTTCAGCGTGATCTTCCGGTCTTCCAGAAGCTGCCGCAGACGGGCCAGCTGGATATCCACGATACCCGCCATCTGATCACGGAACAGGCGATGGAACAGAATCACCTCATCAAGCCGGTTATAGAATTCCGGGCGGAAGGAGGCGCGAACGATATCCATCACCTGGTCGCGGATATCCGAACTGTCCTGGCCTTCTTCCTGCGCCGCAAGAATCTCCGCCCCCAGATTGGAGGTCAGGATGATCAGGGTATTGCGGAAGTCGACCGTTCGCCCCTGCCCGTCGGTCAGGCGGCCGTCATCAAGGACCTGCAACAGAACGTTGAAGACATCGGGATGCGCCTTTTCGATTTCGTCGAACAGGATGACCTGAAAAGGCCGGCGGCGGACCGCTTCCGTCAGGGCACCTCCTTCATCGTAACCGACATAGCCCGGCGGGGCGCCGATCAGCCGGGAGACCGCATGCTTTTCCATATATTCCGACATGTCGATGCGGAGCAGCGCCTGTTCGTCATCAAACAGGAATTCGGCAATCGCCTTGGTCAGCTCGGTCTTGCCGACACCGGTCGGACCCAGAAACAGAAATGACCCGATTGGCCGGTTCGGATCCTGCAGGCCTGCCCGGGCCCGGCGGACCGCGTTGGAGACAGAGTTCAGCGCTTCCTCCTGACCAACCACCCGCTTGCGAAGCTGCTGTTCCATCTGCAGCAGCTTGTCCCGTTCCCCGGCCAGCAGCTTGTCGACAGGGATACCCGTCCAGCGGGCGACAATACCCGCGATATGCTGCTCGCTGACCGTCTCCTCGACCAGCTGGCCCTGATGCGCGCTGTCGGCGGTCGACAACTTCTGCTCCAGCTCCGGAATGACGCCATACATCAACTCGCCTGCCCGCTCCAGGCGACCGTCACGCTGGGCCCGCTCAAGCTCCATGCGGGCCTGGTCGAGCTGTTCCTTGATCTGCGTCGCCCCGGCCAACTCGTTCTTCTGGGCAGTCCAGCGGGCCGTCAGGGCTGCTGATTTCTCCTCCAGTTCCGCGAGTTCCTTCTCCAGCCTGACGAGGCGGTCTTTCGATCCGTCATCGCCTTCACGGGTCAGCGCCGATTGCTCGATCTTCAGCTGAATAATCCTGCGGTCGAGCTCGTCTACTTCCTCCGGCTTGGAATCAATCTCCATCCGCAGCCGGCTGGAGGCCTCGTCCATCAGATCGATCGCCTTGTCCGGCAGAAAGCGATCGGTGATATAGCGTTTCGAAAGCGTTGCCGCAGCAACAAGGGCGCTGTCGGAAATACGCACGCCATGATGAAGCTCGTACTTCTCCTTCAGACCACGCAGGATCGAGATCGAATCCTCGACCGACGGTTCCGATACATAGACCTGCTGGAAGCGCCGGGCGAGGGCGGCATCCTTTTCGATATACTTGCGGTATTCGTTCAGCGTTGTCGCCCCGACACAATGCAATTCGCCACGCGCCAGTGCCGGCTTCAACAGGTTGGAAGCATCCATTGATCCTTCCGCTGCACCCGCGCCGACGATGGTGTGCATTTCGTCAATGAACAGGATGATCTCGCCGGCGGCGTTCGAAACCTCGCCAAGCACGGCCTTCAAGCGCTCTTCAAATTCGCCGCGGAACTTCGCCCCGGCGACAAGCGCGCCGAGGTCCAGCACCATCAGTTTCTTCTGCTTGAGGTTTTCCGGCACATCCCCGGCGACAATGCGCTGGGCCAGTCCTTCGACGATAGCTGTTTTACCGACCCCCGGCTCACCGATCAGCACCGGGTTGTTCTTGGTCCGGCGCGACAGCACCTGAATGGTGCGGCGAATTTCCTCGTCGCGGCCAATGACCGGATCGATTTTCCCGTCGAAGGCCGCCTGTGTCAGGTCACGGGCGAATTTTTTCAGGGCATCGAATGAGTCCTCGGCACCGGCACTGTCCGCCTTGCGGCCTTTCCGGATATCCTCAATCGCCGCGTTCAGACTCTGCGGATTGACCCCTGCCCGCTTCAGAATATCGGCAGAGGGTGTGCCGCTTGCCATCGCAAGAGCCAGCAGTAACCGTTCGACGGTGACATAGCTGTCCCCCGCCTTCTCGGCAATCTGCTGTGCCTGATCCAGCAGGCGGGCCGTTTTCGGATCCAGGTAGAGCTGTCCGTCACCACCCTGCACCGACGGAATCTTGCGCAGTTCTGCGGTTACATCAGCCAGTGCCACCTTCGCGTCACCACCGGCTGACGTGATCAGCCCGGCGCAAAGCCCGTCCTTGTCGTCCAGCAGTGCTTTCAGGATATGCTCGGGGGTCAGTCTCTGCTGGTCCTCACGCAGCACAATTGTCTGTGCCGCCTGAATCATACCGCGTGCGCGGTCTGTATATTTTTCGAAGTCCATTTCAAAAGCCTTTCTGCAACAAGGTCTCAACATCCCGTATCGGCAATGTCAGAGACCCCTCGCTTTATAGGGTTACCAGAAGCTGATATGGAGAAATAACTGTACGCCGCAAGACAGTGGATGCGAAAACCTGCCGCCGGATTGACAGAGCTCGCCCGGCCCCCGATCATCAGCTGATGGTCTTGTCAGTTTCGCAGATTTACCGCTACCCCGTCAAAAGCCTGAGCGCCGAGGCGCTTGATTCCGTGTCGCTGACGCCGGATCAGGTTCTGCCAAACGACCGGCGGTTCGGAATCGCCCATGTCAGCGCCCTGTTTGATCCACTGGCGCCGGAACATCTGCCGAAATCAAATTTTCTCAACCTGATGCGCAACGAACGTCTGGCCCTGCTGTCCACCAGCTTTGATGACAGCACAAACACACTGACCATCATGCGCGATGGCAAGCAGGTGGCCCGCGGCCAGATCACGACGCCCGTCGGACGCAGCATTATCGAGCAGTTCTTTGCCTCCTTTGCTGCCGGTGACGTTCGCGGAACGCCCAGACTGCTGGATGGCCGGGAGACGACAGCCTTCACCGATCAGGAAAGTCCGCTGGTCAGCCTTATCGGACATGCCAGCATCCGGGACCTGGAACGCGTTGCCGGAGAGCCGGTTGACCATCGCCGGTTCCGGGCGAATTTCTATTTTGAGGGCGGCAGCCCGTGGGAAGAATTTGGCTGGGCCGGGCAGGAAATCTCCATCGGCGATGTGCGGCTGCGTGTCGAGAAGCGGATTGACCGCTGCGCGGCAACCAATGTTCACCCCGAACAGGGCATCCGGGACATGAATCTTCCGCTCACCCTGAAGAAGGGATTCTCGCATATCGATATGGGTGTTTATGCCCGGGTGATCACCAGTGGGTCTGTCAGCGTCGGGCAGTCACTGACGGCCCCCGGCTGACCGGGCGGCTCCGGGTTGTCAGGAGACAACCCGGATAATCACACAATTCAATAATTCAGTCCGCTGCGGACTGATCAATGTCTGTATCGTCGTCTTTCGGACGACGGGGACGGCGTCCGCGCGGTTTCGCTGTTCCGCTTGAATGACGGATATCATCCCCCGATTCATCCTTGTCCTGCGACGAGGTTGTCACCGGCTTCAGCAGGCCTTCCGGCAGGGACTGGGCGTCAGAGACGTCTTCCGCCGGTTTGCGGCGGCGGGGCTTGCGTTCCGGTCGCGGTTTTGGCGCTGACGGTTGCCCTGCCGGTGTCGCTGACTGTTCGGCAGTGCTCTGGTTATTGTTTCCGGACGATCTGTTATCGCCGTTGTCAGCGGAGCCGTCGTCATCATCGTCAAAGGCCGGCACCGGGTCACGCGGATCATGCGGTGTCGTTGCTTCGATATCCGCCCTGTCATCCCCGCCATCGTTCCCGTGGCGGCGATTGTTATGCTGCTGATTGCGGTCACCCTGGTTACCGTCACCACGCTGCTGTTCCTGCTGCGCACGGGCCGCTTCTATTGCCACAACAATGCGATAGTAATGTTCGGCATGCTGGAAAAAATTTTCCGCTGCGATCCGGTCACCGGCAGAATATGCATCGCGCCCCAGCGCGAGATATTTGTCATAGACCTGATTCGCATTTCCACGTATCCGGCCCTCGGGGCCGCTACTGTCGTATACCTGCGTTCGTGACGGTTTTCTGTTGCCACGACCGCGCGAACGTTTGTTCGAGCCTTGTTTCATTTGTTTAGTGCCAGCTGTTTCGCCGTACCTGACAACCTGTCGCCGCTTTTGGCGACAAATTACGCATTGCGTATGCAGGATGTGATATTGCGGTCTGCCAAGGCAGTCCGCTAACCGTCACGGCGCCTGAACCTCAAATCACCGTGACAAGCCGCACCCTAGTCGGGAAATCCGCCAAATCCAACAAAATTTTACCATTGATTCAGGAATAAACTGCCGAGACGCAACGACGTTGCCCGGCAAGGTCGTTATGAGCAGCAATCGACAGGAACCCCCGTTCCCGGAGAAGCCCGGTCACAGCCTCTGACTGATCATAGCCGACTTCAAGGAACACCTGCCCGCGACTCGGCAGAATGCTTCCCAGCCCGTCAATAATTGTCCGGTAGGCGTCGAGACCGTCGGCACCGCCATCCAGTGCCAGCCGGGGATCATGCAGCCGGACCTCCGTCATCAGCCCCTCAATAACCGGTGTTGCGATGTAGGGCGGGTTGGACAGAACAATATCATAAGGCCCCGTAACCGGCTCCAGCCAGCTGCCTTCAAGAAGTTCCAGCCTGTCGAGAACCCCATGGACACCGGCATTCTGCCGGGCGCAATCCAGTGCTGCCGGGCTGACATCCACCGCCGTCGCACGTGCCTTTGGTAACGCACACAGCAGCGCAATTGGCAGACAGCCCGTTCCCGTACCCAGATCCAGAATCCGGCCGGAGAACCCCTCTCCGGCTTGACCGATGATCAGTTCGACCAGCAGTTCGCTGTCGGCGCGCGGGTCAAGTGTTGCCGGAGTCACGATGAAGTCCATCCCCCAGAATTCCCGCTTTCCCAGAATCCGGGATACAGGTTCCCCGGCCAGCCGGCGTTCCAGCAGCCGCTGGCAGCCACTGACACCGGTTTGTGGAACCTCATCACCGGCCTTCATCAGCAATTCTTCGCGGGACAGGCCCAGTGCCGCCGATGCCAGCAGCCGGGCATCAAGATGGGCCGTATCAATTCCGGCATCCGTCAGCCGGTGGCGGGCCAGCGCCAGAAGTTCGCCAAGCGTCACCCGCCGGTCGCCTGCGCCAGACGGGCCGCCTCGTCTTCGGAAATCAGCGAATCGATGACCTCGTCCATATCACCTGCCACAAAGCGGTCGAGTGTATAGAGCGTCAGGTTGATCCGGTGGTCAGTCACCCGGCCCTGCGGAAAGTTATAGGTTCTGATACGTTCCGACCGGTCGCCCGACCCGACCTGCGAGCGGCGGCTGTCCGAACGTTCCTGATCGAGACGCGCCCGCTCCGCGTCATAGATTCGCGAGCGCAGGATCTTCATCGCCTTCGCCCGGTTCTTGTGCTGTGACTTGTCATCCTGGATGGAGACCACAGTCCCCGTCGGCAGATGCGTGATCCGCACCGCAGAATCGGTCCGGTTGACATGCTGTCCGCCGGCACCGGAGGCACGATAGGTATCGATCCGCAGATCCTTGTCTTCGATATCCAGATCAACATCCTCTGCTTCCGGCAGCACCGCCACGGTCGCTGCAGATGTGTGAATACGTCCTCCTGATTCGGTCTCCGGCACACGCTGCACACGATGCACGCCGGATTCAAATTTCAGCCGGGCAAAGACGTTATGCCCGCGGATTTCGGCGGATGCTTCCTTCAGGCCACCAATCCCGGTCTCCGACATGTCGAGAACCTCAAACCGCCAGCCGCGGATATCCGCATAACGCTGATACATCCGGAACAGGTCAGCAGCGAACAGGGCGGCCTCTTCCCCGCCCGTTCCGGCACGTACTTCAAGAATGGCATTCTTCGCATCCGCCTCATCCTTCGGCAGCAGGGCAAGCTGAACCTTGCGCTCCAGGTCCGGCATTCGGTTCTTCAGTTGATGGAATTCCTCCTCTGCCAGCTTTCGCATCTCCGGGTCCGAACCGGTATCAGTGATCATCTCGGCCAGATCGCCCATTTCCTCACGGGCGGCAAAATATTCCTGCACCATCTCCACCACAGGTGTCAGCGCCGAGTATTCCTGTGACGCCGTGACAAATTTTTCGCCCCCCAGCCGGTCCGGATCAGACATCAGCGAGGCCAGTTCGTCATGCCGGGCAATGACGCCATGCAGTTTTTCATCAAGGCTCATCTTCAGTTTTCCTTGTCGGTGCGGAACAGGGCCGCAATGAATGACTCAAGCTCGCTGCTGTCCTGCCCGTCGCGACCGGCCTGCCGCAGGGCTTCCGTCGGCAGGGTCAGAAACCGTCCGGCCAGCAGGCGTGTGGCTTTTTCGGCATCACCACCGGACCGGGCCAGCGCCTCCTGACGCATCACCTCAATCTGTTCATGCAGCAGGCGGATTGCCCCGCCCGCCTGATTCGATGCAACGCTGGCCATGAAGCTGCGGACTTCGTCGCGCACCATCGCTTCAGCTTTGGCGGCTGCCGACACACGACCGTTCAGACCGTCCGAGGCGAGACGTTCAAGATCCGCCAGATCGTAAAGAAAGGCCGAGTCCAGCAGTTCGATCCCCGGATCACAATCCGAAGGGATCGACGTGTCGATCAGAAAAACCGGCTTCTGGCGACGACGGCGCAGAACCTGGCGCATCAGCTCCCGGTCGACCAGAGGCGTCGCCCCGCCATGTGCCAGGACCACTGTATCCGCCTCTTCCAGCAGGTTGCCCAGATCGTCAAAGTCACCGACATGCGCCCCCAGCCGTTGCGCCAGCGACACCGCGAGCGGACGCCGGGCAACGGCGACACGGGCATGGCGAACACCGGCGCGGATCAGACCATCGCCAATCAGCTCGCCGGCATCGCCGCCTCCCAGAACCAGAAGCCTGGTATCACGAAGATCGCCGTGCAGGTCCCGGGCAACCCGGACGGCAGCGGCAACGATGGTTACCGGACCTTCACCGATCGAGGTTCCTGTCCGGACCTTCTTTGCCACCTCATAGGCTTTTTCCAGAACGCTTCCCAGAACATCAAACGGCGCATTTGCATCCCGCAGACAGCGATGTGCGGTCTTCACCTGACCCAGTACCTGCGGTTCACCGACAATCTGGCTGTCCAGCGAGGCGGCCACACGGAACAGATGGCTGAGTGCCTGCTCGCCCTCGTAATCATAGAGTGCCATATCCGTATCATCACCTGCACGGCTGGCAAAATAGGCGCGCAGCTTTTCCCGTGCCGCCGGAATACTGTCACAGACCGCAAAGCATTCGACACGGTCACAGGTCGACAGCAGCAGCACTTCGCTGATCCCGTTGCCGACCAGATCGCGGGAGACAGCGGGCAATTCGGATTCTTCCATGAACAGGCGATCACGCAGCCCGACAGACCCCGAACGGTGGTTGGCGCCGACAATGAGTAGCCGCGCCAGATCTGGCGGCTGTGTCGGCATGGTCGCTACTGTCCGGTTGTCAGATAATCTGCCAGTCTGGCAATGGCGACTTCCTGCTGCTCACCCGTCTTCAGGTCGCGGACGGTTGCAACCTGACGGGCCAGTTCGTCTTCGCCCAGCAGGATCGCCGCGCGGGCATTGATCTTGTCCGCCCGTTTCATCCGCCGTTTCAGATTGCCCCGGAACGCGATATCCGTGGCGATACCGGCGCCGCGCAGGGCAGCGACGATATCGTCAGCCGCCGCGGTTACGTCATCACCAACCGGGATAACCGCAACCGGCCCGGCCGGAACAGGTGCGGCGTCACCAACCAGCATTGCCAGCCGCTCGATTCCGGCGGCCCAGCCAACGCCCGGCGTCTCCGGCCCGCCCATCGTGCCGACCAGCCCGTCATACCGGCCACCGGCAAGCACAGTCCCCTGCGCACCCAGCGCATCAGTGACGAATTCAAATGCGGTGTGACAGTAATAATCGAGTCCGCGCACCAGCCGTGAATTCAGTTCAAACGCAATGCCGCGCCGGGTCAGGCCGTCTTTCACTGTCGCAAAGAAAGCCTTCGATGCGTCGTTCAGGTGGTCACCGAATTCCGGGGCACCGGCAACGATGGCACGGTCGCCGGCATCTTTTGAATCCAGAATACGCATCGGATTACGTTCCAGACGCATACGGCTGTCATCCGACAGGTCGCCAACATGGGCCGAGAAATAGTCGACCAGCGCCGCACGATAGGCCTGACGGCTTTCCGTGTCGCCCAGCGTGTTGAGCTGCAGCCTGCAGCTGTCGCCCACCCCGAGCTGATCGAGAATGGCCGCGCCGCAGACAATGATCTCGACATCGCCTTCCGGCTCGGGAACGCCAAGCAATTCAATGCCGAACTGGTGGAACTGTCGCTGGCGGCCCTTCTGGGGACGCTCATGCCGGAACATCGGACCGGCATAGAAATATTTCAGCGGAACTTCCTGCTGCAGGCCGTTGGAGATATAGGCCCGGGCAACGCCTGCGGTATTCTCCGGCCGCAGGGTCATGCTGTCGCCGTCACCCATGGAGAACGTATACATCTCCTTGGTAACCACATCCGAGGTTTCCCCCAGCGTCCGGCTGAACACCTCGGTAAATTCAAAGATCGGCGTTACAATTTCCTGATAGCCGTACAGGCCGGAGATCGCCCGTGCCGTCTCCGCCACATGGCGGTGTCGCCGCGCGTCATCCGGCAACAGGTCATGAGTGCCCCTGACAGGCTGCAGTCTCGCCATGTTCCTACTTCAGTCCGGCTGTTATTCGGCGGCTTCGGCAGCCTTCGCCGCCTCAATTTCCGCCGCACGCTTTTCCACCAGTTCAACGATATGGTCGACCATATCACCGGAAGAAATATTATGATCCGGCTTGCCGGCCACATACATTTTGTGATTGCCGTTACCGCCACCGGTCAGGCCGATATCAGTCATCAGCGCTTCACCCGGACCGTTCACCACACAACCGATGATCGACAGTGAAATCGGTGTCGAGATATGTGCCAGCCGGTTTTCGAGCGTACTCACCGTCTCGATAACATTGAAGCCCTGCCGGGCACAGGACGGACAGGAAATCACCTGAACACCACGATGGCGCAGCCCCATGGATTTGAGAATATCAAACCCGACCTTGACCTCTTCGACGGGATCCGCCGAGAGGGAGACACGGATCGTATCGCCGATCCCGCTCCACAACAGCATGCCCATACCGATTGACGACTTTACCGTACCGCCCCGCAGGCCACCGGCTTCGGTGATGCCGAGATGCAGCGGATAGTCGCAGGCTTCCGACAGTTGCTGATAGGCAGCGACAGCCAGGAACACATCGGAGGCCTTGCAACTGATCTTGAAGTCATGGAAATCGACATCTTCCAGAATCCGGGCATGGTCCAGAGCACTTTCCACCATCGCATCCGGACAGGGCTCGCCATATTTCTCCAGCAGATGCGGCTCCAGCGAGCCGGCATTCACGCCGATACGGATAATGCAGCCATAATCCTTTGCTGCCTGCACAACCTCCCTGACCCGCTCCTTTGAGCCGATATTACCGGGATTGATCCGCAGACAGGCCGCCCCGGCCTGCGCCGCCTCGATAGCGCGTTTGTAATGGAAATGAATGTCCGCAACGATCGGCACATTTGCTTCTTTGGTGATCGTTTTCAGACCCTCGGTGCTTTCCTTGTCCGGGCAGGACACGCGGATGATATCGGCACCGGCCTCTTCCATCTGACGGATCTGGTTCAGCGTCGCGCGCGGGTCAGACGTCAGCGTGTTGGTCATGGTCTGGACAGTGATCGGCGCATCACCACCGATCGGAACATCCCGCATCCATATCTTGCGGGATTTACGGCGAAAAATATCTCGATAGGGACGAACGCTCATTTCTGGCTCCGGTTTCCGGTCATTTGCAGCACATATAGGCGATTTGTTGCAATTTTGCAGGCCCTAATCTGTCGTCGTGGTCCCGGCCAGCAATTTCGCCGGGTCCAGCGCCACATTTCTGCGGATCGAGCCCTGCGGTCCGAGGGGCGGGGCCGTCTTTCCGTCAACGACAAGCTCCAGCCCGCCGGCATTACCGGTCAGCAGCACCAGCCCCGGCCGATTGGGAACATTGTAGCGCTCTCCCGGACGCAGCAACTGGGCATTGACCAGTTCACCATTGGCCTCCCTGATCTGGATCCAGCTGTCCCGCACTGCCCGCAGAACAATCCGGACATCCGTTCCCTGCGACCCGAAAGCCGTGGTTGCCTCCGGCGATGCTGCCGCAGGCCCGCCGGTGGAGGGGCTGCCCGGTGTCTGCTGCGGGGAAACAGCCGGTTCAGTTACCGGAGCGGCGGGAGCAACAGCCGGGGCCGGCACAGGTGCAGCACCAGTCGCAGTCGCTGCAGATGACGGGGTCTCAGCCGGTGTTGCAGCAGACGTCGCCGCAGTCTGTGTATCAGCAGATGTCACCGGTGCAGGCTTTGGCTCACCGGCCGGTTCAGCAGACGGAGAGGCAACAGCAGGTGCGGACTCCACAGCGGCCGGGGACGTTGTTGCCGGCTCGGCCGGGGCCGGCGTCGCAGATGCTGTCTCCGGCGCAGCAGCCGGGGCGGAAGCCGAATTATCAGAAGCTGTCGCAGGCGGCTCGGCTGCTGTCGGTGCAGGCTGTACCGGAGCCGGCTCATTCGATGGTGCGGGCTGGGCGACCACAGGTTTTTCATCTGCCGGAGCCGGATCAGCGACGGGTCCGGGATCAGCTATCTGCTGCTCCCGGACGGACTCCATCATGGAGGTCAGCTTTTCAGAAAGCCCCGGTGCCAGATCGGCTATCGTCTTGCCCTGACTGGACAGATAATACCATCCGCCATAAGCCCCAACCGCCACAAGCAGTGCCACAAACAGGATTGCGCCGCCGGGAATCCGGCCTTCCTGAACCGGTGAGGGAAATTTCAGATCGCTGTTGGCCCCCATGGCCTGTGCTTCGGTCTTGAACCTGCGGACGACTTCGCCACCGTCGAGGCCAAGATGTTCGGCATAGGTCCGGACAAACCCGATCGCATAGGTCAGGCCCGGCAGGTCATTGGTGCGACCATCCTCGATTGCTTCCAGATAGGCCCGGCGAATGCGGAGCACCGAAGCGACATCCTGGATATCCTCACCAAGCCGCACACGCGTCGCCCGCAACAGGGAACCAACCCCCTTACGGAAGCGATCATCGATTTCTGGTTCTGCAAGCTGCGCCTTGGCGTCGGATTTCGCCACTTTTGTCCTCATCGGAAAGCGGGTTTGCCCAGCGCTGTCAACTGACCTGACAATCTGGACATACCGGAAATAAACGGAATAAAGCGTTTCTAACAACGACTGCCATGCGCTGGCAATCAATCATTGGACCGAAAGGCTAAACCGACACGCCGTGATCAGCAGAAAATGCCCGCAGCTGCTCTCTCAGACTATGCTCCGGAGAGGACAAAAGCGGCAGGAGAAACGCCCGTGTCCGGGCTACTGACAGCTGGCGGACCATTGCCTTGACCGGTCCGATTGACGGCGGTGACATGGAAAGCGATCTGTACCCCAGTGCGATCAGCGCCATTGCATCAATCGGGGCCCCGCCCATTTCCCCGCAAAGTGTGCAGCGAACACCTGCCGAGTCGCATTTGTCGACAATCATCCTGAGCAGGCTGAGTGCAGCAGGTGACAGGGGATCATACCGTTCCGACAGGCGGGCATTGCCCCGGTCGAAGGCAAAGAAGAACTGGAGAAGATCGTTGCTGCCGATCGACAGAAAATCGATCCGCGGCAGCAGCGCATCAAGCTGGAATGCAAGCGAGGGAACTTCCAGCATGGTGCCGACCTCGACCCTCGCCGGCAGTTCATGCTGCATCCGGCGGGCCCGCGACATCTCGATATCCAGAATGTTGCGCGCCGCATCCAGCTCCGTCACCTCGGCAATCATCGGGAACATGACCCGCAGCGTCTTTCCCGCAGCCGCGCGCAACAGGGCACGCAGCTGCTGCCGCAGCAGCCCCGGACGATCGAGAGCGATCCGGATCGAGCGCCAGCCCATCGCCGGGTTTTCCTCCTTCTGCCCCTTCCAGTAGGGCAGAACCTTGTCGCCGCCGACATCCAGCGTGCGAAACACCACCGGTTTGTCACCCGCCAGATCAAGGATGCGCTTGTAGAGTTCAACCTGTTCACCGACGCCCGGCAGTTTCGGTCGCGACATGAAGGCGATTTCCGTCCGGTACAGGCCAATTCCCTCCGCCCCGGCGCTGTCAAGCTGGCCGACATCCGCCTGCAGGCCGGCATTGACATTCAGCGCGACAAAAACGCCGTCCTGTGAACAGGCGGGCTTGTCACGCAGCCCCTGGTATTCCACCCGCTTCTGTTCGCGCAACGCCATGTTGCTGCGGAAAGCGGCCTGGACATCCTCGCCCGGGCGGACAAAGACCTGGGAGTTATCCGCATCAACGATAACCGGATCACCCGGATCGATAATTGCCACACCGGCTTCCAGCCGGCCGACCATCGGCAGGTCCAGTGCCCTGGCGATGATCGCGACATGGGAAACCGGTGAACCGGCTTCCAGCACAACACCGGCCATCTTGCTGCGGTCATATTCCAGCAGATCGGCAGGCCCGAGATCGCGGGCCACCAGAATGAACCGGTCGGGCAGATCCTTGCGCAGCGCCGCCGACACTTCACCGGTCAGATACTGCATCAGGCGGTTGCCGACATCCTCAAGATCCGACAGCCGTTCCCGGAGATAAGGGTCGGCAACGGCCTGCATCCGGTCGCGCATCTGGTTCTGGACCCGCTGCACGGCACCTTCGGCCGACAGGCCGGCCTTGCGGATCATGTCGGAAATTCTCGCAATCCAGCCCGCATCACCGGCCAGCATGCGATAGGTTTCCATCACCTCGCCCAGTTCGCCCCGCCCGCGCAGGTCGGGTGCCCTGAACATCCTGTCCAGCCCGGCCCGCATGGACCTGATCGCCGTTTCAAGGCGTTCGATTTCAACATCGACATCCTCGGCGACAAGGCGCTGAACGACAATCCTCGGGCGATGCGATACCGCCTCGCCAGAGGCCAGGCCACCATTCAGCCGGATGCCCGCAAGCCGCATCGGCAGAGTAGCATTGCCATCTGCCTGCAGCATCTCCTGGCGGTCGATCAGCTCGCCGCTGGCCACCAGCTCCGCCATCACCATGGCGACGGTTTCAAGCGTTTCCTGCTCTTCTTCCGTATAGATACGCTGGGTTCGGTTCTGAATAGCCAGTACGCCGAGCACCCGTCCGCTGCGACGGATCGGCACACCCATCAGCGAATGAAAGATATCTTCCCCGGTTTCCGGGCGATAGGCGAAGCCCGGATGGCTTTTCGCATCCGCCAGCGCCAGCGGTCGGCCCTTTGCCGCGATCAGGCCGATCAGGCCCTCACCGACACGCAGCCGGGTCAGGTGAATCGCTTCGCGCTTCAGGCCCTGGGTTGCGAACAGCTCAAGGACTTCACCTGCCCGTTTGATGTAAACCGAACAGACTTCCGCCACGAGATCGGCGGCAATGATGCGGACAATCGCATCAAGACGCTCTTCCGCATTACCGCCACCCGCCATCAGGTCGCGGACGCGGCTCAGCAGGCGTCGCGATCCCGTTGCATTCAGGGGAATGTTCGGGCTCACCGTCGCCCTCCGGCGACAGCGGAAAAATCAGGGTCTGTTGCGGGATCAGCTGTCCGGCGCATCTAGGCCATAGGCGGTGTGCAGCGTTCGCATGGCCAGCTCGGTATATTCTTTCGCCACCAGAACACTGACCTTGATTTCCGAGGTCGAGATCACCTGGATATTGATCCCCTTGTCGCCAAGCGCCTGGAACATCATCTGCGCCACACCTGCATGGCTGCGCATGCCAACTCCGACCACGGAAATCTTCGCAACATTACGGTCGGGGACCAGCGACTGATAGTTCAGCTTGTCCCGGTTTGCCTCAAGCACCGAGACCGCCCGTTCCAGATCGCTGTTCTGGACCGTGAAGGTCATGTCCGTCGCATCGCCGGTTTCGGAGACGTTCTGGACAATCATGTCCACATTGACACTGGCCTCTGCCAGCGGGCCGAAAATCCTGGCGGCGACACCCGGCTGATCGGGAACCTTCACCAAGGTGATCTTTGCCTCATCGCTGCTGTGCGCGATGCCACTAACCATTGCCTGTTCCACGATTTCATCCTCATCTACAACCAATGTACCGGGACCACCGGTAAAACTCGATAACACCTGTAGCCGAACCTTGTACTTCATCGCCAGTTCGACGGACCTTGTCTGCAGCACCTTCGCCCCCAGCGAAGCCATCTCCAGCATCTCTTCGTATGTAATACGGCTGAGCCGCTGTGCTTTTGTGACAATCCGGGGATCAGAGGTATAAACCCCGTCCACATCGGTATAGATATCACACTGATCCGCTGACAGGGCAGCCGCCAGCGCAACAGCAGAGGTATCGGAGCCGCCGCGCCCCAGCGTGGTGACCCGGCCATCATTTGCCAGCCCCTGAAATCCGGGAACGACGGCGACCTGACGCTCTGCGAAACGCCTGATCACTTCATCGGTATCAATCGCCTTGATACGCGCCTTGCCATGCTGGTTATCTGTGTGGACGGGCAACTGCCAGCCCAGCCATGAGCGGGCGGGCACACCGATTTCCTGCAGGGCGATAGCCAGCAGGCCTGCCGTAATCTGCTCACCGGCACTGACGACCACATCATATTCGCGGGCATCATGCAGCGGCGAGGTCTGGCGGGTATAGTCAACCAGCTGGTTGGTGACACCGGACATGGCGGAGACGACAACGGCCAGTTCGTGGCCCTTTTCCCATTCCGCCCTGACCCGCTGGGCAACCGCCTTGATACGGTCGATATCGGCAACCGACGTTCCGCCGAATTTCTGGACAATTCGTGCCATCTGAATAGCAATCCCTCACTGAAGACAGGCCCTTGGCAAGGGCGGCGCGGTTATAACGGGTGTCTGCGGCAATGAGAAGTGCCGGAAACATTTTTCACATCACATTCCTGAGGATTATCGGTTGACCTCTGCGTATTTGCGCCTCACCTCTGGTGCAAATAATAAATCGAGTCAGCCCATGATGACCAGCGCCGCAGACATTACTGGCACCGCCGATGCAGGTGAAATCGCCCGCTTTGAAGCGATGGCAGAGGACTGGTGGAACCCGGCCGGCAAGTTTGCACCCCTGCATAAATTCAATCCTGTCCGTCTGGCCTTTATCCGTGACAGGCTTTGCCGGCAGTTTGACCGTGATCCGCTGTCAGACCGCCCTCTGGAGGGGCTTCGCCTGCTCGATATCGGGTGTGGCGGCGGGCTGTTGTCTGAACCGATGACACGGCTTGGCGCCCGCATGACGGGTGTCGATGCCTCCGAACGCAATATCGGCATTGCCGCCGCCCATGCCCGCCAGATGGGGCTGGATATCGATTATCGTGCGGGACGGATCGAGGAAATGGTAGCCGCAGGGGAGAAGCCGTTCGACGCGGTTCTGAACTGCGAAGTGGTCGAGCATGTCGCCGATGTCGATCTGTTTCTGGGGTCCTGTGCCGAACTGGTCCGCCCGGGCGGACTGATGGTCGTCGCCACCCTCAACCGCACACCGAAATCCTTCGCCCTCGCCATTGTCGGGGCAGAATATATTCTCCGGTGGCTGCCCCGCGGCACCCACCAGTGGCGCAAATTTGTCCGCCCTTCGGAGATTGCCGGCGCGCTCCGCTCCCGCGGGATGGAACTGACCGAAATACGCGGCGTCAGTTACAATCCGGTCAGCGACCGCTGGCGGCTGTCAGATGATCTTGCGGTCAATTACATGGCCGTCGCAACCCGGCAGGCCTGACCCGCCGCGAGATCACGCATCGGATTTCGGCAACCAGGGAATAGCCTGAATTTCGACACCGTCATCAGCAAGTTTCTCGGTTTCTTCCGGCGTTGCCTCGCCATAGATTCCTCTCGCCTCGGACTCGCCGTTGTGAATATTACGGGCCTCTTCGGCAAATCGGTCCCCGACATAATCACAATTCTGTTCAACCACCCGCCGCAGTTCATGCAATGCGGTCCGGACCTTCACATCCATCGGCAGGGCGGCTTTTGCCGGCTCCGGCGGCATGACCTCCTGCCGGCCCTTCTTCGTCGACGACGACAGACGGGGCGCCATCAGCGCCTTTTCAACATCGCCGTTACCGCATACCGGGCAGGTCACTTCACCGACAGCGATCAGCCTGTCAAAAGCGTCGTTGCCGCTGAACCAGCTCTCGAATTCATGCTCCTGCGCACAACGCAGGGAAAACTTCATCATTGAAACTCTCCGATCCTGTATCGCATGTAGTCCTCTGCATGATGCGGGTCAAATGATAGGATCAAATAAACATGACTGAACCGGCAGAACCCCGGCCTTCACCATGGGTCACAAATTATATACGACTTGTCCGGGACGGGGGGATCATACTTGATCTGGCCTGCGGACAGGGCCGGCATACGCGACTGGCTGCCGGGCTGGGTTATGCGGTGGTTGCCCTCGACCGCAATTCAGCAGCCCTGGAACTGCTGTCAGACCTGAAGAATGTGAAGGTTCTGGAACATGATCTCGAAGCTGAAGGCGCAGTCTGGCCGTTTGACGAGAGAGAATTCGACGGCATCATTGTCTCGAACTATCTGCACCGTCCGCTGTTTCCGCAGATCCTGTCATCGCTCGCCGATGGCGGGGTCCTGATTTATGAAACCTTCGCCAGCGGCAACGAGGCTTTCGGAAAACCGTCCCGTCCCGCCTTCCTGCTCCGGGAAGCTGAATTGCTGGAGCGGGCTGCGGGTCTGACCGTCGTCGCTTTTGAACAGGGACGGACCGCTGATCCGTCACCCGCTGTCCGCCAGCGCATCTGCGCGGTCAGGGGAACCTGCCCTGCCGATATCCCGCTGGCCTAGCCGTGGACACCCAACATCTGGTCAAGTCGCCCGGCACCATCCAGATTGAACAGGTCGTCACAGCCGCCGACATGTTCGCCATCAATGAAAATCTGGGGAACCGATGTCTTGCCACCGGCCAGCTTGGTCATTTCCTGCTTTTTCGCGGCATCCATCGTGACATCGATCTCGTTGTATTTGATGCCTTTCTTGTCCAGCAGGCCTTTTGCCCGCCAGCAGAAACCACAGAGCATACTTGAGTAAATTTTCACTTCAGCCATAGGTCAGTCTCCGGAAAAGGTTTCCCGACCATATAAGACTTCCCGAGCGTTCTGCAATTATGATCCGCCTGACAATCGCACAACGCGCGCAATTGTGAGAACATCAACCTGACAGGCACCACCCCGGCGCAGCGCCCGGGCACAGACCGAAACCGTCGCCCCGGTGGTCATCACATCATCGATCAGCAAAATCCGTTTGCCCGCGACAGCCCCTCGCCGGGTATCAGGTACAGATATCGCACCGGCCACGTTCCGCTGTCGCTGGCGGCGTCCCAGCCTGCCCTGACTGGCCGTTGCCCGATGCCGGTGCAATGCATCGAGCAGCACCGGGCGGCTCATCAGACGACCAATAGCCTGTGCCAGCAGGGCTGACTGATTGTAGCGGCGGATGAAAAGCCGACGATGATGCAGGGGCACAGGAACCAGCAGGTCAGCAGCCATAATCTGCTCGCGCCCGGCCTGCATCATCAGCCGGGCCAGTGTAAATACGCTGTCCGTCCGGTCGCCATGCTTGAAGGACAGGATCGCCGGTCTGCTGGCGTCATCATAAACCAGCGCCGCACGCGCCTGATGGTAGGCCGGCGGTTCTGCCAGACAATCTGCGCAGCGGGCGTCAGCCCCGGCATCGAAGTCGAACGGGAAACCGCAGGACGCACAGAGCGGCGGAGCGATCTGCCTGATCGACCGCCAGCAGGTGATGCACAGCAGATGCGCCCCGTCGATCAGGCCACCGCAGGACGCACAGCGTGGCGGCAGCAACAGATCAAGGCCACGCCGGAACAGACCGGGTGCCACCATGGCAATCTGGTGGAATGACAGGCTGGCGGGCCATAATGGCATGTCGGGTCATCACCTCATCCATGAAACCGGAGAGGTGATACTGCGGCCACAGGGAGGGTTTTGACGTGAAGGGAGCCCAGCAACACCCCATATCCCTGAAGCAACCACACGCAGATGTGATAAACCGATATAGAAATCCCCGGACAAACCCGCAATAACAGGACAGGTTCCGGGCCTGCCCGCCGGCATCCGGATAACGATGGTCCGGCCATGAAGGATAAACTGATGATGAAACGTCTCCTGCTCCTGTCGATTCTGGCGCTGTTTGCGACGGCCTCTGCCGGTACCGGATCTGCCTATGCCCAGGCCGGTTCCGGAGGCGAGAAAGTCGACATTGACCCGGATCAGCAGATCTGGCTGCAGCTGCCGACAACGACTGTCCCGGTTCAGAACGGCATTCATTTTGTTATTGTTGATGTCCTGATCACTGCGGCCAAACATGCGACCTATGTCTGCCGCATCTATCCCCGCCTGAACGAGAAAATCCAGTTCGCCTTTTCGGCAAATCCCCCCGCCGCCGATCGTCAGGGCGTCATTCAGGTGCAGGATTATGGCCGGGTACTGAAACCTGATTTCAATCAGGCGCTGCAGGGCGACCTGGTCAAGCGCATCAAGGTATTTGACGGTGGCCGACCGAAACCGCCCGAACTTGATGACGCGATCATGGAATGTCAGGGATCGGCTGCTATCATGGCTGCGAAATCTTCATTACGCGACCTGCTGCGCCGCCAACGATAGAGAGCCCTGCTGTTGACAGACGATATTACTGTATTCGACCGCAGCCTGCTGCGCCGTCGCCGCGACCGCGCAGCAGGCGGATTCGATGCCCATGACTTCCTGTTCCGGGAAACCGCAGAGCGGCTGGTTGACCGTCTGGAGGATGTGAAAAGACGGTTTCAGGCTGTCGCAGACATCGGCTGCCATGGCGGCGAGGTCGGACAGGTACTTGCCGGACGCGGGTTCGCACCGCCTGTCGTCCAGTGTGATCTGTCGCCCCGGTTTGCCGACCGTGCATCGCGTGCCGGTAATGCGCCCGCCATTGCGGCGGATGAGGAACTTCTGCCCTTCGCGGCGGCCAGCTTTGATCTGGTTCTGAGCAATCTGTCCCTGCACTGGGTCAATGATCTGCCGGGTGCGCTGATACAGATCCGCAAGAGCCTGACCCCGGACGGACTGTTTATCGGCTCGCTGCTGGGCGGTGAAACCCTGACCGAATTACGGGTCGCCCTGCAACAGGCAGAACTGGAACTGGATGGCGGTATCAGCCCCCGCCTGTCGCCGCTGGCCGATGTCCGCGATGCCGGTGCCCTGCTGCAGCGTGCGGGCTTTGCCCTGCCGGTCGCCGATATGGACCGGGTGACTGTCACCTACAGCAACCCGATGAAGCTGCTGGCTGACCTGCGGGGCATGGGGGAAACCAATGTCGTCGCAAAACGTCGCCGGAATTTCCTGAAACGCAGCACCCTGATGGCCGCGATGGCACGCATGATGCAGGATTTCACCGACAGCGAGGGACGGGTTCACGCGACCTTTGATATCATCACCCTGACCGGCTGGGCACCCGATGCTTCGCAGCCAAAACCGCTGCGTCCCGGCTCGGCAACGAAAAAGCTGTCGGAGGCGCTGGATGCGGTGGAATTCCCGACGGACGACAAGGCGGGCCGATGAATTTTCCCGATCCGCTGGTCAGGGCGACCCTGATCAAACGCTACAAACGGTTCCTGGCCGATGTCCGCTTTGATGACGGCACGGAGACCACGGCCCATATTGCCAACCCCGGCGGCATGATTGGCCTGAAGGATCCCGGCATGACCATCTGGCTGTCGCCGGCACGCAATCCCGCCCGCAAACTGAAATGGTCCTGGGAAATTGCCGAGGCTGATGGCGGCATGGTCGGCGTCTCGACCGCCCATCCCAATGCCATCGCCGAGGAAGCCATTCTGGCAGGTCGTATCCCGGAACTGGCGGGTTATGCAGGGCTGAGACGGGAAGTGAAATACGGCAAAAACTCCCGCATTGATATCCTGCTGGAAGATCCCGACCGCCCGATGGCCTATGTCGAGATCAAGAACGTGCATCTGATGCGTACCCCCGGCCTTGCGGAATTTCCTGATGCGGTTACCGCCCGCGGTGCCAAGCATCTGGCCGAACTGGGTGATATGGTCGAACAGGGTCATCGTGCGGTGATGCTGTATGTGGTTCAGCGCACCGATTGCGACCGCTTTGCCCTGGCAGAGGATGTTGACCCGGTTTACGCAGCCGCTTTCCGGCAAGCGATGACTCGCGGAGTCGAAATGTTGTGCTATATGTGCGCCATCACGACGCAGAAAATCACCCTGGACAGGCCGCTCGACCTCGTTGGCTGAGGCAGCGGATGGAGTAATCATGCAGAATATGGAACTGGCTCAGGAGCCGGATTGGGACATGGAAACACGATCGATCAAATTACACGGCCCGGCAGAATTCGAGGCCATGCGGGTTTCCTGCAAGCTCGCTGCCGAAACCCTCGACATGATCACACCGCATGTCGTTCCCGGTATCACCACCGGTGAAATCGACCGGCTCTGCCACAACTTCATTCTCGATCATGATGCGACTCCGGCTCCCCTCGGCTACCGCGGATTCCCGAAATCCGTCTGTACCTCCATAAACCATGTCGTCTGTCATGGCATACCGGGGGACAAGAAACTGAAGAACGGCGATTGCATCAATATTGACGTCACCACCATCGTTGACGGCTGGCATGGCGATACCAGCCGGATGTTCTGGGTCGGCGATGTGCCGGTCAAGGCGCAAAAGCTGATCGATGTCACCTTCGAGGCGATGTGGGAAGGCATCAGGGTTGTCCGCCCCGGCGCGACCACCGGTGATATCGGACACGCGATCCAGACCTATGCCGAGGAACAGCGTTTCAGTGTTGTCCGGGATTTCTGCGGCCATGGTCTGGGACGCGTGTTCCATGATGCTCCCAACATTCTGCATTACGGACGCAAGGGAACAGGCACGCCGCTGCAGGAAGGCATGTTTTTCACCATCGAGCCGATGATCAATGCCGGGCGTCCGGATGTGAAAATTCTCAGTGACAACTGGAC
This sequence comes from Rhodospirillales bacterium, assembly GCA_040219025.1. Taxonomy (GTDB): domain Bacteria; phylum Pseudomonadota; class Alphaproteobacteria; order Rhodospirillales; family HT1-32; genus HT1-32. Next base: position 1,223,857 of record JAVJTE010000020.1, on the reverse strand, counting down.
GGCGGTCACCAAGGACAAGTCACTTTCCGCCCAGTTCGAGCATTCCATCGGCGTGACGGCCAGCGGCTACGAGGTCTTTACCCTGTCGCCCGCCGGTCTTGACCGCCCTCCCTATGCAGCAGCGGCCAGCTGACGCTGCCCCCCGCCAGACCTCACCGGCGCCGCATTACCTGCAGCACCGGGAGAGGTTGCGGACCCGTTTCCTGACAGGCGGACCGGCTGCTGTTCAGGACTACGAAATTCTTGAAATCCTGCTTGGTGCGGCCATCCCGCGGCGTGATGTCAAACCGCTGGCGAAAGAGCTGATCGACCGGTTCGGCGGGCTGGCCGGGGTGCTGACCGCCGGACCGGCAGAGCTGACTGCGGTGAGGGGTATCGGCGAGGTTGCGGCTGCCGTCCTGAAATCGGTTCAGGCTGCGGCCCTGCATCTGCACCGCGCCGAAGTTGTCGACAAACCGCTGATTTCCTCATGGGATCAGCTGACGACCTATCTGCGGGCGGTCATGGGTCGTGAAAAGATCGAGCAGTTTCGCATTCTGTTCCTCGATACCCGCAACCGGCTGATCCGTGATGAAGTGCATCAGACCGGCACCGTCAATCACACCCCGGTCTATCCCCGCGAGGTGGTGAAACGGGCGCTGGAAGTCGGTGCCACCGCGATCATTCTGGCCCACAACCATCCCAGCGGCGACCCCAGCCCGTCGCGGGCCGATATCGACATGACGGCAAAGATCGTCACCGCCGCCCGCGCCCTTGATATCACCGTCCACGACCACGTCATCGTCGCCGCCGGCAAAACCCTCAGCTTCCGTGAACAGGGCCTGCTGTAGGCGGTGTCATCATGCATATCCATGTGAACGCCTCTTCAGCATTCCCGATTCTGCGACACGCGTTCCCGCAGCATCCTGACAAAGGCGGCTGCGGCGGGTGACAGTTCATAGCCGTTGCGTTGATAGACCGAAAACGCCCGGTGGTTCGGCTCATCCTCCAGATCGATGAAGTGCACATTGAATCCGGATGCCAGATTGTTGGCATAGCGCGGCGCAACCGTCACGCCGACCCCTTTGCTGACCAGTGACAGTGCCGTGGTGAGATAACGGACCTCTGTCGCATCCGACAGGCGCAGGCTGGTCTGGCTGCTCTCCAGCGTGCGCTGGATATGACCACTGAATTCATTGGAATAGATGATCCAGCGTTCGCCCACCGTATCCCGCCAGCGCAGTTTCGGCTTGTCGGCCAGCGGGCTGTCCGCCGGGCAGACGATCTGCAGCGGCTCATCCCACAGGAAATCAGCCTGCAGATCGTTCGGAATGGCGCGTTCCGGGCCGATGCCGATCTCCGCCTCATGCGCCTGAATGGAGGAGACAATCCTGTCCGGCGTGGTATCGAACAGTTTCAGCGTCACATTCGGATACCGGCTCCGGAACTCGCCGATCGCGTCGGGTATCCAGGCACAGGCCAGCATCTGCGGCACCGCCAGCCGCAGGATACCGCGTTGCAGCTCCCGCATATCAACCGCACCCTCCTCGACCTGACGCAGGTCGTCCAGCATCCGCCGGGCCAGCGGCAGGATCTGGCGGCCGGCCTCCGTCAGGGCAACCTTCCGGTTGACCCGGTCGAACAACGGCATACCGAATTCCGTTTCAAGCTGCCGGACTAGCATGCTGACCGCGGACTGGGTGAGATGCATGCTGCCGGCGGCCAGCGTGAAGCTTGCGGTATCGGCAACGCTGCGAAAGGCCCGGAGCTGACGAAGCGTGATATTCATAAGATAACCTGATTTATATGTCAGAAAAATTCATTGGAATGATGCTTAACTTATCCAGACAATAAAATCGAGCAGAGACGCCGGTCGCGGCGTGAGACCAGTTTGGGAAACAGCATGCATATCGCGGTTATCGGCGCCGGTATTGTTGGCGTATCTGCTGCGGCCTATCTGCAGCGGGATGGCCACAAGGTGACGATTATCGATCCGCTGGAGGCCGGCGAGGCCTGTTCTTTCGGTAATGCCGGGTCGCTGTCGCCCAGTGCCTGTCTGCCGGTTGGCATGCCCGGCATGTGGAAGAAGGTGCCGAAATGGATCCTGGACCCGATGGGCCCGCTGACCATCCGCACCGGCTATCTGCCGAAGCTTGCCCCATGGCTGCTGCGTTTTGTCAGCCATTGCACCAAGCCGGAAGTTGAACGCATCGCCAGCGCCATGCGCAACCTGCTGGCTCCTGTGTTTGAAAGCTACGAACCACTGCTGCAGCGGGCGGGCGGCATGGGACTGATCCGGCGGTCCGGCTGTCTTTATGTCTATTCATCACCGGGGGTTGCCGCCCAGTGGCAGTGGGGTATGGATCTCCGCCGCAGCCTGGGCGTCGAACTGCGTGATGTTGGTCGCGAGGAACTGGAAGAGATGGAGCCGGACCTGAAAGGCCGGTTCCGGTTCGGCATCTATGCGCCGGAAAACGGGTCGACACTGGACCCGTCGGCACTGGTCAAGACGATCTACGGGCAATCGGTCAGGGACGGGGCAGAACATCTGAAACAGCGGGTCGCCGGGTTTGATCAGGCCGATGGTATGGTCACCGCAATCCGGTTTGAAGATGGTGAGCGGCTGGCCGTCGATGGCGTGGTCATCGCCGCCGGTGCCTGGTCAGCGAAACTGACCGCAGAGCTTGGCGCACGCATTCCGCTGGAGACCCAGCGCGGCTATCATGTCACGGTAAAAAGCAACAACCTGAAGCTGAGCCATACCGTGATGGCGGTCGAGCATAACCTGATGGTCAACCCGATGGCGGTTGGCCTGCGGCTGGCCGGATCGGTGGAGCTGTCCGGTCTGGAGGCCCCGCCCCGGTATGAACGCGCCGATGCCCTGCTGAAACAGGGCAAGGACATGTTTCCGCATCTGGACACCAGTGATATTTCCCGCTGGATGGGCCATCGTCCCTGTCTTCCCGACAGCATGCCGGTGATTGACCGGGCCCCCCGGGCCGAAAATGCCTGGTTCGGCTTTGGCCACGGACATGTCGGCATGTGCAGCGGTGCCACAACCGGCCGGGAAATTGCCAATCTGGTTGCCGGGCGGGAACCGGAACTTGACCTGAAACCCTTCAGGGCAACCCGCTTCCGGCTGGCCTTCGCCGCATGACCGGATCCGTGACATGGGCGCTCGGGGTCGATATCGGCGGCACATATGTCGACATCGTCGCCCGTGGCACAGACGGATCAATGCACAGTGACAAGCAACCCTATCCGCCGGGTGCCAGCCAGGCCACGGCAACTCTTGGCGCGATCCGGGATTTTCTGAAAGCCGGAGAAATCAACCCTGAGCGGATCAGCCGCCTGCTGCATGGCACGACACTGGCAACCAACGTCCTGCTGGAGCGACGTGCCGCACCGGTCGGCATTATCACGACCCAGGGTTTCGAGGATATCCTCGCGATTGGCCGACAGAACCGCGACGACCTCTACAGCCTGGCACCTGTCACGGCCTCGCCCGTCGATATCTTCCCGACCGATCTGCGGATCGGCATTTCCGGTCGCATGGCAGCCGACGGGACCGAGATCACGCCGCTTGATACAGATGCTGTGGCCCCGGCGGTCGAACGACTGATCCGGGACGGGGCCAGTGCCATCGCTGTCTGCCTGCTGCATTCCACCGTCAATCCCGCACATGAACGGGCCATTGCCGATATAATCTCCGCCGGTTTTCCCGGCCTGCCGGTATCCCTGTCGCATCAGGTCGACCCGGCACCGGGAGAGTATGAGCGGTTCCTTGCCACCGCACTGGATGCCTATATCAAGCCGATGGTGGTGACCTATCTCCATGATCTTGTCTCCGGCCTGGCCGAGCTTGGTCTGCCCGCGCCCGAAATCGTCACCTCCGACGCCACCGTGATCACCACCGATACTGCTGCCGCAATGCCCCTGCGTCTGGCGATGTCCGGACCAGCCGCCGCCCTGCGCGGGTTCGAGGTACAGACCCGGGGGCCGGAACAAGGCAGCCACTCTACAGCAATCACCCTGGAGACAGGCGGCACCACCAGCGATATCGGGCTGATCCGGCAGGGCGAACTGGCAACCGGTCGCAGCCTCGACATTGGCCGGCTGGCGATCCGCCAGTGGTCGGTCGATATCAGCTCCATCCCCATTGGCGGCGGCAGCATCCTGCGGGTCAATGACGCGGGGGCGTTACGTGTCGGCCCGGACTCCGCCGGATCAGATCCGGGCCCGGCTGCTTTCGGGCGGGGCGGCACGGTGCCGACACTGACCGATGCACTGGTTGTCCTTGGCCGCCTGCCGGACAGTCTGGCCGGCGGGATCAGGCTGGATGACGAGGCTGCAAAATCTGTGATGCAGACCCTTGCCGGGCCACTCGGCTGTGACATCCATACCGCCTCCGAAGCAGCGGTCGCGACGGCCGCGACAGCCATTGCAGAGGCCATAAAATCCCATGCCTTCCGGCGCGGAACCGATCCGGCAGAAACCATTCTGATGGTTGGTGGCGGTGGCGGCGGACAGCATGCGGCAGAAGCAGCCGAACTGGCCGGGATCGAAACGGCGCTGGTGATTGCCGGAGCGGCCATCATCTCGGCGGCAGGCTGTCTTGCCTGTTACCCGGTAGAGGCCGTCGAACAAAGCCTGCTGCAGGAGCTGACCGAAACCACTTTCGCAGAGCTTTGTCGCAAAGCCCTGCAGGCCGGACAGGAACTGCCGGGCGAAAGCCCCGCAGGCTGTCTGCTCGATATTGCCTATCGCGGGCAGCAATCGCCCCTCGAAATTCCGTTCGATCCGGTGCAGGACAACATTCACGATATTTCCGCACGGTTCGACCGGCTGCATGAAACCCTTCGTGGTCATGCGGTCGGTAACGGTCACATGATCCATCGTCTGCGGGTTGAGAAAGCACAGAAGCAGCCCCGGGCAACGACTGCGACCTCCTCATCCGGTAGTGACAACCCTGCCGCACTGATCCCTGATACCGGGGCCGGTCCGCAGTCGCTGTTTTCTGACCGGACCAGCATCTGGGTGCCCCGGGGCTGGAACTGGCGCGTGCTTGGCGGCGGAGACGTTCTGCTGTCACAGGAACGGCGGGCCGCATGACTCCTGTCGCTCCAGAGCTTCTCCCCCATATCGAGCCGGCCCGGCTGACCCTGCAGGCCATCGCCGACCGCATGCAGAACAGTCTGGTTTCCGGCGCCCGCTCCGCCATTGCACGCGAGGCCGGCGATGCCGCTGCCGCACTGTTCATGGCAGACGGGACGCTGATTGCCCAGGCCCGCTCCCTGCCCTTGCTGCTGGGCTCACTGATCCCGGCAGTACAGGCAACCCTGAAGGCCTTTCCGGCATCAGCCATGCAGCCCGGTGACGGATACCTGCTGAATGACCCCTGGAATGGCGGGGCGCATCTGCCCGACCTGACGCTGATCCGCCCGGTCTTTGACGGGAATAGCCTGACCGGCTTCGGTGCAGCCAGCCTGCATCATCAGGATGTCGGCGGCATCACCCCCGGCTCAATCCCGCCGAACGCCCGGTCGATCTTCGAGGAAGGCCTGCGCCTGCCCCCTGTCCGGTCGCATCGTGCCGGTAAGCTGGAACCGGCACTCGCTGCCATCCTGACCGCCAACAGCCGGACACCGGATGCCCTGCTCGGCGATCTGGCCTCGCAATGGTCCTGCCTCGCTCTCGGCGGGCGGGAACTGGTGCAGCTGGCGGCCCGGCTGGGCGCAAACTATCTCCCGGTCTGCCGGACGCTGATCAGCCAGTCTGAGACGATGACACGGGCCGCCCTGTTGCGGGAGCCTGACGGAACCAGCGCGTGGGAAGACCAGCTCGACAGCGATGGTGTCACAACTGATCCGGTCAAAATCCGGGTGCAACTTGAAAAATCCGGTGACAGGATCCGGATCGATTTCACCGGCTCGTCGCCACAGACCACGGGTCCGGCCAATGCCGCGCCTGCCGCCATGATGGCCGCCGCGCTCTATTTCATGCGCTGCCTGGCCCCGGACGCCCCGAACAATGCCGGCTGTCTGGCACCGCTTGATCTGGTGCTGCCGCCCGGCAGTGTGGTCAACCCGGACTATCCGGCTGCCGTGAATGCCCGGACGGCAACCGTCAAGCTGGCCTGCAATGCGATTATCAGCGCCTGGAGCCGGGACCGCAGCGCCACCTCGGCAGCGGCCAATGCAGGGGTCGCAACAGTTATCGCCTTCGGTGGCACCACGACTGACGGCCAGCGCTATCAGCTGACCGAGATTGTCGCCAGCGGTGCCGGTGGCTCATCCCTCGCGCCCGGCGCATCCGGCCTTTCGACCGATGTCGGCAATGCGCGCAACACGCCGGTTGAGATCATCGAACGGGAAACCCCGATCCTAGTGGAAAGCTATGGCTTCAATCCGGGATCCGGCGGCGGCGGCCAGCATAGGGGGGGCGACGGGCTGCGGCGCTGCTACCTGCTGACCGAAGGGGCGGCCCAGGTTTCCTATCGCGGCGAGCGCCATGACAGCCAGGCCCGCGGCCTGCAGGGCGGGTCATCCGGTGCGACATCCTGCGCACAGGTGATCCGCCAGAATGGTGACACCGAACAACTCACTGCCAGAACCCAGATACAATGGCGCGCCGGTGAACGTCTCCTCATAGAGACGGCTGGTGCGGGCGGCTGGGGGGCCGTCGATGCCACCCCCCATAACCCAGCAATCAGGAGGACAGAATGCTGAAACTCACCCGACTTACGCGTCGCACTGCGATGGTTGCAGCCCTTGCAGCCGTCACCGCAGCTACCGGCCTTACCGGCACTGCCGTCGCACAATCCTATCCGGCAAAGCCCGTGACCATCGTCGTGCCGTTCCCGCCGGGCGGCTCGACAGACACCCTGGCCCGCAAGATTGCCGAGAATATTTCCGGCCCGCTCGGCCAGCCGGTTGTGGTTGAAAACCGCGCCGGTGCCGGCGGCACTGTCGGGGCCAACATGGTCGCGAAATCCGACCCTGACGGCTATACCCTGCTGATGGGTGTGACCGGCTCGAACGCCATCAGCGCCGCGCTGCGCGATGACCTGCCCTACAATCCGCTGACCGATTTCAGCCCGGTCAGTCTGGTGGTCAGTGCGCCGCTGGTGCTCGTCGTCAATGCAGACTCACCTTACAAATCCGTGCAGGACGTCATCGACTTCGCCAAAGCCAATCCGGAGAAGTTCACTCACGGCACCCCCGGCGTTGGCACCTCGATGCATCTCGCCGCTGAACTGTTCGGTCTCGAAGCCGGTGTCAAGCTGGTCCATGTCCCCTACAAGGGTAGCGCCGCCGCCCTGCAGGATCTGCTCGGCGGACGCGTTGATGCCATGTTCGGTGATCTGCTGGTGACCGCAGAATTCGTGAAATCCGGTCGCCTCCGGGCACTGGGCGTCACCTCGGCGGTCGAACATCCGATGCATCCGGGTGTTGCCCCCATCGCCAGCAGCGGCCTTGACGGCTATCAGGCGTTCTCCTGGCAGGGCGTCTTTGCACCGGGCGGCACGCCGGACCCTGTCCTGCAGACGCTGTATGCCGAAATCTCCAAGGCACTGGCGACCGATGACCTGCAGGAATTCTTCAAGCAGCGCGGTTTCCTTGTCGAAGGCCGTACCCCGGCTGATTCCCAGGCGTTCATCGCCCAGGAAATCCCGAAATGGAAGCGGGTCGTCGATGCGGCCGGTCTGAAGAATAAATAATGCAGCGCCTGGGTGGGCCTGTCGTCCGCGGAGGACAGGCCCAGCCCATCTCCCCCCTCGTCCGGGCAGATGGGCCGTTGCTCTTCGTCTCCGGTCAGGTGCCGATCGTCGGTGGCAAAATTATCGGCGATGACATCACGACCCAGACGAACTGTGTCATTGACCAGATTGAACAGATTCTGACCCTGGCCGGTGCCGGCCTCGACAATATCGTCAAATGCACGGTCTGGCTGGTCGACAAAAATGACTATCCGGCCTTCAATGCAGCCTACGCAAACCGCTTTCCGCCCGAACGGGCCCCGGCACGGTCAACCGTGATTTCGGATCTGATCGTGCCTGTTCTGGTCGAGATGGAAGCCATCGCCGAACTGCCGGATCGGGTCTGATCCCGAACCGGCAGACATAGCTGAACAAGGATCATCAGGTGCCATCGCAGATCAATCGTCCCGAACTGACAGCCGCTCTGGGCCTTGCCGTCTTCGGCGGGCTGGTGGTTATCGAAGGCGGCAGCTACCCGCTCGGCTCGCTCACCCGTCCGGGGCCGGGCTTCATGCCGGTTGTGCTGGGTGTGCTGATTATCCTGCTGGCACTGGCCGTCGCCTTTGATGTCCGGAAATCCGGCAGTCCGCGACCTGATTTCGGATGGCGGCCCCTGCTGGCCGTCACAACCGGCATTCTGGCCTTCGCCATACTGGTCACACCGCTCGGCTTCATTCCGGCGACCATCGCCCTTGTGATGCTGAGTGGCTGCGGGGAAACCCGGCCCCGGCTGTTGCAGCTAGCCGGGGTGGCACTTTTCATGGGGCTGTTCGGCTATCTGATGTTCATCAAGGGGCTGGGCGTTCCGCTGGATGCCGTGACGGGTTACCGATGAACAGTTTCATGGCGAATATCTCCCTCGGGCTGGAAACCGCGCTTTCCTTCAATTCGCTGCTGTTCTGCTTCATCGGCGTGACGGTCGGCACCATCGTCGGCGTGCTGCCCGGTGTCGGACCGCTGGCCGCGATCTCGCTGGCCCTGCCGATGACCTATTACGTCGACCCGACATCGGCGCTGATCATGCTGGCCGGTATCTTCTACGGTACCCAGTATGGCGGCTCGACCGCCTCCATCCTGCTGAACCTGCCGGGCACCGCGACCTCCGCCGTGACCTGCCTTGACGGCTATCCGCTGGCACAGCAGGGCAAGGCCGGGCTGGCGCTGTTCGTCACCGCCATCACCTCTTTCGTCGGTTCGTCCTTTGCCATTCTGCTGGTCATGGGATTCGCCCCGATCATCGCCGAATTCGCTTTGCGATTCGGGGCGCCGGATTATTTTTCGGTGATGGTGCTGGGGCTGGTCGCCGCCTCCACTCTCTCTGTCGGATCACCGCTGAAAGGTCTCGCCATGGTCAGTTTCGGCCTGGCGCTGGGTCTGGTCGGCACGGATGTGAATACCGGCATGTTCCGCTTTACCTTCGGATCGTTCGAGCTGTCGGACGGTCTGTCGCTGGTGGCGGTTGCCATGGGACTGTTCGGCGTCGCGGAGATTCTCTCGAACATCGGCATCACCCGCAGCACCAGCCTGTCTGCCAAAGACATCACCTTCCGCTCGATGATGCCAAGCCCCGATGAATGGCGGCAGGTCTGGCGACCGACAGCCCGCGGCACCGTTGTCGGCTCCATCGTCGGTGCCCTGCCGGGTACCGGGCCGGGCATCGCCTCCTTCATGGCCTATGCACTGGAAAAACGGATTGCAAAAGATCCGTCACGGTTTGGCCGCGGGGCGATCGAGGGCATCAGTTCGCCGGAAGCGGCCAACAATGCCTCGGTTCAGGCCGCTTTCATACCCACTCTCAGTTTCGGCATTCCGGGCGACGCGGTGATGGCCGTCCTGCTGGGGGCCATGCTGATCCACGGCATCACCCCGGGCCCCAGCTTTATCGCCAATGAACCGGCCATGTTCTGGGGGCTGGTGATGAGTTTCTGGGTCGGCAATATCCTGTTGCTGGTGCTGAACATTCCGCTGATCGGCCTCTGGGTCCGGCTGCTGACCATCCCCTATCACCTGCTCTATCCGGCAGTCCTCGTCTTCATCTGTATCGGGGTTTATTCCTCGTCGAACAGCGTCTTCGATATCTTTGTCGTGCTGGTGTTCGGTATCATCGGCTATGTCATGCGGAAGTTCGAATATCCGGCAGCGCCGGTTCTGCTGGGCTTCATTCTGGGCCCGCTGCTGGAAGAAAACTTCCGCCGTTCGCTGCTGCTGGCCGGGGGTGACATAACGGTATTTGTGACGGAGCCGATCAGCCTCATCTTCCTGCTGATGACCCTGGCCTTCCTCGGCGTCTCTTTCCTGCCCGGTCTGAAGAAAGCCTTCATGAGCGGCGGGGAATGACCACCGGATTCAATGGGCCGGCTCGCCCCGGGCGATGGCAAGATGATGTGCCTGATGATGCCATCCGGTCGTCATCAGGCCGATAAAACCAAGCGCACGGATCTTCGCAACCTCTGCCGGATTGGCAGATATCACCGTCCAGATCAGGTGATCCGGCTGGCGCTGCAAAACGACATCCCAGCCTGTCTCGGCCTGCAGCACCGGGCCATGGGCAGGCAGCATCCGGCCCGCCGCCGCACCACCGTCTCCGGTCAACGGAATGATCATTTTCAGACCACCCGGCACTGCCTCCCCGGCGACACCACGTATCATCACCAGCGCGTCCATATCCTGCAAATGCGCCTGCAGCGCCGGAATATCCACCTTCTGCCAGTTCGTTGCCGGATCCGCTGACAGCAGGGCGATGATCTCCGCAATCGCGCCAAACGCCTCCTGCCCGGGAGACACCGGCATCATGCCCGCAGCTCGCCCGCCACCATGGCCATGATTGCCATGACCGCCATGCCCCTGCGCCAGAGCCGGGGCGGTTATCAACAAGCCACTGATGACAAAGAATATGCGAACCGTTTTCATTCTGATGGCTCCCGCCGGGTTGTCTGCAGAACGAGTCCTAGCGATATCCCGCCTCTCACAATATGATCTGGATCATGTCAGATAACTTTTCTGCTCTTGAGGACATGTTCACCCGGCTGGGTGCGGAGGAGCAGCAACTCGGTTCCGGACAGGTGCTGTTCAGACAGGGCGATGCGCCGAGGGGCCTCTACCTGCTGACCATCGGTTCGGTCGATCTGGTGCGCTGGACAAGGGCCGGAGACAAGGCGCTGATCCATGCGGCGCATGCCGGCGAAACCTTTGCCGAAGCCTCCCTTTTTGTTGCTGCATATCACTGCGATGCCGTCGCCCGGGAGGCATCTGTAGTCCGCTGCTGCCGGACCAGACCGCTGATGGCGGCACTGGAGAACGACGGCACGCTTGCCGCTCTGCTGTTCCGGCATCTGGCGGAGACGGTCCGGGATGCGCGGCGGCTTCTCGAACTGCGGCGCATAGTGCCACTGACAGACCGGCTGTATCAGCGGCTGCAGGAACTGGCGGGGGAAGACGGTACCCTGCCCCCGGGCATGAAGCTCGGACATATTGCCGACGAAATCGCGGCGACACCGGAAGCCGTCTACCGGGCAGCCGCCAGCCTTGAAGCCACAGGCAGGATCAGACGGCCAGGGCGGGGGGTGATCTGTCTGGTCACCTGAACCCGGTCAGTAAGGGGCATCCACGTCACCGGTTTCAACATAGACCGACTTGATCTGGCTGTAGCTGTCCAGCGCAGCCCGGGCGTTTTCACGGCCAAAGCCGGATTGCTTCATGCCGCCGAACGGCATCCCCGCCGGGGTCAGGTTATAGGCATTGATCCAGCAGGTTCCGGCCTGCAGACGGGCGACGACGCGGTGAGCACGGGCCAGATCGCGGGTAAACACACCGGCCGCCAGCCCGAACGGGGTCGCATTGGCGCGGGCGACAACCTCATCCTCATCACGGAAGGACAGCACGGACATTACCGGGCCGAAGATCTCTTCCCGTGCAATCCGCATATCGTCACGGACATCGGCAAAGATCGTCGGGGCAACGAACCAGCCCGCCTCCATACCCTGCACAGTCACCGCATCACCACCACAGACCAGACGCGCGCCGTCATCGACACCGGCCCGCAGGTAACCCAGCACCCGGTCACGCTGGGCGGCGCTGACCAGCGGGCCAATCTGTGTTGCCTCATCCATCGGATCACCCGGCCGCAGCTTCGCCGTGCGTTCCTTCAGGTGGTCCAGAAAGCCATCCAGCAATTTCTCCTGCACAAAGACCCGCGTTCCGTTGGAACAGATCTGGCCGCTGGAATAGAAGTTGCCGAGCATCGCCCCACCAACCGCGTTCCCGATATCCGCATCGTCAAACACGATCAGCGGTGATTTGCCGCCAAGTTCCAGCGTCACCTGTTTCAGGCTGCCCGCCGCCCCGGCCATCACCCGCGCCCCCGTCGGGACAGAGCCGGTCAGCGAAATTTTTGCGACATCCGGATGGGCGGTCAGCAGCGCCCCGGTTTCGCCATAGCCCTGAACCACATTGAACACGCCGTCGGGCAACCCGGCCTCGGTATAGATCTCCGCCAGCTTCAGCGCCGACAGCGGTGTCAGTTCAGAAGGCTTGAAGATCATGGCATTGCCACAGGCCAGCGCAGGAGCCGATTTCCAGCAGGCAATCTGGATCGGATAGTTCCAGGCCCCGATACCGGCACAGACACCCAGCGGCTCCCGCCGGGTATAGGCAAAGGGCCCGCCGAAATCGATATGTTCGCCGGTCATGTCGCCTGCGATACCGGCAAAGTATTCGAGGCAGTCCGCTCCGGAGGCCGCATCGGCAACCAGCGTCTCCTGCAACGGCTTGCCGGTATCCAGGGTTTCCAGCTCGGACAGTTCACGGTTGCGTGCGCGCAGCAGATCCGACGCCCGTCGCAACACCCGGCCACGCTCCACCCCGCTCATCGCCGCCCAGACCTGCTGGCCGGCACGAGCCGAATCCACGGCCTTGTTGACGGTCGTTTCAGTCGCTGCACTCAGCCGGGCAATGATTTCTGTCGTCGCGGGATACCGGCTTTCAATGACCGCACCCTCCGCATCATCGACATACTCACCGGAAATATAATGCGATCCCGCTGGCTGCGCCTTCATGATCTGCTCCTGCTGCTGCCCCGGCAAAATGCGCGGGCCTGCCGGGGGATGCAAGTTGTGCGGGGAGGCTGGACGGGGTTTAACGGCTATCCTTGAGACGCCTGCGATGCAGGCTCCTCAGGATGAAGGGCGGTTTTAAAACGGCCTCATCCTGAGGAGGGCTGAAAGCCCGTCTCGAAGGATTGCGAACCACATCGGAAAGTTCCGGGCTCTATCCCGCCAGACCGCGGGTCATCATGTCGGTCAGTCGCTTGGCAAAGGCCACCGGATCGGTGACGGTCTCGCCTTCAACGATACGGGCCTGATCGAGCAGCAGACGGGCCGCTTCATCGACATTGTCGGGCCGGGTTTCAACGATCTCGCCGAGGCGTCTGATCATCGGATGTTTCGGATTGATCTCGAAGATCCGGCTCGACTGTTTCTCGACCTGATTATGTCGGCGGAGCAGCCGTTCAAGGTGCATATCCGCATCGCCTTCGTCGGCGACCAGGCAACAGGCGCTGTTGGTCAGGCGCGTCGAGGCACGGATATCCTTCACCTGCTCGCCAAGCGCGACCTTGAAACGGGCGATCAGCATTGCGGTGTCCGGCGTATCGGCCTTGTCGTCTTCCGCCTTGTCCCCGTCGCCGGAGGTGATCTTGTCGAGGCCGGAGGCGCCACGGGTCACGGAGGTGAAGGCCTTGCCTTCATAGACACCGACCGAGGGAATCCAGAATTCATCAACCGGATCGGTCAGCAACAGCACCTCAACGCCTTTCGCCCTGAAGCCTTCAAGCTGCGGGCTGAGATGGATTGAGTCCGTGTCATCACCGGAGATGTAGAAAATCTGGTCCTGACCTTCCTTCATGCGGCCAACATAGTCCGCCAGCGAAACCAGCTCATCAGAGCCGGTGGTGCGGAACCGGGCCAGCGCCAGCAGATCATCACGGCTGGTATAGTCTTCGTAGAGACCTTCCTTCATCAGGGCGCCGAAATTACCCCAGAATTTGGCATATTCTTCCGGGGCCTTCTCGGCCTTCTTTTTCAGCTCGCCCAGAATACGCTTCACCAGACCGGACTTGATCTTGGCGATCACCGGATTGGCCTGCAGCGTCTCGCGGCTGACATTCAGCGGCAGGTCCTGCGAATCAACCACGCCCCGCACGAAACGCATATAGGCAGGCAGCAGCTCCGGGCAGTCATCGGTGATGAAGACGCGGCGGACATAAAGTTTCAGATGCTGTTTGCGTTCAGCCTCGAACAGATCGAACGGCTTTTCGGTCGGTACGAACAGCAGGTTCGTATATTCGATGACACCTTCAACCTTGTTGTGCATCGTGAGCCACGGATCATCCATGGTCCGGCCGACATGGTTGTAGAATTCCCTGTAATCATCGGCTGAAATCTCGCTCTGCGACCGGGTCCAGATCGCCGAGGCCGTGTTCAGGGTCTCGTCCTCACCGTCTTCACCCGCCATCACGATGGGCAGCGCGATGTGATCTGAATAGGTCTTCACGATCTGGCGCAGCTTGAACGGGTCGAGATAAGCCTCCGCACTGTCGCGAAGATGCAGGGTGATTTCCGCCCCGCGGGTGGCATCCGGTGCGCTGTCGACGGTGAAGGTGCCCGCACCTTCCGATGTCCAGATCCAGCCTTCACTGTCGCCGGCCTTCCGGGATTTCACCTCGACCTTATCGGCCACCATGAAAGCGGAATAGAAGCCGACACCGAACTGGCCGATCAGGGCGACACTCTTGTCCTCGCCGCTTTCAATCGCCTTGCGGAAAACTTCCGTGCCGGATTTCGCAATGGTGCCAAGGTTCTCAACCAGATCACTCCGGTTCATGCCGATACCGTTATCGGCCAGCGTGATGGTTCCCGCTTCCTTGTCGACGGACAACCGCAGTTTCAGATCACCGTCACCTTCGAGCAGCGCCTCATTGGTCAGCGCTTCGTACCGCAATTTGTCGCAGGCATCCGAGGCGTTGGAGATCAGTTCCCGCAGGAAGATATCCTTGTCGGAGTAAAGCGAGTTGATAACGATATCGAGCAGCTTCGCTGTCTCGGCTTTGAATTTAAGCTTCGATTTGGCCATGAATTCCATTCCTTGTTAGTCGTCGTGCCAAACGGCTGGCCAGATATGGATTCAATGACGCGGGAGCGCAAGGCGCAGGTTTTTCGCTTACTCGGCCGCAACTGCCGCCGGCATGGTATCCAGCGGTGCCACATAGAGCTGTCCGGAGGCGGTGAATCCGGTCTCGACGGAGACGCCGTAGATTTCCTGAATCCGGGAGGAAGACAGCACATCGACAGGACTGCCGTCACTGACCACCCGACCCTGCCCCATCAGGATAATCCGGTCTGCAAACCGGGCTGCCAGGTTAAGGTCATGCAGCGCCACCAGACTGACCGATCCGCGCTCCCGGGTTGCCGCACCGACCCGTTGCAGCACATCGATCTGATGCCGAAGGTCCAGCGCACTTGTCGGCTCATCCAGCAACATCACCGACGGGGCCCGCACCAGCGCCTGTGCAATGGAGACAAGTTGCTGCTGGCCGCCACTCAGTTCGCTGACGATCCGGTCCGCCAGACGGGATATCCCGAGGCGGTCCAGCGCCTGCTCCACCGTTCCGATATCATCAGACGAGACCTTTGCCCGGCCTGATTGCTTCAGGGCCAGCAAGACCACCTCGAAAACGCTGAGGACCGCATTCATCGCGAAGACCTGCGGCATATAAAAGATATGCGCGGCGCGTTCAGCCGGGGGCATGTCGGCCACATCCTGACCGGCAAAGCAGATCTGCCCGGACAGCGGCCTGACCAGCCCGGCGATTGTCCGGAACAGGGTCGACTTGCCCGCAGCATTCGGGCCGATGATTGCAATCACCTCACCCGGTTTCAGATGATTGATGGTGACATCATCAAGAACGCGATGCGTACCGTAAGCGGCACTCAGTTCACTGATATTCAGCGTCATTACCAGAGTCTCCTGCGGGATTTCATGACCAGGCTGATGAAAAAGGGAATGCCGATCAGCGACGTGATGATTCCGATGGGATAGATCACCCCGGGCTGGATGGCCTTCGAGACGGTTGAGGCAATCGACAGGATCAACCCGCCGCAAAGACCGGATAACGGCAGGAAGAAACGCTGGTCCTCACCAACCAGAATGCGGGCAATATGCGGGCCGACCAGACCGACAAAGCCGACCGTACCGACGAAGGAGACGGAGGTCGCCGCCAGCAGCGAGATACAGACCAGCATTTCGATACGAAGCCGCACCACATTGACGCCGAGACTGGCCGCCTTGTCGTCACCAAGCCGCAGCGCCGTCAGCGCCCAGCGGCGATGCAGCATCAGCGGCAGAACCACAGCCAGCAGGGCAACTGCGCCAAAAATCTTCGGCCAGCTTGCGCGCCCCAGACTGCCCATCATCCAGAACACAACCTGCTGCAACTGCGTCTCGGACGCGCCATACTGAAGCAGTGCCAGCAGCGAGTTGAAGGTGAACAGCAGGGCAATGCCGACCAGAATCATCGTCTCTGCATTCACTCCCCGCACCCGGGTGATGAAATAGAGCATCCCCGAGGTGAGCAGGGCGAACAGGAAGGCATTTGCCGTCACCAGCAGATGCCCGGCAACCGGGATCAGACCGATACCCAGAACGATGGCGAGTGCCGCCCCGAAACTGGCGGCTGACGAGATGCCGAGTGTAAAGGGATCTGCCAGCGGGTTGCCCAGGATGGTCTGCATCTGTGCACCGGCGATCCCCAGCATCACACCGACCAGCAGGGCCGTCAGTGCCACAGGAAGGCGCAGATCCCAGACAATAACCTCCATCCGCACGCCATGAGACGCCGGATCAAATAAGGTACCGATGACCGTCAGCGGGCTGAAGTTGCCCGGACCGATAAACAGATCGGCAAGCAAGGCGGCCAGCAGCGCAAGCAGGCCGCCAGTCAGAATCAGGGTTCGGCGGCGAACGGTCAGACGATAACCGCTGCCGGTTGTTTCAATGAAGTCGGTCATGGTTCTGTCCCTGAAACAGGTCGACCCGCCGGAAGATTCCCGGCGGGTCGGGGGTCCGTCTACTGAAGTTGTGCCCAGAACAGGCCTTCGTTGCTGATCGGCAGGAACCTGTCATGCAGTTCTGTCATCGTCGCGTTCGGATCGATGTCCCGGAAGTCCTCCGGGTAGAACCATTTCGCGAAAGCCTGTACGGCAACGAAATGATAGGGGTTGTTATAAAACTGGTGATACATCGAATAGAACTGCTTCGTCTTCACCGCTTTCAGGGTTTCCCAGCCCGGACGGGACGCCAGCGCGGCCATCCGCTCCTGCGCCATCGCCATATCAGCTTCATAGCCCAGCAGAACCGCCGTCGTGTCAGGCACCGCTTCTGACCAGTTTGCACCAGTGCCGATGATGATGTCCGGGTCCGTTACAAACAGCTGCTCCGGATTGATGTTGCCGCTGAACCCGGTGAACATGGTTGACCCCCAGTTCCTGCCCCCGGCTTCCTCAACCAGACGGCCAAGATTGGCGGACCCGAATGTGCTGCAGCATTTGTTCGGATTGTAGCCGGCCGCGCGCTCAACAAAGACCAGCGGCTTCTTGTCTTCCGGCTTGTCGACGGTCCGCGTATAGACGAGGCGCATCTGTTTCAGATAGAAATCGTTAAAGGCCTGCGCTTCCTGTTCCCTGCCAAGCAGCCGCCCCAGAAGCTGAATGCTGGGTACGGTGTTCTGCGTCGGGCGCTGGCGGAAATCGATGAAGACCACCGGGATACCCGCCTTCTCCAGCTTTTCAATGATGCCGGTCTCCTGCGCCTTCATGTATTCGCCGAGATTCAGAATGACCAGATCGGCATCGACGGCAATCGCCTTCTCGACACTGAAATCAGCCGCATAGGGACTGCCGAAATTCGTCATATCGGCAAGGGCCGGGAACTTTGCGAGATATTTCCGGTAGGCATCCGGATCATACAGAATCATGTCGTCTTTCCAGCCGACCACATGCCCGAACGGGTTTTCCCTCTCCAGCGGCGCAATGGCATAGATCTGGCGGCCCTCACCAAGGATGATGCGTTTCACCGGGGTGTTGACCGTCACCGTGCGACCGGCAACATCGGTGACGTCCGCAGCCTGTGCGGCAACCGAGAGCAGCATGGCTCCCGCAGCAAGTGTGAGGCTTCTGAAGAAGCGACCTGATCCGTTCATATTTAATCTCCGGGGTGTAATCTGTGAACTCGGTGGAGATCATTAATGCAAATGCAAATGACTCGCAATATCATAATTCAGAAGTATCATCCCGTCATCGACTCGATATCAGGCGCCGGGCCAGAATGCGGATGCTGCAACAGGAATTCGCAACGCTTCAGCCCTTGTATATCAATCGATTGCCACGAAATTATTGAATGACGAACCGAAACCGGCAAGGGTTTGAACATGAACGGTGAGAACCCGGTAGTGACCGCCGTGTTGGGTCCGACCAACACAGGCAAGACACATCTGGCCATAGAGCGGATGCTTGGACACGCGACCGGAGTCATCGGCTTCCCGCTTCGCCTGCTCGCCCGCGAGAACTATGACCGGATCTGCAAACTTCGCGGTCCCGGACAGGTTGCGCTGATCACCGGCGAAGAGAAAATCATCCCGAAACGGCCGCGCTGGTATGTCTGCACGGTCGAAGCCATGCCGGTCGACCTGCCGCTGGATTTCCTCGCCATTGACGAGATCCAGCTTTGTGCCGACCGCGAGCGCGGGCATATCTTCACGGACCGGCTGATGCATGCCCGCGGCAGGCAGGAGACCATGTTCCTGGGTGCCGAGACAATGCGCCCGATGATCCGGCGACTGGCACCGGACGCCGTGTTCGAGACCCGTAACCGGCTGTCGACGCTGAGCTATGCCGGATCGAAGAAAATCTCCCGCCTTCCGCCCCGCTGTGCGGTCGTGGCCTTTGCCATCGACGATGTCTATGCCATCGCCGAACTGATCCGCCGCCAGCGGGGTGGTGCGGCGATTGTCATGGGCGCACTCAGCCCGCGCACCCGCAATGCCCAGGTCGCAATGTTCCAGGCGGGCGAGGTCGACTATCTTGTCGCCACGGACGCCATCGGCATGGGTCTGAACATGGCCATTGACCATGTTGCCTTTGCCAGTCTGGCAAAGTTTGATGGTCGCCGCCGTCGCTATCTTGCCGCACCGGAACTGGCACAGATCGCCGGACGGGCCGGACGCAGCATGAATGACGGCACGTTCGGTGTAACCGGCGACTGCCCGCCAATCGACGCTGATCTGGTCGACCGTATCGAAAGCCATGAATTCGACCCGGAACGCCGGATTTACTGGCGAAACACCGACCTCGATTTCCGCAATGTTGACGGCCTGCTCACCAGCCTGACCGCTCCTCCGCCGCGACGCGAACTGCAGCGGTCACCGGACGGTGACGATCTGGTCGCCCTGCAGATTCTCGCCCGCGATCCGGATATCCGTCAGATAGCAAATGATCCGGAAATTGTCCGGCTGCTCTGGGATGTCTGCCAGATACCTGACTTCCGGAAAGTCATGGGTGAGGCCCATGGCCGGATGCTCGCCCGGATGTTCCACTGGCTGGCCGATGGCGAACGGGCTGTGCCCGAGGACTGGATGGCGACACAGATCGACCGGCTGGATCGTGATGACGGGGATATTTCGACCCTGATGGGCCGGATTGCCGGTATCCGTACCTGGACCTATGTCGCCTATCGTAATGACTGGCTGAAGGATGCGGAGGTCTGGCGTGAACGGTCGCGTGTGGTGGAAGACAAGCTTTCCGATGCCCTGCATGACCGCCTGACCCAGCGGTTTGTTGACAAGCGGACAGCCCATCTGGTCAAGCGCCTGAATGACGACGAGAATATTCCGCTGCTGGCGGCAGTAGCCCGCGACGGTGCGGTCACCGTGGAAGGCCATCATATCGGCCAGCTCGACGGTTTCCGGTTCCGGGCGGACGAGGCCGAGACACTGGGTGGCAAACGAACCGTCGCAAACGCCGCACGACGGGCGCTTCGTCTTGAAATCCGCCGCCGTATCAATGCCATCGGCCAGGCCGACAGTGACCGTTTCTCGCTGTCCGACGACGGTACCATCCTGTGGGGTGATGACAGCATTGGCCGGCTGACGCGCGGTAATGATCTGCTGACCCCGGATGTCATGGTCTATGACAGCGACCTGTTTGAAGCCGGCGACCGGGAACAGGTGACCCGGACTCTCCGGGACTGGCTGAGCGGATATCTGACACGGAATCTGGCCCCCCTGCTGAAACTCCGCGAACCTGATCTCAAAGGCACGGCCCGTGGTCTCGCCTACCAGCTCAGCGAGGCACTTGGCACGCTGCCCTCCCGGTCTGTCCGTGATCTCCGGCAAGACCTGTCTGAACCGGACCGCAAGGGGCTGGCACGTCTCGGGGTACGGTTCGGGCTGGAAACCATTTATATGCCGGCCCTGCTGAAACCCGCGGCAATTACGGCCCGCGCCGCGCTCTGGCGCTGTTTCCACGACGAAGGGCCGGCTTTGCTGCCCCCGGAAGGGCGGGTTTCGTTTGATCTGTCCGACCTTGGCCGCCGGGACTACTGGTACGCCCTCGGCTTCGCCACCATACGACATGAAGCCCACGGCTTTGCCCTGCGCGTCGACATGCTGGAACGGATTGCCGCCATCGCCCGGAAACTCAGCTGGAAAGGCCCGTTCCCGGCCACTGCCGAGATGGCCTCACTGGCGGGCGGAAGTCTCGACGCCGTCGCCTCCATCCTGAAATCCATCGGCTTTCGCTCTCAGACGACGGAGGATGGTATCATCTTCACGGCCACGCCCCGTGCGCTGGGCCAGCAACGCAAGCCAAAGCGGCGACGGCCTGCAGGACGGGAGCCGAAATCACCCGCTGCCTCATACTCACCCTTTGCCATTCTTCAGGGAGTTGTCGGTAAATGACCGGGACGGAAGAAACACTGCGCATCGACAAGTGGCTCTGGCATGCCCGCTTTTTCAAGAGCCGCACACTGGCCGCAAAATTCGTCTCGGCGGGTCACCTGCGAATTGATGGCGCGACCGTCTCGAAAGCCCATTTCATGATCCGTCCGGGGCATGTCCTGACCTTCCCCCTCGGCAACCATATCCGTATCATCAGGGTTGAGAAACTTGGCGAGCGGCGTGGTCCGGCACCGGAAGCACAGCTGTTGTATCACGATCTTGATCCGCCGGAACTCCGCGTGATCCGGTCACCGGAAATACCGCTGGTGCCGGTGCGTGATGCCGGGGCCGGGCGACCGACCAAAAAGGAAAGACGCGCCATTGACCGCCTGCGGGCCGACAGCGGCGTCTCTGACTGATTGCCTGCCCTCTCAGATCAGTAGAAGTACTTCCGGTCCTCGGTTGACGGATACATATGGGCAACCTGCTCGGTGTAGCCGTTATACAGTTTCGTCGGCACCCGGCCGTCCTGGCCCAGCACCTGTTCAGTTGCCTGGCTCCAGCGCGGATGGCTGAACTCCGGATTCACATTGGCGTAGAAACCGTATTCCTTATCCTGCAATGTCTCCCAGAACGAGACCGGCTGCACATCCGTAAAGGTAAAGCGGACAATCGACTTCACGCTCTTGAAACCATACTTCCACGGGGTGACCAGCCGCAGCGGTGCTCCGTTCTGCTTCGGAATCGGCTTGCCATAGAGACCGGTTGCGATGAAGGTCAGGTCGTTCTGTGCCTCTTCAATGGTCAGACCTTCCACATAGGGCCAGGGCTGGAAGAAATAGTTCTGGCCGGGAGCTACCTTGGGGTCCTGGAAGGTGGTCATCTTGACATATTTCGCACCGGATTTCGGGCTGGCCAGTGCAACAAGCTGCTTCATGGTGAAGCCTGACCAGGGCACCGCCATCGACCAGGCCTCGACACAGCGATGGCGATAGAGCCGCTCTTCCAGCTGCATCTTCTTGATCAGATCATCAAAACCCAGCGTCATTTCCTTGTCGACCATACCGTCGATGGTCACTTCCCACGGGCGCAGCGGCAGCGCCTGCGCCTGAACCCAGATATTCTTCGAGGTGCCGAATTCGTAAAAATTATTGTAGGTGGTGGCCAGCTTCTCGTCGGTGATCTCGCGATCCAGCCGGAAGGCCAGATTACGCGGTACCGGGTACATGTCTGCTGTCGGGTCAACTTCGATTTCGGTGGCAACAGCCTCACCCGAATCACAGCCGGCCAGCAAGGCCGCAGCACCGGAAGCCAGTATCGGCCCGGTCGCAAGGGTTTTCACCAGTCGGCGGCGGTCATGAAACAGGCTTTCAGACGTCGCCTGGCTCTCCGGCATTTCCCAACTTCTGCGTTTTTTGATCAGCATAATCTGCTCCTGCTTTTTCCACCTGTTTATGTACGTGGGGTGCATGATGACAGCAAATCAAGGAAACGTTATGGCCCCGTGTAGACCCGAGCACCGGGTTGTCCGGATGACGCCGGATCCGGGGCGGAGACGCTAGTTACCGGGGATACCGCCATTGCCGCTGATAACGTGGGCGCTGGGGCCGACAATCAGGGGGTCAACATTGCCGAGAACCGACGGGTCCTTGCCGTGATAGGGCAGTTCATGCAGGAAATGGCGCATGCAGTTCAGCCGGGCGCGTTTCTTGTCGTCCGATTTGACCACGGTCCAGGGCGCATCGGCGGTATCCGTATGGAAGAACATGGCTTCCTTGGCCTCGGTATATTCCTGCCATTTGTCGAGTGACGCCAGATCGATGGGTGACAGCTTCCAGGTTTTCAGCGGATCGGTTTCACGGGCCCTGAACCGCTTGAGCTGCTCATCCTGTGTCACCGAAAACCAGAACTTGAAGAGAATAATTCCGGACCGCACCAGCATCTGTTCAAACTGCGGGCATTGCCGCATGAATTCGAGATATTCCGAAGGCGAGCAGAACCCCATCACCCGCTCGACCCCGGCCCGGTTATACCAGGACCGGTCAAACAGCACCATTTCACCGGCATGCGGCAAATGCCGGACATAACGCTGGAAATACCACTGGGTACGTTCTTCTTCTGACGGCTTGGTCAGGGCGACGACACGGGCATAGCGGGGGTTCATATGCTCCATGAAACGCTTGATCGCACCGCCCTTGCCCGCGGCATCACGGCCTTCAAACAGCACGACAATGCGTTGCGAGGTATCCTGCGCCCAGCGCTGAACCTTCAGCAACTCGACCTGCAATCTGGTCTTCTGCTTTTCATAGGTCTTGCGGCCCATCCGGCCAGCATAGGGATATTCACCCGACTCGAATGCATGACGAATGGTATCGGCGTCCGGTTTCGTACGTGTCCGGCGATGCGGTTGCGGCTGCGGCATCAGCACACCGGTTTCCGGGTCCGGTGTCAGCGCCTCAAGGGCCGCCTCGGCTGGCGATTGAATGTCCGGGTCGTCATCTCTGGTACTGGTCACTATGGACCTCCCTCGGCGTTACCCTGTCATCACTGCCGGCGGGCAGGCCCGCCGGCAGAAACAAGATCAAACGTATCTGATCTTGCTGATCTCATAGGACTTGGCGCCACCCGGTGCGCTGACCTCGACACTGTCGCCGACTTCGCGGCCGATCAGGCCACGGGCCAGCGGCGACGTGATGGACAGACGCCCTTCCGCAATATCCGCCTCGTGGCTGCCGACAATCTGATAGGTGACATCTTCATCAGCATCTTCGTCATACAGCTCGACAGTCGCGCCAAATTTGACGGTGTCGCCGGACAGCTTCGACGGATCAATGACCTCCGCATAGGAAATCAGCGATTCAAGTTCCGCAACACGGCCTTCAATAAAGCTCTGCCGTTCACGCGCAGCATGATATTCGGCGTTCTCGGAGAGATCACCGTGTTCGCGTGCCGTTGCAATAGCCCGGATGACCGCCGGGCGTTCTTCCATTTTCAGAGTCCGCAGTTCATTTTCCAGGCGTTTCAGCCCGTCCGCGGTCATTGGATACTTATCCATCGCGTCTTTCCGTTTTTCGTGACCATAAAATGAAACGACGCCCGGCGCGATTTTTCAACCGCTATTCGGACGAAGCTCAATCAGAATGAGACGGTAAAATAGTCCTGGAGGGGTTTCACTGCAAGGTTACCGCCCTGCAAAGCCGTAATTGCCTCAACCGCCGCGCGGGCACCGGCCACGGTTGTATAGTGCGGAACGTTGTGAATCAGCGCTGTTTCGCGGATTGAGCGGCTATCGGCAATCGCCTGGGCACCTTCGGTCGTGTTGATAACCAGCTGGATCTTGCCCGACAGCAATTCGTCGACACAGTGCGGCCGACCCTCCAGCACCTTGTTGACCTTCTTCACCGGCAGCCCCTGATCCGACAGATAGGTCGCCGTGCCGCTGGTCGCCATCAGGCCAAAGCCCATATCGATCAGCCGTTTGCACAGCTCTGCCATCGGCGCCTTGTCGCGGTCCTTGACCGAAACGAAGACAGTTCCCTTGTCGGGCAGGCTCATGCCTGCGCCGATCTGGCTTTTCAGGAAGGCGTGCCCGAAATCTTCGTCAATGCCCATCACTTCGCCGGTGGATTTCATTTCCGGGCCAAGAATGATGTCGACGCCGGGGAAACGCTTGAACGGGAAGACTGCTTCCTTCACTGCCATATGGCCCGGGCCTTCGGTTGGCAGATTAAAGCTCGCCAGCTTTTCACCGGCCATCACCCGTGCGGCAAGCTTTGCGATCGGCACGCCCGTCGCCTTGGCAACGAAGGGCACCGTGCGGCTGGCCCGCGGATTGACTTCCAGAATGTAAATATCCCGGCCCTTGACCGCGAACTGCACATTCATCAGGCCGACCACGCCAAGACCAAACGCCAGCGCTTCCGTCTGCTTGCGGATTTCCGCAAGGATCTCATCATCCAGCGAATAAGGCGGCAGGGAGCAGGCGCTGTCGCCGGAATGAATACCGGCTTCCTCGATATGCTGCATGATGCCGGCGACATGAACCTGCTCGCCATCACAGAGCGCATCGACATCGATCTCGATGGCATCCTGCAGGAAACTGTCGATCAGAATCGGTGACTTGCCCGACACGGTGACTGCCGATTTCATGTAGCGGCGCAAGGCCGTCTCGTCATGGACGATTTCCATTGCCCGCCCACCCAGCACATAGGACGGCCGGATAACCACGGGATAGCCAACGTCAGCGGCCACGGCAACCGCCTCGTCAATGCTGACAGCAAGCCCGTTATGCGGCTGGCGCAGGCGCAGTTTCTGCAACAGCTGCTGAAAGCGCTCGCGGTCTTCCGCCAGGTCAATGGTATCGGGGGAGGTGCCCAGAATAGGAATATCCGCTTTTTCCAGATCGCGGGCCAGCTTCAGCGGCGTCTGGCCACCAAACTGGACAATGAGCCCCTTGACCACGCCACGGGACTGTTCCTTGCGGACCAGCTCGATGACATCCTCGTCCGTCAGCGGCTCGAAATACAGTCGGTCAGCGGTGTCGTAATCGGTGGAAACCGTCTCCGGGTTACAGTTGACCATGATGGTCTCGTATCCCGCTTCCTGCAGCGCATAGACCGCATGAACACAGCAGTAATCGAACTCGATCCCCTGACCGATCCGGTTCGGGCCGCCACCGAGGATGATGATCTTCTCGCGATCTGTCGGCTCTGATTCGTCTTCCGCCGGGTCGAAGCCGTCACCGGCATAGGTCGAATACATATAGGGTGTCTGTGACGCGAATTCCGCCGCACAGGTATCGATCCGCTTGTACACCGGGTGCACATCCAGCAGCCGACGACGGTTACGCACCTGCTTGACCGAAACGCCGGCCAGCTTTGCCAGCCGTTCGTCCGAGAAACCCTGGCTTTTGAGCCACAGCATCGTCGGGGCGTCGGATGGCAGGCCGTTCGCCCGCACGTCTTCCTCGACCGCGACCAGATCAGCGATCTGGCGGATGAACCAGGGCTCGAACAGGCAGGCCGCGGCAATTTCATCAACCGTCATGCCGTGCCGGACAGCCTGGGCAATCACCAGCAGCCGGTCAGGGCTCGGTTTCGACAGGGCGGCACGGACCGCGTTGGGATCGGTTTCGGCATCCGGAATGACAATCTCGTCGAGGCCCGTCAGATCGGTTTCGAGCGAGCGCAGCCCCTTCTGCAGACTTTCGGCAAAGGTCCGCCCGATCGACATCGCCTCGCCCACCGACTTCATCGATGTGGTGAGCAGCGCCTCGGCACCGGGGAATTTTTCAAAGGTGAAGCGCGGAATCTTGGTTACGACATAATCAATCGTCGGCTCGAAGCTGGCCGGGGTCACACCCGTGATATCGTTGTCGAGTTCATCCAGTGTATAGCCAACCGCCAGCTTGGCCGCGATCTTGGCAATCGGAAAACCGGTCGCCTTGGAGGCCAGTGCACTGGAGCGCGAAACCCGCGGATTCATTTCAATGATGATCAGCCGCCCGGTGCGCGGATCAACCGCGAACTGAACGTTCGAGCCGCCGGTATCGACACCGATCTCGCGCAGCACCGCAATCGAGGCATTGCGCATGATCTGGTATTCTTTATCCGTCAGGGTCAGCGCCGGTGCGACCGTAATCGAGTCACCGGTATGGATGCCCATCGGATCAACATTCTCAATCGAGCAGACGATGATGCAGTTGTCGGCGCTATCGCGCACGACCTCCATCTCGAATTCTTTCCAGCCGATGACGCTCTCTTCAACCAGCACTTCGGTCACTGGTGAGGCATCAAGGCCGCCACGTACGATTTTTTCGAACTCTTCACGGTTATAGGCGATACCGCCGCCCGTGCCACCAAGTGTGAAGCTCGGCCGGATGATGGCCGGAAGCCCGGTATCATCAAGCGCTTCCATGGCCTCCGCCATCGACTTGCAAAGCCGGCCGCGCGGGCTTTCCAGACCGATCCGCTCCATCGCTTCACGGAACTTCTCGCGGTCTTCCGCCATCTCGATGGCTTCCCGGCGGGCACCGATCAGCTCGACATTGTATTTCTCCAGAACACCGAGATCAGCCAGCGCCAGTGCCGCATTCAGCGCGGTCTGTCCGCCCATCGTCGGCAGCAGGGCATCGGGGCGTTCCGCCGCAATGATCTTGGTCAGGATTTCGGGAGTGATCGGCTCGACATAGGTGCGATCGGCAAGACCCGGGTCGGTCATGATCGTCGCCGGATTGGAGTTCACCAGGATAACCCGGTAGCCCTCCTCGCGAAGCGCTTTGCAGGCCTGCGCGCCGGAATAGTCGAACTCGCACGCCTGACCAATAATGATCGGTCCGGCGCCAATGATGAGAATAGATTGGATATCGGTACGTTTTGGCATGGCGGCGGGTTGATACTGCCTCAGGCTCGGAAGGGAAAGCGGTTAATGCCAAATTGGCGGATTATCGCGTCGATTTTACGGTTTCCGGTGGCGAATCGGAACCAGTTTATGCCTCTCACCGGCCCGGTCACGAGCCCGCACGCTGACAGGGTCCTGACTGATTCGAAATCGCCGCACCGGCAGGACAGCATCCGCCCTGCTAGCAGCGTACACCATCAAGAAACATCGCGACCGTCCGGCAGACGATCTCGTTCTGCTCTTCCGCCGTCGGGATTGGTGCTGCCTTCAGCAGACAGGCGATCAGCCGCTTGTTCATCATCGCCGACATCAATGTCCCGGCCGCCTCGAACGCATTTCCGACATTAATGACGCCCAGTGCCTTCTGCCCGTCAAGATAGCGGGCGACGGCGGCGGTGGACTGCTCCGGCCCGCTCTCGAAAAACCGGCGGCCAATATCCGGGAAATTGTCCGCCTCGGCGGCCAGAATGCGGAACATCTTCAGGGATTCATCCTGAAAGATCATCGCCAGAAAATCCCGCCCGAATGCCTCCAGCGTCTCGTCAACGGGGGCTGTCTCGTCGGCGCTGCTGACAAAATTCTCCCGCGTCGCTGCACATTTGCGTTCCAGCAGCGCAACGAACATGTCCTCCTTGGAGCCGAAATGGCTGTAGACCGTACGTTTCGACACCCCGGCAGCCTCGGCAATCTCGTCCATTCCGGCGGCGCTGAATCCCTTTTTCAGAAAAATGTCATGTGCGGCAGCGACAATATCCTGATGCTTCTGCTCACTTCTGGTCAGCTTCACCATGATTTTCTCAACTGCAGACAATGCCGGCACGAGGATGAGTCATGACTGTTCAAAAAAATCTCCAAAAAAAACTGCACAGTCCAGTTTACTTATATGAATAAACAGGGTAAACGACACCGTACAGTTTACCTGAAAATATGTCCAGACATTACTCTGGCCGCGCCCTGCAATGGAGACCGATATGGCTGCTGCAAAACCCGGACCTGCCGTTTCATGGGCAAAGCTTGTCATTCGCTGGCGCTGGTTTTTTCTGATCCTGCCGCTGGTTGTCATCCTGGCCATTGCTTCAGGTGGCCGTTTCCTGAGTTTCACCAGTGATTACCGGGCGTTCTTCGGTGCGGACAATCCGCAGCTCAAGTCATTCGAGTCGCTGCAGGCGATCTATACCCGCTCTGACAACATCCTGTTTGTCCTGAAACCGTCATCCGGGCAGATCCTGACTCCGGAATGGCTGGACGTGGTTGAAAGACTGACCGGGGAATCCTGGCAGATCCCCTATTCCATCCGCGTCGATTCCATCACCAATTTCCAGCATACCGAAGCTCAACAGGACGATCTGGTGGTCGAAAATCTGGTTGAGGACGCCCTCAGCCTGACCCCGGCCGACATCAGCCGGGTTGAACGACTGGTGCAGGCAGAGCCGACGCTCGCCAACCGGCTGATTTCAGACGATGGAACGGCAACCGGCATCCAGATCACCTTGCAGCTGCCGGTTGACGACCCTGTTGCCCTGGACGCTGCGGTCACGCACGCAGAAGGCATGGCGGCGGAGATCATGGCCGGACATCCGGAGCTGCGGGTTGCCGTCACCGGTGTCGCCCCGCTCAGCAATGCCTTCCCGCGGGCCAGCATTGCCGACATGCAGCTGCTGATCCCGCTGATGTTCGGCATCATTGCCTGCGCTGTCTTCCTGTTCCTGCGCTCGTTCACCGGCACATTTGCGACCCTGCTTGTGGTCATGCTGTCAGCCATGGGGGCCATGGGTTTCGCAGGCTGGATGGGCATTCGCCTGACCCCGCCCTCTGCCATGGCGCCGATCATTGTGCTGACCATCGCCATTGCCGACTGCGTGCATATCCTGGTCACCATGTTCGGTGAAATGCGGCGCGGCGCAGGACGGCACGAGGCCCTGACCGAAAGCCTGCGGGTCAATACACAGCCGGTCTTCCTGACCAGTCTGACCACGGTCATCGGTTTCATGTCGCTGAACTTCTCTGACGCCCCGCCCTTCCATGATCTCGGCAACATGTCAGCAGCCGGCGTTGTCGTGGCCTGGGCGCTGTCCATGACCTTCCTGCCGGCACTGGTCGCCATCCTGCCCTGCCGTGTCGCGGTCGACCGCTCGGGCCGGACACCGGTGATTGAACGGCTGGGTGAGTTCATCATTACCCACCGCACAAAGATGCTGGTCGGTATCGGCATTCTCTCCGTCGTCGTGATCTCGATGACCAGCCGGATCCAGCTTGATGACCGGTTTGTCGAATATTTTGACGATTCCATTCCCTTCCGGGTCGACAGCGATTTCGCCCGGGATAATCTGAGCGGTATTTATCAGATTGAATTCTCGCTGGGGTCGGGTGACTCCGGCGGTGTGTCAAACCCGGATTATCTGGTCACCGTCGATGCATTCAGCGAATGGCTCCGCAGCCAGCCGGAAGTCACCCACGTCAACACCATGACCGACACCATGAAGCGGCTGAGCAAGTCGATGCATGGCGACGATCAGGCCTGGTACCGGCTGCCGGCGGAACGCGACCTTGCGGCACAGTATCTGCTGCTGTTCGAGATGTCCCTGCCCTATGGCCTTGACCTGAACAGCCTGATCAATGTGGATAAATCGGCCAGCCGCCTGACCGTCACCCTCGACAATGTCACCAGTCAGGAAATGCGGCTGGTCTCGGAACGGGCGGAGAACTGGCTGAAAACAAATGCCCCGGCGCATATGTATTCGGAGGGTACGTCCTCTGCCATCATGTTCGCCTATATCGCTGACCGGAATATCAGGTCGATGCTGATCGGCACCGGGCTGGCCTTCGTGCTGATCTCGCTCACCCTGATTTTTGCACTGCGCAGCCTGCGGATCGGCCTGATCAGCCTGATCCCCAATCTTGCCCCCGCCGCCATGGCCTTCGGTATCTGGGGGCTGTTCGTCGGTGAACTGGGGCTGGCCGCCTCGGTCATCGCCGCGACCAGCCTGGGCCTGATCGTCGATGCAACGGTACATATCCTGTCGAAATATGTCCGTGCCCGCCGGGAACGGGGTTTCAGCCCGGAAGATGCCGTTCGCTACAGCTTCCGCACGGTCGGCACCGCGCTCTGGGTGACAACCGCCGTGCTTATTGCAGGCTTCGCCGTCCTCGCCTTCTCGTCCTTCCGGGTGAATGCGGAACTCGGAATTCTGACCGCGATTGCCATCGGCATCGCCCTGATCATCGACTTCCTGCTGCTGCCGCCCTTGTTGCTGTTGCTCGACAAACGCGATGCCGGTGACAAGGCGGCGGAAACGAAACCGGCAACAGCCTGACTTCCTTTACCCCGACCTTTCGGAGAAACACACATGCCCGCCCTATATAAATTGCTCGCCATCACCATCACCGGCTCCACGCTGCTCGCCCTGCCGTCTGCGGCCTTCGGTCAGGACGCCGCCACCAAAGGGGCTGAAATTGCCGCCGAATGGGACCGCCGGGACCATGGTTTCGGCGACAGCCGCCAGATCACCCGAATGGTGCTGGAAAACCGTCATGGCGAAACCAGCACCCGTGAAATGCGGCTGGACACACTGGAAGTGCCGGACCCGGACAAGGGCGACAAGACGCTGGTGGTGTTCGAGGAGCCGCGTGATGTGAAGGGCACGGCACTGCTCAGCTTCTCGAACATTCTGGAGCCGGATGACCAGTGGCTCTATCTGCCCGCCCTGAAACGGGTAAAGCGGATTTCATCGAAGAACAAATCCGGCCCCTTCGTCGGCAGTGAATTCGCCTACGAGGATATCTCGGCGCTGGAACTGAAGAAATATACCTACACATGGCTGCGGGATGAGGCCTGCGGTGATCTGGACTGCTTCGTGCTGGAGCAGATCCCGCAATATGAGGATTCCGGCTATACGAAGCAGGTCGCCTGGTATGACAAGGCGGAGTACCGACTCCGGAAAATCGACTTCTATGACCGCAAGAACGAACTGCTGAAAACCCTGACCTACAGCGACTACAAAAAATATCTCGATAAATACTGGCGGGCGCACGATCTGTTCATGGAGAACCACCAGACCGGCAAGAAAACCCGCCTGACCATCGAAGAGATCACCTTCCGGCTGGGTTTCACCGACAGCGACTTCAACAGCAATTCACTGAAGCGGGCCTACTGATCATGCACCGGCGATTTCTGTCCCTCCTTCGATGCGGCGCAGTCGCGCCTCCTCAGGGCGAGGCCACTGGCTGTTTCCCCAACCCGTCGGACAGTCCCGTGCCTGGCGCAAAGGATGGCGCAGGCCCTCTCCGCCCGGCCATGACAATCGCCGCCGCCCTGCTGCTCTACCCGTTCGCGGCAACCGGACAGACATTCGATTTCTCCGGCTATATCGCCGGGGACTTCCGGGTCTTCCCCGTAACTCCGGCAGACCCGCGCCAGGACAACCAGCATCTCAACCCGTCGCTGGCGATTGCCCCGGAAGTTGTCATGGAACTGGACTCCGGCAACGACATCTTCGTTGCCAAGCCGTTCTTCCGCTATGACTACCATGATGCAGAACGGACCCATGGCGACCTGCGCGAACTGAAATGGCTGCATATCGGTGACGGCTGGGACATGCGGGCCGGCATCGACAAGGTGTTCTGGGGTGTCACCGAAAGCCGCCATCTGGTCGATATCATCAACCAGACCGATTCGGTCGAGGATGTGGATGGTGAAGACAAGCTCGGCCAGCCGATGATCAATCTCGGCCTGCAGCAGGACTGGGGAAATCTCAACTTTCTGTTCATGCCCTATTTCCGCGAGCGGAGCTTTCCCGGGCCGGAAGGACGGCTGCGGTCGCAGCCTGCTGTCGATGCAGACCGCGCCAGCTATACCTCCGGTGCCGGGCGCTGGCATCCCGATCTGGCGCTTCGTTATTCAACCTCTGTCGATGAATATGACCTCGGCCTGTCATGGTTCCGCGGCACCTCGCGGGAGCCGACTTTCTCCCTCGGCACCAACGCCCAGGGCGACGCCGCTTTCATCCCCTCCTATGATGTCATCAATCAGGCCGGGCTCGACCTGCAGGCAACCTTTGATGCCTGGCTGTGGAAGCTGGAAAGTATCTATCGCTGGGGTCAGGCAGACCGCTTTGCCGCCGCGTCGGCAGGTGTCGAATACACCTTCTTCGGCGCAATCAGTGATGCCGGCGATCTCGGTCTGCTGACCGAATTTCACTATGACGGTCGCAACGGTGCCTCCCCGGCTGCGGGCTACGATCACGACCTGTTCCTGGGTGCCCGCATCACCCTCAACGATGTTGATGATACGGACTTTCTGGGGGGCGTGCTGATCGCCCCGACAACCGGCAAGGGGTCGCTGTCAATCGAGGCAGACACCCGCCTGACAGATCACTGGACGGCTGAACTCGAAATCCGCCTGTACCGCCCGGATGCCGGCGACCCGCAATTCGGTGCCCGGCGTGACCACCACCTGCAACTGCGTCTGGCGCGCTACTTCTGACGCCTGTCAGTCACCGGCAGATGTCACGGTGCGGGCTTGGCGGAAGAAAGCCCCAGCAGCATTTCCATCCTGTAGGCTTTCCGGGCCAGCCATCCCGCGAGCAACAGGCTGGGGATTGCCGCAACCGACATTGCGATAACCAGCCCGTCCGTTTCCGGGGCGAAATTCCCGATCAGCGCCATACCGAACGCTGTCAGCATACTGAACAGATCACCGCCAACCAGTGCGGCAAAGGCAACAGCCGTCGCCGCACAGACTACTTCCCGCCTCATGACAAGGAACGCTCCAGATGAAACCGGAGCGCCATATAGGTGAGCGAAATCGCTCCGCCAGAGGCATCAGCAGGTCGGAGAAAAATATTTCCTGTCCGGTGGCAGGCCGGAAGATCAGAAGCTAGCCTTTGGACGCAGCAATGTTGGCCACGAAACGCTTGAACAGATAATGGCTGTCCTGCGGACCGGGGGAGGCTTGCGGATGGTACTGGACCGAGAAGACCGGTTTTCCCTCAACCCTGATGCCTTCAAGCGAGCCGTCGAACAGCGACTTGTGGGTCATCACCACACCCGCCGGCAGGGAGCTTTCCAGCACCTCGAAGCCATGATTCTGGGAGGTGATTTCGACCTTGCCGGTTTCCAGATCCTTGACCGGATGGTTGGCCCCGCGATGGCCGGTCTTCATCTTGCCGGTCGACGCGCCCAGCGCCAGCGCCAGCATCTGATGGCCGAGACAAATACCGAAGACCGGCTTGCCGGTTTCCAGTATCTGCCTGATCACCGGCACGGCATATTCGCCGGTCGCCGCCGGATCACCCGGACCGTTGGCAAGGAACACACCGTCCGGATTATGCCGCATGATATCGTCAAAGCTGGCACTGGCGGGAACCACCGTAACGTGACAGCCCTCACTCGCCAGACAGCGCAGGATATTCCGCTTTGCGCCGAAATCGACAGCGACGACACGATGTGCTGCCGCCTCCTGCTTGCCAAAGCCGTTCGCCAGGTCCCAGCGTGTCTCCGACCATTCATAGGTCTGGGTGCAGCTGACATCGCGCGCCAGATCCATCCCTTCCAGACCGGGGAAATTCTGCGCCTGCTTGCGCAGCATGGCGATATCGATCTCGCCGTTCGGGTCATGCAGCAGCGCACAGTCGGCGGCACCAAGATCCCGCAGACGCCGGGTCAGGCGGCGGGTGTCGACCCCGGCGATGCCGACGAGATTGTTTGCCTTCAGCCATTCATCGAGATGCCGGGTTGCCCGGTAGTTGGCCGGCTGCGTAATATCCGCCGCGATGACACAACCGCGCGCCGCCGATGTCGTTGTCTCGACATCATCAGCGTTTGTTCCGACATTACCGATATGCGGGAAGGTAAAGGTGATGATCTGCCCGGCATAGGACGGGTCTGTCAGGATTTCCTGATAGCCGGTGAGCGAGGTGTTGAAGCAGACCTCGCCGACCGCCGTGCCGGTTGCACCGATACCGCGCCCCCAGAACACCGATCCGTCCCGGAGCACCAGAGCAGCGGTCGCAACAGATTTGGATGCGGCCGGTTTCGGCGGCAGAGGCATGACGGTCATGGGATGTCCTTTCTGGATTTTGCGATAAATAAGCAAGTTCCATGCCGTCGTCAACCACCCTTAAAAATTATAAATCCTGATTTATCAATGACTTAACATATATTTCAAACTTTGCTACCGACGCCCGGTTGGGTTAATGTCCGCGACTTGGGCTATCGGACGATAGCAAGCACCACTTTCTCATGGGGTCTGGTTATGCTGCGCGAGCAATTGAACGCCGCACTGAAAACATCAATGAAAGCGAAGAAGGAACGTGCCGTATCCACGATCCGGCTGATTCTCGCTTCCCTCAAGGACCGCGATATCAACGAACGTTCGTCCGGAAATATGGACGGCATCAGTGATGATGAGATCCTCAAGCTGCTGCAATCCATGGTCAAGCAGCGGAACGAATCGATTTCGATGTATGAGAAGGGCGGACGTCTCGAACTCGCCGAGCAGGAAAGCCAGGAGATCGAAGTGATCAAGAGCTTCCTGCCGGAACAGATGTCCGACGCCGAAATCGAAAAGGCTGTCGATGATCTCGTTGCCAAAACCGGTGCCGAATCGGTCAAGGATATCGGCAAGGTCATGGGCGGCCTGCGGGAAGGTTATGCCGTGCGGATGGATTTCGCGAAGGCCGGGGCGCTGGTAAAAAAGCGTCTCGCCTGATCCCGTAATTTAAGTCCCCGCTTTCCACATACCGGGACGCTGTATTCCCCCTTCCGGCGGACGTACTATGTCTGGCTGGTGGTGAGGGATGATCGGCTATGGTTCCACACCATCCTTCGAGACGGCGCTCACGCGCCTCCTCAGGATGAGGGAGTTTGTATTGCCTCATCCTGAGGAGCGGCGAATGCCGCGTCTCGAAGGATGGCGCGGGGCCGCAGACCGGCGACCCTGTTCCACCGACCAAACTGTATGGACCCGTGAATGCGTTTTCCGCCGGAGTTTCTTGATGAACTGAGAAACCGCGTCCCCCTGGAGGACGTGATCGGGCGGCATGTGCGGCTACAGAAGAAAGGCCGGGAGTTTGTCGGACTCTCGCCGTTCAACAAGGAGAAAAGTCCCTCCTTCACCGTCGTCCCGTCGAAGGGCTTCTATCACTGCTTTTCCTCCGGCGAGCATGGCGACGTCATCAGTTTCCTGATGAAGGTCGAGGGGCTGACCTTTCCGGAAGCTGTCGAGAAGCTGGCGGGCGAGGCCGGGTTGCGCATGCCGGAACAGTCACCGGAAAGCCGCGAGCGGTCACGGCAGGCCGCCGACCAGCGCGATATCCTCGAACAGGCCGCTGACTGGTATGCGGAACGGCTGTTTGCCCCGGAAGGCCGGACCGCCCTCACCTATCTGCGGGAGCGCGGCCTGTCGGAAGAAACAATCCGCCGCTTCCAGATCGGTTTCTCGCCGGACAGCCGCGACGCCCTGAAAAGTCACTTCCTGCAACAGGGCCAGACCGAGCGTTCCCTCGTCGCATCGGGACTGCTGATCAATCCCGATGAAGGCGGGCGCCAGACCTATGACCGATTCCGTGGCCGGGTGATGTTTCCGATCAGCGATCTGCGTGGCCGCATCGTTGCCTTCGGTGGCCGGGCACTGGGTGACGGCCAGCCGAAATACCTGAACTCGCCGGAGACCGACCTGTTCCACAAGGGACGGAACCTCTATGGCGGCGACCTCGCCCGCCGGGCCGCCCATGACAAGGCAACGGTGATCGTGACCGAAGGCTACATGGATGTCATCGCCCTGCATGCGGCGGGCTTTCCCGGTGCCGTCGCGCCGCTGGGTACGGCCCTGACAGAAGAACAGCTCGGCCTGTTATGGCGGATGGCGGATGAACCTGTCCTTTGCTTTGATGGCGACAAGGCCGGCCAGCGGGCGGCAGCACGCGCCCTTGAGCGGGCCTTGCCGTTGCTGAAGCCGGGAAAATCCCTGCGTTTTGCCCTGCTGCCCTCCGGTGAAGATCCGGACAGCCTGATCCAGCGCGAAGGTGCCGAGGCCATGCGCAGTCTGCTGAAAGGTGCCAGCAGCCTGTCTGACAAGCTGTGGGACATCGAGGTGGTTGGCCGTGATCTGGAAAACCCCGAGCGCCGGGCCGCGGTCTGGCAGGCACTGGAAAGCCAGGTCAGGCTGATCGAGGACAAGACCGTCCAGAAAAGTTTCAATGATTCTTTCTTCCAGCGCTTCTGGCGACGGATGAGCAAGAAACGGGGCGGTGATGCGAAAGCCGGATTTCGGGCGGGTACGGCGGCACCGCTGGCGACTCCGGGCCGCCGCGAACGCGAACGTCTGATGCTGGTTATCCTGCTGAATCATCCGGACCTGCTGCCCGAGGTCATTGAAGATCTGGGAAATGTCAGCTTTTCCGCGCCTGATCTTGACAATTTCCGACAGCAAGTCTTAATTCGCGCCTTCGAGTGCAGCCCTCTTGAACCGCAACGGCTGAAAGACCAGTTAATCGAAGCAGGTTTTGCCTCTGTAATCGCCGCGATAACCGGCGATCAGAAACTTCGTACAGTTGGTTTTGCAAAACCGGATGCGGACAAGGCGGAAGCTTTCGCCGGGTGGAAACACACGTTTCGTATCTTCCAGCAGGAAGCTCTGAAAGATGAGATTAAATATGCGGAACAGCGTCTCGCGACGGACAACACCCCGGAAAATTTTCGCTATCTGCTCGACTTGAGAGCGCAGGAATTGGCGTTGCTGGACGATACGGAACCGGAAACGGTACAGCGACAGGCCTGAATTTGTGTCATGGCTAATCGCGTCGTAACCACGGCGCGTCGGACCAGGGGAATATTGGATAATATGGCAAAAGCAACCGAAGCTGCCGAAAATACAGACTCAGGCGACGAGGCCGAAGCCGGCCCACTGCTTGATACGCTTGGACAAAACGTGAAAAAGCTTCTTGTCCGCGCCAAGGAACGCGGGTTCATCACGATGGATGAGCTCAACGACGCCTTGCCGCAGGACGACTTCTCCTCCGAACAGATCGAGGATTTTCTCGCCCAGCTGTCCGAAATGGGCATTACCGTGGTCGAGAACGAGGAAGATGCCGAGGACAATACGAAGTCGTCGGATGAGACCGAGGAAAAGGAAAGCGGCAACCTCAGCGATGATGATGTCGGTCGCACCGACGACCCCGTGCGCATGTATCTGCGTGAAATGGGTTCCGTCGAGTTGCTGTCGCGCGAGGGTGAAATCGCCATCGCCAAGCGGATCGAGGCCGGTCGCGAGATGATGATCGGCGGCATCTGCGAAAGCCCGCTGACCATTCAGGCCATCGTCAACTGGCATGATGACCTGCAGGACGAGCTGATCCTGTTGCGTGATGTGATTGATCTTGACGCGACCTATGGCTCCGGCCCGGTGGCTGTCGACGAAGATGGCGAGGAAGCCGAAGAAGAAGACGGCGACGACAGCGCAGAGGACGATGGTGCCCCGAAGGCAGACAATGTCGTCAAACTGACGCCGCCGAAGCCGGTCATTCCGAAACCCGCAGAAGGCGAGACCGTCAAGAAGGCGGACGGCGAAACCGGCGACGACGAGACGGCCGACGGTGAAAAGACCGAAGGCGAAGGCGAGGGCGACAGCGACGACGATGATGATGGTGACGAGGTTTCGGTCTCGCTTGCCGCCATGGAAATGGCCCTGCGGCCGATCGTGCTGGAGACCTTCGAGAATATCGCCAAGACCCATGCAAAGATGCAGAAGGTCCAGGAAAAGCGGATTACCGCTCTCTCCGCCGGTGAGGAAGTGCCGCCGGCGACGGAGAAGCGATATAACAAGCTGAAGCAGGAACTGGTCGAGCTGATGGAAGGCGTGCATCTGAACAATGCGCGTATCGAACAGCTGGTCGATCATCTGCAGGGCCTCAACCGCCGCCTGCTGAACCTCGAAGGCAAGTTGTGGCGTCTGGCCGACAAGGCCAAGGTGAAGCGCGAAGATTTCATCCGCGAATATCAGGGCAACGAGCTGGACCCGAACTGGATTGAACGGGTCGGCAAGCTGCCGGGTAAAGGCTGGAAGAAATATGTCGAGAAGCATGCGGACGAGATCGAGGAAACCCGCAGCCTGATTTCCGAAGTTGCCGAAGCGGCTGCCCTGCCGATCAGCGAATTCCGCCGGATCGTCCATACGGTCCAGCGCGGTGAACGCGAAGCCGGCAAGGCGAAGAAGGAAATGATCGAGGCCAACCTGCGCCTCGTGATCTCCATTGCCAAGAAATACACCAACCGTGGCCTGCAGTTCCTGGATCTGATTCAGGAAGGCAATATCGGCCTGATGAAGGCCGTCGATAAGTTTGAATATC
This sequence comes from Rhodospirillales bacterium, assembly GCA_040219025.1. Classification (GTDB taxonomy): domain Bacteria; phylum Pseudomonadota; class Alphaproteobacteria; order Rhodospirillales; family HT1-32; genus HT1-32. The sequence goes on along the minus strand of JAVJTE010000020.1, from coordinate 1,185,390 downwards.
GCCGCGGCTACAAGTTCTCCACCTATGCCACATGGTGGATCAGGCAGGCGATCACCCGGTCGATTGCCGATCAGGCGCGCACCATCCGTATCCCGGTGCATATGATAGAGACCATCAACAAGCTGGTCCGCACGTCACGTCAGATGCTGCATGAGATCGGTCGCGAACCGACACCGGAAGAACTCGCCGAGAAGCTCTCCATGCCGCTTGAGAAAGTCCGCAAGGTCCTCAAGATCGCCAAGGAGCCGATCAGCCTTGAGACCCCGATCGGCGACGAGGAAGACAGCCATCTCGGCGACTTCATCGAAGACAAGAACGCCGTCCAGCCGCTCGACGCCGCCATTCAGGGCAACCTGCGTGAGGCAACAACCCGGGTGCTGGCCAGCCTGACCCCGCGTGAGGAACGTGTGCTGCGGATGCGTTTCGGCATTGGCATGAACACCGACCATACGCTTGAAGAAGTCGGTCAGCAGTTCTCTGTTACCCGCGAACGTATCCGGCAGATCGAAGCCAAGGCGCTGCGCAAGCTGAAGCATCCGTCACGGTCACGAAAACTGCGCAGTTTCCTTGATACCTGATACGAAACTGCACTCCTGAAGACCGGGGCCGGCGACTGAAATCGCCGGCCCTTTTTCTTTCACCGTTTTCCGCCACCCGGACAAACCGGCATTTACCCTGCCACCCGGCTGGGCCATTCTGGTAGCAACGATAAACGGAGACAGACCAGATGGATTTCAGCCTTTCAGAAGACCAGCGCGCGCTGCAGGAAACCGTGCGCCGTTTCGCGACCACCGAACTGCCGGAGATTGCCCGCAAGATCGAAGCCGATGACGAGCCGCCCTCGCATGATCTGGTCAAGCGCTATGCCGAAATGGGCCTGCTGGGGGTCAATCTGGACGAATCCCTCGGCGGTGTCGGCCTGTCCCATCTGGATGCCGTGATTGTCATGGAAGAAGTCGCAAAGATCTCGCCGGCCATCGCCTTTCCGATCTTTGAATCCTGTTTCGGACCGACCCTGGCCATCGCGCATTTCGCCCCGCAGGAACTGCGCGAACGCGTCATTCCGAAAGTCTGCTCCGGCGACATGATCATCTCCGTCGCCATGTCGGAGCCGAATGCCGGAACCGCCCTGACCGACCTGACAACCCGCGCCACCGTGAGCGGTGACAAGGTTACCCTCAAGGGCCAGAAACGCTGGTCGTCCGGTGCCGGCCATGCCGATGCCTATGTGGTCTATTGCCGCCTGTCCGATGCACCCGGTGCGAAGGGTATCGGGGCTGTGCTGGTCGAGGATGGCTGTGAGGGCCTGTCCTTCGGCAAGCGTGAACAGCATATGGGCTTCCGGGGCATCTGCAGCGCCGATATCTATCTTGATAACGTGGTCGTCCCTGCCGGGAACATCATCGTCCCCGCCGGCGGTTTCCCGAAGCTGATGGAAGCTTTCGATCTGGAGCGTTGCGGCAACACAACCATGAGTCTGGCCATCGCCCAGTCCGCCCTTGATTACGTCCTCGCCTATGTTCAGGAGCGTGAACAGTTCGGCAAACCGATCATCGATTTCCAGGCCGTTCAGCTGCATATCGCCGAGATGGCGATGAAGGTGGATGCGGCCCGTCTGCTACTCTACCGGGCGGTTGCCAATGCCGAGGCCGGATTGCCGTCGGTCGCTGACTCATCCATCGCCAAATGTTTCGCCAACGAGATTGTCCGCGACGTCACCGGCAAGGCGGTGCAGCTGATGGGGGCCTACGGCTATTCAAAGGAATATCCGATAGAGCAGAAATTCCGCGACGGCTGGGGCTGGGGCATCGCCGGCGGAACCATCGATATCCAGAAGGTAAACATCGCCGCCGCACTGGTCGGGCGGCGGTTCAACCAGCGGGGATGAGGCAGAGCGCCATTCCTTCGAGACGGCACTCCGTCCCTCCTCAGGACAAGGCTTGAGTCAGGAACCTGAAGCCGCATCCTGAGGAGCAGCAAAGCTGCGTCCCGAAGGCGGCCCAATCTGCCCCACCCGTCAGTTCAGGCTTTTGAACGAGTCCGGGTATCGGGCGATCATCCTGTCCGGCAGAATGACACCGGGATAGGTCCAGGCGGCCAGCGCCGGGCCGCTGTAGGGACAGTCGACGGCTTTCGCCGCCTCGACCTCGAATCCGAACCGGTGATAGAAGTCCGGGTCGCCCAGTACCAGAACCATGTCCCACTTGTTCTGGGCCGCCAGTGCCAGGCCGCCATTGATCAGGGCGGAACCGATGCCAAGACGCTGCAGATCGGGGTGAATGGCAACCGGTGCCAGCGCCAGCGCGCGGACCGGCTCGTCCGGGCCGGTGATGGTCAGCCGGCTGAAAAAGATATTGCCGATATGATGACCTGCCGCTTCGGCGACCAGCCCGAATTCGATGGCATTCTCGGCGGTCAGCGCCGCAACCAGATTGGCTTCTTCCTCGCCGTCGAATGCCGCTGTGAGGACCTGCCGGACCTGCGGGCCGTCTTCTGTCTCGACGCGCCGGATACGCACGTCAATTTCTGCATCTTCCAAATCGCTACCCCCGGGTAATCGGAATATGCGGATCATCATCGGCAACACGCTTCAGCCAGTCCAACAGATTCGGGTAGTCAGAGAGCAGAAAGCCACCCTCCTCCGCCACGTTGCTGTAGCCGTACAGACAGATATCGGCAATTGTCAGGGTGTCGCCGACCATGAAATTTCGCCCGTCCAGATGCCGGTCCATGATCTGCAGGGCCCGCTTGCCGCCGGCCATCTTCTGTTCCAGTTCCACGCCTCTGCGGGGGTGATCGGCGGGCAGAAAATGCCGGATGAAGCGGGCGACCGAGACATTCGGTTCATGGACATACTGTTCCCAGAACATCCAGCGCATGATCTCGGCCCGTGCAAAACGGTCTTCCGGAAAGTAGCGGCTGCCATCCGCCAGATAATACAGGATCGCATTTGATTCCGGCAGCAGACGGCCATCATCGAGTTTCAGCAACGGCACCCGGCCATCCGGATTCCAGGCGAGGAATTCCGGTGTCCGGGTCTCCCCTGCCAGAATATTAACCTCGGTCCGGGTATAACCGACGCCGAGTTTATGCAGCAACAGCCGGATCTTGTAGCCGTTACCGGAATCCAGAAAATCATACAGTTCCACCGGAGCGTCCTTTCGCGTCAGTTAAGTCATCCGGAGATGAACCTGCATGACAGGCGGTCCCGATACTATCCGCCGCCTGTTGTCAGGCGATTTTTTCGTCGGAAGTGTCAGCCAGCGCCGGATGTTCCAGCTTGTGCATGATCTCCGTCGGGATGACCTGCCAGAAACGGTCCCGTTCACGGTGCCAGTCATTCAGCAGGTTCTCGGCAAACATGGAACCGGTTTCCCGGACATGTTCGGCAATGAGTCCCTTGCAGACATTTTCCCAGTGTTCAGTCTGGAAGCGGATCGGCAGCACCATCTCGCGGTTGACCCGTTCTTCAAACAGCCCGGACTGGTCATAGACGAAGCACATGCCACCGGTCATGCCGGCACCGAAATTCGCTCCGACATCACCCAGAATGACCGCAACACCACCCGTCATATATTCGCACCCGTTCGAGCCGCAGCCCTCGACAACCACTTCCGCACCTGAATTGCGAACCGCGAACCGCTCACCGGCCTGACCGGCGGCGAACAGCTTGCCGGCGGTTGCCCCATACAGGACCGTATTACCGATGATCGTGTTCTCGTTGCTTTTCAGGGTTGCCGAAATCATCGGGCGGACCACGATGGTGCCTCCCGACAGGCCCTTGCCGACATAATCATTGGCGTCACCGAAGACTTCGATCTTCAGGCCCTGAACCGCAAAGGCACCGAGCGACTGGCCGGCAGATCCGCGCAGACGCAGCGTGATATGATCCGGCTGCAAGCCGGTCATGCCAAAGCGCCGCACCAGCGCCGACGAGAACTTGGTCCCGACCGCACGGTGCGTATTGCGCACCGCATAGGTGAGCTGCATCTTTTCGCCGCGTTCCAGTGCCGGCTTGGCATCGCGGATGACTTCCGCATCCAGCGTCTCCGGCACTTCATTCCGGTTGCCGGTCTTGTTGTAACGCGGCAGCCCGCCCGCATCAGCCTGGGCCAGCAGCGGGTTGAGGTCCAGATCGTCGAGATGGGAATGGCCCCGGCTGACCTGTGCCAGCAGGTCGGTCCGGCCGATGATTTCGTTCAGTGACCGGAAGCCCAGTTCAGCCAGAATTTCCTTCACTTCCTCGGCAATGAAACTGAACAGGTTCACCACCTTCTCCGGCGTGCCGACAAAGCGGTCACGCAGCGCCGGGTCCTGGGTGCAGACACCGACCGGACAGGTATTGGAATGGCACTGGCGCACCATGATACAGCCCATCGCCACCAGCGAGGTCGTGCCGACGCCGAATTCCTCGGCCCCCATCATCGCGGCAATGACCACGTCACGGCCCGACTTGATGCCGCCATCGGTACGCAGTGTCACCGTATGGCGGAGCCGGTTCAGGGTCAGCACCTGATTGACTTCCGACAGGCCCATTTCCCAGGGAATACCGGCAAATTTCAGGCTGGTCTGCGGACTGGCGCCGGTCCCGCCATCATGGCCGGAAATCAGGATGGTATCGGCCTTCGCCTTGGCCACCCCGGCGGCAATCGTGCCGATACCGGAGCGCGAGACGAGCTTGACCGAGACCCGGGCTTCCGGGTTGATCTGTTTCAGGTCATAGATCAGCTGTGCCAGATCCTCGATCGAGTAGATATCATGATGCGGTGGCGGTGAAATCAGGGTCACACCCGGCGTCGAATGGCGCAGGCGGGCAATCTCCACCGTCACCTTGAAACCCGGAAGCTGGCCGCCCTCACCGGGCTTGGCACCCTGGGCAACCTTGATCTGGATCTCGCGGCAGTTGTTCAGGTATTCCGCCGTAACACCAAACCGGCCGGACGCAATCTGCTTGATCGGCGAGTTCGCGTTGTCGCCGTTCTCATAAGGTGAATAGCGTTCCTTGCCTTCGCCACCTTCGCCGGAATTCGATTTCGCACCGATCCGGTTCATGGCGATGGTCAGGGTTTCATGTGCTTCCGGGCTGAGCGCGCCCAGCGACATGCCGGGTGTCACGAACCGCTTGCGGATTTCGGTGATGCTCTCAACCTCGTCAATCGAGATCGGCTTGCGGTTATGGCGGAAATCCAGCAGGTCGCGCAGGTGGATCGGATCACGATGCCGCAGCCCGTCAGAGAATTTCTTGTACAGGGAATAGGCACCGGTCGTCACCGCATGCTGCAGGATGTGGATCAGACGACCGTCATGAGCATGACGCTCGCCGCCCCGGCGATAGCGATAGAACCCGCCGACCGGCAGGGCGACCACATCCTCGTCAAACGCCTGGCGATGCTGGTCCACCGTCTTGCGCTGGATACCGAACAGACCGATCCCGGAGATACGGGAATGCATGCCGGGGAAATATTCTGCCACCAGCGCACGCGACAGGCCCACCGCCTCAAAGCAATATCCGCCGCGATAGGAGGAAATGACGGAGATACCCATCTTCGACATCACCTTCAGCAGCCCCTGATTAACCGCCTCGGTATAACGCTCCATGCAGTCGCGCAATGTCAGGCCCGGGAACAGCCCCCGGCGATGCCGGTCGGCGATGTTTTCCTGCGCCATATAGGCGTTCACGGTGGTTGCCCCGACGCCGATCAGTACGGCGAAATAATGCACATCCATGCATTCGCCGCAGCGCACGTTCAGCGATGTGAAGGTGCGAAGCTGCTGGCGCTGCAGATGCGTATGCACGGCACCGGTGGCGAGGATCATCGGAATCGCCGTGCGGGTCTTGCTGACCGCCATATCCGACAAAATGACATGGACACAGCCACCACGCACCGCATCCTCGGCTTCCCGCCGGATCCGGTTCAGCGCATCGCGCAGCGCGCCGTCACTGCCGGAGGTATCGAACGTGCAGTCGATCTGTGCGGCGGTTTCTCCCATATAGGCGGCCATCGCATCGAATTCGGCATTGGTCAGAACCGGCGATTCGAGCTGCAGCAGGTCGCACTGGCTCTTGTCCTCGTCGAGAATATTACCGAGGTTCCCCAGTCGGGTCCGCAGCGTCATGACCTGACGTTCGCGCAGGGAATCGATGGGCGGATTGGTGACCTGCGAGAAGGTCTGGCGGAAGAAATGATGCAGCCCGCGATAGCCGTCCGACAGCACCGCCAGCGGTGTGTCATCACCCATCGAACCGACCGCTTCCTTCGCATCCTCGACCATCGGATGCAGGATCAGCTCCAGCTCTTCCAGGGTCACACCACTGGCAACCTGGCGGCGGCGCAGCTCGTCACCGGCATATTCCGCGGCTTCGTCATGGTCCGGGCTGATCAGGTCATCAATGACCGTAATTTCCTGAATCCAGTCGGAATAATCGGTCTTGTCTGCCAGATGCCCCTTGATATCGCGGTCGTGGTAGAAATGACCGTCCGCCAGATCAACAGCAACCATTTCACCCGGGCCGAGGCGGCCTTTCTCCAGCACCATCGTCTCATCAACCGTCACCATTCCGGTCTCGGAACCGACAATCAGCAGATCATTGCTGGTGCGGGTAAAGCGCATCGGGCGCAGGCCGTTGCGGTCCATGCCGGCGACAACCCAGCGGCCATCGGTCGCGGCAATCGCCGCCGGGCCATCCCAGGGTTCCATCACGCAGTTGGCATAGTTGATCATCGCCGCATGTTCGTCGGGGATGGTGGAATCACGCCCGAGGCTTTCCGGGATCAGCATCAGCTTCACCATCGGCGCTTCACGACCGCCACGGACCAGCAGTTCAAAGGACGCATCAAGCGCGGCGGAATCCGAGCTGCCGAGCTGAATGACCGGCTTCAGATCCTCGACCGAGTCACCGAAAATCGGACTGGCCATACGGGTCTCGTGGCTTTTCATCCAGTTGATGTTGCCGGTGACCGTATTGATCTCGCCGTTATGAGCCAGCATCCGGAACGGTTGCGCCAGCTTCCAGGTCGGGAAGGTGTTCGTCGAATAGCGCTGATGATAGATGGCAAAGCGCGAGGTAAAGCTTTCGTCGAGCAGATCCGGATAGAAAATCGACAGCTGCTCGGCCAGGAACATACCCTTGTAGATCAGCGAGCGGCAGCTCAGCGAACAGATATAAAACTCGTTGATGTTCTGCAGCTGAACCTTCTTCTCGATCCGGCGCCGGATGATGTAGAGTTCGGTCTCGAACTCCTCGTCGCTCAGGCCCTTGGTGTTTGTGATCATGATCTGTTCGATCTCGGGCCGGGTGGCGTTTGCCTTCTCGCCGATCACCTCGACATTGACCGGCACCTGACGCCAGCCATAGATCCGGTAGCCGCGATCCAGCACTTCCGTCTCCACGATACCGCGACAGACTTCCTGTGCGTTCAGGTCGGTCTTCGGCAGGAAAACCATGCCGACGGCCAGCCGGCCCGTATCCGGCGAATGCCCGGTCCGCTCGATATGCTTGCGGAAGAACGCCTGGGGTATTTCGACATGAATGCCGGCGCCGTCACCGGTCTTGCCATCCGCATCCACCGCCCCGCGGTGCCAGACCGCCTTCAGGGCGTTGATTCCGGCGACCACTACATCGCGGCGTGACTGACCATCGAGCGCGACCACCACGCCCACCCCGCAGGAGGCATGTTCATCGGCCTCGCTGTACAGGCCGTTGGCGGTGAGGTGATCGACATTGCGCTGCCAGTCGCGGATAAATTCCAGATCGTTGGGCATCTTCCGTTCTCCCTCAGGACGCCTGCTTGAGCGTCGTTTTGGCCTTGGCCTGAATATGATTGTGAATGGCATCGGCACAGTCGCGACCATCGCGCACCGCCCAGACAACCAGCGACGCACCGCGGACGATATCGCCGCCGGCAAACACCCCGTCCAGCATGGTCATATGCGTCCGGAAATCGACCTTGATGGTGCCCCAGCGGCTGACCTCCAGCCCCGGTTCGCCAAACATCCCCGGCAGATCTTCGGGATCAAAGCCCAGCGCCTTGATCGCCATGTCGCAGGGAATGCTGAAGGATGAATCGGCAATCGGCTCCGGACTGCGGCGACCGGAAGCATCGGGCATGCCGAGATGCATGCGGACAGCCCGGACATGATCGACAGCCCTGTCGCCGGTGAAGGCTTCCGGGGCGGAAAGCCAGATGAACTCCACCCCCTCGTCTTCCGCGTTGGAGACTTCGCGCTGTGAACCCGGCATGTTCTCGCGGTCGCGCCGGTAGAGACATTTGACCGATTTCGCGCCCTGCCGGACCGCCGTGCGAACGCAATCCATCGCGGTATCGCCGCCGCCGATCACCACCACGTCCTTGCCTTTGGCATCCAGGGTACCGTCGTCAAATTCCGGTACATCATCGCCAAGGCCCTTGCGGTTCGACGCCGTCAGATAGTCGAGCGCGGGCAGCACATTCTGCAGGCCGGAGCCGGGAAGCGAGATATCACGGGCCTTGTAGACACCGGTGCCGATGAAGACCGCATCATGCTTTTCCCGCAGTTCGGCCAGCGTTGCATCCCGGCCAACCTCGAAATTCGACACCAGTGTGATGCCGCTGTCGGTCAGCAGGCGGGTACGGCGCTCCACCACATCCTTTTCCAGCTTGAAGGAAGGAATGCCATAGATCAGCAGCCCGCCCATCCGGTCATAGCGGTCATAGATGGTCACCTGATAGCCCCGCTTGCGAAGCTGTTCCGCCGCCGCCATACCGGCCGGACCACCGCCAATCACGCCAACCGATTCAGCCCGTTCAGTGGACGGTTTCACCGGCTTCACCCAGCCGTTCTCCCAGGCCATCTCGGTGATGTATTTCTCAACCGAACCGATGGTCACGGTGCCGTGGCCGGACTGCTCGATGACACAGTTGCCTTCACAAAGGCGGTCCTGCGGGCAGATGCGGCCACAGATTTCCGGCATGTTGTTGGTCGCGGAGGCGACCTCGTAGGCTTCTTCCAGCCGGCCATTTGCCGTCAGCATCAGCCAGTCCGGAATATTGTTGTGCAGCGGACAATGAACCTGACAGAACGGCACACCGCACTGCGAACAGCGGCTTGCCTGTTCCTCGGCCTTGTCGCGGATGAACTCGCCATAAATCTCGTGCCAGTCCTCGCGGCGGGCCCCGGCCTCGCGCTTCGCTGGTGTTTCACGGTCAACCTTGACGAATTTCAGCATTCGTTGAGGCATGGCGTTCTCCTGATAAAGAAGCCGCCCGCAGAGGGCGACGGTCTGGCGCAACAGGCGCAAAGATTTCATTCCGACAACAGACCTATAATATCTCTGGTGCGCGATTGCACGAATATTTCCACAGATAGGTCAGGAATTGTGACTATTTTTCAGAACCAGCGCGCCAAACACCCCCGCCGTATCCGTTACATTCTCTCCAGCAGCTAATTTAGGTCCGTTACGGTACTAAAAAGACTGCTGCATCAGTACCTGTCCCGGTGTTATCTTCCCCGCATATCTGGGGGGTCTCTCAACGTGATTTCACTACATCTCGCGGTTCTGGCGGTTATTCAGGGCATTACCGAGTTTCTTCCGGTCAGTTCCTCCGGCCATCTGGTGCTGGTGCCGCTGCTGACCGGCTGGAAGGATCAGGGCATCCTGATCGATGTTGCCGTCCATGTCGGCAGCCTCGGTGCCGTGATGATCTATTTCTGGCGCGACATCTGGGCGATGCTGGCCGGACTTGGCCGTCTGCTGCGGGGTCGCCGGTCACCGTCGGCGGCGCTGGTTGGTCATGTCATCATTGCCACCCTGCCGCTGGTCGCTGCCGGGATTGCCCTTGAACATTACGGCATTGATGCCCCCCGCAAGCTGGAACTGATTGGCTGGACCACCCTGGCCGGCGGCGTGCTGCTGTATCTTGCCGACCATATCGGCATGACCGTGCGGCGCATCGAACATATGACCATCGGTGCGTCACTGCTGATCGGCATTACGCAGATCTTTGCCATCCTGCCCGGCATGTCGCGCTCCGGCGTCACCATGACGGCGGCCCGGATCTGCGGTTACGAGCGCCCGGAGGCCGCCCGCTTCTCGATGCTGCTGTCGATTCCGGCCATTCTGGGGGCGGGCCTGCTGAAAGGCCGGGTTCTGCTCGACGGCTCGCATCCGGAACTGACCACCGATGCCTTTGTTGCAGCGGGACTCGCCTTCATCACCGCGCTGATTTCCATAACTCTGATGATGGCCTGGCTGCGCCGGGCGTCATTCACACCTTTTGTGATCTACCGGCTGTTGCTCGGGGCCGCCCTGCTGGCGCTGGCCTATCAGACCTGACGGCCACGCTTCGACGGTGGGCGGTAGGCGGCGAGATAGGTCGGCAGGATCGCCGCCAGTGATTTCGGCTGCAGCCCGAGTTCCGCAAACCCGGCCGCGCCTTCATGCACCACATTCGGAATCTGCATCATGTCGATATGGTCCGGCGTGAAGGCCGGGTTCGGCAGCAGTTTCATGCCATAGGCCATCAGCTTCGCCTTCCAGTAGGGCAGCGACAGCAGCATGTTGTTCCGCCGCGTCACCTCCAGAATCAGCTTCGCACAATCGGTGCCGGTGACCACGTCCGGGCCGCCCAGCTCATAGGTCTTGCCGGCTTTCGAGCTGTCGTTCAGCGCCACCCGGACCGCGTCAACCACATCCCCGACATAGACCGGCTGCATCACCGGGCCGCCACTGGCTGTGACCAGTCCGCAGCGCGACTCGTTGAAATTGATATGCGGCAGGTCGCCACCGATAACCGGCAGCACCGGAGAGAAACGCAGCATCCCGGCCAGCCGGTTGAAGTAGTGATCTTCCGGGCCGAAGACGACGCTGGGACGCAGGATAGTCGCCTGCGGATATCCGTCGCGCACATACTCCTCGCCCCGTCCCTTCCATTTGATCAGCCCGATGGAGGAAGACGAATCAGCCCCGAGACCGGAAATATGCACCACCGCACCGACACCGTTCTGGCGCGCATGCCGGGCGATATGGCCGGCACCTTCCGCATTGACCGCCTGATAGGTGGCCGTGCCGCTTTCCGACTGGACACCGGCGGCATTGACCACGGCATCCGCCCCGGCACAGGCGCGGGCAATACTGTCTTCACTGGCCAGGTCCGCCGGCAGGATGGAAATCTGTCCGACATCACCGCGCGGCAGCAGGAATTTCGCCCCTTCCACATCGCGCACCGCCACCCGAACCCGGCATCCTTCCGATGCCAGCTTCTGGACAATATGCCGCCCGATAAACCCGGACCCGCCGAAAACCGTTACCAATCGCCCGTTCATAGCCATCCCCAAGAGCTGGAATATTGTCCCTTAATCTAGCCCGTCGCTTACCCGATGACCACCCAAGCGTCAACTGATCGGAAACTGTCTGAACGCTGTTGACAGAAGCCGGGACAGACTTTAACTACTCGCCTCCCGCACCGAGAAATCGATGCAACGGACTGGCTGCCTGCCCAGGTGGCGGAATTGGTAGACGCGCAGGCTTCAGGTGCCTGTGGCCGCAAGGTCGTGGAAGTTCGAGTCTTCTCCTGGGCACCAAAGCTTTTAGGCTATTCCTGAAATGATATTTTGAAAATAAATTTCCCGATATCCAGATGTAATCTGAATATCCTTAGTTTTTCTCGACTATTTCGAACAATGGGTCATGCAAGAAAAACCGCCATGCACTATGAAAAACTTGGCTTAAAATAATAGATTGTAGTTGAGGCGAACTTCCTCCGCCTATCATTAACAACCCATCTGGACTGGTATTCCAATCAATTTGCCAATTGTCAGTTCTGTTTCCTACATGACTGACCGTACTTTCCTGATCATAACGATCTCGTAACTCCAGAATATCCACACCAAGACGTTCTAGCTCTCTCCGTATCTCGACAGGTCTTGGACTTTTCTCAGAATCATACTTCGAAGCACTTTCAGGGGATATGCAAACCAGCCAATAAAATGCGGTCGTTTCCGTTGCACTCCGAGCGCAATTAATAGCATCCAAGATTAAACCTCGCTCAGCTAAGGCAGTTTGAGAGAACAAATGATTAGTAAAACGACATAACAGAGCCAGCTTCACATTCCGGATGTGACTTTTGGGAAGCCTATCGAGCTCCCACCACAAACTATCAATCAGACGAAAACCTTCTTTTACCGTTCGCATCTCCTTCCTGAACGATTTCCGTGTTTCATTTCTTAATGAGTTAGAATGACGGTCAAGTAGATCAAATGCGAACTTCCCCTTCATCAGATACCTTCCTGTCATTGGAAGAAAGCTTTACCCTTCCCCCCTACTTCCGCACATCAATCAACTGGTTGCCCGGTCTCACTTCCGTTCGTGCCAGACAGTTGCCGGCTTCCAGCACTTCCTGACCGTTCTGGCATTCGCCGGCCATCCTGACGATACGCCCGTCGCCGATGGCGCTGCATTTTTCGTCGCGGATGGTGCGGTTGATGCGGATGCTGCTTTGCGGGACCATGGCGGGGAAGCGGAAATTGACGTCGCGTTTCCAGGCCGGGGCGGTGCCGGAGAACAGAACCGCGGGTTCGAACCCGCGCAGGCGTTCCTCCGTCACGTTGGTCGCCTCCATCTCGATCCAGCAGCCGCGGCGGCCATCCTCGACCTCGGTGACCTGCAACAGCACAATCGGCGGCAGGGCGCTGCCGGTCGCGGGTTCGGCAAAGACCCAGGTGCCGTCGTCGCGGAGCACAACCTTGCGGCCATCCTCAGTGGTTGCCAGACGGTCAGCGAAGGCGGCTGACGCCAGAAGCGTTCCGAGAAAGGCGAGCAGGAGGGCGGGTTTCATCTGATGTCCGTTATTGTTGCTGTTCTGTCACAATAACATAGTGCGCCGGGGCGGTGACTTACAGGGCGACCTTCTGCCCACGCTGACGTTCGCTGGCACTTTTCAGCTGGCCACAGGCGGCGAGGATGTCACGCCCGCGGGGCACCCGGATCGGCGCAGAGTAGCCACCGGCATTCACAATATCCGCAAAGCGGTGCATCCGGTTGTTCGATGAACATTCATATTCCGCCCCCGGCCAGGCATTAAACGGGATCAGATTGACCTTCGCCGGGACATCTTTCAGCAGCCGCACCAGCTCATGCGCATCGGCATCGGAGTCATTGACGCCTTTCAGCATGACATATTCGAAGGTAATCCGGCGCGAATTGGACGCGGCAGGATAATTCCGGCAGGCTTCCAGCAGTTCGGCAATCGGCCATTTCCGGTTGATCGGCACCAGCACATCCCGCAGATCATCGCGGACCGCATGCAGGCTGATGGCAAGGCCGACACCCAGTTCCCGGCCGACCTTTTCAATCATCGGCACAACGCCAGAGGTCGACAGCGTGATGCGGCGGCGCGACAGGCTGATGCCCTCGCTGTCCATCAGGATGCGCAGCGCCTTCGCTACATTGTCGTAGTTATAAAGCGGCTCGCCCATGCCCATCATGACAATGTTCGACAGCATCCGGTTGACACCGTCTTTCGGGGACGGCCATTCGCCATAGGTGTCGCGGGCCTTCATGAACTGGCCGACAATCTCGGACGCGCCGAGATTGCGGACCAGCTGTTGCGTGCCGGTATGGCAGAAGGTGCAGGCCAGGGTGCAGCCGACCTGGCTGGAGATACAGAGCGCGCCCCGGTCTTCCTCCGGAATATAGACGCATTCCGCCTCGTTGCCGTCGACAAAGCGCAGCAGCCATTTGCGGGTGTTGTCTTCCGACAGCTGCTCGGTCACCGTTTCCGGACGGCCAACGACATAATGTTCGGCCAGACGTTCGCGAAGCTCCTTGCCCAGCGTGGTCATCTTCGCGAAATCGGTCTCGCCCTGATGGTACATCCAGTGCCAGAGCTGCTTGGCGCGAAATTTCGGCAGGCCAAAGGCCGTCAGCTCGGCATCAAGCTCTTCACGGCTCAGGCCGACCAGTGTCTTGCGCCCGTCGGCATCAAGCTGCGCCCAGGCCCGCAGGTCATCCGGCTTCAGGGCGGTCTTTTCGATCGAAGATACGGTGTTCATGGCGGCCATATAGGCGCTTTTGGTAATTCTGTCACGTCCTGACATCGGATAAGGCAGGCCGTGAGGACGAAAGCCGCGCCTCCTCCCCCGCAAAATCCGGGGGAGGAGAGAGACCGGCTTTACGCCTTGTCGAGAGCCTGACCGAGATCGGCCAGAATGTCATCGATATGTTCGAGGCCGACTGAAAGGCGGACATAGCCCGGGGTGACACCGGATGCCAGCTGGTCCTTGGCAGAGAGCTGCGAATGGGTCGTGCTGGCCGGGTGAATGGCCAGGCTGCGGGCATCGCCGATATTTGCGACGTGATAGAGCAGTTCCAGCCCGTCAATGAAGCGCCGTCCGGCCTCCTTGCCGCCCTTCAGCTCGAAACCGACCAGTCCGCCAAGACCGCCCTGCATATAGGCCTTGGCCCGGCGGGCCGCCTCGCCGGACTGCAGGCCGGGGTGAATGACAGACGAAACCTTGGCATGGCCTTTCAGGAAGGCCGCCACCTTGCCGGCGTTCTCGCAATGGACGGGCATGCGCAGCGCCAGGGTTTCCAGCCCCTGGATGAACTGGAACGCGTTCATCGGGCTCATGGCAGAGCCCATGTCGCGCAGCAGGATCACCCGGATGCGAAGGATATAGGCAATCGGGCCCAGCGGCTTCACGGCCTCGGTCCAGACCGCACCGTGATAGCTCGGGTCCGGCTGGTTCAGGGTCGGGAAACGGTCGCCACCGGCTTCCCAGTCAAAATTGCCGCCGTCAATGATCAGGCCACCGATCGAGGTGCCGTGACCACCGATATACTTCGTCGTCGAATAGACAACGACCGCCGCGCCATGATCGAACGGACGGCAGAGCAGCGGCGCCGCCGTATTGTCCATGATCAGGGGTACGCCGAGCGACCGGCCGATATCGGCTACTTCCCGGATCGGGAATACTTCCAGTTCCGGGTTCGGCAGGGTTTCCGCATAGTAGCAGCGGGTTTTCTCATCCGTTGCCTTGCGGAAGTTTTCCGGGTCTGAGGGATCGACGAAACGGCATTCGATGCCCAGATCCTTCAGCGTGTTCGCGAACAGGTTCCAGGTACCGCCATAGATATTGGTCGAGCAGACGAAGTTGTCACCGGCACGGCAGAGGTTGAGGATCGCGAAGTTCGACGCGGCCTGGCCGGATGCGACCGCAAGCCCCGCCACGCCACCTTCCATCGCCGTCATGCGCTGTTCCAGCACATCGCAGGTCGGGTTCATGATGCGGGTATAGATGTTGCCCAGTTCCTTCAGGGCGAACAGATTTTCCGCATGCTCGGCATCGCGAAACTGAAAGGATGTGGTCTGGTGGATGGGTACCGCGACCGACCCGGTGGCCGGGTCCGCGCGATGGCCGGCATGCAGTGCCAGCGTCCGGGGGTGAAGTTTACGGTCAGTCATAGCTGTTCCTCCTTGATGCCGGTTGTGCCCGGCTGAAATCCGAACGCGATCATTCCTCTCCCGCTCGAAAGGGCAAGGGTTTTTCAGGATCCGGCAGGTGAGATCAAAGAAAAAGCCCGGCCATCAGAGGATGGCCGGGCCACAGTCAGGCAGCAGCGGCCTGAAGTTCTTACTTGATGGTGATCGTGGAGATTTTCTGGATTCCGTCGTCGCCCGTACTGACGTAATCAATCACAATCACGTCGCCGGCTTTCAGGGTTGCGGGGACCGCATCTTCCGACCCGACGATTGTCCAGACAGTCTTGTCATCAAGCACAATGACCTTCGCCTTGCGGTCAAAGGCAACAACTGTCCCCTCCGTGCTGGCAGCAAAGGCCGCAGTGAATGCGGTGACAGACATCAAAGCAGCCAGGCAAAGAACCCGGATACCCATCTCATTAAATCCTTCATGCAAATGGTCTGTTACGACCGGTTAAGACGGGCGGATAATTTCAGGAATCCTGCCGTCAGCAAGAAGAATCCGGGGTGTTTGCCGGTTATCACGCAATCTTGTCCCCCCGGACGACAGGGGGGATGCCGCCCGGGGGTGACAGCCTGTTCGCAGGTTCGCAGGAACCGCGCCAGACTGGTGGTCAAGCCATGACAAGAAGGCAGAGCCACAGACACCGTGGCCCTGTAACGGATTCAGGGAGAGGCGTCCGTGAAGAGGCTATATCGGCCCGGGTCCCTGCCCTCCCGCCGAAGCAGGAATGACAGGGATCCCGAGTATCAGTTGATCAGAGTGCGGCGCCGCCGTTGACCTGAATCATCTGGCCATTGATATAGGCACCGCCATCCGACACCAGCATCCGCACAGCAGCGGATACTTCTGCGGCGGTTCCCTGCCGGCGGGTCGGGTTGGTGCTGATCGTCTTGGCGATATAGGCCTCGAATTCCGGATCATCCCGTTCGCTTTTGATCGGGCCCGGCGAAATGGCGTTGATGGTGATTCCGAACTTTCCGAATTCCACGGCAAGGCTGCGGGTCAGGCCGAGCACAGCATGCTTCGAGGTCGAGACATGCGGACGATTGGCATGGCCGCGCATCGCATTCATGCCGGTGAAATTCACAATCCGGCCCCAGCCGGCATCAATCATGCCCGGCAGGAACATACGGGCCAGACGGGCCGGCGCGTTCAGGTTGATATCAAAGACCCGGTTCCATTCATCTTCATCGACTTCCAGAAACGGTGAAATCGGACGGATAGCGACATTATTGACGATCACATCGACGCTGCCGAAACGCTTCAGGGCCGCGACACCCATGGCGTCAAGCTCGGCCTTGTCGCCAACATTGCACATCATCACCTCGGCATCGACGCCGAGGGCACGGACTTCGTCAGCTACCTTGTCGCAGGGCTCGCGGTTGCTCGACCCGTTGACGATGACATTGAACCCGTCTTTCGCCAGATCAAGGGCCATCGCACGGCCAATGTTGCGGCCGGAACCTGTAATCAGGGCTGTTTTACGCCTGTCGCTCATCCTGTTTCCTCCAGAGAATTAAGTTGTCCTATTTGTAGGCTCTGGAATTCAGCCCGGCAAGCAGCCACAGCCAATTTGTATCATTCTGTGAAATTCGAGTTTCGTCAGTTGATCTGGTCGAGCGATCCGAAGCGGGGCCGGAAGAACGCGCTGTGATAGAGTTCCTGCCGCCCGAGAAGCGATCCGGACAGCATCGGCCGGTAATCGAAATAGACTTCCGAGACAATGACATTGCCGCCATCCGTCAGCGTCAGCGCCGCCGGCAGCGTGGCGGCAAGACCCGGCTGCCCGATCCGGCTGACCGCCACCAGCCCGCCGGTGTTGACCCGTTGCCAGTCCACCGTCACCTGCGAGCCTGACCGCGAGACCGAAGTCAGCACCACCCGGCCCTGCCCCGTCACATCAAAGGGCTGACCGATATGTGACACCGCATCGAAGATATTGGTGATATCGGTCTCGGCCAGCTCCTCCGATTGCGCGATCAGATCGGCCAGGGTCATGGCAATGCGGTCGAGCTTCTGATGCAGCAGCACATAGCGCGACAGCTCCACCGTGCCGAAGGTCATGATGATGAGAATGGGCACCGCAAACCCGAATTCGATCAGCGCAACACCCCGGCGGTCATCTGCCAGACGGCGGATCCAGCCGGCGATCATGGCAACGCCCCGCCGCTGGCGGCCTCATAAGGTTCATTGCGGACCACAACGCTGGCCGCCAGGCGTACCCTTCCCGCATCGCCGATCACGCCGGCCAGCACAGGCGTCAGCAGCGACCAGTCATAGCTGAGGCGGTAGACGACAACATCACCCGGCCCGCCAGCCCCCGCAGCCCCCATATCCGGATCCCAGACACCGTTGCCGTTTACATCGGTAAAGGTTTCCCCCGCATCATAAGCCCCGTTCACCGGGGCGCTGTCGACAAACGGTTCCGGCCCGCCAATTTCGCCAAAGCTCGGATAAATCAGCGCCTGCACACTGGCTGTCGACATGTCGACCAGTCCGATTGTGTTCCGCCCGACGATTTCCAGAATACGCTGTTCGCGGGTGATACCCGTCGGCTCGAAACCGGTGATCCCGAACCGCGAGGCATCGCGCAGCCCTCCCTCCATCAGGGCAGCCACAAACAAGATCATCGCCAGTTCCATGATGCCGGTTATCAGCGCCATGAACAGGGGCACCATCAGGGCAAACTCCATCGCGGTCGCCCCGCGCTGGTCAGCCTCAAGACTTGTGAGTTTATCAAGCATGATCACATTACTTTTGATGGACCATACTTTTTATACTTTATTCAATATTCAGACAAAATAATCATATACTGATAATTATTTATAGAATTTACATAAAATTTTACTGATCTTCGATCTTGTTGACAGTGCAATGACCGGTGCCTAATTTCCCTGTCATCAGTCCGGGTTAAACAATCGGGCATTTGGGAAGGATCCGGCATCCGTTGAGCGCAATATCACTCCGACGGCTCCAGTTTCTGATAATCGACGACAATGCGCCGATGCGTGCGATTATTCGTAACATATTAAAAGAGTTACAGGTTGAATCGATCCGCGAGGCGCAGGATGGAACGGATGCGCTTGCGCTGCTCAAGGAAGTGTCGTTCGACATGATTATCACGGACTGGAACATGAAGCCGATGAACGGGCTCCAGTTCGTCCGCTCTATCCGGCTGTCGAAGGATACGCCGAACCGCTATATCCCGATCATCATGGTTACCGCCTTTACCGAGCTCGGTCAGGTTGTCACCGCCCGTGATGCCGGCATCACCGAGTTTCTGGCAAAACCGGTTTCCGCCCGGTCGCTGTTTTCACGAATCAAGGCCGTAATCGAAAATCACCGCCAGTTCGTCCGTTCGCAAAACTTCTTCGGACCGGATCGCCGGCGCCGGAAAGCATCCAGCTTCTCCGGCACCGAACGACGCGACGTCGTGATGATGTAATTTTCTAAAGGCGACCGTCATAGGCACGACGGTCAATCCGGCAGGCCAGGACGGTGAAGCAGTCACGGGCAAATGCCGCCTTCAGTTCCCGCTCCAGCGTCTCCCGGTCTTCGATGAACATCCCCTCACCGCCCAGTGCTCTGGCAACCGCCGGAAAATCGGTGGCACCGAAATCCACACCGACATTCGGCAACTGGGTATTTCGCTGCTTCAGCTCGATCAGCGACAGGCTTTCGTCAACGAAGACCACGGCAACAATCGCCGTCTTCCTGTCCCGCGCCGTCGCCAGTTCGTTCAGGACCATTTCAATGCCTGCGTCACCGCTGAACGAGACGACCTGACGTGACGGTGCGGCCAGCTTGGCCCCGATCGCCAGCGGCAGGGCAATACCCATGGTGCAGAGACCGGTCGATTGCAGCAGACGGCGGGGCATGGGTGCTTTCCAGGCCTGGCTCAGCAGAATGCGGTGGGCACCGCTGTCGACCGTCGCCACACCATCCGGCTCCATGACGCTGCGCACCACATCGACAATCGCCGCCGGGCCCCAGGCTTCATCCAGCCGGTAGCCGTCGATCAATGTCTTGCGGACTTTTGCCGGCTCGCCAGAAGGCCAGCTGGCCGCCGGGCGGGCACCGTCACGCAGCATGGCAAGACCGGCACTGATATCCCCGACAAAGCTCATGCTCGCAGTATGTACATAATGATGGTTCGGCACCGCGCTGAAATCGACCACCCGCTGCGCCGCCGACCAGGGCTGAATCCAGCCGGAGCGCATTTCGATCGGGTCATATCCGGCAAGCAGGATGAAATCGCTGTTCTTCACCAGCTTCATGAACTGTTCATCGGCATTCGGCGACAGCCCGGCACCCCCCATCGCCAGCGGGTCATTCTCATCCAGCACACCCTTCGCCTTGTAGGTGGTGATAACCGGAATGCCGAAATCACGGGCGAAAGCCGTCACTGCGTCTTCCGCATGCTGATGCAGGACATCAAGACCGGCGATGATCAGCGGTTTTTTCGCCTGCCGCAGCCAGTCTTTCGCCTGCTCGATATCACCGCTTGGCGCCGGGGCTGCCAGCGAGGGATAGGGCCTGCGAACCGGGGTCGTCACATCATACTGTTTTTTCGCGATGGCAATCGGCAGATCGATATGAACCGGGCCGGGCTGACCATCCAGGGCCACCGCCAGCGCCTTGTCGACCAGCACATCCACATTGCCGTCAGCGACCGTGAAGCTGCCTTTCGTCACCGGCTTCATCAGGGCGACATGGTCGAAAATCTGGTGGTTGTAGGTCAGCGCCTCCGCTGCATCGACACATCCCGTCAGGAAGATCAGCGGCACCCGGTCCTGTTCGGCATTGGCCACAGTATTCACCGCATTGGCCACACCCGGACCGACCGTCGCCAGCAGGATCGCCGGGGCGCCGGTCATGTGATAGATGCCCTCCGCCATATAGCCGCCGGCATTCTCGTGCTTCACCAGCACGAACTCGATCCCGACTTCGCGCAGGGCATCAAGCATGGTCAGCACTTCACCGCCCGGCATGCCAAAGGCATAGCGGCATCCCTGATCATACAGGCGGCGGGCGATAATCTGGGCAGCTGTGGGCATGGTGGTCTCCATCATGTATCAGAACAAGTCGGGCGGGTCAGGCGCTGCGAACGGTGCAGCGATCCAGCCGGTCTTCATCAATCTCCAGTCCGAGCCCCGGCCGGTCAGGCACAACCACCTGCCCTTCGGATATCTCGAACGGACATTCAATCTCATCGGCACTATAGACGACCGACGGCATATAGAACTCGCATCCCAGCGGGAAGTTCCGCTCCGCCGCAATCATATGCGTGGCTGCGGTCAGGGCAATCGGCCCTTCCCACAAGGTACCGCCATAGCAGGGAATACCGGCAGCCCCGGCAATCGCCACGACCTTCTGAACACCCCGGATACCACCGCTTTTCATGATCTTGCAACTGAACAGGTCTGCTGCCCGCAGGTTGACCAGACGCAGGGCATCCGCCGCATTGAAGACGCTTTCGTCGGCCATCACCGGCGTATCCAGTGCCGCCGTCAGGTCCGCCATGCACTCGACATGCTGACGGGCGACGGGCTGTTCGATGAAGGTCGGTTTGAACGTCTCGATATCACGCAGCGTCCGCAGTGCGTCCCAGGGTTCCAGCCCCTGATTGTAATCCACCCGCAGATCAATATCGCCCAGCCCGTCGCGCAGCATCTCAAGTCGCTTCAGGTCATTGGCATGGCTGGAGAACCCGGTCTTCACCTTGAAGATACCCCAGCCGCCCTTCACCAGATCACGGGCACGCTCGACATCGGCCTCGATATCCGGATCGGCAATTGAAAAACTGAGCGGGATACGGTCACGAATTCTGCCGCCAAGCAGCTGATGGACCGGCAGGTCCAGTGCCTTGCCCTGAAGGTCCAGCAGCGCCATTTCCACAGCCGCTTTCGCCGCTTCCTCGCCGAAGACTTCGTGGTCGCAGGCCTGCATGATATCCGGCAGCCGAAACGCATCGGCCCCGATCAGATGCTTGCGGAAATATCCGTTGATGGCCTCGAACGCCGCCTCTGCCGTTCCCGAGAAGGCCTCCCAGGGCGTGCCTTCACCCCAGCCGCTGATCCCCGCATCCGTATCCAGCCGCAGGATCACCCGGGGAATGGTTTCACGCACACTGCCGATACCATGCGACCGGACCATGGCGATACGGTTACGCACCAGCCGCAGATGCAGGCCGGTAACTCTCAGATCCCGCATTGATTTACTCCGTTGCAGCCATCGCGGTGGGCCAGGGCAGGGACGGCTCGGCGGCGGCATAACTGCCGGACCCGTCAAAGCCGGCGACACCGACACAGGCATAGTTTGTCGGATAGACCATCGGGGCAAGTTGTTCGACCACCGGAATAACCTGCCGTGCCGCCGCACTGACCGTATCCGGGAAACGGCAATCCAGCGCCGCCCGACCCGGCGTGACGACGGCAGCACGCGGTGCCGACAATGCCTCCGCCGCACCCGTGCCGGCCATCAGCCTGCGGGCGGCCTGCGCGACAGAGCCTATGATGTGGCGACCACCGGAGGCACCCAGCGCGAAACCGGAGCTGCCGTCCCGCATCATCGCCAGCATCGGCGACATATTGGCCAGCGGTGATTTGCCCGGTGCCACCGAATTCGGACGCCCCGGCGTCGGGTCAAACCACATCATGCCGTTGTTCATCAGCACCCCGGTTTGTGGCAACACAACGCGGGAGCCGAAGCGGCCCAGCAAAGTCTGGGTCAGCGAGACCAGATTGCCGTGCCGGTCCACCACCGACAGATGGGTGGTACAGGCGTCACGCCCGAGGTCCCCCGCATGCCCCATGGTCTGAAGCCGGCGGGAGAAGGCCTGATCGGCGGAGGTGATGAAGGCCTGAACAAAGGCGTCATCGTCAGCGGGGTCGATAGTGCCCAGCGCCTCCAGAATGGCGGCTGTCGTCACCCCGCCGCTGAGGCCGGATGTCGTGATGCAGTCCCATCCGGCAATGGTTTGTGTCGCGGACTTTGTCCAGTCCGCCTGATAGCCGGCCAGATCCTGCGCGGTAAGCAGGGCCCCGACATCCCGGAAATCGGCGGTGAGTTTCGCCGCCAGGTCACCCCGGTAAAAATCATCCCGGCCTGCCGTTGCCAGATGGGCCAGCGTGTCGGCCAGTCCCGGAATTTTCAGCACCGGGGCCGGATGCCCCGTGGGCTGGGCCAGCGGAAACCCGTCCGGCAGGAAGGCAGCCGCCGTTGACGGATGCTCGGCCAGTTCAGCCGCTGTCGTTGCAATACAGAGCGTCGTAAACCAGTCGACCGCCAGGCCACGCCCGGCCAGATCAACCGCGGGCTGCATCGCCCGTTGCCATGAAATCGTGCCAAACCGCTCCAGCGCCGCAGCCGCACCGGCGACAACGCCGGGCGTACAGATCGACATCGGCCCCTTGGTATTCCGGTCACCCTCAACCGTCGGCCAGGCAAACATGCCGGGCGAGACGCCGCCTGCCAGCGGATACTTGTCCGGCGTTGCAGCCCGTGGCGAGACCATGTTGAAGTCGAGCTGATGAACCGCGCCCTCCATCCGCGTCAGCAGAAAACCGCCGCCGCCAAGCCCGCTCATCCAGGGCTCCAGCGCCGCCATCGACAGCGCCATTGTGACCGCCGCATCGATGGCATTGCCACCTTCGGACAACACCTCTGCCCCGGCGGCGGCGGCATCCGGGTGCTGGGCAACAGCGGCCCCACCCCGGCCCCGGACGGCGGGTTTTACAAACAGGTTTGGAAACGGAGGTGCGCCGGTCATTTTGCTTTCTGCGGTCCGTTGCCTGCGCCGATATCCCAGAACAGGCCGGTCATGATTTCCAGCCCTTCGCGCATGATCGATTTCAGTGCATGTTCATTCGGCGCATGCTGCGAACAGGCGGCATAGGAATGCGGCACCCAGACCGTCGGCAGACCCAGCGCATCGGCAAAGCTGTCATTCGGCAGCGAACCGCCGAGGTTCGGCAGGATGGCAGCTTTCTTGCCCGTGGTCTGCGTGATCGAACTGGAGGCAAAAGTCACCCAGGGATGATCCGGATCGAGGCGCGTCGGCGGGAAGAAGTTTTTCCGCGCCATTGCCACCTCAACCTGCGGGAAGCCGGCCTTCTCCAGATGACGACGGAGTGCCGGCAGCACGTCATCAACATCGGTCCCGACCACTGTCCGCAGCTGACAGACCGCCACCGCCTTGTCGGGGATCGCATTGACCGGAAATTCCGGATTGCCGGTCTTGAAGGTCAGAACCTCAAAACTGTTCCAGCCGTAAACCCTTTCCGATGGTGTCAGCCCGCGTTCGCCCCAGTCCTGATCAATCTCCGGCCCGTCATCACCGCCGCCGACATGAATATCGGACAACGCCATCCGGACAGAATTCGTCAGTGAATTCGGCCGCCATTCCGGCACCTGAATCTGCCCCCGCTCATCGACGATAGTCGCAATCGCATGGGCCAGAAGCACACCGGGATTGGCCAGCAGCCCACCCCAGTTGCCGGAGTGATGTGCCCCCTCCCGCAGATTGACGGTCAGGCTGAAATTCATCGAGCCGCGAGAGCCGAGAAACAGGGTCGGGCGGTCCGGGCTGACCCGGGGACCGTCGGAGGCAATCAGCACATCAGCCGCCAGCCGTTCCCTGTTTTCCGAACAGAACTGTTTCAGGCCCGGCGATCCGGTTTCCTCGCCGGTTTCCAGCAGCAGCTTGATGTTGAAGCCAAGCGACCCCCGCGTCTCCAGCACCGCCTGCAGCGCACCCAGATTGACACTGTGCTGGCCTTTGTTATCCGCCGTGCCGCGACCGTAGATCCGGTCACCCTCGACCTTCAGATTCCAGGGGCCGTCGCCTTTCGTCCATTGTTCATCCAGCCCGCGAATAACGTCGCCATGGCCGTAGGACAACACAGTCGGCAGAGCCGCATCCTCAATCCGTTCGGCCACCAGAAACGGGCCGGAGCCTTCGACCGGGTTCTGTTCAATCGTCCAGGAGAAACCGAGACTTTCCAGCAGCGGCGCAATCTCTGTCTCCAGATAGGCAAGCAGTTCCGCACCCCGCTCCCCGCTCTGGCTCTCGGTTTTATAAGCGACCCTGCGGGTCAGATCGGTGATGTAGCCACCGCCGTCAAAATAGCTCTGGACTGAACTGATTGCCTGTTCGCGCGACACCTGAAAACCCCTCTCTGATGAATCTGCCGGCATCGTGCCGCAGCTTCCCGGTAAAGAGAACCCGGAAACGCAGATCAGTCACTTGCGGGTTCAACCTCCAGCGCCATGCCCTGCATTCCGGTCACGGTAACCCGGCTGCCGGCGGGCAGATCATCCTTCGCCAGAATTTTCCAGAAGGTATCGTCGACCTGCAGCCGGCCGACGCCATTTTCGATCGCCGTATCGATCCTGTAGGTCCGGCCGATATATTCCGCCCCCCGTCGGTTGAGTGTCGGATGGTCACTCTCGCCGCCCCGGCGCAACATCCAGCCACGACCGAAATAGACGCTGATGATCGACAGTACGGCAAAGACCAGACACTGAATCTGCCAGCCCAGATTGGGGATCGCCAGTTCCACCAGCCCGGTCACCAGCGCGGCCACCCCCATCCACAGCAGCACCGCACCGGGGATCACTGCCTCGCCGATGACCAGCACCACGCCCAGAATCAGCCAGTGCCAGAAGGTGATCTCGTTGAGCAGGTCACCCATCCCTCAAGCCTCGTCGCCATCCGGACGGCTGACCGGCACCGAACTGCGGCGGCGGCGACCGATCTCGTCAGGCCGGGTCTGCACATCACCGAAGGCGTCTTTCGCGATCTCGGCAATACCGGCCAGCGACCCCATCAGCCCCGTCGCATCCAGCGGCAGCATCAGCACCTTCTGGTTCTTTGCCCCCGCCAGTTCCTTCAGCGCCTCGACATATTTCAGCGCAATGAAATAGTTGATCGCCCCCATATCACCGCGCCCGATGGCCTCGGATACGGAAGTGGTGGCCCTGGCTTCGGCTTCTGCCGCACGTTCCCGGGCCTCGGCATCCCGGAAGGCTGCTTCGCGACGGCCTTCAGCCTGCAGAATGGCCCCCTGTTTTTCACCATCCGCCCGCAGGATGGCCGACTGCTTGTCACCTTCGGCATCCAGAATCTGCGCCCGCTTGTCGCGTTCTGCCTTCATCTGCCGGGCCATCGATTCCACCAGATCCATCGGCGGGCGGATATCCTTGATCTCCACCCGGGTGACCTTCACGCCCCAGGGCGTCGTCGCCTCGTCGATGATACGCAGCAAACGCACATTGATCTCGTCGCGTTTTGACAGCATCTCGTCGAGGTCCATCGA
This sequence comes from Rhodospirillales bacterium, assembly GCA_040219025.1. Lineage (GTDB taxonomy): Bacteria > Pseudomonadota > Alphaproteobacteria > Rhodospirillales > HT1-32 > HT1-32. The sequence continues at coordinate 1,159,606 of JAVJTE010000020.1, read as the reverse complement.
CCCCATTACGGTCCGGATATTAGTCATCGAGAGGTTCAGCGAGGCGTTGTACAGATCGCTGACCTCATAGGCCGCCTTTGCCGCATCCAGCACCTGAAAGAACACCACCCCGTCGACCGCAACCATAGCATTGTCGCGGGTGATGACCTCCTGTGTCGGCACATCCAGCACCTGTTCCATCATGTTGATCTGGCGACCGATGCGGTCGACCATCGGCACGATGATGGCAAGGCCCGGGGTCAGCGTCCGGGAATAGCGGCCGAACCGTTCAACCGTATAATTGAACCCCTGCGGGACCGTCTTGACACCCAGAATGATGATGACGATGGCCAGCACCACAACCGCGCCAACAAAGATCGAAAAGTCGGGAATGGAACCGAGCATGGGAAGCCCTCATAATTGCGATGACAACTATGAAACCATCCCCGCAGACCTGACAATCTATTTAGGGTCATCGCTTGCGGGGAATCTTCAGTCTTCGGAACGGCCCGCAGTCCCGCGGCCGCGCTCATACCGCTTCGTACCCGGAAAGGGCGGCAGCGAGGATTCACGGCGAATGACCCAGCTTTCATAGGTCGGCACCAGCTGGTCCGCCGCATCCAGCGCCCCGAGATGAACCTCGACTTCATCACCACTGCGCGCAAACACGGACGAGCCGCAACACGGGCAGAAATTCCGACCGGCATAATCACGCGTCTCCCCCGTGACCGTGACCTGATCCTGTGGAAACACGGCAGCGGCGTAGAACAGCGCCCCGTGATGCTTGCGGCAGTCAAGGCAATGACAGATACCGACCCGCCAGGGCTTCCCTGTTGCTACAAGCCGAACCTCGCCACAAAGGCAACCTCCCGTAAACCGGTCCATCCGGCGTCTCCCTCAACATCAAGCGGTCCGGATACCTAGAACGAATCCCGCCGGGCGTCCATGTTCGGAACTGTCCGGGATCTTGGCTGAGCCTGGATGTCTGAACTTCGCTGCGATCCTTCGAGACGGCGCGTTGCGCCTCCTCAGGATGAGATTTTGCACGTTACCATGGCCTCATCCTGAGGAGCGCTGAAAGCGCGTCTCGAAGGATCCCTAGCGCGCCAGTGTTCGCCGCAGGGCATCCTGCCAGCCTGCAAATTTCTTTGAGCGGACGGCTTCGTCCATGGCCGGGTCAAACCGCCGGTCGAGCTGCCATTTCTCCGCGAACGACTTTGCATCGCCATAGATCCCGACATGTGAACCGGCCAGCCAGGCGGCACCCAGGGCGGTGGTTTCCATAACCACAGGCCGGTCAACCGGTGCGTTCAGGATGTCGGCCAGAAACTGCATCGTCCAGTTGCTGGCGGACATGCCGCCATCGACCCGCAACACTGTGCGGCTGTTCCGGTCCGGGTTCCAGTCGCGGTACATCGCTTCCAGCAGATCGCGGGTCTGGTAGCAGACCGCCTCCAGCGCGGCGCGGGCCAGCTCCTTCGGCCCGGTGCCGCGGGTCAGGCCATAGATTGCGCCGCGTGCCCCCGCATCCCAGTGCGGCGCGCCAAGGCCGGTGAAGGCCGGGACCAGATAGACCTGCTGATGGTCGTCGGCATCGATCGCCAGTGCATCGCTGTCCCCCGCCTGTCCGATGATGCCGAGCCCGTCCCGCAGCCACTGCACCGCTGCCCCGGCAACAAAGATCGACCCTTCGAGAGCGTAGGTCGTCCTGCCGTCCAGCCGATAGGCAATGGTCGTGAGCAGGCGGTTATGCGAGCTGACCGCTTCCTCCCCGGTGTTCAGCAGCGCGAAACAGCCGGTGCCGTAGGTCGATTTCAGCATGCCCGGGCTGAAACAGGCCTGGCCGACCGTGGCCGCCTGCTGATCCCCGGCAACACCGGCAATCCGGATGGCCCCGCCCAGCAGGTCCGGGTCGGTCTCGCCAAAGTCTGCGGCGCAGTCCATCACCTCCGGCAACATGCCCGGTGGCACATCGAGCAGGGACAGCAGTTCCGGATCCCAGTCATTGTCATGGATATTATAGAGCAGGGTTCGCGACGCGTTGGTCGCATCCGTGCGATGAACCCGCCCGCCGGTCAGTTTCCAGATCAGGAAACAGTCGATCGTCCCGAACGCCAGATGCCCGGCCTCGGCCAGGTCGCGTGCCCCCTCCGCATGGTCCAGAATCCAGGCGATCTTGGTGCCGGAGAAATAGGGATCGAGCAGCAGGCCGGTGCGGGCGGCGACATTCGTCTCATGCCCGCCATTGCGCAGCCGCTCACAGACCGGCGCCGTCCGCCGGTCCTGCCAGACAATCGCCCGGTGGATCGGCTCGCCCGTGCGCCGGTCCCAGATCACCGTCGTCTCGCGCTGGTTGGTGATGCCGATGGCGGCGATATCGCCAGCCCCGGCCCCCGCCTGCTTCATCACCTCGCGGCAGGTCGCCAGCACAGAGCTCCAGATGTCATCGCAATCATGCTCGACCCAGCCGGACTCCGGGAAATGCTGGGGAAATTCCTGTTGCGCAGTTGAAACAGCGCGGTAGTCCTGATCGAACAGGATCGCCCGGCTGGAGGTAGTGCCCTGATCAATCGCCAGTACATAGGTTGCCATGACGGCTCTCCCTGATCGCGGTCAGTCGGCGCAGACAGCCCTGTCGAGCGACGGCGTCACGCCATAGGATTGAATGAACCCGGCGATTCCCTTGGCGGACAGGGCATAGCTGACCCGCCCCGCATTCTCGGAATCGATCCGGATGAAGGTGTTGATGCCGATCACCCGGCCACAGCGGTCCACCAGCGGCCCGCCGCTGTTGCCCTGCGAGATATCCGTGGAATGGACAATCCATTCGTCACTGGCGCTGATCGGCTGCAATGCCTGAATCGAGCCCTGGTTCATTACCAGCGAGGGTGCCGCCGAGAAATCACCCTTCTCGAACATCTGCCGCATGGAAATATCGGTCAGGGTAACGAACCCCGGATAACCGGCAGCAACCACCGGCTGCAGCGCATCATAGGAAGCGGTCAGCCGGAGCGGGGCGGTGATATTCACCCCGTCGACCCGCACCAGCGCGAAGTCCGCGATCCCCTTGTCGTCCTTGCGGGACATCGCCAGCACTTCGCCCTGTGCCGCGCCGCCCATGGATTTCGAGGTCACATAGACGGTCTTGTTTACCGCCTTTTCCACCACATGCCGGTTGGTCATCAGCAGGTTCGGGGCGATGAAAAATCCGGTGCCGGTCGACAGCGCATCCTTGTCACCCGCGACTTCGGTAAAGATGAAGGCGGTTGCCACCCGCAGGCTGTCGCGCAGCCCGGCGGTGGTCAGCGGCTTCACCTCGCCGTTCTGCGATGGCGCCGCCGCCGGTGGCGTTGTTTCTGGCGTTGTCTGTGATGGCGCGTCTGCTGCCCCGGCAGGCGGGGTGACGGCCGGGCCTGACGCGGCACCGTTGCCACGCTGGCGAACGGCACCCGGCCCGCCGGACGGGGCGGCGCTGGCATCCTTCACCGTGCCCGGCGGGCAGATATCCCGGGCGATTTCCTCATTCAGCCGGGCAATCCGCTGTTCCTTGTCCTGCAGGTTCTGCTGTTCAGCCTCCAGCCGGGCCCGGTCCTCTGCGGACATGGCGGCGGGAATATCGCGATATTCCACCGGCGGCTGGCGCAGAAACAGCCAGACCGCCAGCGCGGCAATCGCCAGCAGCAACAGCAGATAGACGCCAACCCAGAGCGGGGTCAGTTGCGGTCGCGGATCGGATGTGGCGGTTGCAGCGGTCATCGGGACCTTCGGTTGAAACCGGAAACTGCTGGGATGATAACCAGAAGCAGGCCACCCGTACAACCAATGCAGACCAGATGGCGATTGGCGATGCCAAGCCGGATAGGTTAGTCTGTTCCGAGATCGAATTTGGTGAACAGTGACCGAGCGACAGTGGCAACAGCGACCCTGATCAGAACCGCCCCGCCGGAAGGGCGCAAACCGCTCGGCGTGCAGGGTCAGCAGGTCATCGACGCCTACCGCCAGCTCGACAGCGTGTTGCGGTCCCGCCTTGGTGCCGGTCATGCAAATCTGTTTGCCCGTCCCGAACGCAAATCCGACGGCGGCTTTGACTGGTACGCCGCCTGGACCGGCGAGGTCGAGCCGCTCGGCGGAACCGCCCCGGAGGTTCGCGCCGCACATGAAGCCGATATCGCGGAGAAGCTTGATGCGATCCGGAATTTCGCCCGTGACCAGGCCGGTCGCGGCGGGGCCGGGGCAACCCTGGCCGAGATGCTGGACCGGGCAACGCAGATGGCCCGCACGGATGATGCCTATCTGGTCGGCGGCAAGCCGGTTCTGACCTTCTGGGGGTTTGTGCCGGAAGACCCGGCGCATGCGCCTGCGGTCTTCAACCCGGTCGCGGCCCTGCCCGCAACGCCGGTCGCCAGCGCCGCCGCACTTGCCGTGCCCGCAACCGGGTCGGGGGGATGGTGGCGATGGCTGCTGCTGTTATTGCTGCTGGGCCTGCTGGCCTTCCTGACCCTGAAAGCCTGCGAGCCGCTGCCGCCGCAGATCGTCGAGCGGGAGGTTCCGAATGGTGACGCGGCGACCGCACTGGATGATCTGACAAAACGCGGTGAGGAACTGGACCTGCTGCTGGGTGATCTGGGCAGGCAGCGTGAGGAACAACTGGCGGCCTGTATCGCCCCGCCACCGGAGAAGCTGGCTGATCTGCCGAATATTCCGGTTGAGGAACCGAAGCCGGAACCGGCACCGCCCCCTGTGACGGCGAAGCCCCCGGTCGCGGCAAAGCCCAAACCGCTGCCGGACCTGCCGGCGCTGCCCGATATCCCGGCAACCCCGAAGGTGCAGCCGAAGCCGGCAAAGCCGCAAACCGCGCAGAATGCCTGCACACCGGACCGGCAACCGCATGAAGCACCGGAGGTCGTGCTGGTTGTCGATGCCTCCGGCAGCATGGATGACAGCATTCCCGGTGCCGCCTCCCGCATGGATGCCTCGAAACGGGCGATTGAGGGGCTGGTCAATTCCATGCCCGGGGATGTCGATATCGGCATGGTTGAATTTACCGACTGTAACCGTGTCGAGCGGGACCGGTTTTATTCACCGGCTGAACGCGGGGCGTTGCTGGGCCGGGTCAACGGCCTGTCACCACAGAAGGGCACGCCGCTGGCGCGGGCGATTGACCGGGCCGGGCTGGTAATATCCAGCCAGGTCGACGGGGTGATTGTGGTGGTCACCGACGGGGCTGATTCCTGTCAGGGCGACCCCTGTGCCGCCGCCCGCTCACTTGCCGCCAAGAAACCGAATGTGAAAATCAACGTGATCGATATCAGCGGATCCTCCAGCAACCCGTCGGCGCAATGCATCGCACAGGCCACCGGCGGCAAGGTGTTCCAGCCGAACACGGCGGCACAGATGAAGACCATGGTCCAGCAGGCCAGTGAACAACCGGACGCGAGCAAATGCCCATGACTGTCGCTGGCCCCCTGCTGCTCAGTTCAGCCTTCAACGAGTTCCGTCCGCTCGGCGTGATGGGTCAGCCCGTGCATCTGAATCACGGCAAGATCGTCGCTGCGATCCGCGCCCGGCTGGGGGAAGACTTCACCCGCTATCTGGCCCGGCCTGAAATCGACGACAGCAACCGGAAAATTCACTGGCACGCCCCGGTCGACGGCGAGGTCCGGCGCTGGAGCGATCTGTCGGAGGCGGAGCGCGAGGCCGCGACCCCGCGTGTCGCCGCCATACGGGACGGCTTTCTGTCCTTCGTGAACGACCTTGAAAACCGCGACTCCGGCAACCGGTCGGATCAGGGCTTTGCCCATCTGTTGCGGCAGTCGCTGAAATCACCGGGTCAGGAAACCCTCTACCTGGTCGGCGATCAGCCGGTGCTGACCCTCTGGGGTTTTGAAGGCGACGGGACCCCGTTTGATACGCTCAGCTTTGCCGCTGTCGGTGGAACACTGCCCGCCGTGGCCCCGGTCGCGGCAACCGCCGGGGTCACCGTTCTGCCACCGGCAACGGCCGCCGTCTCGCGTCCCTGGTGGCGCTGGCTGCTCTGGTGGCTGCTGTTCCTGCTGCTCCTCGCGCTGCTGTTCTGGCTGCTGCGCAGCTGCGGCTACGTACCGGAAGACATACCGTTTGTTGAGGATAACAGGCCGGTTGAAGAACAGCCGGTCGACCCGCAACAACCGGATGTCCGGGTCAATCCGGACGGAACGGTGACCGGCCCGAACGGTGAGGCTGTCGTCGTGCCGCCGGGTGACGGGGCGACGGATGGCACGCCGCCTGTCGAAGGCCAGCAGCCGGTTGACCCGGCAACGACTGATCCGGCAGCAATCGACCCCGCAAAACCGGAGGATCAGCCCGTCGACCCGGCAACAACCGAGCCGCCGAAACCCGAAGCTGACGCCACCGATCCCGATGCGCCCCGTGACCCGCCCACTGAGCCGGAGACGACGCCGGAGGATCCACCGAAGCCGGAGACGGCACCTGATGACCCGCCAAAGCCGGAGGAACAGGCAAAGCCGGAAGATCAGCCACAGGAGCCACCAGCCCCGGAACAGCAGGACCAGCCGCAGGACAAACCGGCCGACCCGCCGCCGGCTGACGCGCCCTCAGCCGAGGAGGGAAAGCCGCTGGAAATCCCCCCGGCACAGTCACCGGAGTCCGGCACCGGCGGTGTCGGCTTCATGCAGGGTGAATGGAAATCCGATGGTGGTCTGGTCGACGAGAAAAGCGGCAAGCCGCTCGATCAGCGCTACAAATTCGATGACAAGGGCGAGGGTGAGGTCATCATCCGCCAGGGCGACGGCACGCAATGTCGCGGCGGGGCGAAAGCCAGCCGTTCTGCGGATGGCGGCCTGCGCATCACCGAGACCGGACCGCTGGCCTGCGGTGACGGCAGTTCCTACGCCCCGTCCGTCACCGAATGCAAACCTTCGGCAAATGGCAAAACCGTCTGCACCGGGGTCAATCCGGACGGCTCCACCTACAGTGTGGAGGTTACGAAGTGACTGTCATCAGTCTGCATGACGGCAGACCTTGCATGCCCCCCGAAGGTCATTCTTTAATGGGCGTGTTACGGGAAGGCTGTCAGCCACCATTCAACATTAGCAGGAACCGGGGAAAGCCATGGCGCTGAAAGAGCGTCTGCGACATTCAAAGACCGTATCGATCATTCCGCGGAGTGGCATACAGTTTCTCGATTTCAGACTGAAGTCGGACAGCGACAAGCTGCCGCGCGACTGGGGCTGTCATGATTCCGTCGGCAAGGGCGAGTTGCCGCAACCCGGCGAGTTCGCGCTGGTCAGTCGCGATGACGAGCCGATCGGGCGCGACACAAAGGGCCTGGCCGCGAAATATTCTGTCGGCCGCCGGGAAATCTTTGACCTGTTCGCCGACCGCTGGACCCCGCTGCCGCTGCTGCGCCGGGTTGGCGAGGGCTTCTATCGCGGTCCGTCGAACTGGGCGCGGATCAAGATCTCTGCCCTGCCCGCGCCGGATGATGACGGCTGCGACTACCATATTGTCCTGGCTCTCGACACCGACCTGATGGAGCATGTGGAAGGCCGCCCCTATCTGGCCCCGTCCGCCAGCGATGCCGAGGCCGGTCTGCCCTTCGGGCTGGCCAATGACGCGGCCTCCGTCGGCTGGTTTCTGGCGGAGGAATGGATCGCGCTCTGGATCAACGAACTCTACCGCGAAATGCTGGAAGCCCGCCGCCAGAAACGGCAGGGCCGCAGACGCGCCGACCCGATCACCCAGGAAGAGATCGACGAGGAACTTGAGGCCAGCGGCTATGGCGAGCCGCTGCTGCGCTATGCCGCATTGCTCGACATGCTCGACCGGGCCGAGGTGCTGCCGGAAAACATCAAGCTGGTCGACACCCTGACCAGCCGCCGCCAGCCCTTCATCGATTGTGATCTGGTGCTGGATGTCGGCAATTCCCGGACCTGCGGTCTGCTGGTTGAACGTGACCCGGAACATGGTGCCGATGTCGCACAGGCGGTGAAGCTGGAACTGCGCGATCTCGGCAATCCGCAATATGTCTATTCCGATCCGTTTGAAAGCCGGGTTGAATTTGCCGTCGCCAGCTTTGGCCGTAATCACCTGTCGCATCGTTCCGGGCGCAGCGACGCCTTTGAATGGCCGACACTGACCCGGGTTGGTGACGAGGCATCCCGGCTGGCCGGGCAGCGTGTCGGCAATGAAGGCTCGACCGGCATGTCGAGCCCGAAGCGCTATCTGTGGTCCGAAGAATCTCCCGCCCAGCCCTGGCGCTTCAATCACCGCACCCTGCGTGGCGATATCGAGCCGCTGGCGGCACAGGGGCCGCTTGCCGTGCTGGTCAATGATCTCGGCACGCCGCTGCATCTGGTCGGCGAAGATGGTGATTTTCTGCCCGCGATGGAAGCCCGCTATTCACGCAGTAACCTCTTTACCTTCGCGCTGACCGAGATATTCCTGCAGGCGCTGACCATGATCAATTCCCCGGCGCACCGCTCGCGCCGGCCGAACGGCGACAATCCCCGCCGGATCAAGCGCATCATCATGACCATGCCGTCGGCCCTGCCGCTGGCTGAACGCCGGATTCTGGCCGACCGTGCCAAGGCCGCCCGTGATCTGGTCTATCTTGCCCTGAAACTGGCGACGGCTGATGGACCGGATGGTCTGAAATGGGATGCCGACGGTGTCGAGGAGCCGGAAATCCTGCTGGTCTGGGATGAAGCCAGCGCCACGCAGGTGGTCTATCTTTACACCCAGATCGTCAAAAACTTCTCCGGCCACGCACCCGCCTTCTTCGAGACCATGCGCCGGGCGGAAAATGCCGACGCGAAGGGTCTGCGGATCGCCACGCTGGATATTGGCGGCGGCACCACCGACCTCGTCATTACCGAATTCACCTATGAAGGCTCCGGCAATGCGGTCACCATCTTCCCGGACCAGCTGTTTCGCGAGGGCTTCAATGTTGCCGGGGACGATCTGGTCTATCGCATCGTGCAGACCCATGTGCTCGACCGCATCGAACAGGCCGTCGAAGACGCCGGTGTCAGCAATGGCCGGGCCCTGACGGTTGATCTGTTCGGCGGCGACTGGGGCGGCATGGATGTCTCCGATCAGGTTCGGCGGCAGCAATTCGCCCTGCAGGTCGCGACACCCGCCGCACTGTGCCTGCTGTCGCATTACGAGGCAGAACGCGAATCCGGCAGCGATGCCACCACCACGCTGGGTTTTGATGACATCTTCACCAATGGCGGCCCGTCGGATGATGTGGTCAACCATCTGAATAACGAGGTCGAGAAGCGTGGCGGCACCGGCTTCGACCTGCGCCAGGTCACCTTCCCGGTTGATCTTGATGCGCTGGAACAGACCGCCCGCAGCGTCCTGCAGCCGATCCTCGACGTGATGGCAGAGATTGCCTGGCGTTATCGCTGTGATCTGATGCTGGTCTCCGGCCGCCCGTCGCGCCTGCCGATGGTACGTGCCAGCCTGGAAGAGGCGTTGCCGATGATGGTCGGGCGAATTGTCCCGCTGCACCGGTTCCGCGCCGGGCACTGGTATCCGTTCCGCGATCATGAAGCCCGGATCGACGATCCGAAAACCACGGCGGCGGTCGGGGCGATGATCTGCGCGCTGGCCGAAGGTGGTATTCAGGATTTCAATTTCCGCTCCGACAAGATCCGCAACCCGAAATCAACCGCCCGCTATATCGGCAAGCTGGATGGCGCCGGGCGTATTCCCGAAGAAGACACCTACTACGCCAATATCGATCTGGAAGATGCGGAACAGGACATGCCGGAAGGCGGGTTTGAATTCCGCGGCGTGACCGCTCTTGGTTTCCGCCAGTTCCCCAATGCCTGGTGGCCGGCGACACGGCTCTATACCCTCGATTACCGGAGTGAGGAAGATCGTCGCCGCCTGCATCCGAAAACCCCGATACAGGTGACCCTGAAACGGGGACGTTCGCGCAATGGCGAACAGATGACCGAAGCGATGATGATTGACGAGGCGCGGGATTCTGATGGCCGCAGCGCCAAATCCGCGCTGACCCTGAAACTGCAAACCCTGAGTGATGGTGATGGTTACTGGCTCGACACAGGCATCCTCCGGCGGAGCTGATTCCGCCGCGCTGACCACCGCTGCCGGGGATCTGTCCTCTGCCGCCGGTGATGCGCGTGGCTGGGTGCGCGACGTTGCCGCTGACTCCAGCCGGATCAATTCTGAGTCCCCGGCGCTGGTCGATCTCTCCCGCCGGGTGGAAAATGCCGCCCGGAAACTGCAGAACGCCGCTGCCCGGCGCATGTGTGTCGGTATTTTCGGCCCCAGTCAGGCCGGGAAATCCTATCTGGTCTCGCGGCTTTGCAAAAAACCGGCTGAGGCCGGTGGCGAGGATGAACGGCTGGTCGCCGATATCGGCGGCCGGGCGATGGACTTCCTGCGCGAGATCAACCCGCCGGGCGACAAGGAATCGACCGGACTGGTGACCCGTTTCACCACCGTACCGGAAGCAACACCGGACGGCTTTCCCGTCTCGCTCCGCCTGCTGTCAGAGACTGATCTGGTAAGGATTTTTGCCAACAGCTTCCTGCTGGATTTCGACGCCAACAATCTGGATTTCGACCCGCCGGGCGAGACCGAGACCCATGCCCTGCTGACCGACCTGCGGAAGGCACCGAAAAGCCCTGCCTTGCCGCATCTCGCCGAACTGATGGTCTTCGACCTGAAGGAATATATGGCGCGGAATTTCTCCAAGCGCCTGACCTTCCTGCAGTCTTCCGGCTACTGGGATTTCGCCTTTGCCCATGCCCGCGAACTCGGCATTCAGGACCGTGCCCGGCTGTTCAGCGTTCTGTGGGGCGGCATCGAGGAATTCACGGCGCTGTTCATCAGTCTTGTCGAGGCGCTTGATGCGCTGGGTTATCCGCCGGAGGCCCATGCCGCGATTGAGGCCCTGACGCCCCGCGAACGCAGCATCATTGATGTCGACCGGATCAAGCTGGAACTGGGCACCGCCGCCGACCAGCAGGACCGGGTAAAGGTTCGGGGTGCGAAGACCGCCGAGCTGCCGCGTGCCGTGCTCTGCGCACTGGTTGCGGAACTGCGGATCACCATGAAGAACAAGACATGGCCGCTGTTCGATACCACCGATCTGCTGGACTTTCCCGGCGCCCGGTCGCGGGAAAAATATCGCGATATCGCCGAACGGGCAGAGGATGCCGAAGATCTGGCGAAACGCCCGCGCGAACTGTTCATCCGCGGCAAGGTTGCTGTGCTGTTCCAGCGTTATTCCGAGGAACGGGAGATCACCTCCATGCTGCTCTGCATGGCCGGCAGCAATGCCGAGGTGAAGGATCTCGGGCCGCTGGTGCGCGACTGGATATGGTCGACCCATGGCGAGACACCGCAAGAACGCAAACAGCAGCGCAATGCCCTGTTTTTCGTGCTGACCAAATCCGATGCCGACTTCATCACCAAGGAGGGCGAGGACGAGGACTCCCGCAAGGGTAAATGGTACCGCCGTATCTTCGCCTCGATGATCGAACTCTACAGCCGCGACGGCTGGCTGGATGACTGGGACGGCAGTCCCTTCACCAATACGCTCTGGCTGCGCAATCCGGGCATCGAGCAGACCCATCTTGTCCGCTACAAGATGGAAGAGAAGGATGGCCAGCGGGTCCGGGCAGAACCGCTGACCGAGGAAGACTATGCCGATGACATCAAGCCCCGCCTGGCCGAAATTCGCGGCCATCTGCTGGCCGATGAGCGGGTCACCCGGTATTTCGACGATGCGGAGGCCGCCTTCGATGCGCTGCTGGCGCTGAATGATGGCGGGGTCTCGCTGATCGTGCAGAAGATCGCCGGGGTGTCCGATCCGAAAATCAAGGAAGAGCAGGTCCGGGGTCGCCTGCTGACCCAGGCCGCCCATCTGACCGATGGTTTTGAACGGTTTTATGACGCCGGTGCCTCCGGTTCCCGCGAGGAGAAAATTCAGGCTGCGATGAAAGCCGCAGAGAATGCCGGGCGGTCGGTCTCGAAAGACGGATTTCGTGCCTTCGGCCATCTGCTGCGGGCCTTCAGTGCCGAGGAAGACTCCCTGCGCGGTCTGTATTTCACCGTCGCCAGCATGTCAGAGGAAGACGAGGACGAAGACAGCGCACCGGCGGCGGGTGGTGGCAGCATTTTTGATGACTTCGATTCTGCGTCGGAAAGCTCGCCCTCCGGGTCCGCCAGACGGGATCGCAGTGAACGTTTCGCCGAACTGTCCCTGCAACACTGGATTCGCAATGTGCGCGAATTTGCCGCTGACCCCACCCACCCGCTCCGCCGCGGACTGGACGGTGATACCGCTGATCTGCTCGCGCAGGAACTGATTGCCACGGCACAGCGGGAAGATGTCATCGGGCGCATCGCGGCTGATGTCCGCAAACAGGCCGCGATCGGGTCATCTGACTGGGAGACCACATCGGCCAGGGCCGCCTGCGTTGCCGCGAACACCATCAACCAGATCGTCGCCAGCTTCGGCTACAGCGCGATGAAACCGGGCGACCGGCCACAGGTGCCGCCTGCTCCGCAACCGGAACGCCGCAAGGCCTTCCTGCCACCGCCGGAGTTCAGCGGCCTGCCCGCCCTCGACAGTCAGCCACGGCGGCTGGCCGCGGAATATACCCAGGACTGGCTGGCCGCACTGGTTCAGGCCGGTGTCGACAATATGGGTGTGGCGACGGGCCGGGACATCTCCGACGCCCAGAACGGGGCGCTGGGGAAAATTCTGAAACAGGCGCATATCGATGACCGGCTGGGAGCGGACTGAGCATGCTGAAAATCCGTGCATGGCAGGACCAGACACTCGATCCGGACGGCTGGTGCCGGCTGGAAATCACCGGCGCTGATCTGTCCGCAGATGTCCCGGTCGAAATCTGTTTCCGTCGCGGTGGCGAAAACCGCCCCTTCCTCGGAGAGCGTGACTGGCAGGAGGATGAAGCCTGGCTGTCGCTGGAAATAGCGAACCGTCAGGATGGCGTTCTGACCGGTATGGCCGGGCCGGAGATGACGGTGCCGCTGAGTGCTGTAACAACGGTGGAAGTCAGACTGCGCGATGCCGGCGGCGATCTGAAACCGGCCAACCGGACCCGCATTGCCTGGCCGAAAATTATCCTGCCCGGCGCGAATACAGCCGGGGCCGTCAGGGATACCCCGCCACCGCCACCTCCCGCTCCACCCCCGCCACCCCCTCCCCCGCCACCGGGGCCGGGACCGATTATTGATCCGGAAGAAGAGACTCCGCCGCCGGGCGGCAAATCCAAATGGATCATTCTGGCGGTGATTTTGCTGATGCTGGCCGGTGGTGGCTATGCCTGGTTTGCCGGCCTGATTCCGTTTGGGGACGACATCATCGCAGACAGCGGCCCGTCCTATACACAGGATTCCATGCAGGCTTTTATCGCCACCAACCCGGATGGTTCGGCAGCTACAGCCAAAGCCGCTGAATTCCTGAAGGCAGGAAAGCCGGATCTGGCGCTGCTGATCTATCGTTATGCCGACCGTCGTAACGACCCGGAAGCGGCAACTGCGATTGGCCGGATGTATGATCCGGCGACCCACAAGCCGGAGACATCGCCCTTCCCGTCGCCCAGCGCCGACCAGGCCGTGACCTATTATTTAAAAGCCGCCGAAGCCGGTGACCCGGCGGGGCAATACGCCCTTGGTCAGTTGATGATGTCCGGTGCGACCAGCGGCCCGAACGACGCCGAACAGGGTGTGGTATGGTTGCAACGTGCGGCAAAGCAGGGCAATGCGGACGCCATCAACGCGCTGCAGAAACTCGGCGTCTCGAATTAGGAGCCGAAAATGAGGAATTTTTTGTACGGAATGACACGGACGGCGATCATCGCCATCCTGATGACCGCGTTCAGCTTCACCGCACCGGCAACGGCGCAGGACCGCAAGCCGCTGCTGATGGAAGGCAAGCAAAGCCTGTTCCAGCGCGTGCTCACCCGGCCCGGAACAGAGTTGCTGGAACAGCCCGGCGGGAAGGCCGTAAAGAAACTGCCGCCGCTCTCTATCTTCTATGCCTATGACCGGCTGACCAACGAAGCCGGAACCGAATTTGTCGAAGTCGGCACGAACACCAGCGGCCGCGTTTCCGGCTGGGTCCGCAAGGATGCCACCATCGACTGGAAACAGGCGCTGGTTCTGACCTTTGCCAATCCGGCAGGTCGTGACCGTGCTTTGTTCTTCCGCGATGAAAACGCCATGCTGGACATGGTTGAAGCCGACGATCTGCCGAAAAAACTGTCAGAAGTTCGCCAGACAATCGCCACAGCCGGTCTGTCGCCGGAAGCCGACATCATTGCGGTTGAACCGGAAGAATTCATCGATATCCGCAAACAGTTCTATCTGCTGCCGATCCTGCAGGCGCGGGAGACGGCGCTGTCTTCCGGCTTCCGGGTCAAAAGTGTCGAGGTCGCCTCGGTCACGGCAAAGGAGGACACAAAGGTCGCCGATACACCGCCTGCCGCGCCGCAACTGAAGCAGCGCGCCAATCCGAAGCTGAAGGATTTCACCGCAGCGCTTGTGTTCGTTATCGACGCCTCGACTTCCATGGGCCCCTATATTGACGAAGCGCGTGCCGCAGTCGCCCAGGTCTATGACCGGATCAGTGCCGCCGGACTGGCTGACAAGATGCGGTTCGGTCTGGTCGGCTACCGGGATGATCCTGCTGCGGTGCAGGGCCTTGATTACCTCTCGAAAGTCTTTGTCGATCCGAAGGCCGTGAATGACCGGGAGGCCTTTCTGGATCTCGCCAGCAGCCTGAAGCCGTCAGATGTCAGCACACGTACCTTCGAGGAAGACGGATTCGCCGGGATGATGGACGCCATCGATCAGGTCAACTGGCAGGAATTTGGCGGCCGCTATATCGTCATGATAACCGATGCCAGTTCGCGCAATGCCTCGCACCGCTTTTCCTCGACGGGCCTTGGTCCGGGTGAAGTCCGCGAAAAGGCACTGGAGAAATTCATCGCCACCTATGTCGTGCATCTGAAAACACCGCAGGGTGCCAAGGATCACGCGAAGGCAGAAGCGCAGTACCGCACGCTCAGCAACTATCCGAATGTGGGCGAGCTTTACTATCCGGTGCAAGCCGGTGATGTCGGCAGCTTCCGCCAGAATGTCGACGTGCTGGCCGATGCCATTGTCGATCAGGTCGACAAGGCATCGAAAGGAGACTTCGCCAAACCGCAGGAAGACCCGGCCCCTGCCGCAAAATCACCGGCACCTGCTGACGATCTTAAAGACAAGACCGCCGCCCTCGGCTATGCCATGCAGCTGGTCTATCTCGGCAGCCAGAGCGGGGTGCAGGCCCCGGAGATGTTGCAGGCCTGGGCCATCGACCGTGATCTGGCAGATCCCACCAAACAGGCATTGCAGGTCAGGCTGCTGCTGACCAAGACCCAGCTCAGTGACCTGCAGACCGCGCTCCGCCAGATTGTCGATGTGGGAATCGCGACCGAGATCAGCCGCGACAAGTTCTTTGACCAGCTGAAAAGTGCCGCTGCCGTTCTGAGCCGCGACCCGACACAGGTCGGCAAGGCCGGACAGACCAACCTTCAGGAACTGGGGCTGATGGGCGAATATCTCGAAGACCTGCCCTATCAGAGCCGGGTTCTGGCGCTCTCGGAAGAAATGTGGAATCGCTGGAGCATCGGCGAACAGGTCGCCTTCCTTGATGATCTCTCGGCAAAAATCAGGCTCTATCAGAGCTTCCATGATGATGTCGATAACTGGGTCACACTGGACGAGGGTGCCGCCCCCGGTGATGCCGTCTATCCCGTACCCTTGTCTGCATTGCCCTGACCTGATGAACGACCATAGCGTCGGGGTTACTGACCCGACACCGCACCTGATCGATATCGCCGGTCTTGTCTGCCGCCGTGGCCGCGGACCGGATGCCTTCCGGCTGCATGTTGACCGCTTTCAGGCAAAGGCCGGTGACCGTATCGCCGTGGTCGGGGCCAGCGGATCGGGCAAAAGCACCTTTCTTGATATTCTGGCCCTGACTCTGGCCCCGCAGACCGTCGAGACCTTCCGGCTGGGCGTGATTGATGCCGGAGCACTGTGGCGGGAGGGTGACCTTGCCGAACTGGCCGCCCTTCGCTCGCAGGGTATCGGCTATGTGCTGCAGACCGGCGGGCTGCTCGGCTTTCTCTCTGCCCGCGAGAATGCCCGCCTGCCGCTGCGCCTGCTGGGCCAGCCTGTAGCAGCAGCCGACGCCCTGCTGGAGCGGCTCGGCGTCGCCGCAATCGCGAACCGCAAACCCGAGAACCTGTCGATTGGCCAGCGCCAGCGCGTTGCCATCGCCCGGGCACTGGCACACCGACCCCCCATTGTGCTGGCTGATGAGCCGACGGCCTCGCTGGATGCCACCAATGCTGCCCAGGTCATGGAACTTCTGGTGACGACGGCGGCAGAACTGGGTTGTTGTGTTATTCTGGTAACACATGACGCGGCCCTGGCGGCGGATTCCGGATTTACCCCCGTCCATTGCCATACGGAAGCGGGTTCTCCGGTTGGCCGGATTGACTGGACCTGAATGATGCGTAGCGGATTTCTCCTGTTCCGGCTGGCACTCGCCGATCTCTTTCACGACCGGCTGGTCAGCCTTTGCCAGATCATCATGGCGGCAGCGGTTGTCGCCCCGCTGTTGCTGCTGTTCGCCCTGAAACACGGTATTGCAACGACCCTGATCGATGAATTGCGTGCTAATCCGGAGACCCTGCGCATTCGCCCGGTTGGTTCCTACCGGCTGGGAAAAGACTTCTTCGATGAAATCCGGGCGCTGCCGGAAACCGCCTTTCTGGTACCGACCACCCGGGCCATTGCGACACAGATCTATCTTGGCCGCCTCGCCTCGGAGGATGATCTTCGCCCGACATTATTTGACTTCCAGATGCTGCCCTCCGGCACAGGTGACCCGCTGGGGGATGGCCAGTCGCTGGCTCCTTCCCGCCACGTGGTCAGCCTGAGTTCGCGTGCCGCCTGGCAGTTGCAGGCCAAACCCGGCGATATCCTGAGGGGGATTATCGAGCGTAACCGCAACGGCAGGCCCGAACCGGTGACACTGGAACTCAATGTCCTTGCCGTTGTGCCGGAACATGTCCATCTCTCTGCCTCGGTCTTTGTGCATCCGGACCTGCTGGCCGCCGCAGAGCGCTATCGTGACGGCTTTGCCGTGCCGATGTTTGACTGGCCGGGCGACCGGGAATGGAGTCCGATTGAAACCTATGCCAGCTTCCGGCTCTATGCACGGGAACTGGAAGATGTCGAGAGCCTGTCAGCCAAGGTACGCGTACATGGTATCGAGGTGCGTACAGATGCCGACAGAATTGCCGGAATTCTTGCACTTGACCGCAATCTCACCGCTTTGTTCCTGATCGTTGGTGCCGTCGCCGCCGCCGGACTGGCGGGTGCCCTGATGGCCAGCATGGTTGCCGGGGTGGAACGCAAGCGCCGGGCACTGGCCGTGCTCGGACTGATCGGGTTCCGGCGCAATCTGCTCGCCGCCTTTCCGATGTGGCAGGCCGCCCTGCTGGCCGCCGCCGGCTTCCTGCTGTCGCTGGGCGTCTACGCCATTGGCGCAACAGCTGTGCAGCAGCATTTCGCACCGGTACTGCGCGACGGGCAGGTGGCGCTGGCCCTCGAAAACTGGCATTTTGCAGCGGCTGGCCTGCTGACCCTGGCGCTGGCCATTCCACCGGCACTGGTGACCGGTTTCCGGGCTGCCGGGACAGAACCATCGGAGGCACTACGTGAAATCTGACGGACTGAAACGGGTTGCTCTGACGGCAGTACTGCTGCTGGCACCGCTGACGGCCAGCCTCGCTGCGCCGGAAATCACCTGGCGCGATCGCTACTACAATCCGAAACCCGCCGAGGGCGATCTGGTTCTGCCGCTGGCCTGCGGCGGGGCAATGGTTTTTCGTCCCGTGCCGGTTCCGGCCGAAAAACTGCTGGGCGACCGCAAGCTGGTGCTGGGGGGCAATGACGACCGTTTTGCCTATGCCGAAAGCAGCCGCGCCGACCATATCGCCGGGTCTTTCAATGCCGGCTCCGGCGATGGCGGGCGGCTGTTCTACATCGCCAAGTATGAAGTCACCGATGACCAGTATGCGGCCCTTACCAGTGAAAAATGTGGCCGGGCATCGAATATCGGACGGCTGGCCAAAACCTCGGTCAGCTGGCTGGAGGCTGTAACCTATGCCTCACGCTATACGGAGTGGCTGTACAGGAACGCGCCGGAGGCACTGCCGAAAGCAGACGGTGTCAGCGGCTTCCTGCGCCTGCCGACCGAGACCGAATGGGAATATGCCGCCCGTGGCGGTGCCGCCGTCAGCGAAAGCCAGTTTGTCGCACCCCAGTTCCCGATGGACGGCGAGATGGCGGCCTATGTCTGGTACGGCGCGCCGGAATCATCGGACTTCAAACGCCAGTCCGTTGGACTGCTGAAGCCAAACCCGCTCGATATCCATGACATTCTCGGCAATGCCGGTGAGCTGGTGCTCGATCCCTACCGGCTGAACAAGGTTTCCCGGCTGCATGGACAGACCGGCGGGGCGACCGTGCGGGGTGGTGACTATTTCACACCGAAAGACGCGATCCGCACCGCACAGCGTCAGGAGATGACCCCGTTCGACAAGGATGGTCCGCGACGGCTGGAGACGGTTGGCTTTCGCCTCGCCATCTCGGCACCCGTGGTCACCTCGAAAGCCCGGCTTGAAGCGATTGAGGATGAATGGTCGAAACTTCCCTCAACCGAAAGTGCGCTGGCCGGAACAGAACGTCTGGAAGATCCGCTGCAGGAAATGGCCGTGCTGATCGAGGCTACCCGCGATCCGGCGTTTCAGGATCGGCTCAAGGACCTGCGCACCGTCATGCGGGCCAGCATCGTCACCCGCAATGAACAGCGGGACCGGGCAGCCCGTAATCTGCTGCGGTTCGGGGTTATTCTGGCCCAGCGCATTCTTGATGCGGACAGCATACGTGATGCCAAGGACAGGGCGCTGACGGCGCTGAAACCGGCTTATCCCGCAGACGCACCGATCCTGAAAAAATTTGCCGGCGAACTTGTCGCCGCCACCGAGGATGTCGAAACCAACGCCCGCCATTACCGTGACACAATTGTCGAATTGATAAGAGATTATCCGCCATCGGTCATTGAAGCGCAGGGCAAGGTATTACAGGAGGAACTCAAGGCCCGCGACATGAAAGGGCTGGAGCCGGTTGCGAAAACCTTCCAGAACCATGTCGACCGGTTCCGCAAGAATGGAAAACTTCCTTCAAACGAGATAATTCGTGAGCTAAGATAACCGTATCAGGTAACCGGAGCCGCAGAACATGCTGTCATATATCAGGAACAAGGGTCGGGCTGTCTCGCTGGTCTGCGCACTCTCACTCGGTGCCTGCCAGACAACCGGCTATGACGGACCGCTGACCGCCGACGAAGAGTTGCTGCGCACCCAGTCCGAAGGTTTTGTCGCTGAAAACGTGGCTGGCGGAGCCGTTGCAGGCGCCGTTGTGGGGTGCCTGATACTGACCGCACTGTCGGTCGCCGCCAACAATAATGGCAGCGGAGCCGGTACCGCCTGTGCAATCGGTGCCGCCGGCGGAGCTGTTGTCGGTGGCGTCGACGGATATATGAAAGCCAAGGAAGCCCAGACCAAGGCCAATGACACGGCGATTGCGGCAGCAATGGCAGAAGACGTTCGTGCGGACAACGAACAGCTGGCCGAAATGGTCGCGACGTCACGCCGTGTGGTCGAAAATGACCGCCGCCGTCTTGATGACATCGCCCGCAAGGTTGATTCCAAGATCCTGACGCTGGAACAGGCGCGGGCCGAAGCGGCGGTTATTCGCAACAATTCACAGCAGATCGAGGCCATCCTGCAGGAAGCCCGCGAAAAACGGGATACCTATCAGGATGCGCGATCACGCGTCGACGACGGAGATACCGCCCAGCTGGATGCAGAGATCGGACGGCTGAATGGCGAGATCATCCAGCTTGAGACCCAGCTCAGTGCGGTGAATACCGCGCTTCGGGTCAACGGACTTGCATGAGGCGATACCGGAAATGAAGACTGTCCTGAAGCTGACCCTCGTCGCCGCAGCGGCGATCACACTGACCGGCTGCACCTATATGGACACCCGGTCCAAAGTCTCCAGCGGCTATTATGACAGCCGCCTGAACGAGGAAAAAAGGAAGCTGGAGAACGAACAGGACAAGCAGACCCAGTTGAAACGCGACCAGCAACGGATCGAGGATGAACGTCTCAGCGTCGAGCGTGATCTTACCCGCTATGAAGGACAGCTGGCGGCTCTCGACAGCGACCTGAAAAAAGCGAACACGGATCTCGAAGCGGCCCGGCGCAAGAACCAGTTGTCCCGGTCCGAATATGAAAAACTCAAATCCGACCTTGAACAGCTCCAGTTCGAAGAGAAAGCGCAACAATATTCGAAGGCCGACCCGGCCGAGAAACAGCGCAAACTGGAGGAGTTGCAACAGCGTCGCCAGGCCCTGCAGAAAGCCATCGAGGCCCTTGCCACCAGCTAGCCGGCCGGGGGCAAATCCTTCTTCATGTGAGATCGTTTCCGGACTAAGGTAGCAGATACGGGTCATCGGAGCTGCTGCAAATGCTGTCTTACATCCGGGGAAAATGCCGCGCTGCATCCCTCATCTGTGCACTTCTTCTCAGCGCCTGCCAGACAACCTCGCCAGATGGCGGCGCACCCTATAGCGGCCCCCTCTCCGCGGATGAAGAGTTGTTGCGCACCCAGTCGGACGGGTTCGTGACGGAGAACGTTGCAGGCGGTGCGCTGGCTTACGGGACTGCCGGGTGTCTGGCACTGGGCACCGTCTCAATCATTACCAACGGCGATATTCGTAACGCAGGAACCGCCTGCCTCACCGGTCTGGTTCTGGGCGGCGTTGCCGGTGGTGTCGACGGGTATATGAAAGCCAAGGAAGCGCAGCAAAAGGCGGACCGGATCACCATCGCCAAAGCCATGGCTGATGATGTCCGGGCCGAGAATG
Source organism: Rhodospirillales bacterium (assembly GCA_040219025.1). Classification (GTDB taxonomy): domain Bacteria; phylum Pseudomonadota; class Alphaproteobacteria; order Rhodospirillales; family HT1-32; genus HT1-32. The sequence continues at coordinate 1,138,563 of JAVJTE010000020.1, read as the reverse complement.
AGAAGCTTTCCGAAATGGTCGCAACCTCACGGCGGATTGTCGAGACGGACCGGCGGCGTATTGAAGATCTGGCCCGCAAGGTTGATGCGAAGATTCTGACACTGGAACAGGCCCGGGCTGAAGCCGGGGTCATCCGCAACAATTCGGCACAGATCGAGAATATCCTGCAGGCCGCCCGGGAAAAGCGGGATGGCTATCAGGAAGCCCGCAGACGTGTCAGCAGCGGCAATACCGCAGAGCTGGACGCGGAAATCGCCCGACTGAATGTGGAAATCAATGAGCTGGAGAAGCAGCTTGATTCCGTCAACACCACGCTCCGGGTGACTGGCCTCGGATAGAGCAACAGGAAACCGGATCACGCCTGTGGCGGAGCAGCCGAAGACCTCAGAATCCGGGCAAGCGTTGAAAAGCTGGCAATGCGCAAGGCCAGCGCACCCGTAAAGGCCACCCCGATGACCAGTACCGACGCCCACAACAGCGCAGAGATGTTGCCCGCATCCGCCGGTGTCAGGGTCATCACCAGCCAGGCAGCCAGCAGGGTCAGGGCAACCGCCCGCGCCTGAAGCCACAGAACCGGCAACAGACGAAACCACCCCCGGTTCACCATCAGAATGGCCAGAACGACCAGCTCGCTGATGATCGTCGCAATCGCCGCACCTTCACCCGCATACAGGGGGATCAGGTAGAGATTGAGCAGAATATTGGCCGCCGCACCGATACCAAGTGCCCTGATCCGCCAGTTATCCTGTCCCCAGGCCATCAGCGGCGCATCAAGGCATAGCCGGAAATAGGCAAGTCCGGTCGCACAGAACAACAGTGTCACGATTATCTCCGCCCCGCTGAAGGCCGGGCCGAACAGCAGCGCAATCAGCGGCGAGACACAGGCGATACCCCCCGCAACAACCATGATACCAAACAACAGCAGTGCCTTGGCGTGCAGCGTCATGGCGGACTGTCGGGCATCCGCATCGTCTTTTGTAGCGGCAAGATGCGGCAGAAAGGCCGTACCGATCATCGTTGCCGGCATCACCGCCAGAATGAAAATGCGTGCAGCCGCAGTATAGAGACCAACCTCATGGTCACCGGCCAGCAAACCCAGCATGACAATATCAGCACTGATGAAAATCGCGGTCAGAAAGGCCGCCAGAGCAACCGGCAGCGATTTTTTCACCATCTCCCGGATCACCGGAAATTCCAGCCTTGGCCGAAAGCCGGGCTGCGTCCTGGCGAATGTGCACAACATGCCGATTGCGGCGATGGCCGATGCCAGCATGCTGACAGCGGCCGCAACCGGCACATCCCCGGCGTCAGCAACGAAGACAAAGACCCCGGCAAGGATCAGCAGGCTGGTTGCAATCTGGCGCCAGGCAATGGCCCCCATGCGCTGCATCGCCTGAAACGAAAAATCGATGGTGATCGCGGTGACGAACAGCCCGGTTGCCTGCACCAGCAGCACCGTCCCCTTCAGTCCGTCCGGTCCGAAGAACAAAATAACGGCGGCCAGAACCAGATACAGCAGCAGGGCAACAACGAGGCGAAATCCGATGACATTTCCGGTCATGCCTTGCAGCAGGTCCGGATCACGCGCGATTTCCCGGACCGCGTGACGGTCGACCCCCGGATTGACCACCAGGCCAAGATATCCCAGCAGCGCAATTCCCCATCCCAGAATACCGAAACCTTCAGGCAGCAGAACCCGCGCCAGATAGGCAGTCGACAGCAGCCCGGCAATATTCGATACCAGCTGTGCCAGCATCAGGGCAGAGAAATTGCGGAAGATACGGTGGCCGTCAGTCATCGGGTCGCCGGAGTCAATAAGCGGGCGGCCAACGTGGCCGCGCCATGGGCCGAGGTCAAGCCGGACGACTATACCGTCAGTCGACGGCGGACATCCGCTTCATTCATCTCGGCGCGGGTTCCGGAAAGGACAATCTCGCCGCGGTCCATGACGGCAAAGCTGTCGGCGAGATCCCGGGCGAATTCAAAATACTGCTCGACCAGCAGGATCGCCATATCACCCCGGTCGCGCAGGAAGGAAATAGCGCGCCCGATATCCTTGATGATGGAAGGCTGGATTCCTTCGGTCGGTTCATCCAGCACCAGCAGTTTCGGACGCATCACCATGGCCCGGCCGATGGCCAGCTGCTGCTGTTGCCCGCCGGACAGGTCACCACCCCGACGACCCAGCATATCCGCCAGCACGGGAAACAGCTCGAAGACTTCATCCGGCACAAACCGCTCCTTACGAGGCAGCGGCGCATAACCTGTTTCGAGATTTTCCTTCACGGTCAGCAGCGGGAAAATCTCCCGCCCCTGCGGAATGCAGGCAATGCCGCGCCGGGCGCGATCAAAAGGTGCCAGACCGATAATATCCTCATCACACCAGCTCAGTTGTCCTGCCGCGACCGGATGCTGGCCAACCACCGCCCGCAGCAGGCTGGTCTTGCCGACACCGTTGCGGCCCAGCAGACAGGTGACCTGACCGATTTCCGCCTGTAACGAGACCCGGCGCAATGCCTGTGCCGCGCCGTAATACAGGTCAATGTTCTCCAGCTTCAGCATGATTACCGCCCGAGATAAACTTCAATAACGCGCTCGTTTGCGCTGACCTGATCGATTGATCCCTCGGCCAGAACCGACCCTTCGTGCAGAACAGTGACCTTGACACCAAGATCGCGCACGAACTCCATGTCATGCTCAACCACGACAACGGAATGGTTCTTGCTGATCTCGCGCAGCAGACGTGCGGTCTCTGCGGTCTCTGCATCGGTCATTCCGGCCACCGGTTCATCCACCAGCAACAGCTTGGGGTCCTGCGCCAGCAGCATTCCGATCTCCAGCCACTGTTTCTGACCGTGGCTGAGACTGTCGCCGGAAGCCTTGCGCAGGTGAGCCAGGCGAATGGTTTCGAGTATTTCATCAACCCGCGCGGTAATGACCGGTGACATCCGGGCGAACAGGGTATCAAACACACCCCGCGGCTGTTTCAGGGCGAGGAGAATATTGTCCTCGACCGTGTGGCCTTCAAAGATTGTCGGTTTCTGAAACTTCCGGCCAACCCCCAGTTCGGCAATATCCGCCTCGTCCAGTCTGGTCAGATCAGTGCCGGCACCAAACAACACGGTACCACTGTCCGGCCGTGTCTTGCCGGTGATGACATCCATCATCGTTGTCTTGCCGGCTCCGTTCGGCCCGATAATGGCCCGCATTTCGCCCGGCCGCAGAATCAGCGACAGGTTGTTCAGGGCCTTGAACCCGTCAAAACTGACGCTGACACCATCCAGATACAAAAGGCTGTCTTCAACACTCATGATCAGTCCGCCTCCTGACCGGCTGTCTGTTGTCTGACCTTGGCCGGGTCGTCGTCATCTGTCCTGTTGCCGCGTTTTCGAAACGATGACATCAGGCCGAGAATACCTTTCGGCAGGAACAGGGTGACGAAGACAAACAGCCCGCCCAGTGCAAACAGCCAGAATTCCGGTATTGCGCCGGTGAAGTAGGTCTTGCCCGCATTCACCAGCACAGCGCCCAGCGCCGCCCCGACCAGCGAACCGCGACCGCCGACCGCAACCCAGATCACCACCTCGATCGAGTTTGCCGGCGCAAATTCACCGGGATTGATGATCCCCACCTGTGGCACATAAAGCGCCCCGGCGACCCCGGCCATGCAGGCCGACAGGGTCCAGACGAACAGCTTGTAGCGCTCAACGCGAAAGCCCAGAAAGCGCGTACGGCTTTCCGCATCCCGCACCCCGACCAGCACCTTGCCGAAGCGTGAGGTTACAATCGCCCGGCAGAGCAGATAGCCTGCCGCCAGCGCAGTCGCCGAGGCCAGAAACAGGCCGACCCGGGTGCCGTCGGACTGGATATCAAAACCGATGATTTCCTTGAAATCGGTCAGCCCGTTATTGCCGCCGAAACCCATATCATTGCGGAAGAAAGACAGCAGCAGCGCAAAGGTCATCGCCTGGCTGATGATTGAGAGATAAACCCCCGTCACCCGTGACCGAAAGGCAAACCAGCCGAAGATGAAGGCCAGCAGGCCCGGTGCCACGACCACCATGACACAGGCAAACCAGAACATGTCGAAGCCATACCAGAACCATGGCAGCTCCTGATAATTCAGGAAGACCATGAAATCCGGCAGCACCGGATGGCCATAGACCCCCCGGCTGCCGATCTGGCGCATCAGATACATGCCCATGGCATAACCGCCGAGAGCAAAGAACGCGGCATGCCCCAGCGACAGTACACCGCAATATCCCCAGACCAGATCCACCGACAGGGCCAGCAGGGCATAGGTCAGATACTTGCCGAGCAGCGAGACGATATAGGTTGGAACATGCAATGCGGAGTCCGGCGGGAATGCCAGATTGCCGACACTGACAAGCAACGCCGCCAGAAACAGAACACCGAGGAAAATTTTCCCCTTTGCATCCAGCCGGTCATAAAGGGCGCGTGTGATCATGATTCCACCGCCCGGCCCTTCTGCGCGAACAGACCGCGGGGGCGTTTCTGAATGAACAGGATGATGAAGACGAGCACGAAGATCTTGGCCAGCACCGCCCCGGCATAGGGTTCAAGAAACTTGTTAGCGATCCCCAGTGTCATCGCACCGACCAGCGTTCCCCACAGATTCCCGACGCCGCCGAACACCACGACCATGAAACTGTCGATGATGTAGGACTGGCCCAGATTGGGGCTGACATTGTCAATCTGGCTCAGTGCAACACCGGCAATACCGGCGATACCGGACCCCAGACCAAAGGTCATGGCATCAACCCAGGGGGTTCGGATACCCATTGAACTGGCCATCGCCCGGTTCTGCGTCACAGCCCGCATCTGCAAACCAAAACTGGTCTTCCGCAGGACCAGCATCAGCACGCCCATCACCAGCAGCGAGAACACAATGATCCAGAGCCGGTTATTGGTGATCGTCAGCTGACCGAGCTGGAACGCACCGGACATGAATTCGGGGGCACCGACTTCCTGATTGGTCGGCCCGAAGATCGTCCGGACGGCCTGTTGCAGAATCAGCGAAATGCCCCAGGTCGCCAGCAGGGTCTCCAGCGGTCGCCCGTAAAGAAACCGGATAACGCCCCGCTCGATCCCGACACCGACAGAGCCGGAGACAAGAAAGGCCAGCGGCAGGGCAATCAGCAGCGAATAATCGAACAGACCGGGTGCGGAGGTGCGGATGATGTCCTGCACCACATAAGTTGTGTAAGCCCCGAGCATGACCATTTCGCCATGCGCCATGTTGATTACGCCCATCACACCAAAGGTGATGGCCAGACCAAATGCCGCAAGCAGCAGAACCGAGCCGAGCGACAGGCCATACCAGACATTCTGCAGCGCCCCCCAGAGTTGTAACTCCTGCTCGATCCCGGCAATCGCCTTGTCGAGGGCGGCTTTCAGCTCTCCCTCTGCGCCGGACCGGGCACCTTTCAGCAACGAAAGCGCGTCCCGGTCACCACGTTCAACCAGCACTACTGTGGCGGCAATCTTTTCAGCCTCATCGGCCGGGGAATTGAGAATAGCGGCGGCTTTGGCTTCTGCCAGAATCTGGCGAATATCTTCATCAGTCTCCGTTTCCAGTGCCCGGTCGACCAGATCGATCATCCCCGGATCACGGGCCTTGAAGGTTGCCTCGGCCGCAGAGCGTCGCACTTCCGGATCAGGCGACCGCAGGGTCAGCCCGCCAAGCGCGGAGCGCAGAGCACGGCGAAGGTTGTTGTTCACCCGGACTTTCTTGACCGCCCGCGAACCGACATCACCGACCTGTTCACCGTTTAACGGATCAAACAGCAGCAGACCGTTACCACCGCCGCGGCCAATCACAACCGTGCCGTCGGGTTTCGTATAGAGATCGCCATCCGACAGCGCCTGCAATGCCGGCGCAACGGTGGGATCGCCGGTTGCCGCGAGGGCTTCGATGGCTTTCGCCCGGTCATCGAAGCTGCCGTCGCCCAGTGCCTGAATACCGGCAGCAAGGTCGCCGGACTGTGCCTGCGACAGCCCGGGCAGGGTGAGGAGAACGAGCAAGGCAAATGCGATGCGCATCAGATAAAGGCGCATATCAGTTCCGGAAAACAGGGGTCATCAGAGTGGGGGCCGGCCATGGACCGGCCCCCGGACAGAAGGTTTACACAGCGTCAGGACTCAGCTGCCCTGGCCACCGCATTTACCGGTTGCGGTATTGAAGTTGCCGCAGGACATCGGCTTGCGCCAATCCGAGATCAGATCTTTCGAGCCCGGCAGGAAATCGGACCAGGCGTCACCGACGACCAGACCCGGGGTTTCCCAAACCGTTTCAAACTGACCATCTGCCTGCACTTCACCGATCAGCACCGGCTTGGTGATGTGGTGGTTCGGCATCATCGCCGACAGGCCACCCGTCAGGTTCGGCACGGCGACACCGACGATTGAGTCGATCACCGCATCCGGATCTGTCGTGCCGGCCTTTTCGACCGCTTTGACCCACATGTTGAAGCCGATGTAGTGCGCTTCCATCGGATCGTTGGTCACGCGTTTCGGATTCTTCGTGAAGGTCTGCCATTTCTTGATGAACTCTTCATTCTCCGGCGATGTGCCGGACATGAAGTAATTCCAGGCCGCCAGATGACCGACCAGTGGTGCCGTATCGATACCGGCCAGCTCTTCCTCACCGACCGAGAAAGCCACGACAGGAATGTCTTCTGCCTTGATACCCTGGTTGGCCAGTTCCTTGTAGAACGGAACGTTGGCGTCACCATTGATGGTAGACACAACGGCAGTCTTCTTGCCGGCGGAACCGAATTTCTTCACGTCGGAGACAATGGTCTGCCAGTCGGAATGGCCGAACGGCGTGTAGTTGATCATGATGTCGGCTTCAGCAACGCCCTTGTCCCTGAGATAGGTCTCAAGGATTTTGTTCGTCGTGCGCGGATAGACATAGTCGGTGCCCGCCAGAACCCAGCGTTCGACACCCTGTGCCATCAATCGACGGCCGGAATAGCCTGCTGGTTCGGGGCTGCGCCGGTGTAGAACACGTTCCGCTGGCTTTCCTCACCTTCATACTGGACCGGATAGAACAGCAGGCTGTTCAGTTCTTCAAAGACCGGCAGCACCGACTTGCGGGAAACCGATGTCCAGCAACCGAAAACCGCATCGACCTTGGAGACCTGGATCAGCTCGCGGGCCTTTTCCGCAAACAGCGGCCAGTCGGATGCCGGGTCGACAACCACCGGCTCCAGCATCTTGCCAAGCACGCCGCCCTTCTTGTTCTGCTCTTCGATGAGCATCAGCATGACATCTTTCAGCGTGGTTTCGCTGATCGCCATCGTGCCGGACAGAGAATGCAGGATGCCGACCTTGATCGTATCCTGCGCGTTCGCCACCGTTGTCGTCAGAGCCGCGCCGGCAATGACGCCTGCACGGAGTATATTCTTAAGTGATTCCCTCATTTTCTGGAAACCTCCACTAGGGTTGTTATTGCACCGCAGCAAAGGTCAGCAAGTTCCGGGCCAGATTACGATTCCGTCGGCCTGATGCCGGAATATGTCCGGAATTCCGCGACTTTCAAATTCCGGATGTTCCTCAAAGCGACAGGATACGAAAATCAGTACCAGGAGACCGACAAATGGAAATGGTCATTTATTAATCACCTCTGTGATCGTGGCTAATTTTTCACCACTCGCGCCCGGTCATCATATATTGAACCCGACATCAATCTTCCCCATCATTAGCAGGTGGCGTTCTTGTGACGCCGCCGGGGTTGTTATTGCACCACAAGGATGGCCCCGCCCCTTGCTCCCTCGCGGGAGCAGGGGGATTTTCTCTGTCCGAAGGCCACCCTGTCGCTTGATAGGGCAGGCGGATTGAACAAATATGGCGCAGCAATCCACTCCGATTGCTGACCAGAACAACAGGAAGACAGCCACGTGACCAGAAAACCAGCCATTCACCTGCACCATGGCGATCTTCCTGCCGGCCTGTCCTTTGGTGACAGTGTCGCGGTCGATTCTGAAACCATGGGACTTCGGGTACGGCGGGACCGGCTTTGCCTGGTCCAGCTTCGGGGCCGCGACGGCGATGTCCATCTGGTCAAGTTCGAGCGCGGACAATATGACGCACCAAATCTGACAGCACTGCTCGAAGACCGCTCGGTTCTGAAGATTTTCCATTTCGCACGGTTCGATGTGGCCGCTTTCCGCGCCTGGCTGGATGCCGATACAGGGCCGGTTTTCTGTACAAAGATCGCTTCCAAACTGACCCGCACCTATACGGACCGGCACGGCCTGAAGGACTGTTGCCGGGAACTGCTGCAGATTGATCTGTCGAAGGAACAGCAGAGCTCTGACTGGGGCGCACCCGACCTGAACGATGCCCAGATGGGTTATGCGGCTTCCGATGTACTGCATCTCCATGCCCTGATGGACATTTTCAACAGTCGTCTGGAACGTGAAGGACGCAAGGAAATTGCCGAAGCCTGCTTTGGCTTCCTGCCGACGCGGGCCGAACTGGATTTGTTGTCCTACGAAGACACTGATATATTTGCTCATTCCTGAATGCTGAGACCGGCCTGAACGGCCCGGCGACCCTTGTTGATTTCCAATCACCGCAAGCGCATGATTGCGGTGATTCGGATGGTCGGGTTGTGTCGCATTGCGGAATCATGAAAACAACTTAGATAGTCGGTATATGAACAAGGTTCAGACGACCCTTAACAAGACTGTCGATGACGATATTCATCCGGATATCGCCTCGGCCCGGCGCGTATTGCTGGCTGAGGCTGACGGCGTGCGCGCTGTCGCCGGGATTCTCGATCAGTCTTTCATCAGGGCCGTTGATATCATGCAGGCCGTTACCGGCCGTGTCATCGTCAGTGGCATGGGCAAGAGCGGCCATATCGGCAACAAGATAACGGCAACCCTGGCATCGACCGGCACCCCGGCGCAGTTCGTTCATCCTGCCGAGGCAAGTCATGGCGATCTGGGGATGATTACCCCTGCCGATGCTGTCCTTGGCCTGTCCTATTCCGGTGAGGCATCGGAACTTTCCGATCTCATTCACTATACCCGCCGGTTCAATATTCCGCTGATCGCCATCGTCAGCCGTGAAGGCTCGACCCTTGCCCGCGCCGCCGACGTGACATTGCTGCTGCCGCGGTTTGTCGAGGCCTGTCCGATGGGGCTGGCACCGACAACCTCGTCAACGGCCACGCTGGCGCTGGGTGACGCACTGGCTGTCGCCCTTTTGGAACGGCGCGGTTTTTCGGCAAATGATTTCCGGCAGTTTCATCCCGGCGGAAAGCTCGGCAGTTCCCTGCTGAAAGTTGATGATCTGATGCATTCCGGTGTGGATATGCCGGTTGCACAGCGCAACGACCCGATGGACCGGGTGCTGCTGACCGTAACCGAGAAACGGCTGGGCTGTGCCGGCATTCTGGACGACGACGGGAAACTGGTCGGCATCATGACGGATGGCGACCTGCGCCGCCATATGAGTCCCGACCTCCTGCGTGCCAGAGCCGGCGATATCATGACCCCGGCGCCGGTCACGATTAAACCCGGCATGCTGGCTGCGGAGGCCGTGCGGATCATGAACGAACGGTCGATCACCCAGCTTTTCATCGTCGATGACGGACGCCCCGTCGGCATTCTGCATATTCACGACTGCCTGCGGGCAGGTGTGGTCTGAGATGAGCGACGCCAGCCCGGAAGCCCCTCCCGGCACACCCCGCCGTCAGCGGTCATCCAGTGCCGGCGGTAATTATTCGCGCTTTGTCGGCCTGATGCGCGTGGCACTGCCCACCATTGCCCTGATTGTTGTCGTCTCGCTGGTCATCTGGCCAAAGCTCCAGGGTCAGGACGACCGTTTCAGGCTTGGATTTTCTGCCCTGAGCGCGAAGGAAGCCGAGGCTCTCAATATGGTGAACGGCCAGTTCTTTGGCGCTGACGAGAATGACCGTCCCTTTACCATCACCGCGGACCTGATTACCCAGCAAGGTCTGGAAGGTGAACGGGTCGAACTCGAATCCCCGAAGGCCGACATCACCCTTGATGACGGGACATGGCTGGTGCTGACAGCAGACTCCGGACGTTATACCGAGGCCAGCCGACAGCTCAATCTGGTCGGATCGGTAAACCTGTACCATGATTCCGGTTACGAAATCCGCTCTCCCACCGCGCAGATAGATCTCCAGCGGGGAGAGGCCCTCAGCAATGACCCGGTTGCCGGGCAGGGCCCCTTTGGCACGCTGAAGGCAGAGGGTTTCCGGCTGATTGACAAGGGCAAACGGATTGTCTTCCTCGGCAAGTCCCGGGTCATCCTTTATCCTGGTGGTGAGCCGCCAGTGACCAACTAGGAGCAGCCGATGACCATCCGACACTGGCTTTTTCTGATGTCCGCTCTCCTGTTCACGCCGCTTTCCGGGGTGGCAACAGCCGCCGGCCTTGACCTTTCCGGTAATGGTGGCGGCCCGATCGAGGTGCTGGCCGATGACGGGATCGAATGGGAGCAGGATAAACAGCGCTTCATCGCCCGTGGCAATGCCCGCGCCTCACGCGGGAATGTGATCACCAGCGCAGATATTCTGACCGCCTACTATCGTGAAACGACCGGCGGTGGCACCGATATCCACCGGCTTGAAGCGGTCGGCGACGTCCGTATCAAATCCGAGACTGATACGGCCTATGGCGATGCCGGATATTACGATGTTGACCGTGCCCTGCTGGTGCTGACCGGTCGCAACCTGCGGCTGGAGACAGCAACCGACAAGATTTTCGCCCGGGACAGCCTCGAATACTGGGGTGGAACGGTAAATGCCGCGGTCGCGCGCGGTGCAGCCCGCGCCATCAGTCAGGGCAAAACCCTGGAAGCCGGCATCCTGACCGCCTTCTTTTCCGACAATAATGGCAAGAACGAGATATCAGAGGTCAAGGCCGAGGGTGGCGTTACCGTGCGGACGGAAAGCGAGGTCATCAAGGCGGATAACGGCGTCTACGATGTCCGGAAAGGCATCGTCGACCTGGTCGGCAATGTCCGCATCACCCGTGGCGAGAACCAGTTGAACGGTGCCCGCGGACAGGTCAATCTGAACACCGGAAAAAGCCGGCTGTTCGGCGGCGCCCAGGCGGGCAGCAGTTCACGGGTAAAGGGCATGCTGGTGCCGAAGAAGCCGACAGAGTAGTCTGAACCCCGACAGGGGCTATTCTCGGGCCCCGCAAGACATCCGAATTCCTCAGGGAGATATCGTAGCAGGTATGAGCAGTGTCGACGGCCCACGTCTGGTAGCGGCAAATTCCGGTCTGATTGCCACAAGTATCGGCAAGCGATTCCGGAAACGTCTGGTTCTGCGCGATGTTTCCATCACCGTACAGCGCGGTGAGGCGGTCGGGCTGCTGGGGCCGAACGGTGCCGGCAAGACCACCTCGTTCTACTGCATCACCGGGCTGATCAAGCCTGACTTTGGCGAGATCATGCTGGATGGTCGCGATATCACGGATTTGCCGATGTACCGGCGTGCCCGTCTCGGTATCGGATATCTGCCACAGGAAGCCTCCATCTTCCGCGGCATGACCGTTGAAAACAATATCCGTGCCGTCCTCGAACTGATCGAGCCGGTTCGTGAAAAGCGGGAAGCCATTCTGGAAGCATTGCTGGCGGAATTCTCGATCACCCATCTTCGCCGGGCGCCCGCTCTCGCCCTGTCGGGCGGTGAGCGCCGCCGGGTGGAGATCGCCCGCGCACTGGCCAGCCAGCCGCATTTCATCCTGCTCGACGAACCGCTGGCCGGGATTGACCCGATCGCTGTAAACGACATCCGCGATCTGGTGGCCCATCTCAAGGATCGCGGCCTTGGCGTGCTGATTACCGATCACAATGTTCGGGAAACTCTCGACATTGTTGACCGGGCCTACATCCTCCATGACGGCATGGTCCTGATGGAGGGGTCGCCTCAGGAGATTGTGTCGCATGAAGATGTGCGCCGCGTTTATCTCGGCGAAAGATTCAGCCTTTAAGCTGGTATCCGATGGCTATTTCACCTCGCCTGGATCTGCGACAGTCACAGTCACTTGTGATGACGCCCCAACTGCAGCAGGCCATCAAGCTGCTGCAGATGGGCAGTGTCGAGCTGCAGACCTATGTCGAGCAGGAACTGGAGCGCAATCCCCTGCTAGAACGCGATGACGACTTTGTCGATGATCGCCGGGACGACGAACGAGGTGGCAATGACAACCCGGTTCAGGACAGCAAATCTGATGATGAAAGCTATGATCCGTCCGACCTGAAAGACACCAGCGAGTTTTCGGATTCGGGCACGCTCGGCGAGTCTGACGACATGCCGTATGATGCGGATTACGACAACACCTTCGACACGGATGAAGCCGGGGCCGTGCGCTCTGCCAGTGCCGTCGAGGACTGGGGCAGTGGCGGCAGCCGGGATTTCTCCGGCGGCGATACCGACTTCGACCAGTTCTCCGCAGCCGAGCTGACACTGCGCGAACATATCACCGAACAACTGGTTTTCGAACTTGATGACCCGGTTGATCGCATCATCGCCTCCCATCTGATCGATATGCTGGATGATTCGGGCTATCTGACCGGCGAACCGGAGACCGTTGCAGACGCGCTCAACTGCACCCCCGGACAGGTTGAATCAGTACGTCAGAAACTTCAGCAGCTCGAACCGCCGGGCCTGTTTTCGCGCAACCTCGCCGATTGCCTGGGCGCCCAGCTGCGCGACCAGAACAGGTTTGACCCCTGCATACAGGCATTGCTTGAAAACCTCGAACTTGTCGGCAGGCGTGACTTCGCCAGCCTCCGCGAGATCTGCAATGCCAGCAACGAGGAACTGTCGGAGATGCTGGAGGAAATCCGCCAGCTGGACCCGAAACCCGGCCTGCGCTTTCAGCACACGCCGGTTGAGCATCTGATACCCGACGTGCTGATGCGGCCGCAGCCCGGCGGTGGCTGGATCATCGAACTGAATCCGGACGCCCTGCCGAAGGTTCTGATCAACAACCAGTACTACGCGGTGCTTTCCGCAAGGGCGCATTCAAAAGACGACAAGCATTACATCTCGGAACAGTTTCAGACGGCAAACTGGCTTGTCCGATCTCTGCACCAGCGCGCCACCACGATCATGAAAGTCGCGACCGAACTTGTGCGCCAGCAGGATGTTTTCTTCATCAAAGGTGTCTCCGGTCTGAAACCGCTGGTCTTGCGCACCATCGCAGATGCCATCGACATGCATGAGAGCACGGTCAGCCGGGTGACGGCGAACAAGTATATCGCCACCCCCCGCGGCATCTTCGAGATGCGATATTTCTTCACCCAGGCGATTGCCGGCACCGACGGCGAATCGTCTCATTCAGCCGAGGCCGTTCGCCATAGCATCCGCAGCCTGATCGACGCGGAAGACCCCCGGAAAATTCTGTCCGATGACAGAATTGTCGAATTGCTGCGGGCCGAAGGCATTGAAATTGCCCGCCGGACAGTCGCCAAATACCGTGAGGCCATGCGGATACCGTCCTCCGTCCAGCGGCGACGCGAAAAATCGGCTGAAAAACTGTGACAATGCCCCCGGCAGACGGCGGGAACGGCGGTTGACACATCACAATCGTCACCATATGGTCCGCGCCGCTTTGGACAGCCGGAAATATCGGCTATCCTGATTGACGTCGGCAAGGCCGACGATCTGAAACTGACGGCAAAAACAAAAATGCAGATTTCTATCAGAGGACGACATATCGACCTCGGTGACGCCTTCCGTGAACATGCTGAAGACCGTCTCGGTGAGTTGATTTCCAAGTATTTCGAGAAAGCCATCGAGGCTTCGGTAACAGTCGACAAGGATTCATCCGATATCGAGGTTGGCATTTCGGTACATGTGCATCGCGGGATGCTGATTCAGGGAACCGGGGAAGCTGCCGACGTTTATGTGGCGTTCGATCAGGCTGCGGAGCGAATCGCGAAACAGCTTCGCCGGTACAAGCGTCGCCTCACAAAGCATCCGCGCAGTGACGAACCGGTCGCCGTACAGCAATATGTCCTCGCGCCCGAGAGTTCTGAAAAAGAAGAGCTTGAGGAAGCCGCCTGGGAACCGATGGTCGTTGCCGAAATGGCCACCGATATCGTGACCTGTACCGTCAGCGGCGCCGTCATGCGGATGGATCTGGCCGATCAGCCCGCGCTGATGTTCCGCAATTCTGCCCATGGCGGTCTGAATATGGTCTATCGACGTCCCGACGGAAATATCGGCTGGCTCGACCCGCGCGGGTCCCGCGCTACCAAATAAACGGCCTGTCGCTCATCCTTTTACGAGGTGGAGATGAATATCGCTGATCTGCTGGCTTCTGACTGTGTCGTGTCGAACCTGCATGCTTCCAGTAAAAAGCAGACTTTGCAGGAACTTGCCAAGCGTGCGGCCCAGGTAACCGGGCTGCATGAACGAGCCATATTTGACGTTCTGCTTGAGCGTGAACGGCTTGGCACAACCGGTGTCGGAAACGGTATTGCCATTCCGCATGGCAAGCTGCCCGATCTCCAGCGTCTGTATGGCGTCTTCGCACGGCTCGACAAGCCGGTCGATTTTGACGCCATCGACGACGCTCCGGTTGATCTGATTTTCCTGCTGCTGGCCCCTGAAAATGCCGGAGCGGACCATCTCAAGGCGCTGGCCCGGGTCTCGCGCCTGCTGCGCGACAAGGTGACCTGTGAAAAACTGCGCGGGGCAGACAGCGCTGATGCGCTGTTCGCCATCCTCACAGAAGATACGACCAGTCAGGCGGCGTGATACCGCCGCCTGACCGGATCATCTGTCAGTTTATATCGACCGGGTGAAGGTCATTTTGTACAGCCGCCGCACGGGCGATGTCGCGGGTTGGTGCAGAGCCGAGCTGCACGCCATTGGCTGAAAAAATGCCATAGGCCCGGCCTGAATCAGTCTCGATCATCCTGATCGCGGCAATTTCATTGACCCCCATCTGCAACAGGTCTTCCACGGAGATCGTCACCACTGACTCCGGCATTTTCTCAGAACTAACGTTCATCACGACTTCCTTTCCCGATCGCCCGCATCGGCGCGATATCAATCATTTCACCATGGGTTCCGACATCACCGTTCTGACCGGAGGTAATCGGAATGGTCCGCACCCGGACATCCGGTACCGGCCGCTCCATATCGATATGCAGCAGACCGCTCTCCAGAAAAGCTGCCGTTACCTCAATCCCTTCTGCCAGGACAAAACTGCGCTGGAACTGGCGGGCTGCAATGCCGCGGTGCAGGAACATCCGGTCGGCACCGTCATCGGACTGCCGGCCCCGCACGACCAGCTGGTTGTCTTCAGTGGTAACCGCGAGGTCATCCATGGTGAAGCCGGCCACGGCCAGCGTGATCCGCAGCGAATGATCGCCGGTCTTCTCGATATTATAGGGGGGATATCCGTCCGACGATGCTTTTGAAACGCGGTCCATGACCCGTTCAAGATCGTCAAAGCCCAGCAACAGCGGGCTGTTGAATAAAGAAAGTCTTGTCACGGCGTCCTCCTGACAATGAGCGACGTACCGCTTGTCCCGGACCCGAATGGCATCCGTCAGCGCTGTTAAATATTTGGAACATCAGAGCCGACTGTCAAGGTCCCGGGCGCCGGATGGATCGCGGAGTTGTACTAACGGAATCTGCTGCCTATCCTGACTGAAGGGAAGGCAGGCGGGTCTGGGCAGCATCCATGAGAATGCTATTCGATGAAATGGGCGAGCAGCATCTGCTGAACAACGGCAGAATTGATGGCTACGAATTCCTGAGCTTTTCGGTCGATGTCGACCTCGCGGACTTTCTGGTCCGGAACCGTGGCTGGGTTCTGGTCGATATCGACCAGCATCGCCAAGTCCCCCTGATCATCCGGTTCTACACCCCGAATGTTGAAACGAAAGCACTGGATTCAGTCAGTTGCATCATTGCCGGACTGGCAGATTTCGGGACTATCGGCCTGCAATACTGGTACGGAGGCTGGGCCGAGGAACAACATGTCCGGATCGACAGTCTGCTTGACCGGATCGGGGAAATTCTCGACCGGCGCGACCAGTCGATGGTCTGGAAGCCGACCAGCTTTGCCGAGAAGGCAGGCGGCCAGCTATTTTCCGAGCGGATTGACCGGCTGGCACAGATCTGGCGGGCCTCCCGCGGTGTGCTGAATACTGAAATGCTGGGCTGGATGGGAAATGCCGGCCTCATGCACCGCACCCTGATGGTGGAGTTGCAGGACGAGAAGCTGATCTACCGTTATTTCGGGGCCGGCTTCGAGGCGCTGCTGGGCCGGAAATTCTGCCGGGAACGCCGCAATACGGTGCAGGACGGGTCCGGCAGTGATTATGCCAGCAAGGTGGTTCAGCATTACTATGATGTGGTTGCCGCATCACAGCCCTATTACGACAGGATAACAACATCCCTGCCCGACCGGAACCGCGAGGATGACAGCCCGATGCATTACCGCTACTTCGATTATGAGCGCGGCCTGTTCCCCTGCATGAGCGAAGACGGGAAACTGATCATTCTCGGCCATACCGAAAACACACCGCGTTCCCTGATCCTGGCCTGAGGGCGAACAGGAACCGGACTTCCCCGGCAGACCGTATATCCCGCAAGCTATTCTGCGGCGGGTCGCTCCTCCGGTGCTGCCTGGACCCCGCTCACCACAGGGGAAGAGGCTGTGTACGCTGTTGCCTCCGGCCTGACCTCCTGTGCGGATACCCAGACATCGATGTCATCAATCATCGAAACCCGGTCATTCCAGACCAGCTGCATATTGCCCCAGGTCGGGAAATAGGGTTTCGCCCATATCACCCCGCCATGACGGTTGCGCATGCCGTAGCGTTTCAGCACCGGTTCGGGCAGGGTTTCCTTCGCCAGACCGAATGCATAGTCGACATTCCAGTAACCCAGCGCCAGTGCATAGGTGAGCCGCACCATGAAATCACTCAGCCCCTTCAGGCGAAACCGGGGATGGCTCCACATCGCGCCATGCAGGGCCACATCACCCGCAATATAATCCGCCGCCAGGCACAGCCCGCCAAAGGTTTCATCCCCCGGGCGCATCGCCGCCCCCGCCGGATACATAACGCTGAGGTCGGCGAACTTTGCTGACAGGGGCGTATCACCGAGACGATAAAGCCGGGTTGCCGCCGTCGTGACGATCTCGCCCTCCGCATCCGTGCCGCAGATCCAGAATGCCTGTTCCGCCCCGTAAAAGGCCGGAAACAGTGGTCCCCAGTTATCCGACTGGGTGCTGTTGAACCGGCTGAGACGATCAAAATCGGTCTCCACCGACAATGTGATGCCAAGTTCCGAGGCCCGCTGTGCAGCCAGCAGGCAGAAGTCTGCCAGCAGCGCCCGTGGGCCATGGTGAAAAGTCACCCTGTCCAGCCAGTGTGTCATCCTGATCTCCCGAACCGGTAATTGTCAGAACCGGTCTTATTGAGAGGCCAGACGCTGTTCCGCAGCGCCCTTGCCCGGACATCAGGCCATGCGGCATAATTGTTTCGTCACGGACAGAAGGAAGACATCATGGCGGGCGATGGCGCACCGAAACTCACCCCCCTCAATCTGAAGGGCTGGATTGATGAACACCGCGATCTGCTGAAACCGCCGGTCGGCAATGTTCAGGTCTGGAAGGATACGGAATTCATCGTCATGGTGATCGGTGGCCCGAACCAGCGAACCGACTTCCACGATGATCCGATCGAGGAGGTCTTCTTCCAGCTGGAAGGGGACATGGTTCTGCGCATCGTCGAGGATGGCAGGCAGAAGGATATCCCGATCCGGGAAGGCGAAATGCTGATGCTGCCACCGCATGTGCCGCATTCGCCCCAGCGTCCCGCCGGCAGTATCGGCATGGTGATCGAGCGGGTCCGCCCGGAGGGCATGCTGGAAGCCTTTGAATGGTATTGCGAAAGCTGTGGCCAGCGCCATCACCGGCGGGAAGTGCAGGTCCGCAATATCGAAACCGACATGCCGCCGGTCTTTGACGAATATTACGACAGCGAGGACTTACGGCGCTGCGGCAATTGCGGCCACCTTAATCCCGGACGACCGCCGAAAGCTGCCGCCGGCTAACCCAGCCAGACACCGTCGGTGACCAGCTGCTGCTGCAACCGGGTGATATCCAGCCCGGCCGGCAGAATATTGCCGGCAACCGACAGGGCCGCCGCGGTGCCGACCGCCTGCCCCAGGGCAAAACAGGGCCCGGAGACCCGCAGCGAGGCCTGACCCTCCGGCGTCGTCGACGCACATCGCCCGGCAACCAGCAGGTTATCGACCTTCTGCGGCAGCGCACAGCGGAACGGAATCTGGTGATAACCGCGTCCGGCAAGGAATACGAACTTCATGCCGCCGAGGACATGGGTTTCCAGCGGCCAGCCATTCGCCCCGATGCTGTCGTCAAAATCA
Organism: Rhodospirillales bacterium; assembly: GCA_040219025.1. Classification (GTDB taxonomy): domain Bacteria; phylum Pseudomonadota; class Alphaproteobacteria; order Rhodospirillales; family HT1-32; genus HT1-32. Next base: position 1,120,130 of record JAVJTE010000020.1, on the reverse strand, counting down.
CGGCATCCCAGAATGTCATCAGCCGACAGCTGAAAGTCACCGACAATCCGCCGGGTCTCGCGAATACCGATCTGCGGCGCGGTTTCCAGCAGATAGGACTGTTCAAAGCCTGGCACCCGGTCTTTGAGAAAACGGTGATATTCAACCACCTGACGACGGCCCTCGATTTCTGCAAAGGTCAGGTCATCCGCATCCGCACCGTTGATCGGTGCCCCGTTGCGACTGACCTGGGTCAGGTTGGCCCGCCATTCACCGGCGTGATGCTGTACCCCCATAATTCCGGCCTTCCGGGGCAGGTTGTAGTCACCGGACCGCGCGGCGTCTTCCATCAGACGGTTGAGAGCGGGTTTGCCCTCCTGTTTTGCGCGTTCGTCATCGACAGCCGCCAGCCGGAACATCAGCGTGGGATAGGCGATGAATCCGTCATCCGATCCGATTTCAAACGGTGCGCCGGACCATGCCGCAAGATCGGCATCGCCCGAACAGTCGATAAACATCCGGCCACGAACCGCCTGGCGGCCCGATTTGGTTTCAATCAGAACCGCATCAATCCGGCCTTCATCCATCACGGTGCCGACTGCAAATGTATGGAACCTGATCTCGACATTCGATGACAGCAGCAGATCGTCCGCCGCGGCCTTCAGGGCCGCCGTGTCATAAACCTGTGCCGCCGTGCGCAACCCGTCCGGACCCTGAACGATATGCGGTTCCGCCAGTGCATCCAGTTTGCGAAGACGGTCCTGCAGGTCATCCACAACGCCGTGAATGATCTGTGTGATCTCGCCGTCAATATCCGCATGCAGGCCACAGAAATTGGTCACCATCGCCGCGGTTCCCATACCGCCCAGAAAGCCGTAGCGTTCCAGCAGCAGGGTCCGGGCACCGGTGCGGGCCGCCGCGGTCGCCGCCGCAATCCCGGCGGGGCCGCCGCCCAGTACGACAACATCCGCTTCGGCGATAACCGGCACATCACGTGCCGCCTCACGAATCATCACGGACATCAGCAGCTCCTCAAGACGGCCATCGGGCCGGATGTGTGCCAAGCGGCACGGGCGGACGCGTCCAGGCAGCCGGGGTTGCCGAGAGCTTCATTGCCGGTGCGACGAATTTCAGCCGGCCAAACGGGCTTTCCATATCATCAAGATAGGGCTCGACCTCTGCCTGACCGGGCATTGGACGGCCAGTTTCAGCGTTTCTGCCAAGGCTGAGCAGCCAGTTACGGGTCTGGGCAAGCGACACCCGCACCCGCCAGCTGCCGCCTTCCTCTGCACGGCGTTTCAGCGCCGTCATCGCACCGAAAGCCGCAAGGTATCCGGTTGCATGATCCAGCGCCTGGCAGGGAAGCGGCGACGGGCGTCCGGTGCCATAGGCTTCCATGCCTTCCCAGGCGATGCCGGTTGTTGTCTGAATGATGCTGTCATAGCCCCGGCGTCCGGCCCAGGGACCAACCCATCCGAAAGCACAGAGTTCGACATAGACGATACCCGGTCGCTGTTCGGCGACGCGCTCGGCTGACCAGCCCCGGGCTGCGATGCTGCCCGGCCTGTAGGCCTGCGCAAAGACATCCGCATTGTGAATCATGTTGGCCAGCATGCTCTGGCCCTCATCCCGGCGCAGGTCGATATGTGCAGCGTACTTTCCAAACCCCGTCGCAATCACGCTGTCCTCGACAAACGGAAGATCGGGGCTGGATATCCGGAAAACATCCGCCCCGAATCCGGCCAGGGTCCGCCCGCAGACCGGGCCGGCGATGACGCGTGACAGGTCCAGCACCCGCATTCCGGCCATCGGCCCGCCTTGCGCAACCGGCTGTTCCGGCGGTGCATCTCCGATCTTCTCAAGGGTGAACAAGGGCTGGTCCGTCAGTGCCGCAGATTGCGGATGGGCTGCCCATTCTTCCGGGCTGCGCATCATCGCCGCTGCCAGACCGGCCTCGATCAGCGCCGTCTCAAGATCCTGTCCCTGCCATTGTGCGACCTTGCGGGTCACGTCTTCGGGGTCTTCCGCGGCACCCAGAATTTTCAGGATACCGTCGCGGAAATGCGGAAAGTTGCAATGCAGCTGAATCCAGCGGCCATCGCCGGCCTGATAATAGCCGGAGACAGATTTCCATTTTTCGGCGGACGGGCCGTCATCGACATAGACATGATACTCACCCCGGAAGGCCGCGGCGGCATGGCGCAGATCGACACTGACCTGCTGGTCCTCGCCGGTCCGGGTTCTGTGCAGGGCCGCGGCTGCCAGTCCGGCCAGACCGATCGACGCCCCCGCCGCCGCATCAACCCGGAACAGTGACGGTAAAACCGGCTCTTCCCCGCTGAAGCTCAGGCGAGAGAGATCAGCCTCGTCACCCTCTGCATCCCGCCAGATCTTTGCCGCTATTTCAGGGATTGATGACGCATTCATGAGATTATTTCCTGATCACAATTCCCGGAAGGTCGCGCAATCAGCCCGCTTTCGAGAACAACAGCAGACCAATCATGATCGCCATCAGCACAACCACCATGACGAAACGCCACAACTTGTTGTTCAGGGACTCAATAATGATCCGCTGATAGTTCAGGTAATCCGCCGCTGTCAGCAGCATCTCCGCCTTGTCCGCATCGGTTTTTTCCTGCGCCGCCGCTTCCTTCAGTGCATCGGACAACATGAACATTGACCGCCCGCCGTCGCCAAGGCCCGGTTTGCGTTCAATTTCAGACAGGGCAGCAGCGTATTTGGTTTTGCCGAAATGCTTCAGGGAGAACATGGTCAGTAACTCACTATCTTGAGACGATCACCCCGTTGTATCGGCGTATTCCCGGAAATGCCATTCAGTGTTGCAAATCGTTCTTCACGAAATTTCTCGAACGGCATTGTCGCAGCCAGCCGTGCAAAATTGTCATTTGCCTGCGCCGTGATGATACGCAGCAGCAGCGGTTTGATCTCGCGGGATTCCGGGCCGGTCAGACGGCGGAAGCTGTAACTGGTCCGCCGGAACCCTTCCTCCAGCTGTGCCGTCGCCGAAACAGGAGAGACAAACAGAAAGCGGAAAATATATCCGTCTGACCCGAAAATCGCGAGCAGGCGGATATCTGCCGCGCCATTGCGGGTCTGCTGGCGGATGACGCCGGTCGCCGCCCGCATGCCGCTGACGGTGATTGCCTGAATGCCCTGAACCTGAATTTTCTCGGCCCAGACCCGCTGGATATAATCACTGGCACTGACATTCGGTGCCTTGCCGGGATGAATGTCGAAGACGATCTGGGCCCCCCGGGGACCAACCGCATTCACCGACTGCGTACCGTTGATCAGGGTAAATCCGGCAGGCGCCTCAAAGGTGAAAGCCAGCCCCGGGTGAAAGAACTTGCGGTTGCGAATAACACCCTGTGCAGGATCGTCTCCATACAGGATGCCATCGACCTGATTCAGATACTCCGACCGGCCGATCCGGGGATTGGCGACCCGGACCACCTTTGCCGCCTCGATTGCCTTGGCAACACGGTCTGCCGTCCGGGGATGGGTCGACATGATATTGGCATCATTCGCCCCGGTATCCGACTGACCTGCGATTTTGGCCTGAAGTGCGGAATCCTGCTGCAGCTTTTCCAGAAAGCCCGGCATGCCGTCAGCGGTGTATCCGGCACGTGTCGCATAGCGGATACCAAGGATATCAGCCTCAAACTCCTGATCCCGCGAATAGCTCTGAATCGCCATACCGGCGATCCCCGCCCCCAGCTCTGCCGCACCGCCACCCAGCGCGATGCCCAGCAGGGCAGCACCGACATTGGCGACCACGGACTTGCTGTAGCGTTCCGCCGAATGCCGGGCGACCACATGGCCGATTTCATGGCCGATCACGCCGGCCAGCTGTGCCTCGTCATCCGCCAGCGCCATCAGGCCCCGGGTGATATAGACATATCCCCCCGGCAGGGCGAAGGCGTTCACAACGTCGGAGTTCAGAATCGTGAAGGTATAGTTCAGCTGCCCCGCGACTTCCGTCCGGGCCGCAAGCTGGTTACCGATCGAGGTCACATAGGCCCGCAATTCCGGCGATCCGTATTCACCGCCGAACTCTGCAATAATCTGCGGATGCTGTTCGGCCCCGACCCGCCGCTCCTCAGCCGGGGACATCAGTCCGGTGAAGGAGGACCGGCCAGTCGCCGGATTGACAGAGCAGGACGCCAGCGGCAGCGCAGCCCCGGCGACACACATGCCGCAGAAATGGCGTCGGTCCGCCCGGAAGGTACCGGCCCCCGGGCGGGCAATTGCGGGTATACGAAGACGGCTGGTCGGGGTTTCTGTCATTGCGAACTCGCTGGCTCCTGATCCATCAGTTCAATTTGTTCCGGATGTGTTACTTCTATTAACGCGCCGTTGCGTTTTTTGATCCACCCGCGCACACGTATTTCACGGTCCTGATAAGCAAGTGGATCAATCGACAGCTTCCGGAACATATTTGCGACCCGGGGTGACAGGGATACCGTAAAATCCGTCCGGTAATCTGCACCGAAATTCAGATAAACTCTCCCCCGGACGTCCGCCGTCTGCAACACCCGGCCTTCGACGATCTGAAAGCTGCCGATATCGTTGCGAAGATCATCGTGCTGGCGAATGTAATAAAATGGATGCCGCCAGATCCCGAGCCGCCGGGACCGCGCCTCGCGCTCTGCGGCCAGAAGTTCAGCAGCACAGGCCCGATTGTCGGGGAAACTGTAAAAGCGGGCCATTCCGGCACGTATCATCTCCTGTTGTATCCAGCGCCCGTCCCTGTCGAACAGATGCGCCAGATCCCGGTCATAGCGATCCGTCCGCACGCCGCCATAGGCCAGCCGCAGGGTCCGGTCCAGTGTCAGCCTGCCAAGCAGCTCCCGGCTTTCCTCACCCAGCGGCCAGGCCCTGAATCCCGGCCGCCCCAATGGCAGCTTCGGAGCCTGAAGGGCGACCAGCCGGACAACGCGACCATCATCCAGTTCCAGCGTATCACCGTCGGTGATCGCCACAACCCGGCCGGGATGGCCATCGGCGAGGTCACATGAGGCGGCCTGTGCTTGCACCGCCATCCATGGAATGATTATTAGGCAGAACAGAATTCGAACCATGCGCGGAGTGTATGCCCCATCTTCGCCCGGGCCAATGCAGGATGGCTGATGACCCCCCAGCGAACGACACTCTACCCCGAAATTTCACCTTACCGGCAGGACATGCTCGATGTCGGTGACGGCCACCAGATCTACTGGGAAGCCTGCGGCAACCGCAACGGCGTGCCGGTGATCTTTCTGCATGGTGGTCCCGGGGCCGGGGCCGCTGCCGTTCACCGGCGGTTCTTTGATCCGGCCTATTACCACATCATCATTTTCGACCAGCGCGGCTGCGGCAGGTCGAAACCGCATGGCAGCATCTCGGCAAACACCACACAGCATCTGACCGGCGATATCGAGAAACTGCAACAGCATCTGAATCTCGATCGTGCCTTGCTGTTCGGCGGATCATGGGGCTCGACGCTTGCGCTTGCCTATGGCCAGGCTCGTCCCGAACGCTGTCTGGGCTTCGTTCTGCGGGGGGTCTTCACCGGTCGCCAGCGGGAACTGGACTGGTTCATCCATGGTATGGGGCGAATTTTCCCGGAAGCCCGCAAGGCCTTTATGGACTTCCTGCCGCCGGAAGAACGCGATGACCCGGCGCAGGCCTATTACCGGCGGCTGATCGATCCGGACCCGACCATTCACATGCCCGCCGCAAGCGCATGGAGCAGCTACGAATCACGCTGTTCCTCCCTGATGCCGTCGCGTGACGGCGGCAGCACCGGTGGTACCGGCGCCTTGTCGCTCGGGCGGATGGAAGCACATTATTTTGTCAACCGGATGTTCCTGGCGGAGAATCAGTTGCTGGAGAATGTTGACCTGATCCAGCATCTGCCGGCGGTCATTGTTCAGGGACGCTATGACATTGTCTGCCCGACCGAGACGGCCCACGAACTGGCAGCCCGCTGGCCGATTGCCGAACTGAACATTGTACCGGATGCCGGTCATTCAGCGATGGAAAGCGGCACCAGAACGGCGCTGGTTGCCGCAACCGAGCGGTTCAAATATATCATCGGCTGACAGTTTTCTGCCGTTAACCATTCCTTGAGGTTGCGTGACCGGCATCCGGTCGTAAGATGCCGCGTGAAGCTGATGGGGAAGATAATGTCATTTTTCAGAAATGGTATTCTGGTTGCACTGGTTGCAGTGATGGCATCTTCACATGCCTTCGCCCAGCAGACGCCAGCCGGTCAGCAGACACCGGCACAGGCACAGGCACAGACCGCGCAGCAGACCAGCGCGCCGTCCGGCAAGGAAGATCCGAAGTTCATCAATTTTTCCGCCGGCTGGTTCGACATGAACCGCCAGAAAAATCAGGCCGCCGAATTCCGGCTTGAATATCACCATGATGAACGGTTCTGGATCTTCAAACCCTTTGCCGGTGCAATGGCGACATCCGACGGCGGAAGCTATCTCTATGGCGGGGTCAAGATTGACGTCTATGTCGGCAACCGCTGGGTCATCACGCCCTCATTCGCGCCGGGCTGGTACCGGCGCGGCAGTGGCCTTGATCTCGGCTACGCTCTGGAATTCAGATCACAGCTTGATGTTGCTTATCGCTTTGACGACCGCTCCCGTCTCGGCGTTTCCTTCGGGCATATGTCGAATGCCAGTCTGGGCGACACCAACCCCGGCACCGAAAGCCTGATGCTGAATTATACGGTGCCGCTCGGCCATTTCGAGCGCCTGTTCCGGTAAGACTTCCCGCTATTCCCCGAACGCCCGGGCAAAAACCCGCCTGACAATCGGCTCAAACACCTCCAGCGGCGCTATCGGTAGCGCCGGGTTGATCGTGTTCTGATCGTATTTCCGGACAAATTCGGCCGTCCATTCAAAATGCGGATGGCCGCGCCATTGCTCCCGTTCATCAGGATCGATGGACGGATCGGGAAAGTCACCGAAATGCGCCTGCTGAAAGATCGCGTGATGACGCAGCATCCACAGCTGACGCTCCGGCAGATAGGGCGACATCAGGTCAGCTGCGAAACATCCGTGTGACGCATTGCAAACGATAAAGCCCACATCGTGGAACAGGGCAGCAACCACACTGTCATCATCCAGCCCGTCCTGCAGGCAGAGCGTCGCAGCCTGCAGGCAATGCTGATAATTATTGATCTGATAGCCAAAGGTCGGTGCATCTGCCGACGCCTTGAGCAGGTCCAGCGCCTGTGTCGCTGCCTGATCCTTCAGATAGGCCTCCCGCTGCGCATTCAGTGTCGCCCAGTCCCGGCGGGAATAAAGCTCCAGCGCCGGTGTCGTGACGAACGACCAGTCCGGGTTCAGCAGTTCCGCCGGTTTTGCCCTGAAATCATCGGCCACTTTCATCAGACCCCATTTTCTTTTCCAGACGGCGCACGGCCCAGGAAACAGCCAGCACCAGCAACAGATATTCAATCACAAGAAAACTGTAAATTTCCAGCGGGCGATACTCGTTATTATTGATGTCATTCGCCCGGCGGACCAGTTCATCCAGTCCGATAACCGAGGCCAGGGCCGACATCTTCAGAATATAGACGAACTGGTTGGCCAGCGGCGGTAACACCCGGCGCAGCGCCTGCGGCAGGATGATGAACCACATCTTGTCGGCATAGGACAGGCCGACCGCCTCGGCTGCCTCGTGCTGACCGCGGGCGATGGACTGGATACCGGCACGGAAGATTTCGGCCTGAAACGGTGATTCGCACAGCACCAGCGCAATAACCGTCGCCGCGAAGGGATCCAGCCGGATATCCAGCAGCGCGGGCAATCCGTAATAGACCCAGATCAGCATCACCAGCAGCGGAATGGCGCGAAACAGTTCGATATAGCCCCGGGCAACCATTCGGGCACCGGGATTGGTCGACATGTTCATCAGCGCCGCCAGCAGACCAATGGCAATCGACAGCACCATGGCGATGATCGAGATACCAATGGTGATCCAGAGCCCGCCCAGCAGGAACTGCATGTTTATCGCACCCTGCGGCGTCGACGGGTTGATGACATACCAGCCCATCGATTCGTGGCTGGTCATCCGCCAGAGGAACCAGCCGATAAACAGCAGGGTGAGGCCAAGTATCCAGTAGTCAGAGACAAAACTGCGGCGGCGCATGGTCAGTGTCCCAAAATCTGGCCGAGGAACAGGCGTGCCCGCTCGGTCTTCGGCTGGCTGAAGAAATCGGCGGGCGGAGAGGTCTCGACGATTTCTCCGCCATCCATGAAGACCATCCTGTCAGCCACGGTTCTGGCGAACCCCATTTCATGGGTCACGCAGATCATGGTCATGCCGTCACGTGCCAGCCCCTCCATGACATCCAGAACTTCAGCGATCATCTCCGGGTCGAGCGCGGATGTCGGCTCATCGAACAGCATGACCTTCGGGCGCATGCACAGCGCGCGGGCAATCGCCACCCGCTGCTGCTGGCCACCCGACAGCTCCAGCGGTTTCTTGTGCGCCTGATCGGGTATCCGGACACGTTCCAGATATTCCATCGCCAGTTTTTCCGCATCCGGTCGCGACAGTTTCCGCACCCGGATCGGGGCCAGTGTCAGATTGTCGAGAATGGTCATATGCGGGAACAGATTGAACTGCTGGAAAACCATACCGACTTCGGCCCGGACCTGCGCCAGATGGCGGTCGTCATCATCAAGGGTGACACCATCAACCACAATTTCTCCGGCCTGGTGCTGTTCCAGGCGGTTGATGCAGCGGATCATCGTCGACTTGCCGGAGCCGGACGGGCCGCAGACGACAACCCTCTCCCCCGGTGCTACCGACAGATTGATGTCTTTCAGGGCCTGAAAGTCGCCGAACCACTTGCCGACGCCGGACAGACGAATGATCGCCTCGGACCCGCTGGTCATGCTGTCTCCCCTGTTGTCCCCTGCGATATTGTGGCCTGCCTGCGGCTGTACCGCAATGTTGTGCAACGCAAGACAACGCAGGATTCTTTGACTCCCGGGCACGCGCGCCGGAAGATCAGCAGAGGCAAGATGGTCGGGTCCGGTTTGAACCGGTGGGGGACCGTCGAAAGCTCCTGTCTGAAACACCGGTATAATGGAGGCTCTACGGTGAAAAAACTTTCCATGCTTGCGGCAGCCGCCGCAATGATTGCGATCTCGCTGCCCGCAATGGCGCAGGATTCTGCCCTGAAGAAAATTCTGGAGACCGGCACACTCCGGTTCGGCACCACAGGTGACTGGAACCCGATGAGCCTGCGTGATGCAGCTTCCGGGGACTACAAGGGCTTTGATATCGATATCGCCACGGAACTGGCGAAAGATCTCGGGGTCAAACTGGAATTCGTGAAGACTGACTGGAAGACACTGGTGAACGGTATTGTTGCCGGCCAGTACGACATCACGTCGTCAGCCTCGCTCAGTGCCAGCCGCGCCCGGGTTGCGGGCTATTCCGAAAGCTATTTCGAGCTGGCCAGCGTACCGCTCACCCGCAAGGAACTGCTCGGCAAGTTCAGCGACTGGACAGATATCAACAAGCCCGGCGTAACCGTCGCCACCACGTCCGGTACGACGCAGGAAGCACTGGTCAAGGCGATCTTCCCCGATGCGACGATCAAGGTCATCGAAGCACCGGCCCGCGATTTTCAGGAAGTACTGTCGAAGCGTGCCGATGTCCATGTGACATCAAATATCGAGGCTGCAACGCTGGTTGAGAAATATGACCAGCTGGCCATCGTGCCCGTGAAAGAGCCGGTCGCCCCGACACCTGTTGCCATGCTGATGCCGCAGGCCGATCAGGTCTGGATCAACTATGTCAATCACTGGATTGCCCTGAAGAAAGCCGGTGGCTTCTTCAACGAGACCGCCGCCAAATGGGGTCTTGCGACCAAGTAAACCGTTGCCTGCATCCCGGCTGTCAGATCATTGATGGCCGGGATGTCAGCTAACCCGTGGCTGGCGGCTCAGTCCTCGGCACCGCCCATATCGATGGGCACGCCGGGCTGGTCTTTCGAGGTGCGGATGGTTTCAAAGGTCGTCACGGTCGAGACATGCGGCGCCGAGGTCAGGCGCATGGTGATATCGTCACGCTGTTCCTTGTCACGGGCGACAATCTTCAGCATGAAATCACCGCCGCCCCGGATCATGTGACATTCGCGGATTTCCGACCAGCCGGAGACAGCCTGTTCAAAGGCACTGAGCACGGTCTGTGACTGGCTGTCGAGTCCGACCAGCGCAAAGAACATCTCCTTCACATTCAGCATCCCGGCATCGACATCCGCATGATAGCCGCGAATAAACCCGGACTCTTCAAGTGCCCGCACCCGGCGCAGACAGGGAGGCGCCGAGATACCGGCACGCCGTGCCAGTTCGACATTGGTCATACGCCCGTCGCGCTGCAGGTCTTTGAGGATCTGAATGTCTATGGAATCAAGCTTTTCGCGATGCACGCGCTGTCTCCGACAGGATAAGGAATTGCGAAAGAATATTGCGATCCAGCCCGCCAAACGCAACATCATTATCGGTTTTTATTTACCACCTTCGGGCAAATTATCCCCTGGCGAGCAGCGGCGGAAGCATCAGCATCAACCCGCCGACGACAATCACCACATCAAAAATCAGATTGTGACTGTTCGCTGACAAGCGCTCTGCCAGCCATTTTGCGACCAGCGATCCCGGCGTTGCCATCACGCCGATCAGAATCGCCACCAGCCAGAGCGACGGCGGCAATTCCCCGGCGCTGTAGAAAACCCCGGTCTTGAACAGACCGAGGAAGGTTGAAATGGCAGCATCGGTCGCGATGACCGCTTTGCCGGAAAGCCCGGCCGACATCAGCATGGACAGCAACATCACGCCACTGCCGGTGGTGCCACCCATCAGCAGGCCATAGCCAAAACCGGAAATCGCCAGCCCGCGATCATTCAGCTTCAGCCGGATCGCCTTCATCAGATGGCGCAGCGGCACCAGACTGATCAGCATCGCCCCGATAAACAACTGCGCCTGTTCCCCGCCGAGCAGGGAGAATCCGAATGCGCCGAGCATCACCGTCGGTATGCCAACCAGCGACAGGATCACCGCTTTGCGGCGATCAAGATATTGCCAGAAGGTAATCAGCCGTGTCGGGTTGGTGATCAGCGAGGCCATGGCAATCACCGGCACGACAGCCTCTGCACCAATCAGTGGTACCAGTATCAATGGCATGATCAGCCCCGTGCCATAGCCGGCAACCCCGCCCAGAACCTGGGCGCCGAACGCAACGACGGCGATAAGAAGCAGATCGGCAAAAGCGAGTGACAAGAACCGGCTCAATCCGTGATAAAGGCGATCAGGGGGCTGCCGCAGACATAGCGACAAGACCGGCATAAAATCATTCAATTAGCCGCATTGCCACCTACAGAAAGCTATCAGCATTTATTTCACTGCTGGCCTGTGATCAAAATCACTGCAATGAGTTTGTTCAGGGCTATGCTGACCGATCAGGGTCATGAAATATTACTGGGGAGGCGTTATGCCGGTTTTCTCGGATGCGGACCTGTTTCGCCGCATCGCCGTCGAAAACCCCTGGTGGGCTGATACCCAGTCCGCCGGCGAAGCGACACGTGGACTTGGCGCACGCCGCCTGTTCGATGTCGTGCTCCGTGACGTTGCCGTCCGCAACCGCAAGGATATTCCCCTCATTGTCGGTGGCCGGCAAACCGGCAAGCCGACGATCATCCGGCAGGTAATTGCCCGGCTGATCGCCGCCGGTGCCCCCGCCCGCTCTATCGTCTATCTCTCCATGAAGCGCCCGGCCTATTGCGATGTCGAACCGGCGGCGATGATCAAACTTTATCTGTCGCGTCTGAAAACCGATGTGACTCCGCAGCCGCTGGTTGTCTTCGATGATGTCCATTACCTGAAGGACTGGCGAATCCGGCTGACGGAACTGATTACCCTGTTCCCGACTGTCCGGTTTCTTGCCGCAACCTCGCTCGGTGGTCCGACCACACGGAGCGATACGGACAAACCGGACCGCACCATCGACCTGGCCCTGCCACCGTTGAGTTTTCAGGAATTTCTGACCCTGCGCGGTGCCGAGGAAGGCCTGTTCCGCTCCCGGGTCGATCAGGACCGCAACAAGACCATGCTGTATCTGGATCAGCGCGGGGTTGTGCTGCTGAACGAACAGTTCCAGCAATATCTCAATCTCGGCGGTTTTCCGGAAGTTGCGGCCGACCGCCGCTCCACTGCCCATGCGTCGGCTGACAGGCTGGACGAGATCGCCGACCGGCTGCTGTCTTCCGAGCTGCCCGGGCGGGTTGGCATTCAGGATACCCGCGAACTTCAGCGTCTGTTCTCGCTGCTGGCCTGGCAGACCGGTGACGAATTCTCGATTGATGGCCTGGCGCAAGCCATTGGTGTTGCCAAGAACACCCTGAAGCGCCAGCTCGATTACCTCGAATCTGCCGGGCTGATCCGCCGGACACACCGGCTGGATGAGGACGGCCAGCGCTTCCAGCGTGCCGTGACCTTCAAGGTCCATCTGACCGCACCGGCGATGCGCGCCGCCCTGTTCGGGCCGGTTGGTGTTGAAGACCCGGTCATGACAAAAATCGCGGAAACGGCCGTCATCGGCCAGTATCTGTCAGACCCGAACCTTGACCGGGTGATGTATGCCCGCTGGACCAGCCGCAATATCGACGTGGTGGTCTGTGACCCGGTAACCGACAAGGCAACCGAACTCTATGAGATCATCTGGGAGGAAGGCGGCCTGAAAGAGGCCCGGCGATTCACTGCCCTGACAGGGTTCAAGAAACGTAACGACGATGTTCTGAAGGTTCAGGCGCTGACCCAGACCACTGCCGGTGGTGCCAATATCTCCGGTGTCGACATCCGCTACCTGCCGGTCGCCGCCTTCTGTTACTGGGTCGGCAAGCAGGTCTCCGATCGTCTGGCTGACTACTATCTCGGCCCGGGTGCCAGCGCCGCAGCCGCAGAACGCAATTCAGCTGCTGTCACTGCCCCACCGCAGCGACAGGCCTCAGCCGCAGCCGGTGGCGGCCTGTTCGATCCGGCAGCAGAGTAAACCGGCACCCTGTTCAGGCAGCGTCGGATACTGATGCTGTCAATGTGACTCTGGCTCACGTATCTCCCCCGACCTCTGGCCGGGGGAGATAAACGAAAGGTCAGCCCTGGAGACGGCCACGCAGACGCAGGCGCAGTGCGTTGAGTTTGATGAAGCCTTCGGCATCATGCTGGTCGTAGACCGAGTCTTCCTCAAAGGTCACCACGGCCTGATCATAGAGGCTGTAGGGTGAGCGGCGGCCATCGACGATGACATTGCCCTTGTAGAGTTTCAGGCGAACGTCACCAGCCACCTTCTTCTGGCTTTCATCAATCAGTGCCTGCAGCATTTCCCGCTCCGGCGAGAACCAGAAGCCGTTATAGACCAGCTCCGCATAGCGCGGCATGATCTCGTCCTTCTGGTGCATCGCACCCCGGTCGAGGCACAGCGTCTCCATAGCCCGGTGGGCCTTCGACAGGATGGTGCCCCCCGGTGTCTCGTAGATGCCGCGGGATTTCATGCCGATGAAGCGGTTTTCGACGATGTCTTCCCGGCCAATACCGTTCTTGCCGGCCAGTTCGTTCAGTCTGGTCAGCAGTTCCGCCGGGCTGAGCTCGACACCGTCAACGGCAACTGCGTCTCCACGTTCAAAGGAGACCGTGACGAATGTCGGCTGATCCGGTGCCTTCTCCGGCGAGACGGTCCGCAGGAACATGCCCTCATCGGCACCAACCCACGGGTCTTCCAGCGCACGGCCTTCATAGGAGATATGCAGCAGATTGGCATCCATCGAATAGGGCGGCTCGTTTTCCTTGTCGCGGGCAATGGGAATCTGGTGATCCCGGGCATATTCCATCAGCCTGGTGCGCGAGGTCAGGTTCCACTCACGCCAGGGGGCGATCACCTTGATGTCCGGGTTCAGGGCGTAATAGCCAAGCTCGAACCGGATCTGGTCATTGCCCTTGCCGGTTGCACCATGGCAGACCGCATCGGCACCGGTTTCGCGGGCAATCTCGATCTGGCGCTTGGAAATCAGCGGCCGGGCAATCGAGGTTCCCAGCAGATAGGTGCCTTCATAAAGCGCGTTGGCGCGGAACATCGGGAAGACGAAGTCGCGGACAAATTCCTCACGCACATCATCGATATAAATGTTCTCTTCTTTGATGCCCATCAGGCGGGCTTTCTCACGTGCCGGCTCGACCTCCTCACCCTGGCCAAGATCGGCGGTGAAGGTCACGACCTCGCACTGATACTCGTCCTGCAACCAGCGCAGGATGATCGATGTATCAAGACCACCGGAATAAGCGAGGACGACTTTCTTGACGCCTTTGGACATGGCGCGGCTCCTGTGAGATGGGGGTTACGTCTGGGCGGCGGAGTATAGGCAAGATGCGCCCGGCGACAAGCCTTGTAACGTCAGGAAGTGACCGTATAGAGCGCAACTCTGCCGGTTTTTCCCCGTATCTCGGCATCCCCGACAGCCCGGAACGAGAATCCCTCGCCCGCCTGCTGCACGGTCATCTCTGACAACAGGATATCCGTACCGAATTCCTTGTTCATGCTCTCCAGCCGGGCGGCGAGGTTAACCGCATCACCATGAACCGTATAATTCTGCCGTCCCTTGCTGCCGACACTCCCCGCGATCAGCTGCCCCGTATTGACACCGACACGCACACGGAGGCTCTGCCCGGCAAACTGTCGCCCCGCAACAGCGCCGCAGATCGCCAGCGCCGCCTGTACTGCATTGCTGGCATGGGCCACGTCCTCAACCGGGACATTGAAGGTGGCAAGCACCGCATCGCCCTGAAACTGGTTGATCACACCGCCATGCCGGGCAATGGCATCAGCGGCCACATCAAAATAGGCGTTCAGCATATCCACCACCTGCTCCGGCTTCAGGCTCTCGGCAATGGTCGTGAACTTTGCGATATCAACAAACAGAACGCTGGCTTCCCGTTCTACCGGTGCCAGGGTTCCGCCCCCGGCGATCAGCGAATCTGCTACCGCAGACGGAACATAGCGACCGAAGGTCCGGTTGACGATTTGCCGTTCACGCTCGCTTTCAGCCTGACGGCGTACCACCGCCCGCGCCCGTCGGGTCGCCAGCATCAGCAGCAGGGTCACCAGTATCAGGGCGATCGCTTCCTGCGCGCGCGAGCCAAAGCCGATGAAGTGGTCATCAAAAAATATTGCCAGATACTGGTCGCGGCTGGCCCCGGCCGGGATGTCCCGCCAGTCAACAACACGGTCCATCTGTTCAACGATGCGCACCCAGGGCACGATCCAGGCAAAGGTCGTGCAGATTCCGGTCCAGAGCACCAGCCCCGGCGAATAGGCGAAGGTCGCCGCTGCGATCAGCAGAATCAGCCAGGGGAAGACGCCAAACCGGTACAGCATGACCGGCTCCAGGCCGGGTGCCAGAATGCTGAGATCGGTTAGCATGATGCAGAGACCCAGCATCAGCGCATCGATGGCGGCGAACAGATACTTGATCCAGCCGTAATCAAACCGGGAGCCGAGCAGTTGCAGATGTATCAGACCGACACAGACAAAGCTCATCACGGCAGCCAGAATAATCAGGTTCTGCGGATAATTCCGGCTCAGCCCGAGCCAGAGGCCGATGATCAGGAGGACAATCGTCCGCCCGATCATCGCGGCTTTCAGGCCGGCCCGCTCCTCCTGCCGGAAGACGTCAGAGAGATGCCGGTCACCGTCATGGCCCGCGAAAAACCTGGCCAGTCCCTGTAACATCCGCCGATACCCGTTCAGCTCTTGCGCTGTTTTTCCTCAACCGGCCCGCCGGCTTCCGTCCAGGCACCAAATCCGCCGTCCATATGGCAGACACGGGGCACACCCATATCGCTCAGCTGCTTGACCGCCAGTGCCGAGCGCCATGCCGCGGCACAGAAAAACACCAGTTTCTTGCCGGTGCCGAACACTTCCTTGTAATAGGGACTTTCCGGGTCGACCCAGAATTCCAGCATGCCGCGCGGCGTATGAACGGCCCCCGGAATGGTTCCGGTACGCTCCAGCTCGCGCACATCGCGAATATCAAAGAAGGTGACATCTTCGTCACCCTGCAACTTCAGCCCTTCTTCAACGGTGATGGTCTCGATCCCGGCCATCGCCTCTTCAACCAGCTTCTTGTAACCTTTCTTCAGCGCCATCCTGCTTCATCCCTTGTTAGACTGACGGGAACTATAGGCTGGTCGGCAGGAAAGATCAGCCGGAACCGACAAGCAGCCGGGCAATTCGTTTTGCACGTTCTGCCTCGGACCGGCCACCGCCATCAACCAGCGCCCGGGCGGTCGCCCCTTCCAGCAGCAACAACAGGTCACCGGCAAGCCGGTCAGCACCAGCCACCCCTGCATTGCGCGCATTTTCACGGAAGAACCTGCGATACCAGTCCTTGTGATCCGACGCGGCCCGGCACACGGCAGCATGAGAGATGCCAAGTTCGCCCACCGCCCGGACAAACAGACAGCCGCGAAAATCTTCGCTCGCCAGCCAGTCGCCGAGCACATCGAAGATCGCCAGCAGCCGGTCAGCCGGCGCACTGGCCCGGGCCTCAACCTGCCTCGTGATCCAGTCCGTCAGTTCTTCATGACGGCGCTGCAGCACAGCCTCGATCAGCGCATCCTTGGAGGGGAAATGATTATAGAGCGTCATCCGGGCAATCCCGGCATCGGCGATAATCGCATCAATACCCGTGCCATTATAGCCACCGGCATTGAACCGGGCCTGCGCCGCCGCAAGCAGTCTGTCCCGCGCCGGGGAAGGGCGTTTACCTGCCGGAGCAGCCATTTGTCTGACCTCATCATTTCGTGACTTGAATATATAGACTGATCTGTCTATTTACAAGCCAGCAGATAAACAGGAGACGACCATGCCGACAGTTCCGGCTCATGTAAGTGACATTGCCTTCACCCCCGCCGTGAAGCGGGAACAGGAAAAGCGCGGGTCGCGTGAGGGCTATGCCCGGATGGAACAGGGAGCCGGGTGGCGCTACCGGATTGATGATGACCTGCGTGCCTATGCCGCTGAACGGGACAGCTTTTATCTCGCCACCACATCATCCGATGGCTATCCCTATATCCAGCATCGTGGTGGCCCGAAGGGCTTTCTGAAGGCGCTGGACGACCGGACACTGGCCTTCGCCGACTTTGCCGGCAACCGCCAGTATATCTCGATAGGCAACGCGCTGGGAAATGACCGCGCCAACCTGTTCCTGATGGATTATGCAAACCGGCGGCGGGTCAAGGTCTGGGGCCGGATTCGCTTTGTCGAAGATGATCCGGATCTGCTGCGATCACTGACCATGCCGGGCTACCGGGCCAAGGTCGAACGCGCCGTCCTGTTCACAGTCGAGGCCTGGGACACAAACTGCCCGCAGCATATCACGCCCCGTTTCACCGAAGCCGAGCTTGCGCCGACGCTGATCGCCTGTGAAAACCGGATCGCCGGTCTGACGGCCGAAATCGAGTCACTGAAGGCCCGGATACGCCGGAGCCAGCCGGGTGACGAGCGATTCACCTGACACCCGGCCAGCCAGCAGGCTATTTTGCCTGAACCCGGTATATTTTCCCGGCAAAGTCATCTGAAATCAGCATGGATCCGTCCGGCAGCTCGTCGATGTCAACCGGTCGCCCCCAGTAAGACCCATCCTTCAGCCAGCCGTCGATAAAGACTTCGCTGCCCAGTACCTTGCCGGACTCATCCATACGGACCCGCATGACCCGGTAGCCGGCGGGTACCGTCCGGTTCCAGGAACCATGCAGCGCAACAAACGCATCCCGGCGATATTCTGCCGGCAGGCCGGAGCCGCGGTAATGATGCACGCCAAGCGGTGCCTGATGCGCACCGAAGGTCTCAACCGGTGCAGTGACCGGGTCCGGCAGGGCAAATTTTGCGAACTGGGCTGTCCGGGAATCACCACCGCCAAAGTACGGATAGCCGAAATGCATCCCGATCTTCGGTGCCCGGTTCAGTTCTTCCGGCGGCACGTCATCACCCATATTGTCCGCACCGTTATCGGTGAAGAACAGATCGCCGGTTTCCGGATGGAACGCCAGTCCGACCGTGTTGCGGATACCCTGTGCAAAGACTTCCGGGCTGCTGCCATCAAGATTCATCCGGATAATTGTGCCCTCATAGCCTTCAACGTCACAGATATTGCAGGGCGCACCAACACCGATATAGAGCTTCTCGTCAGGGCCGACCGTCATATAGCGCCAGCCATGATGCCGCTTGTCCGGCAGATCAGTGAACAGAACCTCCGGTGTGAAGTTGCGGAGCGCAGCCTTGTCCGCAATCACCCAGCGCGAGACCTTGTCCTGTTCCGCGATATAGAGCGCACCCTTGTACCAGGCGAGACCGTTTACCGATTTGAACCCGCTGGCGATCTCGATCACCTTGCCACCACCGGAACTGTCGGCAATGCCGCCGGTCACGGCACGCAGGGTATCACCCCGCGATCCGACAAAGACGGTGTCGAGTTCCGGCACCACGATCAGCGTGCGGGCACTTTCCACCCGGGCGAATTCAGTGATTTCAAGGCCGTCCGGAAGCTGCAGTTCCGAGAGGCGGTCTTGCGCAACGGCACAGGCCGGAATGAGGCCGAGAATGACCAGCAGCGCTGAAAGTCTTGCGAATACCATGATCGTCTCCCAATAAGCTGTTCATCAGGAGATTGTTGCCGCAAGCCGTCAATACAAGTGACAACCGGGTTGTGCAGGCAGGCCTTTATCGCTTCGCATGCAGGTCGGCAACCGACGGAGCCGGGCTTCGCTCGGCATCCCATGGCAGCAGAATCCAGGTATCCTGACTGACTTCAGTGATGAAGCTGTCGACATGCGCCCGGCCTTCCGGCTTCGCATAAACCGTTGCGAAATGCGCATCCGGCAACAGCTCGCGGATCTTCATATAGGTCCGGCCGGTATCGACCATGTCATCAACCACCAGCCAGCCCCTGCTGTCGCCTTCAAAGCCTTTCAGCACATGGGCTTCCTTCTGGCTGATCTTCAGGTTGCCTTCCTTCATATCGGCATAGGAGGAGACACAGACAGTGTCGATCAGGCGAACATCCAGTTCCCGGGCAACAACCGCCGCCGGAACCAGCCCGCCGCGGGCCACCGCAATGATACCTTTCCAGGGCCCAAGCTCGACCAGACGCCAGGCGAGTGCCTTCGCGTCACGGTGCATCTCGTCCCAGGAAACCGGAAAAACCTTGGTATAGCGACTGTCCGCCGACATCTTTTCCCCCATAATTATCTGCCCGGCATCGTCCGAAATCAGCTCGATGTCAGCAGCTTGCTCACTTCCGCATGTAACTGTTCGCTGGCACAGGCCAGAACATGACCGTCCGAATTCAGATCCAGCGGCTGGCCATACCAGTCGGTTATCCGCCCGCCCGCAGCCTTGATCGGCGCCAGCATCGCACAGTAATCATAGGGTTTCATGTTGGCGTCGATCACCACATCCACATGGCCGCTGGTCAGCAGGCCATAGGAATAGCAGTCACCGCCATACCGGACCGTGCGGGCAACTTTCCGCACGCGGTCAAATCTTTCCAGATCAGGCCGGTCGAAACTGTCAGGGGAAAAGGTATAGACGCTGGCTTGCGACAGCGACGTCGCCGGGCGGGTCCGGCAAAGTGCGCCATTGAAGGTTGTTTCCATACCCAGCGCACCGACCCAGCGTTCGCGCAGCACCGGCATGTCAATGACGCCGAGCAGCGGCTGGTCACGGTGCAACAGGGCAATCAGGGTACCAAAAATCGGCATGCCGGTCACAAAGGCACCAGTGCCGTCAATCGGATCAAGCACCCAGACGAACTCTGCGTCGAGATTTTCCGATCCGTGTTCTTCACCGAAAATGCCGTGGTCGGGGAAACGTTCCGCGATCAGATCGCGCATCGCCGATTCGACTTCCCGGTCTGCGATGGTCACAGGGGAAGCATCGGACTTCCGGTCAATTTCGATATCACTGCGGAAATACAGCCGGGCAATGGGTCCGGCAGTATCTGCCAGTTCATTCGCCAGATCGATAAATTCCTGCGGGCAGGCATTGAACATAATTGATGGCCCGCAGGATTGATCGCTGTTTACTGAGGAAGCGGAACCGGGCTGTCGCTCAGGGAGCGCAGATATACGATCACGTCGGCGCGGTCGCTGATCTTGGACAGACCGGCGAAGCCCATCTTGGTTCCCGGTGCCCATTCACGCGGCTTCTTGAGGAACGCGCTGAGCGCTTCATATGTCCAGTCGCCTTCTTTGCCGGTCAGCGCATCGGAATAGGCAAATCCCGGGATCGCAGCAATGTCATGTCCAACAATACCCCAGAGTGCCGGGCCAACCTTGTTGGCACCGCCCTTTGCGACATCATGGCAGGCGGCGCATTTCTTGAAAACCTTCTCGCCGGAGGCAATGTCAGCCGCAGCCAGCAGCGTTTCGATTGCCGGTTCGGCAACTTCCTGTGCGGCTTCACCGCCGGTCGAGGCCACTTCAGGCGGGGCGAAGGCAATAATTCGGTCTTCGCCGCCATGACCACCCGTCGGGACGAGAACACGGCTGATCAGACCAGCGACCATTGCAATAAGCATTGCCAGAATGACAGCGCCAAAAATCTTGTTCAGTTCGATACCGGACATGGTTTTCCTTCAGTCTTCTGCTTGTCCCGAAACGCGCCGTTTTATACCGAACCCCGTCGCGGCTGTCCAACGTCATCCGCCACCTGATTCCAGCTATTTTCACAACCGCCTCCTGCGGTTATCTTTTCAACATGACTGAAAAAACAAATCCTGTCGTCATTATCCCTGCCCGAATGGCCTCTCAGCGCCTGCCGGGAAAGCCGCTGGCAGACATTCACGGACGCCCGATGATCCTGCATGTCCGCGACCGCGCACTCGAAGCCAATATCGGTCGCGTGGTGATCGCCTGTTCGGAACAGGAGGTCGCAGATGCGGTCCGGGCCGCCGGTGGCGAGGCGGTGATGACCGACCCGGATCTGCCCTCCGGCTCTGACCGGGTTTTTCAGGCCCTGAAGGAAATCGATCCGGACGGACAACATGACATCATCGTCAATCTGCAGGGTGACCTGCCCACAATCGAGGCCGCCACAACCCGCGCCGCGGTCCGGCCGCTGGCTGACCCGTCAATCGATATCGGCACCGTTGCGGTCGAAATCACCCGCCCCGAAGAGCGGACAAACCCGAATGTCGTGAAGGCGGTTGCCGGGCTGGAAGACGGACAAACCGTCGCCCGCGCCCTGTATTTCACCCGCGCCACCGCCCCCGGCGGGGACGGGCCGCTCTATCATCATATCGGTATCTATGCCTACCGGCGCGCCGCCCTGGAGCGTTTTGTCGCCCTGAAGCCCGGTGTTCTTGAACGCCGCGAGCGGCTGGAACAGCTGCGCGCACTGGAGGCCGGCATGTCACTGGGCCTCGCCCTGGTCAAGGCAGCACCACTCGGCGTCGACACCCCGGAAGATCTGGAGCGCGCACGCGACACCCTGGCCCCGAGGTAGAGCTTCGGGACCGGGGGGCGGCTGGCAACCGGACGCCCGATGGCGGCAAGTACATACGGTTATAATATACATTTGACGTATATCATACATAAGCCTAGAACCCTCACATGAATGGTTTCGGTCAGCGCCTTCGTCGTGCCCGTAAACGTGCGGGGATGACACAGCAGGATCTTGCGGCGGCTCTCAAGGTCACGCAGCCAACCGTGAACCGTTGGGAAACCGGCGCGGTCGATGCACCGCGCCGTCGTATTGTGCTTGCCGGGCGGCTGCTCGGTGTGACGCCAGCCTGGCTGGAATTTGGCGACGAGGAAAAGGTCAGTCGAATGGAAAACGAACATCAGATGCACCGCGCGAGTCGCGAGGGCCGGATCGCCTATCAGGGTGTGCCGGGCGCCTACTCCCATCTTTCCTGCGCCAATGTCTTTCCGAAGATGGAAGCCATTGCCTATGTGACGTTCGAGGCCGCCTTCAACGCGGTCGAGGAAGGCGAGGCCGATCTGGCGATGATCCCGATCGAGAATTCCCTCGGCGGCCGGGTGGCCGATATCCATCACCTGCTGCCGAACTCGAACCTCTATATCATTGATGAGCATTTCCAGCCGGTGCAGCATCAGCTGCTGGCCATTGAAGGCACCACACTGGACCAGATCAGGGAAGTCCGCAGCCATGAACAGGCGCTGGCGCAATGCCGGGATCTGGTGGCAGAACTTGGCATCAGGGCCGTACAGCGGGGCGACACCGCCGGTGCTGCCAGCGAAGTGGCGGAACTCGGCGACCCGACAATTGCCGCCATTGCCTCCAGCCTGGCCGGCGAGACCTATGGCCTGCAGTCGCTGCGGGGCCGGATTGAAGACCGGATCGGCAACACCACCCGGTTTGTCGTCCTGTCACGGCGGCGGGAAGAGCCGGACCTGCGCGACGGCCCCTGCATGACCAGCCTGATCTTTCAGGTCCGCAGCGTTCCGGCCTCGCTCTACAAAAGCCTTGGCGGCTTCGCGACCAACGGCGTGAACATCACCAAGCTGGAAAGCTATATCGTCGATGCCAGCTTCACGGTGGCGCAGTTCTACGCCGAAATCGAAGGCCACCCGGCAGAGAAGAATGTCGATCTCGCCTTCGACGAGCTGCAGTATTTCTCCAGCAAGATGAAAATCATCGGCACCTATCCGAAGCACCCTTTCCGCCTGAAAGGGTAGACAGGCAGGGTCAGCTTCCCTCGTCCAGCCAGTCATTGATCAGGCGGCGGGAGACTGAAATGGCTCGGGGCAGATAGATCCCGACGCTTTCCGGATTGCGCAGCTGGTCGCGGGTAAACCAGCGGGCGTCCTGCAGTTCGTCATCTTCAAGGCGGATGTCGGTTGATTCCGCCTCGCCATAGAAGCCCAGCATGATCGAGGCCGGGAACGGCCAGGGCTGTGAGGAATGATAGGTCACCTGTCCGACAGTAATGCCGGCCTCTTCCTTCACCTCGCGCCGCACCGCATCTTCCAGGCTCTCGCCCGGCTCGACAAACCCGGCGAGGGTGGAATACATCGGCGTATCCCAGCGCTGATGATGACCAAGCAGGCAACGGTCACCGTGATAAATCAGCATGATGACCGCCGGGTCGGTGCGCGGGAAATGCGGGGTCCGGCAATCCGGGTTGGTGCAGGCCCGCATGTGACCGGCATCGCGGGTTTCTGTCGGCGCGCCGCAGACACCACAAAAGCGATGGCGCGTATGCCAGTAGACCATGGCCCGGGCATGGGCGAGCAGCGAAGCCTCCTCATGGGTCAGATGGCCGCCAATGTCGCGCAGATCGGCAATTTCCGCCCCGACCCGGGACGGCGCGTCATCACGGAAACTGATATCAACGGCAAAATAGGCCGTCTCGTCATACATGCCGAGGAAGATATATCCGGAATCCCCGTCAATCAGCTCGCCGTCCGGCAGGTCCGGCAAAAACAGGGCCTGCGGCTGATCCAGCCTGACCATCATGCTCATGTTTCGCCAGACCGGCACAATGCGCGCCCGGCCCGAGCGCAGGCCATCCAGCTTTGCGTGATCCGCCCTGAGCTGCGCGGCACGGTCATAGACAACCTGGGAAAAGAAGTTCGGGTTCCTCATGAAGCGAAAATTGTCACAGCTTCGGCACAGTTCCAAGCACAGGCTTTGCATTGCTTATTGCTTGCAGATTCCCTGTCTTCTAGACTCTCTCCCGATTCGTTTGCAGGATGGTGATATCGCATCATGCTGTTTCTCTGGGGGACCAAGATGACCGGACGCCTGATTTCAGTCGCATTGGCCGCAGTTCTGCTGCTGGGTGCCTGTGAAAATGCCAATGTTCTGAACGAGTTCGGTGCACGTCCGCACGAAGTCGCCGACCCCGCTGCGGTTGTCGCCGCCGCTGACTGGGACAAGACAACGGAGATCAGGGTCACCCTGGGTGCCGATTACGGCATTGAGCCGACCTACCTGTCGCTGGAAATCAACAAGCCGTACAAGCTGGTGGTGCGAAACTTCAACTGGACGACCCAGAGCATCGCCGCCGACGAATTTTACAAAACCATCGCCATCAAATCTGTAACCTCCGGCGATCATACCTTCGACCAGCCACGGCTGGATGAAATGGTCATCCCGTCCGGTGAAACCCGCGAAATGTATTTTGTTCCGACCCAGCGCGGTGTCTTTGAAATCCAGGGTCGCTATATTTTATACACAGCGCTTGGTTTCGTCGGACGCGTCGAGGTCGAATAATCTCGGCATTCATGCTTGCGCGTTCTGCTCACAGGGACGATATAAAGGGTGGGAGATCGGGCGGACGGGAGTCTCGCCAACCCGGTCAGGTCCTGACGGAAGCAGCCGCAACGAGTTTCCTCCCGGGTCGTTCCGGTCTCCCGCCTTCGGGCTTTTCGCAGCTGCCTTTCCCGGGCGCTGCCGACCACCGGGATCCGTGACCGCATGACCGGCGACACCAATTCATGACAGCAGACGGCGATCCGAACTACCGCGTCCTTGCCCGAAAATACCGGCCATCGACCTTTGCGGAACTGATTGGCCAGGAAGCTCTGGTCCGTACCCTGACGAACGCCATCGATACCGGCCGTATCGCTCATGCTTTTGTGCTGACCGGCGTTCGTGGTATCGGCAAGACATCCACCGCCCGCATCATCGCCCGGGCGCTGAACTGTACCGGCGTCGATGGCAAGGGCGGCCCGACCATCTCGCCCTGCGGCCAGTGCGATAATTGCCGGGCGATTGCCGAAGACCGGCATGTTGATGTGATGGAAATGGATGCCGCCAGCCGGACCGGCATTGACGATGTCCGGGAACTGATCGAAAGCGTCCGCTACCGCCCGGTATCAGCCCGCTATAAAGTCTATATCATTGACGAGGTCCATATGCTCTCCCGGCAGGCCTTCAACGGTCTGCTGAAAACGCTGGAAGAGCCGCCGGAGCATGTGAAATTCATTTTCGCCACGACCGAAATCCGCAAGATCCCGGTGACCGTGCTGTCGCGATGCCAGCGCTTCGATCTGCGCCGCGTCGATACCGAGACGCTGAGCAAACATTTTGCTGCTATCGCTGCCAAGGAAAATGCCGCGCTTGAAGACGAGGCGCTGACGCTGATTTCCCGCGCCGCCGACGGCTCCGTGCGTGACGGCCTGTCATTGCTGGACCAGGCGATTTCCCATGGTGCCGGCAAGGTCAGCGTCGAACAGGTCCGCGACATGCTGGGCCTGGCCGACCGGGCGCTGATCTTTGATCTTTATGATCTGCTGATGAAAGGCGATATCGCCGCCGCCCTTACCCTGTTTGCCGATCAGTATTCCAGCGGTGCCGACCCGCTGATCGTGGTGCAGGACATGCTGGACCTGACGCACTGGCTGACCCGCCTCAAGGCGGCACCGGATGCGGCCAGCGAAAATGCGCCGGAGGCAGAGCGTATCCGTGGTGGCGAGATGGCCGGCAATCTGCGCATGGCCGTCCTGACCCGGAACTGGCAGATGCTGCTGAAGGGACTTGGCGAAATCGAACAGGCACCGGATTCGCGTCAGGCCGCTGAAATGCTGTTTATCCGCCTCGCCTATGCCAGCGAACTGCCGGATCCGGCGGAAGCATTGCGGACCCTGTCCGGCGGCGGAACCGTCCCCGCCGGCCCGGTCGCCGGTGCCCCGCGCGGCGGCGGCAACGTCACAGGTGGTGGCAGTGGTGGTGGTGGCTCCGCCTCGGCAGCAATGCAACAGGCAGCACCGGAGGCAGCGGCGGTTGAGGCCCCGCGCGCCATCGACTCGATTGAAGCCGTGATTACCATGCTGACAGATGGCCGCGAAGGGCTGCTGGCCAGTCAGGTCCGGAACTGGGTCCGTCCGGTGACGGTTTCCAGGGGACGGATCGAATGCCGTTTCGCCGATGGCGCACCCGGTGACCTCGCGCCGAAGCTGAACGCTGCCTTGCGCAAACTCACCGGCGACAACTGGATGATTACAGTCGCCACCGATGAGGCAGCAGCCCTGCCCTCTGTCATTGAAGCGCGGGATGCCGAACTGAAGGAACGTATCGACGCGGCCAGTGAACATCCAACCGTCCGGGCATTGCTGGACGCCTTTCCCGGTGCCCAGATTGAAGCCGTCCGTGATATCGGCCCGGACGCAGAACCGGATCTTGCGGATGATGCCGAAGACATCGCAGATATCGATCAGACAGAAGGTGACATATGAAAAATCTCGGGCAAATGCTCAAACAGGCGCAGGAAATGCAGGGCAAGATGGCCCAGATGCAGGAAGAACTGTCCGCCATTGAAGTCACCGGCCAGTCCGGTGCCGGAACCGTCAAGGTGACGCTGAACGGCAAGGGCGAGGCCCGGGCGGTGCGTATCGACCCGGCCCTGCTGTCCGGCCCGGAAGATGTCGAGGTTCTGGAAGACCTGATCGTCAGTGCCGTCAATGACGCGAAACGTCAGGCCGAGGCACAGGCACAGGAAAAGATGGCCGAGGTTACCGGCGGGCTGCAGCTGCCGCCGGGGTTCAAGCTGCCGTTCTGACATGATTGGTCCGGAGATCGAGCGGCTTATCTCGCTGCTGGCGAAACTGCCCGGCCTTGGTCCGCGCTCGGCACGACGGGCCGTGCTGCATCTGGTGAAGAATCGCGATCAGTTGCTGACCCCCCTGTCCGACGCACTGCGGGCCGCCGCCTCCACCGTGACGATCTGCGGCAGATGCGGGAATGTCGACAGCACCGACCCTTGCGGTATTTGCGCCGATGACCGGCGGGATGCCTCGCGTATCTGTGTCGTTCAGGATGTTGCAGACCTCTGGGCACTGGAGCGGGCCCATGCCTTTACCGGCCGCTATCACGTGCTCGGCGGCACGCTCAGTGCACTGGATGGCGTCGGCCCGGATGATCTGGCCATTCCCGAACTGGTGGCGCGTGTTCGCTCAACCGGTATCAGCGAAGTCATCCTGGCACTCAATGCCACAGTCGATGGCCAGACCACCGCCCATTATATTTCCGACAGAATGGCGGGAAGTGGCGCGGAAGTCTCCCGCCTTGCACATGGCGTCCCGGTCGGCGGTGAACTGGACTACC
Organism: Rhodospirillales bacterium; assembly: GCA_040219025.1. Classification (GTDB taxonomy): domain Bacteria; phylum Pseudomonadota; class Alphaproteobacteria; order Rhodospirillales; family HT1-32; genus HT1-32. The sequence goes on along the minus strand of JAVJTE010000020.1, from coordinate 1,092,995 downwards.
TCGATGACGGAACCCTGACCGCTGCCCTGAAGGCGCGGCGACCGGTCTGACTCTCCGGTTTTCTGAAACTTCTCCAGCATCCGGCACAACGAAAAACGGCTCTCCGGGGAGGCGGAGAGCCGTTTCAAAGCGCCTGACCGGCAGGGATGTTCAGGGGGAGGAGAACACCGGCCCGGCGCTGATGCGCCGCAAGTTACTTGCGCAAAACCTGAATGACGTTGCCGTCGGGAAGCCGGGCAAACCCGATATCCGCAAGCAACCGGTCGTCCAGCGCTTTCAGCTGGCGATAGGCATTGCGATGACGCAGGGCCTTGCCGAAGCCGATGGCTGCTTTTTCAATCTGTCTGGCTGCCGTGCGAACCAGAATAACGATTTCTTCGAAAGCCCCGCCCCAAACCGAAGAGGGAATGGCGGCAAGACCTGGATTCTGATGGTAGCTGTTCATCAGTGTCTGTCCTTGTGTCATGCGACATCCTGGCGCTGCCGGTGTTGTCTGTTGCGAAACGTCAGCATTCACTGACGAGGCGGATATAAGCCGGGTGACCGGAATCGAGAACTGCTTTTATTGCATTGCAGCATGAATGTTTGTGCATAGCGAAAAAATGCAGGGTACCGGATGGCGGAATCTACGTATGGTGCCGCTGTCACGAAACCCGCATTATCCGGTCTGCGACAGATCCGGTGCAACAAAAGGCAGGGAGACAATGCAGAACAGAACGATTCAGCTGATGAAACCGGTCTTGCTGTCCTCGGCATTGCTGCTCGGTCTCGCCCTTTCTGCACAGAGCTTTGCCGCCTCTGAAATACGTATTCAGCGTTATGACAGCAATGGTAATGTGATCGGCGTTGACCGTGCCGGAACTGCCGGCACCACCGGCACAACGGCGCGTCGTGACAACGGGCCGGACATCGGCATTGAGCCGCAGGGTGTTCTGGTTGCGGGGTCCGCCAGCCAGATCAGGTCTGCGGTACAGGCTCTCGGATTTGCCGTCACCGGGTCTGACGAACTGCCGCGCCTTGATATCACTGTTGCCGAGATTGCCGTGCCGGGGAACCGCACCGCCCGAGACGTGCTCGCTGTCCTGCGGCAGAAAGCACCCGGGCTGATATCCGACTACAATCATCTGTTTGCCGAAGCAGTTGGAAGTGTCGACAGTCCCCGCAGTTTCATGGGCTGGCCGCGCAGCACCGCACAATGCGGTGCCGGCACCCTGATCGGTATGATCGACGGGTCGGTCGATGCCACCCATCCGGCATTCAAGAGCAGTGATCTGGTCGTCGAGTCTTTCATCGGGAACCGACATAATCCGGGGTCACATGACCATGGTACAGCGGTTGCCTCAATTCTGGTCGGCGGACCGGACTGGGGAGGTATTCTGCCGGGGGCGAAACTGTTCGCCGCGAATATCTTTTATGAGAAGCAAGACGGCAAACGGGCGGCCAGCGCCCGGGCCCTGACACAGTCACTGAACTGGCTGCTCGACAACAGGGTGCAGGTTATCAACCTGTCGATCGCCGGGCCGGACAATGCAGTGATCCGCAAGATCGTGGAGGCCGCAGCCCGCCGCGGTATCGTGATGGTTGCCGCAGCGGGTAACGGTGGCCGGTCAGCGGCACCCGCCTTTCCGGCGGCCTATGACGAGACCATTGCCGTCACTGCACTGACGCATGATGCCCGGATCTATACAGCCGCCAATCAGGGAGCCTATATCGACTTTGCCATGCCCGGGGTGAAAGTCTGGACTGCGGTTCCCGGTGGTGGTCGCCATCAGAACGGAACATCCTTTGCGGCCCCTTTCGTCACCGCACTGGCCGCCGCCGAGATCGCCGGTGGTGCCGACGGATCACCCGCCAGCCTGCGCAAGCGACTGATCCCGAACACTGTTGACCTGGGTCGGCCGGGCAAGGATCCGACCTTCGGATACGGGTTCATCAAACAACCACCCCGCTGCTTTGCCCGGCAATGATCTCAAAAACTGCCGGAATGCTCTTTCCGATCACCAGCCCGCCGGTCTAGACTTCTTTCTGAAACAGAATCAGGGAGATGTCGGACGTGACAGAGACAAAGACACCGCACCGCGGATATCATGACCTGGGCGGTCTCGACGGTGGCGCGATCAATCAGTCAGAGCATGTTCTGGCCCCCTGGGAGAAACGCGTCGATTCGATCCGGACTTTGCTGGGTGACCAGAAACGCCGGATCATGCGGGCGGATGTATTGCGCCATGCCATCGAGACGATGGGACAGAAAGAGTATGACTCCTACACTTATTATGAAAAATGGATCACCGCTGTCCGCAAGATCGTGACGGATCGCAATATCGTGACGGCTGATGAGATTGACCGCCGCAAGGCTGAAATCCGGCAGCGTCTCGGGCTGGAGAAAAGCTGATGGCGGCCCGGTTTGAAATAGGCGATCAGGTCCGCGTTCGTCAGGATTATCCGAAAGGACATATCCGCACCCCCTTCTATATCCGAGGCAAGACCGGCGTGATAGCTGATGTCATCGGTGCTTTCGGCAACCCTGAGTCCTACTCGGTCTATGGCGACGGCCTTCCGAAACAGAACCTCTATCGGGTCCGCTTCCGGCAGGACGAGGCATGGCCGGATTACCGGGGCCCGGCCGATGACACGCTGGATATCGAAATTTACCAACACTGGCTGGAGCCGGTGCAGGAAGGAGCAGATCATGCCGCATGACGGCCACGACCACAGCAAGACATTCGTTCCCGACGAAGAGGAAAGCCTCAACGATTTCGCCATTGAGGAAATGGCGATCCGCGAGCTGCTGATCGAGAAGGGTATCTTCACTGCCGACGAATTTCGCCGCAGTCTCGAAGTGCTGGACAGTCGCAGCCCCGAGACCGGCGCTGCCGTTGTCGCCCGTGCATGGACCGACCCGGCATTCCGTGAACGCCTGCTGCGTGACGGGAACGCAGCGGTTGCCGAATATGGCGTCGAGATGGGCGACACCGTCCTCTACACGGTGGAGAATACTCCGGACGTTCACAATGTTGTCGTCTGCACACTCTGCTCCTGTTATCCGAAGCCGCTGCTCGGCGTTCCGCCGGACTGGTATAAAAGCCGGAATTACCGCGCCCGGACCGTCCGGGAACCCCGCGAGGTTCTGAAGGAGTTCGGCACCGACATCCCGGAAAGCAAGGAAGTTCGCGTGCATGATTCGACAGCCGACCTTCGCTATCTTGTCCTGCCGGAACGTCCGCAGGGCACTGACGGGATGTCAGCGAAGGAGCTGGCCGCACTGGTCACCCGCGACGCCATGATCGGTGTCACCCTGGTTCAGAAATCCTGAACCGGGGATACCGGCGCTGCCCTAAGGTTTCAGGCCCATCTTCGCGCAATAGGCGGTGGCGCGGGCAGCATCCCAGCCAAGGTCGGCCTGAAGAATTTCAGCCGTATGCTGGCCCAGCAGCGGGGGCGGTGACGGATCAACGACAGGTGTCCCCGACAGCTTGAGCGGCGAGCCGGAAAGCTTCAGCTTTCCGGCGGTCGGATGGTCGACGGTCACGACCATTTCCCGCTCCAGTGCTTCCGGCGACGACAGGGCTTCACCAATATCCCGTATCGGACCAACCGGCAGCGTATGCTGGCGCATGGCGGTGATCCAGTGGTCACGCGGGCAGGTGCGAAAGACCGCTGCCAGTTCAACGAGCAACGCCTCACGGTTGACGATACGACCGGGATTTCCGGCAAACCGTTCGTCGGCCGCCAGATCAGGCCTTCCCAGAACTTCACGGCAGAGTGTCGCAAACTGACGGTCATTACCGATGGCGATAACGAAATGACCGTCAGATGCCTCCATCGCCTGATAGGGAACCACCGTCGCATGCGAATTGCCGTAACGTCGCGCCGCCTCGCCGGTGACGAGATAGCTGCTGCCGACATTCGACAGCATGGCCAGCTGGCAATCCAGCAGGGCCATGTCGATATGCTGCCCCTTGCCGGTCCGGAACCGTGAAAACAGGGCACCCAGCACCGCCTGCGCGGCGGAGGCTCCGGTAAACAGATCGGCAATCGCCACGCCTACTTTTTGCGGCTCGCCGCCGGGATCGCCGGTGATCGACATCAGGCCGCCCTCTGCCTGAATGACAAAATCATAGCCCGGCTCTGCCGCCCGCTTGCCGGTGCGGCCATAGCCGGAAATCGAACAATAGACGAGGCCGGGGTTGGACTGGCTGAGCGTTTCATAATCAAGGCCGTACTTCTTCAGGCCGCCAAGTTTGAAATTCTCGACCACCACATCGGCCTTGTCGGCCAGTTCCCGCAACAGTGCCAGACAATCGCCATCCCTGAAATCGGCAACCAGGCTTTTCTTGTTCCGGTTGGCACAGAGGTAATAGGCTGATTCACCACCGGCATAAGGCGGCCCCCAGCGGCGCGTATCATCGCCCCCACCCGGATTTTCAACCTTGATGACGTCAGCGCCGAGATCACCCAGCACCATTGCACACCATGGGCCGGCAAGAACCCGCGACAGGTCAAGAACGCGTATGCCGTCCAGCGCGCCCTTCATTCTGCGGATCCGTAGAAATGCTTATCCGTTACGTGGTTCTTATACATGATCAGATGCCTTAGACTTGTTGCCAGGGTCAGGTAAGAGCAGAGTAGTCAGGCAGCTTGCAATCTCAAGCGACTGTTGGAACGGAGCGGTAACAGGAATGCATTCAGACAGGTTCATCGCGCCCTGATGCGAGAAATCAGCGAAATCAGTACTGCCGCTCATCTGGCAGAGGTAGCCGAACTGGTAGATGTAGCGATCTGTGCCTGGGATGCAGACTTTCGCATCGTCTATCTGAATGATCGCTACCGCAAACTCATCGATACGGCGCCGGAGAACCTCTATGTCGGCATGAAGCTTGAGGATCTGGTCGGGATGCTGACCAGTTCGGGTACAATCGGAATCGTCACCGACAAGAAAGCCCTGCAACATAATATCGACCAGCTCAAGAACCTGACATCGCCAACCGTCTCGCAGCATGTCTCGAAAACAGGACGGCTTTATGAACGTCACCGCCATCCGCTGAAAAACGGCGGCGGCTGCGTGCTGCTCCGGGATGTGACCCCCGGTCAGGGCGCTCCCCTTCCCGGCTCTGCCGAATTCCTGACCGTCTTCCTGCATTATCACCCCGACGGATGCGCGCTGTATGATCCCGATGACAGGCTGGTTGCCTGTAATGCCTTGTTTGCAAAACTTTACGGCGCAATGCCGGAAGACCTGATCGGGCTGCATTTCGCCGAGATCATCGCAGTCGGCGACAGGAACAATGTTGGCATTCCCCCGGGAGAGGAAGGCGTCCTGAGTGGTATGACGACACCACGCTGTCGTCTGTCCGGCAGCGAACAGACCCGGTTCGGCATCCGCAGCCGTGACGGGCGGCATTTTCTGGTCCAGGAAAATCTCTTGCCAAGCGGGCATGTACTTACCTTCAGGACCGATGTCACCGACATCAGGGCAACCGAAAACGCTCTGCGCCGCAGCGCCGAGACCGCCGGGACTGTTAACCGTCTGGCCCGGATCGGATCCTGGACGCTGTCGGCAGGTGACTGGAATCTGGACTGGTCAGACGAACAGTTCCGGCTCTACGGCTATGAACCCGGGGAAGTGAAGCCCACCCGGGAGATCTTTCAATCCCATCTCCATCCGGATGACAGACACCTTCAGGGCCGGACGATCGAGGCCTCTGCGGCCAGTCATGATACTGAACAGTGGATCGAGTTCCGGATTGTCCGCAAGGATGGCGCGGTTCGCTGGCTGAGCTCCTATCGGCAGTATTTCTATTCCGAAGATGGCTCTTTGCTACGCGTCAACGGGGTCTCTCAGGATATCACCGACCGCAAGCAGATCGAGGAAGAGGTCGAGAGCGGGCGCGAACTGTTACAGAATGCCATCGACAGTATGGAAAGCGGTTTCCGGCTGATTGGTCCGGATGGACTGATGATTACCTGCAACCAGCGCTACCGGGAAATTTACCCGGAGCTCGCCGGCCTGTTGCAGCCCGGCGTTCCGATCGAAAAGATGCGACGGCGGTATCATGAACAGACGGGGGTACTATACCATAGCCGGACCGTCGGCGATGAAGCCCGTTTCACGTCACTGTCGCCTCTGAAGCATATGGAGACCCGGACACCGTCAGGTACCTGGATCACAGTCAGCGAAAGCGTCACCCCCGATGGCGGCCTGGTTTCTGTCGCGACGGATATCTCCGCCTACAAGGAAATCGAACAGCGGCTTGCCCGAAGCGAGGCGCGGTTTCGCTCCTTTGCCGAAATCAGCACCGACTGGTTCTGGGAATCGACATTCGATGACGAGGGCAGGCTGCGTTACCGGACCATGTCATCCCGCTTCTACGCTTTCTCCGGCCTGCGTCCGGAACAGGTCGAAGGCGAGAGGATGCGCAATCTGCCGGTTAAGGAAAGAGTGAGCGAGAACAGCACCGAAATCGATGCTGCTGTCAGTGCCGGGCTGCCCTATCGCAATGCGATAACCAGCTTCCTGCGCGAAGATGGCCAACGCGTGTTTGCCCGGACCAGCGCCAGGCCGGTTCTGGACCAGAATGGCAAGATCACCGGTTATCTTGGCACCGGTCAGGACATCACCCAGGAGCGCCTGCAATCCATCGAATTGCGCCAGGCCAAAGAGCTGGCGGAGTCGGCCAACCGTGCAAAATCCGATTTTCTGGCCTCGATGAGCCACGAGCTGCGCACGCCGCTGAATGCCATCATCGGCTTCTCGGAACTGATCCAGAGCGAACTCTACGGGCCGATCGGCACCGCGCAATATGGCGAATATATCAGTGACATCCTCTCCAGCGGCAACCATCTGCTTGCGCTTATCAATGATATTCTCGATCTCTCGAAGATTGAGGCCGGATCCTGGGTCCCGTCTTTTGAGCCGGTAAACCTGTCGGATATTGCAGACCGCTGCCAGCGACTGTTCGAGCGTCAGGCAACCGAGCGGGGGGTCGTCCTGAAGATAGACATATCACCAACATTACCGGAGATTTACACAGACAGCCGCGCCGTCTTGCAGATCCTTGCCAACCTGCTGTCGAACGCGGTGAAGTTTACCAGCAGAGGCGGAACCATTTCTCTCGGAGCCGTGCTGGAAGACGACAGGATTGAACTCTCCGTTACCGATACGGGCATCGGCATCCCCGAAAAAGAACTCTCCCGGGTGCTGGAACCTTTCGAGCAGGTCGAATCCGTGCTTGAGCGCAGCCATCAGGGAACCGGGCTTGGCCTCAGTATCGTCAAATCGCTGACGGAGATCCTTCAGGGCGCGTTCAGCCTGACAAGCCGACCGGGGGCGGGCACGACAGCGACAGTGCGGCTGCCGCTCCGCCCCGCCACTGACGACTGACTTCAGGCCGCTGCCGGTTTTTCATCAAACAGCCTGTAGAGATCCGGTGTCCGGTCCAGCTGCCACAGCTGATCGGCCAGCCTCCGGGCAGCCGGAACGCCGATAACCGAGGCGGCCAGATCCGTCAGCTTGTCTGTAACTTCCTGATCACTGAGCGGGTCTTCCGGATCACCCCGTCGGGCCGGCGCATGATGTGAGAACACCCGGCCATCCCTGGTCGTGATTTCAACCGTTGCTGACCGGGTCGAGGGGAACAGCCGGTCAGCGGTTGCATCAACCTCTGCCCGGACGCGGGTCATGACATCGCGGATCACCGGGTCTGCCAGACGTTCCGGCGTGAATGCCGCGAGGCGACAGCCGCCTGTAACCAGTGCCGCTGCCAGACAATAGGACAGGCTGAACCTTGCCTGATAGGGCGACTGCGGGTCGTTGGTGGCACAGACATCCAGCGCCTTCGAATAAGTCCCCGCCCGGATCTGCGCGACATTGTCAGCCGTCAGCCCGTGATCCGACCGTAGTTTCAGAACGGCATCCACCGCCGCAAATGTATGGCCGCAGCAGGTATGATTTTTCTGCGTGATCTGAAGCATGGTGTAACCGGCATTCAGCCGCTCGACAGCCTGTTCCCAGTTCACCCCCTTGCTCATTGCAGCCCCGAACCCGACCGGCCCTTCGAGAATATCCATCGCTCCGGTGACACCATGCCGGGCTGCCTGTGCCGCCATTACCCCGACATCTGCGGCATGGGCGGCATGCAGCGGCTTGGTCATGGCATCTGCCCGGAATGCCTGCTGCAGACCGCTGGAGAAGGTCGCAGCGGTTGCCGCCGCATGCGCAAGCTGGTCCGCAGGCAGCCCCAGCGCAGCAGCAGCCCCCGCTGCCGCACCGATAGCGCCGACAGTGCCCGTGGTATGGAAGAATTCATAGTGAGAGGGCTGGACCGCCTCGGCAATCCGGTTTGACATCTCGTAGCCGCAGACAACGCCATGCAGGAAGCGATCACCTGACAGCCGCTCTGACTGGGCGACGGCCAGAACCGCCGCAATCACCGGTGAGCCGGGGTGATAAAGTCCGGGTTTGTAGATGTCATCGAATTCAATGGTATGAGAGGCCGCGCCGTTGATAAAAGCCGCGGTACGGGCAGGTGCTGCCAGACCGTCCGGCAACAGACGCGCGCCACCATGCCCGAGTTCATCTGCCATCGACTTGCGCAAAAGCGTGGCCGGCGCTTCCATGCTGCCGGGCAGCGCCGCAGAGAACCAGTCAACGACACAGCGACGTGCCGCATGGGACACATCATCCGGCAAGGGGTCACGGGATATTCCGGCCACCCGCCCGGCCATCTGCTGCAGAATCGTCATAGCGTCGTTCCCTCTGTTTTTATCCGGCCAATTCTAGGCCAAATTGTCCGGACTTGTCGACCTGCTCTCACCCCGGCTGAAATATTAAGTCATCCTTAACCGCGTTCATCAGCATTTGCTTAAACCTTGCTCCCTATTGTCGGGAGGTTGGGAAACAGGGTGGTGGAAGAACCGGAGCATGACATATCGCGATACAGCGTTTGATGACGAGGAACTGCGTCATCGTCTGGAGCCGCACTGGTTCGAGGGCTCGTTCTCCGCAATGGGGGATGGCGGTGACCCGCTGCCTGACGAACTGCTGAATTTTTATGCCAAACGCTATGACTGTGATCTGTCAGACGTCAGGCTGCATACCGACAGCAACGCACAGGCCATCTGCTCAATGCTGGGAACCCGTGCCTTTGTCGCCGGAGACAGGATATTCTTTGCCGCCGCATCCGCCGCACAGGACCAGACCCTGCTGGTGGCAAAACTGACAAAGATCGTGCGACGGCATTTATCAGCAAAGCAGGTTGCCGTGGCATGAACCGGAAGAGTCCGGACTTTCCGGCACGCCCTGCCCGTAAAGATGCAGGCCAGACAGAGCTTACTGGGACTGCCCGCCCCTGGTGGGTGCAGATGGCCGTGCCCAGCGGTCCGCCGCTACGTCGTCTGAGGCTTTCGCGTCGACCCACTGCGGACCTTGAGGCGTCTCTTCCAGTTTCCAGAAAGGTGCCTTCGTCTTGAGCCAGTCCATCAGGAAATTGCAGGACTGAAACGCCGCCTGGCGATGCGCTGATGCGGTGGCCACCATGACAATCCGGTCACCCGGTTCCAGCCGACCGTAACGATGAATAATCAGCGAGGCATCCAGCGGCCAGCGGCGATGCGCCTCCTGCTCGATCTCCTGCAACTGCTTTTCGGTCATGCCGGGATAATGCTCCAGGGTCATGCCCTGAATGGCTGCTCCGCCGGCGATGTCACGGACCAGTCCGGTAAAGCTGCAGACCCCGCCAATCGAGGTCTTGCCCCGGGTCAGGGCATCCAGCTCGGCACCGATATCAAAATCTTCACTCTGGACCCGGATCATGCCTGACCTTCCTAACCGCCGGTAACCGGCGGAAAAAAGGCCACTTCATCATTTGCGGCAACCGGGTGGTCCATGCCGACAAATTCCAGATTAACCGCAGCTTTCACGACTTCCTGATTGGCAAAGGCGTCGCGGTGACCGTCACTCAGCGTCGCCAGATGCGCCACCAGATCGCCAACCGTGCTGACGCCCGCAGGCAGATCAAGTTCCTGTTCGCCATGTCCGGTTTTCGATTTCAACCAGGCAAAATACAGAACTTTCATCGCCTCACCTCACTGAACGGCAAAAAATCAATCATGTCACCGATGGATATGTCAGTCATCTCCTCGGGTATTTCAACCAGCCCTTCGGCAGCGACCAGTGAATTGATGATCCCCGACCCTTCCCGCGGATAACAGACCGCGCGCCAGCCCCCAGCCGTATCCGGCTCCAGCCAGGCACGCAGCCATTCCCGGCGCGGTCCCTTGAAGCTGCGTTCAAACCCCGACCGGACCTGATAGCGGCGGGCGCTGATATCGGAGACTCCGGCAAGTTTCAGCAACAGCGGGCGGGCGAACATCCAGAAGGTGACCATTACCGCCACCGGATTGCCCGGAAGCCCGACAAACGGGGTCGTTCCGATCTGTCCGAAGGCAATTGGCCGGCCCGGCTTGATCGCCACCCGCCAGTGGTTGAGCGAGCCCAGATCATGCACCGCCGCCTTGACGTGATCTTCCTCACCCAGCGAAACACCGCCGGAAGTGATGACAGCATCCGCCTGATCTGCTGCCCCGGCCAGTGCCGCGCGGATATCGTCAAACCGGTCCGGCAGGATACCCAGATCAATCAGTTCGCAGCCAAGGTCTGACAACAGCCCCGCCAGCGCATACCGGTTGGCATCGAAAATACCGCCTGCTGGCGGGTCTGCCGTCACGGCAGGGTCATAGACCTCATCGCCGGTCGAGAAGACAGCAACCTTCAGCCGGTGACAGACAGGAAGCGTCGCCACGCCAGCCGCTGCGGCAAGGGCAATATCCTGCGGTCGCAGGCGGATACCGGGCTGCAGGATAACAGCCCCGGCCTCGATATCCTCACCCCTGCGGCGCAGGTTTGCCCCCCGGCGAATTCCCGGCTTGAGCTCCAGTTTCTTGCCGTCGAAGCCGCAATCTTCGAGCATGAAGATTGTGTCCAGACCCTCAGGAACGACGGCTCCGGTGAAAATCTGTGCGGCTTCACCGGGACTGACCGGTGCGGATGCCGGATGACCGGCCGCAACCCGCACCGTCACCGGTAACACGGTCAGCCCGTCTGATCCGAGGTCGGAATGTCGTACCGCAAAGCCGTCAACAGCCGCGTTGTTATGGGGTGGTGAATATTTCCGTGCCGTCACAGGCTCTGCCAGAATTCGGCCCGTCGCTTCGATCAGGGCGACCTGCTCCGTCGCCACAACCGGACGAACCCGTGACAGCAGGTTGTCCAGCGCCTCGGCAAACGGGGCCATCGGCCCGTCAAAGGCAAAGCAATCGTTCTGCAGCACGGTCGCCCGGGTCATGACACCAGTTCGCCAATCAGAAGCGCCGCGATGACGCCGGGCGGGTCTGCAAGCAGCCTGTCCGGACGGCCCAGCCGGACCTGCCCGTCATCATCGACCAGCAGGTCGATCCCGCCGGGATGGCAGTCGCCGTCAACCAGCAGAATGTCCGGATTTTCCAGACGGGTTGCCACATCCTGACAACGCAGCCCCTCACCCGTCTCGCACATCAGCGCCCGTGCCCTGGCGCTGGCGAGCAAGACTTCCCGGGCGCCCGCCTTGCGGTGTTCATAGGAATCCTTGCCCGGCACATCCGGATCAAAATCCTCTTCCTCTGACCGCAACAGCACAGCAACCGAAAGCTCACGGCGGCGCGCCTCGGTTACCAGGGCCACACCGATATCCCTGCGACGCAGACTGCCGGTGAGATTGATGACCTGCATTCAGGCCTTACCCGGTGCCGCAATATGACGCAGGCCCGCCCGCAGATAATCGTAACCCGTCACCAGCGTCAGCAGGGCCGCAGCCCAGATACCGTAGGTACCGATTGTCACCGACGGAACAGCCTCCGGGCTGTGCTCGCCAACAATCAGAAAACCGAGCGCCAGCATCTGGATGGTGGTCTTCCATTTCGCCAGGTTGCTGACCGGAACGCTGATATGCAGTTCCGCCAGAAACTCCCGCAGGCCGGAGACCAGAATTTCCCGCATCAGGATGATCAGGGCCGGCAACAGCGTCCAGCCGCCGATCTTGTCATAGCCCGCCAGCAGCATCAGCACCGCAGCCACCAGCAGCTTGTCCGCAATCGGATCCAGAAACCGTCCCAGCGGGGACTGTTCGTTCATGATCCGGGCGACATAGCCGTCAAAAAAATCGGTGACGCAGGCATAAGTGTAGATCCAGAAGGCAGTCCAGCTGGCAGCGGACCCTTCAAGAAACAGCATGACAGCAATCATCACCGGTACCGCAGCAATACGCGACAGGGTCAGAAGATTTGGAATGCTGGTCATCATGGGTTTTGTCCAGAACATGACGGGCCTGACATCATGTTAGCCCTCCGGGTGGAAATGGTCATAGATTTTCTTCGCTGTCGACCGGCTGATCCCGTCGACGCTCTCCAGATCACGCAAACCGGCATGCGAGACGCCTCTTGCAGAACCGAAATGATGCAGTAATGCCTTTTTTCTTTTCGCCCCGATACCCGGGACTTCATCCAGCGCAGATTTCTGAATCTGCTTTGACCGCCCGGTGCGGTGCGAGCCAATCACAAAACGATGGGACTCATCGCGGAGACGTTGCAGAAAATACAGAACCGGGTCCCGCATCTCCAGACTGAAGGGCTCGCGCCCCGGCAGGAAGAACCGCTCGCGTCCGGCATTGCGGTCCGGCCCCTTGGCAATCGAGGCAACCGCGACATCGTCAATTCCCAGATCTGCCATCACCTCGACAACGGCATTCAGTTGCCCCTGACCGCCATCGATCAGCACCAGATCCGGCCAGTCACCTTTCTGGCGGTCCGGGTCCTCTTTCAGGGCACGTGAAAACCGCCGGGTGAAGACTTCCCGCATCATGCCGTAATCGTCACCGGCGGCGGCTTCCCGGATGCGGAACTTGCGATAGGCCTTCTTGATGAACCCCTCCGGCCCCGCAACAATCATGGCCCCGAATGCTTCTGTGCCGCTGATATGGCTGTTGTCATAGACCTCGATCCGGTCGGGCGGGCCATCCATGTCGAAAACCTCGGCGACACCGTCAAGAAGCCGGCGCTGCGAGGCGCTTTCCGCCAGCCTGCGTTCCAGTGCTTCCCGCGCATTCGACAGGGCATGGGCGACCAGTTCACGTTTGCTGCCCCGTTCCGGGCGATGCAGACGAACCTTGCGCTCTGCCTTGACGCTCAAGGCTTCCGCCAGCAGGTCGCTGTCGGTCGGCATGTCGCTGACCAGTACCAGTGGCGGCGGGGGCTTGTTGTCATAGAACTGTGCGATGAAGGCAGATATCACATCAGCCGTCTCATACGACTTGGCATTGGCCGGAAAGTAGGCCCGGTTGCCATTATTGCGTCCGGCGCGAATGAAGAACACCTGGATACAGGTCTGGCCGGCAATCTGGAACGCGGCGATCACATCGGCAGATTCGACATCGGACGGATTGATATCCTGATGCGACTGAATCATCGCCATACCGCGAATACGGTCGCGAAACTTCGCCGCATTCTCAAAATCCAGCTGATCGCTGGCTTCCTGCATCTTCCCGGCCAGCCCTTCCTGAATTTTCTTGCTGGCGCCGGTCAGGAAGGTTCGTGCCTCGGCAACCAGCGCCCCGTAGTCGGCTGAGGAAATCCGGTCGACACAGGGGCCGCTGCAACGCTTGATCTGGTACAGCAGGCAGGGCCGGGACCGGTTGGCAAAGACATTGTCGGAACAGGACCGCAGCAGGAAAGCGCGTTGCAGGGCATTGATCGTCCGGTTGACGGCCCCGGCATTGGCAAACGGGCCAAAGAACTCGCCGCTGACCGACCGCGCGCCCCGGTGCTTCTTGATCTGCGGATAATCATGGTCGCCCGTAATCACGATGTAGGGAAAGGACTTGTCGTCCCGCAGCACGATATTGTAGCGCGGGCGCAATTTCTTGATGAGGTTGCTTTCCAGCAGCAGCGCCTCGGCTTCGGTATGGGTGGTGATGAACTCCATTGACCGCGTATCGGACACCATACGCATCAGCCGGTTATCAAGACGCAGCGGCTGGGTATAGGCAACAACACGCTTCCTGAGGTTTTTTGCCTTGCCGACATAGAGCACATCGCCGGAGGCGGCGATCATCCGGTATACGCCCGGGCTGTTCGGAAGCGTCTTCAGATGTCTGCGGATGACATCGACACCCTCTGCAAACGACGGCCGGTTGCTTTCACCATCCCCTTTGTCTGATTCTGCTGGTTCAATTTCGATCATGACCTGGCCTGTATAACCCCTCGGAACCGACTAAGCCATTGATCTGGTTAGGAAGCAGTATCGCTTCTGTCACAAATCCACGACGCCTGTGGATAACCTTGTTGATAGACTGTCAGCCGGGCGCTCAGTATACGGTATTTCCTAGGTTTCTGGAAATTGCCGGTTTATTAGGCAAAATACTCAAGCCATTGATATAATTGATTTAATAATATTACAACGCTGTCATACAGAATATGAAAAACCGGGACGCCCCGGATTTTGACCGTTGACAGGCGGAACCTCCTGAATGTGCACAGCTTGGCATTAACCAAGTTGGGCCGGGCCAGATTCTTTCCGGTTAGTCAACAGGGAAATCAGCTGTTTTTACGCTCAATTTCGATACCGACACTGGCGGCATTTTCAAACACATCCAGCTTTTCAACGCGTATCCGGGCAATACGCACCCGGGGATCTTTCAGGCAGGAATCAGCGATCCTTTCTGCCAGTGTTTCCACCAGATTGACGTGACCATCCAGAACGATGGCGGTGACGCGGTTTACGATTTCCTCATAGCAGACGACGTTATCCAGATCGTCATGCAGGGGTGCCATGATCTCGCGCACGGCAAGGTCGAGATTCAGTCTCACCCGCTGAGGGTTGCCATGTTCGTGCGGATGCACCCCGATGTCACAGGTCACCACCAGATCACGGATAAAAACATGACGCAGCGAGGCTGTGCTGTCGGCCAGAATCAGGGGCTGAACTTTTGCGGCGATTGTCATCTGATCAACGCTCCTCGACAGCAAACGGGTGCTGGTTTCAGGGTCTAACCGCGGGTATCTGACCCCGGACCGGGCTGCGCCCATCCAAGATGCTCGCCGCCATCAAGCGCAATCATTTGCCCGGTCACCCCTTTCGCAGCAAGCAGAAAGCGGACAGCGGCGCAAATTTCCTGCAGCGTTGTCGCACGTTGCAATGGCACGGACCGATACTGCGCCTCGAATTCTTCGTCTGTCTGATGAATGCTCCGCAGGGTTGGGCCCGGCCCGATGGCATTGACCCGGATTCGGGGTGCCAGATCCAGTGCCAGGGTCTGCGTCACCGCCCAGAGCCCAGCCTTGGACGCGGTATAGGACAGGAAATGCGGTGTCAGGTTCCAGACCCGCTGGTCGATGATATTGATCACACTGCCCTCCGTATCTTCAGGCAGCTGTCGTGCGAACGCCTGCGTCAGCTGTACCGGTGCACGCAGATTGACCGCCTGATGCAGGTCCCAGTTCTCGACGGTCATGCTGTCGGTCGTGTCATAACGGAAGACGGAGGCATTGTTCACCAGTGCCGTCAGCGGGCCCGCCTCACGCGTCACCCTGTCGATCAGGCTCGCCGTCTCTGCCACATCCGCCAGATCCGCCGACAGGGCAACTGCCCTGCCGCCGGTTCGCACGATCTCGTCAACAACGGTCGTCGCCTCGTCTGCCGAACCATTGTAATGGATAGCGACGGTCCAGCCGTCGGCAGCAAGATCAATTGCAACCGAGCGCCCGATCCTAGCGGCGGCACCGGTTACCAGTACGGCATGACGGGGGGTCTGCGTCATGAAGGTCGGTCCATCCCGTTACGTCGAAGGTTAAGGTCTAGAAGACCGGTTTGATCGGGTAGAATTGCGCCAGAATATAATAGGCATAGAAACCCAGGAACCCGATACCCACCACACGACCGATTGTGCGGCCCGCCCACATCATGACGATCAGCAGCAGGGTCGCCAGCATTACCACCGGCAGATCGAAGGTCATGAATTCCGGACCAACCGGCAGATCGGCAACCAGCGAGACAACACCGCCAATGCCCAGCATGTTGAACATGTTGGAGCCGACAATATTACCCAGTGCCACATCTGCATGCCGGCGCAGGGCGGCGACAACGGAGGTCGCCAGCTCCGGCACCGAAGTACCGAACGCAACCAGCGTCAGCCCGATCGCGGCTTCGCTGACGCCGACAGAACGGGCCACGAATACAGCACCCTCAACCAGAATGTCAGCGCCGAAAACCACACCGGCAATGCCGCCGAACAGCATCGCAACCGCCAGAGGAACACTCTGCGGCACCGCATCAACCTCGTCCGCCAGTGAGGACCCGGACCCGCGTTCCCGCCACCAGGAATAGACCAGAAACCCGATAAACAGCACAACGAGAACGATACCCGCCATCTTTCCCAGCATGCCGAAATAGCACAGACCGACAAAGGACAAGGTACCGACAATCATCACCATGCTGTCTGAGGCCGAGCCATCGGATTTCGTGGCAAACGGCAGGATCATGGCTGTCGCACCGATGATCAGCAGGATATTCGCAATATTCGAGCCAACGATATTACCGACAGCCAGACCCGGTACACCGGTGAGCGCGGCATCAAGAGAAACAACAAGTTCCGGGGCGGAAGTGCCAAAGGCGACAATGGTCATCCCGATAACCATTTTCGACACACCAACTCGCTCGGCCAGTCCAACCGCGCCACGGACAAGAATTTCAGCGCCGCCCAGCAACAGGACAAGACCGCCAATCGTCTGCAAGGCAGCTACCAGAATGACTCCATCCCCCATTTTTTGAATGCATCCCACCCGAAGGTGCATTCAAATATTATCTTAACCTGGTCGTGTTAATCGTAGGTTTCATCGCAACCTGCAAGTCTGAACTATATCGGAAATTCCCGTCACAACCACAAGTCCTTGTGGTCATGTTGCTGGAATGTACGATGAAACCGGGGGTTGATCGGGAGCAGCATGCACGAAACATCGTTTATTCAGGAGATTGTCATACTGATCGGTGCAGCCGTGATTGCTGTGCCGATCTGCCAGAAACTCCGCGTCGGTTCCGTGCTTGGATATCTGTTCGCCGGTCTGGTGGTCGGTCCCTTCGGCCTGACGCTGGTTTCCGATGTCGGGGCAATCAAGGCGATCGGTGAACTCGGCATCGTCTTCCTGCTGTTTGTTATTGGCCTGGAACTTCCGATTGAACGGCTGAAGCGGATCGGACTGGCGACCTACGGGCTTGGCAGCCTGCAAATTCTCGTCACCCTCGGGGCCATTGGTCTTGTCGCCTGGCTGCTCGATTTCAACATTGTTGCAGCCGTCGTCATCGGCGGTGCACTGGCGCTGTCCTCCACAGCTATCGTCATCGAGACCCTGCGGTCCCGACAGCAGACCCGCAGCGCCATGGGCCGGGTCGCTATTGCCATTCTGCTGCTGCAGGACCTGGCTGTCAGTCCGTTGCTGGTCGTCATCGAGGTCACCGGCAAAAGCGTCTCCCAGTCGCTTGACGCCAATCTGGCCGCTGAACTGGGGCTTGCCGCCGTCAAGGGGATGATTGCGATCGGCATCATCATGATTGTCGGACGGCTGCTGCTTCGTCCGCTGTTGCGCATTGTTGCCGGGGCGCGGTCACCGGAACTGTTCGTGGCCAGCGTGCTGCTTGTTGCACTTGGCACCAGTTACTTCACGGAACAGGCCGGTCTGTCACTCGCCTTCGGTGCCTTCCTGGCCGGCATGCTGCTGGCGGAAACCGAATACCGCCATCAGGTCGCCGCCGATATCGAGCCGTTCCGGGGCATTCTGCTCGGCCTGTTCTTCATGACCGTCGGCATGTCCATCGACATGTTGTTCGCCCTTAACCACATTCTGGTTATCATCGGACTGGTGATCGCCATTATGGTCGGCAAGGGATCCCTGATTTTCGCCCTCGGCCGCCTGTTCGGTATTGAAAAATGGCGGTCGATACGGCTTGGCGCCCATCTCTGTCAGGGCGGCGAATTCGGCTTCGTGCTGTTTGCCCTTGCTGCCGATAATGGAATCCTGACCCGGGAGGCCTCACTCACGCTGGTCGTTGCTGTTGCCATCTCGATGGCGCTGACGCCGCTCATCCTGTCGCAGGGCCTGCGCTGGCTGGAACAGATGGAAAGCCGGGGCGCGACCGACAGCGAGGCTCTTGCGGCAGAGGCGGAAGGCGTCGCCAACCATACGATCATCGTCGGCTATGGCGAGGTCGGCGGGATTGTCGCCCGGCTGCTGAAAGCCCGCGAACTGCCCTATCTCGTGCTGGATATGAGCCCGCGCGTCATCAAGGAAGCCCGCAGCCAGGGCGAGCCGGTCTTCTATGGTGACGCCACCATCGGCTCGGTCCTTGAAGCAGCCCAGGCCGGCAACGCCCATGCCGTGGTGATTTCAACACGTACGCCACAGGTCGCGATCAGCGTGCTCCGGGCTGTGAAGGAACATTTCCCCGACCTGCCGGTCTTTGCCCGCGGCGGTAATGAGGCAACAGTATCTGAACTGCGCAAGGCCGGGATCACCGACGCCATTCCGGAAACACTGGATTCCGGGCTCCGGCTAGTCGGGGCCGTGCTGGACGAGATCGACCGGCGCGACAGCTGATGTAGCAGATCAGGGAGCGGACATCAGGGACCGGCCCCGGTCGGCTTCTTGCCAAGTCTGGCCTCGCGCTGTGCGATATAGAGGGTTGAGCCGATAATCACCGAAGCACCGACATAGGTGTAGATATCCGGAACTTCCGCAAACAGCATAAATCCGCCGATGGCAGCGAACAGCACCCGAAGATAGGTGAAGGGCGCAACAACGCTGGCCTGCCCGGCGGCAAACCCCTTGATGTCTGCATAGGAACGGATCGTCCCGCAGAGAATCACCGCCAGCAGCATGAAACACTGCGCCAGATCCGGCCAGATCCAGACCGACACACCGGCCGGCAGGGTACAGACAGATGATACGCCGGTGACATACATCATCATGGTCGCCGGTGACTCGGTGCGTGACAGTACTTTTGTGATGATCAGCCCGAAGGCGAAACAGACAGCAGCCAACAGGGCGTAAAGCATCGCCGGATCGACCCCCTGCAGGGACGGTCGCACGACAATGATCGTCCCGCAGAAACCGACCAGCGTTGCAGCCCACCGCCGCCAGCCGACATCCTCGCGCAACAGTACCGCCGCCAGCCCGGTGACAAACAGCGGCGTCGAGAAAAACAGCACCGTAACGGTCGCCAGCGGCAATTTGGTAATGGCGTAATATCCGGACAGCATGGCAACAGCGGTCAATATGCCGCGCAGCACATGCCAGTGCCACTTCGGTGTCCATAGATGGCCGATGCCTTCACGCAGGATGAAGGGGGTCACAATGCAGAGACTGCCCAGCGATCGCACAAAGGTAATCTGCCAGGAATCAATGCCGGTCTGGGCGACCGCCTTGATACCCATGCTCATCCCGGCAGCACCGGCAGACGCCAGACAGATCCAGAGCGCCCCCCGGAGGTTGTCCGTCAGTATCATCAGGGCGCGACACGGTAATGATAGCCATAGACAGTGGAAAAACCGGCACGTTCATAAAGCCGTGACGCCGGTTCGTTATCGGATTCAACCTGCAGGATGGCATGCGTCGCCCCTGCCTCTCTGGCCCAGTCTGCCAGTCCCTGTAATACCCGCGCGGCATGACCGGCCCGCCGATGCTCCGGGCTTGTCTGCATCCCCAGGATCGTCAGCCAGCCGTCCTGCAGCACGCCCAGTCCGGCAGCTACCGGCTGCCCGTCGCTGACCGCAACGGCAAACCGCTTTGCCACGGAAATCCGTCGCATGATCTCGATATACCGGGTTCGCCTGGCGGGGTCTTCACCTTCAAGATAGGCGCCCCGCCATTGCTCGGTATCGGTCGGGGAAAGCGACAGGCCGGCTTCGGATCCGCCGAGTTCACCAACCGATGCCAGGTCTGCGGTCCGGACCTCCGACGCGCCCTCGGTCGTAAAGCCCCGGTCTTCCAGCGCCGCATCAAGACCGGAAGGCTCACTTGCCGGTGTAATCGTGAAACAGCAGGGCAGATTATGCTTGCGGTAAAAATTTGTCGCAGCCAGCAGCCTGACCCCCAGCGACAGATTTCCATCTGCTCGCAGCGGCAGAACAGAATTCGCGCGACGCGTCACACCGTGATTGCTGCGGAACAACCAGCCGAAATGCTGTTCATTGACTTCCGCTGGCCAGGCCCGCGCGTTGCGGCGGTCATGTTCGGTAATCTGGCTGGCGGAAAGGGTGGTCTTTATCGTCTCGGGCATCATTCACCGGTCTGGTTGAGAATACATTACGACCGACGCGCCGGTGTTTGGAAAGCACAACCCTCGCCACCCGGGATCAGGGGCCGCGACGCTTTCGTACCTTCTCGGTTTCCCTGGCCCGCGCCGGGGCGATTCCCGGCCGGTCCAGCCCCAGTTCCATTGCCTCCAGCCGGCGGATTTCATCACGCAACCTTGCCGCCTCCTCGAATTCCAGATTGGACGCCGCTTCACGCATCTGTTTTTCGATATCGGCAATGACCGTCTTCAGGTTGTCACCAATCGCATGCACTTTCTTCGAGGCACCCGTGCCGACGGTGACATAGTCCTTCTCGGCAACACTGTTCAGGACATCCGAAATCGCCGTTCGCACACTCTCCGGCGTGATGCCGTTTGCATCGTTATAGGCCTGCTGCTTTTCACGGCGTCGGTTGGTTTCGCCGATCGCATAATCCAGCGAATCCGTCATCTTGTCGGCATAGAGGATAACCCGGCCATCCAGATTACGCGCTGCCCGGCCGATGGTCTGAACCAGCGAGGTGCGTGACCGGAGGAACCCTTCCTTGTCCGCATCCAGAATTGCGACAAGCGCACATTCGGGAATATCCAGCCCCTCGCGCAGCAGGTTGATGCCGACCAGAACGTCGAACACACCAAGACGCAGATCACGAATGATCTCGATCCGCTCCAGCGTGTCGATATCGGAATGCAGGTAGCGGACCCGGATACCGTTATCATGCAGATATTCGGTCAGATCCTCGGCCATCCGCTTGGTCAGGGTTGTCACCAGAACGCGCTGTCCCCTGGCGGCACAATCCCGGCATTCCCCCAGCAGATCATCCACCTGCTTTTCGACCGGGCGGATAATGCAGACCGGATCAATCAGGCCCGTCGGGCGGATGACCTTCTCGACAAAAACACCGCCGGTCTGTTCGATCTCCCACTTGCCGGGCGTGGCGGAAACAAACACTGACTGCGGCCGCATCCTCTCCCATTCCTCAAACTTCAGAGGCCGGTTATCCATGCAGGAGGGCAGGCGAAAGCCATGCTCCGCCAGGGTTGTCTTGCGCGCATAGTCACCCCGGTACATGCCGCCGATCTGCGGCACGGTGACATGGCTCTCATCGACAATCAGCAGGGCATTGTCGGGCAGATATTCAAACAATGTCGGCGGCGGCGACCCCGGCGGGCGACCGGTAAGGTATCGGGAATAGTTCTCGATCACGGCGCAGGAGCCGGTTGCTTCCATCATCTCGATGTCAAACCGGGTACGCTGTTCCAGGCGCTGTGCTTCCAGCAGCCGGCCATTAGCTTCAAGTTCAGCCAGCCGTTCCTGCAGCTCGACTTTGATTTTCGACACCGCCTGGTTCATCGTCGGGCGCGGCGTCACATAGTGACTGCCGGGATAGATCACGACCTTTTCCAGATCGGCAACGCTTTCCCCCGTCAGCGGATCGAATTCCTGAATCGTCTCGATCTCGTCACCGAACAGGTCGATCCGCCAGGCCCGGTCTTCGAGATGGGCCGGGAAAATCTCGATGACATCGCCCCGGACGCGGAACGTGTTGCGGTGGAAGTTCGCGTCATTGCGCTTGTATTGCAGCGCCACGAATTCCTTCATGATGTCCGACCGGTTCACGGTCTGGCCGACACTCAGCGGAACCGTCATCTGGGCATAGGTCTCGACCGACCCGATACCGTAGATGCAGGATACCGACGAGACGATGATCACATCATTGCGTTCCAGCAGGGCCCGGGTCGCGGAATGGCGCATCCGGTCGATCTGCTCGTTGATCGACGCATCCTTCTCGATATAGGTATCGGTGCGCGGGACATAGGCTTCCGGCTGATAATAGTCGTAATAGCTGACGAAATATTCCACCGCATTATGCGGGAAGAACTGCTTCATCTCGCTGTAGAGCTGGGCCGCCAGTGTCTTGTTCGGCGCCAGCAGCAAGGCCGGGCGCTGAATGGCCTCCACCACATTCGCCATGGTGTAGGTCTTGCCCGACCCGGTCACACCCAGCAGGACCTGATCGCGCTCATGGCCGTCAATTCCGGCCAGCAGTTCGGCAATCGCCTGCGGCTGGTCACCGGACGGTGTATAGTCCGATACCAGCTCGAATTTTGCACTGCCCTCGACCGGCGGGCGGCTTTCGGGAATGAAGATGGGTGCGTCGACAGAGTTCATGACGTGGTTATAGGTATGCAGGCCAGCCATTGCGAGTCCCTGCTGCTGTCATCCTCTGTCAGCAGTCGCTCCGGTCTCCGGTTTATTGCCATCACGAAGACCGTTGCAGGGCCGTCACCTTGATTTCGACCAGATCACCGGGCGCGAGGTCGGCCCCGACACAGGCCCGGCAGGGCCAGCCGTCATCCGGCAGCATGTCACACCAGACCGCATCCATTTCCGCTTTTGCGGACATGTCTTTCAGATAGACCACGGCCTCCACCAGATGATGAAAGTCGGTACCGGCCCCGGCCAGTGTTTCTGCCAGCCTGTCCAGCGTGGCACGGGTCTGGGCGGCGACAGTCTCTCCGCTACCTGTTGCCACTGCCCATACCAGCCCGTTCGCAGCCACGGCCTTGCAACGCCCGGCATAGGGGCCGGAATATCGCGTGATTTCAGTCATCCCTGTCGTTCTCCTCCATGATCAGCAGCCAGATACCCTGCCCGTTCGGGCGGCAGGCGACAATGGTCAAACCGGCGGTCCTGTCGAACAGATGCAACCCCGCCGTCAGGCCATCTGCCGGCACCGGTTCCGGCAACAGCGCGAACCAGCGTCGACCGGCCTGCACGGCCCCAAAGGCCAGGTCTTTCAGCCCGCCCCGGGTGAAAGCCGGTGCCGCATGCCGGCCGGGCAGTCTCACCTCCCCGGAAACCCGTGTCGTGCCGCCCGGAAACACACGGGCTTCCCGTCGGGTGACAAACGCCCGGCGGACAGCCCGCTCCGTCATCAGCGTGCGCAACGCCACACCCGGCAATGCCAGCGATGCCCAGCCATTAGCCGGCGTTTCAGCGAACTGCATGGCCCGCCTCCCGATCCGGTCTTATGGTCTGTGGTGCGCAGTACCGGACTGTCCGGAACTGATACGTGAATCCGCTGATCTGCGTACTTTCTGGCGACCAGCTGCCTGATAATATGCACCACCGCATGATCTCAGCCCCGGATAAGTCTGCGGGGGTGGCGAAGAACGCCAAGCTGTCGGAGCCGGACAGTTGCCGCCGACCAGGAAACGATGAAATGCCGGGTGACGCGGGCGATCGTGACGCGGTCATGCTCTTCTGCGGTCTGATGCGCATCAAAATCGCAGCCATTCAGCAGATCTGCGACGGCATGATAGGGCATCAGCAGCGCCCCGGCGGCATAGTTCGCCTGCCATTCCATCCAGTCCACATCATGACGGTCCGGCCGGTCACCAGCGGGTGAATCAGGGGTCATCGCGAGACCACTCAACGCAGTCGGGCGGCCTGAAATTCCCGGCAGGTGGTCGTTCCGCCACAGCGGTGCATGCAGCAGCACATGGCCGTACTCATGCGCCAGTGTCATCCGCAACCGGCGTTCCCGGCGGGGGTTTTCCGCCAGCCTGCTGTCTATGCGCACCGACGGCAGACGGTCGGCAAAGAAATCGGTAAAGCCTTCGACATCAGGACCCTCCGCCGACAGGTCGGAAAATTCGTCAAAATCGCTGGTGTCCCGCTCAATCAGCTTTTTCAGATCTTCTGTCTCCAGCGGAAACCGGGCGCGACCGTAAAGGTCTTCCAGAAACTGCCGGACCGTCGCGGTACAGAGCTTCTCGATCTCACCCCTGGCGAAGACCGGACGGACCGCAAGACGACCGGTCGTATCAGGCGCATACCAGGGCATCAGTCGGCCACCTCGGTCCCGGTCATGCTGCGACGGAACGCACGCATGCATCTCTTCACCGTTTCAGCGGAGACGGCGTGGCCCCGAATATCTGCCGGCAGCGAGCCGGACAGGAAATGCAGATAGTCCGCACTCTCGCCCAGCACCTCGGCAAACTGTTCGATCAGATGATCGGAACGGGGCGAGCGCCGGTCATGTTCGATATCATTCAGATATTGCGGTGAAATTGCCCGACCATCCTCAAGCAGCACCTGTCCGGCCAGTTCCCGCTGACTGAATCCGTTGCGCTTGCGCGCTGTGGCAATGGCTTCGCCGAATGTTGTCCGATCAATCATGCCTGCTCCTGTCGATGGGCTCAGCCTATTCGGATCACAGGATTGCCGCAACGAAAAAGTTCTTGTTTTGTTCTTTTTTGAAACGGCATTGCACCCAAAAGTATTTTATGCTTAAAATATCTCTCCGGGGCCGACTGGCTAAGGCTTGCATAGAGCGGGCAAGCGAGTAGGCTTTCCGGAGAGCGTTGCCCGAAGCCGAAGAAAAGCACAGACAAGAACGGGCTGGCGGCGCATCAGACAGGGCGAAAACAGGGAGTCCCAGCGCTATGAAAAAACTTCTCATGATGGCTGCGGCGGCGTCGATGGTTGCGACCACCGCCTTTGCAGCCGACAAGGTCAAAATCGGATTTGTAACAACCATGACCACCCCGGCCGGCGTTATCGGTCAGGATATGGTCGACGGCGTCAATCTCGCGCTGGAAGATATCGGTGGCAAGATGGCCGGCCTTCCGGTCGAACTGATTGTCGAGGATGACGGCTTCAAGCCGGATGTCGGCAAGCAGAAGACCGACAAGCTGGTGAAGCAGGATGATGTTGATTTCGTTGCCGGTTTCATCTGGTCACATGTTCTGCTGGCCTCTCAAAAGTCCGCCCTTGATGCGGACAAGTTCCTGATCAGCTCGAATGCCGGTCCGTCGCAGATGGCCGGTGAGCTCTGCCACAAGAATTTCTTCTCGACCTCATGGCAGAACGACCAGACCCCGATGGCGATGGGTGAAGTGCTGAACAAGAAGGGCGTCAAGAAGCTCTATCTGATGGCCCCGAACTATGCCGCCGGCAAGGACATGACTGCCGGTGTGGAACGCACCTTCAAGGGCGAAATCGTCGGCAAGGACCTGACGAAATGGGGCAAGGACGCACAGCTCGATTTCTCTGCCGAACTGGCGAAAGCCAAGGCATCCGGCGCGGAAGGTATCTTCATCTTCTATCCCGGCGCTGCCGGTCCGGCCTTCATCCGCCAGTATCAGCAGGCAGGTCTGAAGGACACCATTCCGCTCTATTCCGTGTTCACGGTCGATGCGCTGGCACTGCCGAAACTGCAGGCTGCCAACATGGACGGTGTTGTCGGATCTCAGATGACCCAGTTCTGGTCACCGGATTTGGACAATGCGCAGAACAAGAAATTCGTTGACGGTTTCAAGAAGAAGTATGGCAAATACCCCTCGTTCTATGCCGCACAGTCCTATGACACGATCTATATGATCAAGGATGCGGTGGAAGCTGTTAAAGGCGACCTGAAGAACATGGATGGTATGCGTGCCCGGATGGAAAAGGCTGATTTCCCGTCGGTTCGCGGCAAGTTCAATTTCGGCAAGAACCACTTCCCGATCCAGAACTTCTATGTCCGTGAAGTTGTGACCGATGCCGATGGTGTCTGGACCACGAAGGTTACCGGGATTGCCCTGGAAAACCATCAGGACCCTTACGTCAATCTCTGCAAGATCTGACGGCTCCTGAGATGAACGTCTGACGGTCGGGGGCGCTTCGGCGCCCCCGTACCTGAACATCCCGTATTCATCACCAGCCAGAATCTCCAGCCATGGATACAGGACTCCTTTTTATCCAGTTTCTGAACGGGCTTCAGCTCGGCATCCTGCTGTTTCTGCTGGCCGCCGGTCTTACGCTGGTCTTCGGGATCATGGACTTCGTCAACCTTGCGCATGGCTCACTCTATATGATGGGGGCCTTTTTCTGCGCGACGCTGGCACAGCTCACCGGCTCGTTCCTGCTGGCCATCCTGCTTTCAGTTCCCGCTGTCATTCTGCTGGGAATCGTCGTCGAGATGATCGCGGTCCGGACGCTCTATTCCCGGGATCATCTTGATCAGGTGCTGGCGACATTCGGCCTGATCCTGTTCTTTGACGGCCTTGTGCACCTGATCTGGGGTACATCGGGCATGACCGTTCCCCTTCCCGACTGGCTTGAAGGTCAGGTCGAGGTCGGCAATTTTGTCTTCCCGTCTTTCCGCATCCTGATCATCGTGACCGGGCTGCTGGTCGCTCTCGGTCTTTATCTTGTCGTCACCCGGACCCGGATCGGCATGCTGATCCGTGCCGGGGCCTCCAACCGGACGATGGTCGGGGCGCTGGGTGTTGATATCAAAACCCTGTTCACGCTGGTCTTCGCCGGCGGCGCCGCGCTGGCCGGTCTGGCCGGCATGATGATCGCCCCGATCACCGAAGCCAGTATCGGCATGGGCAACCAGATCATCATCGTCGCCTTCGTGGTGATCATCATCGGCGGGATCGGCTCGATCAAAGGTGCTTTCATCGCCGCCCTGATTGTCGGTCTCATCGACACGCTGGGGCGATCCTTCCTTGATGACCTGCTGGCCGTCGCCATGTCGACGGAAGCTGCGGAAACCGCTGCTCCGGCGCTGTCTGCGATGCTGATCTATATCCTGATGGCAGGCATTCTGGCCTTCCGCCCCCAGGGCCTTTTCCCGCCGAAGGGTCGCTGAGTGATGATGTCACCCGCTTCCTGGCGTCTGCGCGAATGGGTTACTGTGGTCAGCCTGCTGCTGCTGGCCTGTGCGCCGGCCATTTTCGACGTCATTGACCAGCCCTTCTATCTGGACCTGCTGAGCCGGGCCCTGATCTTCGGCATTGCCGCAATCAGCCTGAATCTGGTGCTTGGCTATGGCGGCATGATCAGTTTCGGGCACGCCGCCTATCTCGGGCTCGGGGCCTATTGCGTTGGTATTCCCGCCTATTACGACATCTATGATGCCTCCGTTCATATGCCGCTGGCGATTGGTGTCGGTGCCCTGTTCGCCCTGATTACCGGGGCCATCAGCCTGCGGACAAAAGGTGTCTATTTCATCATGCTCACCATGGCGTTTTCGCAGATGGTGTATTTCGCCCTCGTCTCGCTGGATGAATATGGCGGCGATGACGGGCTGGTGATCAACCTGCGCAGCAAGCTGCCGCTTGATCTCGGCTTCTGGTCTTTCAGCATGGAAGATGACGTCCATCTCTATTACCTGATCCTGGGTTCTCTGGTCGCCGCCATGTTTCTGGTCAGCCGGCTGGTCGGCTCGCGCTTCGGCATGGTCATCCGGGGGGCGAAGGATAACGAGCGCCGGATGCAGGCAATCGGGTTCGATACCTACCGTTACCGCCTGTTCTGCTATGTTATTTCTGGCGCGATGTGCACCTATGCCGGCGCACTGCTCGGCAATTTCACCAGTTTCATTTCACCGGAAATGATGGACTGGGCACGATCGGGCGAGCTGATCTTCATGGTCGTACTCGGCGGTTCCGGCAGCATCTTCGGGCCCGTGCTGGGGGCTGTGGGCTATCTGCTGGCGGAAGAAACCCTGTCCTCCATGTTCGAGAACTGGCATATCGTCTTCGGCCCGATCCTCATCATCATCGTGCTGTTTGTCCGCGGCGGCATTGATGGCCTGCTCGGGCCGAAACGGCCGGGGGGAGAGGGATAATGGCACTGCTCAGAATCGAGGATCTGCGCAAGAGCTTCGGCGGGGTGACAGCCACCGACAATGTCAATCTTGAGGTCACCGAAAACGAAATCCATGCCATCATCGGCCCCAACGGGGCGGGCAAGACCACGCTGATCTCGCAACTTTCCGGCGAGCAGTATCCCGATTCAGGCCGCATCATCTTTGACGGGCGAACCATCACCCGCTCCACCGCCTTTCGCCGGTCGCATCTGGGCCTCGCCCGGTCCTTCCAGATCACCAGCGTGTTCCAGTCGATGACCGTCATGCAGAATGTCGCGCTGGCCGTGCAGGCCCATAGCGGACATTCCTTCCGGTTCTGGCAGCCCGCCGGACAGGATTCCCGCCTGACCGGCCCGGCGGAGGCGGCCCTCGCCAGAGTTGGCCTGACCGACCGGTCGCAGGACCTGGTGTCCAGCCTGTCGCATGGCGAGAAACGCCAGCTGGAAATTGCCATGGCGCTGGCCACCGGTCCGAAGATGCTGCTGCTGGATGAACCGATGGCTGGAATGGGACAGGAAGAATCGCAGCGTATGGTCGGCGTTCTGCGCAGCCTGAAGGGCGAGAAGACCATGCTGCTGATCGAACATGACATGGATGTGGTCTTCGCCCTGGCCGACCGGATTTCCGTGCTGGTCTATGGCCGTATCATCGCCTCCGGCACGCCGGACGAAGTGCGCAACGATGACGCGGTAAAACGCGCCTATCTTGGCGACGAGGCTGCCTGACATGCTGAAAGTCGAGGGCATCGAAACATTCTACGGCTCCAGTCAGGTGCTGTTCGGCATGTCGCTGACAGTCGACGAAGGCGAGGTTGTCACCCTGCTCGGGCGCAACGGTATGGGCAAGACCACGACGGTCAACTCCATCATGGGAATCATTCCGACCCGCGGACATATCGAATTCAACGGCCAGCCGATTACCGGACAGCCCTCCTTCCGGATCGCCAAGGCCGGCCTCGGGCTGGTGCCGGAAGGGCGACAGATCTTCCCGAACCTGACAGTACGCGAGAATCTGGTTGCGACGGCCGCGAACCGGTCGGGCCGCAAGGACAGCTGGACCATGGAACGGGTATTCGAGATGTTCCCCGAATTGCGCGCCCGCAGCGCCTCCATGGGCAATCTGCTGTCCGGCGGTGAACAGCAGATGCTGGCCATCGGCCGGGCCTTGATGACAAACCCGCATCTGATCATTCTGGATGAAGCGACAGAAGGCCTCGCCCCGCTGATCCGGCAGGTGATCTGGTCCTGTCTGGAACGGCTGAAAGCCGAAGGCCAGTCGATCCTTGTCATCGACAAGAATGTCCGGGATCTGACCCGTATCGCCGACCGGCATGTCGTGATTGAAAAAGGTGCCGTCGCCTGGACCGGCAGCTCGGCAGAGCTGGCCGCGAACAACGACATCCTGCATCGCTACCTGGGCGTCTAGAAACCGATGCCCGAGCGCGCCGAACGCACACCCGGTGATGTGCGGTTCGCCGATATCGGCGGCCACCGGATCGAATATCGCTGGATCGGGCTGCAGCAGATCGACCACCCCGTACTGGTCTTTCTTCATGAGGGGCTTGGCTGTGCCGGACTGTGGCGCGACATACCCGATGTCATCGCCGCGGCGACCGGATGCAGTGCACTGGTGTACAGCCGACCGGGTTACGGCAATTCGGGCCCCGCTGACCTGCCGCGCCCCGCACGGTTCATGCATGATGAGGCGCTCGACATGTTACCGGCGGTGCTGGACCATTTCAGCATCCGCCATGCCATCCTGATCGGCCATAGTGACGGCGGCTCTATTGCCCTGATCCATGCAGGGTCAGATCTTGCGGGCGACCGGATCCGGGGCGTGGTGACACTGGCGGCCCATGTCTTCAATGAAGAGGCGTGCCGGCGGGGTATCGAGGCCGCCCGGAAAGCCTATGCGGAAACCGACCTCCGCGACCGGCTGGCCCGTTATCACGGAGACAATGTCGATATCGCGTTTCGCGGCTGGAACGATGTCTGGCTGAGCGACGGGTTCCGGGACTGGAATATCGAAGACATCCTGCCGGATATTCATGTGCCGCTTCTGGTCATTCAGGGGCAAGATGATGATTATGGTACCGAGGCACAGGTCAAATCGATTGTCTCCACCGTCTCCGGCCCGGCGGAAGCCCGGATGCTTGCGGATTGCGGGCATTCCCCCCATCTGCAAAGCCGTGACGCCGTGACGGACCATATCGTCCGCTTCATCACCCCCCTCTTGCAGAAGGACTGAACATCATGCAGCGCGAGGAATTCACAGAAATTCTCAAACCCGTCATCAATACCGTGAAGGGGTCACCCTGGGGCGCTCAACTGGAGACTGAACTGAACAGCCGGTTTCCGGCGGATGGCGAGGTCGTACAGACCATCACCGCAGCCTGCCATTCAGCGATCGAAGAAGGCTGGATGTGCAAACATGGAGAGGCCCCGCTGAAATATGGCCGGGTGATCAAACCCGGTGATGCCACCGCAGGGATGAGCGTTGACGTTGTCGACATGACGGATATCGCCGGACCACATCATTCCCACCCCAACGGCGAAGTCTGCCTGACCATGCCAGTCGACAGCGATGCGACCTTTGACGGGGCCGGGGCCGGATGGTGCGTCAACATGCCGGGCAGTGCCCACAGCCCGACCGTCAAGGGCGGCCGCGCCCTCGTGCTCTATCTGCTGCCTGACGGGGCCATTGATTTCGGCTGAAGCGGGTTGATGCCCTCACCCGCCGATGACAGATCCCAGGGTCTTGCTCTTTTCCACCGTCTCCTGCCATTCCTCTGCCGGGACAGAGCCATCGACCAGACCGGCACCGACATAAAGATAGACGGTCCGTCCGATGATCTGGGCCGCGCGCAGGTTGACGAACAGATCGGATGACCCGGCGATATTCAGCGGGCCGAGATAGCCGCAATAGTAATCCCGCTCATAGCCTTCCTCTGCAGCCAGAAAATCGATGGCTTGCTGTCGTGGCATACCGCAGACGGCAGAGGTCGGGTGCATCTCGCGCAGCAGATCATTACAGGCAGTCCGGAAGGCCCGGTCGTCGGCAAAATCTCCGGTATCAGCCGGTACTGTAAAGACAGACCGTAGATGCGCCAGATTGGCCGCCCGGACAGTGCGTGGTCCGGCCTCGTGGTAGTTGTGAAAGCCACAGCTTTCAAACCGGGTGCGCATATACCGGCAGACCAGCGCCTGCTCCTCGATGAACTTTCCGCGCCAGCTCACAGCTTCCGTGTCTGCCGCGGCGTCCAGCGTCTGCGTTCCCGCCAGCGCCATGGTCCGGGCACCCTGACCATCAACAGACAACAGCCGCTCCGGCGTCGCCACAACCCAGCAGCCCACCCCCGGCAGCAGGGTAAGACAGACAAAGGCTGCCGGATATTTCACCCTCAGTTTGTCGAACAGGTCGAGCAGATCGCCATCGCCCGGCAGATCAACGGCGACGGCGCGTGAGCCCACGGCTTTTTCAATCTCTCCCCGGCCAATCGCTGCCAGTGTCTTCTCGACCAGACCTTCATAATGTGCGCGATCAACAATCACCGGGGGCTTTGCCGGTGATCCCCCGGCGGTCACCCGCTGGTCACCGTCTCCCGTCTTCGCCAGCAGGGCGGCGAAGTCAGTCTGGCTGGCGGTCACCGGGGCATCATGTCCGGTGCCGTCCGTTCCGATGAACACTGTTCTGCCGTCACGGATCAGCAGATCAGCCCGGATCAGGTCAGTCGCTTTTCCGTCAAAATTGTCATAGCGGGAGAAGGCGAAGGCCGGGCGGTGATCAGCAAAATCCACCGCGCCTTTCGACCATCCGCCGGGCAGCGAGATCAGCAGATCTGGCGAGGCGGCATCGGGCAGCCGCCAGACGGCGACAGCGGCATTCAGGGACCGGGCAGCGGCAACCGCACGGCGAATCAGGATCAGGGAAGACATGGGCAGGAAAGGCTCTGCTGTTTCGGAAAACCGGGGCAGCAAAGATGTCAGCCGGCAGTCAATCTTTCAACCGGCACGGCCGGCAGAAAAGCAGCAGGACAGGCCCTGTTATGAACCTGTCCTGCAATTTACTGACCGGTGCGAACGACAAAGACCGGAATCAGCCCTTGGCCTTCTTGATATTGCCTTTCAGCTCCTCAAGGCTCTCGCCGATCCGCCGGTTGACCTCGTCAACCGCCTGGCTGTTCGACTTGGCCATCATCTCTGACAGCTCGCGCATGTTGGATACCGTCTTTTCAAACGACTGCTTCATCATGTCGGTCTGCTGGACAACCACATCTTCCGGCAGATTCTTGGAGGACATTGATTCCATGGCACCGCGCATTTCCTCCATCGCCTCCCGCAGGATTTCCGCCTGCCGGGCCATCACCGCCTGGGCACCTTCAAAGGCGGTCCGGTTGGCGGCGGCAAGGGCTTCAAGATTGCGTTGCTGGAACTGGACAAGCGACTGGATATCAATCCCCGGCGCCTTCATGTCGCCCATCATTTTCGCCGGATCAAAGTCTTTCCAGAAGGCCATCGGGTCAAAACCGGGCATAGACTGGGTTTTCTTCGCCATATCTTATCTCCTTCTGTGATGCCGGCGCCTGTTTGCCGACGGTTATACAGCAGCTTCCGCCGCCGAATCTGTTTCGGTCTCTGCCTTGCGGCGACCGGGCATCCGCGAAATTCCGCGTTCCATCCCGGCGGCAAAACGACCGGCCTGTTTCAGCGCCCGGTCAAGGGCGGCCATGGTCTTCGCCATATCTTCGCTGTCATCGCGCATCCAGGCCCGCAGGGTATAAAGATATACCGCCATCAGACCTTTCACGCGCATCGTACCACGCCAGCCGTCAGAAGACAGGCCGGCCGCTTCCAGCATCCAGCTCATCGACTGC
This sequence comes from Rhodospirillales bacterium, assembly GCA_040219025.1. Taxonomy (GTDB): domain Bacteria; phylum Pseudomonadota; class Alphaproteobacteria; order Rhodospirillales; family HT1-32; genus HT1-32. Next base: position 1,060,102 of record JAVJTE010000020.1, on the reverse strand, counting down.
CGCAGCTGGCCGGCACCGCAGAGGGCCATCATCGGATCACGTGACGAGGCTTCGACAATCGACAGCACGCCATCGCGATACTGGTTCAGCACATCAAACCGGCGCATCAGCACATCAAACAGCCGATCCGCCGCCGGCTCGTCCATGGCAGCAGCACCACCGGCCAGCACCCGGGCATCGACCATCCGTCCAAAACCGTTCAGCAACGCCCCCCGGCTGGAAAATTCTGCGTAAAGGTCAGCAATGCTGATACCGGCCGTCGCGGCGACATCAGCCATCGACACATCGCGCCAGCCACCTTCGGCAGCGCAGTCGAGGGCCGCTTCAATTATTCTGGTTCGCACATCCGTTTTCTTGACCATGGGTCACCCCGTCAGTTGCTTGCCATCTTAAGATGGTATCAGAAAACCGGCATCACAACCACCGCAGACCCCGGATTTGTCATGGATGCATTGTTTCAATTGACGACAGACCCGGCTTGGCAGTAGCCAGATCAGACAAATGACAAACAGTTTTCTCTACGCAACCACCGTCCTGATCTGGGGTACCACATGGTACGCCATTATCTTTCAGCTCGGCGTTGTCTCACCGGAAGTGTCCATCGTCTGGCGCTTCATTTCGGCCAGCCTGATTCTGTTTGGCTGGTGCCTGATCCGGGGCAAGAACCTCCGCTTCAGCCGACGGCAGCATTGCTGGATGGTGCTGCAGGGCTGCTTCCTGTTTTCCGGCAATTATCTGGTGTTCTATTTCGCCACCGGTTTTGTCACCAGCGGGCTGGTCGCTGTCTCGTTCTCGATGATCATCCTGTTCAACATCAGCCTCGGTGCCTTGTTCTTTGCCCAGCCGGTACGTCCGCGCGTCGCAATCAGTGCGGTGATCGGCCTTGCCGGCATTGCCCTGCTGTTCCTGCCGGAACTGAAAGGCTTCAACCTGGAGGACGAGGGCTTCCGGGGGATGATGCTCTGCATCGGCGGAACCGCACTGGCCTCGGTCGGCAACCTGATTTCAGGCCGCAACCAGTGCAGTGGCCTGCCGGTGATCCAGACCAATGCCTGGGGCATGCTCTATGGCTCCATGGTTTCCGCCACTGTCGCCCTGTTGCTCGGTCGCGACTTCATCATCGACTGGCAGGCGCCCTATCTGCTGTCGCTGGTCTATCTGTCGCTGTTCGGCACGGTCTTCGGCTTTGGTGCCTATCTGACCCTGCTGGGCCGGATCGGCGCTGATCGTGCAGCCTACGCGACCGTGCTGTTTCCGCTGGTCGCCCTGCTGCTCTCCACCCTGTTCGAGAACTATCACTGGACCCCGCTTGCCGCCGGTGGTGTGGTGCTGGTGGTTTTCGGCAACATTCTGGCGCTGAAGCCCTCCCGCCGGGCCGCCCTCGACGGGCGACTGAAGGAGCCGGCGAAAAGGAGCCGAGATGAGTGACCTCGATTATTTCCGTCTTCTGTCACGCTACAACCGCTGGGCCAACGGGCGGCTGTATGAGGCCGCCTCCAGGGTAAACCGCGAAGATTATTTCCGCGACCGGCAGGCATTCTTCGGTTCCCTGCACGGCACGCTGAACCATATCCTCGTCGGTGACCGCATCTGGATATCGCGCATTGAAGGCCGCGACAGCGGCATCAGCCGGCTGGACGAGATCCTGTATGACGATCTTGACTCGCTCTGGTCGGCCCGGGAAAGCTTTGACGAGACCATCATCAACACCCTGCTGGATATGAAGCCGGGCCGTCTTGAAAGCGACCTGAGCTATCGCACCACCTCCGGCCTGGCCTGTGTCACCCCGCTGCGGCTTGTGATCGGTCATCTGTTCAATCATGCGACCCATCACCGTGGTCAGGCCCATGGTCTGCTAAGCCAGACAGCTGTCGCGCCGCCGGTTCTCGACCTGATCTATTTCCTGCGCGAGGAATAGGACCGGGCATCCGGTCAGGTCATGAAAGGGTTGTCGTCAACCGTCCGAACCGGCATTAACCCGCACGGCGTCAACGGCTGAGGACAAAATCATGCGCGGCTATTTCGGGATCGGCATCGAAGGCGGCAGCAAGGCAATGAATATCGGCAGCCTGTTCCGGTCGGCCCATGCCTTCGGTGCCAGCTTCGTGTTTACCGTCAATCCGCAGTACCGCGAGCGGGTGGTCCGCCAGTCCGACACCTCGAATGCCCGCGACAATATGCCGTTCTATGCCTTTGACACGGTCGGCGAGATGCTGCTGCCCGCGGGATGCCAGACCGTCGGCATCGAACTGACCGACGAGGCCATCGACCTGCCGAGCTTTCGCCATCCGCGGCGGGCCGCCTATATCCTTGGCCCGGAACGCGGTGATCTCAGCCCGGCGATGCAGGAAAAATGTGATTTCATTGTCAGGATCCCGATGGCGTTCTGTGTCAATGTGGGGATTGCCGGGGCCATCGTGATGTATGACCGGATGGTCTGTCTGGGTCGCTATGCCGAACGCCCTGTCCGCCCCGGCGCCCCCACCGAGTCCCTGCCGGAACATCAGCAGGGCGGGCCGGTGCTGCGGACCCTGCGCAGATTCGAGGCCAGCCTGCCGGTCCCGGAAGGCCGCCATATCGGCAAGGACTGAGCCTAGGGTTGAGACTGTTTCAAATCCAGAATGCGATGAGTATGGCGATGGCGATCCCGATAGCGCCGTTTGTCATAGACGGTCTTGCGCTTCCGGTTGATACGCCCCGGAATGACCGGGACGAGACCGTTGCGGCGCAGGTTTGCCCGGATAGTATTGGCGTCACGCCCCTTGTCAGCCAACAGGTAGCGCGCGCCCAGGACCATGTTGAGCAAGGACGCTGCTGCGGTAATGTCAGCGACATTACCAGCGTTCAGTTCAAAGGCGAAGGGACGGCCTGTGGTGTCGGTAAGCGCGTGGATTTTGGTGGTCTGGCCGCCGCACGACGGACCAGCATCCTGACGCCGCACCCCCTTTTCCGCCGTGGGCCGAGCGGTGCGCCTTGATATAAGTGCTGTCGATGGCAGTTGATGCAGTGACCGCGCCTGATGCAGCCAGGGTCTCTGCCAAATCCGTCCAGAAGCGGCGTCGAGACCAGCGCCGGTAGGACAATCGGACCAGCGGCAACCGTTCTTGAGCACATGGATGACACCTGAGATCACTCGGCGATCATCAAGCCAGAACAGCCGAGCCATACAAATCCTCCAGTGCGAATCAGACACTCAGGCCACCTCAACAAATTCAACAGGCTGGTTGGGTTTTGACCCTAGCCGTCGAGCCAGCCTGCTGCTGCACGGATATGACCACAGAGGACACCATTCCGGTTGCGGATCGGCGGTGTCAGAATATCGGTAAGCCGGTCGAGATGTTCTCCGGAGACAACGCCGAGATGCACCAGCACAGCCCCCATCGCCACTTCCGCAGCCCGGGTGCCGCCATCATCAATCTTCAGGGCTATTCCCAGACCAGGGCCCGGCAAGATGCCGGCATAGACGCCTTCCGCACCGGTTTTTATAGCGGCCCGTTCACGGATAATCTTCATCACCTGGGTACAGAACCGGCCCCGCCCGGCGACATAGAACGGCTCCTCCGTCATCGCCCGGACAATGCGTTTCGCAGCCCGGGCCCGCGCCGGGGCAAGACCGTCAGGGGCGGCCATCCGCGCCATGCCCTGCGCCCAGCCTGTCAGGCTGGCACCGATGACCGGAATGCCACAGCCGTCAAAACCACAGGGTGAACTGCCGAAGGATTCCCCGGTCATGTCACGCATCGCGGCAGTGACCCGTTCCATCACCGGATGGTCGGCCCTGATATAGCCGGCGGGGTTATCAGCGAGATGAACCGCGGTAGACAAAAACCCAGCATGTTTGCCGGAGCAGTTGTTGTGAACGGCACGCGGCCTGATCGCATTTTCTATCAATGGCCGGTAAGCTACTTCCATATCCGGCAACTGGATTCCGCATTCCAGCGCATCGCCGCTCAGCCCGACGCGGGCCAGCATCTCGGAGACCTTCGCGACATGCTCCGCCTCCCCGTTATGCGAGGCACAGGACATCGCGATCTCGACATCACCGAACCCGAAGGCTTCTACCGCACCGCTTTCGACAAACGGCAGCGCCTGCAGCGGCTTGGCGGAACTGCGGGCGTAGACCGGACCGGACACATCACCAATCGCCATCACCACCTTGCCACGGGCATCCACCACCGCCACCGAACCACGATGACGGCTTTCAACCATGTCACCGCGTGTTACCTCAACCAGAACCGGGTTTGCCTGTGTCATCCTGTCTTCCGAATATGTTGCGCAGCGCGCGATGCCTGCTGAATTTTTACCGCTTCAGAGTGCCTCAAATTAAGGATTCATCAACCGATCACGGTTAAGACACTAACAGAACCCAGATCAGCAACCGCGAAAGCGAGGAGACGCATGCGTTTCATGCCGAAGATCAGGTCCCTGTTCCAAACCTGCCTGCCCACCGGTGCCGCCATGGCGGTCGCCCTTATCCTGCTCACCCCGGCCCATGCTGCCGAACAGCGCCTCGGCAAGTTCAGCGACTGGGAGGCCTTCGTCTACAAGACCGAGAAACAGAAGGTCTGCTATCTGTTCGCCACGCCGGAAAAAAGCGAAGGCAAATACAGCCAGCGCGGCCAGACCTATGTGATGGTCACCCACCACCCGAAATCAAAAGACAAGAATGTGGTCAATGTGGTCGCCGGTTATACCTACAAGCTGCAATCCGAAGTCGAGGTCGAAATCGACGGCAAACAGACCAGGCTGTTCACCGATCAGGATTCGGCCTGGGCGGTCGATGACGATACCGACAACCGGCTGGTCGGCATGATGCGCGCCGGCTCGACGCTGGTCGTCGAGGGCCGGTCCTCCCGCGGCACGCTGACCAAGGATGTCTATTCCCTGTCCGGCTTCACCGCCGCACACAAGGCCGCCAGCAAGGCCTGCGGCGTCAAGGCCTGATCACGCGATCACACGGGTCATCTGCTGTCGCAGGCGGAAAAGACACCATACAGGTTCGCCCCCCACAGGGGCGGCGGCGTCAGCAGCGCCCATCCGAGGAACCGGCGAACGGCGGCATCGGTGAACCGTCGCCGCCGCGACCCGCGATGCTGGTCATAGATCCGCTCGACCGTTAATCCTGCGGCGACGGCAAGCTGCCCCAGGCTGGTGCTGTTGAACGCCATCAGATGCGTCAGATCCCCGAACTGATAGGTCAGCCCCCAGGGTGATCCCGCATTCGGAACCTTCACGACAATCCGGCCCTCCGGTGCCAGCCGTGCCGACAGGCGGCGCAGCAGCGCCAGCCCGTCCGCCGGCGTGAAATGCTCCAGCACATCCAGCAGAACAATACGGTCAAACGGCAGCCCGTCCGCCGCACCGGCCAGCCAGTCATTCACATCTGCGCAGACCAGCCTGTCCCGCACCGGCTCCGGCGCAACCGGCAGCAGTTCTGGATCGTGATCGATGCCGGTAAAGTCGCGCACACCCTTTGTATGGAGATAAAGCAGAAACTGTCCGGTACCGGAACCCAGCTCCAGCACCCGCATGTCCGGATCAAACCCGCCGGGGCCCCAGATTTCGTCATCAAACCGGGCAACATCCTTAGTCGACAATCCCGGCGTCTCATACGCCTTGAACGCGCTGTAGCTCTGGTAGAAATCGCTGGTCACTCGCCGCCTCCAACGCAAAATCCGGACAGGAGAATATCACCCTGTCCGCCTGCCGGAAAACCCTATCCCCCCGTCGCCATCCGGCGGAAACTGATGGCTTCAGCGATATGGATGCGGCGCACGCCATCGCTGCCATCCAGGTCGGCCAGGGTGCGGGCGACGCGCAGGATGCGGTGATAGCCGCGCCCGGACAGACCCAGCATCCGGGCGGCGTCGACCAGCAGGCTGCGGCCGTCGGCATCCGGTCTGGCGATCTCTTCCAGCAGGTCGCCGTCAGCTTCGGCGTTCAGGCGCACCCCGTCCTGATCCGCAAAGCGCCGTTCCTGAACCGCCCGGGCAGCCGAAACCCGGGCGGCGATCTTCGCCGTTGTCTCCCCCGGCGGGGCGTCGGCCAGATCCAGCGGATTGACCGGCGGCGCATCGACATGCAGGTCAATACGGTCGAACAGCGGACCGGAAATCCGCGCCTGATAGTCCCGGCCACAGGCCGGTGCGCGCGAACAGGCGCGGGAGTCATCACCCAGAAAGCCGCAGCGGCAGGGATTCATCGCCGCCACCAGCTGAAAGCGGGCGGGATAGGTGACATGCATGTTGGCGCGGGCGACGGAAATGCGTCCGGTCTCCATCGGCTGTCGCAGCGCCTCCAGCGTGGCACGCTGGAATTCCGGTAACTCGTCGAGGAACAGCACACCGCGGTGGGCCAGAGACGCCTCGCCCGGTCTGACCTTCAGCCCGCCGCCGACCAGTGCGGGCAGCGACGCCGACTGATGCGGATCGCGGAAGGGCCGGGCACGGTGCAGGCCCGCCGGGCCGATACAGCCGGCGACCGAATGGATCATCGAGACTTCCAGCATTTCGTCCGGGGCCAGCGGCGGCAGCAGGCCGGGCAGCCGGGCAGCCAGCATCGACTTGCCGGATCCGGGCGGCCCGATCAGCAGCATGTTATGCCCCCCCGCCGCGGCAATTTCGAGGGCCCGCTTGGCCGAGGCCTGGCCCTTGACCTCCTTCATGTCGGGATAGACCGGCCCCGGCGGGCGCTCACCCCGGCAGGGCGGGCCGAGACACTGGGCACCACTGAAATGATTGACCAGCGCCAGCAGGTTGGGCGGAGCCAGCACCTCGATATTGCCGGCCCAGAGCGCTTCGCTGCCCTGATCCGGCGGGCAGATGATACCGCGCCCCCTGGCCCCGGCACCAATCGCCGCCGGCAACACCCCGGCCACGGATGCAATGGCCCCGTCCAGCGCCAGCTCACCCAGCGCAACAAACCGGTCCAGCGCATCCTGCGGTACGGCGCCGAGGGCGGCCAGCAGGCCGAGGGCGACCGGCAGATCGTAATGTCCACCTTCTTTCGTCACATCCGCCGGTGACAGATTGATCGTCACCCGCTTCGGCGGCAGGGCCAGCCCCATTGCCGACAGGGCGGCGCGCACCCGCTCGCGGCTTTCCCCCACCGCCTTGTCCGGCAGACCGACCATGGTAAAGGCCGGCATGCCGTTGGTGATATGCACCTGCACATCAATCGGCTTCACCTCGATCCCGAGAAACGCCACTGTCTCCACCCGCGCCACCATGCACCCATCCTCCTGACCTGATATGTCGGGAAGGTATGGAGGGGGCAGTGGTGATTTTGAAAGATGACCGAAACAGAACTGTCCGTCTGGCCGGCCCGTTACACACGGCCCCAGCGGATCCGCGACCAGAGCTTTTCGTGCAGATAGAATGTCGCCAGGCCGACCACGGCGCTGACAACCGCAATCAACCCGCCCGCATTCACCGATCCGGTCACCAGATAACAGATCAGCGTCATCACGATGATGCCGGATGACTGCCAGCTGATCGACTTGGCGATAAGGCGGATGTTGCTCTCCATAACTGTCTCCTGAATTCTCCATGTTGCGGATGCCGGTATAAACCTGTCAGAGGGCCGTGTGTATTCAGGGAATTTGCTGCATAATCACCAGATCAATGACTTTTCTAAACTTTGGTGATTTTAATGGACAAACGTGACCGGTCAGCCCTGTTCCGGCAACGGCTTGAACGGGCAATGGCACATTCCGGCTTTTCACGCAGCCGGCTGGCGCGGGAAACCGGCGTTGACCGCTCGACCATCGGCCAGATTCTGGCGGAAGGGACAGCCCGCCTGCCAAATGCACAGCTGGCAGCGGATGCGGCACAGGCGCTGGGCATCAGCACGGACTGGCTGCTGGGGCTGACCGAACGGCCGGAGAGGCCCGGCGATGTCATTGCCGCGGCGATGTCGGTCACCCGGGCGGAACGCCGCCCGGCAGACGAACAGATACTGGACTGGCATCGCGAGGCGGCGGGATACAAGATCCGCCATGTCCCGGCGACCCTGCCCGACAGCCTGAAGACCGAGGATATGCTGCGCTGGGAATATGCCGCCTTTCTGGGGGTTACGCCGGAACAGGCCATTGACCGTATGCGCAGCAGCATCGAACAGTTACGATCCGGCAATTCGGACTACGAGATCGCCCTGCCCCTGCATGAGCTGCAGGCCTTTGCCGAGGGTTCCGGTTACTATCGCGGTCTTGATATCGGCATCCGGCGCGAGCAGCTGCACCGGCTTGCGGCAATTTGTGACGAGCTTTATCCGTCACTGCGGCTGTTCCTGTTCGATGCCCGCGAGGTCTTCAGCGCCCCGATGACGGTTTTCGGCCCGATCCTGTCAGTGATCTTTGTTGGCCGGTTCTATCTGGCGTTCCGCGAATCCGAGCGGATCCGCTCGATGACCAGCCATTTCGACTGGCTGGTGCGGGAGGCCAAGGTTGATGCGCGGGAGGCGGCGGCTTTCATCCGTTCACTGGCCGACAATCTGGCGGACGATAACCCGACGTCGGCTGAGGGTCAGCGGGATCTGATGCTGTCTGCCACCATTCATGATCTGAAGACTCCCTTTTCCATTCTGCTGGCCCGCAGTGAAAGCCTGTCCGCCACTGCCGGCTCCCTGTCACCGCAGGAGCTGGACGCGTCGGCCCGCGCCATCCGCCATGCCGCCGCCAGCGCCTATACAATCCTCGCCGGGATGACCGATCAGACCATGCTCCGGAACGACAGCACCTCCGCGCTGAGTGAAAGTTTCAGCATTGCCGGTGCGGTCGAATCGGTACTCGATCTGCTGCACCCGCTGGCAGAGGCCAAGCAGATCCGCATCGACCTGCAGATCGAGGATGACCTGCAGGCCCATGGTGACCCGCAGATGACCGAAATTGTGCTGCGCAATCTGGTCGGTAATGCCATCAAGTTCACACCGGCCGGCGGGACAATATCCGTTGATGCTGAACGGTCCGGTAACGAGGTGACGGTCCGGGTGACTGATAATGGTACCGGCATGACCCCGGACCAGATCAATGCGGCGATGTCCGGCGACAGGGTGATGTCGCTGCTCGGAACCGGAGGAGAGCGCGGATCGGGGACCGGGCTTGCCCTGTGTCACAAAATTCTTGCCCGGAACAACGGCAGTCTGAACCTTGCAAGCCATCCGGTGCGTGGCACAGAAGCCCGCATAAGCCTGCCGTCCGGTGATGGCACCGGAACCGCCGCCTTGACGTGACGAGTTGATCCAGCCGGGTTATCCTCCCCGGATTGTCAGGGCAAGGATACAACCGGATGAAGTTCAGCATCAGCAAGGCGGCAGAGGGAAAGTTCGATGACGGGGGCCTGCGGTCGTTCTTTGAATACCGTGACCTCGGTATCAAGTCAGCCACCGAAGGCCGCTACATGGCCCATGTGATCCGCGCCAGGCAGGCCTGTACGGACGGCACCGGTTTTCACCGCCACCCTCTCGACTTCCAGATTTTCTATGTCCTGAAAGGGACTGTCCGTTTCCGTTATGACGGACATGGAGAACACGATCTTGTGGCCGGGGACTGCGTTCACCAGCCGCCGGGCATTCGCCATGAACTGATGAGTTGCTCCGACGATTGCGAGATTCTGGAAATCACCTCACCTGCTGAATTCGAGACACTCGATGCCTGATGCATTTGCCCTGCCCACCCCCTGTCTGATGCTGGACCATGACCGCCTGAAACGGAATGCTGCGCGGATGAGCGAACGCGCGGCGGCGCTTGGTGTGCGCCTGCGCCCGCATCTCAAGACCTCGAAATCTGCCGAGGTCGCGCGGCTGGCAACCCGCGGCCAGTTCGGCGGCATCACGGTATCAACCCTGCGTGAGGCTGACTATTTCCTGACTGCCGGTTTCACCGATATCACCTATGCCGTCGGCATTGCTCCCGGCAAGCTGGACAGCGTTGCCGCCCTGATGGACCGGGGGGCGAATATCGGCCTGATCGTTGACGAGGTGGAAACCGCACGTGCCATCGCCGCGCACGGGCATCACTTCGCCGTCCATATTGAAGTCGATACCGGGGGCGAGCGCGGCGGGGTCTTTGCCAATGACCCGGCGCTGATGGAAATCGCCGCTGCCCTGACGGCAAACGGCAATGTGGAACTGCGTGGTGTGCTGGCACATGCCGGACATTCCTATGGCGCAGGTGACATTCCGGCCGTCGAGCAGATTGCCGAGGAGGAACGGGCGGGAGCCGTGGATGCCGCAACACGGCTGCGTGCTGCCGGTCATGCCTGTCCGGTGGTCAGCGTCGGCTCCACACCGACGGCCCTGTATGCCCGGCATCTTGACGGTGTGACGGAAATGCGGCCGGGTGTTTATCTGTTCGGCGACCTGTTTCAGGCCGGTATCGGAAGTTGCGGCCTCGACGATCTTGCGGTCAGCGTGCTGGCGACGGTCATCCGCCACCGGCGGGGCGAAAACCGGCTGCTGATTGACGCCGGCGGGCTGGCACTGTCGAAAGACCGCTCAACGGCAAAACTGCCCCGTGACCTGGGCTATGGCATGGTCCGGGGTGCCCCGGAGATGATCGTGGCCGACGTCCATCAGGAACACGGGATTATCGAAAGCACCGGGCCGATTGATTTCGACGCCTGGCCGGTCGGCAGCCAGCTGCGCATTCTGCCAAACCATGTCTGCATGACCTCAGCCGCCTACGACCGTTATCACGTCCTCGAAGCGGGTGAACTGACCACCGAATGGCCGCGGGTCAACGGCTGGTAAGGCGGATGGATAGCCATCAGGTCATCGCGGCCGGTACTGTCTGAAAACAGTCCCTTCCGGGAAAAACCAGGTTCTGTTCATTGGCAGGCAAGACCGGCATTCATATTTCCCGAAAACCCAACCAATGCTAGGTGTTTCCCCTCACTGGCAACTTTTCCGAAGTGTCCTTAGTGTCAGATCTTCGCAAAGCCGAACTTTCAGGGGAAATAACATGGTGCCGTTTTCAGGACGCATTCGGGAACTCGAAGCCATCATGGCCGCCATCGGAAAATCCCAGGCGACCATCGAATTCAATATGGATGGTACAATCATTACGGCGAACGACCTGTTCCTGCAGACGCTCGGGTATGAGCTGAACGAAATCAGGGGCAAACATCACCGGATCTTTGTTGATCCGGCCCATGCCAAATCACCGGAATACGAAGCGTTCTGGTCAACCCTGCGGCAGGGCGATTACCAGTCGGCCGAATATCGCCGGATCCGCAAGGATGGCGAAGGCGTCTGGATACAGGCATCCTACAATCCGATCCTGCGCAGTAACGGCAAGCCCTACAAGGTCGTCAAGTTCGCCATCGACATTACGGACAGAAAACGAAAAAATGCCGACTATCAGGGCCAGATCAATGCCATCCATCAGTCGCAGGCGGTTATCGAATTCGATCTGGACGGCATCATCCTGCAAGCCAATGACAATTTCCTGAAAGCATCTGGCTATGAAGCCAGCGAGATCATCGGCAAACATCACCGTATTTTCGTCGACAGCGCCTATGGCAATTCCACGGACTACAAGAATTTCTGGCAGGCCCTCAACCGGGGTGAATTCCAGTCCGGCGAGTTCAGACGTATCCGCAAAGGCGGGCAGGGTTTCTGGATTCAGGCGACCTATAATCCGATCAGGCGTCCGAACGGACAGCTCCTGAAAGTTGTCAAATTTGCCTCCGACATTACCTCGATGGTGAACGACAGGGTGCGCCGGGAAGAAGTTCAGAAATCCATCAATGCCGACCTTGGCAGGATCGCCCGGGAGATAGAAACCGTCACTGAACAGGTCGCTGCCGCTGCCGCGACAGCGGATGTCACTTCTGCAAATGTTCAGGCTGTCGCAGCCGGGTCAGAGGAGCTGTCGGCCTCCGTGCGCGAGATCAGCAGCCAGGTCGTCCGGGCATCGCAGATGAGCAGCGAAGCAGTCGATCAGGCCGGTCAGAGCGGCGAGACCATTGCCGGACTGGCGAAGGCGGCAGGCAAGATCGGTGATGTCATCGAACTGATCAACGATATCGCCGAGCAGACCAATCTGCTGGCACTGAATGCGACCATCGAAGCAGCCCGTGCCGGTGAAGCCGGCAAGGGATTCGCTGTCGTGGCGTCGGAAGTCAAGAATCTCGCCAACCAGACGGCGAAGGCAACCGGCGAGATCCGCGGGCTTGTTACCGAAGTTCAGAAATCAACCGAGGCTTCTGTCACTGCGATTGCCGTTATCACCAATTCAATCGCCGAACTCAGCCAGATTTCATCGGCGATTGCAGCCGCGGTTGAAGAACAGTCTACCGTAACCGACGAAATGTCAGGCAATATGCAGACCGCTTCCAGTGGCGTTGATTCGATCGCCGGCGGTCTCAGCGAGATCGTCAGTTCTGCAAACCGGGTTAACGAGGCTACATCCAAGGTTCAGGAGGCCTCGGCACAGATAAGCTGAGTACCGCGCGGCAGAAAGCTATTCGTTCTCGGCAATCGCCATCAGGCTGTCCGGGTCTTTCAGGAAGGCATGTGACTTGTCCGGCAGGTCGATCAGGCCGGATTTCCGGAAGCTGGTGAATGTGCGGCTCACCGTCTCGATGGTCAGACCAAGATAATCGGCGATATCGCCCCTGCTCATGGGCAGCGAGACCGGATTGGACGGGCGTCCGCGCCGGGACTGGCCTGCCGACAGATGCAGCAGGAATGACGCGAGCCGTTCCTTTGCCGTCTTGCGGCCCAGCAACAGCATATGCTCGCCGGCGGCATCGATCTCGGTCCGCGCCATCTCGAACAGCCGGCGTCCCAGTTCCGGGTGATCGTCCGACAGTGTCTGGAAGTCCTTCAGCCGGAACCGGCAGAGCTTCGCATCGTCGACAGCCTGCGCCGTAGACCGGTACTCCGGTGTCCGGGGCATGCCGAGATAATCACCTTCAAACATGAAACCGATAATCTGCAACCGTCCGTCAGGCAGCATCTTGTGCAGCTTGATACAGCCGGAGGTAACGTTATAGACATGCTTCGCATCATCACCTTCATGAAACAGGACAGCCCCGGATTCTGCGGTGATGATGGTCAGTATGCGGGCCAGATGATGGATATCCCCTGTCTCAAGCGCGGCACAGAATGACAGCTCGCGGGCTTCACATACGTCGCAGGGACCGCAATTGCGGAAGCTCGGGTCTGGCAGGCTGATGACTTTGGGCAGGCCCATATTACTCTCTGCATCCGTGGCGGGATATTTTCTACACAGTAGCTATTTATAGCACGCCATACTGCAAAGAAAATGACCTCCCGGCACAACGGGTTTACTGTTGGCGTACATATTGAGAATCTCTGGTCGAGACTGCCGACACAAGGACCCGCATGACCTGCATCAGACTTATCCTGTTATCTGTTTTCAGCGCTGCTTTTCTGTCACTGACCGCTCAGGCACAGGCGGATGGCCGCTACATGATTTCAGCGGCCAATCCGCATGCGGCAGAGGCCGGGCGGGACATTCTGGCCGCCGGCGGGAGTGCCGTTGACGCGGCGATTGCAGCGCAGCTTGTTCTCGGTCTGGTAGAGCCGCAGAGTTCCGGTATCGGTGGCGGCGGCTTCCTGATGCATTTCCGTGCCGGGAATGGTGTTATCGACGCCTATGACGGGCGGGAAACGGCCCCTGCCGCTGCAACCCCCGAGATGTTCCTCGGGCCTGACGAAACGCCCCGCAAATTCTATGATGCTGTTGTCGGCGGGTTGTCTGTCGGCGTACCCGGCCTGCTCCGGATGCTGGAACAGGCCCATCAGGACCATGGCAGGCTGCCCTGGGCTGATCTGTTTGCTCCGGCGATCCGGCTGGCCCGCGACGGTTTCCAGATCTCCCCCCGCCTGCATTACCTGATTGATCGCGACACCGAACGCCTGACCACCTTCGACACCACCCGCAGCTATTTTTATCAGCCCGACGGCACCGCCCTGCCGGTCGGCGCATTGCTGCGCAACCCGGCCTATGCGGATGTCCTGGATCAGGTTGCAGGCGGGGGTGCCGATGTCTTCTACAATGGCCAGATTGCCGCCGACATCGTCCGGACGGTTCGGGGGGCTGACCGCAATCCCGGCCTGATGACAGCAGAGGATATGTCAGGCTATCGCGCTATCCGGCGACAGGCGGTCTGCGGGACCTATCGCGAAAACCGGATCTGCGGCATGCCGCCCCCGTCTTCCGGCGGTATTACGGTGGCGCAGATACTGGGCCTGCTGGAAGGTTTTGACCTCCACCGGATGGCCCCGGACAGTCTGGCAGCCACGCATCTGATCGCCGAAGCCGGGCGACTGGCCTTTGCCGACCGCAATCTCTATCTCGCCGATACGGATTTCGTCCCCGCCCCCCTGAAGGGTCTGCTGGATCCCGGGTATCTGAAAAGCCGGGCCGGGCAGATCAGTCTGAAAAGCAGCGTCGGCAAGGCTGAGCCCGGGACACCGCCACAGGATCACGGGGCACTGATCCCGATGCAGGACGATTTCGAGCGGGAATCGACGACGCATCTTTCTGTGCTGGATGCAGACGGGAATGCCGTCTCCATGACATCCAGTGTCGAAAATGCTTTCGGGGCACGGCTGATGACCCGTGGGTTCATTCTGAACAACCAGCTCACCGACTTTTCCTTCAGCCCCGAAAAAGACGGGATCGCTATCGCCAACCGGGTTGAGCCGGGCAAGCGCCCCCGCAGTTCGATGTCCCCGACGCTGGTGCTGGGCCCGGATGGCAGGCTCCGCATGGCGGTCGGCTCGCCGGGTGGATCACGGATCATCGGTTATGTTGCAAAGACACTGATCGGCGTGATTGACTGGAACCTCACGATGCAGCAGGCCATCGACCTGCCGCATGTAATCAACCGGAATGGCGGAACCGATCTGGAGGAAGAAACCTCCGCGGCAGAGCTGAAGACTGCGCTGGAAGCGCTCGGCCACCAGGTCAGTATCCGCAGTCTGAATTCAGGGCTGCACGGCATTCGCATCACACCGGCCGGCCCCGACGGCGGCGCAGACCCGCGTCGCGAGGGTATCGTGCTCGAAGGATCCACAACCCGATGACCGAGCGGATCGACCCTGACAGCATCACCCCGCATCCGGCAGACGACCCCCGCAAGCGGGCCATTGTCCGGCTGAAATCAGGTCGCGGGAAACGTGTCGGCGAAGGTATGCCGATTCTGTATTCAAATTCCATCGACATGGACGACCGGACCAAGTCACTGGATCCCGGCACCATCGTCACCGTGATGACCGGTGACGGCGATGCGGTCGGTGTTGCGACCTTTAACCCCCGCTCCCTGGCATCGCTGCGTATCCTCGACTGGGAGGCAAACACGGTCATCAACGATGATTTCCTGATGCGCCGGATCGCCCGGGCACTGGCCATCCGGGACGCCTGCATATCCGATCCGTTCTATCGTCTGGTCAATGGCGAGGCTGACGGGCTGCCGGGTCTGGTAATTGACCGCTTCAGGGGCAAGGTTGTCATTCAGGCGATGACCGCCGGTATGGAACGGCTGCTGCCGGTTATCATGGCCGTACTGCAGGCTGATGCGGTCGTGCTTCGCAACAATCACCGCTTTCGTGAAACCGAGGGGTTGCCGAAATACATCCATCTGGCCGCCGGCAGTATCGATCAGCCAGTGGAGATCATGGAAAACGGCTTCCGCTTCCGGGTTGATCTGATGCGCGAGGACGGTGACATCTGGCATTTCGACCAGCGCGAGGATCGCAGATTCATTGCCGGACTGAAATTTCATGGCAAGGCGCTGGACCTGTTCGCCGGTGCGGGAGGGCTTGCTGTCGCCGCGGCGAATTCTGCCGACCGGGTGACCGCCATCTGCGCCAATGAAACCGATCTGGCGCTGGCGCTGCACAATGCCCGTATCAACAAGGCCATCGACCGGTCGGTTATCTCATCCGGAAACCCGACGGCGGAACTGATCGAACGCAGTGGACTGAGCGAACGCTATGCGCTGGTTTCCATTACCCCGCCCCCGCTTGTGCTGACCCGCAAGGAAGCCGACCGGGGGGAACTGGAATATCGCGAACTGGCCAGACTGGCCGGACAGCTGATCAGTTCCGGCGGCTATCTCTACCTCGCCTCGCGTTCCCCTGTCATCGGTATCGACCGGCTGGTTGCCGAAGTTGCCGCGGGACTGAATGCTGCCGGTCGGGCCTGCCGGATGATCCGCATGGCCGGACCCTCGCCGGATCATCCGGCACATCCGCTGATTACCGATTCAAGTCCGCTGAAAAGCGTCGTATTTGCGCTGGACTGAACAGCGCGGGACCGGCGCTGTCAGGGCATCGGGATCGAAAGGCGGAAGGTACAGCCCTGCGGGCTGTTGCGGGTCAGGAAGATATCGCCGCCATGGGCCTGGACCAGTTCGCGTGACAGCGACAAACCCAGACCGGAACCGCCCTTGCGGGTTGAGGTCGAAAAGGGCTTGAACAGGTTTTCGCTGATCTTCTCGGGAATTCCCGGCCCGTTATCCTCAACCGTCACGACAAATCGCAGGCCCGGTCGTTGCCGACGGGGTTCGGTCGACGCGGTCACCGTAACGGTGGTTGCACCGGCTTCGACGGCATTGCGCCCGAGATTGTCAATGATGCGGAAAAGATGCGCACGGTCCGCCGTGACAACGAAATCCGCCGGAACATTATTGACCCACAACCATTCCGGCCCCGGCGACCGGTCGCCGGTCAGGTCGAACGGGTCATCCAGACCAACCGACGGGGACAGCGACTCTCCGACTTCGGCGACCAGGTCGTAGAGATTGAAGATCGTCGGGCTGGCTTCCTCCGGCCCCTCGCGGGCATAGCGCATGGTCTTGCTGCAGAGCGCCACAGCCCGGTCAATCGCCCGGATGATGCGCGGTGCCACCCGGCGGATTTCGGGGTCCTCGCTCTGTTCCAGCCGGTCAAAGGCCAGCATTGCCGTGGCCAGCATGCCACGCAGGTCATGATTGACCTTGGTCATCCCCTCGCCCAGGGCAGCGAGACGGTTTTTCTGGTGCAGTGCATTGCGCAGTGCTGTCTGCATCACCGCCAGTTCCCGCTGGGCGACACCGATTTCGTCACTGCGTTCGCTGGGCTGGATCGTCACATCCGGGTTCTCCGGGTCCGAGCGGAACTGTTCCATGGAGGCGGTAATCCGGCGCATCGGCCGGACCATCATCAACTGCAGGCTGAGATAGACCAGCCCGGCGGTAAACAGCGAGATCACGACTGAAAGCTGGATAATCCGCGAGGAGAATTTCAGCATCGCCCGGCGCAGCGGTTTTTCATCAAGCAGGACCTCGACCTGAATCGACATGTCCTGCGGTGCATTTCCGACAACCCGCAGCACCCGGTTGTCTGTCCGGACAAGGGTAGCAAACGCATCCGTCAGAAAATCAAGCATCGAGGCGGTTCGCAGATCGTAGGACCGGTCGACCTCCGGCGGCATTTTCGACGCCAGCATCAGTTCCCGCCGCCCCTGCCCCTTCAGCGCAATGCCATGCGCCATCACATGTTTCAGCAGTTCAACTTCAAGTTCCGCACCAACAGTTTCATTGCTGGAGGCTTTCAGCGCCAGACTGGCAAGATGGGCCGAGGAAATCCGGTCCTGCAGATAATCAAGCCGGAACCGGGCAATCGACGGTGCATAGATCATGAACTCCGCCACCATCACGAAGAACACCGTCAGCACCAGCAGGCGGGCAGACAGGCTGCGCCAGGGGCGTATGGGCTCCAGCTTCATCCGCGATACCCGTTCACTCTCAGCCGAACCGGAGCAGGAAGCGGACAATTTTGCGGGTTCGCTCACTGAACAGTTTTTCGGTATAGAAACTGCCGGCAGCCCGCTTGTTCACCTCGCCCAGTGTCGGATAGGGCGCGATATATGTCGCCATCGCACCGATCTTCAGTTTGTTCTGGATTGCAACAATCCAGGGATGGATCAGCTCCCCGGCATTCTTGCCGACAATCGTCGCCCCGAGAATATGACCCCTGCGGGTCGCCAGCACTTTTACAAACCCTTCTGTCGAGCGTTCAGACTGCGCCCGGTCATTCTCGTCGAAGCTCCAGTGCAGAATACGCAGGTCATCACCATGCTCCTGTCTTGCATCCTCAAGCGTCATCCCGACATGGGCCAGTTCAGGGTCGGTGTAGGTCACCCAGGGCACCGCCCGGTAATCCACCTTCGCCGGCAGCCGGAACAGGATATTCCGGATCACCACACCCGCATGATAGCCCGCGACATGGGTGAACTGGTAACCACCAGTGACATCCCCCATCGCAAAGATCTTCCGGTTCGAGGTACGCAGGCGTTTGTCGACCGTGATCGCCCGGTCATACTCGACCCCGGCCTTCTCAAGATCCAGTCCTTTGACATTCGCCGCCCGGCCTGCGGCAACCAGCAGATGAGAGCCGGCAATCGTCTTCTCGGCACCATCTTTCTCAATCGTGACGGACACGCCCTCCGCCGTCTTCTCCGTGCGGACAACCTTCACCTTCTCATGCAGAACCACGCCGTCTTCCAGCACGGACTTCCGCACCACTTCAACAGCGTCCGGATCATCCTTCGGCAGAATCGGGCCCAGATCGATCACAGTTACCGCGATACCCAGCTGACGGTGGGCCTGGGCCATTTCCAGACCAATCGGGCCGCCGCCGATGATCAGCAGATGGTCGATCCGGTCCTTGTTGTCGAACAGGGTTTCGTTGGTGAAATAAGGGGTTTCCGACAATCCCTCAACCGGTGGCGCGACCGGGCTGGAGCCAGTGGCGATCACAAACCGTCTGGCGGTAATGCGGGTGTCGCCGGCCATCACTTCCTGCGGGCCGGTAAACCGTGCAGCAGCCCTGATGACCGTCACCCCGAAGCCTTCAAAACGTTCGACCGAATCCATCGGGGCGATGGCGGCGATTACGCCCTTCACATGATCATGAACGGCAACCGGGTCATAGCTCGCCGGTCCCAGCGACACGCCGTACTTCGGAGCAACCGCACCGGCATGGGCCGCATGACCTGCCGCCAGCAGCGCCTTGGAGGGCACACAGCCATAGTTCAGGCAATCGCCGCCCATGGCCCCCTTTTCGACCAGCACCACCCGTGCGCCCATCTGGGAGGCACCTGCTGCGACGGAAAGACCGGCAGAACCCGCCCCGATCACGCAGATATCGGCATCCACTACATTCGCCATAATTCAGCTACTCCGGCTTCAGGATAGGGGGTTTCATCGTCGATGTCAGTGGTCAGTCTGCTTCACGGCGACGCCTGACTTTCTTGTAGATCACCGGAATCATGGCCAGCACGGCCAGGCCAATGATCGAGCCCAGAATCGTCGGCTCGAAGATGATGCCGAGATTCGGTGTTTCACCGCGATCAAACACGACGCCGAGGCCGTTGCCGACCGTTGCATAGACAAAGGTTCCCGGAATAATGCCGAAGAAGGTCGCGAGGATATAGGTCCGGGTTGTGACCCCCAGAAAGGCCGGTGCGATATTTACCAGCCAGAACGGAAACAGCGGCACCAGCCTGAGGACCAGCATATAGCTGAGCGCATCCTCGCGGAAACCGGCTTCCATCCGTTTCAGCGCCCCGCCGACCTTCGCGCGCAACAGATCGGCAAAGGCATACCGGGCGGCCAGAAAAATTGCAGTGGCACCGATGGTCGCACCGATGACGACCAGAATGCCGCCCTGCATCCAGCCGAACAGAAAGCCAGCCGCAATGGTCAGCACCAGGCCAATCGGCAATGATGTCGCTGTCGCGACCGCATAGAGCAGCACCATCGCTAGGTTCGCGACAATGGCGTTATCGGCGACCCAGGACTGCAGAATGTCACGATGATCCCGCAGGGCATCGAATGAAATGAACCGTCCGAGGTCAAAGGCAAAGAAGGCGGCCATGACGGCGCCGATCACAAACACCGGGATCAACTTTCCGAACCAGCCATTCTTTCCGGCAGCGGCTTTCTTTTCCTCTGCTGAAGATTCTCTGACGTTCATAAACCCATGCTCCCCGGCTCCAGAAGGCTGTTTTCAAAGGAACCCAAGCATATAGCCGCCCCTCATGATCCCAAAAAGTCACCATTCCGTGACACAAGATATTGGATCTGATGTGCGACAGGCGTTGACTTGCCCTTCGCACCCCCCTATACACCCCCGCTCTATCCACCCGGAAAACGTACGGAGAGTCCGGTGAAACGCACGTATCAGCCCAGCAAGCTGGTTCGCAAACGCCGCCACGGCTTCAGAAGCCGCATGGCTACCGTAGGTGGTCGGCGTATACTTGCAAACCGGCGCGCCAAGGGACGGAAAAAACTTTCCGCCTAAGGCCGAATTCGCATCATGGCATCCACCTGTGGCCGTCTGAAGAAGCGACCAGAATTTATTCGTGTCGCCAATCATGGCAGTCGCTCGGTGATGCGCGGTCTGGTTCTTCAGTCCGCGCAACGCCATGGCGATGACAAGAATGAACCACGGATTGGTTTCACGGTTTCCAAGAAAGTCGGAAATGCCGTGCGACGCAATCGGGCACGCCGCCGCCTTCGGGCGATTGCGTATATGCTCGCCCCGGAACTGGCAAAACCCGGCTGTGACTATGTCATTGTCGGACGCTATTCCGCTGCCGACAGACCTTTCGAGAAACTGGTGAGCGATATGCGCCGCGCCTTTCTTGATCCAAATCCAGAACGGGGGCGCCGGTAATGAGCCACCTGATCAGCCGGATTATGACATTCCCTGTCTATCTGTATCGCTACATTCTCTCGCCGGTGATTCCTGCCCGCTGCCGCTATCTGCCGACCTGCTCGGAATATGCGATCGAGGCCCTGACGCTCCATGGCCCGGCGCGGGGTATGATTCTTGCCACAAAACGCATTTGTCGCTGTCATCCATGGGGTGGTTCGGGTTATGACCCCGTACCGTCAGTAAAGTCGCGTCCGCAGGCGCATTCCTGTTCCCACCGAAGGTCAACGTAAGCACGTATCATGATTGAACAGAAAAACATCATCCTCGCCGTTGTCCTCTCGCTGGCAATCATCATCGGGTTCGATTTCTTCTTCAAATCTGACGCGCCGCCGCCGCCACAGCAGCAGGCACAGACCCAGCCCTCCGGGCAGTCCCCTGCGCCCGCCGTCGACGGCCCCGTGGGTGACGGCGCACCGGCCGGGTCTGCACCGGTTGAACTGGCTCCTGTCGGTGCCGCAGAATCCCTGCCCGGTGCCGATCAGGATTCCGGCGGCTTTCTGACCGTTCCGGGAACCCGCGCACAGGAACACCAGTCAACAGCTGCCGAGATTGCCACCCGCAACAAGGCGCTGGCGACAGATCCGCGCGTTGCCATCAACACCGGCAAACTGCGTGGCTCGATCCGTCTGAAGGGTGCCCGCATTGACGACATCATTCTGGCGGAACATACGGAATCCATCGACAAGAATTCACTCAATGTCCATCTGCTGAACCCGCAGGGCAGTCTCCAGCCCTACTATGTCGATTTCGGCTGGATCGTTGATCCGTCATCAGCTGCCGGCATCAACCTGCCGAACGGCAATACCGACTGGACAGCCGATGGCCGCTCATTATCTGTTGGTCAGCCGGTCACGCTGAGCTGGACGAACGATACCGCCCAGACATTCCGGATGAAGATCAGTATCGACGAGAACTTTCTGTTCACCGTCGAACAGTCTGTCGAGAATGGTGGCCAGACGCCGGTCACACTGCTGCCTTACGGTCGCGTCAGCCGCCTGACAACACCCTCCACAACCGGCTTCTACATCCTGCATGAAGGCCCGCTTGGCGTCTTCAACGGCGTTCTGGAGGAAGTCGATTATTCCGATCTGGTCGAGGACAGCCGTGATGCCTTTGCCCGCACCGGTCAGGCCCGGCGCACCGCCCGCACATTCGAGAGCACCGGCGGGTGGCTCGGCATCACCGACAAATACTGGCTGGCCGCCCTGATCCCGGATCAGAAGACGACCGTCAAGGCAACCATCAACCACAGCGCCGATCCGGCCCTGCTGCGGGTTGATGAAGACTATATGATGGCCGGTGCGCATCGTTATCAGACCGATTTCCTCGGCCAGGCCGTGACCGTTGCCGCCGGCGAAACAGCGACAACCAGAAACAACGCCTATATCGGTGCCAAACGCCTGTCACTGCTGGATGAATATGAAACCCGGCTCGGCGTCGAGCATTTTGACCTCGCCATTGATTTCGGCTGGTTCTATTTCCTGACCAAGCCGATCTTCCTGGCCCTGATCTGGCTGTACAGCGTTGTCGGCAACTACGGCGTTGCCATTCTGGCCCTGACCGTCGGCATCAAGCTGATCTTCTTCCCGCTGGCCAACAAGTCCTATGTCTCGATGAGCAAGATGAAGAAGCTGCAGCCGAAGATGGTCGAGCTGCGGGAGCGCTATGGTGAAGACCGCCAGCGTCTGAACACCGAGATGATGGCGCTGTACAAGAACGAAAAGGTCAATCCGATGTCGGGTTGCCTGCCTATTCTGGTCCAGATTCCGGTCTTCTTCGCGCTCTACAAGGTGCTCTATATCTCGATTGAAATGCGCCAGGCCCCGTTCTTCGGCTGGATTCAGGATCTCTCCGCACCGGATCCGACGACGCTGTTCAACCTGTTCGGGCTGATTCCCTGGACCCCGCCGGGCTGGCTGCCGCTGCTCGGTGTCTGGCCGGTCATCATGGGCATTACCATGTACCTGCAGCAGAAGCTGAACCCGGCACCGGCGGATCCGATTCAGGCCAAGGTCTTCATGTTCCTGCCGTTCCTGTTCACCTTCATGCTGGCCGGCTTCCCGGCGGGCCTGGTGATCTACTGGGCCTGGAACAACGGCCTGTCGATTCTGCAGCAGTGGGTGATCATGCGGCGCATGGGGGTCAAGGTCGGCGGCGGTTCCGACAGCGACAGCAAATGATGACCGGCGCGACCGCCGATGACCGGGAGGAAGCAGCGCGGCTCGAAAAGGGCCGGCTGCTGTTCGCCAAACAATGCGACTTCCTGCGCGGTGCCGTCAGCGAGGAGGACCTGCCGGATTACTCCCTGCCGGAAGTGGCCTTTGCCGGGCGGTCAAATGTCGGTAAATCATCGCTGATCAACTCGCTGACCGGGCGCAAGACGCTGGCCCGGACTTCCAATACCCCGGGCCGCACCCAGGAGGTCAATTTCTTCTCCCTCGATGACCGGCTGACGCTGGTTGACCTGCCGGGCTATGGGTATGCCGCCGCCCCGCGGGAAAAAGTCGCCACCTGGACCAACCTGATCGGGTTGTATCTTCAGGGCAGACCGAATCTCCGCCGGGTCATGCTGCTGATTGATGGCCGGCATGGCCCGAAGAAGACCGATCTCACGGTCATGACCATGCTCGACAAGGCGGCGGTCAGCTATCAGGTCGTGCTGACAAAATGCGACAAGCCGAAGCCGGCGGAACTGGCGAAGCGGGTTGAGGAAATCCGCGGACTTCAGAAGACGCATGTCGCCTGCCATCCCGTGATTTTGCTCTCCAGTTCGGTTGACCAGACCGGAATTGATGTCGTTCGGGCGGCGATAGCCGACCTCGTGGCTTGACGGTCGGGCATCGGCTCTTTATCCCAAACGGCAACAAGTCCGGGGAAACCGAGTGATGGCAAACGAAGACTTTCAGGATCAGGCTACCATACTGTCCGACGCTCTCCCCTTTATGCGGGAATATGCGGGCGAGACCTTTGTCGTAAAATATGGCGGCCACGCAATGGGCAATGCCGATCTCGCCTCGCGCTTCGCCAGCGATATCGTCATGCTGCGCCAGGTCGGGATCAATCCGATTGTCGTACATGGCGGTGGCCCGCAGATCGGCAAGATGCTGGAACGGCTGAAAATCCAGAGCGATTTTGTCGATGGCCTGCGGGTCACCGACCAGGCGACGGTCGAGATCGTCGAGATGGTCCTGTCCGGTTCCATCAACAAACAGATCGTCAGCGCCATTAATGCGGCCGGCGGCGTTGCTGTCGGCCTCTCGGGCAAGGACGGTGATCTGATTCAGGCCCAGAAGCTGCGGCGGACCCGGCGCGAGACCGACTCCAATATTGAAAAGATCCTCGATCTCGGTTTTGTCGGCGAGCCGGACCGGATCAATCCGGGCATTCTGGAAGCCTTTGAAGAATCCGACATCATTCCGGTGATTGCCCCGATCGGTATCGGCGCCAATGGCGAGACCTACAACATCAATGCCGACACGGCGGCCGGTGCCATTGCCTCGGCGCTGGGTGCCCGCCGCCTGCTGATGCTGACCGATGTCGCGGGTGTTCTGGACCAGAACAAGGAACTGATTGCCGATCTGAACCTGGAACAGGCACGGGCAATGATCAAGGACGGCACCATTTCCGGTGGCATGATCCCGAAGGTCGAGACCTGCATGCAGGCGGTCAAACGCGGTGTCGAAGCCGCTGTCATTCTGGATGGCCGCGTCCCCCACGCCCTGCTGCTGGAAATCTTCACCTCGCACGGTGCCGGAACCCTGATCGGCGATCACTAGGACTCTCCCGCCTCCCTGTTCCGGCGATATTGAGGGGCGGAGGTCCAAACACCTCTTGTGCAGTGCGGCGAAACGCGGCTAACTTCGCGGGCCGGTAATCGTCCGGTCTGGTATCAGGACATCATCATGGAATTTTCGGTAGCGGGCATCCTGTTCCTCGGGCTGGTCATCGGGATGCAGCATGCGCTGGAAGCCGATCACGTTGCGGCTGTCAGCAGCCTTGCCGTACGACAGTCGACCATCGGCAGGATCGTCACCCACGGGGCGGTCTGGGGCCTTGGCCATACCATCACCCTGATGCTGTTCGCAGGTGCCGCCGTTCTGGCCGGCGCCGTCATCAGTGACGGCCTGGCAAGCGGACTGGAATTCGCCGTTGGCGTCATGCTGGTCGGACTCGGGATCAATGTGCTCTGGCGTCTGTGGCGCGACCGGGTCCACTTTCATGCCCATATTCATGAGGATGGCGTCCGGCATTTTCATGCCCACAGCCATGCCGGCGAGGAGGGAAAACACAGCCTGCGCCAGCATGACCACAACCACCGGCAGGCGACGTTCCGCACCCTGCTGGTCGGCATGATGCACGGCATGGCCGGGTCCGCCGCGCTGCTGGTCCTGACAGCCACCACCGCACCGACCGCAATACTCGGTTTCGCCTATGTCGTGCTGTTCGGTATCGGCTCGATCTTCGGAATGGCCGTGCTGTCAGCGGTCATCGCCGTTCCCCTGAGCTGGACCGCCCGCTACCTCACCGTCGCCCATAACGGCCTGCAACTGACCGTCGGCTCCGCGACCGCCGGCCTCGGCCTGTACGTCATGGCAACCAAGGGAATGGAACTTCTCGCCTGATAAAGGCCTGGCATGCAGTTACAATTCATCGGGTGCGGTGATGCTTTTGGCAGTGGCGGACGGTTCAATACCTGCTTCCACATAACCGGCGAGACCACGAACTTCCTGATCGATTGCGGTGCCTCGTCGCTGATTGCGATGAAGCAGCTTGGCATCAACCACAATGAAATCGATGTCATCCTGTTCACGCATTTCCATGCCGACCATTTCGGCGGCCTGCCCTTTCTGATGCTGGATGCCCAGTTCTTTACCAAACGCACGACACCGCTGACCATCGCCGGACCAGCCGGTCTCCGGGACTGGTATGTCCGGGTGATGGAAACCGCCTTCCCCGGCTCCAGCGGCACGAAACAGAAGTTCGAACTGAACATGATCGAGCTGGAGCCGGGGGTGACGGCCGAGGTTTCAGGCCTGTCCGTGACACCGCAATCGGTGATCCACGGCAATCCCGGCGGCCCTTTCTTTGCGTTGCGTGTGGAGGCCGAGGGAAAATCCGTTGCCTATTCCGGCGATACGGCCTGGACCGACGCCCTGGTCGAGGCGGCACGGAATGTCGACCTGTTCGTGGCCGAAGCCTATTTCCGGGACAAGAGCGTTCCGCTGCATCTGGATCTGGCAACACTGGAGGCGCATCTGCCGGAAATCAGTCCGAAGCATCTGGTGCTGACCCATATGAGCGATGACATGCTGCAGCAGCTTGCGGATATCCCGCATGACCTGGCAGAAGACGGCAAGATCGTCAGATTCTAGGCCAGCATCAGCAGGTAAGGGATAACCACGTCGCCGATCAGCCCGATGGCGGCGATGGCAGAAATTGCCAGTATCGCCACACGTGCGCGGCGTTTGTCGATGTGGCGCGACAGATATCGCCCCCCCAGCACACCGATCAGGGTGGCTGGCAGGAAGGTCAGGGCCAGCCAGACCTCTGCCATACCGAAATGCCCGAACAGCCACAGCATGAAGACGGAGATCACCACCCCGATCAGCAGGCTGACTGACAGAATGCTGCGCACCTTCGACGGCTCCTCGCCGGAATACAGCAACGCAATCGGCGGGGCACCAACCCCGGTCAGCGTTCCCATGATGCCCGCCGCCACCCCGGCCCCTGTCAGGCTGCCACGGTTGCGCCGGACCATGTGGGCCCCGACGCCTGCCGTCAGCAGAACGGCAATCAGCAGGGCACCGCCCAGAACCAGTTTGAAAATATCGGCATTGAAAGCGCCGAACATTGCCGCGGCTGCGACCGCACCGGCAACCCGTCCCGCCGTTATCCAGCCGACCGCCGGGAAATCGACATCCCCGCGTTCACGGAAGGCAATCTCGCTGTTGATCGCCAGGGTCAGCAGCAGAATTGGACCGGGAATCAGTTCCGGCAGAATGAACAGGGCAACGGGGGCAAGCAGATAGGGAAAGCCAAATCCCACGGCAGCCTGAATGGCCGCACCGGCAGCAATCAGCGCCGAAAGAAGAAAGAAATCACCGTCCATATTTCACGCCGGATCAGGCTGCCGTGACGATGAGGCAAGGTCAGGCGCAGAGGGGTAAGGGCTCAGGGCGTGACCCGCAGGCCACGCCCTGAAGACCTCAATACATATGCTGACCGCCGTTGATCGACAGGGTCGAACCGGTCACGAAACCGGCGTCGTCAGCGACCAGGAAAAGCACGCCGCGGGCGATCTCGCTGGCTTCGCCGAGACGGCCAACCGGTACCTTGGCGACGATCTTCTCCAGCACCGCTTCCGGCACCGCACGCACCATATCGGTGTTGATATAGCCCGGGGCAATCGCGTTGACCGTGATTCCCTTGGCGGCACCTTCCTGGGCCAGCGCCTTGGTAAAGCCGTGAATGCCGGATTTGGCGGCGGCATAGTTCACCTGACCATACTGACCGGCCTGGCCGTTGATCGAACCGATATTGACGATACGGCCGAAATTGCGGTCACGCATGCCGTCGATCACACAGCGGGACATGTTGAAGCAACTGCCGAGATTTGTGTCGATAACAGCCTGCCACTGGTCCTGCGCCATGCGGTGCATGGTGCCGTCACGGGTGATGCCGGCATTATTGACCAGCACCTCAACCGGACCAACTTCGGCCTCGATCTTGCCAATCCCGGCCTTGCAGTCCTCAAAATTTCCGACGTCGAACTTGTAGGCCGGAATGCCGGTCGCCGACGTGAATGCCTTTGCGGCATCATCATTGCCAGCATAACTGGCGACGGTGTTATAGCCGGCTTCCTTCAGGGCAATACTGATCGCCTCGCCGATGCCCCGGGTGCCGCCTGTCACTAACGCTACTCGCGCCATTAAAACCTCCTGTAGTATACTGTTATCGCCCGTTCGGGCCATTGGCGAAGGCGGACTCCCACCCGCCTTCGCAAGGTCAGACTATCAGCGTTCAACGCAGAGAGCGATTCCCATTCCGCCGCCGATACACAATGTCGCGACACCCTTCTTTGCATCCCGGCGTGCCATCTCATGCAGCAGGGTGGTGATGACGCGGGCACCGGAAGCACCGATGGGATGGCCAAGGGCGATGGCACCACCGTTCACATTGACGATATCCGTATTCCAGCCGAGGTCGCGGTTGACGCCGATCGCCTGCGCGGCAAAGGCTTCGTTGGCCTCGATCAGGTCAAGGTCGCCGATTGACCAGCCGGCCTTGTCCAGTGCCTTGCGGACTGCCGGGATCGGACCCGTTCCCATGATTGCCGGATCAACACCGGCGGTGGCCCAGGAAACGATCCGGGCGAGCGGTGTAATGCCGCGCTTCGCCGCCGCATCGCCAGACATCATGACCAGTGCCGCCGCACCGTCATTCAGACCGGATGCATTGCCTGCCGTCACTGTACCTTCCTTCGAGAAGGCCGGGCGCAGCTTCGCCAGCGACTCAACCGTCGCACCATGGCGGATATATTCATCCTGATCGACGGTGATGTCGCCCTTGCGGTTCTTTACCGTTACCGGAGCAATCTCGTCGGCAAAGCGGCCGGCCTTCTGGGCGGCCTCTGCCTTGTTCTGGGAGGCGCAGGCAAAGCTGTCCTGCTCGTCACGGGTAATCTGGAATTTCTCGGCGACGTTCTCTGCCGTCGTTCCCATGTGATAGCCGTTGAAGGCGCACCAGAGACCATCACGGATCATGGTATCAACCATCTGGGCATCGCCCATCTTCGTGCCGGACCGCAGATGCATGGCATGGGCGGAAAGGCTCATGCTTTCCTGGCCGCCGGCGACAACGATATCGGCATCGCCGCATCTGATCGCCTGCTGCGCCATGGCAACCGCACGAAGGCCGGAACCGCAGACCTGGTTGATGGTCATCGCCGTGGCACTTTCCGGAATACCGGCTGCCATCGCAGTCTGGCGTGCGGCATTCTGGCCGACACCCGCCGTCAGCACCTGACCAAGCAGCACCTCATTGACTTCTCCGGGCTCGACACCGGCCCGCTGCAACGCAGCATCAACAGCCACCTGGCCGAGCTGCGTAGCGGAAAGCGTGCTCAAAGCGCCTGAAAATGAGCCGATCGGCGTTCTTGCTGCACCTGCGATAACAACATCCGTCATGGTGGTTCCCTCCTGAGGTTACGACTTGTTCCGAGTGATCGTGAATAGCTGAAAAAAAGCCGAAATTCAATTCATATACAGATTTTCGCCGGACTTTCGCAGCGATGCTGCGTTGCACAAAACCAGAGTCTGACATCAATCCGGTGCGTTAGTCTGCGATTTTTTCTTCACCGGTTTCTTTCCGGCTTGCCGGCGGCGGGGCGTCTTCGTCTTCGATGCCTTCAGGGCAGCAAGTTCCGTTTCCACCTGCGCGAGGCGCGTTTCCAGCTGCTCGATCCTTGCTGTCTCAACCGGTGAGGACTGTGCCGGAACAGCCGCCGCCTGAAAATGCTCGACAGCCCGTTCACTGAACCCGGTGGCGAAGGCCTGCATTCCCTCCATCACCAGCCGGTAGGCTTTTTGCTGCACTTCGGCGAACTCTTTTTCCGCATCATTCATGTCCTGCGGCGGCTTCATCAGCTGCATCCAGGCGCGGGAGAACTCATCAAAGGGCGGCTTGTCTGTCATGCTCTACTATAGGCCGACATTGCTGCGGGCGTCACGTTCGACCTGTTCCGGACCAATCGCGTCTTGCATTGCACAATAATTTGGCCGATGGTTTTTGCTGCGCAATAATTACGGGTTGGAACAGGATGTCCGACAGTGCAGACGGCGCCAAGCCGATTACCATCAAGAAGTATGCGAACCGGCGCCTTTATAACACCGAGACGAGCTCCTATGTCACGCTCGATCACCTCGCCCAGATGGTGAAGGATGACAAGGATTTTACTGTCTTCGACGCAAAGACCGGGGAAGACATCACCCGCTCGGTACTGACCCAGATCATTGTCGAGGAAGAAAGCAAGGGCGGACAGAATCTGTTGCCGATCAGCTTCCTGCGGCAGCTCATCGGGTTCTATGGCGACAGCCTTGGCGGACTGGTACCGCGTTATCTGGAACATGCCATGGGCAGTTTCTCGACCAATCAGGACCAGATGCGCGGCTATATGGAAAAGGCTCTGGGCGGCATGTTCCCGCTGAACCAGATCGAGGAGCTGAACAAGCAGAACGTCGCGATGTTTGAAAATGCGATGAAAATGTTCGCGCCCGGCATCCCGGCGGCTGACAGTTCAGAGAAACCTGATGCCAGTCCAAAGGCGGAAACCAAGGGTGACGACCTCAACGACCTGAAGTCCCAGCTTGAGGCGATGCAGAAGCAGCTCGACAAGCTGATCCAGGACAAATAGTCCCGGCCTCAGTCCTTCTTGCCCGTCAGCTGTTCTGACAGCGCGGCCAGCGGATGGGCGCGGCGTACGGTCGCCGACAGCCTGTCATCCTGCACATGGGTATAGATTTCGGTGGTCGCGATATTAGCATGGCCGAGCATTTGCTGCACCGCCCGCAGATCGGCATCATTGGCGACGAGATGGGTTGCGAAACTGTGTCGCAGGACATGCGGCGAGACCCGTGCCGGGTCAATTCCTGCCCTGACCGCCAGTTCCTTGAGTTCGTTATAGAATGTCTGCGCCGTCAGATGGCCGGCGGCACCGCGTCCGGGAAACAGATAGCCCGCCGCACGTGACCGGCCCGTTGTCGCAGGGCGCACCATCAGCCAGCCCTCGATTGCCTGCCGGGAAGGTGCGCTGAGCGGGACAATCCGTTCCTTGTCACCCTTGCCCCGAACCGTCAGCCAGCCTTCATCCCGTGCCGCCGCATTCAGCGGCAGCGAAACCAGTTCCGAGACACGAAGCCCCGAGCCATAGGCCAGCTCCAGCAGCACCACCAGACGGATATCGCGCGCCGTATGCCCGAGGGCGGCGGTCTCGATCAGCAGGGCAGTTTCAAATTCAGTCAGGTATTTCGGCAGGGGCTTGCCACGTCGGGGACCATCAATCGCGGCGGTCGGATCATCACTCCGTATCTTTTCGGCGATGAGAAAACGATAGAACTGCCGCAGGCAGCTCAGCCGCCGGGCCTGTGTTGTCGCCGCCATCCCCGACCGGGCCATCACGGTCAGATAATCGGAAATCTGCTCTCGCCCGGCACGGACCATGTCCCGGCCACGGCCATCCAGAAACCCGGCAAAGTCGGCCAGATCGCTGCGATAGGCTTTCGATGTCTGACGGGAAGCGCCGCGCTCCGCCGCGATCATCTCAAGGAAAAGCTCGAGTTCCGGCTCCATCGGGGGTCAGCTGCCGGAGCCGACGCCGGCGATGGCGGATTCCAGCGCAATCGCCCGGGCATCCGCTTCCAGCCCGATCTGCTGCAGGGCCTCGACCGCCACAACCACGGCCTGCCGCGCCGAGCCACCGGGGCCGGCAGTTCCCAGCAGACGCAGCGCCAGCACGGCGACCTCCGCTGTCCGCTGCTGATCCGCTGCCCGGCGCAGACCGGCGATCAGATGTTCCGGTGCCATTTCCACTGCCTGCGGGGCGATCCAGGACAACAGCGGTGTCCAGCTTTCGCCGGGGGTCTGAATACCGACAGCCGCCATCAGCGGCAACAGTCTGGCCCGAACACTAAGATCCGCCCCCGCGTCATTGCCGGGGAAAACCGAAGCAACTTGCGACAGCGCCGGTTCCGGGGACTGGGCGATCCAGATCAGCGGGCGCAGGTCCCGCGCCAGCCGGGCTGCCTCGTCACTGACAGGTCCGTTCGCTTCCATCATCGCAACCCAGCGTTCCGCTGACGGATAGTCACCGGCGGTCAGCAGACCAGCCACCGCAAAGGGGGCAAACCAGTTCAGCGACGAACTGGGCGATATGCTGCTGACAACCGGCTGAAAGGCATGGGCAACAACCAGATACTGCCAGGCGGTGCCGGCTGTCGCCAGTGCCGCCCGCATAAGCTCGGCCCGGGCGGCATCAAAGGACTGTATCTGGCTGGCCTGATAGAGCAGCGCCCGCGCCTGACCGGGTGCCAGATTACGGGCCGAGGCAATCGGGTCCGACATCTGGGCCGTCCCGAAGCCAACGAACTGATAGATACTCCGCAGTGTGTCAGCCTCGACAACCCCGGCGGCAACACCGCGTTCGGCGGCAAGCAGACGGGTTTCGGTGGGTACGGTGTCGGCAAAGGCCAGCGACAGCAATGTCGAGGTCGGAATGCTTTCAATTGCCTCGTCCGGCGGGCCATAGCCCCCGGCGATCAGCATCGCGACATCCAGCACGTCAAGATCGTCAGCCTGTATCTTCGGCTGGTCCGCGCCCGCCAGAGCGGCTTCCGCCGCCAGCAGGAACGGGGCTGTCCCGCTGGATTCACGCAGCAGGTCAAGACCCAGCATCGCTCCGTTACGGTCCTGCTGGCGGATCCGGCAATAGATATCAAGGCGCTGCCAGAATCCTGACCGGTATTGCCGGTTGATATATCCGGCATTGCTGCAGGCTGTCATCGGGTCACTGGACATCAGCGCCGCCTCGGCAACCAGGCGGTCCAGCACCTCGTTGCCCTGTCTGTCCGGGGCAGACCCGACCAGTTGCTCGACACTTTCCAGATCGCCCAGTGCGGCCAGCTTGAGAGCGCGCAACTCCAGCACGGACCGCCCCTCGCCTGCCGGAATGGTGGCGGCAGTCAGCAGCAGCCGTTGTTGCAGATCACGAAGCGCCGGGCTGGCCAGCTGATCCGGCAGGGCATCCAGCAGGGCGACAACCCGGCTGCGCTCAAGATTGCCCCACATATTACTGCCAAGACCACCCTGACCGCTTGTCAGAACGCCAACCGATTCAGTGCTGACAACACCCAGTCGCCGCACCGTCACACCACTTGGCGCACGGGTTCCAGGCTCCGCATCGCGGGTCACAGGTGCGGGCGGTGTCGCCCGGTCAGGCTGCCGCTTTTTCAGCAGCTGAACCGGTCCGGACTGTGCATCCGCCGGAACGGGAAACACACCAAGCAGCGCGACGGCCACTGCCGCCAGAAGACTGCGTCTAATTGCTGTTGAAACGGTCATTGGGAATAACTTTCTCCAGGCGTTCAGATGGCGGGGGCATGTCCCAGGTCGCAAGATAAACCCCTCCGCCGACAATTCCGGCCACAATTAACAACAGGATGAACTTCCACATTATTCTGACGACGCCCTGACGATTGGTTGCGTTTTCCGGCCGGATGCTGTTGACACCGGCATAAGTTTACCGAAGGTAGTTGCCCAACATGACGATAATACGGCAGTGTACCGGCAGGCGACCGCAGGCGCAACGCGTGCCGGCGGACCAGAAACTGAAGCAGAGATGAACCAATCAAGCCTGACACAGGCAAAGACCAGTGACGTGATACCGGACCGCCCGCTTGTATTTGTCGGTCTGATGGGTGCCGGGAAAACCTGTATCGGCCGCAAGATCGCTGAACGACTCAATCTGCCTTTCACGGATGCAGACAGCGAAATCGAGGCGGCAGCCGGATTGTCTGTGGCCGACATCTTCGCGACCTATGGCGAGCCGGAATTTCGTGACGGTGAACGCCGGGTCATCCGCCGTCTGCTGTCATCAGAGCCGATGGTGCTGTCGACCGGCGGCGGCGCATTCATGGACCCGGACACCCGGCAACTGATCCTTCAGAAGGCGCTTTCCGTCTGGCTGCGGGCCGATATCGATCTGCTGATCAAGCGCACCGCCGGGCGGACCCATCGTCCGATCCTGAACAAGGGCGAACCGCGGGAAATTCTGTCCGGCCTGATCGACCGGCGCTACCCGGTCTATGCCGAAGCCGACATCACGGTAGACTGTCACGATGAGTCACCAGATGACATGACAGACCGGGTTGCCAGTGCCATTGCCGGTCATCTCCGGCACAATCTTTCCGAGGAAAGCCGGGCACATGTCTGACATTGAGCGCCTGACTGTCGATCTTCAGGATCGCAGCTATGATATTCTGGTCGGCCCGGGACTTGTTGCACAGGCTGGCGCGCATATCGCGCCGCTGCTGCGCGAGCCGAGATGCTTTGTCGTCACCGACGAAAATGTCGCCGGCCAGTATCTTGGACCGCTGACGGAATCGCTGACCGCCGCCGGTCTCCGGGTCGAGGCATTTGTGATTCCGGCAGGTGAAGCCAGCAAAAGCTTCGATCAGTTCCAGCGCCTGATGAATGACATGCTGTCACGCCGGGCCAGCCGCGGGCTGGCGGTTGTCGCTCTTGGTGGCGGGGTGGTCGGTGATCTTGCAGGCTTTGCTGCTGCCAGTCTGCTGCGCGGCGTCGACTTCATTCAGATCCCGACCACCCTGCTGTCCCAGGTCGACAGCTCGGTTGGCGGCAAAACCGGCATCAATTCGCCTTACGGCAAGAATCTGGTCGGTGCCTTCTATCAGCCGCGGATCGTGCTCGCCGACACCGCAACACTTGATACCCTGCCGGAACGGGAACTGCTGGCCGGATATGCCGAAGTGGTCAAATACGGGCTGATCGACCGGCCGGCGTTCTTTGACTGGCTTTGCGATAACGGCCCTGCGCTGATCGCCGGAGATGCTGCGGCCCGACGCCATGCGATTGTCGAGAGCTGCCGCGCAAAGGCCGAAACCGTCGCTGCCGATGAACGCGAGAGCGGTCGCCGCGCCCTGCTCAATCTCGGTCATACCTTCGGCCATGCACTTGAGGCAGAGGCCGGCTATAACGGATCGCTGCTACATGGTGAGGCCGTGGCCATCGGTATGCGGCTGGCGTTTGATCTGTCGGCCCGGCTTGGCCTTTGTCCGCCAACTGACGCAGCCCGCGTTCGCGACCACCTGCTGCAGGTCGGCCTTCCCGCCGATATTCCCGGCCAGATCCTGCAGACCGGTCTCGCAGACCGTCTGATGGATCATATGAGCCGCGACAAGAAGGTGGATAACGGTCGCCTCACCCTGATACTTGCCCGTGCTATCGGGCAAAGCTTCATCACCAATGATGTAGAGCCCGGGGCCATCCGTGCGCTCTGGGATCATGATCTTGCTGCCTGATATCGTGAAACAGCCTGGAACCAACCAACCGTCATCATGACCATTACGCTCATCTCGATATTCGTTCTGCTGCTGCTCTCGGCATTTTTCTCCAGCTCGGAGACGGCCCTGACCAGCACCTCGAAACATATCATTCACCGGCTTGAACAGCAGGGTGACAAACGTGCTGCGATTGTCTCGGAGCTGCATGCCCGGAAGGAACGGCTGATCGGTGCCATTCTGCTGGGCAACAATCTGGTCAATATTCTGGCCTCGGCACTGGCCACCAGTCTGATGATCACCCTCTTCGGCGAGGCCGGTGTCGTTTATGCCACCATCGCCATGACACTGATGGTTCTGATCTTTGCCGAAATCATGCCGAAGACCTATGCCCTGCAAAACGCCAACAAAATGGCGCTGAAGGTCTCGCCAATCCTGAAAGTCATGGTGCTGGTGTTCTCGCCTGTCACGCATGCGATCGAGATTCTGGTCGCCGGCACTCTCAAGATGCTGGGGGCCAGCAATGAGGCAGATGATGCCTCGCTGCATCCGGAAGAGGAACTGCGGGGTGCGATTGACCTGCATGACGGTGACGAGGCGACCACCCGGCATGAACGCGCCATGCTGCGCAGCGTGCTGGATCTGGACGACGTCGATATCGGCGAGATCATGACGCACCGGAAGAACGTCAACCTGATCGACGCCAGCCAGTCAGCCGATGATATTGTCGACCAGGTGCTTGCCAGCACCTTCACCCGCATTCCGCTGTACCGCGAAGACCCTGACGATATTGTCGGGGTGATCCATGCCAAGCAGTTGCTCCGCGAAGTCCGGGCCCGCAATGGCGATGTCTCCGAAATCGACGTGGTCGCGCTGTCGGCGGAACCCTGGTTCGTGCCCGACACCACAACCCTGCTCGACCAGTTACAGGCGTTCCGGCTGCGGCGGGAACATTTCGCGCTGGTGATTGACGAATACGGCACCCTGCAGGGCATCGTGACGCTGGAAGACATTCTGGAAGAAATTGTCGGCGATATCGATGACGAACATGACGAGACGGTGGCCGGTGTTACCCAGGAAGCCGATGGCAGCTACCTGGTCAATGGCGATGTGACCATCCGCGACCTGAACCGGGAGTTTGACTGGTCCCTGCCGGATGACGAAGCCTCCACCGTTGCCGGGCTGCTGCTGCACGAGGCGCGGCGCATTCCGGAAACCGGGCAAAGTTTCATGTTCCACGGCTTCCGGTTCGATGTTGTCCGCAAGATCCGCAACCAGATCACCCAGCTGCGTCTGGCCCAGGTTGACGAAGTCGGCGAAGAGCCGGATGACGGCTGAAAATTTCTCCCCGAACCTGTGAAACTTGACCTGATTCACGGACCGGCGCAGACTTCACCCCTGACGGAAGCCGGAGAATAACGCAAAGCGATCCCGGTTGCCGCGCCCCATCACAGGAGGAAGCGATGGATCGGAAGATCGTGCCGGATGTAGTAAGCGGGCAAATCCTGGCGTCACTGACGCCGGATGACACCGTCCGACAAGCCGCCGAACTGATGGTATCGCGCCACTGCAGCGCCATACTTGTCATGCAGGGTGACAGGCTTGCCGGAATTTTCACCGAACGTGACATCACCCGCCGGGTGGTCGCCAGCAACCGCAACCCGGATACCACAAAACTGGCAGAGGTCATGACCCCCGACCCGGACACCCTGTCCGGTGACGATCTGGCCGGCAGCGCGCTGGAACGGATGAGCGAGCGGGGATATCGCCACCTGCCGGTTGTTGAAAACGGCAAGGTCATCGGCATGGTCTCGATCCGGGATCTCTATCGCATGGCCAAGGAGATGCTGGAGGCCGACCTGCGTGATCGTGAAGCCTTTATCTTCGGAGATGGCTACGGACAGTAAAATCCGGGTTTGAGCAGGTTCACCGGGCCGACTGCCGGGTTTACCCGCGCCCGCCGATCTATATAGTCCGGACCAGATATTTTTCCGGAGAACATCCATGCCGTTGTCGCCCCCCGCAGAACGGGAACCCGTCCATACCCGCACCGTCACCTGCCGCGGATATCTCCGGCAGGACGGATTGTGGGATATCGACGGCCATATGACCGACCAGAAATCCTATGCCTATCCGAATGACTATCGCGGACAGATAGAAGCGGGCGAGCCGGTGCATGACATGTGGATGCGCATGACCGTCGACGAGACCCTGACAATACAGGCGATGGAATGCGTGACGGATTCCGGCCCGTTTGCGATCTGCGGCAATATCACCCCGAATTTCCAGCGCATGGTCGGCGTCCAGATCGGCAAGGGATTTCGCGGCCAGGTCAAAAAGCTGGTCGGCGGTACGGAAGGTTGCACCCATCTGGTCGAACTGTTCGGACCGATGGCCACGACAGCCTTTCAGTCAATCTTTCCCTATCAGGAGAAACGGCGGCGCGAAAACCCGGAAATCGCTCTGGCCGAAGGCCCGCGCGAACGCCCCCGCATTCTTGACACCTGTCATGCGCTGGCATCTGACAGCTATGTCGTCAAAAACAACTGGCCTGAGTTTTACACCGGCCCCGACAATCCCGCAGTGCCGGACAGCTGACCAGGGGATCCGGGCGGAACGCCGGTGCTGATTTCAGCCCGACAAAAAAGGGCGGCTATCCTGACAGCCGCCCTTTTGCGTTCCGGAGGAGAACCCTGCGCTTGAGACGTCAGGCTGCCTTGCGCAGATGCGAGGCGATGAGTTCCTCGGCAATCTGGACGGTATTCAGCGCCGCACCCTTGCGCAGATTGTCGGAGACAACCCAGATGCTGAGGCCGTTTTCGACCGTCGGGTCCTGGCGGATACGGCTGACATAAACACCGTCTTCACCGGCACATTCCGCCGGGGTGACATAACCTTCGTCAACCCGGTGATCGAGCACGATGACACCCGGCGCGTTGCGCAGCGCCTCGCGGGCTTCTTCTTCGCTGATGTCCCGCTCGAACTCGATATTCACCGCTTCCGCATGCCCGACAAAAACCGGGACACGGACGCAAGTCGCATGGACCCTGATGGCCGGATCGAGAATTTTCTTGGTCTCGACGACCATCTTCCACTCTTCTTTCGTCGCCCCGTCATCCATGAACACATCGATATGCGGAATGACGTTGAACGCGATCTGTTTGGTGAAACGCTCTTTCTTCATCGGATCGTTCACATAGATGCCTCGGGTCTGCTCGAACAACTCGTCCATGCATTCCTTGCCGCCACCCGAGACCGACTGATAGGTCGCGACGACAACACGCTTGATCTTTGCCAGATCATGCAGCGGCTTCAGCGCCACCAGCATCTGGATGGTTGAGCAGTTCGGATTGGCGATAATGCCCTTCTTGCCATAGCCGGCAATCGCCTGCGGATTTACTTCCGGCACGACCAGCGGGACATCCGGGTCCATCCGGAAATGCGAGGTATTGTCGATGACAACGCATCCGGCTTTCGCGGCCCGCGGCGCATGAACTGCCGAAACTTTGGCCCCCGGCGAGAACAGGCCGATATCGGTTCCCTTGAAATCGAACTTTTCAAGGTCCTGAACCTTCAGGATTTTCTTGTCGCCATAAGAGACTTCCCGGCCGACCGAACGGCTGGAAGCCAGCGCGACGACTTCATCAGCCGGGAAGTTGCGTTCCGCCAGAATCTGCAGAAGCTCCCGACCCACATTTCCCGTCGCCCCTGCGACCGCTACTTTATAACCCATGTCATTTATTCCTTTGATGGTCAGGCTGCGGCGATGAAAACCGAGCCGTCATGCTGTGCGACACCGAGGTTGAGCCGCTTGCCCAGAGAGGCTGAATCTGCCGAAAGAGGCGCTTCATCCCACTCCGCGTGGAGATATCCGTTTCGCGCGTAGAAGAAAAGCACGGAACGGTGGGCATGCAGGACAACCCGCAGACGGCCATGGTGCTTGGCGAACTGTTCCGCCAGGGTCAGGGCAACCGAGCCATAGCCCTGGCGCTGGCAGGCCGGGTCGATGGCGAGCAGCCGAAACGCCACTTTTTCGCTGTCCAGGAAATCAACCCGAATCACGCCAACCAGGGTTCCGTTACGGAACAGGCAGAGCGGATGATTGCCCTCCTTCTGTTCATCCGGATGGTCGCCCCGGTAGGTCATCTCCGGCAGATGGCGGTCAAAGATCGCCCGCTGCCGGATGGAATGATAGCCCGCCCATTCGGCGGCCCGTTCCGGCGGTCTCAGTTCAAACTTGCTTCCTGTCGTATAGGCTTCAAATCTCATCGTTCCTCTCCAAAACAAAAAAGCCCGCGGTGGCTATCCGCGGGCTGTACAGTCTTAATGTGACAAAAGTACGCCCGCGTTACCTGCCGGTCATTTTAATGGTGGTAACGACGGTTTTGACCCAGGCGCGCGCAACAGCATAGCCCTCGGCGAGGACCATGATCTGGCGGGTGGCGTTTGCGGAAATCTGTGTCATAACTCGGTCTGATTAGCGCAGACTGATTCTCAACGCAACGTTTTTTCGCACAAAACCGCCTGCGGGGAAATAAGACGTCGCAAATCACCCTATTTTTGACATCTTTCTATCCTATTGAAAATTGAGCGTTTCCCGGACGTCCGGTTGCTGTAACCCGGTCTTAACCATCCGTCGTTGACAATTCGGAGAGCCGCGTCAAGTTAGCCCCGATATTCGGCGGATTACGGCGGTTTTCGCAGAATTTTGCTTATTCGGGCTACAGGAACATTCGCCGGAAGACAAAGCCATGACAGAACAGACAATGAATTCGGACCAGACCAACCCAGACAATCGTGTACTGATTTTTGACACGACCTTGCGCGACGGCGAGCAGTCGCCGGGCTGTTCGATGAACCTTGACGAAAAGCTGCGGATTGCCCGCCAGCTTGCAGCAATGCGCGTGGATGTCATCGAAGCCGGTTTTCCGATTGCCTCGAACGGCGATTTTGAAGCCGTCAACGAAGTCGCGAAAACGGTCCGCGGCAGCATTATTGCCGGGCTGGCACGGGCAGCCAAAGGCGATATCGAACGCGCCGCCGAGGCCCTGAAGCCGGCTGAACGCGCCCGCATTCATACCTTCATCTCCACCAGCCCGCTGCACATGAAATTCAAGCTGCGGATGGAACCGGACGCCGTTCACGATGCGGTGGCCTCCAGCGTCGCCCATGCCCGCAACTTCACCGACGATGTCGAATGGTCGCCGGAAGACGGCAGCCGCACCGATCACGACTTTCTCTGTCGCTGTGTCGAGACCGCCATCGCCAACGGGGCCGGCACGATCAATATTCCGGATACCGTCGGCTATGCGGTGCCGTCCGAATTTGCTGCCCTGATCACCATGCTGATGAACCGGGTGCCGAATATCGACAAGGCGATCATTTCCGTTCACTGCCATAATGATCTGGGTCTGGCTGTCGCCAATTCACTGGCTGCTGTCGGGGCCGGGGCCCGCCAGATCGAATGTACCATCAACGGGATCGGCGAACGGGCCGGTAACGCATCGATGGAAGAGATCGTCATGGCGCTGCGCACCCGCGCCGACATCCTGCCGCACCAGACCAATATCGAGACCACGGAGATCATGCGGGCATCGCGCCTGCTGTCGTCGATCACCGGATTCAACGTTCAGCCGAACAAGGCCATCGTCGGGGCAAATGCCTTCGCCCATGAAAGCGGCATCCACCAGGACGGCATGCTGAAGAACGCGCAGACCTATGAAATCATGACCCCGGAATCGGTTGGCCTGACCAAGTCGACACTGGTGCTGGGCAAACATTCCGGGCGTCACGCCTTCTCCAAGAAGGTTGAAGAGCTCGGCTACAAGCCCGGTGACAATGCGCTGAACGAGCTTTTCAAGCGGTTCAAGGACCTCGCCGACATCAAGAAGGAAGTCTTCGACGAGGATATCGTCGCCCTGATCGATGACGAAGCCGCCCGCGGTGACGAGCGCATCCGGCTGGTCAGCCTCGAAGTGA
Organism: Rhodospirillales bacterium; assembly: GCA_040219025.1. Lineage (GTDB taxonomy): Bacteria > Pseudomonadota > Alphaproteobacteria > Rhodospirillales > HT1-32 > HT1-32. Next base: position 1,019,315 of record JAVJTE010000020.1, on the reverse strand, counting down.
AATGCGGGACCGAACACCGTCCGCCGACGGCGTCCCTGTCACTGGAAATCGATGGTGAAATCAAATCCACCTTCTCGAAAGGGGATGGCCCGGTTGATGCCACCTTCAACTGTATCAAGGAACTGTTTCCGGCAGAGGCCCGGCTGCAGCTCTATCAGGTCAGTGCTGTGACACAGGGCACCGACGCCCAGGCTGAAGTCACTGTAAGGCTGGAAGAAAACGGAAAGTCGGTAAACGGCCAGTCAGCAGACACCGATACCCTCGTCGCCTCGGCACGGGCCTATATCAGTGCCCTGAACAAACTGCTGACAAAACGAGAAAAGTCTGCCCCGGCAGCGTTAACCGCGTGATATATATCGAGTCGGTGATTCGCCGGCACCCGCAACCACTGAACTATAAGAAAAGCGAGGGCTAGTCCGCCCATGTTCTCCAAGATTCTCGGATGGCTGTCTGCCGATATGGCAATTGACCTCGGCACCGCCAACACACTGGTTTACGTCAAGGGCCGGGGCATCGTTCTGAACGAGCCGTCGGTGGTCGCCATTCTGGAAGAGAAGGGCAAGAAGCGTGTTCTTGCCGTCGGCGACGAAGCGAAGATGATGCTGGGTCGTACCCCCGGCAACATCCACGCGATCCGGCCTTTGCGCGATGGCGTTATCGCCGACTTTGAAGTTGCGGAAGAGATGATCAAGCATTTCATCCGCAAGGTTCATAACCGCCGCAGCTTTGCCAGCCCGCTGATCGTGGTCTGTGTGCCCTCCGGCTCGACCGCCGTTGAACGCCGCGCCATTCAGGAATCGGCTGAACATGCCGGTGCCCGCAAGGTCTATCTGATCGAGGAACCGATGGCCGCCGCAATCGGTGCCGGACTTCCGGTGACGGAACCAACCGGCTCAATGGTCGTCGATATCGGTGGCGGCACCACGGAAGTTGCCGTGTTGTCCCTTGGTGGCATTGTCTATGCCCGGTCTGTCCGCGTCGGCGGCGACAAGATGGACGAGGCGATCATCGCCTATATCCGCCGCAATCATAACCTGCTGGTCGGTGAAGGCTCTGCCGAGCGCATCAAGAAGGAAATCGGCAGCGCCTATCCGATGGGCGAAGGCGAAGGCAAGTCGATGGAAATCAAGGGCCGCGACCTGATGAACGGCGTCCCCCGGGAGCTGGTCATTACCGAGGCCCAGATTGCCGAAAGCCTGGCCGAGCCGGTCGGTGCCATCGTCGAGGCCGTAAAGGTCGCGCTGGAACATACCGCACCGGAACTGGCAGCCGATATCGTCGACAAGGGCATTGTGCTGACCGGTGGCGGTGCCCTGTTGTCGAATCTCGATTTCGTCCTGCGGCATGAGACGGGGCTTCCCGTCTCCATCGCGGATGATCCGCTGTCCTGTGTCGCGCTCGGTACCGGACGTTCTCTTGAAGAACGGGCAAAACTGCAAAACGTCCTGACAACCTTCTAGTTCTGACACTGCGCTCACGGAGAGAGCCTTGGCAACCAAACGCAGCCCGGCACTGAGACTGGCACAGCCTTTCCGGCTGTTCGTGCAGAGGTTTGCCTTCCTTTCACTGGTGATTGCCTCGCTCGGGCTGATGGTTTTCGGCAAGGCTGACCCGAAAACCATCGCGTCTCTCCGGACGTCGATCAGTGACGCTGTTGCGCCAATCCTTGATGTCATGTCGCGCCCGACCAGTACCCTGTCGAACACGGTTACCCACCTCGAAGAACTGCGCGATATCCGCGCCCATAACGAAATCCTGATCGCCGAAAACCAGCGCCTGCTTGAATGGCGACAGGCGGCGCTTGAACTTCAGGCACAGAACCAGTCGCTGCGGGAGTTGCTGAATTTCGATCCGCCGCCGCCGCCCGAGTTCGTGACCGCCCGTGTCATCGGTGATCCCGGCGGTCCCTTTGCCCAGTCCGTACTGCTCAACGTCGGCACCCGTGACGGCGTCACCAAGGGCCAGGCGGTGATAACCGGGGAAGGACTGATCGGGCGCGTCGCCCAGGTCGGCAACCGCTCGACACGGGTATTGCTGCTGACTGATATCAACAGCCGGATCCCTGCCGTCATCGAATCCAGCCGGGCACGGGGTATCCTGACCGGCGACAATGGCGATCAGGCCCGGTTGCTGTTCCTGCCGGTCAACACAACCGTCGGGCCCGGCGAACGGGTTGTCACATCCGGGCACGGCGGTGTCTTCCCGCCCGGGCTACCGATCGGTGTGGTCTCCTCCGTTTCCGACGGTGTGGTCAGGATCCAGCCGTTTCTGCGCCGCCATCGCCTGGAATTTGTCCGGGTGGTGAATTACGGCCTCGCCGGCATCCTGAACAGTGACCGCATGGAACAGGCTGGCGGATTGTCGGAATGACCCCGCTGACATTCAGCCAGAGGCTCGACCATGTCGCCCGCCAGATTGTCCCCTGCCTGAGTGTGCTGATCCTGATCCTGATCAGCGCCATCCCGTTTCATCTCCCGTTCTGGGGGGTGATTGCGCCGATGCTGTCACTCCCGGCGATCTTTTACTGGGCAGTCCACCGCCCTGACCTGATTCCCCCCTCAATGGCGTTCCTGCTGGGACTTTTTCAGGACGCGATCATCGGCACCCCGCTGGGTGTCGGTGCCCTTATCCTGCTGCTGATGCAGGGTGGGGTATCGGCGCAGAGCACCGTCTTCTACGGCAAGAGCTTCCTGATCAACTGGTGGGGGTTCGGTATGGTCACGGCACCGGCCATGCTGCTCTTCTGGCTGCTGGTATCGATGATTGACAGCGCGCTGGTACCCTTCCTTCCGGTTGTCTTCCAGTATCTCATCATGATCGGTCTTTACCCGGTGCTGAACTGGCTGCTGGCCCGCCTGCAATATGCCGCGCTGAGGCAGGAAATATGAATCGCGATACGGATCGCGCAAAACTGTTTGGCCGTCGTGCTGCCTTCCTGGGCGCCGCCAAGCTTGCCCTGCTCGGCGGACTGGCCGGACGGATGTACTATCTGCAGATCATCGAGGGCAGCCGCTACGCCACGCTGGCAGATGAAAACCGCATCAACATTCGCCTGCTGCCACCGCCCCGGGGGCGTATTCTCGACCGGTTCGGCAAGCCGCTTGCCGACAACGAAATCAACTACCGCGTTCTGATCGTCGCTGAAGATACGGAAAAGGCCGGCGGCATGAAGGCGACACTGGAGCGGCTGTCACAGATCGTCGATATCAGCCCGAAAGAAATCCAGCGTGTCCTCCGCGATGCCCGCAGACGCCGCAGTTTTGTGCCCATCAAGGTTGTTGAAAACCTGACATGGGAAGAGGTCGCCAGCATTCAGGTCAATTCACCGGACCTGCCGGGTATCGATATCGATGTCGGCCAGAGCCGCAATTATCCCAATGGTGAAACCCTGGCCCATGTTCTGGGCTATGTGGCCCAGGTGTCAGAAGATGATCTGACCGGCGATCCGCTGCTGGAGCTGCCGGGTTTTCGCATCGGCAAGGCCGGGGTTGAGAAAGTCCATGATCTGGCGCTTCGCGGGGCCGGCGGCACCAGCCAGGTCGAGGTCAATGCGCTGGGGCGCATCAAACGGGAACTGGAACGCAGGGAGGGCGAACCCGGTGTCGAGGTTGAGCTCACCATCGATATCGAACTGCAGAAATTCGTTGAACAGCGGGTCGGTGAGGAAAGTGCTGCCGTGGTCGTTCTTGACGTCCATACCGGCGAAATTCTGGCGATGAGTTCGCAACCCGGCTTCGACCCCAATGCCTTCAACAAGGGGCTGACCACGGCTTACTGGCGTTCGCTGGTCAACAATGAGAAGTCACCGCTGATCAACAAGGCGCTGGTCGGTCAGTATCCGCCGGGCTCGACCTTCAAGATGGTGGTTGCCATTGCGGCGCTTGAAGCCGGTGTCATCGGTCCGGAGCAGAAGATATTCTGTAACGGTGTCACCGAACTCGGCAATGCCCGGTTCCATTGCTGGAAAAAATGGGGCCATGGTCACATGGACCTGAACGAGGCAATCGAGCAGTCCTGCGATACCTATTTCTACGAAATTGCCAAACGCCTCGGCATTGACCGGATTGCCGAAATGTCGCGCCGTTTCGGGCTGGGCGAGCCGGTTGATATCGACCTGCCCGGTGCCCGCTCCGGGGTGATCCCGACCCGCGACTGGAAGACCGCGACCATCGGCCAGCCCTGGCAACGGGGCGAGACGCTGATTGCCGGTATCGGACAGGGCTATGTCCTGACCACGCCGCTCCAGCTTGCGGTGATGACAGCCCGGCTGGTCAATGGCGGCATGGCGGTCCAGCCGCACCTGACCCGCAACATTGGTGGCAAGCCGGCGCATCTGAACGAACCGGACCGGATCGATGTTTCCCCGCGCACGCTGAAACTGATCGCCGATGCGATGGATGCGGTCGTCAACAGCCCGAAGGGAACCGCCAAGTCCTCCCGCATCGAAGATGAGACAATGAAAATGGGCGGCAAGACCGGCACCGCCCAGGTCCGGCGCATTTCGAAATCCGAACGCGATACCCGCGTCCTCAAGAACGAGGAACTGGAATGGCGTGAACGTGACCATGCCCTGTTTGTCGGCTATGCGCCGGTCAGCGCACCGCGGTATGCGGTCTCTGTTGTTGTCGAACATGGCGGCAGCGGGTCTGCGGCTGCCGCACCCATTGCCCGGGATGTGCTCGAAGAAGTCCAGCGCCGCAGCATTCTGCCGCCGCTGCCGCCAAAGACTGTCGCTGCGGCTGAAAACCGGCCGGAACAGGATCGCTCTCCGCTGCAGCAGGTCAACCTGTCAGGACAATCCCGGTGAGAGGGCTGATTTCCAGCCGTGCCAGCGAGATGACCCTGCGGGAGAAGGTCTGGCAGATTAACTGGTCGCTTATCCTGCTCATCGTCGCGACCGCTTCCGTCGGTTTCGCGATGATGTATTCCGCGGCCAACGGCAGCTTTGACCCCTGGGCCACAAAGCAAATGGCCCGTTTCGGTGTCGGCATGGTCATCATGCTGTTCATTGCCCTGCTGGATATCAGGTTCTGGCTGCGCTCTGCCTATCTGGCCTATGCCCTCGCACTCGCCCTGCTGATTGCGGTCGAGGTGTTTGGCTCCATCGGCATGGGCGCACAGCGATGGATTGCCGTCGGCCCGATCCAGGTTCAGCCGTCGGAACTGATGAAAATTGCGCTCGTCTTGTCACTCGCCCGCTATTTCCACGGCATCAATCTTGAGGATGTAAACCGCGTCACCTCCTTCATTCCGCCGATCCTGATGATTCTGCTGCCAACCGCACTGGTCTTGCGCCAGCCCGATCTGGGGACCGCGATGATGCTGGCCGCCGGTGGTGTCGTGCTGATGTTTCTGGCGGGGGTGCGGCTGTGGATATTTGTTGCCGGCGGCGTGGCGGCACTTGCCTCCATCCCGATCGCCTGGCAGTTCCTGCGCGATTACCAGAAACAGCGTGTGCTGACCTTCCTTGACCCGGAAACCGACCCGCTGGGCGCCGGCTATCATATCCTGCAATCCAAGATCGCGCTGGGCTCCGGCGGCATGTTCGGCAAGGGGTTCCTGCAGGGAACGCAGAGCCATCTCAGTTTCCTGCCGGAGAAACAGACCGACTTCGTGTTCACCATGCTGGCCGAGGAATTCGGCATGATCGGCGGGCTGGGCCTGCTCGGCCTCTATGCGTTGCTGCTGATCTATGGCGTCTTCATCGCCATGCGCTCACGCAGCCATTTCGGCCGCCTGCTGGCCATGGGCGTTACCGTCACCTTCTTCCTCTACGTCTTCATCAATATCGCGATGGTCATGGGTCTCGTTCCGGTGGTCGGCGTCCCCCTGCCGCTGATCTCCTATGGCGGCACCGCCATGCTGACACTGCTGATGGGCTTTGGCCTGCTGATGTGTGTCTATATCCACCGCGACGTCACCTTCGGCCGCCGGGGCGAGGAAGAAACCTGAGCTCTCTCCGTCACGGTGCCGCTCCCTGTGACCGGCATCCGTTCATTCCCGGACTACGCGATTTAGCCTACGTAGTTCCCACGACTACCAAATCTCGCCTGCGCCCTGAATATATCTCCCGAGCAGGGGGAGAGAGAATGATGGCCGGCAAGACTGAGAAAGGTGATCTCGCAACATCAGGTGGCGCAGAACAGCCTGAGGGTCCGGTGACCAGCACCGACAACCCGGCGGCCGGCAACAGCGCCGGTCTCGATGAACTGTCGAAGCTCGGGGCCATCAGCCCGGACCTGCTCGACCTGCTGAACGAAATGCGGCAGAGCCCCGGCGAAGCCCCCGACCGGCCCTCCGCCCCCCGGCAACCCGCCCGGCCGAACCGTCCGCAAAAGCCGGACTGACCCGCCGCCACCGGCTTTCGCCCCGCCCCGGCGTATTTTGTCTCGACAGCCCCCCGCTCCTTCGCTAGAACCGCGTCTCCGCACAGGCGGGCGCATAGCTCAGTTGGTAGAGCAGCTGACTCTTAATCAGCGGGTCCCAGGTTCGAGTCCTGGTGCGCCCACCAACCCTTTCAAAGGGTTAGCGGGAATTTCCACAAATATTACAGTTACAGCTATCCATTCAGGTACCAGCACAAGTCGTTGTGCGTGCCCCGGAACGAATGGTGCCTGGGGTGTTTTCATTTTTCCGCGAAAGTGCAACATTCCCGGTGCCAAGTGACCCGGGGAATCACAGATCAGATGAACAGCTTTGCAGGCGCCTGCATTGTTGTTGTTATGTGGAGAGTTGCGTACCACCTTGGCTTCGACACCCGCCTGACGCTGCTGTTCCGGCCCGGGTCCTGTACCTTTCCTCTCAACATTACCTTTGACCCTGCGTCAGATGTAAATGATTTTGAACCCGGTCTCTATAGTCCGAGATCCAAGAGGCTGGCGTGATTGTCCGGCCGACGACCTAATGGCCAGTGAAACTTGCGTTCCTTCATGGCAATCGGCAGGTCATTGATGCTGGCGATACGACGCTGCATCAGACCGTCAGCCGCAAACTCCCAGTTCTCGTTCCCGAAGGACCGAAACCACTGCCCGTCAATATCGTGCCATTCGTAGGCGAAGCGGACGGCGATCCGGTTACCGGCAAAAGCCCAGAGTTCCTTGATCAGTCGGTAACCTTTCTCGCGTTGCCATTTCTCTGTCAGAAAAGCTTCGATGGCTGTCCGGCCGGACAGGAAATCTGACCGGTTACGCCACTGGCTGTCGTCAGTATAGGCCAGAGCGACTTTCGCCGGGTTACGGGAATTCCAGCTGTCTTCGGCGGCGCGGACCTTTTGAATTGCAGTTTGTTCAGTGAACGGCGGTAGGGGTGGGCGGGACATGGTCTATCTCCGATGTTTGTTGTTTAGGCTGCGCGGGTGTGTTGTCGCGACAGGCGCACTGCGAGTTCGTGTACGGCGCGATTGGCTTCAGCCTTGGATTGCTCATGGCGCGCATCTCCGAATTCCTGATATTCGATGCCGACATGGTGAAACTCGGACAGACCGAGATAACGCGAGGCGAACCGCAAATGCGGCAGCAGGTTGTCGCCACCTTCGTTCAGCCCGCCCGGACCAAAGCCGAACTCGCCACAGGATGTCAGTGCGATGACCGGCTTGCCCGGAAGAACCGGTTCCAGCGGACGGTTGCCACGCGCCAGATCGAAGGTGAAGGTCTTATTGATCCGCACGACCTGGTCGAACCAGGCTTTCAGAGCGGCAGGCATGCCGTAATTGTACATCGGCGTCGTAATGACGATCATCTCGGCCTCAGCAATTTCGGCGATCAGTTCGTCTGAGATCCGGGTCAGTGCTTGCTGCTCCGGGGTCATCGCCTGGCTGAAGACGGCGGCAATCCAGTCTTCGGAAATGATCGGCGGCGGTGTCTTGCCTACGTCTCGCAGGGTAACCTTCGCCGTACCGTCCAATGCGGACCATTCCCCAATGAACTGATCGCCAAGCTTGCGGGACAGCGAACGTTCAACGCGGGCGCTTGCGTCAATTCTCAGAATGCGTGTCATGTTGATTTCCTTTTTGTTTTGCCTGAGAGGATCGTCAGGCTCATGGCTCCCGGGGTCCTGACGGGCAGGTCCCCGGGAGCGGTGATGCCTGCGATGGCTCAGAGATCGTTGATCGCAGTCTCGCGGATGCCCGGCCATTTGTCGTAGGCAACCCTGAGAACCTCCTCACGGTTTGCGAGATACTTCCCGAACACCGCAGCATTAACGAAGAGGTAGAGCTTACCATCGACAACATCGGCAAACCGCACATCACCATCCAGTTTCTTGCCGACAAAAACACCGTAGGCACAGAAGCCACCGAACTGCGGCAGGTAAGCTGCAGGATCAGCTTCGAACTTCTGCTGAGCCGCCCTTGTTGCAAAGTAGTAGTCCACCCCGTCATAGGCCGAGGTGTATGTGGCATTGCCGAACTGCGGCGACGCAGTATCGATCACAGACACCGGATCGAAGCCATGCATGCCAAGTTGATTTCCGGTCAGCGTGATACCATTGGTAACGTTGTATTCGTCTTCGGCGAAGACGGCCGGGGTGATGGCGAGAGTTGCTGTCATAACAAGAGCAGCGAGGGAGACAGAGTTCTTCATTGGTCTGATCCTTTCAATTGATCGGGAAGAGAAGGTCTCCGGCCAGTCGGCAGGGGTGGTCGACTGACCGGAGACGCCTGTGCGCCGGGTGAGGGAGGGCAAACGGCGCACGGGGGAAGACAAGCCGTGGATACCCCGAGGTGACATGGGTCCCACAGCGGCGGTTCGGTTATGCCGCAGCTTTCTTCGTGCCGCTCCAGGCATTCGGGACAAACGCAGCATCGAGCTCGGTTTGCGCAATGTGGTTCGTGTAGTTCGACATGACCTTCAGGCTGGTGCCGAGGATAACTTCCATGACGGTCTGTTTCGTATAACCAGCCGCAAGGAACGCATCGACATCGCTTTCAGCCGGCCAGCCTTTCGTTTCATTGACGATGGCAGCGAACCGGCGAAGTGCCTCAAGTCTGGGGTCAGCGATCGGCGTATTCTCGCGCAGGGCATTGATGACATCTGCGGGAACCCTGGCCATTTTCGAGATGGTCGTGTGCGCCGCCATACAATAGGTGCAACCGTTCAGACGGTTGTTCGTCATCAGAATGATCTGGCGTTCTGTTTCTGACAGATTGGACTTATCGAATATGCCTGCCAGGGTCATGTAACCCTCAAGCAATGCCGGTGAGACCGCCATGTTGCCCAGCAGGTTCGGCACGAAAGAGAAGGCATCTTTTGCACCCCGCAGAAATGGTTTGGACTCTGCCGGGGCTGATTCAATCGTGTGGGTGGTAAAGCTCGTCATGGATTTAACTCCTCATGGTAAGGTTATGAAATGTTTCCCCGGACAGAATACAGACAGGCCGTCGGTAGCCGGAGGTCCCGGCGCCGCAGCCGGTATGGAGCGGCGCTGAGCGGTCTCAGTTGGTCGCTGTGCCCTTGATCATTGACACTGCGGTTTCGGTATCCGTCACATGGCTTGCGATCATCCGGAAGTTGATCATCGCGGCCTCATAGCCGTCATAGCCCGGCACCTGGGCTGCTGCCGTTGCGTCGGCGACAACCATCACTTCAAAGCCCTCTTCGATGAGGGCACGCATATGCGATTCCGTGCAGAGGTTCGCTGACATACCGGCGATAATAACCTTGTCGATGCCCTGCTTGCGCATCTGCAACACGAGATCGTTGCTTTCCGGCCCGAACACCTTGTGCGGGCTGGACACAACAGTCGCGCCGTCGTCGATATACTTCTTGTACTGCTCCAGCCAGTCAGCGCCGGAGCCTTCAATACCGTCGGTTTCAAGCGGGCCTGCGCGATTGAACATGCCGATCTTGTGCATCAGGGTCTCGAGCGCGCCCTCGAATTTCCATTTGTGATCATGCGGATAGTAATAATGCGGCGAGATAAAGACCGGCATATCCGTGGCCTTGGCGGCTGCGAACAACATATCGATATGCTCGACAGTGTTGTTTGCCTCAATGTTCTTGCCAACAACGCCCCAGGTCACACCGTCCGGGCTCAGAAAATCATTCTGCGGATCGGTAACCAGCAGGGCGGTCCGGCCCGGCACAATTTCAAATCCCGGATCGGGTAATCCGCTCTTCTCTGCATAGGTCACCCCGCCAATCACGGATGTCGCCAGTACAGCAATCGTCGCGGCGATCGTTGTGCCGGTGTGAAGCTTGCGTCGAATATCGCGGGTGAAAAATTTGCTCATCGTAATCTCCAGTTCCTGTTATGCGCCGGGCGCAGTGAATTGATGTCTTGAAAGTGTACCGATCGGTAACTCTCGGAAACATAAATGTACCGATCGGTATTTTTTGTCAATGGTATTTTTTTTGAGATTTCTGATTTCGCGCGACGGAAAGACGCTAATTAATTGTTTTAATGCAGAAAAAATTTGACCTCCTGGCGCCAAATAATCATATTAACTGTACAGATCAGTATGGATTTTTCTCAATATGCGACCCAGCAAACGCGACGAACTGGTCAAAAAGGCACTGCAGGTTTTCTATCGGAACGGCTTCAATGCGACTGGTATGGACAAACTTGTTGCCGAGACGGGCATCTCGAAAACATCGATGTACAAACATTTCCGCACCAAGGAGGACCTCATCCTTGCGGCACTGAGATTGCGCGACGAACACTTCCGCAACTGGCTCTATCGCCGCATGGAAGAGTTGGGCAAAACACCCCGGCAACAACTCGTCGCCATGTTCGACGCTCTTGAAGAATGGTTTTCCGAAACCGGCTACCAAGGATGCATGTTTATCAAGGCATCATCGGAATTTCAGGACCACAGCCACCCAATCCATAAACAGTCCGCCGAACATAAACGGATGCTGGAGAGCCACGTCACCAGATTGGCGGAGCAGGCGGGGCTGTCTGACCCGAACTTATTGGCGCGGCAACTTCTGTTGCTTAAGGAAGGGGCGATCGTGACCGCTCATTTAGACTACACTGATAATCCCGCTCAGGACGCGAAAGCCGTTGCCATTCGCCTGCTCGATACAAATCCGGGCACCTGAATTTTCTTCGGCCAGACAACTACAGGGGCTGGTGCAAAGTTCTCACCAGACAGTGCAGTAGTGGACAACGGAGTACTCTCGGTAACAGACACGAAAGCACAATCCTGCCCTCCTGCCTGCTTGTGAAGCCCATAGTCTTTCAACCGAAGCCGTTACAAGTCTGTCGGGCGGGCGGCATCTTCGCGGCCCGCATGGCTTTCGCCGTGCCTTTCCCGCGACACGGTTACCAGCTGGCGCTTTTGACATTCAGACGGGGTTCTCTCATGCCGACTTATGCTGACGTAAAGCTTTTCATCAACGGTACATGGCGTGACGGCAAGGCGGGCAAGTCGCTGCCGGTCATTGACCCGGCGACAGAGGAAGAAATCGGTCGTCTGGCCATGGCCGGCACGGCGGATCTGGACAAGGCGCTTGCGGCGATGGAGAAAGGTTTCGCCATCTGGCGCGCCACCCCTGCTTTCGACCGTTACCAGATCATGCGCAAGGCCGCCAATATTCTGCGCGAACGGGCCGACGACATCGGCTGGCTGATGACCCGCGAACAGGGCAAGCCGCTCGGCGATTCCGTCGGCGAAATCATGCGCGGTGCCGACACCATCGACTGGTTCGCCGAGGAAGCCCGCCGCGCCTATGGCCTGATCATTCCGGCACGTGCTGCCGGTGTCACCCAGATGGCGATCAAGCAGCCGGTTGGCCCGGTCGCTACCTTCACCCCCTGTAACTTCCCGATCAACCAGATCGTCCGCAAGCTTTCTGCCGCGCTGGCAGCCGGCTGTTCGATCATCGTCAAGGTACCGGAAGAAACCCCGGCCTCACCCGCTGAGCTGATCCGCACCTTCGCCGATGCGGGCGTTCCAGCAGAGATCATCAGCCTTGTTTACGGTGTGCCTGCCGAAATCTCGGAATATCTGATTCCGCATCCGGTCATCCGCAAGATTTGCTTCACCGGGTCGACCCCCATCGGCAAGCATCTGGCCGCCCTTGCCGGGCAGCATATGAAACGTGCCACCATGGAGCTGGGCGGTCATACCCCGGTTCTCATTTATGATGACGCTGACCTCAAGAGCGCCATCAACATCATGGCACCGTTCAATATCCGCAATGCCGGTCAGGTCTGCATCTCGCCAACCCGTTTTCTGGTACAGGACGGGGTTGCCGACGAGTTCATTTCCAGCTTCGTCAGCCGCATGGAACAGGTAAAGATCGGCAACGGACTGGAAGACAGCACAGAGATGGGCCCGCTGGCCAACGAACGCCGCATCTCCGTCATTGAAGACATGATCAGCGACGCCACCGGCAGAGGGGCAAAGCTTGCCACCGGCGGCGAGCTCATCGGCAACAAGGGCTATTTCTTCCAGCCGACGGTGCTGACTGACGTACCGACAGACGCCAAGATCATGAATGACGAGCCGTTCGGCCCGGTCGCCGTCATCAATCGCTTCTCCGGCCATGATGACGCGATTGCCGAAGCCAACCGCCTGCCCTTGGGCCTTGCGGCTTATGCTTTCTCCTCATCTGCCGAGACCATCCAGCGGCTCGGTCAGGAAGTTGAAAGCGGCATGCTGACCATCAACCATATGGGCCTGTCCCTCCCGGAAGTCCCGTCCGGCGGAATCAAGGATTCCGGTGATGGAACCGAAGGCGACGCAGAAGCCATTCAGGCATATCTGGAAACACGTTATGTGACGGCGATGGTCTGACGCCTCCGGCCAACCGGCACGTCCCCGGCCTCTCCGTACTACATCAGAGACTGCCGCAGCCGGGCCAGGCCGGCGTCCTGGTCGATTCCCGCCTGCCGGTACTCACAGCCGAATGCGCCGTGATAACCGGCCTCCTGAAACACCGGCAGCAGTATCGGATATTGCAGTTCGCCGGACAGCGGCTCAACCCGGTCGGGAACCGAGGCGATCTGCACATGGCCGATGATCGCCGCATGTTTGCGGAACAGGTCTGCGACCGCCCCGGCCCCCTGTTCCATACCGACATGAAAGCAATCAAACATGATCTTCAGGCGGGGATGGCCGACCTCTGCGATAACTTCGGCGGCCTGCGTTACCGTCCGCAGAAAATATCCGGGCATCGCGGCATCGCAGAGCGGTTCGATCAGGATGACCCGGTCCGTTGCCTCCAGCGCATCGGCGAGGTTTCTGATATAGACGGCCCGGGCTGCCGCACCCTCTGCCTTGCCGGCCAGCACATGGATGGCCCCGGCATCAATCCGCCCGGCGATCTCTGCCGCTTCCCCGATGTCTTTCCGGAACTGGTCTTCCTGGCCGGGGATTGCCGCACAGCCCGGCTTGCCTTCCATCCGGACATTCATGCCGCAGACCGGCAGGCCAGCCTCCGCCAGCAGGTCTGCGAGCGCGGCCGGGTCTTCCCCCCGGGCCTCGTCATGAAATTCCAGCGCATCGAAACCAGCGGCCTTCGCCGCCCGGATGCGGTCCATGAACGGGCGATCCTTGAACAGAAACCCGGTATTCGCCGAAAAACGAAAGCTCATTTGGCATCTCCCCCCGGCAGGGTCAGCCCTGCATTGCGGGCATAGACCTTGGCGACGGCGGCGTCATCCTCGCCGCCCAGCCCGGAGCCTGCGGCAGCGAGAAACTGCTGCAGGGCGGCGGCGGTCAGCGGTGCACCGAATTTTGCACCCCGTGCGATATCCAGCACAATGCCCAGATCCTTCGGCCAGATATTGACCGCCGAGTGCGGCGTGTAATCCCCATTGACCACATGCGGTGCCCGGTTCTCGAACATCCAGGAGGTCCCGGCGCACTGGCTGATCACCTCGACCAGCTTCGCCGGATCGACACCCTGCGTCATGCCAAAGGTCATAGCCTCGCCCATTGCCGCGATATGCACACCCGCCAGCAACTGGTTTACTGCCTTCAGGGCGGATCCCGGCCCGGCACTGTCGCCCAGCTCGAAGATCGTCTCTGCCATTGCGTCCAGCGCGGGCTTCACGGCGGCAAAGGCAGCAGGCCGGCCAGCCGCCATCACCGACAGCCTGCCCTCCGCGGCCTTCACCGAGCCACCGGAAATCGGTGCGTCGAGATAATGCAGGTCCGCCGCTTCTGCCGCCGCTTCCATCTCGCGGGCGAAATCCGGTGACACGGTGGCACAGGAAATAATCCCCGCACCATCCGGCATCCGCCCGATCAGCCCCCCGTCGCCGGTCAGCACCATCCGTGTCTGGTCGGCGTTGAGGACCACCAGCACGGCGATATCGAGATCGTCGGCTACCTCTTCCGCAGCGCCGGTCTTGCCGCCCTCGCTGACGAATCTCTCAACCTGCGTCTGGTTGGGGTCAAAGCCCCAGACCTGATGCCCGGCCCGCAGCAGCGACTGTGCCACGCCATATCCCATCGACCCCAGCCCGAACACCCCGATCCGCATCCCGTCACTCATCTGTCATCCTCCCGACCCGTCCTGCCATCATCCGCCGTCGCCGCCCCGAATGCAAAGACCGGCAAGCGCGGGAGTTGATATTCTTACGGGGATCCTGAAATGAATTCAGGATGAGGGAGCAGGTTAGAAATACGGGATCTGATCTTCAGCCCTTCATTATTCCCTGTTACGTACCCCTCCCTGTTATCCAACCTTGTTTGGTTATCCATCTCCTCGTCCTGAACCCGTTTCAGGACGAGGAGATGACTGCGGGAGAGGGCATATCGACAGGCACAAAAAACCGCGGTACCGGATGTTTACTGCGCCGCGGCCTGTGACTGCTTCACGGACGGGGCGAGCGAGCCCGACGCGTAACGGGCGGCCATGTCGGAGAGCGGAATGGCTTTCAGCTTGCTGGCCTGACCGGCGGTATTGAAGGATTCAAAGCGCGCGATGCAGACCTTCTCCATCGCGGCGATGGCCGGTTTGTTGAAGGCCCGGGGATCGATTTCCGCTTTCTTCTCGGCGGCGACTTTCCGGTACATGCCGGTGATGGCCATCCGGTTGTCGGTATCGATGTTGATCTTGCGCACACCGAACTTGATGCCTTCAACGATTTCCTCGACCGGCACGCCATAGGTCTGCGGCATTTCGCCACCATACTGGTTGATGATGTCCTGCAGGTCCTGCGGTACCGATGACGAGCCATGCATGACCAGATGGGTGTCCGGCAGCTTTTCGTGAATCGCCTTGATGACGTTCATGGCGAGAATGTCGCCGGTCGGCTTGCGGGAGAACTTGTAGGCGCCGTGGCTGGTGCCGATAGCAACCGCCAGCGCATCGCAATGGGTACGGCTGATGAAATCGGCAGCCTGTTCCGGATCGGTCAGCAGCATATCCTTGTCGAGCTTGCCTTCAAAGCCATGGCCGTCTTCCTTCTCGCCCTCGCCGGTTTCCAGTGAACCGAGGCAGCCGAGCTCGCCCTCCACCGACACGCCGACCTGATGTGCAGTCTCCACCACCTTCGCCGTCACCTCGACATTGTAGTCGTAGGAGGCCGGGGTTTTTGCATCTTCTTCAAGCGAGCCGTCCATCATGACGGAGGTAAAGCCGTTCTGGATGGCAGAGAAACAGGTGGCCGGATTGTTGCCGTGATCCTGATGCATGCAGACCGGGATATCCGGGTACATTTCAACAGCCGCCTGAATGAGGTGGCGCAGCACGATATCATTAGCGTAAGCGCGGGCACCGCGGCTGGCCTGCAGAATAACCGGCGACTCGGTTTTCGAGGCCGCCGACATGATCGACAGCATCTGTTCCATGTTGTTGATGTTGAAGGCCGGCACGCCATACCCGTATTCGGCTGCGTGATCCAGCATCTGACGCATTGAAATCAAAGCCATTTTTCTCTCCCGTTCGTAAGTGGGGGGCTATTGCTCGGGGCTGCCCGCCCGGTCGTGATTACCTTTCCAGCGCGGCGACACCCGGAAGCGTCTTGCCTTCCAGCCATTCCAGAAAGGCACCACCTGCTGATGATACATAAGTAAAGTGATCCTGAACACCAGCCGTCGCCAGTGCAGATACCGTGTCGCCGCCACCGGCGACGCTGAGCAGCTTGCCGTCGCGGGTCAGCTCTGCCGCCTTCCTGGCAACCGCATTGGTGCCTTCATCGAAGGGCTTGAACTCGAACGCGCCGAGCGGGCCGTTCCAGACCAGCGTCTTGCAGGTCTCCAGCAGATCACAGAGTGACGCCGTTGCCATCGGTCCAACATCAAGGATCATCCGGTCGGACGGCACGCCGCCGACTTCGACAACATCCGTCTCGACCCCTTCGGCCAGTGTTGCGGCGACAACCGCATCACGCGGCAGCACGATCTCGCATCCCGCCGCATCGGCCTTGCCCATGATGGCGCGGGCCGTATCCAGCATTTCATGTTCGCAGAGCGACTTGCCGACATCGGTTCCCAGCGCGGCGAGAAAGGTATTCGCCATGCCGCCGCCGATCACCAGCTTGTCGACCCGGCCAACCAGATTGCCCAGCAGGTCAAGCTTGGTCGACACCTTGGAACCACCGACGATGGCACAGACCGGACGTTCGGGGTTACCCAGCGCCTTCTGCAGGGCATCCAGTTCTGTCTGCATCAGACGACCTGCCGCATTCGGCAGCCGCCGGGCCAGACCTTCAACCGAGGCATGGGCCCGGTGTGAAACCGAAAACCCGTCATTGACGAAGATGTCACCGAGTTCCGCCAGCGCATCAGCGAAATCGTTGTCGTTGGCTTCTTCGCCGCCATGAAAGCGGAGATTCTCCAGCAGCACGAAGCCGCCGGGCGCACAATTGCCAATCACGGCCCGGGCCGGTGTGCCGATACAGTCCTCACCAAACGCCACCGGCGCGCCAAGTGCTTCCGACAGCGGACCGGCCAGCGGTTTCAGCGAGTTTGCCGGATCAACCTTGCCCTTGGGGCGACCGAAATGCGACAGGATCACCACCTTCGCCCCGGCCGCCGCCAGATCCTTCGCGGTCGGGACAAAGCGGCGGATGCGGGTGTCATCAGAGATCACACCATTCTGCATCGGCACGTTCAGATCGGCGCGAACGAGAACCGTCTTACCTTTGACATCCAGATCATCGATGGTGTTGAAGCCGCTCATCAGATCCGTGCCTTCACCGCTTCCACCACGGCATCCGACGTGATGCCGAAATGCTTGTAGAGCTGATCAGCCGGGGCGGAGGCACCGAAGCCGGTCATACCGATGGCAACACCGTTATCACCGATATAGCGTTCCCAGCCCCAGGTGATGCCGGCCTCGATCGAGACACGAAGACCACCGGGCGCGCCGAGGACAGCGGCCTTGTAGGCAGCATCCTGCTGATCAAACAGTTCCTGACAGGGCATGGAGACAACGGCTGTCGGGATACCGGCTGCCTGCAGGTCCAAACGGGCAGCAACAGCCAGTTCAACTTCAGAACCGGTCGCGATGATGGTCGCCGCACGGGGACCGCCTTCGGCTTCAAACATCACATAGGCACCGCGACCGGAGAGATTGTCTTCCGTGTGCAGGGTACGGATGGTCGGCAGGCCCTGGCGGGTGAGGGCCAGAATGGAAGGTGCATCCGTCGATTCCAGGGCCAGCGCCCAGCATTCCATGGTCTCGACCACATCACAGGGACGCATCACCATGACGTTCGGCATCGCCCGCAGGCTGGCCAGATGCTCAACCGGCTGATGGGTCGGACCATCCTCGCCAAGTCCGATGGAATCATGGGTCATGACATAGACGACCGGCTGGCGCATCAGCGCCGACAGCCGGATCGAGGGACGGCAGTAGTCGGTGAAGACCATGAAGGTGCCGCCATAGGGACGCAACCCGCCATGCAGCGCAATACCGTTCATCGCCGCGGCCATGCCATGTTCACGCACGCCGTAATAGATATAGGCCCCGGAGAAATCATCCCGGGTGACCGGGTTCTGACCGGCAACCTTGGTATTGTTCGAACCGGTCAGATCGGCAGAGCCGCCGGCCATTTCCGGCATTACCGGGAAAATCGCCTCAATGGCTTTCTGCGACGCCACGCGGGTCGCCAGCTTCGGTGCGGTCTCCGACATCAGCTTCTTGTGGGCATTCACGGCGGCCTTGAAACCGTCATGCAACCTGCCTTTGGAGACGCGCACGAACTCGTTACGCAGACCGGCTTCGGTTTTTGCGAGCTTCTTTTCCCATGACTTGCGGGACGCCATGCCACGCTTGCCCGACTTTTCCCAGGCGGCTTTCACATTGGCCGGAATTTCAAACGGTGCATGCGGCCAGTTCAATGCCTTGCGGGCACCGGCAATTTCGTCCGGTCCCAGTGGCGCACCGTGGGTTGCCGAGGTCCCGGCCTTGGTCGGCGCACCGAAACCGATGGTGGTTTTGCAGCAGATCAGCGAGGGCTTGCCCTTCTGACGCTGCGCCGCCTTGATTGCCTTTGCAATCGCCTCCGGGTCATGGCCGTCGATGGACTGCACGTGCCAGCCGGATGCCTTGAACCGGGCAGGCTGGTCGTCAGAGACGGACAGGTCGGTAGAACCGTCGATGGAGATCGAATTGTCATCGAACAGGACGATCAGACGGCCAAGGCCCAGATGCCCGGCCATCGACACGGCTTCATGGCTGATGCCCTCCATCAGACAACCGTCACCGGCGACGACATAGGTATAGTGATCGACCAGATTGTCGCCGAAGCGCGCTGCCATCATGCGTTCGGCCAGCGCCATACCGACAGAGGTTGCGATCCCCTGCCCCAGCGGGCCGGTTGTCGTCTCGATGCCCTGGGCATGACCATATTCCGGATGACCGGCGGTGATGCTGCCAAGCTGGCGGAAATTCTCAAGCTCTGCCTTCGTCATGTCCGGATAGCCGGTCAGATGGAGGATCGCATAGAGCAGCATGGAGCCATGACCCGCCGACAGCACGAAGCGATCCCGGTCAGCCCAGTCCGGCGCCGTCGGATCAAATTTCATGAAGTCCCTGAACAGTACCGTCGCCACATCCGCCATGCCCATCGGCATTCCCGGATGGCCGGAATTTGCCTTCTGAACGGCGTCGGCAGCAAGAAAACGGATGGCGTTCGCCATCTCTTCGTGGGTCGCGGTGGCCGCGGACGAAGAATCGGGCATATGCAAAGCTCCTGAAGGGCTGAAAGTCGCGGCCTTTATACCGCCCCCTCTCCGAGAATCGACCGAAAACGCGGCATTGCCTGTGGAAAACTATTTTGCGATAACCTGTAAAGGTTGTTCGTTATGACAATATTCGATTGGTATCTAATCAGTGAGGCAAGACATGTACAAAATCCCGATCATCTTCCTGACCTGCCTGACGATGGCAGGTTGCTCTTCGGTCAACTATGGAACGGGACCGCTGACATTGTCACCAGAGGTTCAGGCAGGTGTGGAACGGGCAATGAACAGCTACGTCACCGACACGATTGCCGTTTCCACTGACGGAAAACATATGTCGGTCGTCGTTTGTAATGCAGGCATCGGTGTATGCGAGGGAAACGCTGTCGAGATGGCTATCCGAAGCTGTTCAATGAGGGCCAGCAAGTGCTACGTCTATGCACGCGGTTCTACCATCGTCTGGGATTTCGACGCCAAACCGCGCTCCTGAATATGAGCTGCCTCGCCCCCGGCAACCCGGACAGGAGGTCTCATATACAGCGGACACGACAGACCTGACCTTTACATACAAAACAAATAATCGTATATACGATGAAGTATATACGTTTGAGGGACGCCATGCCAGAAGTTGCGAAGGTGTTCAAATCAGGGAACTCTCAGGCTGTTCGCTTGCCTAAGGAATTTCGGTTCAGTGTGACGGAAGTTGAGGTATCACGTGAAGGTGACGCGATTATCTTGCGCCCGCTGACCGACGAGAAGCGTGGCTGGAATTCGTTGAGAGCAGCCCTGAAACGAGGCCTAAGCGATGACTTCATGCAGGGCGGACGCGAGCAGCCTGACGAGCAGGCCCGTCCAGAACTGAATAAATTATTCAGTTGATGCGCTTTCTGTTCGACACCAATGCCGTCATAACCCTGCTTGGCCAAAAATCAGAAGCTCTGACCGAGCGAGTTCTTCAATGCACCGAGGGCGAGATCGGATTACCGACAATCGTCTGCCACGAGCTGTACTTTGGTGCCTACAAAAGCCAGAAAACATCCTTCAACCTCGAAACACTGAGGCTGCTTTTCAGAGACCTTGATATCCTGTCCTTTGATGCTGAGGATGCGCGGATTGCCGGAGAAATCCGTGCCGAACTAGACAAATCCGGCAAGCCAGTCGGACCATATGATATACTGATCGCGGGTCAGGCGAAGGCCCGTGATCTTGTCCTGGTCAGCAACAATGTGCGAGAGTTCGGGCGCATTGCTGACTTGCAACTGGAAGACTGGACTGTGTCGTAACACAGTTCCTTTCAGAGTGTCGGCCCGAGCAACCCGAATGATCGGCTGCGAGAACGTTGCCAGGTCACAGATGCCGGGACGACGGGGGCAGGTTTATATCCGTCCGGAATTACAGTTCCAGATTGAATGCGGAACGATCTGATCTTTCAACATTCAACCCTGCCAACAAACAAGACCCGGCGACATGGTCAAACTGCCCGCCGCCGGGTCCCGTTCTTCAAGTCGACAGAGTTTAACTCAGGCCGGATTAAAGCGTCCGGCCGGAGATCTTTTCCATCCAGGCCGAGATTTCGCAGTGATCGTGGCCGGCACCCAGATCTTTCTGGGCCTCCAGCCAGGCTTTCACACCGGTGGTCAGCACGCTGTTGGGCAGTCCTGCGCCCTCACCAATCCGCATCGCCGTGGTGATGTCCTTGACCATCAGGTCCATGGAGAAACCGGAATTGAAGGTGTGGGACAGGAAGAACTGTTTCACCTTGCGTTCGGTCGTGCCGTTCCGGCCGGTCGAGGCATTCACCACATCCGTGAAGTTATCCAGATCAAGACCGAATTCCTTGCCCATCAGCAGCGTCTCGATTGTGGCGATCATACCGACAGCATTGACCAGATTGTTCAGTGCCTTCGTCGCCTGTCCGGCACCCGGACCGCCACAGCGGTAAACATTGGCACCCATCGCCTTCAGAACCGGTTCGGCCCGGTCAGCCAGTTCCGCCGCACCACCCGTCATGATGGCCAATGTTGCCTGTTCCGCACCCTTGATACCGCCGGAGACCGGCGCATCGATAAAGTCGAAACCGCGACCGGCCAGATCAGCCTGCAGATCGCGGGTCTTCAACGGATCCGACGAGCTCATGTCGATCAGCAGCGTGCCCGGCGCCAAACCGGCGATCAGCGAATCACCGCCATCGCCAAACAGGACCGATTTGACGATATCGATCTGCGGCAGCATGGTGATGATGAATTCAGACTTCGTCGCAAGGTCTGCCAGACTGGCCGCTTTGGTCGCGGTCGGGCAACGGGTCAGAAACGCACTGACAACGTCTTCGCTGGCATCAGTGACGCAAACACTGTGCCCCGCCTTTACCAGATTGGCCGCCATATGGCCGCCCATGTTGCCAATCCCGACAAACCCGACCTTTTTTGATGCTTCGCTCACGTTACTCTCCCATTGAAAAAACAGCGGTTACCGAAGATCAGATGGCCACCGAATAACATACTGTTTTCGCGGTCCACTTGATTTTGTCCGGTCTTTAGCATATCGCCATGGGATGAGCACTGATCCTTTGAAGATTCTCGACGATCTCGACAGCACGGCAACGCATTTCCACACGCCCTGCGGTGACGGACATATGGTCTGGCGCTGCTGGGGATCGGGTGATCCGCTGGTGCTGATGCATGGCGGCTATGGCAGCTGGATCCACTGGGTGCGCTGTATCGTGCCGCTGTCAAAGCGCTACCGGCTGCTGGTCCCGGACCTGCCCGGTATGGGCGATTCAGAAGTCCCGCCGGAGCCCCATACCGCAGAGGGACTGGCGGAGGTCTGTGTCACCGGCCTCAACCGGATACTGGAGCCGGGTGAGCGCCCGCATATCGCCGGCTTCTCCTTCGGCTCGATTCTGTCCGGCTATTCTGCCGCCAGCCTGGGTGATCGCGCCCGCTCCTATACCATGATCGGGGCTGGCGGGCTTGGCCTGCCCCGCGTTGCCGGGATTGACCTGCGTCCGCGCCGCCGCCACATGACGGAACAGCAGAAGCTGGATGTTCACCGGCATAATCTGGCGGAACTGATGCTGGCCGACCCGGAGGCGATTGATGGCCTGGCCATGCATATGCAGGTCACCAACACCGGACGCGCCCGCACCAAAAGCCGCCCGATTTCCGGTACGGACACGCTGGCCCGAAAACTGCCGGACATCATCGCGCCGATTGCCGGAATCTGGGGTGCGCTGGACGCAACGGCTATTCCCCGTATCGACATGCGCCGTGACATGCTGCGCCGGGTTCAGCCGGAGGCGGAATTCCATGTCATTCCAAAAGCCGGACACTGGGTGATGTATGAAGCGACGGATGCGTTCGTCGAGACGCTGACGGGCATTCTCAGCCGGGTCGAGGAACGGGGCTGAGTTTCAGGAACCGGGGCTCAGGTCTCGGCCCAGTCCATCAGACTGGAAATGAAGGCGTTGCAGGCTTCGATCTGTGACAGATCGATATATTCATTCGGCTGATGCGCCTGCAGGATGCTGCCGGGACCGCAGATCACCGTCGACAGACCGGCTTCCTGAAACTGTCCGCCCTCCGACGCATAGGAGACGGTGGTCGTGGCATTGCGCCCGGTCAGCCGGTGGACCAGTTCCGCCGCCGGGGAGGGGCTTTCCGGCATCAGACCGGGGACCGCGGCCAGTTGCTCCGTCTGAATATCAGCCCCCGGAAAGACCGAGCGCATGGCCGGCAGCATCTCCGCCGCACGGGCTTCAAGACGTGTCAGAACCTCTGCGGAATCCTGTCCCGGGATCGACCGGCAATCCCAGGTGAAGCTGCATTCCCGGGCAACGATGTTATGTGCCGTGCCGCCGGAAATTACGTTGGCCCCGACGGTGGTATAGGTCGGGTCGAACCGGTCGTTGAACGGCCCCCGGCTGCGGAATTCATCGGCGATGTCATGCAGAAAACTGACAAGCCGGGCTGCAACCGCGACCGCGTTGACACCCTTGTCCGTATGGGCGGAATGCGCCTCGAAGCCGGTGACCGTGGTGCGAAAACATGAAATGCTCTTATGGGCGTCAACCACCCCCATCATGCTCGGCTCACCGACGATGCAGAGCGCGGGTTTCGGGAAGCGGTCAACCAGTTCGCGGATCATCCGGGGCGCGCCAAAGCAGCCGACTTCCTCGTCATAGGACAAAGCCAGATAGAGCGGGCGTTTCAGCGGGCGCGACACCAGCTCCGGCAGCCGGGACAATACGATGGCCGAAAAGCTTTTCATGTCCGCCGTTCCGCGGCCGAACAGGCGCCCGTCTTTCTCCGCCACTTTCCAGGGGTCGGTATCCCACGGCTGGCCCTCGACCGGCACCACATCCGTATGACCGGACAGGACAACCCCGCCCTCCGTCAGCGGGCCAAAGGCCGCATACAGATTTGCCTTGGTCCCCTCGTCATTCGGCACGGCATAGCTTTCAATGCCCCAGGCAGCGAGATAATCGCGCACAAAATCGATGAGCGGCAGGTTGGTGCGTGACGAGGTGGTATCGAAGGATACCAGCTTCGCAATCATCTCGCGCGGGGTGTAGCGGGGTCCGTCCATCATTCTTTCCAGAAAGCCGGGGTCAGCAGAATCAGCACGGTCAGCACTTCCAGCCGCCCGATCAGCATACCGGCGCTGAGCATCCATTTCGCACTGTCCGGCAGGGTCGCAAAATTGCCCGACGGGCCGATGATCGGACCGAGGCCCGGACCGACATTGGAGATTGCGGTCGCCGCGCCGGATACCGCCGTCAGGAAGTCGAGACCGGCCAGCCCGAGGCCCATCGCCAGCACACCGAAACAGAAAACGAAGGTAAAGAAGAAGGTCAGCACCGACAGGCCGACAGTCTCGGAAATCGGTCGCCGGTTATAATAGGGTATGAAAACACCATGCGGTTGCAGCAGCGTCTTCATCTGCGCCGCCGCCATGGCGTAGAGCACCTGAAACCGGAAAATCTTGATGCCGCAGGTGGTCGACCCGGCACAGCCGCCGATAAACATGACGACGAAGAACATGACCAGGGCAAAGGTGCCCCACTGATCGTAATCCGCCGTTGCATAGCCGGTACCGGTCATCACCGACACGACGTTGAATGAGACATAACGCAGCGCGTCATACCAGGGCTCGCCATTGGCGAAGGTCTGCCAGGCGACAAGAGACGCAATCACCGCGCCCAGAATACTGAAGAACCAGCGGACCTGGGTATCGCGGATCAGGGCGAAGGGTTGTCCCCGAAACGCCTGCAGATACAGCACAAAGGGCAGCGCGCTGGCCATCATGCCGAAGGTGATGATCCAGTCGATGGCCGCACTGTCGAAATGGCCGATCGATGCGTCGGCGGTCGAGAAACCGGCGGTCGCGATGGTGGTCATCGCATGGGCCACCGCCTCCAGCTTGCCCATCCCGGCAAACCACAGCATGACAGCCCAGACCAGTGTCAGGCCGACATAAATCAGACCGATCGAACTGGCAATCTGTGCCGCGCGCGGCAGCACCTTCTCGGACTGGTCGGAACTCTCCATCCGGAACAGCTGCATACCACCGACCCGCAGCATCGGCAGAACAGCAATCGCCATGACGATGATCCCGATACCGCCCAGCCATTGCAGGACGGCGCGCCACAGCAGAATACCCGGCGGGGCAAAATCAAGACCGGTGATAACCGTGGCACCGGTGGTGGTGATGCCCGACATCGCCTCGAAAAAGGAGTCGGTATAGGACAGTTCCAGCTTCGAGAACATGAAGGGCAGCGCCGCGAAGGTGGTCAGCACCACCCAGCTCAGGCTGGTCAGCAGAAAGGCCTGGCGGATGGTCAGGCGCATATCCTCGCCGCGGCAGGTCAGGATCAGGCTGATGCCGATGAAGAACGTGCCCGCGGCGGACGCGGCAAAGGCCTTCCAGTCATCGTCACCGCGAATAATGTCGATGATGGCAGGCAGGCACATGCCGATGGCCAGCGTGGCCATCAGCAGTCCGATAACAAAGAGTATAGGTCGAAAGTCCGGCAAAAAAGTCTCCGAGCGCCCCGGCTGTCCGTTGCGCGCAGAGTCGGGCTAAAAGGCGGCGCTGTCCAGCACGCCGGTCAAATTGCCTAGCGGGCGCCGACGCCCAGAATGGTCAGAACTTCCTTCCGGCTCTCCGCATTGTCGCGGAAGGCACCCAGCAGACGGCTGGTCACCATGGTCACCCCCGGCTTGTGAACACCCCGGGTTGTCATGCACTGATGCTGCGCCTCGACAACAACCGCCACACCTTCCGGCTCCAGCACATCCTGAATGCAGTTGGCGATCTGTGCCGTCAGTTTTTCCTGAATCTGCAGCCGCTTGGCATACATGTCGACGACCCGTGCCAGCTTGGAAATGCCGACGACACGCTTGCGCGGCAGATAGGCGATATGAATTTTGCCGATGATCGGCACCATGTGATGCTCGCAATGGCTTTCCAGCCGCACATCGCGGAGTGCCACGATCTCGTCATAGCCGTCGGTCTCTTCAAAGGTGCGGCTCAGGATTTCAACCGGGTCCTGTTCGTACCCGGCGAAGAATTCCTCATAGGCGCGGACCACACGGTTCGGCGTATCCAGCAGGCCTTCACGGTCGGGATCGTCGCCACTCCATCTGATCAGGGTGCGGACGGCGGCCTCTGCCTCCTTGCGGCTTGGCCGGCCTTCCCTGCCGCCCAGCGCCGGGACAGGCTTGTCGATTGCATTCACGTTGAAATCCTTCTCATCTGCGACCGGACACTAGAAATGTGGATCAGCCGGCCCGCTTGCAAGTCCGGAATCATCCGCAGCAGATTATCTGCGGGATCAGTGAATAACCGGACGGCTGTGCGGACTGTCCAGTGAAAAGGCCGGAATCGCAATATCAAACAGATCCCCGTTCTCGCGCTTCATCTCGTAGGTTCCGACCATGAAGCCGGAGGGCGTCGAAAGCGGGCAGCCGCTGGTATATTCAAAGCTTTCACCGGGCGAGAGCACCGGCTGTTCGCCGATCACACCCGGCCCGCGCACTTCCTCGACCCGGCCGCCGGCATCGGTAATCTTCCAGTGCCGGTTCAGCAGCTGAACCACCTCGCTGCCATTGTTGCTGATGACCACACGATAGGCCCAGAGATAATGATCATCTGACGGTTCCGACTGTTCATCGAGATAGAACGGCTCGACCGTCACCGTGATGTTCTCCGTGGTTTCGCTGTAATCCGCCATTTCCCGCCTTGTTTGATCTCTCTCAGAAAGCCAAACACTTAATTCCCCCCCTCCCCGCTGTCCAGCCCCGGACGAGTTGCCGGACGCCTCACACTGGATTATAAGCATCGACAGCGCGGGTGTAGCTCAATGGTAGAGCTTTTGCTTCCCAAGCAAGTGACGAGGGTTCGATTCCCTTCACCCGCTCCAGTTCCTCGCCCTGCAAGAAATCGGATGCAACGCATAATTTTCCTGTGATAGCTTGTGTGCGATGCACAAATCTGCCGGAGGAAGGCGCTGCCTGACGCGTGGAGATTCTTTGACATCAGCCCTGTCTGACATCATCAATCTTCAGGTCATCCGGGGGATCGCCGGAAATCCGGGCACCGGCTGAAGCTGGCCAGATTGTCCTTCCCCCGGCGAATTGATATACTTATATAACAATATAATATGACGCACCCTGGAATGGAGACGACCATGAACGCCGAAGCCGCAGCCGCTGAAAAGCCGGCAAGCACCAGAGCCCACTTCAACTGGGAAGACCCGTTTCTGCTGGAAGACCAGCTGACCGAAGACGAGCGGATGGTGCGCGACACCGCCCGCGACTATGCCCAGGAGCAGCTGCAGCCCCGCGTTCTCGAAGCCTATCGCCATGAAACCTTCGATCCGGAGATCATGCGGGAGATGGGCGCACTTGGCCTGCTCGGCATGACCATCCCCGAAGAATATGGCTGCGCCGGCGTCAACCATGTCTGCTACGGACTGGTTGCCCGTGAAGTGGAGCGCGTCGATTCCGGTTATCGCTCGGCGATGAGTGTGCAGAGCTCGCTGGTCATGCATCCGATCTATGCTTACGGCAGCGAAGAACAGCGACAGAAATATCTGCCGAAGCTGGCAACCGGCGAATGGATCGGCTGCTTTGGCCTGACCGAGCCGGATGCCGGCTCCGACCCGGCGGGCATGAAAACCCGCGCAAAGAAGGTTGATGGCGGCTATTCCCTGTCCGGCGCGAAGATGTGGATTTCCAATTCACCGGTCGCGGATGTGTTCGTGGTCTGGGCAAAGACCGACGACGAGGTGATTCGCGGCTTCGTGCTGGAAAAAGGCATGAAGGGCCTCTCCGCCCCGAAGATCGAGGGCAAGCTCAGCCTGCGCGCCTCGATCACCGGCGAGATCGTAATGGATAATGTGCAGGTGCCGGAAGAAAACCTGCTGCCGAATGTGCAGGGTCTGAAAGGCCCCTTCGGCTGCCTGAACAAGGCACGGTTCGGTATTGCCTGGGGCGCCATGGGTGCCGCTGAATTCTGCTGGCATGCCGCGCGCCAGTATACGCTGGACCGCAAGATGTTCGGTCGTCCGCTGGCCGCAACCCAGCTGATCCAGAAGAAACTGGCGGACATGCAGACCGAGATTTCACTCGGCCTTCAGGGTGCCCTGCAACTGGGCCGCATGGCCGATGCCGGCACCATGGCCCCGGAGGTCATCTCGCTGATGAAACGCAACAACTGCGGCAAGGCACTGGATATTGCCCGTCTTGCCCGTGACATGCATGGCGGCAACGGCATTGCCGATGAATTCCATGTCATGCGCCATATGGTGAATCTGGAAACCGTGAACACCTATGAAGGCACCCACGACGTGCATGCCCTGATTCTGGGCCGCGCCCAGACCGGCCTGCAGGCTTTCGGCTGATTTCTGAAGTTCCCTTTATCTCCACTGACGCCGGTTACGGATCGGGGTCAGTGGAAGATGATCAGTACCGACGCGCCGGCTGACATCAGCAGGAAGGCCGGGATATAGCGGCGGGTCAGAGGTTCGGTAAACACCACCCGCGCGATCAGCGCCGCAATCACCGGCTTGGTCAGCAGGATCAGCTGATGCTGCCAGACAGGCAGCAGCTCCAGCCCCCTGAGGCTGAGCCAGACGGCCAGCGCGTTGGTCACCCCCAGCATCGGCAACTGCCAGAGGAAACGCGCTCTCCAGGCGGCCAGCCAGAGCCGGCGCTCAAACACCAGACTGAGAATCAGTGACAGGGTCGAGATACCGGCTGCCAGCAGGCTGACGATGACAAATGGCGGCACAACATCGACCGCAACCTTCAGACAGATCGGTAGCAGGGCATAGAAGGACGACGCGGCGACAAGAATATGCGCGCCGTGCCAGCTTCCCTTTCCCCAGCCGTTGAAGGCAATCAGCAGACCGGCTGCCATCAGCGCAAAAGCCGGGGCCGCCGTCCAGCCGACCATTTCCCCGAACCATATCCAGGCGGCGAAACCGGCAATCAGCGGCTTGATGAGGATGAACAGCTGGTGCCGCCAGATCGGCATGTAGTCATAACCGCGGATAACCAGATAGGCCCCGGCAACCGAGACCAGGGCCCCGGTCAGGATTGCCAGCAGCGTGTCGTTGCTGACCACCGAAAGCATCTGCCAGTCCGCGCCTGCCCAGGCAATCAGCCCGGAAAGTACCGCTTCAAACGCCGAGGCCAGCCCGACCAGCAGAAAGGGCGGACAGGGACGGGATGCCTTGGCCATGATCGGGATGAATGCGTAGACGAGCGAACAGGCGACCATGATCCCGAAAGCCGCCATTCAGCCGTTCTCCTACCGATTGTATCTTGTGAATTCCGATCACAAAATAATTATCCCCATGTTCCCTGCATTAACCGGCGCGTCAACGTGATATTTTGACGCTCTCGTAAACGGCTTGGGAAAGGGTAAAAGCCATGAGACTACCGAATCAGATCACCATGCACTACGGTCCGCAAATGTTGCTGGCACGCTCAATCTTCGCCATCGATGCGGTGGCGGAACAGCGTGGCGTCAGCCTGGAGATTTCGACAGACCTCGACATGATCCAGGAAATCAACCGGCGACACAGTGACAGCTGGTCACCGATCATGCCGAATCTGCTGCATCCGGAACAGACATTCTGGATCATTGGCCGCGATGCCGATGGCGAGGCGGCGGTAACCATGGGTTGCCGGCGTTATGCCATTGAAAAAGGATCACTGTCAGAAATTCTGGCGGATCTGTCCTTCTTCTATGCCACCATCCATCCCGATCTTGATGAACGGGTGGAACTGCTGACCGTGGTTCCTGACTATATTTCCGGTCAGGTCGCCTATGTCGGCGGAATGTGGACACGTCCGGATTTCAGACGCCGGGGTCTGGCAGCCGTCATGACGCGGATCGTCCATGCCATCTGCCTGGGTGTCTGGAACACCGATCATGCGATGAGTCTGGTACGTCCGGAACTGCCGGAAGGTGTGCTTAGTGCCTACGGCTATCGCAACACCGCAGCCGGTTTCAAATGGCATGGCTGCGAGAAGGCCTCACGGGCGAGAATGCGCCTGATATGGTCGGACAAGACCGGCCTGATTTCCGATCTGGAATCCTATCTCGACATGGCTGTCGCAGAATTACAGGGCAACACCCTCGCGACGGGTCTCAGAGAAACACCAGACCGCGTTGATCGTTTTCCGACGCGGCCTTTCGAGGCGGAACGGCAGCAGAATGCGGTCGTAGTCTAGAACAACGTCGTCACCGGCCCCGTCAATGCGTGCGAAAGACGTGTTGATGTGGCCGATGCGCGGACGCCATTCGTCCAGCACGCTGGCATAATCACCGGCAACGGCCATGGCGTAGCGTTTGTCGAGGTGAGCAGCGCGACGGGTGCGGCCGATATTGTCGATGGAGAAACCGGCACCGAACCAGTGGTCAAAACCATGGCCGATGTAACGGTAGGTAAAATCGACAGCCGCATCCGCGTCCTGCGCCACGACGATTGAGCGGCGGAGCAGACCGGACTGCATCATGCGCTCGAAAACATCCGGCGACAGACGACCGTCGGACACCTGCCAGATACGCTTTGCAAGCTGCAGCGATTCAATTGGCGGAATGTCATGGCCCAGCGACTCAAACCTGAATTCCCGCTCGCGACCGGCTTCCTCGCGGCGATCAATCACCTGTCCCAGACGGGTGACGATGTCTGCCATGAGGCCAGGACCATGGTCAGCACGGTCAAACCGTTCCTCGACCCAGCCCTTGAAATAGAAGTTCAGCCAGACCTGGGTGATGTTGTGGGTTTCCAGTTCGCGCAGTTTGCCAACCAGCTGGTCGATGGCCCCGAGCTGTACGTTCGGGGTGTAGAAACGCACGGTCAGCCATGACTTTTCGCGTCGCAGATGAACGTGACCCAGATTCCGGATGTTGAAATCGATCGTATCCACCGCATCCGGACGGGATAGCGGAATCCCCACTTCCTGCGCTGCATGCATGATCGTCGCAGGGTACCAAGTCGTTCTGTTAAATACGATATCGTCTGTCATCGCCCACCCTCCAAGGCGGCCACTCTACTCTGATAGTTCAGTTATCCACAAGCAGTTGCGAACAAAAATCAAAACAGAAAATGACACTCCGGACCGGAAAGCGGGATCAGGTTTCCTTGTCCGAAATCGGCAGTACCCGTGGTGAATAACCGGATACTGTCTCAACCAGCAGCAGAACATGCTTGCGTCCGGCCCCGATGGCCGCTTTCAGGGCTGCCTCGAATTCTGCCGGGGTTGTGACCGGTTGCTGGTTGATCTGCAGAATGACATCACCCGGTTGCAGTCCGGCATCGGCGGTCGGCGTATCCGCATTGATATCGGTAATTGCGAGCCCAGTCATACCCCAGCGCAGCCCGTATCTGCGCCGTACCTCACCGGACAGGCTGGCCAGTGTCAGGCCAACCGACATGAACCTGCCGTCAGCCGGTTCCTGCCAGAACCAGGCCTGGTCCGCCGGCTCCGTCCGCGGTTTCAGTGTCTTGCGATAATCACCCCGCAGAATGCGTGTCTCCACCCGGCTGTTCGCCTGTTCAGCAGAAATCACATCGAACACATCCGTTACCGAACTGACGGAACGGCCATTCACCGTGGTGATGATATCCCCTCTGCGGAATCCGGCACGCGCCGCGCCGGAACCCAGAATGATATCGGTCACCACACTGCCGCCGGGCTCGCCCAGATTCAGCGCACGGGCCATGGCCGTATCGATTGTCTGCATTTTCAGGCCGATCAGGCCGGGGCCATCGGCATAGGCCTCATCCTCGGCAATCGCACCGCCCGGCATCAGCACATAACGGAAACCGGCCCGGCTTTCGACCAGCATCAGCATCTGCTCCACACCACGCCGGCGGGCCGACTTGAAGGCCGCATCAATCTGTTCCGGGCGCCAGACGTCCTCGCCATTGGCCATGACGATGACATCGCCCTCCTCGATCCCTGCCTCGGCGGCAAGTCCACCCTGGTCTGCGCCGGTAACTGCCACACCGACCACACCCCAGCGAATGCCGAATTCTTCACGGATTTCATCGGTCAGGGCGTCGAGGGAAAGACCTTCTGCCGGATACCGGCCACGGGCTGCCTTCTGAATTTGCCGGGCCGGCGGCCAGTTTGTGAAGCGGACAGTCAGCTGCTCCGTCTCGCCGCGCCTCAGCACCGAAAACTGTCGCCGGTCACCGGGCCGGGTCTCCAGCATGGCAGCAATCAGATCCTCGAATTTACGGACCGGAGCCTCATTAACCTTCAGGATCAGGTCACCGCGCAGGAACCCTGCCTTGTCGCCGGGGCTGCCGACGGCGATGTCGCGCACCAGCGCCCCGTCCGGGTCATCCATGCCCAGCGCTTCAGCCATCAGTTCATTGGCACCCTGAACCTGCATGCCGACAAACCCGTGTTCCTGGGACCGCGCATCATTCAGCCAGCCGGAGACAATCGCCCCCACCACCAGGAACGCCGGAAGAAAGACAGATTTTTTCAAGAAAACGCGATCAAGCATGCCTTATGACAATCAGTATTTTCTACAAACCGTTGCCCCGGCGCCAGGACCGCAACACAACCAGCCCCGACTTCCCCCCAAGTCAGGTCCCACTGTACAAACAGTGCGGCAGACGCACAACCGCTGCGGATACTCAATATAGTTCAGGCTTCACGGAATGACTCTATTTCGCGAATCAGGTCTGCTGCCGCAGCCTCAATCAGGCATTTGCCAAGCTCCGCCCGGGCCAGCCCCGGATCCGATCCGACAAGCCCGTCCGGAAAACCGGCGCGATGACGGCCTGCGTCGGCATGTGCGTCACCGCCGTGATTGCGCAGATATTCGGCTGACAGAACCGGGCCCGCTGATCCGGTCATGCGCTGACGACTGCCCGGCCGGGCGGCCATCACGATGGAAAACTCGCTCGGTGTGCCATGCATCCCCTCCCGGTCACCGAAATAGTCCCGGCGCAGCGCATCACAGGTCGGCAGTTCCCACCAGCTGCGCACCCGGCAGGCAGGCAGAGGCCGGTCAGTGCCGGAGAAGGCATGTTCGGTCTGCATCTCGTGTATCGCCGCCCGCAACGGTGCAATATTGCCGCCATGTCCGTTCAGGAACAGGATATGGGTCGCGCCATGACAGGCCAGCGACCGCAGATAATCCACCGCAACCATGGTCAGCACAGAGGGACGGACCGTAATGGTCCCGGAAAATGCCATATTGAAGGGGGCGACCCCGAGATCAAGCGTCGGCCCGACCAGCCAGCCCGCCTGCTCGGCGGCAGCTTCTGCAATTACTGCGGCACAGATTGCATCCGTGCCGATCAGCCCTTCCGGACCATGCTGCTCGGTCGAACCGGCGGGTATGATGACAACACCTGACTGACGGAAATAGGCCTCTGCTTCGGCGCTCGTCATCGCGGATAACAGCATGGCCTGTCATTTCACTTTCGGTTTGTCAGGGGCCGCCAGCATGATTCGCTTCCCGAGATCCGCCCGGCAGCCGCCCTCTGACGAGGCGCGGGCAACATTACCATTCTCGTCAAACTCGAACTCGGTGACACATCCGTCACTTTCCAGATCACCGAAAACCGCCACACGACGCCCGTTTGGCAGCCGGTAGACGGCTTCCGGCTGGCCCCAGAACCGGAACAGTTCCCAGGCCCCGTGTCCCTGCCAGTCCCCGATCAGTTCACTGTAATTCTGGCCGGCCTGACGCGAGCATCCGGCCAGCAGCAGCGACAGGACAGCAAATATCAGAACATCGGGGCGTCTTGCGAATTTCATCACGTCCCCTGTTTCCCGGTTTGCCGCCGGTCCGTCAACAGTGATTGCCTGATCCTGTCTGACTCTGCCATGATGATCTCATGAGTGCTGAAATTGACAAAACAAACTATCCGGAAGACCTGCGTGATGACGAGCGCATCTTTCTGATTGTGGCCGACAACACCGAAGAGATGAACGTCGCCATGCGGTTTGCCTGCCGGCGGGCAAAGAATACCGATGGCCGTGTTGCCGTGCTTTATATCATCCAGCCACCCGAATTTCAGCATTTTGCCTTCGTCGGCAACCTGATGATCGAGGAGCAGGAAGAAGAAGCCGAGGAAACTCTGGCCCGGCTGGGAACGGTCATTGAAAGCCGCTCCGGCAAAGCTCCCGTCACCTATATCCGCTCTGGCCGCGCCCTTGACGTGGTGCCTGCCCTGGT
The DNA here is from genome assembly GCA_040219025.1 of Rhodospirillales bacterium. Classification (GTDB taxonomy): domain Bacteria; phylum Pseudomonadota; class Alphaproteobacteria; order Rhodospirillales; family HT1-32; genus HT1-32. Next base: position 985,513 of record JAVJTE010000020.1, on the reverse strand, counting down.
CAGCGAAGAAGAGCAGGTAAAGGTGCTCGTGCTCGGTGCCAATGTCGGTGGCGAAGATCCCGGCCCGCTGGTTTCACATCTCGTCGGCAAGGTTGCCGGGCGCTTGCGAACCCCGATCACCGTGGTCCCGGGCAACCTGACCCAGGAACAGATCGACGCCATCACCTGACGGGATAACCCCGCGACCGTCTGGAAAGAACCTGCCTCAGTTACATGTCGGCATGGGCAGCGCCTGAACCTGCGTCAGCCGCGCAGACATGGTGAACGTCGAATAATCGAACAGGTAGCTACCGGCAATTCCGTCAGCCCGCAGCGTCATTGCCTGCTTCAGCAACGGCTGACCGGTCGCCGGATCGCTGACCACCATCTCCATCGGCCAGTAAACCGCAGCACCGATTGCATCAAGCCCGTTGGTCTGGCCTGCCGGCGTGTTCTCGGGCGGGCCCATGCGGGCAGCATAGGACAACGGCTTGCCCGGTCCCCAGCCCGGAAACACCGTCCGGCCGGCAAAGTTCTGTCCGATCGCAGCCTGTTCGGCCAGAAACAGCATATAATCATGCGGGAACATCGTGCCCGGCGGCAAATCCACCGTCCGGGTCCTTGGCTTGGCAAACTCTGCCTTGCCCGGCTGGCCCGTACCGGCCATCAGTGCCTTCACATCGACCTCCTCGACGATCTGATTACCCCGCGAGACCGTCAGCTGATACCGGTACCCCCGGCCATCATGTGATTCCCAGCCACGGGACCGGGCCGATGTCCTGGGCAGTGGCCCGGTTGCTGTCTGCATGGTGAAATCCATGGCTTCCGTGGTCAGCCAGCCATCACAGCGCAGTTCAACCCGCAGATCGTAACTGCCGGTCAGTCCGGTCACACTGCTGTTGGCCGCCACCGGCGCTCCCATCGTCAGCTGGTAGCGTCCGGCAAACGGACGCGGCTGGGTGGTTTGCGCCTCGCCAATTACCGGGAACAGCGTCAGCACGACAAGCCCGGCAAAGACCAGAAAGATGTAAAGTTTTGTTGTACGGGTGAACATACCGCTGCTCCGGTCGGGGGGATCGGGCTATAACAATGCCTGATCAAGGTTAACATTTGGCGAATCCCGCCTGTCGCCCGGCAATCCGCTGCATGACCGGAGCCGTATAAATAACTCAACCCGTTTATTCGACCGCCAGAGGACATTATGCCATCAGCCCGTTGGGAACGAGATTTCGACGCCCCGGTCAACGCCATCTGGGAAACCCTCGGAGATACAGCCCGCTACAACGAAGCAGCAGGCCTGCCACGTCAGAAGATCACTGAACAGCCGCGCCCGGACGGGTCGGTACGCTATCTGGCGGAAGCCGGGATGGGGTGGATTACGCTGAAATGGGAGGACATTCCCTGCAACTGGGTTGCGGGCAAATGGTTCCGGCATGAACGCCAGTTCCTCACCGGCCCGCTAAGTACGATGACCGCGACCCTGCGGCTGGAGCCGACCGAAAACGGCTGTCACGGCAGCTACGAGATCGAGGCCGAATCACGCAGCTTGCTGGGACGTCTGTTACTGCGGACAGGGTTCTTCCCGTCAACCGGCAAGATGTTCAATCGACTGGCGACAGATGCCGAACTTTACGCCAATCGCAAGCGCGAGACCCCGTTCGACTACCAGCCGCCGGTCATGACCGATAAATCAAAGGAACGGCTGCGGGAAGTCGTTGAGAAGATCAAGGAAGGCCCGTTTCATCATGAACTGGCCGGCAGGCTTGCCCGTCATATTACCGAAAGTCAGGAAGTCGATCTCTGGTCCGTCCGTCCGGTGGCCCTTGCCCGGAAATGGGGCGTTCACCCGCGCAAAACCATCGAACTCTGCTTTGCTTCGGTGCGGGCCGGGCTGATGCATATGCGCTGGGATCTGCTGTGCCCGCGCTGCCAGGTTGCCAAGGCGACATCGCCATCAATGGACCGCCTGCCCAGTGGTGCACATTGCCCCTCCTGCAATATCGATTACAGCCGTGACTTCACCAACAATATCGAACTGGTTTTCTATCCGGACAGCGCCATCCGGGAAGTTTTCTTTGAGGAATACTGCCTGTTTGGCCCCGGCGGCACACCGCATATCAAGGCACAGCTCGCCATCGGTGCGGGGGCCGGACGGGAAGAAGCCATCGACCTTGCTCCCGGGTCATATCGGGCCCGCACACTCGAACCCGGTGCGGAATTCGACTTCGATATCGAACAAGGCGACGGTATCGCGATCGAGCTCTCGGAAGATGACATCACCGTCGATGTGATTCCCGGTGGCGGCAAACTCATCATCTACAATCATTTTCCGGTCGACAGGGTTTTCGTGCTCGAAGAACAGGTCTGGCGACGGGATATCCTGACCGCCGACCGGGCGATCACCTATCAGGCATTCCGCGATCTTTTCAGCCGCGACATCCTGCGGCCCGGTGATCACATCGATATCGGAAATATCGTCATCATGTTCACCGACCTGCGCGGATCGACCGCGTTGTATGACCGGGTGGGCGACCCCGCCGCCTTTGCGCTGGTGCGGGAACATTTCTCACTGCTCGGGTCTTCCGTGCGTGATCATGACGGCAGCATCGTCAAAACCATTGGCGACGCGATCATGGGAGCCTTTACGGAGCCTGCCGACGCATTGCGCTGTGCCATAGATATTCATGACAGCTTCGCCGCTTACAATGCCGACAACCCGGACAAGGACCCGATGGTGCTCAAGATCGGCCTCCATGCCGGACGCTGTATCTCGGTCACGCTCAACGACCAGCTTGATTACTACGGCTCGGCTGCAAACATGGCCGCCCGGCTGCAGGGCAAGAGCGAGGGCTGGGATATCGTCCTGTCAAAGCAGATCGCCGCCGATGTTGCGGTACGCGAGATTCTCGACGGGCTGAACCCGGTCGAGGAAGAAGCCGAGATGAAAGGCTTCTCAAAACCGGTCCCCTTCCTGCGCATTACCCCGGACATCCTGGAAGCCCGGCGTAACGTCTAACCGCCAAGAACGGGCCCGGCAGATTTCCCCCGGAAGATACTCAGTCCACGCATGACCAGAAACGACGCAAAAACTTCATAAGTATTTTATTGACGTAAATATTTCATATGATATTTTCCGACAAATTAATTTCATCAAGATACGGGTCTGCCTCTGATGATGCCGGAACAGTCACTGATTGCCAGTCTGAGAGAGGGGGTCGCAGGGTTTTCCAAAAGCCAGCGCCTTCTTGCTTCATTCATCGCCGGCCATTACCAGACCGTAGCCTTCTCAACCCTGTCCGAACTTGCCAGCCTGTCGGGTGTCAGTGAAGCCAGCATCGTCCGGTTTGCCCGGGTACTTGGTTTTAGCGGCTATCCTGCCCTGCAGAAGGAAATACGGCGTCTTGTCCGGTCCGACCTCAAGGGGACCGACCGGTTCAGCCTGACCAGCGAATATGCAGCAACCGGTTCGGATCCGCTGAAGGTTGCGATTGCAAAGGAAATGGAAAACATCGCCAGTCTGGAAGAATCCCATGACATGCGGGCTTTTCAGGACGCTATTCGCGCCATCACCGGCGCATCACAGATTCTCGTCAGCGGCAGCCGCAGCACAGCGTCGCTTGCCAATCATCTCTGGTTCGGACTGCAAAAGCTCGGTTTTCCCGCTGACCGCAGCCTGGCCGTCACATCCGAGACCTATGACAGCCTGCACCGCCTTGATGACCACGGCTGTCTCATTGTCATCGGCTTTCCGCGCTATCTGACCGAACAACTGCGCCTTCTTGACCGGGCACGGTCAGGGAAACTAACCACTGTTGTCATTACTGACAGCCCGCTTTCGCCTCTGCAGGGTGATATCAATCTGTGTGCTCCGGCAGAGTCCGCCTCATTCGTAGCGTTTCACTGCGCGCCCCTGATACTTCTCAATACCCTGCTCAATGAGATCAGTCTCGTTGATCGGGACCGTACCCTGAACGCGCTCAGTCGCTTCGAAACCCTCGCTGATAGCGAGGGATATTTCCACATCCCACACGAGGAAACGAAGTCATGAAGTGGTCCAGAATACTTGTCCGAGCTATGATGCTCGCCACCACCTGTTACGCCCCGGCAGCAATTGCCCAGGAGAACAAACCGGTCAACCTCGCCCTTGGCAGTGTCGCTGCATCATCCGGCGTCTATGCCTTCTCAGTAGCGCTTGCCAATGTCGTCAGCAAAAACGATCCGGGACTCAATGTAACCGCAGTCGAGGGCGGCGGCGGGTTCGACCATGCCAAACTGATGAAACAGGGCGTTCTCGACTGGTCAGTCAGCGGCAGTCCGGCTGTCGTTCAAGCTGTACGGAGCGGAACAGGCAGTTTCCAGAAGGAAGGGGCATGGGAACCGTCGCGCCTGATGTTCATGCGCAACGTCAACGTCTCCCGGCTCTATGTCAGTGCGGAAATGGCAGCGAGGGAAGGAATTCGTTCCTGGTCTGACCTGACGGGAAAAAGCTTTGGCCCCGGCGTGCCGGGCACCCGTGACATGACTCGCGCCATAGCGGCCAACAAGCTGCTGGAAACCGGCATCGACATGGTCCCCGGGTCACTCGACGATACGACAGCCAAACTGAAGGATGGCAGTTTTGCCGGCATGCTGAAAGGCAGCCCGCATGACCGGTTCGATACCGCCATGCTGGCAGTTCATTACGCAACACCGCTTGTTGCCGTCGGGTTTTCTGATGAAGAAGCCAGGAAAATCACTGCCGACAACCCAATGAACACATTGACCACGACGCCACGCGGCGGCATTCGCGAACTGCCGGACGTCGGCCCGCTGATCGAAATGAGTTCAGCCGTCATGGTGATGAGCAGTTCCAACATGAGTCAGGAAACCGGCTACCGGATCATGCAGGCTGTCTACAAAGGCTGGGCAGAGATCAATGAAGCCTATCCGCCAACCAGAGGTCTCGACCCGATTGCCGACGCCATCCGGCAAACACCGGAAGTTGACGGACTGCTGTTTCATGCGGGGGTTGTCCAGATGGCCCGCGAAATGGGCATCGAGGTACCGGAGCGGCTCATTCCGCCCGAATACAAACCCGTCAACAGATAAACCCTGTCTCGACGGATCGTCAGTGGACAGCTGACGATCCGTCTCTCTATCTCAGGAACATCCGCCATGTCAGAGCATCTGCGCCGTCGCGCGGCCAGAATATGCGCGACCTCACTCTCCCTGTTTCAGCTAATCGTCCCGGTCTGGCTCCCGCTTTACGACATGCAGCTCCGGTCACTCCATGTGATGCTGGTGGTTGCCGCAATATTATTGATTGCGCCGATGTTTGGCGAACGCCGGACAGGAATTTCGCTGGTTCTTGATACACTGCTGATTTTGGTTTCAGCTGCCGCAAACCTGATCATCTTTCTCGAATGGCAGGATATCGTCACCTATACCAGCTCCGCCGATATTCTGGAACTGTCTCTTGGCGCGCTGTTGCTGATCACCGTACTAGACGCTGCTCGTCGCGGTGCCGGGTGGGCGATCCCGGTCTGCGTAATGCTGATCTTTGCTTATGTCTTTGTCGGGCCATGGATGCCCGGTATCTGGACACATCCCGGTTTTCCGCTGACCTATGTGATCGAAAGTCTGTATTTTTCAACCTCCGGACTTTACGGCTCGCTGACCGGGACTTCCGCGACCTTTATCTCGATCTTCATCCTGTTTGGAGCCCTGCTTCAGGCCACAGGCGGGGGCCAGACCTTTATGGATCTGGCGTTACTGATTGCCGGGCGTGCAACCGGAGGTCCGGCCAAGGTCGGTGTCGTCGCCAGTGCCCTGTTCGGCATGATTTCAGGCAGCGCCGTCGCCAATGTCTCGGTGACGGGAAACTATACAATTCCGTTGATGCGCCGACTTGGTTATGAACGCAATTTCGCCGCTGGTGTCGAAGCCATGTCCTCAACCGGCGGGGGCATTACGCCTCCCGTCATGGGTATCACCGCTTTCATCATGGCCGATTTACTGAACATTCCGTATCTGGAAGTCATCGGCTATGCCGCCATCCCCTGCCTACTGTTCTATGTAGGCATTCTGGCCGGTATACATTTCAAGGCACGCGACGCTGGCCTGTTACCTGTACCGGTTAGCGAACTGCCCCATGCACGTGACGTACTGACCTGGTCCAGGCTGACCCCCCTGTTCCTGCCGGTTGGTGTCCTTCTGGTACTTCTGTTTCGCGGACACAACCTGACTGCCGCCGGCTTCTGGGCCTGTATCTCCGTCTGTTTGCTGTTTCTGTTTACCGATCTGACAACCGCCGGAATCCGGAACCGGATTACAAGACTGGTCACCGCGCTGACGGCAGGCGGCGAATCCATCGCCCGGATCGCTCCTGTACTGATCGCCGTCAGCATCTTTACCAGTCTGCTGGGGTTGACCGGGATTGCTCCCAAGGTCAGCGGACTCATTCTCGCCATGGGCGGTGAATCGTTGATCGCCTCGCTGGCGGTTGCCGCAATCATTCCGCTGGTACTCGGTGCACCCCTGCCTGTGACTGCTACTTATATTCTGTCTGCCGCACTGCTTGCGCCGGCTCTGATACGTCTCGGTCTGGATCAGGTATCGGTTCATATGTTCCTGCTTTACTGGGCAACTCTTGCGTCGGTAACGCCGCCAACCTGTACCGCCTGTGTAATCGGCGCAAACATCGCCGAAGGTAACTGGTTTCGGACTTCGCTGGTCGCCATGCGACTGGGGATCGTAGCTTTTCTGATGCCGTTTTTCTTCGTCCTCAATCCAGCGCTGATCGCCCGGGGATCGTTATTCGACGTCATCGCCGCTACGGCCAGCGGACTGGCGGGTGCCGTGTTGCTCGCCGCCGGGTTCTTTGGGTTTCTGCGAGGACGCCTCGGATATCCGATGCGCGCACTGTATCTCATCGCCGGGCTTCTGCTGCTGGCCCCCGACAACCGGCTGTTCGTTGCCGGAGGAACTCTCGCGCTGGCCGGCCTGGCCTTCGAAACTCTCGCCCTGCGTCGTCGTGCCACAAACGACATATCAACTGACTGAAAGGATATCCTGAATGCCGACCCCTGCCAGCCGTGACTCGCTGAGAGTCATGATTTCTACCGGACATCTCGGCACTGCACCATCATCGCCGGAGAGTTTTATGGCCGGTATCGAGACCATGCCGGACTACCTTGTCGCCGACGGGGGCAGCTCCGACCCCGGTCCGGTATTTCTTGGCGAGAACATCATGCTCGGCCATTTCGTTCGTGACGAACTGGAACTGTTCCTGACCGAAACCCGCAAGCGCGGCATTCCGATGATCATCGGGTCCGCCGGGGATACCGGCAGCAATTTTGGTGTTGACCATTTTGTCGACACGCTGAAGGAACTGGCGCTTGAGCACCGGATTCCAAAATTCAAAATCGGCTATTTTTACTCCGAAGTTAAGCCTGAGTTCCTGAAAGCGCGGCTGGTTGCTGGTAAAAGCCTCCAGGGTCTGGGCGGCTTCCCTGACCTGGTGGCAGAGGAAATAGACAGCGCAGCACGGATTGTCGCAGTTGCCGGAATTCACCCATTCCTCAAACTGCTGGAAATGGGAGCAGATGTGATTGTTGGCGGTCGTTGTGGCGATATCAACTTTACCGCCGCCCCCTGTATTGCGGCCGGTTTCCCCGAGGCACTGTCCTATCATATGGGGAAAATGATCGAATGTGCCTCTCTCGTGGCCGAGCCCTTTATGGGCAAGGAAACAATCATCGGCACCATCACGCAGGAAGACATCAGGCTGACCCCCTATCACCCGGACCAGCGCTGCACCATTGCCTCAGCGGCAGGACACTCGATGTATGAAAGAGAAACCCCCTATTACGAACATACACTCGGGGGTTTGCTGGATATGCGTCACTGCACCTACGAACAGCATGATGAACGAACTTGCCGGATCACTGGTGCCGCCTGGGAACCTGCCAGCGAACTGCGGGTGAAGATTGAGGGCGCACGCAAGGTCGGTGAGAGGTATATGGGATTTGTCGGCATTCGCGATCCGCATGTGGTGAACCGGGTCGACGACGCCATTGACTGGTGTCGGGCGGCCGTCGCAAAGCGGTTCTCCAACGAAACCTACGAACTGTATTTTCATGTATTCGGTCGGGATGGCGTTCTGAAAGAACTCGAACCTGTAAAGCAGACACTGGCCCATGAACTCGGTATCGTTGTCGAGGGACTGGCACCAACCGATGCACTGGCCGCCAAGATCACCGATTTCGCTGTCAGGATGTTCTTTCTGGCACGGATTCCCGGAGTCAAGGGAACTGCCGGAACCGCCGCCACAACCAAACAAACCATGAAGTCCTCACCAGGTTATATCTGGAACATCAATCACACAGTCCCGATTGATGACCCGATGGAACTCTTTCCCGTCCATATTACCGAAGCAGGTGTCTGACCATGACCCGACTGAATGAACTGGCCTCCACCATCCGCAGCAAGAATGCCGGGGTCAATCAGGTGACATTTGATATCATCTTTCCTGACCGGGAATCCTACGACCGTGTCATCAGAGGGGGCTCTATCACCCGTAACAGCATGGCTCGGCTGTTCAACATTCCAGAAGAACGGATATCAGACTTTGTGAACTTCGATGTCGGTAACGCCATCAAGTTTACAATCTATCGCAGCCGTCCGAACGGAAGCCCCGGCGACTGGGATGTTCTGGGATGCCAGCAATATGGCCCCCTGACCCATTTTGATGTCCCCTGACCGGACAGCGAAACCTAGCCGGTCAACACTCAAATAACAGTCCCCGTAATTGGCGTCCGGGATACTCTGTGGTAAGTCCTTGGCAACATCCAACAATCCTCCGGGGAGTAACTGTTTATGAGCGGACCGCTGAGTGGGCTTCGGGTATTCGATCTGACACGTATTCTGGCAGGCCCGACCTGTACACAGATGCTGGGGGATCTGGGTGCCGACGTCATCAAGATCGAGATACCGGAGAAAGGTGACGATACCCGTAAATTCGCCCCGCCCTATCTGAAGGATGGTCGCGGCGAAGACACACCGGAAGCGGCCTATTTTGCTTCTGCCAACCGTAACAAGCGGTCGATCACGCTGGACCTTACAACCGGGGAAGGTCAGGCGCTGGCCCGCAGGATGATCGCAAAATCCGACGTGCTGGTTGAGAACTTCAAATTCGGCGGTCTGGCAAAATACGGTCTCGCCTACGACCAGCTGCGTGAAGAATTTCCCTCACTGGTTTACTGCTCGATCACCGGTTTTGGCCATACCGGCCCCTATGCGAAACGACCGGGCTATGACGTGCTGATTCAGGCCATGGGCGGGTTCATGAGCGTGACCGGCGATCCGGATGGCGAACCCCAGAAGGCCGGTATTCCGATTGCCGACCTGATGGCCGGCATGTATGCCGCCGTTTCCATCAATGCCGCACTCCGCCATCGTGAAATTACCGGCAAGGGCCAGCATATCGATATCGGCATGCTGGATACCACAACCGCGATGCTGTCGATACAGGCAATGAACTATCTGGCAACCGGCAGCAATCCGCCGCGTCTCGGCAACCAGCATCCGAACATCGTGCCCTATCAGGTTTTCCCGACTGCTGACGGCAATATCATTCTGGCCTGTGGCAATGATGCCCAGTTCCAGCGTTTCTGCGACTTTGCCGAACGCCCGGACATCGCGCAGGATCCGCAATATGCGACCAACAGCGCACGCCTGAAAAACCGTGACGCGATCACCGATCTGCTGACGCCGATCATTCAGGCCAAGCCGTCACAGCACTGGCTGGAAGGTCTGGAGGCCCGCAGTGTCAGCTGTGGCCCGATCAATACCATCAAACAGGTGTTCGATGATCCGCAGGTGCTGGCCCGCGACATGAAGATCAGCATGCCGCATGCCGCAACCGGTGGCGCGAATATCGATATCGTCGGCAGCCCGATCAAGATGTCGGAGACTGGCGTGACCTATCGCCATGCCCCGCCGACCCTCGGCCAGCATACGGATGAGGTGCTGCAGGAAGTTCTCGACCTGACCCTGGACGACATCGCGAAGCTGAAAGCCAACGGCACGATTTAGTCCCTGACCACTGACCTCCCCCGCCTCGGCCGGTTTCAGGATGAGGCGGGGAAGACCGGCAGCAACGGTTCAGCTTGAACTGCGGCACCGGGGACGCCAGTTCCGTCATATGGCTTCCGGGGAAAAGCATCCATGACACAACCCGTCATTGTCTGGTTTCGTGACGATCTGCGTCTCGCCGACAACCCCGCCCTGTCGGCAGCGGCAGCCAGCGGTGCGCCGGTACTCGCGGTCTATATCCTTGATGATAAACTGGAAAAGCCGCCCGGTGCGGCAAGTCTGTGGTGGCTGCATCACAGCCTTGAACGTCTGGCAGACGGATTGTCGGAAATCGGCGGCAGGCTGATCTTCCGGCGTGGCAACTCCGCAGAGAGCCTGCGCCGCTTCGCCCGGGAGACGGTCGCGCAGGCAATTTACTGGAACCGCAGCCACGAACCGGCAGAACGCAGGCGCGAAGCAGAGGTCGCGGCCGAAATGGCCGAAATCGAGGTAGAGGTTTTTCGCCAGAAAACCGACCTGCTGTTTGATCCCGGTTCAGTCCGGACAAAGACCGGCGGGCAATATTCAGTCTTCACACCGTTTTACCGGGCCTGCCTTGCCACCGATCCACCGGCCAGCCCTTTGCCTGCCCCTACCAGTTTGTCCGCGCCGGAGACCTGGCCCGACAGCGAGCAGTTAGAGGACTGGCAGCTGCTGCCCACCGCTCCGGACTGGGCGGGCGGGTTGCGCGATGCCTGGACACCCGGCGAAGCTGCTGCCGGAAAGGCACTCGACGACTTCCTCGACAGCACCGTCCGGAGTTACAGGAAAGGCCGTGATATCCCGGGCAAGCAGCTGACATCGCGCCTGTCGCCGCATCTGCATTTCGGGGAGATCAGCTCCCGGCAGGTCTGGCATGTGACGAAGTTCCGGATCGACCGGAGCGATGGCGGCCCGGTTGCGACCAATGGCGAGGCATTCCTGCGCGAACTGGTCTGGCGGGAATTTTCCTGCCATCTGCTGTCGCGCACACCGACCCTGCCCACCGAGCCCCTGAAACCGGAATTCCGGGATTTTCCGTGGACTGAAAATTATACGGAAAAACTGAAAGCGTGGCAGACCGGGCAGACCGGATATCCCATCGTCGACGCCGGGATGCGCGAACTCTGGACAACCGGCTGGATGCATAACCGGGTCCGGATGGTAACGGCTTCCTTCCTGATCAAGCATTTGCTGATCCCCTGGCAGGAAGGGGAAAAGTGGTTCTGGGACACGCTGGTCGATGCCGATCTGGCCAATAATTCGGCCAGCTGGCAATGGGTTGCCGGCTGCGGTGCCGATGCCGCACCGTTCTTTCGGATCTTCAATCCGATCCTGCAGGGCGAGAAATTTGATGCGGACGGAACCTATGTCCGGAAATGGGTCCCGGAGATCGCGGACCTGCCGGACAAGTACCTGCATAAACCCTGGGAAGCGCCGGATGATCTGCGGCAAAAAGCCAGGCTGAAATATCCCGCGCCGGTTGTTGACCACAAGATCGCCCGGGAAAAAGCGCTGGAGGCTTTCAAAAGCCTGAAGAAGGACTGACCAACTCCCGACTATGAATTTTCCTGATAAACAGCTATAAGAATTTGTGCCGATTCGCAGCGATCACAATCCAGTAGCGGGGGGATGGGGTTGTACGCAAATGGGACGTTGTTGACGCACGATCAGGATAAATACCGCCGATGACGCATTACCCCGTCACCTTTCACGGCAATCTCATGTTTATGCGACCTGCCCGACAGTCAGTTCCGGGTGGACAGTCCTGCATTGATTACAGCCGGTTTCCAGCCTGCCTTCGCGCCCGGGGGTGTCTCCGATGACCGACAGCCGCGTTGAGAGGCCCTCGACAACCGGCGTGACAACAGGTGTCAAACCTGTCCGTGTCAAACGCAGCTCGCGTAACCTGCGCCGGATGATCGCGGTTCTGGAGAAGATCGAGACCGGGCTTCTGGAAATCGTTCTGCCCAGCGGCCGGCTGGTCACCTGCCGCGGAAAGAACAAGGGACCGGAAGCCTCACTGATCATCAAGGATACGGATGCTGCGGATCATATCTTCAGCCGCGGGCGGGTCGGTGCCGCAGATGCCTACATGTCTTATGACTGGGACAGTCCGGACCTTGTTGCCCTGCTGGAACTGATGGCGCGTAACCGTAGCGCCTTCGGTCCACTCATGCAGGGTGGAACGCTGTACCGGGTGGGCAAGCGGTTGCGACAAAAACTGCATCCCGGCGGCACCAGGGGTCGGGCAAGACGGTTCGCCGGTCATTACGAGCTGCCGAACCGGTTCTTTGAATGCTGGCTCGACCCGGAAATGGTCTATTCCGCGGCCACCTATGGCCTTGGGAACGATCTGGCCGCCGCACAGAAAGCCAAGCTGAACAGAATCTGCACCCAGATGGGCCTGAAGCAAGGCATGAAGCTGCTGGAAATCAATTGTGGCTGGGGCAGCCTGTCGGTGCTCGCGGCCCGTGACTATGGCTGCGAGGTTACCGCCCTGACCCTGTCAGAAAGCCAGCTGGAAACCTGCCGAAAGCGCGCCCATGGCCACCGCCAGGACAACCGGGTTGATTTCCGGCTGGAGGATTTCAGTGCCGTCACCGGCACTTATGACCGGATCATCGCAGTCGAGCCCTTCGGTATGATGACCGAGGCCGACTGGCCGAATTTCTTTGCCGCCATCGCCGGTCATCTGGCGGATGACGGGCTGGCCTATGTCGAGACCACAACCATCCGCGACGACTTGTTCGACAGCTATCGCACCAGCATTGATCCGGTCAGGGAATATATCTTTCCCGGTGCATTGCTGCCATCCTACGCCACCCTCGACGAGGTTATCCGGACTGCCGGTCTGACCGAGGCGGGCTATGCCGATATTGGCGGGACCTATGTTCCGACCCTGAAAATCTGGCAGCGCCGGTTCCAGACCATGTGGCCGGAGATCATGATGCTCGGCTTTGACAACGACTTCAAACGCAGCTGGGAACTCTTCCTGGCCTATGCGGAGGCCGGTTTTCGCACCGGCGACCTCACCCTCCGCGAAATGCTCCTCGCGAAGGGTGAGGCCGGCACTTCCGGCTAAACCGCTTCGTGCGCCGCAAGCACGGCGTATTGCAGGATGTCGTTGGCACTGGCTTCCATCGGCACGATCTGGGCCGGTTTCGACAGGCCGGTCAGCAGCGGACCCAGCACCTTGCCCCGGCCCAGCTTGCTGAGCAGCTTCGAGGTGATGTTGGCACTGTGCAGGGCCGGCATGATCAGCACATTGGCCGGTCCGGACAGACGGCAGAACGGATAGAGTTCCATCAACTGCGGATCGAGCGCGACATCCGCCGCCATCTCGCCGTCGAACTCGAAGTCGACCTTCCGTTGTTCAAGGATTTTGACGGCCTCTCGCACATGGTCCGACTTCTCATGCATCGGCAGGCCGAAGTTCGAGAATGACAGCAGCGCCACCCGCGGGGTATGCCCCATCTGCCGGGCCTTCTCGGCTGTCTGGATGGTGATATCTGCCAGATCCTCGGCATCCGGCAGGGCATTGATCGTCACATCCGAGATAAACACCGTCCGCCCGCCGCCGATCAGCAGGGAGACGCCGAGCAGGTTGTGGCCGGGCTCCGGATCAATCACCCGGGTGATGTCTTCCAGTGCCGTGTAATAGTTCCGGGTCGTGCCGGTGACCATGGCATCCGCATCCCCCAGCGCCACCATGCAGGCCGCAAAGACGTTACGGTCCTGATTGACCAGCCGCTGGCAGTCCCGGCGCAGCAGGCCGCGCCGCTGCATCCGTTCATAGAGGAAGTCGGTATATTGCGCATTGGCATAGGACTTCCGGGCATTGTGGATCTCGATACCGTCAAGATTTCCGAGACCGGATTCCTTCGCTGTCCCCTTCACCACTTCCTCGCGTCCGACCAGCACCGCCTGACCGTAACCGGCGCCCTGATAGGCGATTGCCGCGCGGATCATCTTCTCTTCCTCACCTTCCGCAAAGACCACTTTCCGCGGATCGGCGCTGACACTGTCAAAGATGAACTGCATGCTGGCCGAGGTCGGGTCGAGGCGCGAGCGCAGCTGCGCACGATAGGCGTCCATATCCAGAATCGGCTTCTGGGCGACACCGGACTCCATTGCCGCCTTGGCAACCGCTGCCGGAACATATTCGATCAGCCGGGGGTCAAACGGCACCGGAATGATGTATTCCGGACCGTACCGCAGACGACGGCCAGAGTAGGCCGCATCCACTTCGTCCGGCACATCTTCACGGGCAAGTTCAGCCAGCGCCCGTGCCGCCGCAATCTTCATCGGCTCGTTGATGGTTGAGGCGCGGACATCCAGGGCGCCCCGGAAAATATAGGGGAAGCCCAGCACATTATTGACCTGGTTCGGATAATCGGAACGGCCGGTCGCCGTGATCGCATCGGACCGTGCTTCTCTGACTTCTTCCGGAGTGATCTCCGGATCCGGATTGGCACAGGCAAAGATGATCGGCCTGTCGCCCATCGACTTGATCATATCCTGATCAACCGCACCCTTGACCGAAAGACCCAGGAAAATATCCGCACCTTCCATAGCCTCGGCCAGCGACCGTTTTGATGTCTTGACCGCATGGGCCGATTTCCACTGGTTCATGCCGTCCTGGCGACCCTGATAGATCACCCCGCGCGTGTCGCACAGAAGCACGTTCTCGTGCTTCATGCCCATTGCCTTCAGCAACTCGATACAGGCAATCCCGGCGGAGCCCGCACCATTGCAGACCATCGTCGCTTCGGAAATGTCGCGGCCCGTCAGATGCAGGGCATTCAGCATGCCCGCCGCCGTGATGATGGCGGTGCCATGCTGGTCGTCATGGAAAATCGGAATATCCATGAGTTCGCGCAGGCGCTGTTCGATGATGAAGCAATCAGGCGCCCGGATATCTTCAAGATTGATGCCACCAAAGCTCGGACCGAGATAGCGGACACATTCGACCAGCTTGTCGACATCATCGGTGTCAACACAGAGATCCATACCGTCGACATCGGCGAAGCGCTTGAACAGCACCGCCTTGCCTTCCATCACCGGTTTGGAGGCCAGCGCCCCCAGGTTACCAAGGCCCAGAACGGCGGTACCGTTAGAGACCACGGCAACCAGATTTCCCTTCGCCGTATAGTCATAGGCAAGCGTCGGGTCTTTCTGGATTTCAAGACAGGGAACCGCAACGCCCGGAGAATAGGCCATCGACAGATCACGGGCTGTAACCAGTGGTTTTGTCGGCGTGATCTCCAGTTTTCCGGGGCGACCGTCGGCATGGAAGGCAAGCGCCTCCTGCCCGGTAACACGCTGGTTCTTCTCATCCATTCTGTTTTCTCTCCCGAGTGAATTGGCACCTTCCGGTCCGTTACCGAGAGTGTGCCGTCTGCGTCCGGAAAAGCCTAGCGGAATGGAAAGCGGATTCCGGATCGCGGAAAGAGACCCTTGCAGCAGAGATATTTTAAGCTTAAAATAGTTTTATGTGGAGACCACCAGAACGCATCCGGTTCGAGCCGGCCCCCGGGCGCTGGCCAACCGCCGAGGAAGCTTCCGCCGCGAAGCTGTTTTCGCCTGTCGCTGTCGGACGGACTGAACTTGCCACCCGCACCTGGGTGCCGGCAATGGTTCCCTGGCGGGCAACCGGGGACGGATTTGTCTCCGACGATGTGCTGGACTGGTATGGCCGTTTCGCCCGCGGACGCCCCGGTGCGATTGTGGTCGAGGCGACCGGCATTCGCGATATTCCCAGCGGCCCGTTGCTGCGCATCGGTGACGACCGCTTCATCCCCGGACTGCGGAAACTGGTTGAGCGGGTCAGGGAAGAAAGCCATGGCGAGACCAGGCTGCTGATTCAGCTGATCGACTTCCTGTCGATCCGGCGCCGTCCCGACCCGGTAAAGTTCTTTGACCGGTTTCTGGTCATCACCGACCGGCACCGCAGCGCCCTGCAGGCAGCAGACCGGACCGACGCGGAAATACGCGAGCAGCTCAAAACCCTGTCCGATGCGGAGCTTGATAAGGTTCTGACGGATCGCGAACTTGATTCGCTGCGTATGGGCGACCGGGAACGGGTCACTGACACCCATCTGCCGCATATTGCGAACCTTCCCGACGTGCTGCCGGAGCTTTTCGCTGCCGCCGCTGTACGGGCACAGCAGGCAGGATTCGACGGGGTCGAACTGCATTATGCCCATGCCTACACCATGGCCTCCTTCCTGTCGGCAAAGAACGACCGGGCGGATGGCTATGGCGGGCCGCGTGAACAGCGTGTACGCCTGCCGCTGGAGGTCTTTGCCGCGGTCCGCAAGGCCGTTGGCGATGACTATCCGGCCGGCTGCCGCTATCTCGCAGACGAAGCCATTGACGGCGGCAACAGCCCGGAAGACGCAGCCTGGTTCGGGGCGGAATTCGCCCGCGCCGGCATGGATTTCCTGTCACTGTCACGCGGCGGCAAATTTGATGATGCCAAACAGCCGGGTATCGGACAGGCCGCCTATCCCTATACCGGCCCGTCCGGCTATGAATGCATGCCATCCTATTTTTCCGACGAACACGGTCCCTTCGGGCGTAACGTCGAGGCAACAGCACTGGTCCGTGATGCCGTGCGCAAAACCGGCAGCGATATTCCCATCGTCGTCGCCGGCGGCATGCACGGGTTCGAACAGGCCGAGGAACTGCTGACCAGTGGCAAGGCCGATATCATCGGTTCCGCCCGCCAGACCCTTGCAGATCCCGACTGGTTTCTGAAGATGCGCCTCGGGCTGGGGCGCGACGTCCGGGTCTGCGAATATACCAACTATTGCGAGGGCCTCGACCAGAAGCACAAGCAGGTGACCTGCAAGCTCTGGGACCGCCTTGATCTCGATACACCGGATGTCCCGATGACAGAGGACGGCAAACGCCGGATGATCGCACCGGACTGGCAACCCGGCGAGGGTTGAGCCGGGCATTTACAGCCACGCCATTCCGGGCAAAACTGCTGAACTGATTCGCCATCCCCTTGAGGTGTCTGATGATCCGCCTGATTCTCGCTATTCTGCTGCCCTGGCTGCAGTTCTTCACCATCGGCAAACCGATTTCCGGCATTATCTGCCTGATTCTGCAACTGACCCTGATCGGCTGGATTCCGGCTGCAATCTGGTCGGTCTATGCGCTCAGCCAGTACAATACCGACAAGAAGATCGACGACGCCCGCAACAGCGGCCGGCTCTGAGCCAGCCTTTGAAAATGGGCCCCATTCTCGGCACGGTCATAAAACTCGCCATCATTTCGGTGCTGGTCGGGCTGGCCATGAACCTGTTCGGTGTACAGCCGGACAATGTTTTCGACTTTCTTGCCGGGGCCCTGCAAAACAGCTTCCGCTTCGCCGTGGATTCCCTGCACTGGGCGTTCCAGTACCTGCTGATCGGCGCTGCCGTCGTCATCCCGATCTGGCTGATCATCTTCCTGATCAGGCTGGCCGGCAAGAAGGGCTGACACACAAGCCGGCACCATCCATCAACAACACAGTTGCTGAAACGGGTTCCGGATCTCTCTCAACAAGCCTCCTCACCATGTCATCCCGGACCCTGGTCCGGGACCCAGCCGCGGACAGGCATATTATCACGGCCGGGTCCCGCCTTACGGCGGGATGACATGTGAAGATAAGCCGGGATACAGTCCTGAAACGGGTTCAGGATGGGGCAAGGGGTTGCAGAGTATGCAGAGGGAAAAGGCCGCAGGAAACCGTCAGTCGGCGGCGGAGTTCTTGGCGTCTTCCGGCAGCAGGAACTCGCGGCCGACCTTCACACGATAATCGCCGTTATAGGCAATGATATCCGCTGTGGCGTAGGTCTCTGACCAGCGGTCCGGCAGGTAGGAGCCGGTGCCGACCACATCGATCGGGGCCTTTACCTCACCCATCACGCGGCACTTCGCCGCATTGAACCCGGACGAGGCAACCACCTTCACCTTGTCGAAACCGGCGTCATCCAGGCATTTCCGCATGTAGAATATTGCTGCGGCAGAGACCCCGGTGCCGACCAGAAAGCGCAGTTCCTCCTCGGACCGGTAGCGGCGAATTGCATCCGGCACCGACTGGTCCAGCACCGCGTAGGAGCGCTGCGGGTCGAGGCCTTCAACAAACCGGCTGCCATGTGTATCCAGCCGTACCCCGATCTTGCCCGCCGCTGCCAGTTCCGGGAAGCGGTTGCAGACTGCCAGCGCGTCACGGACCTCATGCCCGAAATAATCAACCAGAACGGTGAGATCCTTGCCGGGGAAGGTTTCGACAAACATTTCCGCAGCCCGCAGGGTGGAACCGGCATAGCCGATGAAGGCATGCGGCATGGTGCCGAGCCCTTCCGGATTACCGAAATAATGTGCGGTCGCATCCGTCGCGTTACCGACGAAACCCTTCGCGCCATGCTTTTCCCGCGCTACTTTCGAGCCGACAGACGCCGCATAGGCCATCATGTCGGCCATATCCTGACCGGCACAATGGCGGGCATCCATCGCCAGAAAGGCCGCATTCGGCATATCCGCACACATCTGGTAGGCGTTGTAGGCGGCGATGCAGGTTGCCCCCAGCTTCTGCAGCAGGATCGTCTCCAGATCGACCAGGCTGTGCAGTGATCCCGTCAGATACAGCAGCGGTTCGCCCGCACCGACCCAGTCACCTTCCTGATAGTTCTGCTTGATATCGAAGGCAGCACCCCGCGCCTTCGACATTTCCTCCAGCCAGCCGACGGCCAGCCGGGGGGTGAAAATCACCGGGCGGCGCATGAAGATGGCATAGGTCGCCGAGACATCACCGAACTTCGCTACGGCATCCCGCGTGCGGCTGAAATATTTGTCGGTCAGCCTCGGGACGTCTGCTTCCAGCGGCCGGTGGCTGCCTGCCTGCTTTGGATCAAGGGTCATGGGACGGACTATTACCCTGCCAGAGCAACTTTCGCCGCATCAAGGTCACGATGAGTCTTCAGCTCTTCGGCAATCAGGAAGGCCAGTTCCAGTGACTGACTGGCATTCAGTCGCGGATCACAATGAGTGTGATAGCGGCTCGACAGGTCAGCCGAGGTGATTTCCTGTGCCCCGCCGAGGCATTCCGTCACATCCTTGCCGGTCATCTCGAAATGAATGCCGCCGGCATGCGTGCCTTCGGCACGGTGAACTGCAAAGACGCTCTTTACCTCCGACAGGATCTGGTTGACCGGACGGGTCTTGTAGCCGGACTCGGCAGAAATCGTGTTGCCGTGCATCGGGTCACAGGACCAGACAACGGAACGCCCCTCATCGCGCACCCGGCGGATCAGCGGCGGCAGCCCCTGCTCCACCTTCTCGGCACCGAAGCGGGTGATCAGGGTGAGGCGGCCCGCCTCGTTCGCCGGGTTCAGAATGTCGATATTGCGGATCAGGTCATCCGGATCCGTCGTCGGGCCAACCTTCATCCCGATCGGGTTCTTCACGCCGCGCAGGAATTCCACATGCGCATGATCCGGCTGGCGGGTGCGGTCGCCGATCCACAGGAAGTGGGCCGAACAGTCATACCAGTCACCGGTCAGGCTGTCCTTGCGGGTCAGGGCTTCCTCGTACCAGGGCAGCAGCGCCTCATGCGAGGTGTAGAAATCGGTCTCCCGCAGCTGCGGCACGTTTTCTGCCGTCACGCCACAGGCGGTCATGAAGTTCAGGGTCTCGTCCAGCCGGTCAGCGATCTGGTTGTAGCGTTCACTCTGCGGGCTGTCCTTGACGAAATCGAGGTTCCAGCCGTGAACCTGATGCAGATCGGCAAATCCACCCTGCGCAAAGGCGCGCAGCAGGTTCAGCGTTGCCGATGACTGATTGTATGCCCGCAGCATCCGCTGCGGGTCGGGTATCCGGGCTTCTTCCGTGAAGTCGATGCCGTTGATGATATCGCCGCGATAGCTCGGCAGCGTCACATCACCCTGCTTTTCGATATCCGATGACCGTGGCTTGGCAAACTGGCCGGCCATGCGACCAACCTTCACCACCGGGCAGGACGCACCGAAGGTCAGGACCACAGCCATCTGCAGCAGCACCTTGAAGGTGTCACGAATGGCATTGGTATCAAATTCGGCAAAGCTCTCGGCACAATCCCCGCCCTGCAGCAGGAAAGCCTCGCCATTGGCAACCTTCGCCAGGCTTTTTTTCAGGCGGCGGGCCTCACCGGCAAAAACCAGTGGCGGCAGCTTGCGCAGATCATTCTCAACGGCGTGCAGGTCGGCCTCTGCCGGATATGCCGGCACCTGCAGGATGGGTTTTTCCCTCCAGCTTGCCGGGGTCCAGTTCGTGGCCATAACACTCTCCATCAGATGCAATTATCAAAAAAGGGCTCCGGATATACGCCGTTTCCCGAAGGTTATCCACAGGAAAGCGTGAATGGCCGGTCAAAGCCACAACAGATGGGCTTTCCTGCCATCCGGCACCGCAAGGAAATCCGGTTATTCCGACGCCGGTTACAGCGCCATGCACCGGTATGAAACAGCTGGTATTTTACTTAGCGGCTTTCTGTTCTTCCGGCTTCGGGCGTTTTTCGCGCATGGTGACGAATTCCTCAGCTGCCGTCGGATGAATGCCCACGGTCGCATCGAAATCTGCCTTTGTCGCACCGGCTTTCAGGGCGACACCCAGGCCCTGCATGATCTCGCCGGCTTCATCACCAACCATATGTGCGCCCAGTACCCGGTCGTCTGCAGGATTGACGATCAGTTTCATGAACGTCTTCTCGTCGCGGCCAGACAGCGTATGCTTCATATGCCGGAAAGATGTGGCATAGACATCAATCTCGCCAAACTGCTCGCGGGCCTTTTCCTCGGTCAGTCCGACCGTACCGACATTCGGCTGGCTGAAGACCGCCGTCGGGATGGTGTCATAGTTCATCACCAGCTTCGTTCCCCGGAACAGATTCGACGCAATGACCATCCCCTCGCCAATCGCAACCGGTGTCAGCGGCACCCGGTCGATCACATCACCCAGGGCATAGATCGACGGCACACTGGTCCGGAAATAGTCATCCACGATGATGCTGCCGTTTTCTGCCAGGTCGACCCCGGCTTCTTCCAGCCCGAGGTTTTTCGTATTCGGCGAACGTCCGGTTGCATACATCACCAGATCCGTCTCGAATGTCTCACCGTCACGCAGCACCACGGTATAATCGTCATCATTCCTGATGACCTCGGCGATATCCGCGTTCATCTTCAGATCAACGCCCTTCTTTCGCATCTCTTCCAGCAGGGTGCCCCGGATATCGGCGTCAAAGCCGCGCAGGAACAGCGGACCGCGATAGAGCTGCTTAACATCTGCGCCCATGCCGTTGAAGATGCCGGCAAATTCCACAGCGATATAGCCGCCACCGACAACGGTAATCCGCTTCGGCAGTTCCGGCAGGTAGAAGGCTTCATTCGAGGTGATGACATGTTCGCGGCCGGGAATATCCGGCACATAGGGCCAGCCCCCGACACCGACCAGAATATATTTCGCCGTGATCCTGCGGCCATCCACCTCCACCGTATGCGGATCAACAATCGTCGCCCTCGCCTCGATCAGATCAACCCCCGCATTGGCCAGCAGGCGACGGTAGATACCGTTAAGGCGGCTGATTTCGGCATTCTTGCGGTCGATCAGTTTCGTCCAGTCGAATTTCTGACCGGAGAGGCTCCAGCCAAAACCTTCTGAATCCTCAAAATGTTCGGCATAGTGCGAAGCATAGACCAGCAGCTTCTTCGGGACGCAGCCGACATTGACGCAGGTACCGCCCAGAAACCGTTCCTCGGCCACGGCAACCTTTGCGCCATAGCTGGCTGATATGCGGCTTGCCCGGACACCGCCGGACCCTGCCCCGATTACAAACAGATCATAGTCATAGTCAGCCATCTTCAGTCTCCGCAGATCAGCCGCAGGATTGCAGCACCCCCCTTAAATACGTCAGGTCGCCGCTGTTTCAAACAGGCTGATACCCGAACCCCGCCATATAGGCACTGCAGATTTCCTGAACAGCGTTGGTTTCTGCCGGGCTCAAGACCTTGTGAAAGGCCCCGACACGCTGGTCAGATACCGGCCTGCCCCATAAATCATCCGGGCCGGGCCGGGTATCATCCGCTGACGCTTCAACCACTTCCGAGCGCCAGTCGCCTTCGCCGGTGAAGCCTGACAGGTCCAGCCCGCTGTAGCTGGCAATGCGGTCGATGTTCTCACCCGGCAACTGCACCAGATCCTCGTACCGCACGGTGAGAATACGTTTGTAGAGTGACTTGTCCGCCAGGTTGGAGACCGGGGCATAAAACCCGTTCCAGGCTTTCGCGAGATAGTCAGCCGACCGGCCAGCGCGGGTCAGCCAGCTTACCTGACCCGCGCTGATCTGCCGGTCATGGAGGCAGAACAGCGAGGCCACCACATCCCGCGGATCACGGACCATCACCACGGCACGGGCGTCGGGCAGAACGGTCAGCAGGTCGGCCAGTACCGGGGTCAGCCGGGGGCTGCGGAACACCTGATGGCGGCATGCCGGAAACCGGAGTTTCAGCGCATCACACAGGGCATCCAGCTGGGAAGCCGTAAACGCCCGTAATCCCTCGGGATAGGCGAAATACTCCTTTGTTTCGGTCTCAAAGGCCTCCCGCCCGTAACGATAGGCCCGCATCAGATATTGCAGATAGCTGGCCTCCGGCATCATCGGATGCACCGCCGGATCACTGCACAGGATCGCGTTCAGCAACGAGATGCCGGTGCGGGGTGCACCACCTATGAAATGGACTGTCATGCCGCACTGTGAAAGCAGGACGGGTGCCTTGCAACCTGATCCCGTCTCCCCAACCGCCGGATTGCACCATCTGTGATGTCAGCCTACCTTTCCTGAAACAGGTCTGGAGGATTTCCGGTGGCGCATCCCGAAGTTAAGGCGTTGATTTTCGATACGTTCGGCACGGTTGTCGACTGGCGCAGTTCAATCATCCGGCAGGGTGAGACATTCAGCCGGGACCGTAATCTGCCCGGCATCGACTGGACCGGGCTGGCCGACCAGTGGCGGGCCGGATATGCCCCGGCCATGGACCGGGTGCGGCGCGGTGAACAGGAATGGACGCCGCTCGACAAACTGCACCGGCAAAGGCTGGAAGAACTGATCCCCGAATTCGGGCTGGAAAACCTGTCGGAGGAGGATCGTGACTGGCTGTGCCGTGTCTGGCACCGGCTCGACCCCTGGCCTGATTCAGTGCCCGGCCTGCGCCGTCTCGCAAAACGCTATCTGCTGGCACCGCTGTCGAACGGCAATGTCACCCTGCTGGCCAATATGGCAAAACGCGCCGGGCTGCCCTGGGACTGCATTTTCGCCAGCGACATTTTCAGGCATTACAAACCGGATCCGGAGACCTATCTCGGCGCGGTTGAACTGCTGGGCATGGAACCGGGCGAGGTGATGATGGTGGCCGCCCATAATTACGACCTCGAATCCGCCGCCAGCCACGGCCTGCGCACCGGCTATATCAACCGTCCGACCGAATACGGCCCGCTGCAGGTTCGCGATTTCAAGGCAACCGGCGACTGGGATGTGATCGGCGACAGCATGGAAGATATCGCCGACGCGATGGGCTGCTGAGATATCACCCGGGTCAGGACAACAGCACACCGACCACCACCGCAACGGTCACCACGATCAGAGTGCGCGACAGAATGAGGGACCCGTTAAAGGCACGGCCCAGCAAGCCGCCGGCGATGCACCAGCCGGTATGAAACACTGCCTGCGCCACCGCGAAACAGGTGACGATGACAAGCATCTGTGTCGGCAAATCCCCAAAGGCCGGAGCAAAATCCGACCAGGCCAGCAATGTCATCACCCAGGCTTTCGGGTTCAGCGGATGGACGATCAGACCTTTGCGGAAGCTGTAGGCAGAGCGGGCTGCTTCCACTTGAGCCACCGAGTTCCATGACTGCATGGCCAGCCAGATCATATAGCCGCCGGAGATGA
Organism: Rhodospirillales bacterium; assembly: GCA_040219025.1. Lineage (GTDB taxonomy): Bacteria > Pseudomonadota > Alphaproteobacteria > Rhodospirillales > HT1-32 > HT1-32. Next base: position 961,467 of record JAVJTE010000020.1, on the reverse strand, counting down.
ACTTCAGCGCGGTCTGCAACAGCGGATAGCGGGTTATCAGCACACCCAGCCCCAGACCAACCGCGATGTTGAGCATGACCTTGCCGCCGATCAGCCCGAGATTGAACGGCATGCAGGCCCGCACACCATAGGTCGCGCCACCGGTCATGATCAGCAGATTCGCCGGGCCGGGCGTGCCAACCATCAGCGAGACAAAAACAATCAGGGGAATGAGTGCGTCAGACATCCGGGGCAGCCTCCGTCATCTCGGCCATGCGTCAATGAACAGCCGACGGTGACAAACTGTACCAGCGTTGTCCCCGGGAAAAGCGGCGTATTGTCACGGACGCAATAAAAGCATCCGGCCCGTGCGGTTACTCCACCGTCACGGATTTTGCCAGATTGCGCGGCTGGTCCACATCGGTGCCTTTCAGCACGGCAACATGATAGGCCAGCAGCTGCACCGGGATCGAATAGAGGATCGGCAGGACGAAGGGGTCAGCGTGCGGCAGGATCAGCGTGGCACGCGACATATCCGCCACTTTTTCGGCACCGGCGGCATCGGTGAGGAAAATTACACGGCCACCACGGGCTGCGGCTTCCTGCAGGTTCGAGACGGTCTTGCCAAACCAGCGGTCGCCCGGTGCGATGGCAATTACCGGCACCGCCTCGTCGATCAGTGCAATCGGACCATGCTTCATTTCACCGGCGGCATAGCCTTCGGCATGAATGTAGGAGACTTCCTTGAGCTTGAGTGCCCCTTCCATCGCAATCGGAAAGGAGGTGCCGCGCCCGAGATAGAGCACATCGCGGGCATCCATGATGCTGCGTGCCAGCTCCTTTATCGCATCGTCATGTTTCAGAACCTCGGTGACCAGCGCCGGTACTTCCGTCAGCGCGGTCGCCATTTCAGCTTCCCGCTGATGGTCGATCTCACCCCGTGCCTTTGCCGCGACTATCGCCAGGCAGGCCAGAACGGTCAGCTGGGTGGTGAAAGCCTTGGTGGAGGCAACGCCGATTTCCGGCCCGGCAAGGGTTTGCAGAATCGCATCGCTTTCGCGGGCAATCGCGCTCTCCGGCTGATTGACCAGAGCGATCAGCCGCTGCCCTTCCTGCTTCGCATAGCGCAGTGCGGCCAGCGTATCCACCGTCTCGCCGGACTGGGAAATGCAGATCGTCACCCCACCGGTCGGCATCGGTGCTTCCCGATAACGGAATTCGGAGGCGATATCGACCTCCGTCGGAATCCGGGCAATCTGCTCGAACCAGTATTTCGCCACCTGCGCGGCATAGAAGGAGGTGCCGCAGGCCAGCAGGGTGATTTTCGGAACTGTCGCAAAATCAACCCCGAGGTCCGGCAGCGAGATCGTGCGTTCAACCGGGTTCAGATAGCTGTGCAGCGTGTCGCCGATAACCTGCGGCTGCTCATAGATTTCCTTCTGCATATAGTGATGGAAATTACCCTTGCCGATCATCGCACCGGACATCGCCGTCAGCTGGATCTTGCGTTCAACCGGCTGGTCGTTTTCGTCAAAAACCGATGCCGCCCCGGCGCGCAGGACCACCCAGTCGCCTTCTTCCAGATAGCTGATCTGCTGGGTCAGCGGTGCCAGCGCCAGCGCATCAGAGCCGAGATACATCTCGCCATCGCCATAACCGACGGCCAGCGGGCTGCCGCGACGCGCGCCGATCATCAGGTCATGTTCACCGGTAAAGATGATCCCCAGCGCAAACGCCCCCTCCAGCTTGCGAAGCGTACGCGATGTCGCACGTACAGGATCATCACCATCCTTGTTCATATAATGGGTCAGGAGCTGAGCAACGGTTTCCGTATCCGTATCAGTCTCGAACCGGATACCGGCGGCGGAAAGTTCTGCCCGCAGTTCCTGAAAGTTCTCGATGATGCCGTTATGCACGACAGCAACCCGGTCCGTCGCATGGGGATGGGCGTTGATTTCGTTCGGCACGCCATGGGTCGCCCAGCGGGTATGACCGATGCCGACCGTCCCCTTCAGCGGATTGCGTTCCACCAGTTCGGCGAGATTTTTCAGCTTCCCCTCGGCCCGGCGACGATCGATATGGCCATTGACCAGGGTCGCAATACCGGCGGAGTCATAGCCGCGATATTCAAGCCGCCGCAGACCATCCACCAGCAGGGGGGCCACATCTTTCTTGCCCAGAATGCCAACGATCCCGCACATGATCAGAAACCTTCCTGCTTGTTCCGGGCCGCAATCTGCGCGGCTTTCTCTGCCGACTTCCGGTCACGGAATTTCAGTGCGGCACCGGCCAGCGATTTCTGCGGCGCACGTTCCACCGCAATGGCATCCGCCTCGACATCCTTGGTGATCGTGCTGCCCGCGCCGATGATGGCGCCTGCGCCAATACTGACCGGGGCAACCAGCGCGGTGTTGGAGCCGATGAAGGCTCCGGCACCTATATCCGTACGGGATTTCAGGTAGCCGTCATAATTGCAGGTGATGGTCCCGGCACCGATATTCGCGCCCTCGCCAACCCGGGCATCGCCGATATAGGAGAGGTGATTGATCTTCGCCCCCTCCTCAACCACGGCATTCTTGACCTCGACAAAATTACCGACCCGCGCCGCCTTGCCGATCTTTGCCCCCGGACGCAGCCGGGCGAACGGCCCGACCTGGGCCCATTCATCAACGGTAACCCCTTCAAGATGTGAGAAGGCGCGGATTTCAGCATTATGCCGTACACGTACACCCGGACCGAAAACCACATGCGGTCCGACCGTCACATCGCGGCCCAGTTTTGTGTCCCAGCTGAAATGCACACTGTCCGGGTCCTGCAGGGTGGCACCCGCTTCCATCGCGGCAATCCGCATGCGGTACTGAACCGCAGCTTCGGCCTGCGCCAGATGCACCCGGTTATTGACGCCCAGCATTTCTTCCTCGTCACCTTCAACCACCGCACAGTCACCACCGGCCTCGCGGGCGATCTGAACGATATCGGTGAGATAATATTCACCCTGTGCGTTATCCTTGCCGATGGCGCCAAGCATATCGAACAGGACAGAGCCCTCGACACACATCACGCCGGAATTGCAGAGATCCGTCATCAGTTCTTCCGGGGTCGCATCCTTCGCCTCGACAATGCGTTCCAGACCACCATCCTCGTCCAGAATCAGGCGACCATAGGGGCCGGGATCTTCCGGACGGAAACCCAGAACAACCACCACCGGACTTTCCGCGCTGCGGCGCAACTCAACCATCTCCTGCAAGGTTTCCGGTGAAATCAGCGGCGAGTCGCCGAACATGATCAGCACATCACCGTCAAATCCGCCCAGCTTGCGTTTTGCCTGCAGTGCGGCATGACCGGTCCCCAGCCGCTCGGACTGCTCAACCGTCTTGTGGGGTTCGCAGGCGACCTCGACCTCCCACATATCCGGGCCGACAACGACCACGATGTCGCTGGGGTCCAGCGCTTCTGCCGTTGCGATGACATGTTGCAGCATCGGACGACCGGCAATCGAATGCAGGACTTTCGGCTTGCGGGACTTCATGCGGGTGCCGTGACCGGCGGCCAGCACGATGACGGCGATATCTGTAGCTGCCATGACCTCTGGGGGAATTGTTGAACAGGGTTGCCGCAACCTGCGACGCAGCGGAAAATGCCACGCGCACCGCCTCGCGGCAAAATCAAAGTTTGTTTCGGAATATGTCAGATATGCGACCGCATCGTTTCAAGGCCATTCTTCTCGATCTCGACGGCACCCTGCTGGAGACCGCACCCGACCTCGGCGACTCCCTGAACCGGATACTCCGCTCGATTGACCGACGCCCGCTCAGCGAGGCGGAAGTCCGCTCGATGATCGGCGACGGACTGGCCAAACTCCTGGAACGGGGCCTTGCCGCAACCGGTGGTATCCCCGACCAGGACAAGTACGACGAACTGCTGGCCGCCTTCATGGCCGACTACACCGCCAACTCCACGGTGCGCACCCGCCCCAATCCGAATACCATCGAATTCTGCACTGACCAGCAGGCCCGCGGGGTCAGACTGGCCGTCGTGACCAACAAGCCGGTGGTCCCGAGCAAGGTAATTCTGGACGCCAACGGCTTCACACCGCTGCTGACGGCCCTTGTCGGCGGCGACAGTGCGTCCGCCAAAAAACCCGACCCCGCTCCTGTCCGCCTGGCCCTCAGACAGATGGAGATCACAACTGAGGACGCCGTCATGATCGGGGATTCCCCGGCCGATGTCGGTGCCGCCCGCGCCGCCGGCATTCCGGTCGCCGCCTATCGCCATGGCTATACCAGTGTGCCGGTTGATGATCTCGGTGCCGATCTGGTGTTCGACGATTTTGCCGGCCTGAACGACGCCCTCACAAAACTGTAAGCACCGCGCCAGCTTGACAGCCAAGGGGCCGCACCATATACACCCGCTTCCTCCGAAAAGAGGGCGCGTAGCTCAGCGGGAGAGCACTCGCTTCACACGCGAGGGGTCGCTGGTTCAATCCCAGCCGTGCCCACCATCGCTTCGCAGAGAGAAGCGATGAACAACCCATCAGAAATATAGCGACAGTCGTTTCGCAGAAACGGCGAAAGCGCGTCACTTCAGAGTCACCTTAATTCTCAGGACAGGCGAGACAGCCTGATTTGCCGGACCGTTCAAAGCACCGATTCAAGCTGTATATATTCCAACATACTTGCATTCGGAAATATATCGGCATATATACGGCCCATGACTGATACATACCTCACAGCGATCCTTCGCCTGCTGCAAACCAGCGCTTTGCTTGAAGCGCGCCTGGCGGGTGAATTCTCCTCTGTTCATGGTCTGGCCGTGAAAGAAGTGTTCCTTCTGATGCAGCTTGAGCAGGCCCCTCTTAACCGGCTGCCGCGTGTCGAGCTGGCCAAGCGACTGCATGTCAGTGCCTCAACCGTCACCCGCATGGCCGCGCCGATGGAAAAAACCGGTCTGGTTGCGCGGGAATCCAATGACCGGGATGCGCGACTGGCCTTTGTCGTGCTGACCCCGGCCGGCAAGGAGCGGATCTCCGAGACCCGGGCTACCCTGACGAAACAGTCCGCCGCCATCTTTCGCGACCGCTGGTCAGAGGAAGAAGTGGCGCAGCTCTCTGATCTTGTCGGTCGGCTGATCGCCGGAGATCCCGGTAATCTGACCTGAAAAAAGCAGCCCCGTCCTCGGCTTCAGGCCGGGGGAGGAGGCTCAGAACTGGAAGTACTGGCGGATACCGGCCAGACAATTTTCCATGGCAACAGCCGCCAGAATAATCCCCATAACCCGGCTGATAACGCTGGCACCGTTATTGCCGATCAGCCGGTGCGCATAGCTGGAAACAATCATCAGCAGAAATGTGATCAGCAGCACGCTCAGCATCAATCCGGTTGTCACGGCCTGCTGGACAACGTTGTAGCGGTCGTTCTCTGTCAGCAGAACCGCCGCCAGCATGGCCCCCGGACTGGCAATCGACGGGATGGCCAGCGGATATACCGCAACATTCTTCGCTTTCTGCCCGATCTTCATTTCTTCATCCGGTTTGCTGTCGCCAAAAATCATCGTCATCGCAAACAGGAACAGAATGATCCCGCCGGAGATCTGGAACGCCGCCAGCGGTATCTGCATCGCGTCAAGAATGACCTCACCTGCGAGCACGAAAAAACACAGAACAAGGGCGGCAATGATCGTGGCCTTTACAGCCACCCGGCGTTTCTGGGCTTCGTTCAGGGTTGCGGTGAAGGCGATGAAAACCGGCACCGTTCCGATCGGATCGACCACCGCAAAAAAACTGATGAAGGTTGCAATCAGCCGGCTGGGATCAAATTCCATCATGACACCGGCCATCAGGGGCAATCAGAAATTCGGGAGAATAATACAGGCAGATCATAGCTGATATAATTCTTTCGAGAGGACAATAACACCAACAGTAAAAAGAGCCCGGGAAGCGCAACACCGGTCACAACCGGCCCCGGGTTACGCACCATGCGAAATCCGGCAGCCCGAAAGGGGATCACCACAGATACCCTCAATTATTGCAACGGGATAATGAAAACCAGACTAACAGATAGTGCTGTCGATCTCGACTTAAAAGAAGGCTGAAATCAAATCTCCCGGCCCTCTGGCATTTTCTGAAACGAGGTACCGCCGGACAGGCAACACCTCGTCTCAAATGCCCCGAACAGGCTGCCTTCTACAGATCGACAATCATCTCGAAACCGCCATAGATCATCCGCTGGCCATCGAACGGCATGGGATTGTTCTCAGGACTCATCCGGGGGTCGGCCATGATTTTTTCCCAGCCGGCCTTGCTGGCTTCTTTCGACGGCCAGACAACCCAAGAGAAACAGACCGTCTCGTCAGACTGGCATTTGACGGCCATCGGGAAGGATGTCACTTCGCCGTCGGGCACCTCGTCACCCCAGCATTCAACCAGTTTCAGCGCGCCGTGATCTTTGAACACAACGGCGGCGGCTTCTGAATGTTCACGATAGATATCGCGGTTGGCAGTCGGCACAGCAGCCACAAACCCGTTTACGTAGGTCATCTGATTTCTCCTCATGTTCCCTGGAAAGCCGCTTCAAGGGCGGCAATGTCAATTTTCTTCATCTGCATCATCGCAGCGCGCGCCCGTCCGGCGGCGGCCTTGTCGTCGTCGCTCAGCAGACGCGGCAAGATCTCCGGAATAACCTGCCAGGACAGGCCGTAACGGTCGATCAGCCAGGCACACATGCCTTCTTCTCCGCCACCTTCGAGCAGCGCCGACCAGAGAGCATCGGTCTCCCGCTGGTCGCAGGTCAGAACGGAAATCGAGGCCGCCGGGGTATGGCTGAACATCGGCCCGCCATTCAGCACCATGTAGGGTGCGCCGGACAGGGTGAATTCAACAACCAGCGGCGGACCATCCGGTGCCGGAGAAAAACTGCTTTCGACAAAGCTGTCCGGCAACAGGGAAACATAGAATGCCGCAGCTTCATGACCGTTCCCGTCGAACCACAAGCAGGTACGGACCTTTGCGTTGCCGGTCACCGACTGTCTCCCGTTGCATCCGGGTTCATCCAGAACGGCTCCCAGATATGACCGTCCGGGTCGGCGAAGGCGTGGCCATACATGAAACCGTGATCTTCCGGATCACGGACTTCAGCACCGCCATTCTTCAGCGCCGTTGCCACCATCCGGTCAACCGCCTCCCGATTCTCCAGTGCCAGGGCGCACAAAACCTCGCTTGCCCGGTTTGCGTCCCCTATCGGTCGCGGTGTGAAGGCGGAAAACTTTTCATGCGTCAGCATCATCACCGCACAGCCGTCATTGATGACCATGCAGATCGCTGTCTCATCCGAGAAAGTTTCATTGAAGGAAAAACCCAGACTCTGGAAGAAAGACCGTGTGCGATTGATGTCCGCGACCGGAAGATTGATGTAGAGATTGATACTCACGTTGACCGGGCCTCCCGCCCCATTGCCATAGCGGCTGGTTTCACTGGGTGATGATATGTACTGGATTTTACGTTGATGTCAACATATAATGATCCTTATGAGAGATGATCTGCCGATTGAGGTGACCCACGAGGTACGTGACCGGTGCCTGTGCCTGCATCTGCAGCGGGCAGCCCGGGCGGTCGGGCGGCGGTTTGATGAAGCGCTCCGGCCATTCAATCTGACGAATGGTCAGTATTCCCTGCTGGTCTCCCTGAACCGTCCCCAGCCGCCCCGGATTACCGATGTCGCCACGCTGCTGGCGATGGACCGGACGACACTGACGGCAAACCTGAAGCCGCTGGAACGTCGGGGCCTGCTTACCGTCACGCCGGACCCGAAAGACAAGCGGGGCCGTCTGCTGCATCTGACCGATGCAGGGCGCGACCTTCTGGTTCAGGCCGTGCCGGTCTGGCGTGACACCCATGACCAGATTGACCGGGTCCTGGACAGGGCGGATAATGAGCAGCTGCGTTCCGACCTGATCGGCCTGACTTTCAGACTTTGATAACCGTTGATCCGGTCAGTCCGAAGGTTCCTCCCGGAATGCAGCGGCCATGAACAGGGCACCGAAGACCAGCACACCCGCAATCGCAAGCCAGGCCGGACCGTATGAGCCGCTGATGTCGAGCACATAGCCAAACAGGGGCGGACCGATGGCACCGCCGAACGACCAGGCCAGTGCATTATAGCCGATGGCGGCACCCGACAGGCGCGGCTCGACCGTTTCAACCGTCATCGAGAGCATCAGGGCAGCATAGGAGGCAATGGTGCCGCCCATGGCGACCGCCAGCAGGATCAGCACCGGGGCCGGCCATCCGGGATTGGCCAGGGACGCAAGTGCAACCGAGCCACCGCCGGCGAGGATGAGTGCGACGATTGTCCATTTACGTCGCCCGTTCAGGAAAACATCTGACAGATAGCTGAAACCGATCCGCCCGCCCGCACTGGCGGCCTGGGCCAGGCCCATTCCCAGACTGGCCAGCGGCTGGCTGAGCGCCGTCGCATCGCGCAGAAACAGGGTGAGATAGGCGAACAGGCTGGACTGGCCAATGCTGAACGCCACGTTCGAGCCGCAGATGACCGAGAGAGGCCGGTGACCCAGAACCGACCGGAGATCGGCCAGAATACCCTGCATTCCCCGATCATCCCGTCGCGGTTGCCGGGCGAACAGTAACCAGAACAGCCCCGTCACCAATGTCGCAACCGAAACAAACCCCATGACCAGCCGCCAGTCGAAATAAACCACCAGCATACCGCCGCCGGCACCGAAGACACCGCCCACAGGCACACCAAACTGCTTGATACCCATGGCTGTGGCCCGGCGATTGCGGGGATACCAGGTCAGCACGCCTTTCGCCGTTGCCGGATTGACCAGCGAATAGCCCAGCCCCATCAGAAACATCGCTGCAACACCGCCGGAAAAACCCGGAGTGGCCGCAAACAGGGCAGCACCGGCGGCCATCATCAGCATCGCCAGCGCCAGCGTCCAGCCGACACCGAAACGGTCTGTCATCAGACCCGACGGCAGGGCCGTCAGGACCTGGGAGGCAAAAAAGGCCGACATGAAGAAGCCGAAATCAGCCGCTGTCAGACCAAGATCGGTCCGGATAACCGGCGCCATCGCCATCACCGACATATACCCTGCCGTCCCGACCAGATGAACGGCCAGCAACAGGACCACCCGGCCGCGCCAGGGTACAAACGGAAAACCGTCCGGTTGTCGTATCATGAGCAGAAAGGCATGGAAGTTATCGCCACTGGAATATACGCACCACCGGCAGTACATTGTTCTTTCGATACAGGCAACAGACCTGCGTGTGCGCACGCAATCCCAGATCAGGCAGACCGATATAGGCACACCGGGGAAAATCAGACCAGAGGCAGACCGAAGCGGGCATCCCCGACGGGGTGACCGGGTGGCGGCTCTTGAACTGCTGGCCAGCCGCAAGGCAACGGAGGGCGATTTCTATCACGTTGCCTGCCGTGCATTGCAGCTGGCTTTCGATGTCAGATGGGCCGCCGCCGGCGAGCTCGACGCCACCGGCAGCGGTGTCAATGTTACCTGCCTGAAAGACCGTGAAACAACCCTCGCCCCCCTTCACTATGAACTGAAGAACAGCCCCTGCGGGGTCTTCTATGACGGTTCAGGGCAGGCATCGGTTTTTTATGATTCCGACCTGCAGGACAAATTCCCGCTCTTCGGTATCTTCTCCGACATCGGTGCTGAAGGCTATCTTGGCCAACCCTTCCATGGTGCTGCCGGCAAGCCGGTTGGTCATTGCTGCATCATGGACGATCGCAAGATTGTCCTGACTGAAGATGACCTGACGATTTTCCATCTGATCGTCCAGCGTATCGGTGCGGAATACCGCCGCCGTGAGGCCGAACGTTCCGCGCTGCAGCCGGTAGAGGACATCGCCAAATTCGTGAACAGCGCCTCTGACTGGATCTGGGAAACCGACGAGGAAGACCGTTTCATCCGCATGGAGGGAAAAGTCTTTGAAGAACTGAATTTCAACCCCGCCATTCCGCTTGGCAAAACCCGCAAGGAACTTGCTGACGCCGGCGACCTCGCGGCCGAAGCAGAAAAGTGGCTCTATCACGATGCCATCATCGAGGCCCGTGAGCCGCTCCGGGATTTCAGCTATATGCGGACGACACCCGGTGGTGGCCGGCAGATCATCCTGATCAACGGTGCCCCGTATTATCACCCCGATGGCCGTTTCGCCGGATACCGGGGAATGGGACGCAACATTACCGAAGCCGAAAGCGTAAGGCTGGATACCAGCCTCACCCGCCAGCGGCTGGACTTCATCATCTCCGGCAGCGGTGCAAACCTCTGGGACTGGAATATCGAGACGGATGATGTGTGGTTCTCCCGCGGCTGGATTGCGCTTCTCGGTCTCAGCGAGAAAGAATTCCGGACCTTCAGGCTTCAGGACTATCTGCACCCCGATGACCTCGACGAACATCAGGCGATACTGGCCCGCCATCTGAAGGGGGAAACCCGGCTTTATAACAGCCAGCTGCGTGCCCGGAAGAACGGCGACGAATGGGTCTGGCTGCAATGTAACGGCTATTCGTCACGGAAAACAGGAAGTGACAAGGCGGTCCGGTTTTCAGGCCAGGCCATTGATATCACCCGTCTGAAAGAAACCGAGGCCGCCCTGAAGAAGAGCGAAGCCCGCTATGAGCTGGCCTTCCGCGCCGCCAGCGAGGGTATCTGGGAGTGGGATATCGAACCTGACACTCTCTATCTGTCACCGACCCTGATGCTTATCCTCGGCTACAGCCCTGACAACAGCCCGGCCACATCCGGGGCCCTGGAAGACTATATTCTGGAGGAGGACGTCAGCATCCACCGGACCGCGCTGCGCGATCACCTCCGGGGCAGATCCCAGAACTACGAATGCGCCTTCCGCATCAGGACGCCACAGCAGGCCATCAAATGGATTCGCAGCCGGGGGCTGGCTGAATTCACATCCGACGGCCGGGCGGTGCGCATGGTCGGTTCCTTCGCCGACATCACCGAAATCCGCGAGAAAGAACTCGCGCTCAACATTGCCCTGGAAGAAGCGGAGATCGCCAACCGGGCAAAGATCGAGTTTCTGGCAAATATGAGCCACGAACTCCGGACACCGCTGAACTCAATCATCGGCTTTTCCGAAACCATCCGGGACCGCTTCTTCGGCGATAATTCAAAGAAATATACCGAATACGCCTATTATGTCTGCGACTCTGCCCGGCATCTGCTGGAGCTGATCAACGACATTCTGGATGTCAGCCGTATTGAGGCCGGTGAGATGCCGATTATGGAATCGGACATCACCGTGACCGACATCATGGCATCCTGTGCCCGGCTGATCGACTCACGGGTCAGGGAACGGCGCATCACCTTCTCGCAGGAAATTCAGCCCGACATTCCGCAACTCTATGCCGATGAGCGCCGCATGAAGCAGATATTCGTCAATCTGCTGGCCAATGCCGTGAAGTTCACAGACCCCGGCGGGGTAGTATCCTTCACCTGCGACTATACACCACAAAAGGGCATGTCCTTTGTCATAACCGACACCGGCATCGGCATCCCCGAGGACAAGCTGGGATCGGTCATGGAAATGTTCCGCCAGGCAGACGGGTCGTTCACCCGGAACTACGAGGGGGTCGGGCTCGGCCTGCCGCTGTCAAAGAAGCTGGTCGAGCTTCAGGGCGGTACACTGGAGCTTCGCAGCCGGGAAGGCGTCGGCACCACAGCCATCGTCACCCTGCCCCCCGAACGATGCCTGTCCGGGACGCGTTAGAAAAAGGCCGGCCCCTACCCGGCCGGCTTCTCCAGATGGGCCGGCTTGCCCTGAACACCCTTGTACAGAACCCCCTGCCGCAGCTGCATGATCCGCGCATGTTCGGCACGGGCCGCGGCATCCATGTCGGCTTTCGGCTGTGCCTCATGAATGAAATGACCATGTCGGTCCTGCCCGCGAACCAGCATCGCGCTGTCATCCGCCGCATGAATCTGGTGAACATGCGGCGCAATGTAGCGGACCGCCACGCCGATCCGGCGATCATTGGAACGGTTCGGCTCTGACCCGTGGACGGTGCGGATATTATGCAGGGAGATCTGTCCCGGTTCGAGTTCGCACAGCACAGACTGATCTTCCGGAACGGCAACCGCAACCTCCTGCCCCCGGGTCAGCAGATTGTCCTTCGACAGGGTATCAACATGTTCCATCTGGTCCATCTTCTGGCTGCCCGGCCACATTTTCATGCAACCGCTGACCCGGTTGGCCGGCGACAGGGCAATCCACGCCGTGACGACATCCGGCTTGCTGAGGCCCCAGTAGGTTGAATCCTGATGCCAGGAGACGAAACTCGACGTTCCCGCATCCTTGATGAACAGACTGGTAGCCCAGCAGAGGATATCCGGACCCAGGACATCCTCGACCGCATCCAGAATAACCGGGTTGGTGGCCAGTTCGCAGACCCAGGTCTGGAGCAGATGCAGCTTCTGGCCTTTCGACAGCTCGTACCAGCCGTTGTTGGCAGCTTCATAGGCCTCAAAACGGGCGCGGTAATGCGCGGTCTGTTCCGGCGTCAGCGCGTTGACCGGAGAGACGAAGCCCTGTTCATGATAGTTACGGACCTGCTGTTCGCTGAGATACACTGGCATTTCCCACCTGTGAGCGTTGTTGTTTATTTATCTATTAAGACCGGACTATATTCTGCGCATGAGAGAGATGAAATGACGACAGGAAAAATTCATGGCATTACGTCCGGCAGCCGCCATCGCTGGTGCCCGGCAACAACCACCGTCAGATCACAGCTTTAAACATGCCCGTACTCTATCTGTTGCGACACGCCAAATCGACCTGGGAAAACCCGGAAATCAGCGACCACGACCGCCCCCTGAATGAACGCGGGCAGCTGGCGGCACCGCTGATCGGGAAATGGCTGAGAGAAAATGCGCCGGCGCTTGATCAGGCGCTGGTCTCCTCGGCGGAGCGTGCGGTTGAAACCTGGAAACTGGTTGCGGCGGAACTGAAGACAGAACCCGCGGTCACCATTGACCGCTCCCTGTATCTTGCCGGCCCCAACCATCTGCTGGATGCCCTGAGGCAGGTCGGACCCGCAGCGGAGACCTGTCTGCTCATCGCCCATAATCCGGATCTGCAACAGCTGGCCCTCAGTCTGTCTGATGACCTGCAAAGCAAAGGCCGCCGGTCGCTGCAGAAGAAATTCCCGACAGCCGGGCTTGCCGTTCTCAGCTTTCCTGGCTGCTGGTCCGGCCTCGATTCAGGCGGGGCCACACTGACCGACTTCATCCGCCCGAGAGATCTCGCCTGAACTGCCCGCCCCGCCCCGCCCCGGTTTCAGGCGAAGGATTCGATAAACCGGATCAGTGGCTCCCACTCCCGGACAAGCGGCAGATAGCTTCGGCCCGGCTTCTCGAAGATCCCCTCGCCCGCACTTGCGCAATCCGGATAGGCCGCCCGGTCACTGATAATCGCTGCCGGTGTGCGACCGGTCTCCTCCAGCCTTTTCAGAAGCAGGGTTCCCGCTCTGGTGCTTTTCCGGAACCGGTTGACGACCACGGCCACAGGCTTGTTCCCCTTGCGGACCGGCTTGAGTTTGTCGACCCGGTCCAGCAGCCGTTCGCTCGCCGCGATATCAAATCCGGACGGCATGACCGGGACAATCGCCAGATCGCATTTTTCCAGCAGTTCGGCGAAAGCCCTGGTCCGGACCCCGGCAGGGGCGTCGACGATCATCCGATATCCCGGCCGCTTCGGAAATTTCAGGTCATCGCGCCACTTGTGACAGGTTATCAGTGGCTGATCCTTACCCCGCAAGGCGCACCATTGCCTCGCACTCTGCTGGCGGTCAGCATCGACAAGCCAGGTCTGGAAGCCCCGGCTGGCATAGGCGGCGGCAAGATTGGTGGCGATGGTCGTCTTGCCACATCCGCCTTTGGCGTTTGCCACCAGAATCGAGATCATTCACCCGTCTCCCAATAGGGTCTGGCACGTTCAAACGCCCGCCAGTGGGCCACCATGCCGGCCTCGTCATGATGCAGCCGGCGCTGTTGCCAGCCCAGCAGAAACCCCCGGGCCGCAGCAAGCGATACGTTTTCAGGATCAGCCCGGCAGAGATCATCGCAGAGCTGCATCGACATCGCCATGTCATTCATGAAACCCAGATCATCCTGCAGACCGGACAGCTTTCGCCCGTAATTCCGGGCCTTGTCCCGTTTGTAGAGGCTGCGGAAGAACTCGTTGGCATAGCGCAGCTTCTTCAGTGCGATACGGACCATATGGCGGCTGTCGTAATCCAGCCCCTCAAATTTCCGGCCGCGTTTCAGGACTTTCAGCCATTGCGCCGTCAGCAGCCGGTTTGCCGCCTGTGAAATTTCCGTAACTGTTGCGCTGTCCGGCAGTCCGGTCGTATCCAGCCTCTCGATCCACAGGCCGATGGACAGTGCCGCCGAAGTATAACGCCGCGAGGTCAGCAGCCGCCGCATCACGGCCCGACGGCGGTTACGTGCCGTGCCTGCCGCCTCCCGCAGCGGGTCCACCATCACCGGTGTCAGTGCAGCATCCGCCGTTTCAGCCAGAATTTCGGTCAGAAACACATCCAGATCACGGGCCGGGCCCAGTGCATCGGCGATCCATTTCACCTCGCGTCCGATGCGGGCGGTCTCCGTTTCCGGTAAATAATCCGACAGCAGCGACAATGCCGACCGGAACCGGCGCAGGGCAACACGCATCTGGTGCACCCCTTCCGGGTCATGATCCGACAGTACCGCCGGATGATTGGCCATCCACTGACCAAAACAATCCCTGAAGATCACCCGCATTGCCACGGCAACCGACGTCTCCGGTTCCAGCACCGGCGCGCCGGCAAGCCTGTAGTCCGGCAGAATACCTCGCGCCAGCCTGTATCCCCGGGACGACTTTGTTTCACCGCTCAGATAAAGCGGGCCGTTCTCCTGCAACTGCTGCGCAAGCCGGTAAAGATCGGCGGGCTGACCCTCCAGAAGTTCGATCTCGACTTCGGCAAAGGGCTGCTGCCGACGGCCCGACCGGACGACACCCCGGTCAAAGGCCACTTCCACCAGCGTACCGGTATCTGAACAGGTAAGCTCCATCGACCGGCGTTCAAACCGGTTCGAGAAAATGGTCACCAGATCGTCCGGAAACAGAAACCCGATCTGTTCGGCCAGTTTCGGGTCATCAATTGCCGGAGCCGTGATGGTGTTATCGGCAAGTTCGCGGTTCTGTTCCAGCCTGCGATGCAATGCATCGGAACCGGAATCCGACTTGATGGTCTGGATAAACCTGCCACCGCTCTCGCGGACACGCAACGAGCAGCCGGCCTTCAGAAAACGGAGATCATCAGTGTCGTAATAGGTATTGATGAGCTTGCGGGTCTTCGGGCTCGACATCACCCATCCTGCCGGGATGACGGATGCAATATCCTTCAGTTTCTTCGGATCTATCGAAAGTTTGAGTTCAGTCTCTGCCGCTGAGGAATCAGTCACTTGTAACAAAACCTTCATAGATATTATCTATAGTTAAAGGTTTAACTGCGAATTTAACCTAAATCACGCAGAGAATTCACCCGGACAGGCAAACATGACCGGATTTGTTTACGGAAACACCGGTAACTGAATTCCGGTCAGCAGAACCGGGCAAAGAAGACTTCCGGCGCTTCCGGCTCGGCATAGAAATTTCCCTGCGCGATCTGACAGCCGAATTCCTTCAGAATATCGTGCTGCGCCTGTGTCTCGACGCCTTCGGCAACGACGCGATAGGACAGGCTTTGGCCAAGGGACAGGATCGCCCTGACGATTGACTGGCTTTCCGGATTCTCCGGCAGGTCCTGAACGAAAGTACGGTCGATCTTCAGCGCCCCGACCGGCAGGGTTTTCAGATAGGACAGTGAAGAATAGCCGGTACCGAAATCATCCAGCGACACCACGATATCGAGCGACCGCAGCATCCTGATCGCTGCCTCGTTTGCCGGCGACGGCCTGACGAGGGCATTCTCGGTAATCTCCAGTTCCAGCACCGGAACCGCATTGCGGCCGGCCTGCAGCACCTGCCCGAGCATGTCTGCCAGATCCTCGGTCTCGAATTCCCGCGAGGAGAGGTTCAGCGCGACAACAAAATCGGGGGGCAGGCTGACCTCCCCGCATTGTGACAGGGCCCGCCGCAACACCCATTCATCAAGCCGGCGGAACATGCCGATTTCCTCGGCAAACGGCATGAACCGGGATGCGGTGCGCCATCCGTCCACCGGGTGGCGCCAGCGGATCAGCGCTTCCGCCCCGCAAATCTGCCGGTCGTCGACCCGGACCTGGGGCTGATAGAACAGGTCAAACTCGTTGCCCCTGACTGCCTGCTGAAGCTCATTTTCCAGCAGATGGCGCTGTTCGACTGCCTGACTGGCCTCGATGCCGAAGAATTCATATCCGCCACCCGCGGCTTTTGCCCGGTACATCGCAATATCCGCATTCTTCAGCAAGGTCTCCACATCATCGCCGTCATCCGGAAACAGGGCCAGGCCGATGCTGCCGCCGACAAAGCTTTCCCGGCCATCTGCGGTTATCGGTGCCTCAAACCCGTCGCGCAGGCTGCGGGCCAGAATTTCCACATCTGCTGCCAGACCAAAGCTGCCCGCAACAATGGCGAATTCGTCCCCGCCAAATCGTGCCACCGTATCGGACGACCGGATCCGTTGGGTCAGGCGTTCCGCCGTGCCGCGCAGCACCGCATCACCATACTCATGTCCGAAGGTATCATTCACATTTTTGAACCGGTCGAGGTCAACGAAGATGATAGCCGCCTTTCGCTCCTCCCGGCGGGCCTTGGCAATGATCTGCCGGGCCCGGTCCGCAAACAGCACACGGTTCGGAAGATCCGTCACCGGATCGAAATGAGTCAGTTTCTGCAACCGCTCCTGCATCCTGTTGAAGGCGGTTGCCATGCGCGCCAGCTCGTTTCTGCCAGGCAGGGAGATCTTCGCATCCAGATCACCGGTCTCGCCGATATGTTCGATATGCCGGGTAAGCAGATAGACCGGACGGGCGATTGTCCGCCTGGACAGCAGAAACCCGCTGCCCAGTGCGGTAACGACCGCCGCCAGCAGCAGCAAAGCAGAATAAAAGACCGTCTCGTTACCGAACCGGGTGATATCACGGTCAATCCGGCTTTCCAGCACCAGCTGCGGCGCGCCTGAAATGCCGTCAATGCGCAACATTCCTTCGATATGGTCAGGCGACCCATAATCCAGCACAGGGCTGCGGGCCGGCAGGGAAGCGAGCTGCCCGGCTATTGCAGGCGGCAGCGACTGCAGTTCGGCATCACCCGGTGAGAGACCTCTCAGGGAATACTGAATTCTCTCCGACAACACCTGAATCTGCTCCGCATCGAAATGCCGTGCAAAGACCAGCGTTCCCCGCGCCGCACCACCGCCGCTGCTGGGCAGAATGGGGCTGGCAGCCAGCATTACCGGGCGATCGCCAATCATCATGAAGCCGCGGAGAATATTCTGATCCAGCGCCACCTGCCGGACCGGATGACCGGCGGGAAGAGTCTCGGGCAGAATCTCGACCTCCACGGTTCTTGTGCTGTCACGGGGCAGGAAGCGGCGCCAGACAGTGATCCCTTCGGCATCGACCATCCAGATCATCGCAAGGGCGGCATCTTCCAGGGTACTGTCGACAAGGTTGCTGTTTTCGTACGCCTTGTTGCGATCAGCCATATAAACCCAGCTGTCATCCCAGTATGACCAGTCCACGACCAGACGCTCAAGTTCATCCAGTTCACCGGTCAGGGCATTGTTGAGGCGCGACATGCTGGCTTCGGCGTGGCGTTGTTCCAGATGCTGAAATCCCGGAAGGACAACCCCCAGCAGCACAAAGCCAAAACCCAGCACAGCCATGGCAAATATGGTAGAAAGTACGACAATCAGACGTGATTGAATGTTCACAGACAGTCCCCCGGCAGAACGCCGAACAATTCGACCGCCATTACGGCACTCTGCCTATCGTCAAATTGATGCCACAAGTCACCCTCTTAATACAGGGTTTGTACTTCCCGGTTATCCATGGCCATTTCACCAGAGCAGGAACAAGACAGACCCATATGCCGACTATCCTGGTTGCCGACGACGAACCGGATTTCGAGATGCTTGTCCGCCAGCGATTCCGGCGGCGTATCCGCTCGGGTGAACTGGAATTCCTGTTTGCCGCGGATGGCCGGCACGCACTGCAGACCCTGACAGACAACCCCGCCATTGATGTGCTGCTGACCGATATCAACATGCCGCGGATGGATGGCCTGGCCCTGCTGAACGAACTGGCCGACGTACGGCCCGATATCAGGGCTGTGGTGGTCTCTGCCTATGGCGACATGGACAATATCCGCAGTGCCATGAACTCCGGGGCCTTTGATTTTGTTACCAAGCCAATTGATTTTCAGGATCTGGAAATCACGCTGAACAAGACCATTGAACATGTTGCCCTGCTCCGCGATGCCGAGAAGCAGGAGGTCGAGCTGGCTTCCATCCGGCGCGAGCTGGAAGTCGCACGACGGCTGCAGCAGAGCATCCTGCCGCGGCAGTTCCCGAAAGATGCCCGCTATGAGGTTCACGCGGAAATGCACCCGGCGCGGGCTGTCGGCGGCGATTTCTATGATGTTTTCCAGTTGCCGGATTCGCGAATCGGGCTGGTTGTCGGTGACATCGCCGGAAAAGGCGTTCCGGCTGCCCTGTTCATGGCGATAGCCCGGACCATGCTGAAGGCGACCGCGCTTTCAGGCTGCACCCCCGGTGACTGCCTGCACCGGGTCAATGACCAGATTGCCGAACAGGAACCGGCGAACATGCTGGTGACCCTGTTTTATGCCGTCTATGACCCGGCCACCGGAGCGCTCGAATTTGCCAATGCCGGGCATGACCTGCCGGTCATCCGCCGTCAGGGCGGCAGGATTGACCGGCTGGATAACCCGGACGGTGTCATCGCCGGCGTGCAGTCCGGCCTGCCCTATCAAACCCGCACCGCCTCGCTGGCCGCCGGTGACCGGCTGATTATCTACACAGATGGTGCGATCGACGCCCGTGATGATGCCGGTGAAAGGTTCGAGACCTCACGCCTGATCCGGCTGTTGTCAGATCAGGCGGATGGTTCGTCGGCTGCCGACGTCGTCGGCGGCGCGATGCAGAGCCTCAACCAACATATCGGCGGGGCCGACCCGGCTGATGACATCACCTGCCTTGCGCTCTGCCGAACCGCCTGATCACCCTGTTCTCAGCCGGACCGTCTTGAGAAAAAACAGCTGCGGACTACCCGGCGTCAGGAACGTAACTTGCTGACGAAGGTTCCGAGATCCTGCCGCACGCCATCCGTCTCCGACGCAAGGGAAGAGGCCACCTGATCCAGTTCTGCGGCGGTCTGGTCGAGCTGTCCGGCGGCATCCGCCAGCGCCCCGACACCCTGGGCAATGATCGCCGTCTCGTTGGCAGCTTCCTGAACCCCTGAGGAAATTTCCCGGTTCGCCGCTTCCTGTTCCTCGACGGCGGCAGAAATCGTGCCCGAGATTTCACTCATACGGTTGATCGTCGCATTGATATGCTCGATGGCATCTACGGTCACGCCGGTGGCTGACTGAATGGACCCGACCTGCTCGGCGATATCCTTGGTCGCTTTCGCGGTCTGGGTTGCCAGATTCTTCACCTCATTGGCGACGACGGCAAATCCCTTGCCCGCGTCACCCGCCCGCGCGGCCTCAATCGTTGCATTCAGGGCCAGCAGGTTGGTCTGTTCCGCGATATCGGTGATCAGCTGAACCACATGGCCGATCTTGTGCGAACTTGCATCCAGTTCACGGACCTGACCCATCGCCGAACCGGCTTCCGTCTCGGCTTCCCGTGCGACCTCGGCAGACGTCGCAACCTGACGGGCAATCTCCGCGACGGAAGCATTCATTTCCTCCATTGCCGCGGCAATTCCGGCAACCCGGTCTGACGCCGCATTGACCGAGCGGGAGACCTCGCCCGCCTGCTGTGCGGTTTCCCTGGAGACATCCTTGACGGTGCCCGCGGTACGCCGGACATCATCAGTTGTCGCCGCAATCCGGCCAATCGCGCCGCCAACCGACTGCTCGATATTGCCGGCCAGTTCCTGTCTCGTCCGGACCCGCTGCAGGCTGGCTTCCTTCTCCAGTTCCAGTGCCCGGGACTGTTCGGCACTGATTTTCTCGCCAGCCGCTTTCAGGTCCGACAGGGAATCGTCAGCAGCAAGAAAATTCCGGTTCAGACGGATCACAAGAACCATCAGGACCAGCGTTTCAGCAACGACAATCACCGCATGCAGAACCACACGGAAGAAGTTGGCGCCATCGGGAAAAATACAGGTCGGCAGGGTGAAGTTCAGTGACAGGTGATGAACCGCAACCACAGCCGCGGCGGCCAGAAGAACCTTCACGTCACAAAAAAAGGCCAGCATCGCGAGACCGGCAAAGAAATACATATGCAGGTCAATCTGCCAGGGATGATTGCGGTACATGTAAACCAGCAGCATCACCTGCCCCATCAGGGCAACGGCTGTAATGATTCGCATGATGACCCGCGGGCAGCCGGGCAGCCGCCAGGCAAGGGTTGCAACTGTGCAGAAGATCACCGATGCAATCAGCGAACCGGTCCAGTCATTGCCGGTCTGCAGACCGGCCAGAAAAATCAGGACCACATGCGCCCAGAGAAACGGCACGAGGACATTGGCAGCCTGCTGCCGGATATTTGCGAGAGCTTCCATGACGGATCCCGGAGTGTTTTCAGCCTGCAGTGATAGGTCACCCGCCAGTCTGCGTCGATCCGTAAAAATACATATACCGCCGGTCACCGGCAGTGAATTTCATGATGGAACGGGAAAAATGGTGCCGCCAGAAAGAATCGAACTTTCGACCTCACCCTTACCAAGGGTGCGCTCTACCCCTGAGCTATGGCGGCCGGGTGTGGAGGGCGCGGAACATGCCACAGGGTTCCATGCTCCGCAAGTGCATAGCTAATCTGTTTTTACAGATATTTTCCGGCGATCATCCTGTGAGCCGGGAAGCAGAAATCAGGCCGCAAAACCGGCATTCGGTGGTTCAACGACTTTACCCGCCGTTCTGTCCGGCTTGTCGCCGGCCACGGCGGACTCGTCATAAATTTTTTCCGGCTCGCGATAGATCGGCTGCTGCTGCGTTGCATCAGTCTGCTGCTCGGCCTTTTCCGACGCAAAACCGGTCAGGTTCCTGTCTGTATCGGGTACCGGGTCCTTGATGATGTCTGTATCCCGGGTTGCCCCGAGATCCGATGTCTGTTGATACAGACGCAACCGCGCATCCCCGCCTGTCTGGCGCTCGCGCAGCACACGGGCCTGCTCGGCCTGATCGATCCGGCCATCCTGGTTCCGGTCCAGCCGGGCAACAGCATCCGCCGTGCCGACGATCTCGGCCGGGCTGAGATGGGCCGCATTGTCGACCGGATTGTTTTCCGTACCACCACCGGCCGGCTCCGTCCGGGGATCCTGCCGGTTGCTCTCCGTCAGGGTCGGTGAACTGTCACGTTCGGATCGCGTTGCACGGTCACGCAGAACAGCTGCGAACCGGGCGGCTTCATCAGCGCCATCTCTGGAATTGCCGTAGGATTGCTGGTTATCATTATCCAGATTACCGACAGTCCGGGAAGCGGCCAGCGCCTCGCGTCCTGCAGGGCTCAGGTCGATCTGTGCTTCGTCGTTGCGACTGAACCTGTCGCCTGTCGTCTGCGCACGCTGCTGGGATGCAGCAATATCCGCGTTCAACCGGTCAGCAAGGACAGTATTCTGGCTCGACAACCGGGCAAATTCTGCGGGCGGCGTCGGTCGGCTGGGAATATCTTCAGACATGGTGACCCTCCGTCATTCTACAAAGGTCTAAACAAAATACAGCACACCTTCTGGTGCTGATGGGTACGTACTATACACATTCATTAAGTTTTAGCCAGTATTTTCCTTGACAGCCTCGTCAATAACAGTTGGGTCAGGTTTATGAATGACAGTGAGAACAGGCCACGGCAGCAGCCGAAACCCGGGAAAAGCCGGTCCGAGCAGGAACGCGAGGCGCGGCTGGCTGTGGCCCTGCGGGACAATCTCAGGCGGCGCAAAGCAAAGTTGCGCGACAACGATCCCGGTCCCCGGGATAACGGGGATACAGACAGATGACAGCCAATCCCGGGATTGACTGGGACACCTATTTCATGAGCCTTGCCTACCTGGTCGGCATGAAAAGCAAGGATCCCCGGACCAAGGTCGGTGCCGTGGTGGTCGGCCCGGATAACGAAATCCGCTCAACCGGCTACAATTCGTTTCCCCGCGGCATGAATGATCAGGTCAGCGAGCGGTATGTGCGTCCGGCCAAGCATCTGTTCTTCGAGCATGCCGAACGCAACGCCATCTACAACGCCGCCCGCATGGGACAATCGCTCAAGGGCTGTCGCATCTATCTGCCCTTCATGCCCTGTTCGGACTGCGCCCGCGGCATTGTCCAGTCCGGCGTCAGCGAGGTCATCCTGCATGCCAGCCATCCGGGCAATCACAAGCAGGAGCAGGCGAAGGAGAATCACCGGGCGTCGAAAATCATCTTTCGGGAATGCGGAATTGCTGTCCGTTACTGGGATGGCGCGGTGGCGGAAATCCGGACCGTATTTGACGGAGACGATGTCAGCCTCGCCTGACTTGGCTTTTCCGGGCCTTTCCACGCCTTTATCTTGCCATACAGGGCTGAAACCTTAACAACAGCCTTCACGATCAATCATCTATCTTTTCGCGGACAGGACATCATATGGATCGCATTCGAATCCGGGGCGGGCGCCCCCTGCACGGCAATATCCAGATCGGCGGCGCAAAGAACGCTGCCCTGCCGCTGCTGACATCGGCGCTGCTCACCGACCAGCCCGTGACCTTTACCAACCTGCCGCGACTGGCAGATATCGACACGCTGGCGCAACTGCTGCGCCAGCACGGTGCCGAGGTCGACATCACCGGCGCGAACGGCAGTGCAAGCTGTCGCATTGTCGCTGCCGGTGTGAACAACACCACCGCCCCGTATGATCTGGTCCGCAAGATGCGCGCTTCCGTGCTGGTGCTGGGGCCCCTGCTGGCCCGGTTTGGCGAAGCCAGGGTCTCCCTGCCCGGCGGTTGTGCTATCGGCACCCGTCCGGTCGACCTCCATCTGACCGCACTGGAAGCCCTCGGCGCGACAATCAGCCTCGAAGAAGGCTATATCCACGCCACCGCGCCAAACGGCCTGAAAGGGGCCCGGGTCGTCTTCCCGATGGTCTCTGTCGGTGCAACCGAAAACCTTCTGATGGCCGCGGCTCTCGCCGAGGGCGAGACCGTTCTGGCCAACGCCGCCCGAGAGCCGGAGGTCGGCGATCTGGCTGAATGCCTGGTTGCCATGGGGGCCGATATCACCGGTATCGGGACTGATACCCTGAAGATCAGGGGGCAGGCCACCCTCGGCGGCTGTACCTACAGCATCGTACCTGACCGGATTGAAACCGGCAGCTATGCGGTTGCCGCAGCGCTGACCGGTGGTGATATCCTGCTGACCGGCAGCCGGCTGGAGCTGATACAGGCGGTCAGCGACACCCTGATCCGTGCCGGGGCCCGCATCACCGAGGAGGCCGATGGCATCCGGGTTGCCGCCCCGAACAGCCGGATGCAGGGCATCGACGTGATGACCGAACCCTATCCCGGCTTCCCGACCGACATGCAGGCACAGATCATGGCCCTGACCACACTGGCCAGTGGCGCCTCGATGATTACGGAAACAATTTTCGAAAACCGCTTCATGCATGTGCCGGAACTCTGCCGCATGGGTGCGAACATCAACGTGCATGGCCATTCGGCGATTGTCCGCGGTGTCAGCAAGCTGCAGGGGGCGCAGGTGATGGCAACCGACCTGCGGGCATCCATCTCGCTGGTCCTCGCCGGACTGGCCGCCGAAGGCGAGACCATCATCAACCGTGTGTACCATCTGGACCGCGGTTATGAGCGGGTCGAGGCCAAGCTGGCAGCCTGTGGCGCAGATATCGAACGGATCGCTGCCTGACCGGAAACGGCTTCGACGCTGGAACATCCGGTGAATTGGCGTTAGGAAACCGCCCACCTGTAGTGGAGTCGGAAAAACACCGTGGTCTCAGAAGACAAGATCGTTATCGCCCTGCCGAAAGGCCGGATCCTTGAAGAAGCGATGCCGCTGCTGGCGCGTGCCGGCATCCACCCCGAACCTGCCTTTACGGACAAGAAAAGCCGCGCCCTGCGGTTCCATACCGACGACCCCCGGGTCGACCTGATCCGGGTCCGCTCGTTCGATGTCGCAACCTTTGTCGCTTTCGGTGCGGCACAGCTGGGCATCGCCGGCTCTGACGTCATCATGGAATTCAATTATTCGGAACTCTATGCCCCGCTGGACCTCAAGATCGGCGGTTGCCGGCTGTCTGTCGCCGCCCCCGAACAGCTGGTCCGCGATGAAGACCCGTCAACATGGAGTCATGTCCGCGTCGCAACAAAATATCCCGAGATCACCCGCCGCCATTTTGCCGCCCGCGGCGTGCAGGCAGAATGCATCAAACTGAACGGTGCGATGGAACTGGCACCGTCTCTCGGTCTCTGCCGGCGGATCGTCGATCTGGTCTCCTCCGGTGCTACACTGAAAGCCAACGGTCTTGTAGAAGTGGAGACCATTGCCGACATATCGTCCCGGCTGATCGTCAATCGCCCGGCCCTGAAAACCCGGTCGGATGAAATCAGCCGCTGGATTGACCGTTTCCGGGAGGCCCTTGATGCCAGTTGAACTGAACAGTAGCGACGCAAACTTTGAACAGGATTTCACCCGCCTGCTGCATGCCAAACGTGAGACCGACGAGGATGTGCGCGATACCGTCAGCGGCATTCTGGCAGACATACGCAAGCGGGGCGATGCGGCGCTTTTCGACTATACGAAGAAGTTCGACCGGGTTGAACTGACGCCCGATGCGATGCGGGTCAGCCGCGACGAGATCAATCTGGCCATTGCCTCCCTGACGCCGGACCTGCTGTCCGCACTGGAGCTGGCACGTGACCGCATCATTGCCTATCACGAACGGCAGCGACCTGCCGATTTCGAGGTAACGGATGATGCCGGTGTCCGTCTGGGGTCACGCTGGACACCGGTCGGGGCGGTCGGTCTCTATGTCCCCGGCGGAACCGCAAGCTATCCAAGTTCGGTGCTCATGAATGCCCTGCCTGCACGGGTTGCCGGGGTTCCCCGCATCGCCATGGTTGTGCCGGCCCCCGACGGCGCACTGAACCCGCTGGTCCTGGCTGCGGCCCGGATTGCCGGGGTGGAGGAGATTTACCGTATCGGTGGCGCACAGGCCGTTGCAGCCCTTGCCTACGGGACCGAGAGCATTGCTGCCGTCGACAAGATCGTCGGCCCCGGCAATGCCTGGGTCGCCGAGGCAAAGCGTCAGGTTTTCGGAACTGTCGGCATCGACATGGTTGCCGGCCCCTCGGAAATTCTGGTTATTGCCGATGACCGGAACGACCCGGCATGGCTGGCCGCCGACCTGCTGAGCCAGGCCGAACATGACACCGCCGCACAATCGATCCTGATCACCGACTCCCGCGACTGTGCAGAAGCCGTCAAAGCAGAAATCGAGCGCCAGCTCGGCACACTGGGCCGGGCCGATATTGCCCGGGAAAGCTGGGAAAACCACGGGGCCATTATTCTGGTTGAAAACCTGCGTCATGCCGTCCCGCTGACGGACCGGATTGCGCCCGAGCATCTGGAACTGGCCGTGGACAACGAGCGGGCAGAGGAGCTTTGCCGGGCAATCCGCAATGCGGGCGCAATCTTTGTTGGCCGGCACACGCCGGAAGCCATCGGCGATTATGTCGGCGGCCCGAACCATGTGCTGCCCACCGCCCGCAGTGCCCGCTTCTCGTCCGGTCTGGGTGTGCTCGATTTCTTCAAGCGCACGTCAATCCTGTCCTGTGATCCCGAATCACTGCAGAAGCTGGCACCGGCCGCCATCACCCTGGCCGAGGCCGAGGGCCTGACGGCCCATGCCCGTTCCGTCGCCATCCGGCTCAACCGCAACGACGGAGCCTGAACTTGTCAGACCGGCAACGGATCATCGATATCGTCCTCGACGAGAAGACCGTTGTCCGCCGCAAGCCGGAAGTCGAGCATGAACGCGCGGTTGCCATTTTCGATCTGATCGAAGCCAACAGCTTTGCCCCGGCCGGACATGACGGCGGCCCCTACCGGCTGAAACTGGGGATCAGCGAAAACCGGCTGGTCTTTCACGTCACCAGCGAAACCGGCGAGGATATCGGCGAAATCGCCATGCCGCTGCAACCCTTCCGGCGGATCGTGAAGGACTACTTTCTTGTCTGCGAGAGTTATTACGATGCCATCCGCACAGCCTCACCCTCGAAGATCGAAGCCATTGATATGGGCCGGCGCGGACTTCACAACGATGGCTCTGTCATTCTTCAGGATCAGCTGAGCGGCAAGATTGATCTTGATTTCGACACGGCCCGCCGGCTGTTTACCCTGATCTGCGTCCTCCATATCCGGGGCTGAATGTGGATACGCCCGGCGCCGTTCTCTTTTCCTGCACAATGAATGCGATCCGCTCGCCGATGGCGGAAGCAATCATGAAGCATCTGCATGGCCGGCGCATTTATATCGATTCGGTCGGTGTCCGGTCTGCCGGTGTGGTCGACGGATTTGCCATCACGGTCATGGACGAAATCGGTATTGATCTCAGCCGCCATCACAGCAAGACCTTTGATGACCTGGCTGACTCCTCCTTCGATTATGTCATCACCCTGTCACCGGAAGCACAGCACCGGGCAGTTGAGATGACCCGGACGATGGCCTGCGAGGTGCTGTTCTGGAATACATTTGATCCATCGGTCCTGCCCGAAGATACCCGGCGCGAGGAAAAGCTGGATGCCTACCGGCTGGTCCGCGATCAGCTGATGGCCCGGATCAAGGAACAGTTTCCGCTGCCCCCGACACCGTAAGCAGCAGGTTGGCATACCGGCAGCGGCTGCGGCATAATGGTTTCCCGATATTTTGTGATCCGGATTCATGACCCTGATTTCCCGCCTGTTCCCCGCCATACTCTCCTTCGTGCTGATGCTGGCGATCAGCGGCCCCTTGTCGGCCCAGGACACACCGCCACCCGCCGACAAGGCTGTCGAGACACTGCTCAACGTCCTGAAGGACGATGCGGCGCGGGCCGCACTGGTCGAAAAGCTGGAAGCCGCACAATCGGAAAGCGGCGGCAACAGCAGTCATCCCGGAGGTGTTGTCTCGGGTATCGCATCACTGTTGTCTCTTGTTTCCTCGACTGCGGAACGCTTCGGACAGCAGGTGACGCAGACCGCTGATCTGATGGTCCGGCTGCCGGATATGACAGCCGAGATGGTCGATGAACTGGCGCAGGAGGATAACCGGAGTTTCTGGCTGTCGCTGTTGACCATGATCGCTGCCGTGCTGGCTGCTGCACTGGCCGCAGAATGGATTACCGTGCGATTGCTGGCCCGCCCGCTCCGCGCCATGGAGGCCAGGGAAGGCGAGCAGCATCTGTTCCGGGTCATTTATGTTATCGGACGCCTGCTGCTGAAACTGCCCCCGGTACTGGCCTTTGCCGGTGCGGCCTTCGGTGTTCTGTCACTGTTCAGCCCGGATCCCGTCCCCAGACTGCTGCTGCTGACGGTTATCAATTCCAACCTGTTTGTCCGTATCGGCACCGTGGTCGGGCAGATCGTTCTCAGCCCCAGGGTCAGCAATCTGCGTCTGATCCCGTTCACGGACGAGACGGCGAACTACCTCTATATCTGGGTACGGCGGTTCCTGATCACCGTTTTCTACGGCTATTTCTTTGCCGAAGCTGCCCTGTTGCTGGGATTGCCGGAAGGTGCCCACAATCTGATGCTGAAACTGCTCGGTCTGCTGGTTCTGGCGATGACCGTCGCCTTTATTCTGCAGAACCGGGAACCGGTGGCCGCGACCCTGAAAGGCAATGCCACCGGTGCCTCCGCCATTCTGCGATCCCGTCTTGCCGGCTCCTGGCATATCTTCGGCATTCTGTATGCCATTGCGGGCTATCTGGTCTGGGCGCTGGAAATTCCGGACGGCTTTGCCTTCATTGCCCGTGCGACCGCTGTCACGCTGATAATTCTTGTTGTTGCAAAGCTGCTGCGGGGCGGGCTGCGCCGGCTTACCACCCGTCTGTTCCGTCTGAACGAGGAAACCCGGCTGCGTTATCCGATGCTGGAAGAACGCGCCAATCGCTATCTCCCGGCGATTGACCGGATCGGGGCGGCCACCATTACAGCACTGGCGCTGATCCCCATATTGCAGGTCTGGGGAATCGATATCTTTGGCTGGCTGGGTTCGGAAGCCGGTCAGGGTTTTGCCGGCAGCCTCGCCTCGATTGCCTTCACCGTAACCATTGCCCTGCTGGTCTGGGAAGTGGTCAGTATCGGCATCGAACGCTATCTGAAAGCAAAGTCCGAACAAACCGACGGCGGCAGCCAGCGGCTGCTGACCCTGCTGCCGCTGATCCGCAACTTCGTCCGGATTGCGCTGGCGGTCTTCGCCACGCTGATCGTGCTGTCAGAGATCGGGATCAACATCGCCCCCCTGCTGGCCGGGGCCGGTGTTGTTGGCCTGGCCATCGGCTTCGGTGCGCAGACGCTGGTCAAGGATGTCATCACCGGGGTCTTCATGCTGATGGAAAATTCCATCGCCGTGAATGACTGGGTACGTATTTCCGACCAGATGGGCCGGATCGAAAGTATGTCCATCCGCACCGTCCGGATTCGCGATCTTGACGGACAGGTTCATACCATCCCGTTCGGCGAAATCACCATGGTGACCAATCTGAGCCGTGAATTCGGTGTCGCCCTGATGGATATCGGTGTCGCCTACCGGGAAGACTATGACGAGGTCGTCGGACTGCTGAGCGACATCGGCAAGGAGATCTATGACGATCCGGTATGGAACCCGCATATTCTTTCGCCGCTGGAAGTCATGGGATTGCAGAATCTGGCGGATTCCGCCATTGAAATTCGCGTCCGGTTCCAGACCAGACCGATGTCGCAATGGAAGGTAAGGCGGGAGTTCCTGCAGCGGGTCAAGAAAGTCTTCGATGCCCGCGGGATCGAAATTCCCTTTCCGCACCAGACCATATACTTTGGTGTCGACAAGAATGGAACGGCACCGCCTGCCAACTTCCGCGCCGTCCCGGGCACAACCGAAAGCACATCATGAACTCTGGCATGCGGCTGGCTTCCTGAATGCCAGACTCGAAATCCCTGATCGTCACCATCCTGCTGGTGATGCTGACGGCGATGGGACCGGTGACCACCGATCTCTACCTGCCGTCGCTGCCGTCTCTGACGACGGATCTGAACACAAATGTCGCCACCGCACAGCTGACCCTCAGCGTGTTCATGATCGGTTTTGCCCTGTCGCAGATCATTTATGGTCCGCTGTCCGACCGCTTTGGTCGCCGACCCGTCGTCATCGTCGGCTTTTCGATCTACACACTGGCCAGCATTGCCTGTGCCTTCGCCTGGAACATCGAAACCCTGATCATCGCCCGGTTCTTTCAGGCCGTCGGCGGCTGTTCGGGCGTGGTCATTGCCCGTGCCGCGGTACGGGACGTTTATGGCCCGACAGAATCAGCGCGCATCCTGGCCCTGCTGGGTGCGGCCATGGGCCTCGCACCCGCCATTTCCCCGATTATCGGCGGTTTTATCCACAAGTTCTATGGCTGGACCGGCAATTTCATGGCGCTGACGCTGTATGGCGCGGCTACCGTCGTCATGGCCGTGATGATTTTTGCCGAAACCAACCGTCACAAGGATCCGACCGCCCTGAACCCGCGGGCAATGGCGCGGAATTTCGCCTCTCTGGTGACGGCCCGTCGCTTTGTCGGCTACAGCCTGACCAATACCTTCATCTTCGCCAGCCTGTTCGCCTATATCTCCGGTTCATCCTTCGTCTATATCGACGTCTACAAAATTGCCCCGGAGGATTTCTGGATTTATTTCTCGGCCTGTCCGCTCGGCTATGTGCTGGGCAGCCTGACCTCGGCCCGGCTGTCCCGCAGGGCCGGACCTGACAATCTGATTCTCGCCGGTGCCCTGTTCGGCACCCTGACCTCGCTGACCGGCATCGCCGCCATGGGGCTGGGTGCTGACGGCCCGGTCACCATCACGCTTTCGGTCATCGGTGTCTTTGTCGCAGTCGGCATGGTGATGCCGAACAGCATCGCCTCCGCCATCGCCCCCTATCCGAAAATGGCCGGTGCCGCCTCGTCGCTACTCGGGCTGGTTCAGATGACCATTGGCGCCGCGGCAGGGATTATTGTCGGCGTGACCTTCGATGGTACCGCCTGGCCGATGATGCTCCTGCTGTCGCTGA
Source organism: Rhodospirillales bacterium (assembly GCA_040219025.1). Lineage (GTDB taxonomy): Bacteria > Pseudomonadota > Alphaproteobacteria > Rhodospirillales > HT1-32 > HT1-32. Next base: position 931,013 of record JAVJTE010000020.1, on the reverse strand, counting down.
TGAATATCAGCGGTCTGGTCGCCTATCTGCTGCTGATCCGTGCTCGCGGCCTCAGCCAGATGCAAGACGTTCCAAAAGACGATCCAGCAAACCCGGTTCCTCCGGTGCCGTAACCACCGGGGCCGTGTTTACCGGCCCGGCTGGCAACGGCAGGTTTCGTGGCGGCAATCCCCGATGTGCCGCCAGCATGATCTGCTGCCACAGTTCCGCCGGCAATGACCCGCCCGTGACCTTGTCCATCTCGCCGCTGCCTTCAGCGCCCATCCAGACGCCGGCTGCATAATCGGCGGTATAGCCAACAAACCAGGCATCCCGGAACGACTGGCTGGTTCCGGATTTCCCCCCGGCCGGGCGATTGATCCGGGCTTTTTTCCCGGTTCCCCGGTCAATCACTGCCCGCAGCATAGCATGCATGTCAGCGACCTGGCGCGCATCGACAGCCGGGCTCCATCTTGCCCCCGGGCGACGATACAGCGTCTCGCCATCACGGCTTCTGATTTCCCGGATACCGTAGGGCAGGACCGAGCCTCCGGCATTGGCAAACACGGCATAGGCTGTCGTCAGTTCCAGCAGGCTGGCATCTGCCGTGCCCAGCGATATCGTCGCATCGCGGGGAAAGTCGGACACGAAGCCCAGCCGCCGGGCGACCTCCACCACGCGGTCATGGCCAACCCGTTTGTACAGCCGGGCCGTCGGTACGTTCAGGGAATCTGCCAGCGCATCTGTCAGGCTGACGGGTCCGCGAAATTTCCGGTCATAGTTCCGGGGGGCCCAGGCGCCCAGCGTGAAAGGTCTGTCATCAACCTTGTCCGCCGGTGTCATCCCGGCTTCCAGCGCCGCCAGAAAGACCACCGGCTTGAACGCCGATCCCGGCTGGCGCCGTGCCTGCACTGCCATATTGTACTGGCTGCCGGCATAGGAGGGGCCGCCGACCATGGCCGCAATCGCACCGTCCGGCCGCAGGATCACGACGGCACCGCTGCTGATGCCCAGGGCACCACCCTGTTTCTTCAGGGTTGCCGCCAGCATCTGTTCGGCCTTGCGTTGCAGTTCCGGCTCGATCGTTGTGATAACTGTCAGATCCCGGCCACCAACCGGGACAAAGGCCGGGGCACGATCCATTACCCAGTCCGCAAAATGACGGGCAATACCACCCGGATCACCGGTACCGGCAACTGCGCCGCCGGTCCCGGCCTTGCGCGCCGTCGCCGGGTCAATGAACCCGGCATTGACCATGTTGTCGAGCACGACAGCCGTCCGCTCCCGCGATGCCGTCTCGCTGGCTGCCGGGTTGTATCGGCTCGGTGCCTTCAGCATTCCGGCAATCGCCGCACCTTCGTACAGGCCAAGCTTCGTCGCCGGTTTGTTGAAATACCGCCGCGCCGCAGCATCCACCCCGTAGACACCTGTGCCGAGATAGACCCGGTTGAGATAGATCGTCAGGATCTGGTCCTTGGTGAATTTCTGTTCCAGCCAGACCGACAGCATGACCTCCTGCACCTTGCGCTTGATCGTGCGTTCGGGCGAGAGGAACAGGTTCTTGGCAAGTTGCTGGGTGAGCGTGCTGCCCCCCTGACGCACCCGTCCGGACGACAGGTTGGCCACCATTGCACGGGCTATCCCGATCGGGTCGACGCCGAAATGATCGTAGAAACGACGGTCCTCGGTTGCGATAACCGCCTGTTTCAGATGCGCTGGCAGCTCGTGCGCCTGTACCGGCAGACCAAACACATCGCCGTAGGAGACGATACGGCTGCCGTCTCCGGCCAGAACCGTTACTGCCGGGCGGCGACCTTCCGCCACCGCTTCGTCAATATCCGGCAGGTCCCAGCCATACCAGACAAGCGCCCCGCCAACCGCAACTGTCCCCCAGATCATCGCAACCAGGCACCAGCTGGCCAGCAGACCGATGACAGAACGACGCTTCCCCCTTGCGGCTGCCTTTCCAGATTTCCGGGCGGATTTCCCCGACCTTCCGGCGCCTGGAGCACGGCTTTTCTGCGTCTCCGCCGGTCTGCGCCGTGCCGAGGTTTTTCCGGTTTTCGGACCCGGTTTTTTTGACTTCTCTGCCATTCTCCCAATCTAGAGGAAAGGTTTTAGGAGCAGGTTAACGAACCGGGCCGTTGTTTTGCCGTATTCAGCCTGCATCTTCAGCGAAATCAAAAAGGACAGACAGCAATGCGTCAGACATTCATCGCCACCACACTCGCCCTGTCGCTGGCCGCAGGCAGCGCTGTGGCGGCAGAAAAGCCGACTCCGGAGCAACTGCTGGAAGACGGTGCCAGCAAGATTCTCAGCGCAATCCAGCTGCTGCTGCTGGCAATTCCGCAATATGAGGCCCCGGTCATCCTCGATAACGGGGACATCCTGATTCGCCGCGTCCCCCGTGATCCCCGTGATCCGGAAGCGTCGCCACCTGCCGACAACCCCAAGGGCAAGGAAATCTGAACCGGCACAAGCGCGACAGCTCCAGTATCCGGCAGACAAGCTGTCAGATACCCCGGGTGACACCGCCGTCGATATCAACCGCAGCGCCCTGCATGTAACCGGACCGGGGTGAGCAGAGCCACGCGGTGAGCTGGCCGATCTCTTCCGGCATACCGAACCGGGGAATGCCGGTTTTCTGCAACATTTCCGCTTCCAGTTCGGCCCGGCTGCGGCCTGTTTCTGCACTGACCGCATCCAGCCGGTCGGTCAGGCGCGTGGTCTTGATATAGCCGGGGTGAATGGCGTTGACCTTCACCCGGTCGCTGACGCCCCGGTCAGCCAGCGCCTTGGTGAAATTTAGAATGGCTGAATTGACGGAACCACCGATGGTAAAATCCCGCGACGGGGTTTTCGCACCGATACCAATGATATTCACAACTGCCCCCTGACTGGCCATGAGATGTGGCCAGGCCGCCCGGCAGGACCGCATGCAGGCATAGAATTTCAGCGCGAACCCGTCGGCGAAATCCTGATCCGTAAGTTCCAGAAAATCGCCCCGTTTGGTTGCTCCGGCATTGTTGACGAGTATATCGACGGCTCCGAACCGCTCCACCGCCCGGGTGATCATGTCTGCCGGGGCTCCGGGGTCTGTCAGGTCCAGCGGCAAGACCAGCGCCTCGCCACCCAGTTTGCCGATCCGCTCTGCCACCCGCTCCAGATTCGCTTCATTTCGCGCCGCGAGAACAACACGCACACCTTCCCGTGCCAGCTCGACGGCAATCGCCTCGCCAATTCCCTGACTTGCGCCGGTAACAACAGCGGTCTTGCCGCCAAGTTCAAGTTCCATAACTGTTTCCCTCGATCAATGATTTGGGCATAACAGTAAATGTCATGCAGCCTGCAAAAAAGCCGGGACTGACCGGAGTCACAGAATGAAGCATATTCTCACCTGCCTGCTGATCCTGCTGCCGCTGTCGGCTCCGGCCGATTTTGACCGTGACCGTAAACTTGAAACAGAGCGGTTCATCATCGCGCTGCAAGCCTGCGCAGAAGATAACGAAGCCGGTTGCGCAGCAAAATTCTTTGATGCCTGTGGTGAACGCCAGAACTGGACCACTGTCGGTATGCAGATCTGCTCGGCGGCCCAGCATACCCACTGGCAAAGCGAAATGGATCTGGTCTGGCGTCAGATCGACCGGCGTAGCGGCGGCAGGTTCCGCGACCATATGCTGGACGCACAGAAGACATGGACGGCCTGGCGGGACGCCCGCTGCCATGCCTACAGTTTCTTTGAAGGGACAATGTTCCGTCCGGTCGCGACGGATTGCTGGGCAGAAACAACCTACAGCAGACTGCAGGACCTCCGGACCATTCTGGATGCCGGGCCACTGGCCGGCGAACCGGTCCTGATCGACCTGGATTGCGACAGCGTCGCCGACGAGGTGATGTCACTGCCTGCCGAAGATAACCGGATCAGCATCATCTACTATCCCGGCACCCGTGACGAACGGATGCTTGCCGTGCAGATACCCGTCGCCGACAGCCGTCAGGATGCGCTGTGCAGCCCCTGGGTGGAAATTGAGAAGGTCGTGACAGAAGGCGGGAAATGCCCGGTGCTGAGAATTGATGACGGCATGTGCGATGCCATGCATCTGTCACGCGACAGCGCGACGGATCAGTGGCGGATCGACCGGAACTGACCCGCCGTCAGGAAAATGCCTTGAAGGCAATCAGCGTAAAGGTATCCCTGACGCCGGAGATTTTCTGGATATTCTCGGTCACGAAATGTCCGATATCCGCACTGTCATCCAGATAGCATTTGATCATCAGGTCATACTTGCCGGATGTCGAATGAACTTCCGAGACCTGCTCGACATCCTGCACACAGGCGTCCGCAACATCATAGGCCCGGCCCAGTTCACACTTGATCTGAACGAAGATGGTTTTCATGGTCATCAGTCTCCGGAAGTGGCTGCTGCGGAGTCTAGCCTAACGTTTCACAGGACGCATCAGGAATGCGGGCATGTGATCACCAAGCCCGACCGGTGCGTCATCCTTATTGTCAGATGACTTGTCGTTCTTTGCCGGCGAACGACGGGGTTTGGCAGCGGGCTTCTTCTCGTCCGCAGACGGCTTTGCTTTCGGCTTCGCTGGCTTTTCTGCAGAATCCTGTGCTTCTGGCTTGTCCGCCGCGCTGTCATCCGGCTTTGCCGCAGCCTTGCGGCGGCGGGGGGCACGCTTCGGCTTTTCAGCGGGTTCGCTGTCCGCTGCGGGTTCCGGTTTGGTTTCGGCTTTCGCAGCCGGTTTGGCCGGTGCTTTGTCCGCTGATCTGGCTGGTGCTTTCGCAGCCGGCTTCCGTCGTCCGCGACCGCGTCCACGGCCACCCTCTTCCGGATCACCAAGTTCCGAGCTTGCAACACCGGTCGCCTCGACCCGGGGGATCGGCTTGCCCATCAGCTTCTCGACAGAGGCCACCGCACGCGCATCCTCCGGCGTGGCGATAGTGAAGGCACGGCCTTCCATGCCGGCACGGCCGGTCCGGCCAATCCGGTGGATATAGTCTTCCGCGTTGATCGGGACATCGAAGTTGAAGACATGGCTGAGCGCCGAAATATCGAGGCCGCGGGCCGCAACATCCGAACAGACCAGCAGCCTGATTTCATTATTCTTGAAACGCGCCAGCGTATCCATTCGGGCGGGCTGGGACATATCGCCATGCAAGGCCCCGACGTCATAGCCATGACGCTTCAGGGAAGATTCCAGCGCCGCAATATCGCGCTTCCGGTTACAGAAGATCAGCGCATTCTTGACCGATTCCTGCTCCAGCAGGGCACGCAAGGCCTCACGCTTCATCTTGTCTTCCGTAATGATCAGGCCCTGGGTCACCGTTTCCGCGGCGCTGGCCGGCGGTGCGACGGAGATTTCCTTCGGATTCATCAGGAACTTGTCCGCCAGCTTCTTGATATCCGGTGCCATGGTGGCAGAGAAGAACAGGGTCTGGCGGATCTTCGGGATCAGCGACACGATACGCTCGACATCCGGGATGAACCCCATGTCCAGCATACGGTCGGCTTCATCAATCACCAGAATCTTGATATCGGACAGCAGCAGGCTGCCGCGTTCGAACTGGTCCAGCAGACGACCCGGTGTCGCAATCAGCACATCGGCACCACGGTCAATCACCCGCTGCTGTTCGTCGAAGCTTACGCCACCGATCAGCAGTGCCTTGTTCAGGTTGTGATTCTTGCCGTACTTGTCGAAATTTTCAGCAACCTGCTGGGCAATTTCACGGGTCGGGGTAATGATCAGTGATCGCGGCATACGGGCACGGGCCCGACCTGTCGCCAGAATTTCGATCATCGGCAAGGTAAAGGAAGCGGTCTTACCCGTGCCGGTTTGTGCGCACCCCAATACGTCGCGCCCCATCAGAACCACCGGAATTGCCTGTGCCTGGATCGGCGTTGGCTCGGTGTAGCCCGCATCGCGGACTGCGTTCAGGAGGTCGTCGCTGAGGCCGAGATCTTCAAAGGCCATGCATGTCTCTCGGCTGATGCGTGAGGCATACCCTCACGCTGAATGTGGCGGACTATATGGTGTTGTGCGATCAAGTCAACTATCGCGACAGGTCTGGAATGACGCGCAGGCTCGCGATAGGCTACGCTGCAACACCGGGGGGATGCTCATGCTCTTGCAGCGCGACGAGTCTGTATTGCTCGTGATCGATATTCAGCAGCGGCTGCTGCCGACGATGGATGATCCGGAAACGGTGGTCCGGCACAGTGAAATGCTGCTGCGGGCGGCCAGTGAACTGGCCGTTCCCGTTATGGTTTCGGAGCAATATCCGAAAGGGCTGGGACCAACCGTATCACCGCTGCGGGAGCTGGCGGCGGGCGGGCGAATTTTCGAGAAAATGGCGTTTTCCTGCACCGGTGAAACGGAAATCCTCCGGCATCTGAAGAGCCTTGGCCGGCGGCAGTTGGTACTTTGTGGCATCGAAGCCCATGTCTGCGTATTGCAGACCGCGCTCGGCCTGCGACAGGAAGGGTATGATGTCTTCGTTGCGGAGGACGCAACCTCCTCGCGGTCACAGATAAATCTGGCTGCCGGACGCCGGCGCATGGCGGCAAACAATATCGAAATGGTGAGTACGGAAATGGTGATCTTTGAGTGGCTGCAGGTAGCCGGCACAGCTGAATTCAAAACCCTGTCGAAGCTGATCAAATGAGCGGGCGCAAACGGCTTCTGCTGCTGCCGGGACTACTCTGCGATCCGATTCTCTGGACCCACCAGTCCGGACATCTGGCCGACCTGGCGGAGATCACCATCGCCGACCTGACATCTCAGGAAAGCGTGGCCGACATGGCAGCGGATGCCATCGCCACCATGCCGGACGGACCGTTCGCCCTGGCCGGCCTGTCAATGGGCGGCTATGTCGCGCAGGAGGTCATGCGTCAGGCCGGGGACCGGGTTACCCGGCTGGCCCTGCTGGATACCTCCGCCCGCCCGGATTCCGCGGAACAGACCCGCCGCCGCCGGGGGCTGATCTCGCTGGCGAAGACCGGTAAATTCAAAGGGGTCACACCGAAACTGCTGCCGCTGCTGATCCATCCCGACCGGATGCAGGACGATGCGCTGACCGGGGCCATCATGGAAATGTCCGGCAATGTCGGCCGCGAAGCCTTCCTGCGCCAGCAGATTGCCATTCTGAACCGGCCGGACAGCCGCCCGGATCTGGCCCGGATCACCTGCCCGACCCTGATTCTCTGCGGTCGTCAGGACGCCCTGACCACACTGGAAATGCATGAGGAAATGGCCGCCGGTATCTCCGGCTCGAAACTGGTGGTGATCGAGGACAGCGGGCATATGTCGACCATGGAACAGCCGCATGCGGTCACCGCCGTCATGCGCTACTGGCTGCAGGGCTGAGGAACTGATGATGACATCCACAGAGACAGACATGACAGAAAATGTAACCGGCGATCTGGCCGCCATTATCGACCGGCTCGACGCCATCGGGCGGCTGATCCGTGTGTCGTCAGAGGTTGACCCGAATCTGGAACTGGCCGGTATCGCGGCGAAGTTCGAGGGCGGCCCGGCTGCTGTCCTGTTTGAAAAGGTCAGGGGCCACGACTATCCGGTTTTTACCGGCCTGTACTGGTCGCGGGAGCTGCTGGCCGATCTGATGGGCCAGGACGCCCTGAAACTTCCGCAGCATGTCTCCGGCTGTATCCGGAAGTGGCAGGGTGACCCGGTCGTGCCGGAGGTGGTGAAGGACGGCCCGGTACTGGAAATCACCGAAAACGATGTCGATCTCGACCGTATCCCGCTGCCGGTCCATGCCGCAAAGGATGGCGGTCCCTATTTCGACGCCGGTGTCGTGATCTGCCGTGACCCGGATACCGGGGTGCGCAATGCCTCGATCCAGCGGTTCATGCAGGTCGACAAGCAGACCCTGACCGTGAATATCGATTCCGGCCGCCATCTTGAACTCTATCTCAACAAGGCGAAGGCCCGGGGCGAGAACCTGACCATCACCATCAATTGCGGGGTTGGTCCGGGCCTGCATTTTGCCGCCGCCACCCCGTCGGAGGCTGCACCGCCGGACACCGACGAGCTGGGTATTGCTTCGGAATTTCAGGGCAGCCCGCTGCAACTCGTCCCCGGCACAATTTCCGGCACCGAAATGGTCGCCAATGCCATGTGGGCGCTGGAATGCGAGATGATCCCGGGCGAGACCGGCGAGGAAGGGCCGTTTGCGGAAGTCACCGGCTATTACGCCCGGCGCGCGCCCCGCGCCGTCGCCCATGTGAAGGCCATCCACCGGCGCGCCAGCCCGGTGTTCCAGACCATCCTCAGCGGGGTCGAAGTCTGGAATTCGGTCGGACTGCTGGGAGAAGCCAATGTGCTGGCAACCCTGCAGAAGCAGGTGCCGGGTGTGCTGGATGTCTATTTCACCCATGGTGGCTGCGGCTTTTATCACTGCGTCGTCCAGATGACCCAGAAACGGACGGGCTGGTCAAAACAGGCCATCCTCGCCACCTTCGCCGCCTTCCCGCCGCTGAAAATGGTCACCGTGGTGGATGAGGATGTCGATATCCGCAACCCGATGGATGTGGAATGGGCGATGGCAACGCGCCTTGATCCGGCAAAAGGTATCGTCACCATCGACAACATCTTCGGCCATGGCCTGAACCCGACCTTCCCGGACTATCTCGGCTCGAAAGTCGGCTTCGACTGCACCCGCCCGCATCCGCATACCTACGAATTCGACCGCGCGAGCTATGCGGACGTTGATCTGGAAAGGCACCGGATCGTGATGCCGGGCGAACGCAAGTGATTATTTGCGGCAGAATCGGGCTGATGGAAGTTCGGTTCACAGCCATCCCGAATGCCATGCTTCACCTTTAATGAGACCTGCAGCCGCTTACTTCAGGAAAACTGAAGCAAGTCACAAACATTGGGGAAAACAAGGGTTTGCTGGGGCCAGAATTTGTCTGAACTGGCCCATTTGGGGTAGCGTTTTACAGGAATCTGGCGCTATCTATTTGCCCGGCCAGTCACTATGTCATGGTCATCGGGATAAATTTTCAGATCGGCACGCGCCCCCGGTTGGCCCAATCGGGACCGGCGCAATGTCTTAACTTCAGGGGCAGGAGGAACGCTCACCATGAAGATGACCACAGAAGAAGCTTTCGTCAAAGTTCTGCAGATGCACGGCATCCAGCATGGCTTTGGTATCATCGGCTCGGCCTTCATGCCGATTTCGGACCTGTTTCCGAAAGCCGGCATCAAGTTCTGGGACGTTGCCCATGAAACCAATGGCGGCCTGATCTGCGACGGCTATACCCGCTCAACCGGCAAGGTTGCCATGGCGATCGCACAGAACGGCCCGGGTGTCACCGGCTTCGTGACCGCCATCAAGACCGCCTACTGGAACCACACGCCGATGCTGTCACCCCGCAGGCTGCCAACAAGACCATCGGTCAGGGCGGTTTTCAGGAAGTCGAACAGATGGCGCTGTTCCGCGACATGGTCTGCTATCAGGAAGAAGTCCGCGATGCCTCGCGCGTTGCCGAAGTTCTGAACCGTGTCATTGAAAAAGCCATTCGTGGTTCTGCCCCGGCGCAGATCAACGTGCCGCGTGATTTCTGGACCCAGGTCATCGATATCGAGTTGCCGCAGATTGTTCGGCTCGAACGTTCAGCCGGCGGTGAAAAGGCCGTTGCCGAAGCTGCCAAGCTGCTGTCCTCCGCCAAATTCCCGGTCATTCTGTCCGGCGCCGGCGTCGTGCTGGCAAATGCCATTCCGGAAACCAGGGCTCTGGCAGAACGTCTCGACGCGCCGGTCTGCTGTGGCTACCAGCATAACGACAGCTTCCCGGGCAGCCATCCGATGGCGGTTGGTCCGCTCGGCTATAACGGCTCGAAAGCGGCGATGGAGCTGATCTCCAAGGCTGATGTGGTGCTGGCCCTCGGCACCCGCCTCAACCCGTTCTCGACCCTGCCCGGCTATGGCATTGATTACTGGCCGAAAGACGCCGCCATCATTCAGGTCGACATGAATTCCGACCGGATCGGCCTCGCCAAGAAAGTCTCTGTCGCCATCTGCGGTGACGCCAAGAAGGTCGCCAGCCAGATCCTTGGCCAGCTTACCGCCACTGCCGGTAATGCCGGTCGCGAGGATCGCAAGGCGCTGGTCCATCAGACCAAATCCGCCTGGTTGCAGACCCTGTCCTCGATGGATCACGAAGATGACGATCCGGGCACGACATGGAACGCCGATTCCCGCTCACGCGAGCCGGATCGCATGTCGCCCCGCATGGCCTGGCGCGCCATTCAGGCCGCCCTGCCGAAGAATGCGATCATCTCGTCCGATATCGGCAACAACTGCGCCATCGGCAATGCCTACCCGACCTTTGAAGAGCCCCGGAAGTATCTCGCGCCGGGCCTGTTCGGCCCCTGCGGTTACGGCTTCCCGTCCATCGTCGGTGCCAAGATCGGCTGCCCGGACGTGCCGGTTGTCGGTTTCGCCGGTGACGGTGCCTTCGGTATCTCGAGGAACGAAATGGGCTCGATCGGCCGCGACGACTGGCCGGCGATCACCATGGTCATCTTCCGCAACTACCAGTGGGGCGCGGAAAAGCGCAACACGACGCTGTGGTACTCCAACAACTTCGTCGGGACTGAACTGAACCTGAACCTGTCCTATGCGAAAGTTGCTGAAGGCTGCGGCCTGAAGGGTGTCACCGTGACGACGATGGAAGAAGTCACCGCCGCCCTGAAGACAGCCGTCGACGAGCAGATGAACAAGGGTGTCACCACCTTCATCGAAGTCATCCTGAATCAGGAACTGGGCGAGCCGTTCCGCCGGGACGCCATGAAAGCCCCGGTTGAAGTTGCCGGCATCGACCCGAACGACATGCGCCCCCAGCAGGCCGGCTAACCACCGCCCTTCTGAAGGCTGACATCAAAGCCCGCGCCTCCCGCCCGGAGGCGCGGGCTTTTTGTTTGTGTCATCGGGTCAGTGATAGCTGCTTACCCCCGCCCTCTCGCCGCCGGGCCGTAAGAGACTTCCCGAACTTACCCCAAAAGATGTCATCCCGGCGAAAGCCGGGGCCCCGCCATCACAAATACCGGCGTCATGGCTGGATCCCGGCTTCCGACGGGATGACATGGGTCTGACAGATTTTTTGTCATTTCTGATGTCTGGCTTCCGTGGTCTTCGGTAACTGATTTAGTGTCACAGGCTTGGGAGTGGGGTTTGGCTGCATTAACATGCAGGCCGACATGAACGGAGACGGCCCGAATGCCTGACTATCTCGACGACCTCAGTCTGTTCCTCGAAAACACCACCTTCGACGATCTGCCGGAGGCGGTGCTGGAGCGGGCGCGGTTTGTGATTGCCGATTGTGTCGCCGCCGTTATCGGCGGGGCGGCGGAGCCGGAAATGCAGCGGCTGGTGGCCCGGATGGCCGGGAATGGCGGCGGGTCATCAACCGTGCTGGGGGCCGGCCTGCGGGTTGATGCGTCGAAAGCTGCTTTTCTGAACGGCACTGCCGGAACCTTTCTTGAAATGGATGAGGGCAATCAGTTCAGCCGTGGCCATCCGGGCATCCATGTGGTGCCCGCCGCACTGGCACTAGCCGAGGCGATGGGCCGCAATGGCCGTGATGTCCTGCTGGCGGTCACCCTTGGTTATGAGGTTGGGGCACGGATCGGGATGGCGGCAAAGATACGCCCCTCCATGCATCCGCACGGTACATGGGGAACCACGGGTGCGGCGGTCGCCGTGGCAAAGATGATGCGGGCAGATGCAGTGCAGTTCCGGGAGGTCATCAATATCTCCTCCTCGCTGGGCCTGACCACCAGCCGCCAGACGATGCTGCAGGGCGGCACCGTGCGGAACAGTTTCTCCGGCTTTTCCGGACAGATCGGGCTGATGTGCTGGGACATGCTGCAGGCCGGATTCACCGGTGAGAAGGACGGCCTGTCCTCGGTCTGGGGCAAGGTGATTTCCGAGAGCTTCACCCCCGGTGAAATGACCCGTGAACTGGGTGAACGCTGGGAGATCACCCGGAATTATTTCAAGCGTCATGCCTGCTGCCGGTATAATCACGGGGCGCTGGATGCACTGGCGAAGGTCGGTACGAAACGGACATTGCGGGCCGACGAAATTGCCCGGGTCGATGTCGAAACCTATTCGCTGGCGGTGGAACTGGATGACCAGAACCCGCAGAACACGCTCGCCGGAAAGTTCTCCCTGCCCTTCGCCATTGCAACCACCATCATTCACGGCACCTCCGGCGTCGGCAGTTTCACCTGGGAGGCCATCCGACGTGACGATATTCAGGACCTCGCCGACCGGGTGATTGTCCGCGAAGACCACAGCCTGACCGCCATGATGCCGGATTTCCGGCCTGCCCGGGTGGTGATCACCTTTAGCGACGGCACGACCGCAACGGGCGAGACAAAAACCAACCGTGGCGACAGCGAAGACCCGTACAGCGAGGCTGAACTGGTCGAGAAATATTATGAACTGGCATCACGTCTGCTCACCCCGGAGGTTGCCCAAAACCTCCATGACGGCATCATGAGCCTGGAAGATGTCGCCGATATCCGCGACCTGCTGCGCCCGTTGTCATCCGCATCATGATGGCCAGCAAAACACAGAAGTCCCGGAGACAGGATCTCTCATGAAGCTGATCGCCTATCCGACGCAACCTGCCGCCGTCACCCCTGATATCCGGCCCGCCCCGTCAGGCCGGGTCTGGATGGATGAGCTGCCGGCGGCTTACGGCTATCGCTGCCTGCCGCTGACCATTGCCAACTCTCACGGTTGGGAAATCACCTGCCCGGAAGGGTTCGAGGCGGTGTGGAACGGGCGCACCGGCAAGAATGCCATTACCCTGCGCTTCGATGGTGTCGGTGGTAATTCGCATTTTGTCATCAGCCATTTCGGCTCGGGCGTGCTGACCTTCCATACCGGCTATCTGTTCCGGACAGATCCCGGCCTCAATCTCTGGGCCAGCGGCCCGCCGAATGCGCCGAAGGATGCCCTGCAACCGCTGACCGGCCTGATCGAAACTGACTGGGCACCCTATACCTTCACGATGAACTGGTTGTTCACCCGGGCCAACCATCCCGTCCGGTTCGAAAAAGGCGAGCCGTTCTGCTTTTTCTTCCCCGTCGGGCGCGGAATCATTGATGCGACCGAGCCGGAAATCCGCAATCTTGAAGATGATCCGGAGGCGCAGAAGCAATACGAAACCTGGAACCAGTCCCGTCGCGGTTTTCTCGACGAGCTGCCGAAGGAAGGCAGCAACGCCCATGCGGAACGCTGGCAGAAAGGCTATTACCGCGGCCTGCAGCCCGATGGCGCAAAAGCCGATGTCGGCCATCAGACCAAAATTCACGCCCGGCCATTCAGGCCGGCGGAATAACCGGATCCTGCTGCACCTTTGCTGACAGACCCGGAGTCGGTTCACAGAACAGATGACGGCACCGGGCCGGACCTGTATAGGCTGGCGGGAAATGATCTGCCCAACGCTTCGGAGCCCCTGACATGGACTTTGTCCTGACACTGATCACCGACCCGGCGAAGCCCTGTCTGTCGCAGGACATCGTCGACAGGGTGCGTCAGGAGCTGGCCGGTCAGGGCGCTGATGTCGGGTCGCCTGACTGGCTGCATCAGGATATTGCCTGCGATATCGGCTTTTCCCGCTTTGCCCCCGGACGGGCGGAATCAACCGCCCGTCAGGCGTTGCAGCAGGCCCCGGTCGATGCCATTGCGCAGTCGGTCTGGGACCGCCGGAAAAAACTGCTGGTGGCAGACATGGATTCGACCATCGTCACCGGCGAGACCCTCGACGAGCTTGCCGCGCTGGCCGGGGTCGGCAAGGCTATTACAGAGATCACCCGCCGGGCGATGAACGGCAAGCTGGGGTTTGCCGATTCCCTGCGCGAACGGGTCGCTATGCTGAACGGCGTCGATGCGACGCTGATGGCGGAAACCTACAAGGCGCTGCAGCTGATGCCGGGTGCCGCAACCCTGATCGCCACCATGCGCCATCATGGTGCCTATACCGCACTGGTTTCCGGCGGCTTCACCTATTTCACCCGCCGGGTGAAAGAACGTCTGGGCTTTGACTACCATGAAGCCAACATCCTTGATGAACAGGATGGCCTGCTGACCGGACGCGTCATCGAACCGATCCTGTCACCGGACCGCAAGCTGCAGGCGCTGAACCAGATGGCGGTGGCCGGCGGGCTGGACCCGGAACTGACGATGGCTGTCGGTGATGGTGCTAATGACATCAAGATGCTGGCCGCCGCCGGAATGGGCATTGCCTATCGCGCAAAACCTGTGGTCCGTGATACGATCCGCACCAAGGTTGATCATTCCGACCTGACGGCCCTGCTTTATATTCAGGGCTACCGTCAGGCAGAGATCATCACACCCGGGCAGAGTTGAATGATGACCACAGAACCCGCCGAGCCTTTGCTGACCATTGAGCTGCGTTATCTGGTCGGCCTGATTACCATTGTCGCAGCCCTGTTCACCGGCTCGGTTGTCGAAGCGCATGAAGGTGGCAGCGCTGCCGACGGGCTGATTGCCGGACTGGTTCATCCCCTGTTCGGGCTGGACCATCTGGTAGCCATGGTCGCTGTCGGCCTCTGGGGCGCGTTGCTGGGCGCACCGGCGCTCTGGCTGCTGCCGGTGATCTTTCCGGTGGTTATGGCGATGTCCGCCCTCACCGGGATGGCAGGCCTGTTTCTGCCCGGGGAGGAAGCAGGCATTGCCCTTTCCATCCTCATCATCGGCGGTGCCATCGCGCTGGCGAAACGGACTCCCCACTGGATCGCCGCGATCATTGTCGCAGTCTTTGCCGTCATCCACGGCCACGCCCACGGGATGGAACTGCCGGATGCGGCCAATCCGTTTGCCTATGCCGCCGGATTTGTCCTGACCACCGGGCTGCTGCATCTCTGCGGCATGGGCCTTGGTCTCCTGCTGCTGGCACCGAATGGTCTGCGGGCGGTGCGGAGTATCGGCGGTGTTATTGCCGCCATCGGCCTCTATTTCCTCTACGTAACCGTGTGACGCGGCGCGACCTTCCGGCCCTGACCGCGCTTCTGCTGCTGGTGCCGGGCGCAGCAATAGCGCATCCGGTCGCCGGGGGCCTCGACCCGTTTTCTGCCGGGCTGCTGCACCCGGTCCTTGCCCCCAACCAGATCATGCTGTTGCTGGCGCTGGGCCTGTGGGCCGGTCAGCAGGGCAGACGGCATCTCCACCGGGCGACCGGCCTGCTGCTGGCGGGGCTGCTCTCCGGCGGCACCGTCGCTGTACTGGACGAACAGGCCACCCTGCTTCCCTATCTTCCGTACCTCGCTTTGTCATCGGTCCTCGCCCTGCTGGCGGCGCTGAATATGCGCCTGCCAACCCTGTTCTGTGCAGCCATGGCCTTGCTGGCGGGCGGGCTGGCCGGCCATGAAACGATTCTGCATGCCCGGCTGACCGGTGACAGCACGACCGGAATCATCGCGGCGGCCCTCGCGGTCCTGCTGATCTGTTTCAATGCGGGATGGCTGGCCACCCGGGCTAAAAAGTTCTGGATGCAGATTGCGCTCCGCATCGCCGCCGCCTGGCTGACCGCCCTGTCACTGATGATGCTGGGGCTTGTGGTGCTACAGACGCCATAGCCTTCATTGTTGCCCTGACTCAGGTTCAGGACGCCAGGACTACCGGCCCGCAACCGCTTTCAGGAACAGCCGGATCTTCTCCGGGTTCTTGCGGCCGGGCTTGTCTTCCACACCGGAGGATATGTCGACATCGGTCGCCCGGGTCTGGCGAATGGCAGAGGCAACATTCTCCGCATCCAGCCCGCCGGCCAGCATCCAGGGGCCGGGCCAGTCCGCACTGGTCAGCAGCGACCAGTCGAATGTTTCCGCATTCCCGCCGGGCAATGCGTCATCGCGCTTCGGTGGTTTTGCATCGAACAGGATGCGGTCGGCAACCGGCAGATAGGCGCGGGCCGCCCGGATATCCTCGCCCGATGAAATGCCGCAGGCTTTCATCACCGGCTTGCCGAAGCGGGATCTGACAGCGGCCACCCGGTCCGGCGTTTCCTTGCCATGCAGCTGGATCATGTCGAGCGGCACCGCATCGAGCGTTTCCTTCAACAGGTCATCGTCCGGGTTCACGAACAGGCCGACACGGATCACCCCCGTCCCTGCCGCCCGGGCAAGGTCACCGGCCAGCGGCAGTTTCAGGCTGCGCGGCGACGGCGGGAAGAAAACAAAACCGACATAGGCCGCACCGCCGTCAACCGCAGCACGAACCGAGGTCAGGTCATTCAGACCGCAGATTTTTGCCTTCGCACTCACGCCGGTTTCAGTTCGTCAGCGACTTTCCGGGCCGCCGCTGCCGGGTCGGCGGCGGCGGTAATCGGCCGGCCGATGACAATATAGTCAGCACCATCTGCCACCGCCTGAGCAGGCGTGGCAATCCGTTTCTGGTCGTTTGCTGCTGCCCAGACAGGGCGGATACCCGGCACGATACATTTGAAATCAGGGCCACAGGCTTCCTTCACCATCCGGATTTCCTTTGGCGAGCAAACCACCCCGTCCAGCCCGCAATCCTTTGCCAGCATGGCAAGGCGCACGACCTGCCCCGGCATGTCCCGGTCCATGCCGACGGCGGCAAGGTCATCTTCCGCCATGCTGGTCAGCACGGTAACGGCGATCACCATCGGGCGGTCTGCACCCGCAGCCGCAGCAGCTTCGGCAGCAGCCTTCATCATCGCCGGGCCACCGGACGCATGGACATTGACGATCATCGGGTTCATCGGCAGTGATGCCCTGACCGCACCGGCTACCGTATTCGGAATATCGTGCCATTTCAGATCAAGGAACAGCGGCGCACCGCCAGCCGTCACGCGGCGCACACCCTCCGGCCCGTTCGAGACGAAGAATTCCTTGCCAAGCTTCACCCCGCCGACCGAGCCGGTGACCGATGTTGCAATCCGCATCGCCTTGTCACAGTCGGTGGTATCGATACCGACGAGAACGCGTTCGTGGGGCAGCATCGTCATGAAATCATCTCCAGCCATTCGTCTTCGGTCAATATGGTGACGCCGAGTTCAGCAGCTTTCTTCGCCTTCGACCCCGCATCGGCCCCGACCACCACATAGTCCGTCTTCTTCGAGACCGACCCGGCAACTTTCGCGCCCAGCGTCTCGGCCCGGGACTTGGCTTCGGAGCGCGTCATCTTCTCCAGCGTTCCAGTGAAGACAACTGTTTTCCCCGACACAGTGGAGGAAACGGTCGCCGGCGCAACATAGGACCGGATATCGAGCAGTTCCGTCAGCCGGTCCAGCAGGTCACGGTTATGCTGTTCGGCAAAGAAGCCGATGATATCCGCCGCCATCACCTTGCCGATCTGGTCAATATTGAGCAGCTGGGCGTAATCATCGCCGGTTTCATCCCCGGCCCGGTCCATAGCAGAACGCAAATCATCAAGGGAGCCGTAATTCCGGGCCAGCAGCTTTGCCGTGGCCTGCCCAACCTGGCGGATGCCGAGACCAAAAATGAAGCGATCCAGCGGAATGGTCCGACGGTCATCAATCGCCTTGAACAGATTATCTGCCGAGGTGCGGCCCCATCCTTCACGTTTGGACAGCGGAGTCAGGGAGCGTTTGTCACGTTCAGCCAGCGTGAAGATATCCGCCGGGTTCATGACCATACCGTCACGGTAAAAGGAATCGATGGTCCTGCCGCCAAAACCCTCGATATCGAAGGCATCACGGGAAACGAAATGCTTCAGCCGCTCGACCGCCTGCGCCGGACAGACCAGCCCCCCGGTACAGCGTGTGACCGCCTCACCCGGCTCGCGCATTGCCTGTGATCCGCATTCCGGGCAAAGCTCGGGGAAGCTGTATCGCTCCGGATGGCTTTCCGGACTGCGCACCGCCTCGACCACCTGCGGGATGACATCACCGGCCCGCTGGATCGTCACCAGATCACCGATATGGATATCCTTGCGCTCGATCTCGTCCGCATTATGCAGCGTGGCGTTGCTGACCACGACACCGCCAACCGTTACCGGCTTCAGCCGCGCAACCGGCGTCAGCGCGCCGGTGCGGCCGACCTGAATGTCGATCGAGTCGATGATCGTCTGCGCTTTTTCCGCCGGAAACTTGTGAGCAATAGCCCAGCGCGGGGCGCGGCTGACCATGCCGAGGCGAGACTGCCAGTCCAGCCGGTTGACCTTGTAGACAATGCCGTCGATATCGTAGCCGAGGGTGGCCCGGCGGGCCATGATATCACGATAGAAATCCATCGCCTCGCTGACACTTCTGACAATCCGGGTCTCCGGGTTGACGGTAAAACCCCAGTCCCGGAACCGGTCGAGCGCCCCGCCATGCGTCTCCGCCAAAGGTTCTGCCACCTCGCCCCAGGAATAGGCGAAGAATTTCAGCGCCCGGGATCTGGTAATTTCCGGGTCCTTCTGGCGCAGTGATCCCGCCGCCGCATTGCGCGGGTTGGCAAAAATCTTCGCGCCCGCTTCCTGCTGTCGCTTGTTGAGGGCGGCAAAATCTTCGCCGTTCATATAAATCTCGCCGCGGATTTCGACGACTTCAGGCGCACCGGAAATCATATCCGGAAGATCATCCAGGGTTTCAAGATTACGCGTGATGTCTTCACCGACGCTGCCGTCGCCGCGTGTTGCACCCTGCACAAACCGGCCATGCTCATAGCGCAGCGAGGCGCTGAGGCCGTCAATTTTCGGCTCTGCCGTCACATCGACCGCATCCTCCGGACCAAGGCCCAGAAAGCGGCGGACCCGGGCAAAGAACTCCGTCAGATCCTCTTCCGAAAAAGCGTTGGAGAGTGACAGCATGGGGACAGAATGGGTGACCTTGGCAAAGCCCGCTGCCGGTGCCGCGCCCACGGTCCGGGTCGGGCTGTCCGGGTCCGCCAGTTCGGGGAAGGCCGCTTCCAGTTCCTGCAACCGTTGAAACTTCGTATCATATTCCGCATCACTGGCCGGGGAGTCATCGTCCTGATAATAGGCGCGATTGAGCTGCTCGACCTCCGCCCGCAGGGCCGTGATCTCGGCAATCGCCTCGTCGGGTGACAACGCTCCGGCTGATGTCTCGTCGCTCATCTCGCCGCTCCCGACAACAGGCTGTTTGCCGCAGCGCGTGCCGCCTCCGTCACATTTGCACCGGCCAGCATACGGGCAATCTCCTCCGCCCGCTCCTCCGGGGTCAGACGACTGACCGATGTTACCGTGCCGGTCGGCAAGTCGGTTTTGGCAACCCGCAAATGCCAGGCACCGCGTGCCGCGACCTGTGGCGAATGGGTTACCACCATCACCTGCACCTTGCCCGACAGCCGTGCCAGACGTTCGCCGACCGCATCGGCAACCGCCCCGCCGACACCGGAATCCACCTCGTCGAAGATCAGCGTGCCAATGCCATCGGTCTCCGCGAGGGATACTTTCAGCGCCAGCATGAAGCGGGACAATTCCCCGCCTGATGCGATCTTGCCCAGCGGGCCCGGCGTTGCACCGGGGTTGGTTGCGACCAGAAAGGCCACCCGGTCCATACCGTTTTCGTTCCACTGCGCCTCATCCAGCGCGGTCAGCGTGCTGTGGAAGGACGCCCGGTCGAGTTTCAACGGGACCAGTTCTGCATTCACGGCCGCATCCAGCCTTGCCGCCGTCTTCCGGCGCGAAGATTGCAGCTTTTCCGCCGCTTCCCGGTAGGCCTTGCGCGCTGCATCTGCTGCAATGGTCAGTTCGGCAATCTGTTCATCACCCGCATCAATGGCCGTCAGGCGTTCCGCCATCCGGTCACGCAGCAGCGGCAGCTCGTCCACCGCAACCGAATGTTTCCGGGCCGCCGCACGCAGGGCAAACAGCCGTTCCTCAACCGATTCAAGTGCCGCCGGGTCAAGTTCGACTTCTGCCGAGGCCCGCTCCAGCGCCATGATGGCATCGGCGCAGGCATCTGCCGCCCGTGACAGCCCGTCCAGCACCGGGTCCAGCGCGGCACCCGCCTGCTCTCGCGCCCGTTCAACCGCACGCAGCGCCGAGCGCAGGCGATAGTCGATACCCCGGTCATGATTCAGTTCGGCAAAGGCACCGTTCAGGTTCTCGACAATCTTCTCGCCATGCATCAGCACCTGACGACGCTTGCCAAGCTCTTCTTCCTCTCCCGCCTCACAATGCAGCTTGTCGAGTTCCGTCAGCGCATGCCGGAGATAATCTTCGTCCGCCTTGGCCGCTTCCGCGGCTTCGGTCGCATCGCGCAGGGCGCGGGCGGCTTTCTGCCAGTCACGCCAGGTTCCGGTCGTTGCGCGGACCAGCGCGTCGTGACCGGCGAATGAATCCAGCAGTGCCATATGGTTGGCCGGGTTCAGCAGGCCGTACTGTTCGAACTGCCCGTGGACCTCCGCCAGCGCATCGCCGATCTCGCGCAGCAGCCGCACGCCGACCGCCTGATCATTGACATAGGCGCGGCTGCGTCCGTCTGAACCGACAACCCGGCGCAGGATCAGCGGCAGGTCATCCGGCAGGTCATTGTTGCGCAGCAGCTCAAGTGCCGGATGGTCATCCGTCAGATCGAATTCAGCGGTGACACTGGCCTGATCCGCGCCGCGCCGGACCAGCCCGGATTCTGCACGCAGACCAAGCGCCAGACCCAGCGAATCCAGCAGGATGGATTTACCTGCACCAGTTTCGCCGGTCAGCACACACAATCCCGCCCCGAACAGCAAATCGAGCTGTTCGATCAGGACCACATTGCGAATAGAGAGCGATGACAGCATGGCGGGTCAGTACCGGCGCCCGGTCAGTTGAACCATCCGCCCGGATTGTACCAGGGCACAGATTTCTCACCCGGTTTCTTGTCCCCGGCATTTGTGTCTCCGGCATCAACGGTCTTGGCCGGAGCTTCCGGGTCGGCCGGGTCGGCTGGAACTTCCGGGTTTGCGGCCTTCGGATTGACAGTGATGCCCAGGTTTTCCGGTGGCAGAACATCGCGGTTCTGTGCCACCCGGGGTTTTGCCGCCGGGGTAAACCAGCTTGCCGGATTGTACCAGCTGCCGTCATCGGCCTTTGCCTGCTGGCCCGCCGGCTGAGCCGTGCTGTCACCGGTCACAGCCGGGTCACCCAGCAGGGCAAAGCTCTCCTGATACCAGTCACTGCCCGGGAAGTTATGCCCGAGAACCGCCGCAGACTTCCGGGCCTCCTCGGTCAGCCCGAGCGCCAGATAAGCCTCCGTCATTCTTGCCAGTGCTTCCGGTACATGGGTTGTGGTCTGATAGTTCTGCAACACGGCACGGAACCGGTTGATGGCCGCCGGATAGTGATGACGTGTCTGGTAGAACCTGCCGACTTCCATTTCCTTGCCGGCAAGATGATCCAGCGTCAGATCGACCTTGATCTTCGCATCACGCCCGTAGCGGCTGTCCGGGAAACGGTTGACCACTTCTTCCAGCGCATCAAGCGCCAGACGGGTCATCTTCTGGTCGCGCTCGATATCCGAAATCTGTTCGTAATAGCTGAGCGCCTTCAGATAATAGGCATAGCCGATATCCCGGTTGCCGGGATGCAACTGAATGAACCGGTCCAGTGCAATGATGGCGCTGTCATACTCGTCATCCTGATAATAGGCATAGGCCGACATCAACTGCGCCTTGGTTGCCCAGACAGAATAGGGGTGCTGGCGCTCAACCTCGTCGAACTGCTTGGCCGCTTCCTCGAACTCTTCGTTGTTCAGGGAGCCAAGCGCCGCGTTGTAGAGTTCTTCCACGGGCTTTTCGACATATTCAGGCTTGTCCTTGCTGCAGGCTGCGACACCGAGCAGGAGCGCTGCCGCAAGGGGCGCGATGAGCCAATGAGTATTCATTTCATTCGTCCGCAAAAAATGCCGGAAATCACAGGATCCAATATCGTCCACCCGGTCCCGTGGCGCAAGTGGAGGCAGGGAATTGTTACCCCTGCCGAAATATCACCGGCCATGCCAGGCAGCCCGAACGGCTGTTATCAAGCCGGCCATGTGAGGCCATAACCTGACAGACGGGAACAGCGCCTTGCGCAAAAAGCACCGGACAGCCCTGTTCGGACTGAAAATTTTCTGAAAATCTGATGGTTCCGTGCGGCGAACGGAGAGGCTTATTCAGCGGCCTTGCGTTCAACGGCATAGTCGGAAGAACCGGCCAGCGGGACATATTCCCAGGCTTCCGGGTCAGCGAACAGTGCACGAAGCAGGCTGTTGTTCAGCGCATGCCCGGCACGCACACCGTGGAAGCGACCGAGAATCGGCGCCCCCGCGAGGTAGAGATCGCCAACGGAGTCGAGGATCTTGTGACGGACGAACTCGTCATCGAAGCGCAGACCGTCGTCATTCATGACGCCGTTCTTGTCGACGACGATGGCATTATCCAGCGAGCCGCCACGGGCAAGGCCCAGCTTCTGCAGATGCTCAACCTCATGCAGGAAACCGAAGGTCCGGGCCCGGCTGATCTGGGATTTGAAGGCACCATTGACGAAGGTCAGCCCGCGGGACTGGCGACCGATGGCGGCATGATCGAAATCGATCTCGAAATTCAGTTCGAAACGGTCTGCCGGTTCCAGCCGGGCCAGCTTGCCGTCCTGTTCGATCTCGATGGCCTTGAGGATCTTGATGGCGCGGCGCTCTGCCGAGAGCATCTGCACACCGGTCTGGTCGATCAACTGAACGAAAGCTTCCGAACTGCCATCCATGATCGGCACTTCCGGGCCGTCGAGTTCGATACGGAGGTTATCAATCCGGCAACCGGCAAGGGCCGCCATCAGATGTTCAACCGTGCCGACATCAACGCCCTCGTCACCAGTGATGCGGGTACAGAGCATGGTGTCGGTAACGCGGTCCCAGAGTGCCGGAACTTCGGCGTTGTCGAGATCGGTGCGGATAAAGGTGATGCCACTGTCAGCCGCAGCGGGCGCCAGTGTCATGCAGACCGGATGGCCGGAATGCAGACCAACACCCGCGACCGTTGCCCGGTCCGCGATGGTTGTCTGCAGAACCGGGGCATCACCCGGTGTGAATTCTGTCTGAGGCGCAGATGTCTGAGCCATATTATTGTTATTCCCCGTAGCACCCGGTTAATCTGCTGCAGGAACCCCGCAGCGAAGCCTTAAAACGTGAAACGCTCCATCTGCACCCTAGGGGGGACGGATGGAGCGCTCAACTCAAACATTGTTTCAGTTTGTAACGTCGTTTACGACAAGTTAATCAGTTCGCCTGACGCCGCAAAAACGCTGGAATTTCAAGCAGATCGTCGTCAGCACTGGACTTCGACGGACGCTCGCTCGGGGACATCCCGCTCAGCTTCGGACGTGGTGCTTCCGGTGCCTTCTGGGCAACCGGCTCGGCCGGCGAATCAGCCGCTTCCGGACCACGCCGCATCCAGCTCTGTCCGGTCACCTTGGAGAACAGGGACGGGCCGGTCTTGCGGGCATCGCCCGCACCACCGCCACCATTCATCATATCGGCTTCGGCCATCGGGTCAGGACGGACCGCCGCAGGTGCCTTGGCTGTTGCCGGTGCCCGCGGAATATACGGGCGTTCCTGCGGCGCAGCCGCCGGTTCGGCAACGGCTTCCCGGGCAACCGGCTGCGGTGCAGCCTTCGGTGCCTCCGGCATTTCGATGACGGTATCTTCAGATGTTTCTTCAGCAGTCACTTCTGTACCATCACTGTCGCGCATGCTGTGTTCGATGGCGGCCAGCAGCGGCTCCTGCGTGACGACATCTTCTTCCGGCTCGTCAACGGTCTGGGTAACGCGCGGCGGGTTTGTCATGGTGTTGATCAGCACCGGGCGCGGACGTTCAGCCGCTTCCGAGTCAATGCCGGTTGCCACGACAGAGATCCGCATCTTGCCTTCCATATCCGGATCGAACGTCGCACCGAATGTGATGCGGGCGTTCGGGTCGACTTCTTCTCGGATACGGTTGGCGGCTTCGTCAACTTCCAGCAGCGCCAGATCCGGGCCGCCGGTGATATTGATCAGCACGCCGCGGGCACCCTTCATGGAGGTGTCGTCGAGCAGCGGATTGCAAAGCGCCTTTTCGGCACATTCGCGGGCACGGTTTTCGCCTTCGGCCTCTCCGGTGCCCATCATCGCCTTGCCCATCTCGCTCATCACCGTGCGAATATCGGCAAAGTCGAGGTTGATCAGGCCCGGACGGACCATCAGGTCGGTCACACCACGAACACCGGACTGCAGCACTTCATCGGCCATGAAGAAGGCGTCGGTGAAGGTGGTCTTGTCATTGGCAACCCGGAACAGGTTCTGGTTGGGAATGATGATCAGGGTATCGACATACTGGGTCAGTTCGTCAATGCCGGCATCCGCCAGTTTCATGCGGTGGGTGCCTTCAAAGTGGAAAGGCTTGGTCACCACGCCGACCGTCAGGATGCCCTGTTCGCGGGCGGCCCGTGCAATCACCGGTGCGGCACCGGTCCCCGTTCCACCACCCATACCGGCGGTGATAAAGACCATGTTCGAGCCCTGGATATGATCGACAATTTCCTCAATCGATTCTTCGGCTGCCATTTGTCCGATCTCCGGACGGGCACCGGCCCCAAGACCATGCGTCACCGAGACGCCGAGCTGAATGCGACGATCCGTCCGGGCCTGGGCCATCGCCTGGGCATCGGTCTTCGCGACAACGAATTCGACCCCCTCAAGCTCCGATTCGATCATGTTGTTGACGGCATTGCCACCAGCGCCGCCGACGCCGATAACAGTTATACGGGGCCTCAGATGGGCTTCCACTTCCGGGACCGACAGATTGATGGGCATTGCTAACCTCCGTTGGGAAGATTGAGGGTTTGTATTTCCCTACTCTTCGATTCGCTTCAAGACTTTATAGAACGACTTGGTTAATTAAAAGTTTTCGCGCAGCCAAAGTCCAAATTTTCCGAACGCATTACTTGTTTCCTTTTTAGGTTTTCGCTTGAAAGCCCGGATTTCCGGGCGTTCCAGCGACAAGTAACTCACAAGACCAGCACAGGCCGAGAATGCAGGTCCGCTGGCAATTTCGGCCAGGCCCTGGACATGAATCGGTCGCCCGAGTCGCAATTGCTTGTCGAGGATCTGCGATCCGACCTCGCGCAGGCCCTGTAACTGGCTGGCACCGCCGGTCAGGACAACGCGCCGGCCGGCAACCGGTTCCAGGCCCGAATCATGAATCTTGGCGCGGACAATTTCGAAAATCTCTTCGATTCGCGGACGGATGATCCGGCCGAGCATGGAGCGCGGCACCTGATTGGTTGCCCGGCTGTCATCTTCACCGACCAGCGGCACCTGAAGAATTTCGCGCTCATCCGATGGCGACGGCAGGGCACTGCCGTAAAGTGTCTTGAGCCGTTCTGCATGGCTGATCGTGGTCGACAGACCGCGTGCCACATCATTGGTCACATGGCCGCCGCCAACCGATGCCGAATCGACAAAGACCAGCTCGCCGTCAACGAAGACGGAGACAGTGGTACAACCCGCGCCCATATCAATCAGTGTCACACCAAGCTGTTTCTCGTCGTCTGTCAGACAGGCCAGACCGGCAGCCAGCGGCGACGATACAAAGGCTTCAATTTCGAGATGGCTGCGCTGGACGCAGGTCGCCAGATTCCGGATCGCACTGCCATTGGCAGTAACCACATGGACATCAACGCCCATCTTGTCGCCGAACATGCCACGCGGATCGCGAATACCGCCGACACCGTCGATATTATAGCCGACCGGAATTGTGTGAATCACCTCGCGGTCAAAGTCATCATGATGCAGCCGCCATTCACGCAGCAGGCGGTCAACGTCGTTATCGCTGATCTCGTGACCGGCGACCGAAACTTCCATCCCGTAGAGGCGTGATTCCTGCTGACCGCCGGACAGGTTGACCACGACGTCGGTAATCCGCTCGCCGGCCATCTGTTCCGCCGCATGGACCGCAGCGCAGATTGATTCTTCTGCTGCATCCATATCGACAATCACGCCGCCTCGCACACCGGCGGAAAGCTGATGCCCGACCCCGGCAATCTGCTTTGCCCCGGATTCGTCAAGCCGGGCGATAAAGCAGCAGACCTTGCTGGTGCCAACGTCAAGGGCGGCAACGGTGCCGGTACGATGTCTGGTAGTCGCCACGTTCAGGATACTTTCACTGCTGGGGTCATGTGTCTTCGCCGCCCTTGGGCACCGGTGTCTCCTCGACCGCATCATTGGCAAGCCGTACCACCAGTCGGTCCGGGGTCCGCAAATCAACGATCCGGACATCGCGGGCGAGAATATTGTGGTCGCGCTGCAGCGAGGCAAACCAGGCCCAGGCCTTGTCCGGATCGGTCTCCGGCAGGCGTATTTCCACGTCGCTTGACGGGTCACCGATATGCAAATTCCAGCGCCGCCCGGAAACCAGAACGGCGGCGCGTACCCGCTCCGCCATACGGTCTTCGGTTGCCAGCATCGCCAGCAGCGCGCGTGTCCGCTCCGGCGCACCGTCACCAACCACAATCGGCAGGTGCGACCAGCCGCCGACATCCTGACGGTTGATCACATGACCGTCCGTGTCGACGAGGGCGAAACGTCCGCGGTTCTGCCAGATCGCCACCGGCGACCGTTCGGCAATCTGAATATGAATGAGATCCGGCAGGCGTCGTTCAACCACCGCACTGCGGACCCAGTCGATGGATTCGAGCCGCGCCCGCGCCTGATAAATATCAATGCCAAGAATCGGGTCGCCCCGGGTTGCGCCAAGTGCGGCGAACACATCAGCCCGCGGTGTACGCAACCGGCCCTCCACCGTCACCCGGCGCAGGGTCAGGCCAGCCGATCCCGTCAGATTGACACCCGCCAGATGCAGCCGGTCAACCACCTGCTGCGGATAGCCCTGTTGCCAGGCCAGAGCCACACCACCGGAGACCACGCCAGCAGCAACGATCACAAACCCGCCGCGCAGCAACCAGCCACGCAGGCCGGGCTGTTTTCTGGGCGGCCGGGACTTGCGCGCGCGGTGAGCTTCCGCACGGGTCGTTTCCCTGGCTTTATCGGCCTTACCGATCAGGCGTCGCATACCGCGTTCTCCACCATCCAGCTGACAAGTTCTACAAAATCTATTCCGGCAAGCATGGCCATTTCCGGTACCAGTGACGTTGGCGTCATGCCCGGCTGGGTATTCAGTTCGAGAATGAACAACTTGCCGGTTTCCGCGTCATATCGAAAATCCGACCGGCTCACGCCCCGGCATCCCAGTGACTGATGCGCCAACAGAGCCAATCGTTGCACCTCTTTGGTTAAGTCTTCGTCAATCGGAGCCGGAAGAATGTGGGTTGACCCGCCGATTTCGTATTTTGCGTCGTAATCATAGAACGCCCGGTCCGTCACAACCTCCGTCACCGGCAGTGCGCGGTCGCCCATGACACCAACCGTCAGCTCGCGACCGGGAATAAAACGCTCCACCATCACCTTGCCCGTATAGGGCCAGTAATTGTCCGAGAACGTCAGCATGTCATCGCGGGTCATGATGATCTGGACCCCGACGCTCGACCCTTCATTGACCGGTTTGAGAACGAAAGGTAGCTCGATTGCTGTCCCCGCCATCAGCTCATCGCGGGTACAGAGCAGATCCTCGGCAACCGGGATGCCGGCGGCGGCAAACAGATGCTTGGCCATTGGCTTGTCCATCGCCAGTGACGAGGCCAGAACACCGGAATGGGTATAGGGAATCTGCATGAAATTCAGCAGGCCCTGAATATTTCCATCCTCGCCATAGGGGCCGTGCAACGCGTTGAAGCAGACATCGGGACGCGGTGTCAGGGCCGCCTGCAGCTCGGCAATATCGCGACTGACATCAATCGGGCGAACCTTGTAGCCGCCTTTCTCCAGCGCCCTGGCGCATTCGGCTCCACTGGACAGCGACACCTGACGCTCGGCGGAAAATCCACCCATCAGAACGGCAACAGTCTTGCTCATGACATCTCCTTCATGGCCGGTTCACCCAGCCGTTTGATTTCCCATTCAAGGGAATGTCCGGTTGTCTCCCGCACGCGACGACGCACTTCCTCGCCCAGCGACTCGATATCTGCTGCGCTGGCATGGCCTGTATTCAGCAGGAAATTGCAGTGCTTCTCCGAAACCTGTGCATCACCAATCCGCAACCCCCGGCACCCGGCACGATCGATCAGCTGCCAGGCCTTTTCACCCGGCGGATTTTTGAAAGTCGATCCGCCGGTACGGGTCTTCAGCGGCTGGGCTTGCGCCCGGGTCCGGTCAATTTCCTCCATGGCAGCGCGAATTTCTGCCGCCTCGCCCGGCTCTCCCGACAGCGTAGCGCGGGTAAATATCCAGTCCGCCGGTGCCGAGGAATGGCGATAGGTCAGCCCGAGATCACCTGCCGCCGCCTCATGAACCTGCCCGTTGCGATCAACTGCCCGGGCGGTGACGAGGATATCTTTCATTTCCCGGCCATAGGCCCCGGCATTCATCCGGAGAGCGCCGCCGATCGTGCCGGGAATTCCGGTAAGAAACGCCAGTCCGGCAATCCCGGCCTTCGCCGCTGCCAGCGCGACATTTCGGTCGGGCGCCGCCGCCCCGGCGATTATGTCTGTGCCTGCGACATGCAGGTCGCTGAACCCCCTGCCCAGCCGGATCACGACACCGCGAATTCCACCATCGCGGATCAGCAAATTCGATCCGATACCGAGGACAGTCACGGAAATCGATGGATCGAGGCAGGACAGAAATGCCGAGAGGTCTTCCTCATCTGCCGGCCGGAAGGCAACATCGGCCGGCCCGCCGGTCCGGAACCATGTGACCTTTGCGATATCCGCATCAAACTCAAGACGACCCCGGACATCCGGCAGCCCGTCCCGCCAGGCCAGGCCTGTCGAATGACCCGCCGTCACTGGTCTGATCCGTTATCGGGAACCTTCAGCCCGGCAGCGGCCTGATCGCGTCCCGGAGAATGGCGCTCCCTCACGCGTCACCGGCTTTCAACTCTCCCGGCAAGGCGTTGGCCCAGGCAGTGATCGACCCGGCCCCGAGGCAGACCACCATATCCCCGGACTTTGCCCGTTCGCGCACCATAGCTGCCAGCCCCTCCGGGCTTTCCAGCGGCAGTGCCTGACGATGACCGCGGAGTTTCAGTCCTTCGACAAGCGCATCCCGGTTGATATTCTCGATCGGGGTTTCACCGGCTTCATAGACATTGGCAACAATCACCGTATCCGCATCGTTGAAACAGGTGCAGAAATCTTCAAACAGATCGCGCAGCCGGGTGTAGCGATGTGGCTGCACCACCGCGATGACATTGCCTGCCGACGCCTCACGGGCGGCTTTCAGAACGGCACTGATCTCCACCGGGTGATGGCCATAATCATCGATCACGGTCACGCCGTTCCATTCACCGGTGCGGGTGAACCGGCGCTTCACACCCTTGAAGCCGGCAAGCGCCTTGCGAATGACCTCTTCCGACAGGCCCATCTCGCAGGCAATCGCAATAGCCGCCAGCGAGTTCTGCACATTATGGCGGCCATACATCGGCAGTCGCAGATCAGTCATCTGTCGGGGCGGGGTGGCCGCACGGTCAGAAACCGTCACATCGAATTTCGCGCCACCCGGTCCGATATCAATATTCAGCGCCCGCACATCAGCCTGCGGCGTCAGGCCATAGGTGATGATCTTCCGGTCCGAGACACGGGGAATCATCGCCTGCACCTCCGGATGATCGACGCAGAGCGCGGCAAAACCATAGAACGGAATGTTGGCGACGAAACTGTCGAACGCCCGTTTCAGGGTGTCGAAATCGCCGTAATGATCGAGATGTTCCGGGTCGATATTGGTCACAACGGCAATCGTTGCCGGCAGTTTCAGGAACGAGCCGTCACTTTCATCCGCCTCGGCCACCATCCATTCGCCTTCCCCTACCCGCGCGTTGGTACCATAGGCGTTGATGATACCGCCATTGATGACAGTGGGATCAAGCTCTGCCGCGTCCAGCATCGCCGCCACCAGCGATGTCGTGGTGGTCTTGCCGTGGGTACCGCCGACGGCAATCGCCCATTTCAGACGCATCAGCTCGCCCAGCATCTCCGCCCGCCGGACAACGGGTATCAGGGCAGCCCGTGCGGCCACCACTTCCGGATTGTCGGCTTTCACTGCCGTCGAGACGACCACCACCGATGCATCCCCGACATTCTCGGCGCGATGTCCGACATGGACCTCGATCCCCAGTCCGCGCAGGCGCTGTACATTGGCATTGTCGGAAATGTCGCTCCCCTTGACCTGATATCCCAGCTGGTTGAGGACTTCGGCAATACCACTCATGCCGATGCCGCCGATACCGACGAAATGAATGGCGCCAATGGACAGGGGCAGGGTTCTCATGCGGCTTCCTTTTTACCGTTTCCGGCGATCAGGTCTTCGACCATATCGGCCAGTCGTTCCGCCGCGTCCGGGCGACCGGCACGCGCTGCGCAGACGGCAGCCGCCGGCAGGGCGGAGGGTGAATTGAACAGTTCTGACAGCCGGGCCGTCAGGGCACCGACCGTAAATCCCGGCTGCGGGATCAGCCAGCCGCCCCCCACCGTATCAACGGCATGGGCATTCGCTGTCTGGTGATCGTCAACCGCGTGGGGGTAGGGAACCAGTATGGCCGGACGACCGGCTGTGGTGAGTTCGGCCACCGTCGAGGCACCGGCCCGGCAGACCAGCAGATGGGCATCCGACAACCGGGCCGGAAGATCATCGAAAAAGGCGGCGACTTCCGACTGAACGCCGGTTTCCGCATAGGCCGCCTGTACCTGCTCCAGCAGTTCCGGCCGGGCCTGCTGGGTGACCACAAGGCGTTGCTTCAGATCATCACTCAGGCCACTGATCGCCCGGGGCAGGACCTCGCCCAGAATGGCCGCCCCCTGGCTGCCGCCGACGACCAGCAGATGCAGCCTGTCGGTCATTGGCGGGAACGGCCGGTCGCGCATCTCCACCACCGCATCGCGGACGGGCATGCCGGTATAGACCACCTTGTCGCGCTGATTGGCAGCAATCCGCCGGACCTCTGCAAAGGAGGTTGCGATCCGTTTCACCCGTGGTGCCAGCAGGCGGTTCGCCCGCCCCAGTACCGCATTCTGTTCATGAATGGCCGCCAGACGGCCAGACCGTGTTGCCGCAATCATCGCCGGGATCGAGGCATAGCCACCAAAGCCCACGACGACAGAAGGCCGGGCCTGCGCCAGAACCTTGCCGGCCTGCAAGACACCCACGGCGAGTTGTGCCGCGCCCCGCACACGACCCAGAAAACTGGCACCGGCAATCCCGCCGGCATGAACACGGTGAGTTTCCACATCAGCCAGCGCGCCGCTATAGGCACCGCCCCGCCGGTCAGTCACGAAAATCAGCCGGTGGCCGCGCCGCATAAGAACTCGTGCCAGCGCCTCTGCCGGAAACACATGGCCGCCGGTTCCCCCGGCGGCAAGGACGACAGGCCCTGTCTTCAAAGTTCTTCTCCGCTGACCCGGCGGCGGGTCAGCGCCAGCACCATGCCCATGCCGATCGCCAGCGCCAGAACGGAAGAGCCACCGTAGGAAATGAACGGCAGCGTCATGCCCTTGGTCGGCATCAGATGCAGCGATGAGGCCATATTCACCAGCGATTGCAGACCGAACTGGGTCAGCAAACCGGCAGAGGCCAGCAGGATGAACAGATTCTGCTCGCGCAGCACCCGGGCAAAGCCGCGCAGCACGATAAAGGCGAACAGCGCGACGATCAGAATACAGGCGATGGTGCCGAATTCTTCCCCGGCGACCGCAAAGACGAAATCCGCATGAGCATCGGGCAGCCGCAGCTTGTACAGCCCCTCACCCGGTCCCTGTCCCATCAGACCACCGTTGCGAAAACCGTCCAGCGCCGTGGTAATCTGGAAGGTATCTCCGGATTCCGGATTGAGGAAACGGTCAACCCGGCTTTGCACATGATCGATGAAAAGATAGGCCGAGACGGCACCGGCAATTCCCAGACCAATCAGCCCGATAACCCAGATCATCGACAGGCCGGCCAGGAAGAACTGTGCCATCCAGACCGCGGTGATAACGATGGTCATGCCGACATCCGGCTGTAACAGCAGAACAGCCGCCGTCACCGCATATAGTCCGAAGCAGATCAGATGACCCGGAAAGTCCCGTTTCAACCTGCCTTCCGAGAACATCCAGGCGGCCACCACGGCAAAGGCGGGTTTGATGAATTCGGAAGGCTGGATCGAGAAGCCGCCGATATTCAGCCAGCGCTGTGCCCCCTTGATTTCGGGGCCGATAACAAGACACATCGCCGCCAGTATCAGCGAAATGATAAAACCAATCGTTGCCATCCGCCGGATATTGCGGGGATCAAGCAGCGAGATAGCAAGGATCAGGGCGACCGCCATCGGCAGAAACAGGAACTGGCGCTTCACGAAATGGAAACCGCCAAGCCCGATCCGTTCCGCCACCGGCGGGCTGGCGGTCAGCGTCAGGATGGCCCCGATTGCGACCAGAAACAGCAGGGCGGCCAGTGACCAGCGGTCGACCGTCCACCACCAGCGACCGACAATTGATGTATCTGTCCGTGCGAGACCGCTCATTGCATCCCTCCCGAATAACCGTCCAGTGTTTCCCGTTCACCCGGCAGGTCGTCCACCAGATCGCAGAACCTATCACCGCGATGTTCAAAACTTCTGAACTGGTCCCAGGACGCACAGGCCGGTGACAGCAACACCACCGCACCCGCCTCACCATCCGCCAGCGCCTGTTCCCGGGCATGGGCGACAGCAGTTTCCAGTGTTCCGGATATCTCGAACGGCACCAGATCACCCAGCGTTCCGGCGAAAGCATCGGCGGATTCACCAATCAGGAAAGCCTTGCGGATGCGCGGGAACCAGGGGGCAAGGCTGGCAATGCCGCCCTCCTTGGCCCGCCCGCCCGCGATCCAGTAAATCGTCTGATAACAGCCCAGCGCCTTGGAGGCGGCTTCGGCATTTGTTGCCTTGCTGTCGTTGACATACAGCACACCATCGACCAGTCCGGCGATTTCCTGACGATGCGGCAATCCCTGAAACGAGCGCATGCAGGCGGCAATCGTCGGGGCTGCCACACCGGCTGACCGGGCCGTCGCATAGGCGGCGGCGGCATTCTGCCAGTTATGTTTGCCCGGCAGTTGCGGCAGATCGTTCAGATTGATCGCCTGCACTTCCTTGCCGTCCATATCGTCATACAGCCAGCCATCAATGACATAGATTCCGCCATGGACCCGTTCATTGACGGAAACCGGAATGATGACCTGATCACCGGCGGCTTTCAGATCGTCATAGATGCGGCGGCAAACCGGATCATCGATACCGATAATCGCGGCACGCGGACTGGTCTGGCGATGAAAGATGCGGCGCTTGGCAGCGATATAGCCGTCCATACCGCCATGCCGGTCGAGATGGTCTTCGCCGATATTCAGCAGGACAGCAAAATCAAAGGTGATCGAGGGGACCAGCTCCAGCTGATAGGAGGACATTTCCAGCAGATAAACACCGTTCTCGTCCAGCCGGTTGAGGGTCAGCGCGGGCTGGCCCAGATTGCCACCGACCTCGCAATCCCGTCCGGAAAGCTGCAGAATATGGCCGAGCAGGGCCGTCGTCGTCGACTTGCCGTTCGTCCCGGTGACGCCGATATAGGCTGAATCACGCATCGCCCGGGCCAGCAGCTCAATATCGCAGACCACCTCCAGCCCGGCCTCGCGGAACCGGGTGACGACAGGATGCGGCTCGGGGAAGGTATGCGGGATGCCCGGGCTGAGCACCAGCGTCGTGAGGTCGGCCAGGTTGCAGCTGTGCAGGTCGACCAGCGGGATATCCAGCGCCCGTGCTTTCTGCCGGGCGTCCTCGTTATCGTCCCAGGCCCAGACATCAGCGCCGGATTTCATCAGCGCCTGTGCGGCAGCAATCCCTGACTTGCCGAGTCCCAGAACCGCGACTTCATAGCCTTCAAAGAAGAAGATCGGGATCATGGCTATCTCAGCTTCAGCGTCGCCAGACCGGCAATCGCCAGAATCGAGGCGATAATCCAGAACCGGATGACGATGGTCGGCTCGGCCCAGCCCTTCTTTTCAAAGTGATGATGCAGTGGCGCCATGCGGAAAACCCGCTTGCCGGTAAGTTTGAATGACATGACCTGAACAATCACCGAGACGGTTTCCAGAACGAACAATCCGCCGATGATAGCCAGAACCAGTTCATGTTTCGTTATCACGCTGATCGCGCCCAGTGCCCCGCCCATCGACAGCGAGCCGGTATCGCCCATGAACACCATTGCCGGCGGTGCGTTGAACCACAGAAAGCCGAGGCTGGCCCCGACCAGCGCGCCACAGAACACGGCCAGTTCGCCCGCACCCGGCACGTAATGGATTTGCAGATAACCGGCAAAGACCGTGTTGCCGACCAGATAGGCAATCAGCAGAAAGCAGCCGGCGGCAATCATCACCGGCACGATGGCAAGGCCATCCAGACCATCGGTCAGGTTCACGGCGTTCGAGGCACCGACCATGACGAAGATTGCGAAGGGAATGAACAGGTAGCCAAGATTGATCAGCACATCCTTGAGAAAGGGTACTGCCAGGCCATTGGCCAGCGGGGCCTCGGTGACAGAGGCGATCCAGAGCGAAGCGACCAGCGCGACACCGATCTGGCCGGTCAGTTTCAGTTTGCCCGGCAGGCCGCCTGACGTGCGTTTCGTGACTTTCAGGTAATCATCGGCAAAGCCGATCAGGCCATAACCGATGGTCACCAGCAAAACCGCCCAGACATAGGGGTTGGTCAGATCGGCCCAGAGCAGGGTTGCCAGCGCCAGCGCCAGCAGAATCAGGAACCCGCCCATGGTTGGCGTGCCCTTCTTTGTCAGCAGGTGGCTTTCCGGACCATCTTCACGGATCGGCTGGCCTTCCAGCTGTTTCGAGCGCAGCAGGGCAATCACACGCGGCCCGAAGATAAAGCTGATGAACAGCGCCGTGACAACCGCCCCGCCGGTCCGGAAGGTGATATAGCGAAACAGGTTGAAGAAGCTGATCTCGTCCGCCAGCGGAAACAGAAGATTATACAGCATGACGTGTCAGCTCCCCATCGCCGCTACCGGCATGTTCAGATTTTTCAGTGTATCGACGACAACGGACATCCGGCTGCCATAGGATCCCTTGACCAGAACCACATCCCCCGGCGCAACAACACCAACCAGGCGGGGTGCGAGGCTTTGCGAGTCCGGGCTGTGGCCGCCACGGCTGGTGTCGGCCAGTTCCCGCGAACAGGACCGCATCAGCGGACCGCAGGTGAAGACCAGATCAATCCCCCGGCTCGTCAGTTCACCGGCAAGGGCGCGATGTTCCTGCTCCGCCTGATCGCCGAGTTCCAGCATGTCACCCAGGACCGCGATACGCCGCCCGCCCGGACCAGGGGCCGCACCTTTCAGCACGTCGAACGCAGCCCGCATGGATACCGGGCTCGCATTATAGCTGTCGTCGATCAGTTCTGCCTTGCCGTCCGGCAGCGAAATGATGCTGCGCTCACCCCTGCCGGCCGGTGGCTGCATTCTGGCCAGTGCCGCAATTGCCTCACGGAAATTCAGCGAAAGAGCCTGCATCACGGCCATGATTCCCAGACTGTTCATCGCCCAGTGCGCACCGGCACAGCCGACATCCCAGGTCAGCGGCAGGCCGCCAAGGCTGGCCGTCACCCGGCAACTGTCCGGTTTCAGGTCGCAATGCAGCAACTGCACGGTTGCCCCGCGCTGCCGCCCGAAAGAGACGATATGGCGGGCACCCAGCTTCTCTGCCGCTGCGGCCAGCCGGTCACGATAGCCGTCATCATGATTGAGAATTGCCCAGCCATCCGGCTCCAGCCCCTCGAACACTTCCGCCTTGGCATCGGCAATGCCGTCAAGCGAGGTAAAATTACCGATATGGTTGGAGGCGATGGTGGTGATCAGGGCAATATGGGGGCGGGCCATCCGGCTTAACGGACCAAGTTCCCCCGCATGGTTCATGCCCAGCTCCAGAACCGCAAACTCGGTCGATTTCGGCATCCGGGCCAGGGTCAGCGGCAGGCCCCAGTGATTGTTGAAGCTGCCGGGATTGGCATGGGTTTCGCCATAGCAGGAAAGAATATTCCGCAAGGTTTCCTTTGTGCCGGTCTTGCCGACACTGCCGGTGACCGCAATCACCCGGGCACCGGTTCGTGCCCTCGCCGCGCGACCCAGCCGCTCGATAGCGCGGAGCGTATCATCAACAATAACCAGCGCCGCATCTGCCGGAACATCATCCGGGCGGGCCGTGACAACGGCGGCCACAGCACCGGATGCCAGCGCCGCCGCAACAAAGTTATGGCCGTCAAAATGCGGGCCGACAATCGCGATGAACAGGTCACCCGGTGCAACCGTTCTGCTGTCTATGGAGATCCCCGACGCAGACCAGTCCTGCCGGTCCGCCGTTCCTTCCATCGCCGCAATGGCTGCCGATGCTGTCCAGAGTGGTTCCGTCATCTCATCAAACTCCCGTCGATATCCAGCACTGCCTGACGTGCCACCTGTGCGTCGTCAAACGGCAATTTGGTATCGCCGACAATCTGGCCGCTTTCATGACCTTTTCCGGCAATCACAAGGGCATCTTCCGGGCCAAGCGCCTTAATGCAGGCCGCGATTGCCTCGGCGCGATCACCGATCTCTGTAGCTTGCGGGCAACCGGCCAGTACGCTGCGGCGGATATCAGCCGCATCCTCGGTCCGGGGATTGTCGTCTGTGACGGTTACCTGATCCGCACAGGCTGCCGCGGCCTCCCCCATCAGCGGGCGTTTGCCACGGTCACGGTCACCACCGGCACCGAACAGCACATTCAGCGATCCGCTGACATGCGGGCGGATTGCCGTCAGTACCGTCTTCAGAGCCTCCGGTGTATGGGCGAAATCAACAAAAACCGACCCGCCGCCGGCACGGCGTGCCACCAGCTGCATCCGGCCCGGCGCGCCCTCCAGCTTTGACGCAGCTTCAATTACCGCCTCCCGGTCGATCTGCTCTTCGGCCAGAACCAGCCCGAGGGCAGCGCAAAGATTATAGGCCTGAAAGCCACCGATCAGACCAAGCGAGAGATCGTATTCGGTGCCGTTAATGACCAGGCGGGCCGCCAGGCCATCGGCCAGCGGCACCAGTTTTGCAATCTCGATAGACCCGCCATTGACGCCATATGACAAGATCCGGCAGCGGCCGCTGATCTGTTCTTCCAGCCGGCTGAAGCAGGGGTCGTCGGCATTGAGGACCGCAACCCCGTCATCGGCCAGCACCTCGGTAAACAGTCGGGCCTTTGCCGAGAGATAGGCGTCCATCGTCCCGTGATAATCAAGATGATCGCGTGACAGATTGGTGAAAGCAGCCGCTTTCAGGCCAACACCGTCAACACGGTACTGGTCCAGACCATGGCTGGAAGCCTCCATCACCGCATGGGTGACGCCGGTATCAGCCAGCTGCGCCAGCAGGCCATGCAGCATGACCGGATCAGGCGTTGTCAGACTTTCATCAAGCCGGATATCCGGCGACTGCATGCCGAGCGTGCCGATACTGGCCGCCCTGCGGCCGAGCAGGGTCCATAGCTGGCGGGTAAAGACAGCGACCGATGTCTTGCCGTTGGTGCCGGTCACCGCCACGCAATGGTCCGGCTGTCTGCCATAAAAGGCCGCGGCGGTGCGGGCGAACAGGCGGCGGGGTTCCGCATCGCCGATCAGGGCGACACCATCCGCCGGGCTGCTCAGACGATAATCGGAGGTGGTAAGAATGGCGCGGGCACCGCTGGCTATTGCCTGCGGGATGAAATCGCGACCGTCCCGGACACTGCCGGGCAGGGCCGCGAACAGAAAACCCGGACGCACCTCACGGGAATCAGCCGTCAGGCCGATGATCTCCGCTGCAGCGGTTGCACCGGCCTGCGCCATATCTGTACCTGTTTTTGCCGCGAGATCAGTAAGACGCAAGTTTCAGCATGCCTCCCGGCTCTGTTGCGGGAAGGGAAACGGCCTGCAGTACGGTCGGTTCGGTTTCATCAACCGGCGGCATGGCATAGAGATGTGCCAGCTTGCGAATCACCGCGCCGACCACCGGGGCGGCAACCCAGCCGCCGGTTGCATAGCCAAAGGTGGCTTTCGTGCCCTTTGGCTCGTCCAGCATGGCCAGCACCACATAACGCGGATCCTGCATCGGGAAGGCGGCAATGAACGAGGACATCAGCGCCTTGCGCTTGTAGCGCCCATTCACCTGTTTCTCGGCTGTGCCGGTCTTGCCGCCGACCATATAGCCGGGAACAATTGCTTTCTTTCCGGTACCTTCCATCACCACCGCCCGCATCAATGCCCGCATTGCATCCGACGTTGACGGCTTGATAACCTTGGTCCCGGCAACCTGTCCGGACCGGACATCACGTGCCAGCAGAGTCGCATCACGATAGATGCCACCGTTGATCAGCGTCGAGATACTGTTGACAAGCTGCACCGGGCTTACGGCAATTCCATGACCAAAACTGATCGTCAATGTGTTGATATCGCGCCAGGGCGACGGGATCAGCGGTGCGCCCACTTCGGGAATTTCCAGCGCCGCCGGGTGCAGCATGCCGACCTTGCCGAGAAAATCCCGCTGGGTCTGCGTACCGACAAACTTCGCCATCCGGGCCGATCCGATGTTCGACGAATAGACCAGAATTTCAGGAACGGTCAGCCAGCGGTTCTTGGCATGATAGTCCGAGATCTGGAAACGGGCGACCTTGAGCGGGTTGCTGGCATCAAAGGCGTTCGCCAGATTCACCCGGCCACTGTCCAGCGCCATCGCCGTGTTCAGCAGCTTGAAGGTCGATCCCATTTCGTACACACCGAGACTGCCACGGTTGAAGATCGCCTCTTCCGTTGCGGTCTCAATATTGTTCGGGTCAAAATCGGGCAGCGACGACATGCCGATCAGCTCGCCGGTCCGCACATCCATCACCAGCCCGGCGGCACCGATGGCACTGAACTCTGTCATCGCCTTGTAGAGTTCTTCCCGCAGCATATGCTGTACCCGCACATCCAGCGACAGTTTCAGCGGCTTGTTGCTGCCCCGCAGATTCTCGTCAAAACGCTTTTCGATTCCCGCCAGGCCGTTGTTGTCGATATCGGTCAGGCCGATGACATGACTGACCAGACGGCCATGCGGATACACCCGTGCCTCGGCATCCTCGAAATTCAGACCGGGCACGCCCAGCCGGTTTACCTCAACCACCTGCGCCGGGGTCAGGTCGCGGTGCAGATAGATGAAGGCCCGGCCCGAGGCCAGACGCTTGCGGGTTCCCGGTACATCAAGGTCCGGAATGATCCCGGCAAGCTGGCGGGCAATCACCGTTGCATCGTCCGGCGCGATGATACGGGCGTCGGCAAACAGCGCCCGGGTCGGCAGGTTCGTCGCCAGCACAACACCGTTGCGGTCAACGATATCGGCACGGGCAAACCGGTCGGGATCAACGTCCCAGATTGTCGCGGTGTTACGGTCCGGCGCGGTGCCAAGAACACCGACCTCGATCAGGCGCCCGGCGACAACGGCAAAGGCCATCGCAAACAGCAGGGCACCAACGACAAGCCGGTTGCGGCCGGTTTCCATCGCCTGTTTGGCATCGCCTTCAATCCGCAGCCGGGTACGTCGTTCCGGCCCGTCATAGGCTTCGCTCTCCGATACTTTCCGACCGGTGATCTGAATACGGGTCATGGCAGGTTATCCTCATTTATCGTCTGGCCGGGCCCGGCCTCCGGTTCCGGAACAGGGCGCATGGGCAGGTCTTCCAGGCGCACAATCTGTTCCGTCGTCATTTCTGTCAGGCCGAGATAGCGCTCGGTCAGCTGGCGCAGCTTCACCGGCTGGTTCTGGTAGCTCCATTCCGCCTTCAGGACATGGACCGCGCGTTCTTCCGCCCTGATACCGGCTTTCAGGCCGGCAAGTTCCTCTTCCAGGCTCTGAACCCGGGCCTTGATGACAATCATCGCCCCGCCAAGCAGGATGGCGACGAACAGCCAGACAAGTGCACCACGGCTGATCATGATCCGGCCTCCGGTACCGGCGCATCCGTCCGCTCGGCAATACGCAGACGGGCAGACCGCGCCCGGGGGTTGCGCCGGGTTTCATCCTCGCCCGGCACCACGGCCTTGCGGCTGACAAGTGTGAAGCTCGGCACACGCTGCGACACCGGAGCCGGCAGATGACGGGAGCCCGCATTTTCGCCCGACCGGTCACGCAGGAAATGTTTCACCCGCCGGTCTTCCAGCGAATGGAAAGAGACCACGGCAAGCCGACCGCCGGGTTTCAGAATGCGTTCCGCCGCCAGCAGGCCACGGTCGAGTTCGCCCAGCTCGTCATTCACGGCGATGCGCAATCCCTGAAAGGTCCGGGTTGCCGGGTCGATACCGTCTTTTGAAGCCCGGACAACAGACCGGACGACACTCGCCAGATCCCCTGTCATCTCGAATTTGCGCTCCCGGCGTCGGGCAACGATGGCGCTGGCCACACGACGGGATGCCTTTTCCTCGCCAAACTCGTAAATGATCCGGGCCAGTTCCTTCTCACCCGTCAGATTGACGATGTCAGCCGCGGTTTCGCCATCACTCGACATCCGCATATCCAGCGGGCCGTTCTGCCGGAAGGAAAAACCGCGATCCGCCTCGTCGATCTGCATCGAGGAGACACCGATATCCAGCGCAACACCATCGACACTGCCCGGCGCCAGATGTTCCGCCATGGTGCTGAAACAGGCATGAACGAGATCCAGCCTGCCCGCTGCCTCCGCGACAATGTCCTGGCCGCCGGCGATGGCTGCAGGATCACGGTCGAAAGCGACAACACGGCAATCCGCCGCAGACAGGATGGCCTGTGTATAGCCGCCATATCCGAAGGTACCGTCGACATAGACTCCGCCCGCATTGACCGCCAGTCCCTGCACCACCTCTGACAGCAGAACAGGAATATGTTTGTCGGCGGGCCTGCTCATGTCGATGACCGCTGCGGTAAGGTCGCTCCACTGGTTCTGATGCGATTGATTGCGGCATCCCGTGCCGCCTGCCCGGCTGATGGCTCCCAGATCAGGAAGCGGTCGCCCTGACCCACGAACATTGCGGAATCCGTCAGCCCGATCGCCTCGCGCATCTCGCGCGGCAGCATCACCCGGCCTTCCGGATCGAACGACAGGGGCAGGGCCTGGCCGATGGTCAGCAGGGCAAAATCCGCCTGCGTTTCGGAATACATGTCGAGACTGTCGATCCGGTCCTGCAACCGGTCGAGATACCCTTCGCCGCAACCCTCTATCGCCGGCTGCTGAAAGGACGGAAAGATGTAGATAAGGTCGGAACCCTGGGCGTCGAAATAGGAACGGAAAGGTTTCGGCACCGAAACCCGCCCCTTGCTGTCGATCCTGTTCTCGTAGCTGCCGGCCAACCGTTTCATGGTGCCTTGCTGCTCCCCGGGTTTTCCTGCGCGACAGCCCGTTGCCGGACCCCGCACAATCCTTTACATGCCCTGTTCTGGGCGCTGTTGGGATATCATGGGAAAATTTGGGAGTCAATGGGAACACCCTTGAATTACTTGTAAACAGAGCTTTTCGACTTACCCATCATTCATACAATATATTGATGTTTCGTTTACTGACTCACATCGGGAGCAGTATTTCTTGGTTAATCAAGTATTAATATTCTCTTTATGTTCACGCCCCGCCTAAAGGAGCAGATTTATCTGTCTTCCTGACCGGATAGAAAACACCGCCGATTACAGGACAAGGGGATGGTGAACACCCGCACCACTGTTGTAGGGTCACCGGACAATCCGGCAATACAGACGAGGCGGCGACCCGATGGCTTTTCTATTTCTCTCGAACAGCGACAAGGTAAATATCTGGCGGTCGGAACTGACACGCCTCTGCCCGGGTATGGATTTCCGGGTCTGGCCGGATGTCGGTAATCCCGAGGATATCGAATTTGCCCTGATCTGGTCCCCGCCCGAAGGCGAACTTGCCAAATATCCCAACCTTAAAGTTGCCTGCTCGCTCGGTGCCGGAGTCGATCATCTGTTCAAGCCGGGCATGATTCCGGACCATGTTTCCATCGTGCGGCTGGTTGACGAAACGATGGGCACCCAGATGCGTGAATGGATTGCCTATGCGGTGCTCCGCCTGCACCGGGAAATGCCGGTCTTCGACCAGCAGCAGCGAGAGGGGCTGTGGAAATCCCATCCCAACCCGGACACCAGCAAAACCAAAGTCGGCATCCTGGGCATCGGTGAACTGGGCCGGATGGCCGGGCAGACGCTGCGGGCATTCGACTTTCCCGTCATGGGATGGAGCCGCACAGCGAAACAGATCGAGGGGATCGAGTGTTTCCACGGGCCTGACGGCCTCACCGAGATGCTGCGCCAGACCAACATTGCCGTCTGCCTGCTGCCGCTGACACCGGAGACAAGGGGTATTCTGAATGCCGAACGTTTTGCGCTGATGCCCCGGGGTGCTTCCGTCATCAACGCCGCGCGCGGCGCCCATATTGATGACGACGCCCTGCTTGCCGCGCTCGACAGCGGCCAGATTGCCTTCGCCATGATGGATGTCTTCCAGACCGAGCCCCTGCCCGCAGAGCATCCCTATTGGAGCCATCCGTGTGTCACCATCACGCCGCATGCGGCCAGCCTGACCCCGCCCTATACCAGCGCCCCGCAGGTTGCCGGGAACTATCGCCGGATGCTGGCCGGTGAACCCCTTGTGAACGTCGTCGACCGCAAGCAGGGATACTGACCCTTGTTCGCGGACGTATCGGTTCTGCCCGTTGTCGGCGCGGTATTTCTGCTGGCCGGCTTTGTGAAGGGCGTCACCGGGATGGGACTGCCCACCACGTCGTTGACCCTGCTGACCATCGTCTTCGGCATGAAGGACGCCCTGCAGCTGATGCTGATCCCGTCAATGCTGACGAACTTCTGGCAGGGAGCAATCGGCGGCTACTTCATCGAAACCCTGAAACGCTTCTGGCTGTTCTTCATTGCCGGTATTGTCTGCATCATCTTCGCCACCGGTTTTCTGGCGGGCGGCGACATGACGCTGTTTACCCTGCTGCTCAGTGCGACACTGATTGTCTATGCGGCCTATGGACTGATGGCACGCAGCCCTTCAATCTCACCGGAAACCGGGCGTATCGCCGCACCCTTTGTCGGCGGCATCACCGGTATCCTGACCGGGCTGACCGGCTCTACCGTGGTCCCGGCAGTACCGTATTTTCAGGCGCTCGGCATGAACCGGGACATGCTGATCCAGACCATGGGAATCTGGTTCTCCATCTCTCTCGTCTCGCTGGGCACCGGCTTGCAGCGGGTCGGCCTGCTGGACCAGCAGATGATGGTGCTGTCGGCCACCGGCTGCATCCCCGCCTTCGGCGGCATGATGATCGGGCAGGCCCTGCGCAAACGCATGTCCGACAAGGTTTTCAAACAGGTCTTCTTCTGGATGCTGGCCGTCATGGGCGTCTATATCGCCTGGCGCACAATCGGCACCTGATCCCCCAGTGTATGACGGTGCCCGGGACCGCCCGCAAAGCCAGCCCGAACTATCGCTGGCTTCCCGCCTGCGCCGGGATGACATGAGTTGATGATGAGACGGGTAGCTGATCGAAAAGGCTAGTTGGTCGCCGGCAAATTCCGGGCATCGACAGCGCGGACAATCAGGTCACCGAACTCGCGCAGGTAAACCGACCCCTTCACCGTACGCTGTACCAGCACATTGCGCCGGTCATCCGTATCCACCTTCCGGCGGACAAGGCCGAGTTCGCCAAGCCGGTCAAGGGCACGGGTAACGGCCGGTTTCGAGACATTCAGGGCCGCTGACAGACCGCGCACCGTGTGCGGTGCCGGTGTCAGATAGACCGCCAGCATCACCGCCATCTGACGGGCAGAAAGATCCGGGCCGGACTGGCGAACACTTTCCGTCAGGGCGCCACGCCAGATATCAAGCGCTTCAAATGCCTGCATGTGAAGTCCCATCGCCGCCCCGATCATTACGAACACGAATCATTCTTAGGGGTCGGCAGGAACTGGCGCAACTAAAAAATGGTTAACACTGAAGAGTTACCCAGAAATTCTAAGCAGTAAAACGTTTCGATATTGCATCGAATACTGCGCGCGCACCTTGTGCCTCGCCCCCTTCCGGCCGTCCCGGCTTCGCCGACAGGGTCCAGGCCATCACATCAATATGTCCCCAGGGAATGCCATCACCGACAAAATGCTCAAGGAACAGTGCCGCCGTGATCGACCCGCCATAGGGCGAGCCGGTGGAATTCGTGATGTCCGCCACCTTGCTCTCGATCAGGCGCCCGTAGGGTTTCCACAGCGGCATCCGCCAGAGCGGATCACCACTCCGCTCAGCGCCGGCCAGCACATCGGCAGCCAGCCCGTCATCATTGCAGAACAGCGCCGGAAGCTCCGTCCCCAGCGCCACGCGTGCCGCGCCGGTCAGGGTAGCGAAGTCCATGATCATCGCCGGATTTTCCTCGGACGCCAGCGCCAGCGCATCGGCCAGAACAACACGGCCTTCCGCATCCGTATTGCCGACCTCCACAGTCAGCCCCTTGCGTGTCGGCACCACATCCATCGGGCGATAGGCGTTGCCGGAGATATTGTTCTCCACCGCCGGGATCAGCACCCG
Organism: Rhodospirillales bacterium; assembly: GCA_040219025.1. Taxonomy (GTDB): domain Bacteria; phylum Pseudomonadota; class Alphaproteobacteria; order Rhodospirillales; family HT1-32; genus HT1-32. Next base: position 886,321 of record JAVJTE010000020.1, on the reverse strand, counting down.
CAGGCGGACCGGCAAATCCGCTGCCATGATCATATGGGCGATCCCCAGAACATGAGCCGAGCCGCCCATATCCTTCTTCATCATCGTCATGCCGCCGCCGGTCTTGATGTTCAGGCCGCCGGTATCAAAGCAGACCCCCTTGCCGACCAGCGTCACCTTCGGGGCCGCATCATCGCCCCAGGTCAGGTCAATCAGGCGGGGCGCCTTTGCCGCCGCACGCCCGACCATATGAATGGCCGGGAAATTCTCTTTCAGCAGATCTTCCCCGACCACACAGCGGAAGGAAGCCCCGAACCGTCCGGCCAGTACCTCTGCTGCTGCCGCCAGTTCCGGCGGGCCCATATCTTCCGCCGGAGTGTTGATCAGATCGCGGATCAGATGCACCGCTTCTGCCACCCCTTCCACGGCTTTCCGGCTGGCGGCCTTTGGCCAGACCAGCTTCGCCGGCTGCCGGTCCGCTTTCCGGTAGCGATCAAACCGATAGGCCCCGAGCGCCCAGCCGAGCGCTGCGGCATCGCACAGCGCCGGATCATCACTGACAAGATGATAGCTGCGGTCCGGAAGCTCGTAGGGCAGACTGCCGAAGGTCCAGGGCGACAGGCTGTCATCGACACCGATCAGCACCTGTGCAAGACGCCCGTCCGTGCCCGACAGGATGACCGACTGGCCATCCTTCGCCTTGTAGCCGATATCCTGCAGCCAGCATTGTACGGGGTTCGGCTGGTTCGCCAGCCAGGATTCGTAGCCACTGGTCATCACCGGAACAACCGGCAGGCTGGAATCATCAGGATCGATCAGGGCAAGGGACATGGGGGCCTCGAATGAGAAATTGATGGAACGTTCCGGTGATGCTATCGCTGAAAGCCATCATGGCAACACCAACTCTCATCATCGGCAACAAAGCCTATTCCTCCTGGTCCCTGCGGGGCTGGCTGGCGCTGACCGCTGTCGGCTGCGAGTTCAGTGAAATCGTCATTCCGTTGCGACAGAGCGATACCCGGGAACGCATTCTGGAACATTCACCGACCGGCAAGGTGCCTGCACTGCTGGCGGGTGATCTGGTGATTTCGGAAAGCCTCGCAATCTGCGAATGGGCTGCGGAAGCCTTTCCCGAGGCTGTCCTCTGGCCCGCCGACCCGAAGGCCCGTGCCATGGCCCGGTCTGCCGCCAGTGAAATGCATGCGGGCTTTGCCGCGCTGCGCAAGGCCGTGCCGATGACCGTACTGGGCCGGCACCCGGCCTTCACACCGGATGCAGACGTCACTGCCGATATCCGGCGGATCACCGAACTCTGGCAGGCCTCCCGCGAACGGTTCGGAGCTGACGGCCCCTGGCTGTTCGGCAGCTATTCCGTGGCTGATATCATGTTTGCCCCGGTTGCCATCCGCTTTGCCACCGCCGGCATTGAACTTGATCCGGTCTCTGCAGCCTGGCGTGATACCATGCTGAACCGTACCGACATGCAGCGCTGGATACGCGAAGGGCGGGCAGAGGCCTGGCGTCTGCCGGAAATCGACACGGAATTCAGCGCCGACTGGGATTGAGCCCGCCAACTGATTCGCCGGCCCGTTCTGACACAACAGAATAATGTCACCCCTGCGGCCGCAGAGGCCGAGCCGTGGTCAGGTGCAACAAGATGGCTGGGTCCCGGCCTGCGCCGGGATGACATGCGCGAAGTATGCTGTCCTGGAGGCAATCAAGCGCCATCCTCAGCGGAAACAGGCGGAAAACTCAGACTGAGCGGCCGACAAAATACGCGATCAGCACGATGATGATTCCATAGAAGAACATGTTCATCAGTGACCGGAAAATCATCCGGGTCTCACCGTCTTCGGGCATGCCGAGCAGCGTGCAGATGAAATTCCCGGGGGCGAGAAACCAGTTCATATCAAAACTCCTGTTACGCCGGCAGTCTGGGCCCGGAAGCCTTAAAGCGCAAACTGGCGTTCAATATAGCGCAGCAGCTCACGCAGGTTTTCCTCCACTTCCCGGCCATCGGTCACCAGCCGCAGTTCCGGGGTTTCCGGGGCTTCGTAGGGGGCGTCAATACCGGTGAAATCACGTATCTCGCCCGCCCGCGCCTTGGCATAGAGGCCCTTCGGGTCACGCCGTTCGCATTCCGCCAGCGACGTATCGACAAAGACCTCGTGAAACCCGTCCGGCAGGATCGACCGGGCCCGGTCGCGGTCGGAGCGATAGGGTGAAATGAAGGCGGTGATGACGATCTGCCCGGCCCGCGCCATCAGGGACGAGACCTCGCCGACACGGCGGATATTCTCGGCCCGGTCTTCCGGGGAAAAGCCCAGATCGCCGCTCAGGCCATAGCGGATATTGTCACCATCCAGCACATAGGCCTGCCAGCCCTTGCGGAACAGGGCTTCCTCCAGCGCGATCGCCAGCGTTGACTTGCCGGATCCGGACAGCCCGGTGAGCCAGACAACGCCACTGCGATGACCGTTCATCCGCCAGCGGTCTTCCGTCGGCACTGAATGAATCACCCGGGTAATGTTCCTCGACTTCACCCCGGCACCGCCGCGACGGTCTGTCAGGCCATCACGCAGCACAACCCCGCCCGCGACAACCCGGTACTGGTCCTGCAGGATGAAACGGCCGGTCGCCGGGCAATCTTCAAACGCATCCAGCGCAATCGGGCGAACGGTCTCGAAGCTCGCCTCGACAACATCATGGCGCACCGCATCCTCACGGTCCTCGTCACGACTGAGGTCCTCGGACGACAGCACGGCGTCGATGGAGACGACCCGAACCGCCAGCGACGCCGTGCCGATCATCAGTTGCAGGCGTCGTCCGACCGTCAGCGATATGTCAGACAGCCAGAACAGCCGCGCCCGAAACCGGTCAGCCAGTACCGGCGGGGTCCCGGGCAGGCTGGCGACCTCGCCCCGTTCGACAAAGATATCGTCATCAAGCTGCAGCCCGACCGACTGGCCGGCCTCTGCCCTCTCTCCACCCGCCTCCGGCCAGCCTTCAATTGCGGCAATCCGTGCGTGATGGCCGGATGGCGTGAACAGCAACTCGTCCCCGACCGACAGGCGGCCGGCCTCAACCTTGCCGGCAATGATCCGCCGGTCATCAAACTTGTAGATATCCTCTACCGGCAGCCGCAGCGGCAGCCCTACCGGCGCGGTCTTTTCATCCAGCCCGTCCAGCGCCTCGATCAGTGTCGGCCCCTGATACCAGGGCATGTTGTCGCCAGCGGCAACAATCCCGTCTCCGTTCCGGGCGGCAACCGGGATCGCGGTCAGGCGGCTGCGGTCAAACCCCAGCGACAGCAGCCTGGATTCTGCTTCTTCGACAATCGCGGCGAAGCGGTCCCCGGCATAGCCGACCAGATCCATCTTGTTGACCACAAGGATAACCTGGCGAATGCCGATCAGGTTCAGGATCAGGGCATGCCGACGGGTCTGTTCGGCAACACCTTCCTGGGCATCGACGATCAGCACCGCCGCATCGGCCCCGGACGCCCCGGTGACCATGTTGCGCAGGAACTCCTTGTGCCCCGGCGCATCAATAATGGCGTAGCGGCGACGGTTGGTAGCGAAGAAAATCCGCGCCGTATCGATAGTGATTCCCTGATCCCGCTCCGCCTGAAAGGCATCCAGCAGGAAAGCCCACTCAAAGGGCATGCCGCGCCGGTCGCACATCGCCTTCACGGCTTCCAGCTTGCCGTCAGGCAGCGCGTTGAGATCGCCCAGAAGACGCCCGATGACGGTTGATTTGCCGTGGTCGACATGGCCGACGAAGACAACATTCAGCAGCGACTGGTCCGCCATCACATATACCCGTCAGCACGCAGACGCTCGAAAGCATCTTCCGATTCATGATCCATCGCCCGACCCGACCGCTCGGCGATCTTTGTCGTCTGCAACTCGGCGATGATTTCAGCAACGGTGGAGGCATTGCTGCTGATCGGCGAGGTGATGTCCTGATCGCCCAGTGACCGGTAACGCTTGCCGTCGCGTGCAAAGTAGAGATCAACCAGCGGGATGTTCTCGCGTTCGATATAGCGCCAGATATCGAGTTCGGTCCAGTGCAGCAGCGGGTGCACGCGCATCTGGCAACCGGGCGCGGGTTCCGCCGAAAACAGATCCCAGAACTCCGGCGGCTGATCGCGAAAATCCCATTCGCCGGAAGCAGCACGCGGCGAGAAAACCCGCTCTTTCGCCCGCAATCCCTCTTCGTCCCGGCGGATGCCGGCGATGATGCCGTTATATCCTTCCCGTTCGATCAGGCGCTTCAGACCCGCGGTCTTGCGGGCCGCAGACCGGGCGGCGGGCGGCAGTGACGGGTCAATTTCCTCAACCGGCGGGCAATCGCCGGTCACCAGCCGGATGTTCCATTCCGTCTTGTAATGCTCCCGGAAAGCATACATTTCGGGAAACTTCTTGCCGGTATCCACATGTACCGCCGGAATCGGCACATGTCCGAAGAAGGCTTTTCGTAACAGCCAGATCAGGACGTTGGAATCCTTGCCCAGCGACCAGAGCACCATCAGCCGGTCAATCCGGGCATAGGCCTCGCGCAGAATATGGATGCTGCGGCTTTCCAGTTCATCAAGATGGGTCATCATTTACCGGTACTCACTGGCGGCAAATGAATGCCACATTCCGTTTTGGTGACACCACGCCACCGCCCTGCTCTGGCCGATTCTCCCTGAACCGTCCGCGTCGTGCAAGGCGCACAGCCAATCGAGCTGTATCCCCGGGCAACCAGCGGGTGCGGCGGCAGGTCGTTCAGCAGCCTGTAGCGGTTCATATCCCCGACCGTCCAGTCCGCCAAGGGATGAATGCGCACCAGCCCGTCGACAACTTCAACCAGCTGCAATGCAGCCCGGTCATCGCCATGGTGCCGCTTGCGGCCGGTGAGCACGGCACGGAACCGGCGGGACAGTTCAGCGAACGGGTCGGTCTTGCGAATCCGGCAGCACAGATCAGGGTCCAGCAGATGCAGTTGCCCCGCCCCGTCAGCCCGTCCGACAGCCTCCGGCAAGGGATGAAGCGACAGAAGGTTTGTCAGCCCTAACCGCGCCACCAGCAGGTCACGATAGGCCAGCGTTTCAGGAAAATGCCGACCCGTATCGATGAAGCGCACGGGCAGTGAAGGATCGACAGAGGCGATCAGATGCAGCAGCACAGCAGATTCCGCACCGAAGGAGGTTACGGCGCAAAGTTCCCCGGCATATTCCTGTTCGCCAAATTGCCGGATGATGGACCGGGCTGAGGCCGTCTTGCGGGTTGTCGTCATGGGCTTTCCCCCTGTTTCGACATCACAAAGAGCCCGGATTATCCCCGCCGTAAATCAAGAACATTTCATCTATGTATAAAAAATAATTTTGCGGTTTTCTGATGTTATTCAGTAACCGGCGGAATTCTGCAGATCACACCTTTTTCAAAAAATCCGGGCCGGTCAGCCATTGCCGGAATACCCGTTGGAGATTTCGCCACGGCACGGGCGGCCGCAACGATATCCTCCAGCGGAACCGTTTCATCAACATTGCCAAGCAGGTAGGTCCATTTTCCCGGCGCCTGAAAGGCCACGGTCACCGGGCGCTCGCATACCGCCAGGCATTCCGCAGGCCGAACATCAATTGCAGGATCGTCATTCAGATAATCGGCAATGCGATCAAACAAGGTCTGCCCGGCGACAGGGTCATCCCCTGCCACACAGGCCACACAGACCGTAATGACGGTCCGGGCCTGATCAGGCAACGGCCGGATCGCTTTCGCCACGATTCCACATGAAGCCGATGACAGATCCGACGACCGCCCAGATGACCGCATGAACCGCCAGCGACGCCGCCGAGAAATGACCCGCCAGTTCCGAAGGTACGGCACTGGTATAGGTTTCCGGATGCGGCGCGCCAACAATGTGGGGCAGGGCGATCAGGACAATCCCGAGAGCAATCGACCAGCTTCGGGAAAGCACCAGCATCAGCCAGAGCCCGCCTGCTGTCAGGGTGACAGTGGCCAGCCACCAGATCTGACGGTGCTCCAGCATGGCAGCCGCCGACCCCGGCAATTCCGGACTGAGACCGAGTGCCGGTGCCAGACCCGTCGCAACAAAGGCCGCAGCACCCCAGGCCAGGCCGGTGCGCGGCGTGATCCTTGCGTTGCTGACCAGCATCACAGCCAGCAGCATCAGGGCAAAACCGAAGGCCGTCGCGATGGAGGTAAGGGTCGTATAGCCGAGCCGCTCCAGCCCGTCTTCCGGCGACCAGGGTTCCGCGCCATCGGCTGGCGCATCATGGCTGCCGGAATGGGCGAGATACAGTTTCGCCTCGCCATACTGCATCGCAGAGAATGCCGAGGACGGCGCCACAGCAGCCGTTTCATACTTCTCCGCAGCCAGGATCATCGGTGTTGTGGTGAATTCCTGCAGGACGGCACCCGCCAGACCTGCCAACAGGCCCGCCGCAAGGCAGGCAGTCAAAACCCGGTTTATCATGACAGACCTGTCCGGTTAGTGGCAGGGAAACGCCAGCGAGTGCCGGGTATCATGGGCGGCATTATGCAGCACCGATGATCCGGCGAGGCCAGTTGTGAAAACCAGCCCGGCGCCAAACAGGAAAGCCAGTGCGGCAACAACACGAATGCCGGCACGTGAACCGGCAGTTGTGGTTGCTGAAGCAGTGGCCCGGGTATTTGTCAGTGTCTCGGTCGTCATCTCATTCTCCCTGCCGTCCCGTCGACGGCCTTGCTGGAGTTACAGTGCACGGCAGGTCTCCTGGCTTGCGGATCACCCCGCCTGTTCCCTTCCCGGCCCCACAGGACCAGTGGATATTAACAGACAGTCACCGCCTACAGTCGCGAGGGCGGCCCCGGCATTGGCTGTTCAGTATATCCCAGCTTTACCGCGTTCCCTTTTCATGCCCGACATAAAATGTCCTCCGGGCAACCGTTTCTCCATTCAAGGCCAATCCGTTTGGATGTCAATGGCATTCTGCGACGCGCCGGCATTGTCGGGCCATGTCTTCGCACGTCAATCGCGTCACTGGAGCCGGCGTTCCCACTCGACGGCAGTACGGATGATCTCTGCCAGATCATTATGCGCCGGGGACCAGCCGATGGTTGCCCGCGCACGGTCACAGGCGGCAATCAGCTCCGGCACATCACCCGGACGGCGGTCGCCCTCGCGCACCACAAGAATGCCGGGATAGAGCTGCTCCACCATTGTCAGAATTTCCCGGACCGAGAAACCACGCCCGTATCCGAGGTTCAGACAGTCCGGCTTGCCGCCCTGCTCAAGATAAGCCAGCGCATCAAGATGAGCCGCAGCAATATCGGAGACATGCAGATAATCGCGAATACAGGTTCTGTCGGGGGTCGGGTAGTCTGTGCCATGGATCACCAGATGATCCCGTACGCCGACAACCACCTGTGCCGCCACCTTGATCAGATGCGACGCAGGGCCGACCTGGCCGCAGCGCCCACCGGGGTCTGCACCGGCTGCGTTGAAATAGCGCAGCGTGATACAGGCCGGACCACCGGCGAGATGCGCATCCCGCAACACCCATTCACCGCCAAGTTTTGACGCACCATAAGGATTTCCGGGCTCTGTCCGGGCATCTTCCGCGACAGGCTGTGCTTCAGGTACACCATAAACCGAGGCGGTAGAAGAATAGATAAAAGCTTTGACCTGATACGCCTGACAGGCCGCCGCCAGAAGGCGCGTGCCCTCGACATTGACCCGGTAATAGTCCAGTGGCCGGGTGATCGATTCCGGAACCAGCGACCGCGCTGCCAGATGCATGACCGCAGTCGGACAATGCATCGCAAACACCGCGTCAACAGCGCCCGCATCACAGATATCGGCCTCAACGAGCGTCACGCCATCAGGCAACAGCCCCCGGTCGCCCCGTGACAGGTCATCAATCACAACGACCCCTGCCCCGGCATCACAGAGGGCATGAACGACGTGACTGCCGATGTAACCGGCCCCGCCCGTAACGAGAATAGTGCGTTCCATATCGTCTTCCTATGACGGCATCTCCCCCCAGACAAGTGCGGCAGACCAGAGAGCGTTTGATTCCGCCCCCGATTTAACGTCATTCTTTCATCGCGGGGACGGGTATGTTGTCTATTCAGGGAGAAACAGAATGATTATAACAACGACCGATTCCGTCGAAGGCCGCGTCATCACCAAGTATCATGGTATTGTGGCTGGCGAAGCTGTGATGGGCACCAATCTGTTCAGTGATTTCTTCGCGTCCATCCGGGATGTTGTCGGCGGCAGATCCGGCTCCTACCAGAAGCTCCTGAAGGCCGCCAAGGAAGCCGCGATTGAAGACCTGACGGAAGAAGCAAGATCATTCGGCGCGGATGCCGTGGTCGGGATCGACCTGGATTACGAGGTTGTTGGTGGCGACAAGAAAACCATGCTGATCGTCAGCGCAAACGGCACCGCCGTGAAACTGGCCTGACCGATGATCATCACAACCACAGATAATATCGAAGGCCGCCGGATCACAGAATATATGGGATCCGTTTCCGGTGCAGCCGTTGTCGGTGCCAGCGTCTTCAAGGATTTCCTGAAGAACGCCGTCGCAATCATCCATTCGCAAAGCGGCGTCTTTGAAGCGGATGTGGACAGCCTGCACAAGGCGGCAGAGAAAACCATTGCCGAAAAAGCGACCGCCATGGGTGCCGACGCTATCGTCGGAGTCGACTTCGATTATCAGGTGCTCGGCGACAGCCGCCCGATGATTCTGCTCAGCGTCAACGGTACAGCGGTAAAGCTGGACTGAACCCTGCTGCTTCTATGATGTCCGCGAAGGCATCCGCACGGTCGCCAGCAACAGGCCGCCGCCAATCAGCATGGCAACAATGACCCCCATGCCGATACGCTGGGAGCCGGTTATCGCGGTGACGGCACCCAGCAGAATGGGACCGGCAAAGGCCGTTGCCTTGCCCGAAAAGGCGAACAGTCCGAACATTTCCCCGCGCAGTTCCGGTGGGGCAAGCTGTGCCATGAGGGTTCTGCTTGCCGCCTGAATTGGGCCGACGAACAGCCCGAGCGGTAATCCGAAGGCCCAGAACAGGGTTTTTGACTCGACCATCAGCAAACCCAAAATCAGCAGGACCAGCCCGGCAATCGAGATCAGGATGGTTGGTTTCGGACCGATCAGGTCATCCACCCAGCCAAACAGCGCGGCACCGACACCGGAGAAGACGTTGATCGCGATACCGAACAGAATGATCTCCTCGAAGGTCAGTCCGAACACCGTACCGGCGAAAATGGCCCCGACCACAAACAGGGTTGTCAGCCCGTCGATATAGAGCACCCGGGCCAGCAGAAAGATGGCGATATCGCGATAATCCCGGACCCGGGAAAAGGTTCCGATGAGCTGGGCCAGCCCCTGCCGGACGGAATCAGCCATCGGGCGACCCTGTCCGGGGCTGTCCGGGGTCATCAGGAACATCGGCAGGGAGAAGACAGCAAACCAGATTGCCACGGCGATCGAGGTCGCCCGCACATTCGCCGCGTCTTCCTTGCCCACACCGAACAGCGGGGTCTCGGCCTGGACAAAACCGAACAGGCAGATCGCCAGCATGGCGAGGCCGCCAGCATAGCCGATGCCCCAGGCCCAGCCCGACCAGCGTCCCAGCTTGTCTGCCGGGGCAAGCGACGGCAGCATGGCATTGTAGAACACCGACGACATCTCGAAGCCGACATTGGCGAGACCGACCAGTACCAGCGCCATGATCGCCAGTTCCGCCTCCGGACGGATGAACCAGAGGCTTGCGGTCGCCGCAATGCAGAGCAGGGTAAAGCCGGCAATCCAGGGCTTGCGCCGGCCATCCTGATCGGCGATGGCGCCCAGCACCGGTGCGATCACGGCGACGACCAGAGCCGAAACACCGACCCCCCAGCTCCACCAGACCTGGCCGAGAGCCTCGGTCGGTGCGACCGCCTTGGCAAAATAGGCCGCGAAGACGAAGCTGATGACCGTCGTCGGAAAGGCACTGTTTGCCCAGTCATAGAATGACCAGGCAATCAGGGCCCTGGTCGACGCCGGCTTGTCTGTGTTCACGTCTCGATCATCGCCCTGAACTGTCGGTTGGCAACGGCCAGCATGGCCAGGTCAACGGTGCCGGTCATCGACTGGAATTCAGCCAGCAACTGGGCTGTGCGATCAACCGCAACCTGGTTTCCGGCAATCCAGCTGTCGATTGCATCATCGGAGGTCTTGCCCTTGGATGCCTGCAGGATCGCCGCAGTGATTGCCTGCTGATGGCTGTAGAAATCCTCGACAATGGCAGAAACCGCAAGCCGTTCCCAGTGGCTGTCGCCCTCGGCACCGTCAGATGCCAGGCGGATCCAGTCCAGCCCGAAACGGTCACCCACCCTGAAATACAGCGCCCCGACATCCCTCACCTTCTTGCCGGATGTAGCGGCGATACGGCAGATATCGCAGGCCGTGACCATGATCGACATGTTGGCGACCCTGCGGGCCAGTGCCGCCGGAACCTTGTCAGCGATCATTTTTTCTGCCCGCCGCGCGAGCAGGTCCTTCACCTCTCCGACCACCAGATTATCCAGATTATCTGCTATTTCCGTCACGCCCGTCCGGAAGGTCTTGATGTTGGTGGATATGTCCAGCGGGTGCGGGCCATTACGCAGGAACCACAGCACACCGCCGGAAATCAGCTTGTTGATCCATTCCAGCATCCGGATCTGCACATCCGCCGCGACCTTGTTGTCGAGCGATTCGATCTCTGCCCAGACGCTGCGCAGGGTGAAGACATCGCGGGTGATTGTGTAGGCCCGGGCGATATCGACCAGCCCCATACCCGTGCGCTCACCGATCTCTGCAGCGAACCAGCCGCCGACACGATTGATCATCGAGTTGGCGACCACCGTGGTGATGATTTCACGGCGGAGACGATGGCCCCCGATCTGCTCACGGAATTTTTCACGCAGCGCCGTCGGGAAATAACGCACCAGATCTTCCTCAAGCTGCGGATCGTCCGGCAGGTCCGATGCCAGCAGCTCGTCATACAGCCAGATCTTGGCATAAGGCATCAGGATGGAAATTTCCGGGCGGGTCAGCCCGATCTTCTGATTCTGACGATCCTGCAATTCCTCGTCATCCGGCAGATATTCGATACTGCGGTTGAGGCGGCCCTGACGTTCCAGCATCCGCATCAGCTGGCGTTGCGGATGCAGCCCGGCAACGCCGCCATGTTCAACCAGCGAGATTGCCTGACTTTGCAGATAATTGTCGCGCAGCACCAGTTCGCCCACTTCATCCGTCATTTCCACCAGCAGCTTGTTACGCTGCTTCATGGTCATGTCGCCGTCACTGACCACACCGCCCAGCAGGATCTTGATATTGACCTCGTGATCCGAACAGTCGACACCGGCAGAATTATCAATGGAATCCGTGTTCAGCCGAACCCCGGCCATTGCCGCCTCAATGCGGCCAAGCTGGGTCGTCCCCAGATTCGCCCCCTCACCGATAACGCGGGCCCGCAGGTCTTCACCATTGACCCGGAGCGCGTCATTGGCACGATCACCGGCGTCGGTATGGCTTTCGTCGGAGGATTTGATGTAGGTCCCGATTCCACCGAACCACAACAGATCGACCTTCGCTTTCAGCATCGCCCGGATAAGGTCGCTCGGGGCCAGTTCGGTTTCCGTGATATCAAACAGCTTGCGGATTTCCGGGCTCAGCCTGATCGACTTCGCCGACCGCTCAAAAATTCCCCCGCCCTTTGAAATCAGCTTGCTGTTGTAATCGGTCCAGCTTGAACGGGGCAGATCGAACAGCCGCTGGCGCTCGGCATAGCTGCTTTTCACGTCCGGGTCCGGATCGATAAAGATATGCATATGGTTGAAGGCACCGACCAGTTTCGTCACCGGGGAATTCAGCATCCCGTTACCGAACACGTCACCCGCCATATCCCCGACACCAACACAGGTGAAGGGGTCGACCTGACAGTTCGTGCCCATTTCACGGAAATGCCGCTTCACGCTCTCCCAGGCACCGCGCGCGGTGATGCCCATCTTCTTGTGGTCATAGCCCTGACTGCCGCCGGAGGCGAAAGCGTCATCCAGCCAGAACCCGTATTCCGCGGACACAGAGTTGGCATAATCGGAAAAGGTCGCTGTTCCCTTGTCCGCCGCGACAACCAGATAGGGATCATCACCATCCCAGCGCACCACATCGACCGGCGGCACAATTTCACCGGCGACCAGATTATCGGTGATATCCAGCATCGAGCGCAGGAACGTCTTGTAGCAGGCGACACCTTCTTCCATGAAGGCTTCGCGACCACCTTCTTTCGGGGCGCGTTTCAGCACGAACCCGCCTTTTGATCCGACCGGCACAATCACCGCATTCTTGACCTGCTGGGCCTTCACCAGCCCCAGCACCTCGGTCCGGAAGTCTTCCCGCCGGTCCGACCAGCGCAGGCCACCGCGCGCGACCAGACCGAACCGCAGATGCACTGCTTCAAGCCGCGGGCTGTAGACAAAGATTTCCCGCAACGGTGCCGGCAGCGGCAGTTCCAGCAGCGCCCTCGAATCAAACTTGAAGCTCAGTGCCGGTTTCGGGCCGCCATCTTCCGCCTTCTGGAAGAAGTTGGTCCGCAGCGTGGAGGTAATGCAGTTCAGAAACCGCCCCAGCATCCGGTCTTCATCAGCGTTCACCACATCGTTCAGATGGCCGACGACAGACTTCACCAGTGCCTTTGACTTCGCCTCACGCTTGCCTTCCGTTGCCGGGTCAAAGCGCGCCATGAACAGTTCGACCAGCAACCCGGTAATGGCTGAATGCTTGGCCAGTGTCTCTTCGATATAGGACTGGCTGAACGTGATGCCGGCCTGACGCAGAAACTTCGCATAAGCCCGGATGATGGTGATTTCGCGCGGTGCCAGACCGGAAAGAACCAGCGCATTGAAGCCGTCATTTTCCAGCTCGTCGGTCCAGAGCGCCTCGAACGCGTTATGGAAATTCATCCGTACGGCTGCCAGATCAATGGCCGCACCGTCACAGGTGGCGAGACCAAAATCATGGATCATCACCATATCACCCTCTGTCGGGCGCACCGATGTCGGCTGTTCGTCAATGACGTTCAGGCCCATATTTTCCAGCATCGGCATGACAACCGACAGCGGCACCGCCCCTTTCGGGTGATACAGCTTGAAGCGGACTTCATTGGGCGCCGCCTCGATGGGGCGGTACAGGTTCATCCCGATCCGGCCGGTTTCCAGCGCTTCCTCGATCTTGCCGATATCAAACACCGCGGCCTGCGCATGCACCTTCTCGGTATAACCGCCGGGGAATGCGGTGCCGAAACGGTCGGCGGTACGCAATCCCAGTTCCTCACCCCGGTCCGAAACCAGTGCTTCCGTCAGCCGGTCCGTCCAGGTACGGGCGGACTCGACAATGCTGTCTTCGATATCATGGGCGTCATAGGCCGGTATCTTGCCCGGTTCGGTCTTCACGATAACATGCAGCCGGGCCAGCATGGATTCGCCCAGCTGGGTATAGAAAACGGTCACTTCGCCATTGAAGGCCTTGGCCAGAATCTTGTTGATCCGCTTGCGGAGATCTGTCGAATAATTGTCGCGTGGCACATAGACGAGACAGGAAATGAACCGCTCGAAATTGTCCTGACGCAGGAACAGCGCCACCCGCTGGCGTTCCTGAAGCTGCAGAATACCCATCGAGGTTTCAAACAGCGCACCGATCTCCGCCTGAAACAGTTCATCACGGGGATAGGTCTCAAGGATATTGACCAGCGCCTTGCCGTCATGACTGCTCGGCCGCAGGCCGGCTTTCTTCAGAATGGTGCTGACCCGGCGCCGCAGCATCGGAATTTCCGACGGGCTGCGGTTATAGGCGACCGAAGTGAACAGACCGGCAAACAGGCGCTGCCCGATTGCCTTGCCCGACTTGTCGAACTGCTTCACACCGATGATATCCAGCCGGGCAGCACGGTGGATGTAGGATGCTCCCTCCGCCTTGGTCACCATCAGCAATTCAGGTGAACTGACGAAGCGCAGGACATCTGCCGGCATATCCTCGACATCGCGCAACTCGCGCATCAGGACCCGCTTCGGGTCACGCAGCATGCCGAGCCCGCTTTTCGGATCGACGCTGCCCTTGGCACCTTTCTTTGGATAGCTGTAATCGCGATAGCCAAGGAAAATGAAATGGTCGTCATGCAGCCATTGCAGAAAATCTGCTGCCTCCTGCAACTCCTCGCCGTCCTTTGAGTTGCCGGCGGCTTTGCGCAGGCCGTTGATTTCGTCCTGTGCCGCCTTGCGCATCGAAGGCCAGTCCTCGACCGAGGCGCGGACGTCCGCATAGACCTCAGCCAGATCGCCATGCAGGCGCTTCAGAACAGCCGGATCGGTCTGTTCGCTGATCTCGAAATGCATGCAGGAGGTGGCGGTGACATCATCGCCTTCCGCATCCTCGTCCAGAAGGTCAGCCACCGACCCGTCCTTGGCGCGGCGCAGACGGACGATCGGATGAATCACCAGATGCACGTTCAGATCGTGTGACTGCAGCAGCGCGGTGCCGGAATCGACCAGAAACGGCATATCGTCGGTGACGATTTCAACAATCGTGTGATCCGCTTTCCAGCCCTGTTCCTCGAACCGGGGGTTATAGACCCGGATCAGGGTATCTCCGGCCTTCTGACCCTGTGCAAAACTCCAGAGCGACAGGGCGGAACCGTACATCTCGTCCAGATCCATCTCGGCCAGGTCATGCCAGCCGACATGTTCGTAATACTGACGAGCGAACTTTTTTGTCCGGGATGCCTTTTCGCCGCCTGACCGTTTGTCGATCAGCGCCATCAGTTCATCCATGCGATCCGATTTGCGATCTTCGTTGCCGAAAGCCATCTGAACTCTCCCCACATCTGCAGCAGGCGTTGAATCGCCCGCCTTTGAAATCAGGCTACTCCATAGTCGGTGCGAATAAAACGGTTGTGACAGAACCGTGTCTAGCGCACATCACAATAAACCTGTGCCACGGTCAGTGTCTTTCGCAGCTCATCACCGATCAATCCGAACGTCCCGGGCACCGGAACAACGGGTGCTTCGGGCTCGGCCGCCGTCTTCGCCAGTTGCAGAACTTCACGGACAGAAACCGGAGCTGCGGTCATGACACGCCCGCGCCGGGCCGATTCAGAGGAAACAACCCCGACAATCCGGCCCGCCGCATCAACCGCCGGCCCGCCACTCAAACCACCCAGACTGCCGGAAAGTTCCGGCAGCCGGCGGACCTCCGTCCAGGCGATCACCGGCTCCGAATTCATCCGGCCCTCACGGGTGACGGACCGCGCCCGGCCCAGCAGCTGTGCATGAACATCGCCCGGCCTACCCTGGGGAAAGCCGAACATGTAGCCGTCCTGACCGATTTCCAGGCTGCCGTCCCGCAGGCCCAGCGACGCCGTTCCCCCCGTTGTGCGGATGACCGCGACATCGGCCCGGGGATGTTCAATGACATCCTGTATCCGCACCAGCTTGCGGTCGGGACGAACAAGGGCGATGCGGTCACAGCCATGGGTGACATGCTTTGCCGTCAGCCAGAAGCCGCTGCGATTGACCGAAAAGGCCGTGCCGGTGGAATCCGTTTTCTGCGACGGGGCCACTTCAAATGCCGGATCACGGGCGGATTGTCCGGGCAGCGGGCGGCGTGGCGCGGACGGGCGCTCGGGCGCCGCTTCAAAGCGTTCCGGCGCGGGTCGCCGGTCATCAAAGCCATCACGTTCATCGCCAAAGAAATAGCTGAACAAGGCGCTGACCACGACCAGCAGAAAAGCGAGCTTGTCGATACCCTTCATGACCGCCCGCTATCCGGCGACTGCCGCCGCATTGATCATGGCGACGCCGAACTTGACCCCGACCAGAAACAGCGCCGGTGCGGTCTCGCCCTTCTCGATCCGCGCCGGGAGTCCCTTCAGCAACAGATCGACAAACCGGTAGACAATCAGCTGCAGCACAATCGTCAGCGAACCCCAGACAACGATATCGGCCACCGACACACTGGCCGCCATGCAGACCGCCAGCGGCAGCGCCAGGCCAATAACCGCCCCGGCCATCGCAATGGCCGCTGCCATATTGCCTTCACGGATCAGGGTGATTTCGCAATAAGGCGTCCATTTGTAATAGAGCCAGGCACCGATACAGAGCATGATCACGGTCACGCTGAAATGCAGCAACAGGATGGGAAATCCGGTGAGAAAACTTTGCAGAACGGCTTCCATGACGCGGGCTCCTGACAGGTTCTGACCGAATGGTCTCATATTCTGGCGGCAGGACAACCATGTCCGGCATCCGTCATGTTACGATGATGCCACAAACCAGAACCGGGAGATTCCGATAATGAACAGCCAGGCCGACAAGGTCCGTCACTTCCGTGCCCTGCATGAACGCGATGAAGCCTTCATCATTCCGAACCCCTGGGATCGCGGGTCTGCCCGTCTGCTGGCCGATGCCGGGTTTGAAGCACTGGCCACCACCAGTGCCGGTTTTGCCTTCGGGCGCGGTCTTGCCGAAGGTTTCGGGCAGGTCCACCGGGAGATGGTGCTCGACCACTGCCGCGAGATCGTCGAAGCAACCCCGTTGCCGGTCAGTGCGGATCTGGAAGGTGGCTTTGATGACGACCCGGTCTATGTCGCCGGGACCATCCGGCTGGCGGCTGCGACCGGTCTGGCCGGCGGCTCGATCGAGGATGCAACAGGCGATGCCGGCAAACCGGTCTATGATTTCGGATTTGCCGTGGAACGTATTCAGGCTGCGGTGGAGGCAGCCCGGTCCGTGAAAGACGGTTTCGTACTGACCGCACGCGCCGAGAATTACCTGCATGGCCGGCCTGATCTCGCCGATACTATCGCCCGCCTGCAGGCGTTTCAGGAAGCCGGGGCCGATGTGCTCTATGCGCCGGGACTGACCTCGCTCGCCGATATCGAGACAGTTGTGAAATCCGTCGACCGTCCGTTCAACGCCCTGCCCAACCCGAAAATCGATGGTGTCACCCATGCGGCCCTGTCTGCCATCGGCGTCAGACGCATCTCCGTCGGCAGCCTGCTGGCACGCACCGCCTACGGGGCAATGCTGGCCGCTACCACCGAGATGCAGAGCAGCGGCCGGTTTGATCTCGCCATGAACAGTATCCCCTTCAACAGCCTGAACAGGGTGTTCGCAAAACCGGGCGGCTAAGGCCCGGCGATTTCCTGTTGCAGCCTGAACCGGAGTCCGGTTAGGCTGCTGCCAGGGAGAACAATAGATGAACATTCTGCCAGATAAACGCTTTCCGGATGCGGCCCCGGAGATCACCCGCGGTGTCTGCCGGCATCTGGTTGATCGCGGTTATGAACCGCTGACGGAATTCAAGCTGCGGGGCGGGCGCCGGGTTGATGTTGCGGCCCTGAATGACTGGGGGCGATTTATCGTCATTGAGGTGAAAAGCTCTGTGCCGGATTTCCGGGCCGACAGCAAATGGCCGGAATATCTGCCCCACTGCGACGCGTTTTATTTCGCCGTGAACGAGGATTTTCCGCTCGACCTGCTACCGGATGACTGCGGCATTCTGGTTGCCGATGCGTTCGATGCGGCCCTGATCCGTGAAGCGCCGGATGCCGGCATGAATGCCGCCCGCCGCAAGCACCAGACCCTCCGCTTCGCCCGTGCCGCCGCCGCACGGCTACGCCGCGCAGGCTGACCCCGGACGCAGCCAGGGCATGTCATCCCGGCGGCTGCCGGGATCCAGCCGCACCGGCTATTTCTTCTGTCCGAAAGACTCGGCGTCCGGGTCGTTCATCCAGGCGTCCTCCGCCGCCGTATTCGCACGGCCAAGTACCTCGTTGCGATAGGGATAGCGCCCGAAGCGCAGGATGATATCGCGATGCTTGTGGGCATAATCGAGATATTGCGGGTCGGACAGGCTGCTCATCAGGCTGACCGCCCGGTCCTGCATGGCGATGTCTTCGGCATGCTCGAACGGCAGATACATGAACATGCGCTCAAGCTCGCCCAGTTCCCGGTCAAATCCGGCATCAACGGCCCGGATGGCAATCTGCAGGGCGCGTGAATCAGACGCAAAAGCCTGCGCCGTGGCCCGGAACATATTACGGGGAAACTGGTCCAGCAGAATGATGATCGCCAGCGCACCCCGGGCATCGCCGGTCAGGTCATCATAGTCACCGGCCATGGCACGCAGCCAGTCAGTCCCGAACCGGGCCCTGATATCCGCATCCAGCGCGTCACCGGACTTGAACCAGAACATCCGGGGCCTGCCCCGTTCGGCAGATCCCGGTGCCCCGAACCAGAAATCCAGAATGCGGGTGACGGGCCCGGGCTGACCCGGGTCCGTCACCACATTTCTCCGGCAATCGCCACGGTCAGGCCGCCATCGACCGCAGCATCCAGGCGGTCTTTTCATGCAGGTTCATGCGCTGGGTCAGCAGATCCGCACTCGGCTCGTCCGACGCCGCTTCGCAGAGCGGAAACACTTCACGGGCGGTCTTGGCAACCCGTTCCTGATCACGCGCCAGCTGCCGGACCATTTCCTCCGCTGCCGGAATATCCGTTGGCTCCTGAATACTGGTCAGCTCGGCGAACTGCCGGTAGGTGCCGGGAGCCGGGAAACCCAGCGCACGAATACGCTCGGCAATCTCGTCAACGGCCAGTGCCAGCTCGGTATACTGGGTCTCGAACATCAGGTGCAATGTGTTGAACATCGGGCCTGTCACGTTCCAGTGGAAGTTGTGCGTTTTCAGGTAAACCGTATAGGTGTCAGCGAGCAGCCGCGACAACCCGTCTGCGATCGCCTTGCGCTGATCACCGCTGATTCCGATATCGATATCCATTCCTTCGGGCATTAAAATCTCCTGTTCTTGTGCATTCCACGGCATTGTCTGCCGCTGATGAACAGACCATAGCGCCGGCTGCGCCACCGATCCAATTCATTGCATCAGTCATTATGATAGATACAGGCAATCGATGTAACGAAGGCGCTGTCAGGCCCAGCGCTGTCCCGTCTGGTCGGAACCGGGTTGCCTGCGGCCTCCCGCATTATTGACCGCATGGTAGAACACGGCCTGGTGCGCCGGCGCAAACATGAAACTGACGGCCGGATCATGGTCGTCACACTGGCGGACAGGGGGCGCAAACTGGTGCACCTCGCCGATTTTCACGCGAGGATCAACGCAGCGCTGCTGAAAGGTTTTTCACCGGAAGATCGCGAGCGAACTTTCGAGCTGCTCTGCCGCATGCAGCAGAACGCCGAAAACGCTCTTGAGGAAAATCCGGCCTAGATGGCGAGGACTCAGATCAGGTCTTTGAACGGTGAGAAAGCATCGGAAAGACTTCATATATTCAAACTATCCGACAACGGAGACCTGCTCCGAGCCCGCAGTGCCTAACGCTGCGCGCAACATCGGTATCAGCCCTGCGAGTCCCCGAAACCAGCGCCACAGCGATTTGTCGGCGACAGAAGCGCACACAGTGTCTTCGCTGCCCTGACGGACTTATCGCCGCGCAATGGCCAGCTTTGCATCAACCCCTCGATGATTACGGAAATCTCGTCTTCACAACCCTGCAAACCTGAAATTCTGGCAACATGTTCAGCCATCTCTGCCTTGTGATGGTCCAGCAATGCCCGCAACTTTTCATCCTGAGGAGCAGAGGCAACCGCCGCATGAAACAGACAGCCATGCGTCGTTTCTGCCTTCATCCACTGGGCAACACGATCAACTATGCTTTCCAGAGAGGCTGGATTCGCCTCCGCAGTTTCTGAAAAAACATGCGCCATATAGCGGCGGTGCCGGTACTCCAGCGCCCGAAGGACCATCTCGTCGCGCGAGGGGACATATTTGTAGAGCGTGCGCAGACTAACGCCCGTCGCCCTGCGCAGTGTCTCAATATTGGGTTCGGCAAAGCCGTGCGTAGCAAAAGCCCGCTCCAGCCCGGCATCAATCTGGCTCCGTAAATCCTTCATCCTTGACTCAGTAGAATGACTCCGCTACTTCGGCAAGTAGAGATATCATTCTACACGGAGAATTCCATGCCATTGCCTGTCGAAATGAGCGGTGTCGTGTTGACCGGACATGGCGGCCCCGAAAAACTGGAATGGCGGGACGACCTGCCTGTCCCGAAGCCCGGTGCTCGGGATGTGCTGATCAGAGTCAGTGCAGCCGGGGTGAACAACACCGACATCAACACGCGAACGGCCTGGTATTCAAAGAGTGATGCCGATGCCGAAGACGCGGGCTGGTCAGGGAATTCGTTGTCTTTCCCGCGCATCCAGGGTGCTGACGTCTGCGGACACATCGTTGCCGTGGGCGATCAGGTGAGTACCGCACGCATCGGTGAACGGGTTCTGATCGAACCTTGTCTCCGCGAAGCCGACGGAGAGTCTTTGAAAACACCATGGTATTTCGGTTCTGAATGCGATGGTGGCTTTGCCGAATTTGCACGTGTCGCCGCGCGACACGCCTATCCGGTTGAAAATGACATGACTGATGTCGAACTGGCGTCGTTCCCTTGTTCATACTCCACCGCCGAAAACATGCTGACCCGCGCGGGCGTGAAGGCGGGTGAAACCGTACTGGTGACCGGGGCTTCCGGCGGAGTCGGGTCGGCGACCGTTCAACTGGCAGCGGCACGTGGAGCGAAGGTCATTGCGGTTACAGGTGCCGCAAAGGCTGACAAGCTGAAAGCCCTCGGTGCCGGCAGGACACTCGACCGGGATGCGGATTATCCGTCGGTTCTGGGTGCCCGGCAGGTCGATGTCGTCATTGATCTTGTCGCAGGCCCGAAGTGGCCCTCGTTGCAGGAGGTCTTGCGTCCCGGAGGCCGTTATGCCGTTGCCGGCGCAATTGCGGGACCGATTGTGGAACTGGATGTGCGCACGCTCTACCTCAAGGATCTGAGCTTCTTCGGCTGCACGGTACTGGAGCCAGAAGTTTTCGGTAATCTTGTCGCGCTGCTCGACCGCGGCGATATCGTGCCACTGGTCGCCGGAACCTATCCGCTGCGGGAGATCAGCGCCGCACAGGAAGCCTTTGGCAAAAAGAATCACATCGGAAAGATCGTTCTGAACTTGCACTGACACATTGCCACGTCCGGGGAAACCAATCTTGTCATCAGACCTTTCAAGAGCCGCCTTGTCCGCATAGCTGCCGTTAGCGGCCGCAGAACTTTCTCGCAATATCTCTGCATGAAACCGGACTGTCTGCTGCGGCCGCGTTCGGCATCCTGCAAGGGTTCAGATCAGGGTTCCCCCGATCAGAAAGCACCTACCCCCGACCGTGGTTCCTGATTGCATGCTCGCGCCAGATGATGATCAGGCCACCGCCGACAATCAGAAAGACGCCGGGGATCAGCTTGTCTATCGGCGTTTACGCAAAGAAAAACCAGCCAAGGAAGAAAGAAAACGGAATGCCGAAATACTGAAAAGGTGACAGGCTGCTTGCATCCGCCAGCCTGTAAGCAGAAGTCCAGCAATATGCCGCAAGGCCGCCGACCACGCCCATGGCAACGATCCATGCCCAGTCTTCCGGCGAACCGATTTCGGTAAAGCCGTCGGTGAAAATGACCATCATGGTCGTTCCGGCCAATGTGCCGGCGGTGTAGTACAGATTGACGATGGCAGTCGGCACCGTCTTGCTGATCAGTCGGGAGGAGACGCTTGTCGTGGCAAATCCCAATGCCGCACAAAGCGGGAGAATTGTGTACCAGTTGAAGCTCTCTGCCGCTGGGCGCATGACCAGTACAACACCGACAAAGCCAGCCATTACGGCCAGCCAGCGCCAAAGCCCGACAGGCTGACCCAGAACAGGCAGTGACAAGGCCGTCACAAACAGCGGAGCTGCAAATACAATTGTCGTCGTCGTCGCAAATTCCAGATGCGACAAAGCGAGATAAAGACTTACCTGCGCGAATGTACCGACGCCGCCACGCGCAAGAGCCAGCTTCCATTGCCTGATAACGACGGGCCTGCCCGCGTCAATCCAGTCCCGGGACCAGAACAGAATGAAAAGCGTCGGGACGAGTCCGAAAAAATTACGAAGCATCGCAAGCTGCGGGGCAGAATAATCCTGTCCGAGATGTTTCACGATGGCGCTCATGACATCGTACAACATGACGCCCGTCAGCATGATCGCTGCAGCCACGGCAAATGAAACTGTACTGGTTCGGACAATCATGGCAGCCGTGGCAGGGAATATTTAAGATCCAGGGCGATGTTGAATAGACTACTTCGCTGCAAAAACCATCGTTTTCACAGCGGTTTACGTCGATCAATGAAATCAACGGTCCGCCTGTCACTGCCCGGACCGGAGAAAACCTCGGGAAGGCAACTGCAGAATTTCCCCGGGTGCCTCTCACACACCCGTTCTTGCCAACAAAAAACCCCGGCGCTTTCGCATCCGGGGTCTTGCCGTCACTGGTCGTCCGGGCCGCGGGTTAACGCGGAGCCAGGACCATGATCATCTGACGGCCTTCCATGCGCGGGAACTGTTCGACCTTGGTCAGTTCCTCAAACTGGTCGCGCACGCGGTTCAGGACTTCCATGCCGAGATCCTGATGGGCCAGCTCGCGGCCCCGGAATCGCATGGTAACCTTGACCTTGTCGCCGCCTTCGAGGAACCGCTGAACGGCGCGCATTTTCACATCGTAATCATGCTGGTCGATATTCGGACGCAGCTTGATTTCCTTGACCTCGATGGTCTTCTGCTTCTTGCGCGCATCGTTTTTCTTTTTCTGTTCCTCGTAACGGAACTTGCCGTAATCGAGAATTTTGCAGACCGGCGGGTCGGCGTTGGGCGATACTTCGACAAGATCGAGGCCCGTTCCCTCTGCTATTCGCAGTGCATCATCCAGCGATTTCACGCCGAGCATTTCACCTTCTGCATCGACCAGCCGCACCTTGGCAACTGTGATGTCTTCGTTGACGCGGGGGCCATCCTTGGCCGGCGGCGCCAGATCAGTATGTCGTGCTATGTCAGTTTCTCCTTTTAATGTGTCCGAAAATCATAACGCAGAATACCATGTTAGGCTAACCCCGTCTTTGACAAACCTGTCAGGCGGCAGCATTTCCCGGCATTCTCGCCTCATCCGTTAACTTACGAACGGCTTCATCCAGCGCAAGAACTTCCTGTGCCTTGCCGCCAAGACGACGCATGGCAACCGTCCGGTCCTCACCCTCGCGGGCACCGACCACCAGAATGACCGGCACCTTCTTCACGCTGTGCTCGCGAACCTTGTAATTGATCTTCTCGTTGCGCAAATCGGCATCGGCCCGCAGCCCCGCCCTGCGCAGCACAGCCGTGACCTCGCGGGCATAGTCATCGGCTTCCGAGGTGATGGTGGCGACAACAATCTGCTGCGGTGCCAGCCAGAGCGGGAACTTGCCCGCATATTGTTCGATCAGGATGCCGATGAACCGCTCGAACGATCCGAGGATGGCCCGGTGCAGCATCACCGGGCGATGTTTCCCGCCATCTTCCCCGACATAGCTGGCGTCCAGCCGCTCCGGCAGGACAAAATCGACCTGATGGGTGCCGCACTGCCATTCCCGGCCGATGGCGTCACGCAGGACAAATTCCAGCTTCGGACCATAGAACGCACCCTCGCCCGGATTCATCGTATAGGGCAGACCCGCCGCCTCAATGGCTTCCCGCAGGGCATCCTCCGCCTTGTCCCAGATCGCATCCGAACCGGCCCGGACTTCCGGGCGGTCCGAGAAGCGGACATGAACTTCCTCAAACCCCAGATCCTTGTATATGGAGATCAGCAGATCACAGAAAATCTTGGTTTCCGACGTGATCTGGTCTTCCGTGCAGAAGATATGCGCGTCATCCTGGGTGAAGGCCCGTACCCGCATGATGCCATGCAGCGCACCGGACGGCTCGTTGCGGTGGCAGGCACCGAACTCGGCCATCCGCAGCGGCAGATCACGGTAGCTTTTCAGGCCCTGACGGAAAATCTGCACATGGCAGGGACAGTTCATCGGCTTCAGGGCATAAATCTTGTCTTCCGCCTCCGAGACAAACATCGCTTCGCGGAATTTGTCCCAGTGACCGGATTTTTCCCAGAGCGTGCGGTCAACAAGTTGCGGGGTGCGGACTTCTTCATAGCCGCCCGCGTCGAGGCGGTTGCGCATATAGGTCTCCAGCGTCTGCCAGAGATGCCAGCCCTTGGGATGCCAGAACACGGAGCCCTGCGCCTCTTCCTGCTGGTGGAACAGGTCCATCTCGCGGCCCAGCCGGCGGTGATCGCGCTTCTCGGCCTCCTCCAGCATATGCAGATAGGCGTCGAGTTCCTTTTTCGACGGCCAGCAGGTGCCGTAAATCCGCTGCAGCATGGCGTTGTCGGAATTGCCCCGCCAGTAGGCACCGGCCAGTTTCATCAGCTTGAAATGCTTGCCGAGCTTTCCGGTCGACGGCAGATGCGGCCCGCGGCAAAGGTCAACCCAGTCGCCCTGACGGTAGAGGGTGACAACCTCATCCGCCGGCAGGTCACGGATCAGTTCGGCCTTGTAGGCCTCGCCTTTTTCCTCGAACAGCTTCACCGCATCGTCACGGTCCCAGACTTCCCGAACGAAGGCCAGATCGCGGTCAACAATCTCCGCCATCCGTTTTTCAATCTTCTCGAAGTCTTCTGTCGAGAAGGCCTCTTCACGGGCGAAATCGTAATAGAAGCCGTTTTCGATGGCCGGGCCGATGGTGACCTGGGTGCCGGGGAACAGCTCCTGCACGGCCTGCGCCAGAACATGTGCGCAATCATGACGCAACAATTCATAGGCATCGTCATCCTTCGCCGTGATCAGCGCCAGTTCTGCATCGGACTCGATCGGGCGGGTCAGATCCCACTGCTGGCCGTCGACGCGGGCCAGCAACGCTGCCTTGGCGAGGCCGGGACCGATGTCTTCGGCGACCTGGAGAGCGGATACGGAACCGTCATATTTGCGGACGCTGCCATCCGGCAGAGTAATAGCGACCATGATTGAAGCCTGTTCTGATAAGAAGATGTCACATGCACAACAACTGTCATGCGGCGGGTGGGCAACAGCGCATGAGACCCCCTCAGGGGGTTCGCGGCAGGAAACGGGGCAAAAACTGTGACATAGCCGCGCATATTATGGTCCGGCCCTTGCCTGTCAAGAAAAGGCCGACTTGCTGCATGCAGTAGCGGAAATCATTCGCTAGAATGTAGCGAATCAGAAACATCTTCCGGGACGGAACAATGGAAAACCGCACAAACGCCCGGACGGGCGCACAACTGCTCGTCGATACCCTGCTCACTCAGGAAGTCCGGCAGGTCTTCTGTGTCCCGGGCGAGAGTTATCTCTCCGTCCTCGACGCCTTTGTCGATGCCCCGGACATCGATGTCACGGTCTGCCGCCAGGAGGGCGGGGCCTCGATGATGGCCGATGCTTACGGCAAGCTGACCGGCGAGCCCGGGATCTGCTTCGTGACCCGCGGCCCCGGTGCCGCCAACGCCGCCGCCGGCCTGCATATCGCCCGGCAGGATTCGACACCGATGATCCTGTTCATCGGTCAGGTCGGCCGGAACATGATCGAGCGGGAAGCCTTTCAGGAAGTTGATTACCGCCGGATGTTCGGCCAGATGGCGAAATGGGTTGCCGAAATCGACGACCCCGCCCGGGTGCCTGAATATGTCAGCCGCGCCTTTCACACCGCGACATCAGGCCGGCCCGGTCCGGTCGTGCTGGCCCTGCCGGAAGACATGCTGGCGGAACTGGCGCCGGGTGCACCGACCGTCGGGCGCTACCGCCGGGCAGAGGCCGCGCCCACACCGGATGATCTGGCGGAACTCCGCAACCTGCTGGCCGCCGCAAAACATCCGTTCCTGATTCTGGGCGGTGGCGGCTGGGACGCCAATGTGAAGGCGGCCATGGAAAAGTTTGCGGCAGATAACGGTCTGCCCGTCGCGGTTTCCTTCCGCCGTCAGGACTATTTCGACAACAGCCATCCGAATTTCGGCGGTGATGTCGGCATCCATCTTAATCCGGACCTCTCGGCCCGCATCAAAAAGGCCGACCTGCTGCTGGTTGCCGGTGCCCGGATGAGCGAGAAAAGCTCCGCCGACTATACCCTGATCGGTATTCCGGAACCGGATCAGAAACTGATCCACATCCATGCCGACCCGCATGAACTGGGCCGCGTCTATCGCCCGACACTCGGAATCGCGGCAACCGCCCGGGGCTTTGCCAATGCAGTCGCCGGGATGAAGCCGGTCCGTCGTGCAGACGAGGACGTGAAGGCACTGCATGACAGCTACCTCGTCTGGAACACGAAACTGCCGGTCTCGCCCGGCCCGGTCCAGATGGGCGACATCATGGCCTGGCTTGGCGGGCATCTGCCGGAAGATGCGATTGTCTGCAATGGTGCCGGGAACTACGCCACCTGGGTCCATCGGTTCTGCCGCTTCACCCGGTACAAGTCCCAGCTTGCCCCGACCAGCGGCTCAATGGGCTATGGTGTACCTGCTGCCATCGCGGCTAAACGCACACATCCGGAACGGACCGTGGTTGCGTTCGCCGGTGACGGCTGTTTCCTGATGACCGGACAGGAACTGGCAACCGCCGTTCAGTATAACGCGAATGTCATCATCATCGTCGTCAATAACGGCATGTACGGCACCATCCGGATGCATCAGGAACGGGATTATCCGGGTCGCATATCCGCCACCCAGCTGACCAATCCCGACTTTGCCAAACTGGCCGACGCCTATGGCGGACATGGTGAGGTTGTCACCCGTACCGAGGATTTCGGCCCCGCCTTTGAGCGGGCAGAGGCCTCCGGCAAGCCGTCGATCATCGAAGTCCGGATTGACCCGGAAGCAATCACCATTTCGGCCAGCCTGACCCAGATCCGTGACCGGGCGCTTGCCGCCCGGGGCTGACCCGGACCACAATCCCGCCCTGCCAGACAACCTGCACAACAGAAACAGGAAAACCATGACAACCCAGATAGCCCCGGCTGACCTCAAGGAAATGCTGCATGACGGCAAGGAACTCGCCCTGCTCGATATTCGCGAGAGTGGCCGTTTCGTCCACAATCACCTGTTCTATGCCATCAGCCTGCCGACCAGCCGGATCGAACTGATGCTGCCAAAACTGGTCCCGAACAGGCATGTCCGCTGTGTGCTCGTCGATGACGGCGACGGGCTGGCGATTCAGGCCGCCGGACGCATGGCGGATATGGGATATCAGTCGGTGGTAATTCTGGAGGGTGGCAATCCCGGCTGGAAGGCCGCCGGGTTTGAGCTGTTTGAAGGGGTCAATGTTCCCTGCAAGGCATTCGGCGAAGTCGTTGAACACGGTAACCACACACCGTCGATCTCGGCAGAAGAACTCCAGTCCATGGCCGACAGCAAGGCGGATTTTGTCATCCTCGACAGCCGCACCCAGGCCGAATATCACCGCATGAGCATTCCCGGCGGTACCAGCTGCCCCGGGGCGGAACTGGCCTATCGGGTACATGCCCACGCCCCCAGCCCGGATACCACGGTTGTCGTGAATTGCGCGGGCCGGACCCGCAGCATCATCGGGGCGCAATCACTGATCAATGCCGGTGTTCCGAACCGGGTTGTGGCGCTGCGCAACGGTACGATGGGCTGGGAACTGGCCGGCTATGAACTGGATCGTGGCCGCGATCCCGCCCTGGCGCGCCTCGACGACAGCGCGCTGGCCGCTGCGCAGGCCCGCGCGACACTGGTGCGCGAGCGCTACAATGTCGGCAGCGTCGACCGGAAAACCCTGGACAACTGGCTGGCAGAAACAGACCGCACGACCTTCCTGCTGGATGTCCGCCAGCGCGATGAGTATCTCGCCGGGCATGTTCCCGGCGCCGTCAACACACCCGGCGGTCAGCTGGTTCAGGCTTCTGACACCTGGGTTGCGGTTCTCGGTGCCCGCATCGTGCTGACCGACGATACGGAAGTCCGCTCCGTGATGAGCGGCCACTGGCTGAGCCAGATGGGCTGGGATGTCTATGTACTGGAAGGCGGTATCGCCTCCGGCCCGGTCGAGACCGGCATGCCCGCACAGCCGGTGGCTGACGGTATAACCGCCATTGATGCGGCTACCCTGCAGGACCAACTTGACCGCTATACGGTGATTGATGTCTCCACCGACATGACCTTCCGGCAGGAACATCTGCCGGGTGCGATCTGGTGGCACCGCTCCCGCCTGTCGGAACTGACACTGCCCGACGGCCCGGTCTGTGTTGTCTCTGAAGACGGGGCGCTGGCCAGCTTTGCCGCCGGCGATCTGGAGCGCCTTGGTTTTGGCGATGTCTGCTACCTGTCCGGCGGACTTGCCGCCTGGAAGGCCGCCGGTCACGAGACAGCCGCAAGCCCTGACACACCAGCGGACCAGGACTGTCTCGATTTCCATTTCTGGGTTCACGACCGGCATTACAACAATGCCGAAGCGGCGACCTATTATCTGGACTGGGAGGTTAATCTGCCGGCCCAGATCGAACGCGACGGGGACGCCCGCTACCGACTGCTGAGCTGAGCCAGAACAGGGATAACAGCATGACCAATACCATAGCCGATCTGATCACCGGACGATTCGGACTGGAAACCACTGCCGGTGCTGAACGGCCCGCCGAAGGAGCCGTTGCCGGCATCCTCGGACACAGCGTCTGTCGGTCCTTCAAACCGGACCCGATTGACGACGAACTGCTGGAAATCCTGCTGGCCTGTGCCCAGTCCGGACCGACCAAGTCGAACCTGCAGCAATATTCGATCATGGTGCTGCGTGACAAGGAACGCATCGGCAGGCTTGCCGGCCTGGTGCCGACCATGCCCTGGATCGCCGACGCACCGCTGGTCATGGTCTTTCTGGGTGACGTGCGTCGCATCCGCCAGCTGGCGGACTGGCGGGGTCATGAGTATCAGAACAATGTCGCTGATACCTTCATGAACGCCGCGGTTGATGCGGCCATCGCCCTGCAGAGTTTTGTCATCGCCGCAGAGGCCGAAGGTCTTGGCACCTGCCCGATCAGCTATATCCGCAACCGTTTGGACGAGCTGCAGGAACTGCTGGCCCTGCCGGAAGGGGTGTTTCCGATTGCCGGTCTCTGCGTCGGCTGGCCGGCCCGGCGTCGCCCGGTCTCGCTTCGTCTGCCGCCGTCAGTCGTCGTACATCATGAGACCTATGACGACTCGAACCTCACGGAAGAGGTCGCGGCTTATGACGAGCGGGCGCATGAGCGCCAGCCGATTGCGCCCGGCAGCCAGCGCCACCGCGATCTCTATGGCGAGCTGGAGAAATGCGTCTGGTCCGAAAATGTCACCCGGCAGCTGTCCCGCCCGGAGCGGGACAAATTCGCCGGATGGCTGCGCCGCAACGGCATCAGACTGGACTGACGCAGCAGATGCTTGACGCGCGGCGGTTGTAGCAGCCACCATCCTCGCCATGGAAGCGTTGATCAGCATTCTCTTTGACGGCCTGGCTTATGCCATGTTGCTGTTCATCATCTCGGTGGGGTTGTCGGTGACGATGGGGCTGATGGGCTTCGTCAATCTGGCGCATGGTGCCTTTGCCATGGTCGGCGGCTATGTGCTGGTCACCCTGATGACCGGCTATGGCCTGCCCTTTGTCGCCGCCCTTGTGATTGCGCCGGTGATTGTCGGTATCGGCAGCATCCCGTTCGAGCGCTTCCTCTATGCGCCGCTCTACAAGGCCGGGGAACTGGATCAGGTGCTGCTGTCCATCGGGCTGGTCTTTGTCACCATCGGCGTTGTCACCTTCATCTATGGCCCGGCACCGCCCGCCATTCCGATGCCGGAGTTCCTGACCGGTCAGGTCAATCTCGGATTCCGTGAAGTCCCGACCTATCGCTTTTTCATCATCCTGATCGGTTGCGTCATGATGGCGATCCTGTGGTTTGCCTTCGAACGCACCCTGCTCGGCGCGAAAATCCGCGCCGCCGTCGACAACCGCCGGATGGCGCAATCTGTCGGTATCGATGTCGACCGGCTGTTCGTACTCGTCTTCGCCATCGGCAGCGGGCTGGCGGCCCTTGGTGGCGGGCTGGCGATCGAAATCGTCGGCATGTCGCCGACTTTCGCCATTCAGTATCTGGTGTTTTTCCTGATCGTCGTCGCCGTCGGCGGGCTGGGCAGCATGGGCGGGGCCTTTGTCGCTGCCATCGTGCTCGGTGTGCTGGATACGGCGGGCAAGTATCTCTGGCCGGATGGCGGGGCCTTCTTCATCTATGCGGCGACCGTCGCCATTCTGCTCTACCGGCCGGCCGGGCTGTTTGGACGGGCGTCATGAACGCAACCGTCAAGACCGATCCGACGGCAGAACTGCGCAACCGCCATCGCTGGCGCCCGGTCGAGGCCCTGCCCTGGCTGACCGCCTTTGCCGCCTTTGCCCTGCTGCCCGACTATGCGGCGCTTGGCACGCAGATCATCATCATGATCATCTTCGCGCTCTCGATGGACCTGATCCTGGGTTATGCGGGCGTGGTCTCGCTTGGCCACGCCGCCTATTTCGGGGCCGGGGCCTATGCGACCGGCATGCTGTCGGCGCTGCTGGGATGGAACGAGCCGCTGACCGGGCTGCTGGCCGGCGGGCTGGCCGGCGGGGCGCTGGGCCTGCTGTCGGGGCTGGTATTGCTGCGCTATCACGGTCTCACCCTGCTGATGCTGACCCTGGCCTTCGCCATTCTGCTGCAGGAAGCGGCCAACACGGCGGCCCCGGTTACCGGCGGGTTTGACGGCTTGCAGGGCATCAGCATCGATCCGATCTTCGGCCTGTTCGAGAATGATCTGTGGGGCCATCATTATTACTGGTACAGCCTCAGCATCCTGTTTCTGGTCTTTCTGGTTGCCCGCCGGATCGTTCACTCCCCGTTTGGCCGCTCGCTGGTCGGTGTGCGCGAGAATGTGCGGCGGATGAACGCCATCGGTACACCCGTCTTCGGACGGCTGGTCGCGGTCTATACCATTTCCGCTGCAATGGCTGGTATTGCCGGGGGCCTGTTCGCACAATCAAACGCCTATGTGACCCTCGACGTGCTTGATTTCGCCCGCTCCGGCACGGTGCTGATCGTTCTCGTTCTCGGCGGCACGGGCCGTCTCTACGGTGCGTTCCTCGGCGGCGCGGTCTATATGGTGCTGGAGGACGAGCTGGCCCGGATCAGCCCCGAATTCTGGGAAATCGGTGTCGGCCTTGTGCTGATCGCCGTCGTGCTGTTCTTCCGGGGCGGATTGCTGGGAGCCAGCGACGCCCTGATGCGCCTGATCAGAGGCAGATCCCCGCGATGAGTGCAGCCCTGCAACTGACCGGCCTCGACAAGCATTTCGGGGCGCTGCATGTCACCCGCGGTGTTGATCTGACGCTGGAAGCCGGTGCCCGTCATGCGCTGATCGGCCCGAACGGGGCCGGCAAAACCACACTGGTCAATCTGGTGACCGGGATGCTGACCCCGGATGCCGGGAAGGTCAGCCTGAACGGTCGTGATATCACCGGCCTCGGCCAGGCAGAACGGGTGCGCGCCGGGATTGCCCGCACCTTCCAGATCAACCAGTTGTTCCGGGGCCTCAGCGCACTGGAGAATGTTGTCCTCGCCCTGTCGGAACGTGAGGGCATTGCCCGACAGATATGGCAGCCCGCAGGGACAAATTCCGCGATTCTTGATGAGGCAATGGCCATCCTGAGCAGCCTTGGCGTCGGTGCCGATGCGGGCAAGACCATCTCCGGTCTGCCCTACGGCCGCCAGCGGCTGATCGAAATCGCCATCACGCTGGCCCTGAAACCCCGTGTCCTTTTGCTCGACGAGCCGGCAGCCGGGGTTCCCTCCGTCGAAAGCGATGTCATCCTCGACGTGATCGCCGGGTTGCCGTCGGATATCGCCATCCTGATCATTGAACATGACATGGATGTTGTGTTCCGTTTCGCCAGCCGGATTTCCGTACTGGTTGATGGCGGCGTCCTGACCGAAGGCACGCCGGACGAAATTGCGCGGGATCCGGAAGTGCGGGCCGTCTACCTGGGGGAGGAAAGTCATGGCTGACCCCCTTCTGACCCTTGATAATGTCAGCGCCGGTTATGGCGAAACGGTTGTGCTGGACGGCATCAGCCTGACACTGGCAGCGGGCGAAAGCCTGAGCATCCTCGGGCGCAACGGCGTCGGCAAATCTACCCTGCTGTCGACCATCATGGGCCATACCAGCCTGCATCAGGGCAGGATCAGCCTCGGCCAAACCGACATCTCGCGGGCGAAGCCGCATCTGCGCAACCGGGCGGGTATCGGTTTCGTGCCGCAGGAGCGGGAGATTTTCCCCTCGCTCAGCGTGACAGAGAACCTCCGGGTTGCCGCCCGTGGCGGTGACTGGACAATCGACCGGGTCTTTGAATTTTTCCCGCATCTCGACCGCCGCCGCAACAACCGGGGCAACCAGCTTTCCGGCGGTGAACAGCAGATGCTGGCAATTGGCCGTGCCCTGATGGGCGGGCCGGAGCTGCTGCTGATGGACGAACCCAGCGAAGGCCTGGCCCCGGTCATTGTCGAGGAGCTCGGCCGCTCCATCGCAAAGCTGCGCGATGTGACGGGCATGGCGATTATTCTGGTCGAACAGCATACCCGCTTCGCCCTCGGCTTTTCCCCCCGCTGTGTGGTGATGGACCGCGGCCGGATCGCCTTCGACGGCGCGAGCCTTGAACTAAAAGACAATCCGGACAGACTGCAACAGCTGATCGGTGTCGGCGGGGGATAAGACAATCCCCCGGTTCTGCCGTTCCTCTGCATCCTTCGAGACGCGGCATTGCCGCTCCTCAGGATGAGGTTTTCACGCATTCCGCCTCATCCTGAGGAAGGCTGGAAGTCCGTCTCGAAGGATGGGGTTTTTCACGCATCCGCCTCATCCTGAGGAGGGCTGGAAGCCCGTCTCGAAGGATGGGGTTTTTTACGCATCCGCCTCATCCTGAGGAGGGCTGGAAGCCCGTCTCGAAGGATGGTGACAAAGATCAGGTTTCAACTTCGGACAAGATTAGTGTCAGGCGGCCTGTAAGCCGGGTTCTGTTCCCCTGCAATGCAGGTTCGACGACCATTCATCTGGGACGTCCATCGCTGGACGCCTCGCGCAACCGACCCGGGTGACAGCCTGAAAACCGGCCATAAGCCACCCCTATTTGGTTTTGCTCCCGGTGGGGCTTGCCATGCCGTTCCTGTTGCCAGGATCGCGGTGCGCTCTTACCGCACCCTTTCACCCTTACCCATCGTGCGAACATGTCCGGGCGGTATACTTTCTGTGGCGCTTTCCCTGGGGTTACCCCCGCCGGGCGTTACCCGGCACCGTGCTTCCATGGAGCCCGGACTTTCCTCCCTCCGCCAGTTACCCGACGAAGAGCAGCCGTCCAGCCGCCTGACGCTGTGGACAATAGCGAAGTTTCGGGTGAGGTAAATGCGGGAAAATTCTGCCCGGCGTTTTTCACATCCCGGTTCAGGATAACATCACAATCGCCTTACCCGTGACAGGAGCCAGACCGATGATCCCGAGATGCCTTGCTGTGCTGAGTCTCCTGCTGGCTGCCGGCTGTCTGCCGCATCAGGTCGACCGGGCCGGGCCTGATCTGTCTGCGGCCCCCTCCGGCGCTGAGCAGAAATGGGGGATCCCCTTCGCAAAGGACGGTGTGGCGAACGGGCAGATACTGGAGGCGACGTTCTATCTGCCGCAGACAGCTTACCTGCCGGAGATAACGGGCCGCCCGCTGCCACTGGTCATTCTCAGTCACGGCTCGCCGCGCGGACAGGCCCGGCCAACAATCCTCTACCGCGAACAGGCGAAGTGGTTCACCGACCGGGGCTTTGCCGTTGTTGTGCCGATGCGGCGCGGTTATGGCCGCTCCCACGGCAGCTGGAGCGAAGGTTACGGTGCCTGCGGCAATGCCGATTACACCCGTGCCGGGCTCGCCACCGCTGACGATATTCTGGCCACCCTCGCCTATTTCCGGGACCAGAGCCTGATCGATCCGGATCGTATCCTGCTGGTCGGCCAGTCCGCCGGGGGTTTCGGCTCTGTCGCGGCGGCCAGCCGCAAGCCCGCCGGGGTTCGCGGCGTCATCAACTTCGCCGGTGGCCGCGGCTCACAGAGTTCCGGCAGCAACTGTTCACCCGACGCGCTGGTCGCCGCCATGGAAAGCTATGGCCGGACAACAGACCTGCCAAGCCTCTGGATCTACACAAGAACCGACCGCTATTTCGGCCCCGCCCTTTCGGGCCGCATGTACCAGGCTTTCGACCGGGCCTCCCCGAGTTCCAGCGACTACCGCCTGCTCGACACCACCCCCGGCGACGGCCACAGCCTGTTCACCCGCGACATCCCCGCCTGGTCCCCGGTGGTGCAGGACTGGCTGACCCGCCAGGGCCTGCCCTGAACGGCAAGCGGTGCAAACTATTCCGACTCTTTGATCAGTTCCATCAGGCCGGCGAGGCGGGCGAGGGTCTGGCCGTCGGCGATGCCGTTGATTTTCTGCGGGCGGAAATGGCGCTGGAAGGCGGCGATCACCCCGGGTTTCGGGCCATAGCCATAGGCTGACAGCATCTCCATGCGGCCGCCGAGCCGTTCCTCCGGCCAGAGGCCGATACCGCGTTCGGCCAGCCATTTCCAGTCGAACAGCTCACCGGGATCCAGCTTGCGGTCCGGGGCGATGTCGGAATGGCCGACGACATTGCGGGCCGGGATATCGTGCCAGCTCATCACGCTGCCCGCGAGTTCGACCAGCGCCTCCAGCTGTGCTTCCGGAAACCGGCGCAGGCCGTAGCGGTGACCGGGATTGACCAGCTCAATGCCAATGGAGGCTGAATTTATATCGGTCTGTCCCCGCCAGTTGGCGATACCCGCATGCCAGGCCCGGCGGTCTTCCGGTACCAGCCGGTGAATGCTGCCATCTTCCTCGATCAGGTAGTGAGAGCTGACCTCCGCCGCAGGGTCGGTGAGGATGGCCAGCGCCTCGTCGGTGTCTTTCGTGTCGGTGTAATGCAGCACCAGCATATCGACGACCGCCCCGTCACGCCGGGGACCATGGTTTGGTGAGGGCGTCTCGATGATATCCACGGTCAGTCCTTTTGTGCTGCCTGTTTCGGATCAGCTACCGGCCCGCCGGGCGGTGCGGGTGGGCGGTACAGGGTAATCATTGCCACACCGGCGATGGTAATCGCCCCGCCGACGAATTTCTGCCAGGTCGCCGCCTCACCCAGCAGCAGAATACCGGCGGCGACGCCAAACACGGGGCCCAGCAGGCTGAACGGGACCACCTGGTTGACCGCATAGATCTTCAGTAGGTGATACCAGATCGCGTAGGAGACAATCGCCACCAGCACAACCATGTAAAACACCCCGCCCCAGGCGGTCCAGTCCGCAGTACGGACGGCATGCATCTGGCCCTGTTCCAGCAGCAGCGACAGAATCAGCAGCTCCGGGGCCGCGAACATCGCCATCCCCGCCGACAGCGCAAAAGGATTGATATCGCCGATCCGCTTGATCTGAATATTGCCGACCCCCCACATCGCCGCCGACAGCACGACCATACCGAGCAGAAACAGCTCGCCATCCATGCGCGGCTCGCCCGCCAGTACGACGACACCGGCGAAGGCGACAATCATGCCGATGGTGCGCCGCGCACCCAGCTTGTCATGAAAATAAAAACTCGCCATCAGGGCGGCAAAAGGAACCGAAAGCTGCATGGCAATCGCAGCGGCGGCAGCATCGGTGCCGGTCAGGCCGACAAACATCAGGCCGAAATGAAACGGCGCCATGATGGTCGCCAGAATGAAGATGTCTTTCAGCTTGTCGCGGGGAATCCGGACGAAAGGCAGAAGGATGGCAGCCACAAAGGCAAAACGGATGGCATTGACAAACAGCGGCGGCAGTTCCGCAACCGTGACTTTGGCGACTGCGAAATTCACGCCCCAGATCAGCATGACGCAGAGCGCCAGCAATATATGTCCCGGTGTCACCCGGTCTGGCCTTCCGCCAGCATCTCGCGTTTCATTTCAAGTTCCAGCCATTCTTCTTCCAGCCCCGTCTTATCTGAACGCGCCTTGTCCAGACTGGCAACCGCTGCGTTGAAAGAATCCGGATCTCGGCTGAACAGACCGGCATCTTCCAGTATGTTTTCCAGCTTCACGATGGCCTTGTCGAGGCGGGCGATATCGCCCGGCAGATTGTCGAGCCGGCGCTGGTCCTTGTAGCTGAGCTTGGCCAGCGGCCGGGACGACTTGCGGACTTCGGCTGTCTTCGCCGCGCCCCGGCGGTCGTCACCCAGCTCTGTCGTCGCCTGACGCTGGCGGCGATAATCGGTATAGCCGCCCGGATATTCCGTCGCCTTGCCGTCGCCTTCCAGCGCAAAGGTGCCAGTTACCAGCCGGTCGATGAAATCACGGTCATGGCTGACCAGCAGCAGCGTCCCCTCGTAATCGGACAGCACCTCGACCAGCAGATCGAGGGTTTCCATATCGAGATCGTTGGTCGGCTCATCCAGCACCAGCAGGTTTGCCGGTTTCGCCAGCTTCTTTGCCAGGATCAACCGGTTCCGCTCACCCCCCGAGAGGGCATGGACCGGACTGCGCGCCTGACTTTCATCAAACAGAAAGTCGCGGAGATAGGAGACTACATGTCTCGGCGTGCCGCGCACGTCGATATGATCACCACCACTGTCGCACAGGGTATCCCAGAGGGTGGCGTTCGGGTCGAGCGCGTCACGCCGCTGATCGATATAGGCAATGTCGAGGCGCGACCCCAGCCGTACCGTCCCGCTATCCGGCTTGATATCCCCCAGCAGCAGTTTCAGCAGTGTCGTCTTGCCGGCACCGTTGCGGCCAATGATGGCAATCCGGTCACCCCGCAATATCCGGGTGGAAAACTGATCAAAGATGATCTTGTCATCATATTTCTTGCTGACATCTGTCGCCTCAATCACCAGCTTTCCGGATGCCTCGCCGGCGGCGGCAGTGAGACTGGCCTGTCCGGTCGGTGCCCGGCGGTTTGCCCGTTCCTGACGCAGGTCATTGAGGCGGCGCAGGCGGCCCATATTGCGTTTCCGCCGGGCCGTGACGCCTTTATGCAGCCAGGCGGTTTCGCGGACGATCTTGCGGTTGAGCTTGTGCGCTTCCTCTTCCTCGCGGGCCAGTTCAGCGTCCATCCAGTCTTCAAAACCGTCAAATCCGGTCGGTGCCGTGCGGATGATACCGCGATCCAGCCAGTGAACTTCCCGGGTCAGACGGCGCAGAAAGGTCCGGTCATGGCTGACGATCAGATAGCCGCCGCGATATTTCGACAGTTTGTCTTCCAGCGCCTCAATGGCCGGAATATCGAGATGGTTGGTCGGCTCGTCCAGCAGCAGGAAATCCGGTTCCCCGGCGAACATCCGGGCCAGTGCCGCCCGACGGCCTTCCCCACCGGACAGGGTCATCGGGTCGCGGTCAGCATCCAGCCCGGCTTCCAGCAGTTCTGAATCAGCCAGCCAGGTGGCGTCCGGGTCGGCCAGACCATCGGCAACAAATTCCCCGACGGTTTTGAAAGCGCTGAAATCCGGCTCCTGTGCCAGATAGGCGACGCGCAGTCCGGGGGCCGCGAAACGTTTCCCTGCATCCGGCTGGCGCTGGTTGGCGATGATCCGCATCAGGGTGGATTTGCCGGTGCCGTTCCGTCCGACAAGGCAGGACCTGGAACTTGCCGCCAGATAAATCTCCAGCGGCCCGAACAGCGGGTCGCCACCGAGATGAACTTCGACATCGCGGAGCGACAGGATCGGTGCTTCAGCAGCCATGGCAGCCATCCGAAGCCGTCAGAAAGGAGGTCAGTGAAGCCGGAGAAAAATCAGGATATGTCATGACCCCACCTTGTTGAGGACGCGACGGTTATCGTCAACCGCAATCACGGAAGATCATCGGCAAACCCGACAAACAGGAGCCAAGCGGCCCCGCAGGCGTGCTACCGGACCTGATCCGGAAGCTTTCTAGTTGCCGAGCACACCCCGGAGCAGGTTGTTCAGCGGATTGTTGTCCTGCTGCTGCGGCTGCTGCTGCGCCGGCGGTGTTGCGGTTCCGGTGGAGGATGAGGGCTGCTGCTGGGTCTGCGGCGTCGTCTGTTGCTGCTGGCCACCCAGCGTTCCGAGAATGCCCTTCACCACACCGCCGACACCACCACCGGCCCCCTTGACGATATCCTTGCCGTCCTTGACCAGACCGCCGACACCCTTGACCAGACCATTGGCCAGCATGAAAGCCTGAAAGGCGTTGATGTCGAAGGTCGGGTTCGGCTGGTCCAGCGGGCCGCTGAAACGCACATTGATCGGCGGCGCGCCGTCAATCCGGGTCAGCTGTACCACCGACGATCCGTTGATCTTCCAGTCCGCCAGATCGGCTTTTGCCACCGTTGTGGCCGTGCCGGATTTTGCCGTCACCTTCAGGTCATTCGTCTCGACCACACCGTTGGTCGCCCTGAATGTACCCTTCAGTTCCTCGAACCGGGTCTGACCACCGGAAATACCCTGGGTCACCAGCGTCAGCAGACCCGCAACATTGACCGGATTGTTGAGTTTGTCCGATAGGGCATCCAGGTCGAATCCGTTCACCAGCCCGTCGGTAACGGCCAGATTTGCCGTGCCGTTCAGGTTGCGGATCAGATCATATTCGCTGAAGCCCACGGTCTTCATGTTACTGGTGAAATTCAGCGTGCCATCGGCAACATCCATGCCGGCGGTTTGCAGAATCGCCTTCTTGATGTTCGCGTTCTCGACCTTTGTCGATGTCTCCACCGTCAGCTTGTCGGTCGCAACGGCAACCGCCGTCATGTCGAAACCGCCACCGAACATCTTGCCGGCCATCCGCTTGAGATCGAGCCTGCCGTTATTCAGCGTCAGGATGATTTCCGGGTTATCCACCCGGTAGGGCTCATACAGAACGGCGGTCGCGCTGATCTGCACATCCGCATCAACGGCCTTCAGCCCGCTGACGTCAATCTTCTCACGCGACCAGCGGCTGCCACCGGCAGCAGCCGGGGCAGAGCCGCCACCCGACGCTGCGGTACTGCGGGCCGGAGCGGATTTCGTGCCCCCGACAAGCGGCACAAACAACTGCGCCGGCAGTTCGCTGGCCGACAGGCGGGCGGTAATCATCGGACGGTCACCCCCGGTTGCAACGGAGGCATTGCCGGCAACCGAGACCGGGCCGACACGTGCGTTCAGATCATCGACCGCGATGGCACCCGGCTTCAGGCCGACACCGGCCTTCACTGCCAGCGGGCCAAGGTTGCGCCCGGTCGGGCGATAATCAGGGGCAACCACTTCCAGCAGCCGGTTGAGGGAGGGGTGATCCAGTGTTACCGCCAGCCGGAGATCATCAATTGCCGCCATTGGCGAGATCGGTCCGGCGGCTGTCGCCGTCCCCCCGGCAGCTGTTACTTTTGCAGAAACCTGCAACTTGTTGAGATCACCATCCGCATTCACCCTTGCCGAAATCGCACCAAGCTTTTCCGGCGGGATCGGTGACTGAACACCGGCCAGACGCAACAGACCGTCAATGCTGTTGGCGGTCAGGTTTGCATCCAGTTTGGAAATCGACGGTGTCCCGCCAAAATTCCCAAAGCTGCCCGATACACGAGCCGCAGCCCCGGCAAGATTACCGACAGAAAACTCGGTCAGGTCGAGCTTGCCTTTTACAAGCCGGGCACGCAGCGCCAGCTTGCTGGCGGTGATACCGTTATGGGTCAGGGTTGCGATCTCGACGTCAGTGCTGACATCAAAATCATTCAGTGCCTTCAGTCCGGCGAACGGGCTGGCCGACGATGCCGGGGCAGAGGCCGGCGTGTTGCCGCTTGCCGCCGTTGCCGGGGCCGCGGCGGGTTTTGCCGGAGCAGCAGCAGAGGCAGGAATATAGCCATCCAGATCCAGCCGGTCGACGCGCAGCGTCACACCCGCTGCCGGACGGTCCCCCGGGCGCAGCGTCGCCGCCGCCCGGACCGTCATGCTGTCCAGTTTCAGATTCAGATCCGTAACCTGAATATTCTCGGTCGTGCCGCCAACCTTGGCCCGCAAGGCCATGGTCTGAAGCTTGCCTTTGGGCATTGCGTTCAGGTCAACACCCGCCCAGTCCAGCAGGGCCCGCAGATTGTCAGAGCGGGCATCGGCCTCGATCTCCATCCCCAGCGACTTGCCACGGGGGGCGATGAAGCCAAACACCGCAACATCCGATCCGCCGGGAAGCTGGGCGGAAATCTGGTTGATCGACAGCTCGCCATTGGCCAGCGCAACGGACGCCGTCGCCCTGTTGATCGGCTTGCCGCGATAGATAATCGCATCCGCGGTGAAAGTCGCCGCAAAATTCACATTCTTCGGCAACTCCGGTACAGCAGCTGCCGCCGGGCTGGTGCCTGCCGGTGCAGAAGCCGGTGCCTTTGCGTCAGAGGCTGTCGATGCGCTGTCACCGGTCGCAGGCTGGGCCGGAAGCGAGGCCAGCAAAGCATCAAGGTCGAGCCGGGCAACATGCAGATCGACACCACCGTCAATCATCTCGCCCAGTGTTACCCGGGCCGAGCCGGTGATCCGGCTGCCCGCCGCCTCCAGCGCGATATCGTCAACCGTGACTTCGGTCGCCGACGCATTCAGTGACGCGTCAAGACTGAGCGGCTTTGCCAGCTCTGCCGGCAGTCCCTGCCCCGCGCCAAGCGCTGTCATCAGCTTGAGAATATCTTCGCTGCGACCCTTCAGCTTGCCACGGACGCCCGGATTATCCGGCAAACCGACCAGCGCACCGGTGAAATTGGTCCGGGTTGCACCGCCATCAATATCGACACTAAGCGTCAGCGGCACCGCGGCCCGCTCGAAAGAGACCTCGCCCAGCCCGGCCTCGAAGGCGAGCGGGATGCCGAGCAGGCTGATATCGCCGGACAGATCGTAGGGGCCGACCAGCGAATTCGCACCGACGGTGAGATTGAAATTTTCGATGACCTGCATGCTGCCGGCCTGGGTATCGCGATAGATCAGCGTGCCATTGCGAATCGTGGCACTGTCGACGCTGACATCAAACCCGGCGACTGAAATCGGCTCATTCGCGCCACCGGCCGCGCCGGAACCGGCAGGTGCAGGGGTCGTCGCCGGGGCGACGGTTGCGTTGCCGCCGCCAGCCAGATCGTCAAAATTCATGCTGCCGTCAGCACGTTTCTCGATCTCGACAATCGGCTCGACCAGCTCAAAACTGTCGATGCGGATGATTTTTGACAGCAGCGGAGCAATCGCCACCTTTACCCGGACGGCCTTGAGCGACAGCATATCCTCGCTTGCCGAACCGGCGCTGTTCGAGAGCCGGACATCTTCTGCACTGATTTCCGGTGAGGGGATCAGGCGCGCCTTGATATCACCCTCAATGACCAGGTCGCGGCCTGTCTGTGCCCGTACAATCTGGCGCAGATCGTCCTTGTAGGCGTTCCAGTCCACAAAGCCCGGGGCAGCCAGCGCCCCGCCGACCAGAACCACAATCACGACCAGAAATGTAAGCAGAATTTTTTTCACGCCAGACCCTCATAAAACACGACTACCCCGGGGCAACGCTATTCGCTGCCCCGTGTTTGGCAAGTAAACAGCAACACTATAGCGAAAATAAGGCTCTGGCTGTGACCGGCTTCACTCTCCCTGACCCGGCCCACCTGCTGGGTCTGATCCTCTGCCCGGCTTGCGCTTTCAGCCAACGGATGGCCAGAATGGCATCTCGAC
Organism: Rhodospirillales bacterium; assembly: GCA_040219025.1. Lineage (GTDB taxonomy): Bacteria > Pseudomonadota > Alphaproteobacteria > Rhodospirillales > HT1-32 > HT1-32. The sequence goes on along the minus strand of JAVJTE010000020.1, from coordinate 844,581 downwards.
GGGCAGCAGGGAATCTCGGGATGGAACGCTATCTGGTATTCGGCATCGTTATCGCCGGTGCAATCGCCTCACTTGCCGCATCAGCCCTCTATTCAGGCTGGTTTCTGATTCTGGCGGCGGTGCTGATCGCCCTGATCGGGCTTGGCGTCTATGATCTTATTCAGACCCGGCACAGCCTGCTGCGCAACTATCCGGTCATCGCCCATATGCGGTGGCTGTTCGAGGGTATCCGCCCGGAAATCCGCCAGTATCTGTTCGAGGCCGACGCCGACGCCGTGCCGTTCAACAGGCAACAGCGTGCCCTCGTCTATCAGCGGGCAAAGAACGAATTGCAGACGCTGGCCTTCGGTACGCTGCAGAACGTCTACGAGCCGGGCTATGTCTGGCTGACCCATTCAATGTCGCCGAAACCGTCACCCGATCCCGATTTCCGGGTATTGATCGGCGGGCCGGACTGCAAACAGCCCTATTCGGCCTCGCTGATGAACATCTCCGCCATGAGTTTCGGATCGCTCAGCGGAAATGCCATTCTGGCCCTGAACAAGGGTGCAAAAATCGGCGGGTTCGCTCATGACACCGGTGAAGGCAGCCTGTCGAAATATCATCGTGCCGGTGGCGGTGACATCATCTGGGAAATCGGCTCCGGCTATTTCGGCTGCCGCAGCGACGACGGCAAATTCGATGAGGACAATTTCAAACGCCAGGCCGCCGATCCGCAGATCAAGATGATCGAAATCAAGCTGTCGCAGGGGGCCAAGCCTGGGCATGGCGGTGTTTTGCCCGCGGCGAAAATCACCCCGGAAATTTCCGAAGCCCGTGGCGTGCCGATGGGCGTCGACTGCATCTCTCCGGCCAACCATTCCGCCTTCACCACCCCCCGCGATTTTGCCGAATTCCTCGGACGGCTGCGCAAGCTTTCCGACGGCAAACCCGTCGGATTCAAACTCTGCGTCGGGCATCGCTGGGAATTCATGGCAACCCTGAAAGCGATGATCGAGACCGGCCACATTCCCGACTTCATCGTTGTTGATGGCAAGGAAGGCGGCACCGGTGCCGCGCCGCTCGAATTCTCCAATTCCATTGGCACACCGCTGCGTGAAGGCCTGACCTTTGTCCATAATGCGCTGATCGGTGCAGGGCTGCGGGACCGCATCAAACTGGGGGCCAGTGGCAAGATCATCTCCGGCTCGGATATCGCGACCACAATCGCGCTGGGGGCGGACTGGGTCAATTCCGCCCGTGGCTTCATGTTCTCGATCGGCTGCATTCAGGCCAAGAACTGTCACACCAACCGCTGCCCGACCGGCGTTGCGACGCAGGACCCGCTGCGCCAGCGCGCCCTGGTGCCTGAAGACAAGGCAACACGTGTCGCCAACTTCCATCACAATACGCTGCATGCGCTGGCCGAAATGCTTGGCGCGATGGGTCTGGAAGCGCCCATAGAACTGCGCGGAGAGCGGCTGATGCTGCGCGGCTCGGACGAGCGCAGCCTGAACATCAAGGACTGCTTCCCGAATCTGGAGCCGGGCGACCTGCTGGCCGGCAAAGGACACAACTTTTTTCTGGAAGCCTGGGAACAGGCACAGATCGACAGCTTCGAGCCAAAACAGAAGGCCATCGTCTGATGACAACAGAACTTGGAAAAATCGCCCGCCTCGAACATGTCAATCTGGCGATCCCTGATCAGCTGGTTGCAACACAGTTCTATATCGTCGGGCTTGGCCTCACCCGCGACCCGGCGATGATGGTCGGGCTGACCAACATGTGGATCAATATCGGCCGGTCGCAGATGCACCTGCCGAGCCGCCAGCCGGTTCCCCATCACCTGCGTGGTGAAATCACCCTGACGCTGCCGGACCTTGATCTGGTCATCGGCAATCTTGAGGAAATAACATCGTCGCTCAGCAACACCGACTTCAGCTTTCGCCGGGAAGACGAGACGCTGTTCGTCACCTGCCCCTGGGGCAACCGGTTCCGGCTGCTTGCTCCGGTGCCGGAAGATGACGGGATTCAGCTGGGGCTGACAGATGTCCGGTTTGATGTACCCGCCGGGTCAGCGGACGGGATCGCCCGATTCTATCAGCAGATCATCGGCACCACGGCCGACCTGACCCGCCAGTCCGGCAAAGCCTGCGCAGTTATTCCCGCCGGACCCGGCCAGACCCTGACCTTCCGCGAGACCGGTGATCCCCTGCCGGATTTTGACGGCCATCATATCCAGATCTACATCGCCGGATTTGAAGCGCTCCGCCGGACGCTCGGGGAACGCGGTCTGGTGTCATCAGACGAGGGCCGTTATCAGTTCCGGTTTGTCGATATCATTGACCCCGACAGTGGTGACCGGCTGTATCAGATCGAGCATGAGGTTCGTGGCCTCGACCATCCGATGTTTGGCCGCCCTCTCTACAATCGCAATCCGGCTCAGGTCCAGTTCGGCTACAGGCCCGGGCGCGATGTGTTTTCCGGCACAATCTGACCTGCCTGTCGATTCCCCGCACAGGACCCGCTAGACTGCCGCCGCATGACTGATGGATAACTGACTTGGCGCAGGCCCAACCCGCAAAGAATGCCCTTACCGAAGCCCTTGGTGCCTGCCGCCGGGGGTTTGTCGTGGTCGCTGTCTTCAGCCTCGGCGTCAATCTCTGCATGCTGACCTCGCCGATCTACATGATGCAGCTTTTCGACCGGGTGCTGTCGAGCCGCAGCATCGAGACGCTGATTGCCTTGCTGATTGTCGCTATTTTCGCCCTGGTGGTGCTGGCCCTGCTCGACGGCCTGCGGACCATCGTTCTGGTCCGGGTTTCAAGCTGGCTGGACCAGCGGCTGGGCGGCCAGTTGCTCGGGGCCGCCGTGACACGCGCGCTGATGGACAGCCGGGGCGGATCTGCACAGGTGCTGCGCGATCTCGGCACCCTGCGCGGCTTCCTGTCCGGCAGTGGTGTGTTTCCACTGATGGATGCCCCCTGGGCGCCGATTTTCCTCGCCGCCATGTTCCTGCTGCATCCCTGGCTTGGCTGGCTGTCACTGATCGGCGCGGTGCTGCTGTTCGCGATTGCGGTGACCAACGAGACCGTCACCCGCGGCATGCTGGGCGAAGCCAACGGAGCCTATGCACAGGCCATGCGCCGGGCCGAAGCCGCCGTGCGCAATGCGGATGTCATCAACGGCATGGGCATGCTGCCGAATATCGTCAGCCGCTGGCAGACCGAGAATGCGAAATCCATCGACCTGCAGGCCCGGGCCAGCAACCTCAGCGGCGGGCTGACCGCGCTGTCGAAGTTCATCCGGTTCTGCCTGCAGATCGGCGTGCTCAGCCTGGGTGCCTATCTGGCGCTTGAAGGTGATCTGTCGCCGGGTGCGATGATTGCCGGATCCATCATCATGGGACGTGCGCTGGCGCCGGTGGAGCAGGCCATCGGTGCCTGGAAAGGGTTTGTCGGTGCGCGTGCCGCCTACGACCGGATCAGGGCCCATCTGGCCGACGGTGGCCGCGAGGCCGGCATGCCCTTGCCGCAACCGGAAGGCCGGGTGAAGGTGGAGGCAGTTTCGTTCGCACACAAACCGGGGGCCGAACCGGCGCTGCGGAATATCAGCTTTGAGCTCGCCGCCGGGGAAAGCCTGGCGATGATCGGCCCCACCGCATCGGGCAAGACAACACTGGCCCGCATTCTGATCGGCAACCTGCTACCCTCTGCGGGTGCGGCCCGGCTGGACGGCATGGATGTGGCGGCCTGGGATGCCGATGACCTTGGCCAGCATATCGGTTATCTGCCACAGAATATCGAACTGTTCGACGGTACCATTCAGGACAATATCGCCCGCATGGGCCCGGCTGATCCGCAGGCGGTCATCCTCGCGGCAAGACAGGCCCAGGTGCATGACCTGATTCTGGGGCTGCCGGATGGTTATGACACCGAAATCGGCGATGGCGGTGCCGGATTGTCCGGCGGCCAGCGCCAGCGTATCGGCCTGGCCCGGGCGCTTTACGGCGCACCGAGACTGGTGGTTCTCGACGAGCCGAACTCCAACCTCGATACGGAAGGCGAAGAAGCACTGTTGCGGGCGCTGGCCTATCTGAAACAGGCGGGGGTCACCGCCATCCTGATTTCCCACCGGCCCAATCTGCTGCGCTTCATTGACCGGGTGCTGGTGCTGAACAAGGGGCGTCTGCATCTGTTCGGCACCCGTGACGAGATCATGAACAAGATGTCGGCCGCGACCCAGAAAGCCACAGCAAAAGACCCGAAGATCGGGACAGAGAAAGCCGCCGCACGGATTGCGGCGGCACAACCCGGCGAGGAGCCGCGTGATGGCTGAAAACGCCCTGACCCGGCCCGCCGCGACCGGTGTTGCTGCACCGATGGCCGCCAGGACAGACGGTCCGCCCGCCCTGTCGCCACGCCCCGATCTGAGAGCCCCGGTGCTGGGCGGCATTCTGGTGATCGGCCTGTTCTTCGGCCTGTTCGGGACCTGGGCGGTAACGGCCAGCCTGTCCAGTGCGGCGGTTGCCCCCGGCGTGGTCAGTGTTGCGGGCAGCAAGAAAGTCATCCAGCATCTGGAAGGCGGCATTGTCAGATCGATTGCCGCCCGGGACGGCGATGTGGTTGCCGCCGATCAGGTACTGGTGACACTGGAAGACACTCAGGCCCGCTCCGCGGTCCAGACCCTGCGCTCGCGCCGTGACAGTTATCTGGCCGAGGAAACCCGTCTGGTCGCAGAACGCGACGGCCTGAAAACCCTGTCCTTTCCGCCGGAGCTGACCAGCCGCATGGACGATCCTGCGGTCCGCAGCATTCTGACAGGTCAGGAGAATATGTTCCGGGCACGGCTGAATGCCCAGACCGGCCAGCAATCGATTCTGGAACAGCAGATCGCCCAGTTTCAGGAAGAGATCAGCGGCCTGCAGGAGCAGATATCTTCCGAAAACCGGCAGATCGCCCTGATCGAAGAGGAAATCCGGGACCTGGAAACCCTGAACGCACAGGGGCTGGGCCGTAAACCGCGCCTGCTGGAAAAGAAACGCGAGGCGTCGCAGATCGCCGGCTCACGCGCCGCCCACCGGTCAGAGATCGCCCGCACCCGCCAGAGCATCGGCGAGACACAGATTCGCATCAACGAAATCCGGACGGAGTTTCTGAATTCCGTCATCTCCGACCTGCGCGACGTGCAGTCGCAGCTGTTCGAGGTGCGCGAGCAATTGCGCAGCGCCGAGGATGTGCTTCGCCGGACCGTCATCCGCGCACCGATCGCCGGCACTATCGTGAATTCGACGGTGTTCACCGATGGCGGCGTCATCCGCCCGGGCGAGCCGCTGATGGAGATGGTGCCGACCGGCGACAAGCTGATTGTCGAAGCAAGAGTACAGCCGTCGGATATCGATGTGGTCAGCACCGGCCTGACAGCGGAGGTCCGGCTGTCAGCCTTCAGCCAGCGCAGTTCCGCGCCGGTCAAGGGCCGGGTGATCGGCGTATCCGCTGACGGAATCGAGGACGAGAAGACCGGCGAGACCTATTACCTGACCCGCATCGAACTGACCGAGGATATCGGCAACGTCATCCCCGGCGCGATCCTGCAGCCCGGCATGCAGGCGGAAGTGCTGATCGTCACCGGCGAGCGGACATTCATGGATTACGTCACCCAGCCACTGCTCCAGAGCTTCCAGAAATCACTGCGGGAATAAGCAGCAGGCAGGTGGCATATCCGGACCATGGCAACGGCCCGGACCGACTCACAGTACCGTTCGGCCGCTCATCCTGCCGGAGACAAACCAGCTCCGGATTCCATCATATGGGACAATGCACTGTCCCGGTTGCGCAGGAATGTCATCAGGCGGTCCGCAAAGCGGTCATCCACGGCATTCCGGACTGACGACCGCCCGGCCAGACGGGCACGCCAGGCAGCAAGCCTTGTCCCGGCTGGCAGCAAGGGTTGACGGTTGATTCTGTCAAAGGCATCGAAGTAACGGAAAACCGGTGCCCAGACGACATCGACAAGGGTAAACTGATCGCCCGCAAACCACGGTCCGTCAGGGTTCAATGCGGCCTCCATGCGCTGCGTCAGGTTCTGAATCTGCACGGCCTTTGCGGTCAGCGCGGTCTCGTCCGGTGCGCTGTAATATCCGGCGATGGCGGTCAGAGCCGTACTCCCGACCTCGATCCAGCCCCGATGTCTGGCCCGGGTCAGAGGATCAGCCGGATGCAGGGACGGGACGGCGACATCTTCGAGATATTCCAGAATCGCCGCAGACTCGAACAGAACTTCCCGTGACCGTTCCGGCAGGTCAACAATCAGCAGCGGTGTCTTGCCAAGCGGGGATATCTCAAGAAACCAGTCCGGTTTGTCGGACAGGTCAATGTATTGCCGGTCAAATGCGACACCCTTCTCAAGCAGGGCAATGGCCGCGCGCTGCACATAGGGGCAAAGATGATGGCTGACGAGGGTAAAACGAGGCATGATTCATTTCCATGTAATTGCATATATTTTTAAATATGCATTTGCATGTTAATGTCAACTGCCTGCTGACGCGGCAATTTGCACGAAGGGGAAACCATGACAGACATCGACCGGTCCGGACCGGAGGATGAAGCGGTTACGGCATGGGCGCGACTGATCCGTGCCTCACAACACCTGCTGGAAAAAGTCGAGGCTGATCTGAAGGCAGCCGGCCTGCCTCCACTCATCTGGTATGATGCCCTGCTGGAGCTGCGGCGGGCCGGCAGGGCAGGCTTGCGTCCTGTCGATCTGCAGCACCGGATGCTGCTGGCCCAGTATAATGTATCACGGCTGGTCGACCGGCTGGAAGCCGCCGGCTATCTGCAGCGGGAACGCCTGAAGAGTGATGGCAGGGCACAGGTCCTGTTCATCACAACTGACGGGCGGAAGTTGCTGAAGGCAATGTGGCCCGTCTATCGCAGCGCCATCGACCAGCATTTCACCGCCCCCCTGTCCGGCAAGAAGATCCGGCAGATCAGCAAGATTATGACAGCCTTTCTGCCCGCCGGCTGAACATCACCGGCAAACAGGACAGGGCAGAATGGTCGTAATATGCTCTTACGGACCAGCCGGCGGGGCTGGACCGGGGTCAGCATCTGCTTTATGCGGGACCGACTGACTGAAAGGTATCGCGATGACTGTCCATTTCATTGGTGCCGGTCCCGGCGCACCCGATCTGATTACCGTACGCGGACTGCGGCTGATCGAGGCTGCGCCCGTGGTGCTGTATGCAGGATCGCTGGTCCCGGCGGAAATCGTTGCCGCCGCCCGGCCTGGCGCACGGGTGATTGATACCGCCCCGCTGCATCTCGACGAGATCATCAGCGAAATACAGGCGGCCCATGATCGCGGGCAGGATGTCGCCCGGGTGCATTCCGGTGATCCGTCGATCTATGGTGCGATTGCCGAGCAGATGCGCCGGCTGGATGCTCTCGACATTCCCTATGACATTACGCCGGGTGTCCCGGCCTTTGCCGCTGCTGCCGCCGCGCTGAAGACCGAACTGACCCTGCCGGATGTCAGCCAGGCGGTACTGGTAACACGCACCGCCGTGCGATCCTCCTCCATGCCGGAAGGTCAGGAGCTGGCGAACCTTGCCGCCGGACGACCGACACTGGCGCTGCATCTGTCGATCAACAATATCGCGAAGGTGGTCCGTGACCTGTCGCCGGTCTATGGCGCGGATTGCCCGGTGGTCATTGCCTATCGCGTTGGCTGGCCGGACCAGCTGTTTCTGAAGGGCACGCTCCGCGACATCCGCGAAAAGGTAAAGGAAGCGGGAGTAACCCGCACCGCCCTGATTCTGGTAGGGGCTGTCTTCGGTGATGCGGCCTTTACGGATTCAAAGCTGTATGACGCCGCGCATCACCATGTGCTGCGGCCAAAGGCTCAGACCGCCTCCAGCTGATTGCCGATCCAGGCCATCGCCGCCGCCACATCACTGACGCGGCGGCCCGGTTCCGGTCGCGGCCGGCGTACCATCAGCACCGGGATATCGGCTTCCCGGGCGGCCAGAATCTTGGCCTCCGTTGCTGCGCCGCCGCTGGCCTTGGTGATCAGCAGGTCAATCCGGTGATGCAGCATCAGCTCGCGTTCACCGGCGACGGTGAAGGGACCGCGGGCAATCACGGTCTCATGGTTCTGCAATGGCAGCGGGGTCTCCGGCGGGTCAACCAGGCGGACCAGAAACCAGACATCCCGGGTCTCTGCGAAGGGGGCAATTTCGGTCCTGCCGACGGTCAGAAACGCCCGTCGTGAGATATCACCCGCCGCCGTCGCGGCCTGTTCCACCGTTTCCACCTCGATCCAGCGGTCGACCGGATCACGTTGCCAGAGCGGACGGGCAAATCCGAGACGCGGCAGATCCGTCGCCTCTGCCGCCTGCCGGGCATGCGCGGATATCCGGTCGGCGAAAGGGTGGGTGGCATCAACCAGCAGATCCACCTGTTCGTCGCGCAGATAGGCCGTCAGCCCCGCCACACCGCCAAACCCGCCAACCCGGACATTACCCGGCAGCGGGCCCGGTTTTTCCACCCGCCCGGCGAGGGATGACGTCAGGCGCACTGCGTCGCCCCATTGCCGGTCGATGGCACGGGCCAGTGCCGCAGCCTCGCCCGTGCCACCCAGAATCAGGATATGCGGCCGTCGTTCAGCCGACATGAGCCAGCTGGTTCCCGGCGCGGTCGATCACCAGCACATCTACCGCCACATCACCGGACAATGCCGCCAGCGCCACCTCGCGCGCACCGAGGGCACAGCGTTCTGCCAGCATCGGCTGATAGCCCTCCGCCAGTGCCAGCACCTGCGCGGCTGCCGTGCAGGCCGCTGCCGCCTCAACCATCGGTTTGTCAGCCCCCGCCTCTGCCAGCCAGCGGGCCAGCATCGCCGTATTGACCCGGCTGCGCGATGAATGCAGGTCCATCTCGCCATCCGCCAGTTTCGCCAGCTTGCCGAACCCGCCGGCAATGGTGAGTTTCGGCACCGGTTTGCGGCGGAGATATTTCAGCATGCCACCGGCGAAATCACCCATATCGATCAGCGCCTGATCGGGCAGGTCGAACAGATTGCGCACCGTCTCCTCCGATGTTCGCCCGGTGGATCCCGCGATATGGCCAATCCCGGCGGCCCGCGCCACGTCAATGCCGCGATGGATGGAATGTATCCAGGAGGCACAGGAATAGGGCACGACCACGCCCGTTGTGCCGAGAATACTGAGCCCGCCGATGATGCCGAGACGGCCATTCGCCGTATTCTCTGCCAGCGTCTCGCCACCGGGAATGGAGACGGTGACATGCAGATCACAAACCACATCGAGTTCCTCGGCAACCTCCGCCAGATTGGCGGCGATGATTTCCCGCGGTTTCGGATTGATCGCCGGTTCGCCGACCGCCAGCGGCAGACCGGGCAGGGTTACATGACCGACCCCTTCCCCCGCCGCAAAGGTGACACCTGACCCGGGAACCCCGGCCCGGACGATGGTGATTATTTCCGCTCCGTGCGTCACATCCGGGTCATCGCCTGCATCCTTGATGATGCCCGCCGTTGCCGTATCACCCGTGCGCTCCAGCCGCGACAGGGGGAATTCGGGGCTGACACCTTTCGGCAGGCTGACCCGCACCGTCTTCTGCCGCTCACCGGTCAGCAGGTAGCGCCAGGCCGCGCGCGCACCCGCCGCCGCGCAGGCACCTGTCGTCCAGCCCTTTTTCAGGGGTATGTCGGGTTTACGTTGAGCCATGTCGCAAATCTAGCCATGATCCCGGTGAATCGATACAGGCTCTCTTGAATGACGACTTCGCGCAATGACCTTCTGCTGCCCGACCTGCCGGAATTTCAGGCGGGATGGGTCTGGCTTGTCGGGGCGGGGCCAGGAGATCCGGGTCTGCTGACCCTGCATGCCCTGCATGCGCTGCGGTCTGCTGATGTGATTGTCTATGATGCGCTGGTCGACGAACGGATTCTCCGGCTCGCCGGTAACATGGCTGAACTGGTCTATGCGGGAAAGCGGGGCGGAAAACCGTCGCCGAAACAGCCGGACATATCGAACCGCATTATCCGGCTGGCACAGGCCGGCAAACGGGTCTGCCGTCTGAAAGGCGGCGACCCCTTCATCTTCGGGCGGGGCGGTGAAGAAGCGCTGGCACTGGTCCGGGCCGGCATACCCTTCCGGCTGGTGCCGGGTGTGACCGCCGGAATTGGCGGGCTGGCCTATGCCGGTATCCCCGCCACCCACCGCGATACCAATTCCGCGATCACCTTCGTCACCGGACACAGCGCCTCCGGCGAGGTTCCGGACTGCATCGACTGGGACAGCCTTGCCAAGGGATCACCGGCGCTGGTGATTTATATGGCGATCAAGCATGCGGAACGTATCGCGGCAAAACTGATGGCCGGTGGCCGCAGCCCCGATGAACCCGCAGCCTTTGTCGGCAGCGCAACAACGGACCATCAGCGCGTGGTTGAAACCACGCTGGGCCGGGCGGCCATTGATGTGGTCGAGCAATCGGTTACCGCACCCTCGATTTTCGTGGTCGGGAACATTGTTCGCCTGCGCTCGGCACTGGACTGGCTTGGCGCCATTGACGGACGGGTCCTCAACCCCGATCCTCTCAATGAGGGATATGACCGGAGCGAGACCGGAACAGGCTAGGGCCGGATTCGTTCTGACATCCCTCTGTCGACATACTTAGATATCAAAGTATAATTCCAGACAGACATTCAACAGGGGATAACCGTGGCCTTCATCACGATTGGTGACCTGACCCACCACTACAAGATCACCGGACCGGAGGACGGCCCGGCTCTGGTCTTTGCCAACTCACTGGGGACCGACTTCCGCACCTGGGACAAGGTCATCGAGGCGTTGCCGGACGGGTTCCGCATCCTGACCTACGACAAGCGCGGACATGGTCTGTCCGGCCTGCCCGCAGGCCGCTTCAGCATGGATGATCTGGTCGGTGATATCGAATCGCTGATGGACCATCATGGTCTGAACGATGCGATTTTCGTCGGCCTGTCGGTTGGCGGCATCATCGCCCAGGGACTGTGGGCCAAACGCCCGGATCTGATCCGGGCACTGGTGCTGTCGGATACCGCCAATGTCATCGGCCCGAAGGAAATATGGGATCAGCGAATTGAGGCCATCACCAAAGGCGGGATCGAGCCGATGGGGGATGCGGTCATGGAACGCTGGTTCTCACCCGGTTTCCGGACCAGCCGGACGGCCGAGCTGGCCGGATATCGCAACATGCTGGTCCGTACATCTGCCGACGGATATGTCGGCGTCAGCGCGGCCATCCGCGATGCCGACATGACGGAGTCCACCCGCAACATCAATATCCCGACGCTGTGCATTGTCGGTTCCGACGACGGTGCCACGACACCGGCGATGGTGCGCACGCTGGCCGGGCTGATCGACGGGGCCCGCCTTGAGGTGATCGATGGCGTCGGTCACTTGCCATGCCTCGAACAGCCGGAGATCATGGCCGGACTGATTGAAGGCTTCCTGAAGGAGAACAAGCTTGTCTGATGATCGCTATGAAGCTGGCATGAAGGTACGCCGCGCCGTCCTGGGTGATGCGCATGTGGACCGGGCTGAATCCCGCAAGACCGCGTTTGACACAGATTTCCAGACCTTCATTACCGAAGGTGCCTGGGGATCGGTCTGGACCCGCCCGGGACTGGACCGCCCGACCCGCAGCCTGCTGACGCTGGTAATTCTGGCCAGCCTCGGCCACTGGGAGGAATTCGCCATGCATATCCGCGCCAGCCACAATACCGGCGCGACAGCCGATGACATCAAGGAAGCCCTGTTCCATGTCGCGGTCTATGCCGGTGTGCCCGCCGCCAACCGTGCCATCGCCATTGCCCGTGAAGAGCTGGGCATCATCCCGGAACCGAAAGCAGAAGGAGCCGCCTGATCATGTCGAGTGATCCGCAATACAGCGCCCGCGACTGGAGCCGCATGTCGCCCTATCGCGAGCCCGGCTATAAATCGACACAGCTGCGTGGACCGACACAGCCGCCGATTGTCATACCGCAGACCCTGTCCGAGACCACCGGTCCGGCACTGGGCTATGCCGCGGTCACACAGGAAGATGCCGACCTGACGATGAATGCCCGCCGCAACGGCGAGCCGGTTGGCGAGCGGATTATTGTCACCGGCAGGGTGATGGATGAAAACGGTCGTGGCATTGCCAACAGTCTGGTCGAAATCTGGCAGGCCAATGCCACCGGACGCTATGTCCATGTGAACGACCGGCATGACGCGCCGCTGGACCCGAATTTTCTGGGTGCCGGAAAATGTGTCACCGATGCAGATGGTACCTACCGCTTCCAGACCATCCGTCCCGGCGCCTATCCATGGCCGAACCATCACAATGCCTGGCGACCGCCGCATATTCATTTTTCACTGATGGGTGCCAGTATCCTCAACCGGCTGGTCACCCAGATGTATTTCCCGGGCGATCCGCTGCTGGCCTTCGACCCGATCTTCAACGCCATCGCCGACGAAGATGCCCGGCAGGCCATGGTGGCCGGGTTCGAGCTGGACCTGACGGAACCGAACTGGGCGCTGGGCTATCGTTTCGACATTGTCCTGCGCGGCCGCAACGCCACCCCGATGGAGAACTAGGAATGCCAAAACAAACCCCGTCACAGACCGTCGGACCGTTCTTTGCTTATGGCCTGACACCGGAATCCTATGGCCGGGCAGGCGTTGCAGGCAACAACCTGCTGTCCGATTCAACCCGGGGTGAGCGCATCCGGGTCGAAGGCGTTGTCTATGACGGCAACGGCGCGCCGGTCAGCGATGCCATGCTGGAAATCTGGCAGGCCAATGCCGCCGGACGCTATGATCATCCGGAGGACAGCCGTGACGATGTGGCAGCGGATCTGGGCTTTCACGGTTTTGGCCGGACCGGCACGGATGCGGAAGGCCGGTTCCATTTCGAGACCGTCAAACCCGGTCCGGTTCCGGGACGCGGCAACAGCCTGCAGGCACCGCATATCAGCCTGACCCTGTTCTCGCGCGGGATGCCGAACCACACATTTACCCGCATCTATTTCCCGGATGAGGCCGATGCGAACGCTGCCGACCCGGTCCTTGCCCTGGCCCCGGCAGAGCGGCGGGAAACGCTGGTCGCTACCCGGCTCGACCGGTCGGGCCAGCCGGTCTACCGGTTCGACATTCACCTGCAGGGCGAACAGGAAACCGTCTTCTTCGACGCGTAAGCCACTTGCAGAGCAGCGGGGTAAGGCACAGATCAGTCCGATGAATATTGCAACAGCTTCAGACATGACCGGACTGGTTCTTGTCGCCGCCATCTTCGGCGGCATGCTGTTCTTTGCGCTGGTTGTCGCCCCGATGATCTTCACGGCCCTGCAGCCTGATGCTTCCGGCGTTCTGATCCGCAGAATGTTTCCGGTCTATTATCTGTATATGGGCGTTCTTTCCGCCCTGGCGACACTGACCATTACCTTCACCCATGAAGTCGAAGCTGTGGTTCTGGCGGCGGTTGCCGGGCTGTTCTGGGTATCGCGGCAGATTCTGATGCCGCGTATCAATGCTGTCCGGGATCAGATGAACGCCGGGGAGTCCGGCCCCGCAACAACCCGTTTCAAACACCTCCACAGACTGAGTGTTGCCATCAATCTGGTTCAGATTCTCGCTGTGCTGACGGTGCTGGTACGGATCGCCTGACCATACACATCTGCGTGCATCCGGGGTCACCGGTCTGGAATGCAGGCGAGGAGACAACTATCTCCGGTCTTTGAAGCGAAAGGATCAAGCCATGAGTGAGACGACTGAAAGAGCTGTACTGGCCGGCGGATGTTTCTGGGGAATGGAAGACCTTTTCCGCAGGCAACCCGGCGTCATTTCCACCCGCGTCGGCTATAGCGGTGGCGATGTACCAAACGCGACCTATCGCAACCACGGAAGTCATGCCGAAGCCATCGAGGTCATTTTCGACCCCGCCCGGACCGATTTCCGCGCCATCCTTGAGTTCTTCTTCCAGATCCACGATCCGTCGACTGTCAACCGGCAGGGCAACGATATGGGAAGCAGCTATCGCTCCGCGATTTACTATACCAGTGACCGCCAGAAAGAAGTCGCTGAAACCACGATCCGGGACGTCAATGCCTCCGGCCTGTGGCCCGGCAAGGTGGTTACAGAAGTCGAACCGGTCAGTGATTTCTGGGAAGCCGAGCCGGAGCATCAGAACTACCTCCAGCGGATTCCGAACGGCTATACCTGCCACTATCCCCGGCCCGGCTGGAAGTTGCAGCGGAACACCGACGCCGCCTGACACCGGACCGGGTTCCCGGACCAGACACCGGAGAAGCACCGTAAAATGGTCTGGTCAGTGGCTATCACGGACCATCGCGTTAGTTTGATTTCCACCGGTTACCGGACAGTGGTACGCACGTCTGGTAACTGGAATCAGGGAATCGGTGATATGACAGAACAGGCAATAAATGGCCGGACTGCCCTCCGGCTGGACCGGCATACAGTTATGACGGTGATGTTCGGTGGCGCACTGGCAACAGTGGCATTTGATTTTTTCGGACAGAGTATCAGCCCGATGCTCGGGTTTTCCGGTCTGGCACCGGTGCCGCTGGCAAACAATGTGATCAGGGTCCTGTTTGGCGAGGCCTACTCCCCGGGCGCCCACTTTCTCCATTACCTGGCAGGAATGGTTGCCTACCCGGTTGGATGGCTGTTCATCGCCCGTCCGGTTCTGGCCCGGCTGGTTCCAGGCATGTCATGGCTGCCGGGATCCGTCATATACGGCGTTGGGCTCTGGATATTCGCGCTGTATATCATGGCGCATCTGGTAGCCGGAAATCCCGCTTTCCTCGGCTTCACCGGGATTACATGGGTGGCGCTGGCCGGTCATATCCTCTTTGCCGTGGTTTTCGCGGCGGTTGCGGAATTTCGCCGGCACCCGGCAGCAGGGTTAACTGACCGCTGAATTCTGCTGACATCTCGGCTTTCGCGGACAAGTCCCGAGAATCGTTCCCGCAAGATCCTGAGCTTGGGATCGATATAGGTCTGGCAGAACGGTCGCTCCGGCCCCTGCTCATAGTAGTTCTGAAATCGCTGGTCTGATTCCCGGAACCCGGCAAAAGGCAAAACCTGCGTCACCAGCGTCTCGTCAAACCCGTCTTGCAGGCTTGCCAGCACATCCGCTGCGGCTTTCTGCTGCTCTGCCGTGAAGCAGTAGATCGCGCTGCGGTACTTGCCCCGCATGGAATGGGCGGATCCGCTGGCATGGGTGCGCAGGTGAATTTCGATCAGGTCCGCAAGGCGGATATCCGTCTCGTCATAGTGAACGATAACTGCCTCGGACCAGTTGTCGCAGGGTGGATCGGACCGGATGAAACCCTGTTCTGTCCGGTTTACCCCCCTGACGGACTGAAAGACCGCTTCGGTGCACCAGTGACAGCCGCCGCCGAAGCCGATTTTTGAGATTACATTTCCCATAGCTCAGAGCATAAATGACGCCGCTTGATCAAACCACCGGGGACCTTCGTCCATGCTGCTGAAAGCTCTGCTGCGGGGAGGCCGTACAGCCATCCTGTCGCTTGTGCTCAGCACAGGCGTCAATGCAGCGGAGTCAATCCCCGTCTCCAGCATCTGGCTTGCCAGTGACGGGGTGACTCACCGGGACCGGATATCAGCCTTACTCGATGTTCCTGCCACGCCGGGTCCCTGGCCCGCCATCATCATGATGCATGGCTGCGGCGGGCTGCTGACCAGCAAGGGACAACCGCAGAAAAAATACCGGCACTGGGCAGGACGGTTTCATCAGGCCGGCTTTGCAACGCTTGCCGTCGACAGTTTTACCGGTCGCGGTATCCGGGAAATCTGTACTGGCAGGGAAAAGCTGCCGGCCAGCCGCGCCCGCACCGCCGACGCCCTGGCGGCGCTGGCCAGGCTGCGTTCGGACCCGCGAATCGACCCGCAACGTATCGGGCTGGCCGGCTGGTCGAACGGCGGGCGTGTTGTCCTGCATTTGCTGGATCGACCGCAACCGGCGGAAGGCGGCTTCAGGTTTGCCATTGGTTTCTACGCCAACGGAATGGTCGTCGCCGGTCCGAAACGCACCCGCCCGTTTCTGCCCTCTGCCCCGCTTCTGTTACTCACAGGTGAGGCGGATGACTGGACACCGGCCCGTAATATTGTCGCCCTGCAAGCTGCAACACGGCGTTCCGGGAGTGATTTTGCTGTTCATCTGTTTCCCGGCGCCCATCATTCCTTTGATTCCATCGGCGCTGATATCCGCTATCGCCCGGAGGTCAGAAACGCCTCAAAACCCGGCGGTTGCTGCGGCGCGACGGTCGGCTACAATGCTGTTGCAACTCTCGCCGCCGAAGGTGTCATGATGAACTGGATCAACAACATCTTGCGTCAGAATTGATTTCCGATCTGATTTTACCCGATTTTCAAGAGTTTTGTTGCGCTGGTTGAAAAAAAGCGTATAACCAGCCTCCGTGCGTTTCTGTGTTCTGTGGCGCTTCCACTCCGCGCCCGTCGCGTAGGTTAGAACTCCCCTGACATTGAGAACGACGATCCATAGGTTATGCGCATTTGCATGATCTACTTTTTGTTAGAGGACGACTAAGTTTATGGCTACAGGCACTGTTAAATGGTTCAACCCGACTAAGGGTTTTGGTTTTATCGAACCGTCGGAAGGCGGCAACGATGCATTCGTCCACATTACCGCCGTTCAGCGCGCGGGTCTTGACAGTCTGACCGAAGGTCAGAAAGTCAGCTTCGAACTGCAGCGCGGAAATAATGGTAAGGCGTCTGCCGAAGACCTCAAGATTATCGACTGATCTCTGATGGCCTTTCCGGCGCAGCAATGCTGCGGTGGCGAGGCCACGGTTGCTCAGTTCCACAGGCGTTACAGAGTTCTTGTGGGGTTATGTCTCCACAGCCGTGGTTAAGGATACTCTCGAATTTTGTGCGCTACCCAATGAGTTTTGCGGATTGCATCACTCACATCACTAGAGGAAGACCAAGTTTATGGCTACTGGTACAGTAAAATGGTTCAACCCGACCAAGGGTTATGGCTTCATTGAACCTTCAGAAGGCGGCAGCGACGCATTCGTTCACATCACCGCAGTGCAGCAGGCAGGTCTCGACAGCCTGACCGAAGGCCAGAAGGTGAGCTTCGAATTGCAGCGTGGCCGTAATGGCAAGACGTCTGCCGAAGATCTCAAGATCATCGACTGATCTCTGAATAATGTCTCCGCCGGGTTTCAGGACCCGGCGGAGACAGCTTCAGGCGACGTCAGCATCCCGCAGCAATGTGGCAAGGCTGATAGATCGCAGGGTTGCCTCGGCAATCAGGTCGATTTCGGTCGTAACGGCAATCAGTGATTTGCCGACAGGTGTTTGTGCGCCCTCAAGCCCGCTGTTCGAGACTTCTCCGGCAGGCTCTTCAAACAACACGATAATGTCATAAAGCGATGTCCGTTTCGGATTCGCGATAAGTCTGTATCCGCCACCAACACCCCGAACAGCTTCAACCAGACCGGCCCGGCCCAGTTCCCGCAGAATTTTCGCCAGATGGTTCAGCGATATGCTGTAGATCGCCGCAATTTCTGCTGCTGACATCTGGCGCTCCGGATGACGCGCCAGTTCGGTTGCCGCATACAGCGCATACCGGGAAGCCTTCTGCAGCCTCATGCCTCCCCTCCCGGTTTCGGATTCAGGTTCATTTCCAGTTGCAGAAAAGGTCCGCCGCGCATGCCCTGGGCGCGCAGAAAGGCCAGGTTCAGATGGTCATCCGTCGCGACCATGCTGCGGGCCTGTTCAACGCCCCGGGCACGGAACCGGTCACAAATTGCCTCAAACAGTCTGGTCGCGATCTTTGCCAGCCGGTACTCCGGCTCGACACCAAAGGCAAATATCCAGCCGCTGGGAGGGGACCCGAACTCCCAGGCCCGCACCTCACCGACGATATAACCGGCGAACCGGCCATCCTGCTCAGCCACCAGAAACTCTCCCTCCCCGGACTGACCGTAACGCCGGAAGGCATCGGCCCAGAAAGCTGGCTTGCCCAGACCTGTATTGCGCTCATCAAGGCGCTGCACGTCGGAGATATCTGCCGTTGTGGCTGGCCGGATCATCACCGGGGTCTCCGCATTTCCGGCTGTTCCGTCTGTCTGCACCATACTGTCCATGCCGGTAATATTGACATTCATACAGGGCCATGTCATCTTAAATACGCATTAAGGTACCCATTTACCGTAATAGACGAAATTCCGCACAGGGAAGCCTCCATGACCATCGATTTCAGAACCGAACCCGGCCAGTACAAGCACTGGAAGATCGATATCGACGGCAACGTCGCAACACTGACCATGGATGTGGACGAAAAGGGCGGGCTGGTCCCGGGATATGATCTGAAGCTCAATTCCTATGACCTCGGCGTCGATATCGAGCTTTATGATGCCACCCAGCGGCTCCGGTTCTGCCATCCGGAAGTCGGTGCCGTAGTCATTACTTCCGGCAAGGACCGGGTGTTCTGTTCCGGGGCCAACATCACGATGCTGGCCGGATCCAGCCACGCCCACAAGGTCAATTTCTGCAAGTTTACCAACGAAACCCGCATGGGTATTGAAGACGCCAGTGACGGGTCACAGCAACGCTATCTCTGCGCCATCAACGGCACAGCGGCGGGTGGCGGGTATGAACTGGCGCTGGCAACCGATGAAATCCTGCTGGTTGATGACGGCTCCAGCGCCGTCTCCCTGCCGGAAGTCCCGCTGCTGGCTGTGCTGCCGGGCACCGGCGGCCTGACCCGGGTTGTCGACAAGCGCATGGTGCGCCGTGACCATGCAGATTTCTTCTGTACCGTCACCGAGGGCATCAAAGGCAAACGCGCCCTCGACTGGAAGCTGGTTGACGAACTGGTCCCGCGCTCGCGGTTTGACGAAATCGTCACTGAGAAAGCCGGCAAGGCCGCCGCCCGCAGCGACCGTCCGAAAGATGCGGCGGGCATCGACTGGCCGATGGTCGAACGGCACCATGACGGCGACACCATCACCTATGGCACCCTGTCGGTCGGGATTGATCGCAGCAGCCGTGTTGCCACAATTACTGTTAACGGCCCGACAGCGGACGCCCCGGCGAATGCAGCCGCAGCACAGGAACAGGGCATTGCCTTCTGGCCGCTGGCGCTGGCCCGTGATCTGGATGATGCCATCCTGCATCTGCGGACGAACGAAACAGACATCGGTGTCTGGGCGCTGCGCACGAGCGGCAACGGAAAGACTGTCGAAGGCTATGACAATCTGCTGGTGGCAGAGGCGGACAACTGGTTCATCCGGGAAGTCCGGCTATACCTGAAACGCTGCCTGAAACGTCTTGATGTGACATCGCGCAGCCTGATCACGCTGATTGAGCCGGGCAGTTGCTTCACCGGCACCCTGCTTGAACTCGTGCTCGCCGCAGACCGCAGCTACATGCTTGATGGCACCTTTGAGGGTGACGATCAGGCCCCGGCGGCGCTGCGCCTGACCGCCATGAATTTCGGCCCCTGTCCCATGGGTAACGGGCTGACCCGGCTGCAGACCCGTTTTCTCGATAACGATGACCGCTTCGCCGAGCTGGAAGCCGAAACCGGCCGCGACCTGCTGGCCGAAGATGCTGACGAGCTGGGTCTGGTGACCTTCATCCCCGACGATATCGACTGGGAAGACGAAGTTCGCCTGGCGCTGGAGGAACGCGCCGCCTTCTCCCCGGACAGCCTGACCGGCATGGAGGCCAGCCTGCGCTTTGCCGGGCCGGAGACCATGGAGACAAAGATTTTCGGCCGCCTGACCGCCTGGCAGAACTGGATCTTCCAGCGGCCAAATGCAGTTGGAGAGGCAGGTGCCCTGCGCAAGTTCGGTACCGGCACCCGCGCCGAATTTGATCCCAACCGCGTCTGAAAAAACACACGTCTGTAACAGGAGACTTCATCATGAACATGGGAATCAATTATTCCGAAAAGATCCCCAACAATGTTGACCTTGGCAATGATCGCCGCCTTCAGCGTGCGCTGGAAAAGTGGCTACCGGAATTCCAGGGCTGGTGGCGCGAACTCGGACCGGTTGAAAGCCATGACTATGATGTCTTCCTGCGCACGGCCGTCAGCGTCGACAAGGGCGGCTGGGCAAATTACGGCCATGTGAAGATGCCGGATTACCGCTGGGGCGTGTTCCTGTCCCCGGGCGAGGCTGACCGGAAGATCAATTTCGGCATGCATAAGGGGCAGGATGCCTGGCAGGAAGTACCGGGTGAATACCGGTCGGAACTGCGCCGTCTGATTGTCACCCAGGGCGATACGGAGCCGGCATCCGTGGAACAGCAGCGCCATCTCGGCCGTACCTGCCCGTCGCTTTATGATCTGCGCAACCTGTTCCAGATCAATGTCGAGGAAGGCCGCCACCTCTGGGCGATGGTCTATCTGCTGCACGCCTATTTCGGACGCGACGGACGCGAGGAAGCCGAGGAAATGCTGGCCCGCCATTCCGGTGATGCCGACAAGCCGCGCATCCTTCAGGCTTTCAACGAAGAGACGCCGGACTGGCTGTCCTTCTTCATGTTCACTTTCTTTACCGACCGGGACGGCAAGTATCAGCTCGCCTCGCTGGCCGAGAGCGGGTTTGACCCGCTGTCACGGACCTGCCGTTTCATGCTGACGGAAGAAGCCCACCATATGTTCGTCGGCGAAACCGGCGTACAGCGGGTGATCCAGCGCGCCTGTGACCTGATGAACGAGCACAAGACCGATGATATCCGCAGCTTCGGCGGCATCGATCTGGCCACCATCCAGCGCTATATCAATTTCCACTTCTCGGTATCGATTGATCTGTTCGGTCAGGAAACCTCCACCAACGCAGCGAACTACTACACCATGGGTCTGAAAGGCCGCTATCAGGAGACGCGGATTGATGATGACCATATCCTGACCGATGCCACCTACAAGGTGCCGGAAATCCGGGACGGCAAGGTTCATATGATCGATGCCTCCGCCCTGAACGCGGTCAATGAGCGGCTGCGTGATGATTATGTCGCGGACTGCCAGCGCGGTGTCGACAAATGGAACCGCACCATCGCTGCCGCCGGGATCGATTTCACACTGACCCTGCCCCATCGCGGTTTCCATCGCGGCATCGGCATCTATGCCGGCAGCTGCCTGACACCGGACGGCAAGGTGATTGACCGTGCAGAGTTCGAGAAACAGAAGGACGAATGGCTGCCGACCGACAGTGACCGCATTTACATCCTGTCCCTGATGAAAGCCGTGACCGAACCCGGGAAAATGGCCTCCTGGATTGCCCCGCCCCTGAAGGGAATTAACGGCCAGCCGATTGACTACGAGTATGTCCGCTTCAACTGACCGACGATAAACAGTCTGAAACCTGAATCAGCCTCCCCCACCATACCGGCGGGGGAGGTTTTCTTTTACCCCGGCGGACAGACAGCCCGGCGCCTGTCCTTTTCCCGTCATCCTGAACCTGATTCAGGACCCGTATCTGCAGGGTCCGCGCGATCGTTCCTGAATCAGGTTCAGGATGACAGGAAGTGAAATCAGTCGGATCAAAAATATCGATATTATTTGACAATCGTTTTTAAAATCGTCAATCATCCCCGAATTACTGATGAGGAAATGATATGCGATTCACCACCGCCAGAACGGGCGACAGCACCGCTCTCTATGCTATCAAGGGCGATTCCGCCGTACAGCTTTCCGGCCAGAAAGGATTCTCAGGCAACGACCTGATGGATGTCATCAACGGTGGCGACGCCGCACTGACATCAGCTGCTTCGCTCCTCGGTGGTGGCAAAACCGTCCCGGCCGGCAGCCTCACCCCGGCCCTGCCGTTCTCGACTTTCGGCAAGATCATCTGTCTTGGTCTGAACTATGTCGATCATGCGAAGGAAGGCGGCTATGACGTTCCGACCTATCCGGCGCTGTTCCTGCGTGTGCCCTCCTCGATGATGGCAGCGGACGAACCGATGATTGATCCCGCCTGTTCCGAGAAGCTGGATTATGAAGCCGAACTGATGGTCATCATCGGCAAGGGCGGCAAACATATCGCTCAGGACAAGGCGCTGGATCACGTCTTTGGTTACACGGTTTTCAATGACGGATCGATCCGCGACTATCAGCGCAAGACCCATCAGTGGACACCGGGCAAGAATTTCGATTCAACCGGCGCGCTGGGCCCGGTCGTGGTCACGCCGGACGAACTGCCTGCCGGGGCGTCCGGCCTGCGCATCCAGTCCCGTCTGAATGGCCAGGTGATGCAGGACAGCAACACCCGCGACATGATGTTCCCGGTTGACCAGACCATCGCCATCCTGTCCGAAGTGATGACCCTGAATCCGGGCGACCTGATCGCCATGGGCACCCCCCCGGGTGTCGGCCATGCCCGCAAGCCGCCGGTCTTCATGAAGGGCGGCGACAAGGTGGAGATCGAGATCGAGGGTATCGGCATCCTCTCCAACCCGGTGGTGGCAGAACAGCGATGAGCGGCACCGCTTCAGCACCGGTCGGCGATGAACTCGCAGCACTGCGCGCTGCCGCAGCTGCGGCCACCCGGTCGCTGCGGCAGCGTATTGACCGGCTGGATGACGATGCCATCGATCTGATCCTGCGCGGTGCCCGTTCGCACTACGCCTGGACGGACAAGCCGGTGGACGAGGCGCTGCTGAAGAGCCTCTATGATATCGTCATCAGCGGGCCGACCAGCATGAACAGCCTGCCCGCCCGCTTCGTCTTTGTCCGCAGCGACGAGGGCAAGGCGCGGCTCGGCAAGGCGTTGAAGCCGGCAAACCTGCCGAAAATGATGAAGGCACCGGTGACCGTCATCATCGCCCATGATCTCGACTTCTGGCAGAAACTGCCGTTCCTGTTCCCCCATGAAGACCGCCGCCCGCATTTTGACGGCAAGCCCGAATTCACCGCAGAAACTGCGTTCCGGAATGCCGCGCTGCAGGGTGCGTATCTGATTATCGCGGCGCGGGCGCTGGGGCTGGATACCGGTCCGATGTCCGGTTTTTCAAATGCGGTTGTTGATGAGGAATTTTTTGCCGGCACAAGCCTCCGGTCAAACTTTCTCTGCAATCTGGGCTACGCTGACGAGACAGCCCTGTTCCAGAAGCTGCCCCGTTTCGCCTTCGACGATATCTGCAGTTTCGCCTGAGGAAACAATCATGGCAATCCGGCAGAAAACAAATGTTAAACTGACGGTCCGGGCAAATTGCCCGACCCATGCCCGCGCCGAACTGCAGGTCCGCGATGTGGCCTTTACTATCGACGAGCCGGTGGAACGTGGCGGAACCAACACCGGTCCGTCACCGACCGAGAACGCCATCGCCAGTCTGGTCGGCTGCACCAATGTCATCTCGCATAAATGTGCGGCGGCGCTTGGGGTTGATCTCGGCCACCTGACGATCACGGCGGTGTACGAGCTGGACCGGCGCGGGGTCACGCTGCAGGAGGAGATCGAAATTCCGTTCAAACGGGTCGAGCTGACGATGCTGTATGACGGCAGCGCCAGTGAGGAAGACGTCAGCAGGGTCGCCGCGGATACCGCGAAATATTGCGCCCTGGCGAAACTGTTCCGCAATGCCGGGACAGACGTTGTGGAAGTCTGGCAAAGGGCGTCCTGAAAATATTCAACAAACGCCGCACAACAGCGGCGAAACAGGGAGGATAGACTATGCGTTCAGATATCAGGAAACATCTGCTGGCAGCAGTGATTGCCGGCGCTACCGTTGTAACCCCGCTGGTGGCATCATCCGCCGCCGAGACCCTCAAGATGGTCGCTATCGACGGCTATCCCGCCCGGTCGATGTGGGTAAAGGAATTCTCCGGCTTCTTCATTCCGCGACTGAACGAGGAACTGGCTAAGACCGGCAATTACAAGATCGACTGGCAGGAAGCCTATGGCGGCCAGATCGTCAAACCGCGCGGCGTGCTGGAAGGCATCAAGCTTGGCCTCGGCGATATCGGTATCGTCACCACCATCTTCCATAACTCGGCGCTGCCGAGCCAGGGCATATCGGCCGTCACCCCGATGGTCTCGTCGGACGCCCGCGTCGTCGCAAAGGCGGTTGACGAAATCGCCCGCGAGTTCCCGCAGATGCAGAAGGAATTCGATGCCGAAAACCAGGTCTATCTGGCCACCGGCGTGGTGCTCGACAGCTATCAGATCTTCTCGAAGAAGCCGATCGAGAGCCTGAAAGATCTCGAAGGCATGAAGATTGCCGGTGCCGGCTACAACCTGCGCTACCTTGAAGGCATCAAGGATGCAGCGGGCGTTCGCGGCGGCCTGCCGAACTTCTACAACATGGTGCAGACCGGCGTTGTCGACGCCGCCATGTTGTGGCCGGAAGCCGCTGTCACCTTCAAAATTCATGAAGTGGCCCCCTACATGCTCAGTGCCGATCTGGGTGCGGTCAACACCAAGACCGTCACCATCAACAAGGATGTCTGGGCCAAGCTGCCGGACGAGGTAAAGACTGCCATCCAGAAAGTCTCCATCGAATATCGCGACCAGGTTGCGAACGTGGCGATGAATGAAGCCGCGGAATCGATTGCCCAGTACAAGGCCGCCGGTGGCACTGTCGTCACCCTGACGGATGCGGAGCGTGCGGCATGGGCGAATGCGATGCCGAACATTGCCGCCGAATGGGCCGCCGAACTCGACAAGACAGGTGCCCCCGGAACAGCTATGCTGAAGGCTTATATGGAGAAGCTGAAGGCTGCCGGACAGAAGCCGGTCCGCGACTGGGCCGCGAACTGATCCGCGCACAAGGCAAATGATAACAGGACGGACAAACCGGCATGACCGCATTGCGCCCTCTCGGCTGGTTTGTCCGTCAGCTGTCTGCCTGCTTTGACCGGATCGCCATTCTGGCAAACGCCGTCGGCACCCTGACCGTGCTTGGTCTGGTCGCCGTCATGAACATGGATGTTGTCGCCCGCGGTGCCTTCAATGCACCGTTTCATGGTGCGGTTGAACTGGTCATCTTCGCCATGGTGCTGATTGTCTTCCTGCAACTGCCGGATGTGGTTCGGGTTAACCGGCTGACCCGTTCCGACGGGTTCCTGCTGATGCTGGACCTGCGCGCACCGGCGACAGCCTTTGCCCTCCGGCGGCTGATAGATGCCGTCGCCTGTATCTTCATGGCCATCGTCGCCTATGCCAGCTGGCCGGAATTTGCCGAGACCCTTGAATCCTGCTCCTATTTCTCGGCACCGGATTTCGGCCCGCCGCTGACCGGGAACCTGATCACCGACCTGCAGGCGGCGACGGCGCGATGCGATTATTTCGGCACCCCCGGCGTGTTCACCGCCCCCTGGTGGCCGGCCCGGCTGGCGATCACCGCCAGTGCCGGGCTCTGTGCCATTCTCTATCTGTTCAAGGTCATTCTCGGCGGACAGCCGGCCGGAGGTTCCCATGGATCCCGTTGATATCGGCATCCTGTCCGTCATCGCCATTGTGGTGACGATCTATCTCGGGGTCTATATCCCCGTTGCACTGGCCGGTGTTTCCTTCATCACCATCTGGCTGGTCAGCGACAAGCCGGTTCTCGCCGTCAATTTCCTGCGTCAGGCCATCGGCGACAGTGTGACCGAATACGAATTCGCGACCATCCCGCTGTTCACTTTCATGGGGCTGATCGTCTCCAAGGCCGGGCTGGGGACGGATGTCTACCGGGTGATGAACCAGATGTTCCAGCGCATACGTGGCGGGGTCGGCATGGCGACCGTCGGTGCCAATGCCCTGTTCGCGGCGGTCACCGGATCTTCCATTGCCTCGGCCTCGGTCTTCACCCGTGTTGCCGTGCCGGAAATGCTGCGCCTGAACTACAACAAGCGGTTCGCCGTTGGCGTGGTTGCCGGGTCTTCCGTACTCGGCATGATCATCCCGCCAAGTGCGATGCTGATCATCTATGCCTTTGTCGCTGAAATCTCGGTCGGCGACATGTTCATTGCCGGCATCATCCCTGGCCTGATCCTCACCCTGGCCTATATCGGATCCATCGCCGCCATGGGCTGGCTGACTCCGAATTTCATTGGCGGCACAAGCCCGGACAGAATTGCCGGCGACCGGCTTTCCTACGGCGAAATACTGTCCTGCACCACGCCGGTTCTGGCCCTCATCCTCATCGTCCTCGGCGGCATCTATACAGGCTGGCTGACCCCGGTCGAGGCGGGTGCTGCCGGGTCGCTGGCGGCACTGGTGATTGCCATCATCCGCAAGGAAATGACGCTGCGGGGATTCTGGGATGCCCTGCTGGAGACCGGCCATATTACCGCCAGCATCCTGTTTTTGATCACCGCCGCCTCGTTCTACAGCCGGATGCTTGGTTATGTTGATCTGCCGAACCAGCTGCAGGAATTTCTTGTCGGCAATGATCTCGGCTTCTTCTGGGTGATGGTTGCCTATGTGCTGCTGATGCTGTTCCTGGGTACCCTGCTGGATACGGCCTCGGTCATCCTGATCGTCGTGCCCCTGTTCATCGACATCATCGAGCCGATGGGCCTCAGCCTCGTCTGGTTCGGTATCATCACGGTGATCGGGGCGGAAATCGGCCTGCTGACCCCGCCACTCGGGATTTCCTGCTTTGTCATCAAGACAACCCTGAACGACGACCGGATTTCACTGAAGGATGTCTTCATGGGGGCACTGCCGTTCGCGGCTGTCATGCTGATGGTTCTGATTCTGCTGATCTGGCAGCCCAGCCTCAGCACCTATCTTCTGAACTGACGGAGAGACCAATGCGCAATGTAACAGCGGACACGCTGACCCGGACCTTTCTCGATTATTGCGGCCCGGAAACCGACCCGCGCCTGCGCTTTGTTCTGGAACGCCTGGCGCATCATCTGCACAGCTTTGTGCAGGAAACCGGCCTGACCCATGACGAATGGCGCAAGGGCATTGCCCTGCTGACCGCCGCCGGGGAAATCAGCACGGCCGAACGCAATGAATTCGTGCTGTTCTCGGATGTGCTCGGCCTGTCATCACTCGTCGACATGGTCAATTCACCGCCGGACGCAACTGCCTCCAGCGTGCTTGGCCCGTTCCACATTCTCGATGCACCGGAATTGCCTGTCGGGGCTGACCTGAAGAAAGACAATACCGGCGACAGCGTCATCGTGCAGGGCCGTGTACTGGACATGAGGGGTCAGCCGATTGCCGGGGCCGTGATCGACACCTGGCAGACCGCCGATAACGGTCTCTATTCCAATCAGGATCCGCAACAGGACTATTACAACTTCCGGGCCCGGATGAAGACCGGCGCGGATGGCCGTTATGCCTTCACCACGGTCCGGCCGGCCCCTTATACGGTGCCGGATGACGGGCCGGTGGGTGAGCTGCTGCATGCCACCGGGCGCCATCCCTGGCGGCCATCGCATCTGCATTTCATCATCGCCGCCGACGGGCACCGGACACTGGTGACGGAGGTCTTCCCGGATGATGATCCCTATCTTGATCAGGATGCCGTGTTCGGTGTGCGCACCGACCTGGTGATGAAATACCGGCGATGTGACGACCCGGAAACCGCGCCCGCCGACATTCAGGCCCGTGACCGGCTGACCAATCCGTTCTATACCGTTGACTTCGACTTCATCCTCGCAGACAGGAACGGTACATGAGCGTGAGCAGCGACAAGAGCGGCAATGTCCTCTATCTCGCCACCGGCGGCAGTGTCACCTCGCAGGTCTGCGACCTGCTGCGACGCGACATTCTCACCGGCAGTCTGGCCCCGGATCTGAAACTGAAGATCGAGGCGCTGCGTGATCGCTATAACGCCGGTGCCAGCCCGCTGCGCGAGGCCCTCAGCCTGCTGACGTCAGAGGGACTGGTAGAGCGGCTGGACCAGCGCGGATTCCGGGTTGCCAGCATCTCCGCCGATGCCTTCATCGAACTGCTGAAGACCCGTTGCTGGGTCGAGGAACGGGCGGTACGTGAATCACTCGAACATGGCAATATGGCATGGGAGGAGAGGCTGGTTCTGGCCCATCACCGGCTCAAGCAGACCCCGCGCACGCCGAATGCCCCGGCCAGCGAGAATATTGACTGGGAAGCCGCCCACAAGAAATTCCACATGACGCTTGTTTCAGCCTGCGGCTCGTCCCTGCTGGTTGATTTCTGCGAACGCCTGTATGACGCCAATATCCGCTACCGCAACATAGCCGGACAGGGCCGCAACAGCCCGGCCAGCCCGGGCCGCAGCGTCGCCGATGAACATCTCGGCATCCTGAATGCCGCCATCGCCCGCGACGCCGACCAGGCCGTCACCCTGCTGCTCAGCCACTACCGCAACACCGGCGAAGAACTCTCCCGCCATCTGGCCACCGTCTGACAACAGAAAAACGCGCTGATGCTGTGAAGCAAAAGCCCGTCGTCTCTCTCGTCAGTGCCGGCGCAGGCTGTATTTATCTCTGTCCCGTAAGCCGTGCCTGCCCGGGAGCCGTTATCCTTCGAGACGCGCTTTCAGCACTCCTCAGGATGAGGTCATGATAACTAAAAACCTCATCCTGAGGAGCAGCAAAGCTGCGTCTCGAAGGACCTAAACGAACCTGTCTGCAAACAACAAACCGATGCCGTTCAGCCGGCGGCCTTCACCTCGCGGCGGCGGGCGTGGAGGATGGGTTCGGTGTAGCCGCTGGGCTGCTGGCGGCCCTTGAAGACCAGATCGCAGGCGGCCTGGAAGGCAATGCTGCTGTCGAAGTTTCCGGCCATATCGGTGTAATTCGCGTCACCCGCATTCTGCCGGTCAACGACTTCCGCCATCCGTTTCAGGGTCTCCATCACCTCGCCTTCGGTGCAGATACCGTGATGGATCCAGTTGGCGAGATACTGGCTGGAAATCCGCAAGGTCGCCCGGTCTTCCATCAGACCGATATCGCGGATATCCGGTACCTTGGAACAGCCGACACCCTGATCAACCCAGCGGACAACATAGCCCAGGATGCCCTGTGCATTGTTCTCCAGTTCCTTGCGGATGTCGTCGGAGGACAGGTTCTCACCCGCCAGCAGCGGCACCGTGAGAAGGTCATCGAGGCTGGCCCGTGACCGTTTTGCCAGTTCATCCTGACGCTCGCTGACATTGACCTCGTGATAATGCATGGCATGCAGGGTGGCGGCTGTCGGTGACGGTACCCAGGCGGTGTTGGCCCCGGCCAGCGGGTGGCCCTTCTTGGCGTCGACCATCTGCTTCATCTCGTCCGGCATGGCCCACATGCCCTTGCCGATCTGGGCCTTGCCGCGGAATCCGGTTTCCAGACCGATATCGACATTCCAGTCCTCATAGGCGGCAATCCAGGCCTGCGCTTTCATGGCGTCCTTGCGGACCATCGGGCCTGCCTCCATGCTGGTATGGATTTCATCGCCCGTACGGTCCAGGAAGCCGGTATTGATGAACACCACCCGGTCTTTCGCCGCGCGGATACATTCCTTCAGATTGACCGTGGTACGACGTTCCTCATCCATGATGCCGATCTTCACGCTGTTGCGCGGCAGGCTCAGGATATCCTCGATCCGGTCGAAAAGTTCACTGGCAAAACCGACCTCTTCCGGGCCATGCATCTTCGGCTTCACGATATAGACGCTGCCGGCACGGCTGTTGCTCAGCTCACCCAGTCGTTTCAGGTCATGCAGGGCGCAGGCACTGGTGAACAGGCCGTCGAGGAACCCTTCCGGCACCTCGTTGCCATCTGCATCCAGCACCGCATCATTGGTCATCAGATGGCCAACATTGCGGACCAGCAGCAGGCTGCGGCCATGCAGGGTCAGCGAGCCACCATCCGGCGTGGTATAGGTCCGGTCCGGGTTCAGGCGGCGGGTCATTGTCTTGCCGCCCTTCTCGAAACTTTCCTCAAGATCGCCGCGCATCAGGCCAAGCCAGTTACGATAGGCACCGACCTTGTCTGCCGCATCGACGGCAGCCACTGAATCCTCGCAATCCTGAATCGTCGAGACGGCAGATTCCAGCACCACATCCTTGACCCCGGCGCTGTGGGTGGAGCCGATGGGATGGTTGCGGTCAATCTGGATCTCGGCATGCAGACCGTTATTGCGGAGCAGGACAGATGTCGGCACCGTATCACCGATATAGCCGACAAACTGGGCCGGATCCTTCAGCCCGGCATCGCCGCCGTCTGTCAGACGGGCAACCAGCTTGCCACCGTCAATCCTGTATTCCGCCACATCGCCATGACTGGCGCCGTCCAGCGGCATTGAAGCATCAAGAAAGCGGGTTGCATACTCGATCACGGCCTGGCCCCGGGCCGGGTTATAGCCACCGGATTTGCCCAGACCATCTTCCTCGCCGATCACATCGGTCCCGTAGAGTGCGTCGAACAGGCTGCCCCAGCGCGCATTGGCAGCATTCAGCGCAAAGCGGGCGTTGGTGACCGGCACAACAAGCTGCGGGCCGGCCATCGTCGCGATTTCAGCATCGACACCCGCGGTCTCGATCATGAAATCCGGGCCCTCCGGAACCAGATAGCCGATTTCCGTCAGGAAAGCCTTATAGCCTTCGGCGTCCCATTTCTGGCCCTTGCGGGCAAGGTGCCAGCTGTCGATTTCGGCCTGCAGGGCGTCGCGCTTTTTCAGCAGCGATTTGTTCTTTGGCCCCAGGTCATTGACCAGACCGGCAAGCCCCGCCCAGAAGACATCCGGTGCCACGCCGGTTCCCGGAAGCACTTCATCGACGGCGAAGTCATGCAATACACGATCAATCTGCAAGCCGCTTATGGTAACGCGTTCGGCCATGTTCTCTGCCTTTCCTGTGTTTTATTCAGGGCATCCGGACTCCCGGAAACCAATCATTCGTTACTTCCAGATAGGACCAGCCACCGTCGTTTCGCAAACTGTCTGCCGGATTTTTGGATGGCTTTTCCACAATGCGGATTGGCATTGAAGGTGGTGTCAAATCCGCCGGGCATGATAGCTTCCGCAAGCATTTGTTTACAGGAAGAGACAACCATGAAGATCGCTACCCTGAATTATGAAGGCGCACCGCGCCTTGGCCTGTTATCCGAAGACGAGGCGCTGATCCATGTCGCGCCGTCCGGCTGGTCACATCTTGAAGCCGTCCTCGCCGATGACCGGGTTTCGGAACTGGCCGATGCCTGCCGGAAATCCGGCCTGACCATTCAGACCGATCAGGCTGAACTTCTGCCCGTGGTGACCGCACCGAAGCGGATCGTCTGCATTGGCCGCAACTATCCGAAAATTCATCCGGTCGACGGCGAGCTGCCGCCGCCGACCGATATCGGCCTGTTCATGAAGCTGCCGGGTGTACTGACCGGTCATGGTGCGCCGCTGAAGAAACCGGCGGAATCCGATACCTACGATTATGAAGGCGAGATCACCCTGATCATCGGTAAAAAGACCGGCAAGCTGGATGCGAAAGATGCCTGGTCCGTGGTCGCCGGGATCACCGCAATGAATGACGGCTCGGTGCGCGGCTGGCAGAAGCACAGCGTCGATGCCGGCAAGAATTTCCGCCAGAGCGGCTCGCTCGGCCCCTGGATGACAACCCTTGATGCCATGCCACAGCCCAGCGGTGACTGGCGTATCCTGACCCGGGTCAATGGCGAGGTCGCACAGGACGGACCGGCCAGCGACATGTATTTCGATATCCCGACCATTCTGGCCTATATCACCAGCTTCACCGATCTTGAGCCGGGTGATGTCGTCTCGACCGGTTCACCCGAAGGCTCCGGCGGCGGACGCACACCGCCGCGCTTCCTGAAAGACGGTGATGAGGTTGCGGTGACCATCACCGGCGTCGGCACCCTGAAAAACCGGGTTGTCGCGTAATGAACCCGTCATGGGACCCGGGCTCCGGACCCTCCGGAAGCCCGGACCATGAATAGCCGTCAGGTTGCGACGACGCAGACCGAATTTGTCATTCTTGTCGCATCGCTGATTTCGCTGGTGGCCCTGTCGATTGACGCCATGCTGCCGGCTCTGCCGCAGATCGGTGAAAGCCTGGGGAACGAGTCTGAAAATGACCGCCAGCTGGTCATCAGTTTCCTGTTTTTCGGGCTGGCCTGTGCGCAGTTGCTGTTCGGGCCGCTTTCCGACTCATATGGCCGGCGACCTGCGATCTTTGCCGGACTGGGCATTTTCCTGATCGGATGTCTGATCTCGGCCTTTGCGACCAGCTTTCCGATGATGCTGGCGGGCCGTTTCCTGCAGGGATTCGGTGTTGCCGGACCCCGCATTGTAACAGTGGCCATTGTTCGTGACCGGTTTGAAGGCCGGGCAATGGCGCAGATCATGTCGCTGGTGATGATGGTTTTCATTATCGTCCCGGCACTGGCACCGGGTATCGGCCAGCTGGTGCTGTTTGTTGCCGACTGGCGGATGATCTTTGTTCTGCTGATTACCCTCGCGATGATTTCACTGGTCTGGTTCCACTATCGCCAGCCGGAGACCCTGCCCCCTGAAAAGCGCCGGCCCTTTGCCATTGCCACCATTGCCGCGGCGTTTCTGGAGACCATCCGCAACCGGATTTCCTGCGGCTATACCATTGCCGGCGGCTTCATCTTCGGAGCGTTTCTGGGTTATCTGAACTCGGTCCAGCAGATCTATCAGGAAGCCTATGACACCGGCGAGATGTTCTCGGTCTATTTCGGTGCGCTGGCGCTCTCGCTCGGTCTGGCCTCCTGGACCAACTCGACCCTGGTCATGAAACATGGCATGCGCAAACTGTCGCTGATTGCGCTCGCGGTCATGGTTGGCCTGTCCTTTGCCTATCTGCCGGTTACCCTGAGTTACGGGGGGCTGCCGCCACTCTGGATGACCGTCACCTGGCAGATGGTATCGTTTTTCTTCATCGGCATGCTGTTTGCCAATTTCAATGCGCTGGCCATGGAACCGATGGGGCATATCGCCGGGTCTGCATCGGCTGTTATCGGCTCCCTGATGACCTTCATGTCGTTGCTGTTCGGTGGTCTGATCGGACAGGCCTTCGATGGCACCATCCTGCCGCTCAATCTCGGCTTTGCCCTGCTGGGTCTCGCCAGCCTTGGCGTCATGACCTGGATTGAACGCACGCGCACGGACTGACTGCCACGCCCGGTCCGCAACAACCGCCGCCCCGGAATTCGACCTTTCATCCCGGCAACCGGGTTCACATATCATTGGTAAACCCGGATAAAGGATGAGCGATGTTTTTCCCGTTTCGTTTTGCCGCCTGCCTGTTTGCCATCACCGTCAGCCTCACCCTGCCTGCGGCGGCCAGTGACGATGAGGTCTGGCAGGCCCTGAAGTCGGGTGGTCATGTGGCGATGATGCGCCATGCCCTGGCCCCCGGAACCGGCGATCCCGGTATTTTCCGGCTGAATGATTGCACTACCCAGCGCAACCTGAATGACCGGGGCCGGCGTCAGGCCGTGGCCATCGGCGAGGCCTTTGAGGCCAACGGCATCACGGAGGCCCGGGTCAGAACCAGCCAGTGGTGTCGCTGCCGCGAGACCGCAGAGCTGCTGGGTCTGGGTCACCCGGAAGATCTGCCGGACCTGAACTCGTTCTTTGAATCGCGCCAGAACGGTCCTCGGCAAACCGCTGCCCTGCGGCAATGGCTGGGGTCGCAGTCACTCGCCGAACCGCTGGTTCTGGTAACCCATCAGGTCAATATCACGGCGCTGACCGGAGTGTTTCCGTCATCGGGAGAAATCGTCGTGTTCCGCCTGCTGGCTGACGGTGCGGTTGACGTCATCGGAACAATCCTGATATCGCAATAGCCGGGATCGCCCGCCGATATCCGGCTGCGGCAAGCCACGCCATAAGGACTGCATATGGATCGCTACGAATTCGTTGTCATCGGCAGCGGCCCATCCGGTCGACGTGCAGCGATACAGGCCGCAAAACTCGGGCATTCGGTGCTGGTTGTCGAGAAGGGCCGGCGGGTTGGCGGGGTCTCGGTGCATACCGGCACCATCCCCTCGAAGACGCTGCGGGAGACCGTGCTCAACCTGACGGGGTGGCGCGAACGGGGCTTTTACGGCCGGGCCTACCGGGTCAAGGCGCGGATCGAGTCCGAAGATCTGATGATGCGCCTGCACAAGACCCTTGATCACGAGGTTGACGTGCTGGAGCATCAGTTCGCCCGCAACGGTGTCGATACCGCCGTCGGCGAGGCCCGTTTCACAGACCCGCATACCATTGAGATTACTGTCGGTGACGGCGAGATCCGCAAGGTCGCCGCCGAGCGGTTTCTGATTGCCGTCGGCACCCGGCCCTATCGTCCGTCAGATGTTCCCTTTGACGGAAAGACCATCTTTGACAGCGACGAGATCGTTGACCTGCCGGCCCTGCCCCGCAGCATCACCGTCGTCGGTGCCGGTGTCATCGGCGTTGAATATGCCACCATCTTCAGCGCCCTTGATGTGGCGGTAACCCTGATCGAGCCGCGTGACAGCATCCTTGATTTCATTGACCGCGAGATCATCGCCGATTTCATTCATGACCTGCGCGACCGGGGCATCGTGTTACGGCTGGGTTCTGCCGTGGACAGCATCACTCATGAAGGCAAGTCACCGGTTGTTCATCTGGCGGATGGCCGGCGCGTGCGCTCCGAAATGCTGCTCTATGCCGCCGGACGGGTCGGTGCCACCGACCGGCTCAACCTCGCCTGCTGTGGCATCGACATCGACCAGCGCGGACGGCTGGCCGTCGATCCCGCGACCTTCCAGACATCCGTACCGCATATCTATGCCGCCGGTGATGTCATCGGGTTCCCCAGCCTCGCCTCCACATCCATGGAACAGGGGCGGATTTCTGCCTGTCATGCCTTTGGCGCACCGACACCGCCGGCCCCGGATTATTTTCCCTACGGCATCTATTCCGTCCCCGAGATTTCGACGGTCGGAATGAGCGAGGAAGAAGTCCGCGAGCGCGGCATTCCCTATGAATGCGGCGTTGCCCGCTTCCGCGAGACCTCCCGCGGGCATATCATGGGGCTGGATACCGGCATGATGAAGATGCTGTTTTCCATCAAGACCGGACGGCTGCTGGGGGTCCATATCGTCGGCGAGGGGGCGACCGAGCTGATCCATATCGGCCAGGCCGTGCTCAACCTGAAAGGTACACTCGACTATTTCATCGAGAACACCTTCAACTATCCGACCCTTGCCGAAGCCTACAAGATCGCTGCCCTCGACGCCTGGAACCGGATGCCCCGGGGCTAGACATTTCCGCCCGGTATATTTCTGAAATGTTATCTTTGGCGCGATCCTTCGAGACGCAGCTGCGCTGCTCCTCAGGATGAGGCGGTACCATGAGAAATCCTCATCCTGAGGAGGCGCGATGCGCCGTCTCGAAGGATCAGGAGGCACCGAAATGCCGACAGGTTATCCCGGACAAAGAAAAGGCGCCGGGCGTTGCCACCCGGCGCCTGATCCACTCCTGATCAGCAGAACTGATCAGCGATTGAGCATGATTTCCACGCGACGGTTCTGCTTCTCTGCGGTCGGAACCTTGACCTTGAGCTGTGCTTCGCCGGCATAGGTGGTGGAGATGGCCGAAGCCGGAACACCGAGATCGATCAGCGCTGCCTTCACCGTATCTGCCCGGCGCTCGGACAGGGCCGCGTTGGCGGCAGTGTTACCGACCGCATCCGTGTGACCGGAAAGGATGATTGTCTTGGCCTTGGCTTTCGCAAAGCCGCCGGCAGCCTCAACAATGATCTTGCCGTTCTCGCTGTCGATCGCCGAGGAATTGGTTGCGAAGTAGACGGTGAACGGGCCCGGGACCGCAGGCAGGGCAACCGGAGCGGGGGCGGTTTTCAGCATCGCCATCGCATCGTCATATTCTTTCTTGCAGGCTGCAATGTCGTCGGGCTGTGTGTTTTCTTCCTGTTCCTGCATCCAGCAGTCAAAACCAACCTGGGCCGCCGCAGCCGCCGCCGGCTTCGCAGCAGCAGCGGGAGAGGCCAGTGCAGTCACCAGTGCCGCCCGGGCCGCCGTCAGCGTGGCCACGGAACCGGCCGGAAGATCGCGGGCTGTAATGGCTTCGGGAGCCACATTGCCACCATTTCCGGCTGCAATAGCGCGATTCGCAAAAGTGTCGGAATCACTGTAATCGGATTCGGCGTACTCAGCCTGTGCCAGACGCAGATAGCCGGAATAGAGCGCCTGCTGAAAGGCCGTGCCTTTCGGTGAGACTTTCTCGGCATTCTGGACCTGCAGACCGGAACAACCGGCAAGCAGGAGGAGCGCTGCACCGGCAGCGAAAGCGGAGCGAAATTTTATCATCAGATAGTCCCCAGTAAATAATTCATCCATGTTCGGTCGCAACCAGACCCTTCAGGTCAACCAGCCAACTTCTGCCACCCCTCAGACAGTAAGCCGGCCCGCCAGTCCGGCGGCTCGGATAGCAACACACATACAATCTAGTGACGAAATCAGCCAGTTTCACCTGAAACTAGATCCTGAACGTTACGGGAACATGACAAATCGGCGACGCCCATCCTGTAGGCAGGGTTCAATTCCGGCAGCGAATCTGAACTTTTCAGTCTCCGGATGCGTTAATGTCGGTAATTATGGCAAAAATTCGGCATATCTCCCGGTTTTTAGCTAGGTAGTCGCCGAACCTGCCTATATAAGAGGGGCGCGCGGACAGCCGCGCATAGCCAGATAATCGATCAAGGAGTTGCCCATGGCAAAAGAAGAACTACTGGAATTTGCAGGACGTGTCGTCGAAAAGCTTCCCAACGCAATGTTCCGTGTCATGCTGGAAAAT
The DNA here is from genome assembly GCA_040219025.1 of Rhodospirillales bacterium. Lineage (GTDB taxonomy): Bacteria > Pseudomonadota > Alphaproteobacteria > Rhodospirillales > HT1-32 > HT1-32. Next base: position 807,810 of record JAVJTE010000020.1, on the reverse strand, counting down.
GATCATGAGATCATTGCACACACAGCCGGCAAAATGCGCAAGCATCGTATCCGCGTGATGGCGGGCGACAAGGTGAACGTCGAAATGACACCTTACGACCTGACCAAGGGTCGCATTACTTTCCGGCATAAATAGCCGATGACCAGCGGAGCGTCCGGATAACGCTCTGCTCTACTGACAGCTCCTGACAGCAACCCCGGTTATCTTCCCTGATCTTTGATAAAGACAACAAGGGAGATCAGCTTATGCTCAATCATGTTTCGGTCGGTGTCAGCCGGCTCGACCGGTCAACCGCATTCTATGATGCGGTGCTTGCGCCACTGGGGTATCACCGTCTGGACTCGTTCGATTTCGCCACCGCCTATGGTACCGACTATCCCAGCTTCTGGATGACCCTGCCGGAAAACGGCGATGGGGCGACCGTCGGCAACGGTGTTCACGTTGCCTTCACCGCACCCGATCAGGCGGCGGTTGACGCTTTCCACAAGGCCGCTCTGGCCGCCGGCGGACAATGCGATGGCAAACCCGGCCTGCGCCCCTATGCCGAAACCTACTATGCCGCGTTCGTGCGCGACCCGGACGGCAACAAGATCGAGGCCGTCCACCTGAACGAACCCTATGTCCCGGGCTAAGACCGGACAGCTCGTCGGCTAGATAATTTCCAGCTCATAATCGGCGGGGGGGACAAATATCTGCTGATAGATGGTCGGTGCGTCGCGGTATCCGTAACCGAGCGCACTGACCTGCAGCACCGGCTGGCCCGGATCGGTTCCGATAATCCGGGCAACATCCGGTGCGGCATCAACATGGGTGAACCTGTGGACCGCCCGCAATGTCGGTGCATTATAGCGTTCATGCAGGAAGACCCGGAGGTTCTTCTGGGACAGAAATTCCGGCGACAGGTCGAGCAATGGCCGGAACCGCAGCGCATCAAGATAGATGTACGAGCAGGTTGCGAACTGTTGATTGATATCCACGACCCGGCGGATACGGATGACCGATGTGGTCCCGAGAAAGCCGGACCAGGGCCCCTGACGGTCGGTCTCCTCGATGCTGAGTACCCTGATGAAATGCGGCAGCAGCTTCTGGCCATCGGGGCTGCGGAACCGGAAATGCCAGACCGTTGACCCGACATCAGCCGCCGCCGCCACGAAGCTTCCGGCCCCCCGCCGCCGCTCGACCAGACCGGACGTTGCAAGACCGCGCATCGCCATCTGCACTGTACCAAGACTGAGTTGCAGAAAATCCGCCAGTTCACGTTCCCCCGGCAGCTTTTCACCCGGGCGGAAGAACCCGCGTTCGATCATGTCGAGCAGGCAGTCATGCAGGAACCGGCCCTTCACCCCATGTTCGGTCGCCCGGGGTTCCGCCATCTGCTGACGCAGCATGCGCAGTCGCATATCGGCAGCAAGGCCGGATTTACCGTCTGTTGTCGCGGGAACCGTCATGCCTTGCTCTCCGCCTCCTTCATTTCCGCCGGACAAATCGCCAGAGCGAGTAGATCGTCAGCAGCATGAATAACAGGGCAATCGGGCTGGAGACCAGAATCGTCAGGTCTGCCTTGTACATCAGCAGGGTCTGGCGAAACGAGGTTTCCAGCATCGGGCCGAGCAGGAAGCCGATCACCAGACAGACCAGCGAGAAGCCGGTGACCCGCATGGCATACCCAAGTCCGGCAAAGGCCAGCATTATTCCGACATCAAACAGCGACTGCGCCGGGATATAGACACCGACGATGCAGAGCACGACAACGGTCGGCAGGATAACCGCCCGCGGCACCCGCGTGATATGACCCCAGACCCGGATACCGAGGCGTCCGATGACCAGGTGAATACCGTTGGCAATCAGCATCGAGGCGAAGATCGCGTAGACCAGATCACCATGCAGTTCCATCATGAACGGGCCGGGCACGACGCCGTGAATCATGAAGGCACCGATCAGCAGGGCAGCAGCGATATTGCCGGGTATGCCCAGCGCAATCGTCGGCACCAGATTTGCGCCGACGACCGCACTGTTGGCGGCTTCCGTCGCCTGAATACCTTCCATATGGCCGGTGCCGAACTTCTCCGGATGCTTCGAGGCGCGTTGCGCCGCGCCATAGCCCAGAAAGGCCGCCAGTGACACACCCAGCCCCGGCAGCATGCCGATGCCGCTGCCAATCAGCGCCGACCGGATCAGCGTGCGCCAGTTGCCCCAGAATTCTGCCGGACGGATCCGGTTGGCTTCGGCATCAATATCCGGTGACAGGGATTCTGTTCCGTCTGTCCGTTCCCGCCGCATCCGGAACATCTGATGGATTACCGAACTGAGCGCCAGCGCCCCGATGGCAACCGCATTCAGGGAAATGCCGTCAAACAGCTCGACAAAACCGAAGGTCATGCGTGCCGTACTCTCCACCGGATCAAGCCCGATAGTGGACAGGAACACGCCCAGCGCGGCGGCAATGATGCCCTTGCTGAGCGACTTGCCCGACAACCCGGCGATCAGGGTAAAGGAGAAGATGACGATGGCCGTGAACTCCGCCGGGCCGAACTGCAAAGCAAAGGCCGCAAAGGGAGCCGCCACCAGAATCAGAATGATATCGGAAATGGTATCGCCGAAGACCGAGGAATAGAGCGCTGTCTTCATCGCCTTGACCGGCTTGCCCGCCCGGCTCATCGGATGGCCGTCCAGCGCGGTTGCGGCGGCTTCGGGTGTGCCCGGCGCATCCAGCAGAATAGCCGGGATCGCCCCGCCGGATGTGCCGCCCTTGTTGACCCCGACCAGAAAGGCGATGGCCACCAGCGGCGACATGTAGAAGGTAACGGGAATCAGAATCGACAGTGCGGTGACGCTGCCCAGGCCCGGCAGAATGCCGACGATAATGCCCAGCGCAACACCGAAAGCCATGAACATCATGTTCACAGGATCAAGGGCGGCAGCAAACCCCGCCATCAGCTGTTCAAGAATCATGGCAACCTGATGGTCAGCGCCGTCCAGGACAGCTGGTACAGCAACAGCGGCACCCCGATGGAAGTCAGGCCAATCACGATCCATGACCGCTGGCCGCAGAACCACATCCAGCCCGCCAGCGCCAGAATGCCGGTAACAATGAAGCCGGCATATTTCAGCATCAGCATCGTCGTCACAGAGAAGGCGATCCAGAGACCGAGGTCAGTCAGCAGGCTGCGACCGGTCAGGCCTGCTTCCTCACCGGCAGAATCCTCGGCAGAGGCCGTGCCTTCGGCCGGGGGCCCGGCCGGTCGCAGGGCCTGAAACAGGAGTAACAGGCCAAGGACCAGACAAATTCCCAGACTGGCTGTCGGGAAGAACGCCGGGGCGATATCCGTCGGACCCCTGGCGTCACCGGTCTGGGCCGGTATCAGCCAGAACACGCCGGCAGCTGCCAGAAGGCAGACTGCCAGCGCGATGACCAGACGGGTCGTTCCGGTCTGCACAGAACGTGACCTGCCGACAGTCTTACTTCGTTTCGTCGATGACGGTCTGCAGGCCGGTGACCATATCGGCCACGATCGGCTTCATCGCTTCCGACCCGACAAAGGTGTTCGGGAACTGAAGCTTGTTGGTCAGGATGTCATTGAACGCCGCGTCAGAGCCCGCCGCCTTCAGGGCAGCTTCAAGCGTGGCGACGACATCCGCCGGTGTGCCGGCCGGGGCAACAATCACCCCGTGGCTCGGCATGCTGATGCCATAGATTTCCTTGAGCGACGGAGCATCCGGCGAGGCGGCAAGCCGGGTGCTGTTGAACGAGGCCAGCACCTGCATCTTGTCACCATAGCGCTGATGCACGCCGCCACTCCAGGCGATATCAACCTTGCCGCCCAGCAGGAACGGAACCATTTCGCCACCACCCTTGGTCGGGATCGCGGTCCAGGACACGCCTTCCTTCTTGCCGATATAATTGATGAACGCACGGGACAGCGCGCTCTGGTCGGCAAAATTCATGCCCGGGTTCTGCTTCGCGTGGGCGATAAGTTCGGCATAGGTCTTGTAGGGCTTGTCCGGCGTTGAAATCAGTGCCTGCTGATATTCGGTGATCGAGGCAATCCAGACGAAGCTGTCAGGCTTGTATTCGACATCCTGCGTCATCGGCGGCCAGACCAGCGCAGAGGCCACAGCAAACAGGATAGTATAGCCGTCAGCCGGCGATTTCGCGACGAAGGTCGCGCCGACCGCACCGCCGCCGCCCGGCTTCACCGATACGATGACCGGCTGGCCCAGCTGTTCCTGCAGCGCCTTGGCATATACCCGCGCCATGGTTTCGGTGCTGCCACCGGCGGCGTAAGGCACGACCAGCGTGACCGGCTTTTCCGGAAAAGCGGCCGACGCCTGCGGCGCAGCAGCGGCGAAGGCCAGTGCGCTGACGGCACCGATGACGGCACGGCGGCTGAGAGTAAAGATATTCTGCATGAGAGAAGTCCCCCTGATGGATCGGTTACCTGCAGACCGCCCTGTCACTGCCTTCCCGGACAGATTTCAGCAAAAAGCCTGCTCCGGAAGAAATGCTATAGTGTTTTAATTTTTGGCGCAACAAACGGATTAATTTTTAATTATCTATCTGTTTTTATTAAGTTTATATAGATTAGAGAGGTGTATAGAAGGGTCCGACAATCGATTTTCAGGTCGACATCCGGCACAAATCTCAATAACTATGCAGCAAATGGAATCCAAGGGAGCTGTCATGTCTGATAAAGTTGTCGAAACCCGCCTTATGGGCGATGTCTGGCCATCAACACATCCGGGCGAAGATCCGGTTCTTTATGGTCATGTCGACCTGCAACCGCGTGGTGCCTTCGAGGCCCGCAGCCTGCAGACATTCAAACTGGTCTATACGGTCGGACGCTACGGCATCGACGATACCGGCGGTATCCGAGTTGTCTTCCGGTTCATGGGTGACTGGGGCGATCTTCAGACCCACGATCCCAGCGCCTACAATTATGTCACGGCAGAGGCCAGCGCACCGGGCTCGCGCATCACCCTGCATTACGGCAAAACGGTACATCAGCGCCCCTGGTTCCGCGCCCTGACCGCGAAGCTGCATGGCGGCTATCTGCGCGAAGGCGACACCATCACCATTACCTTCGGCGACACCTCGAAAGGCTCACCTGGGCTGCAGATGCAGACCTTTGTCGAGAGCGGCTTTGAATTCAAGGTGCTGGCAGATGTCTGCGCGGTCGGACATTACATGCCGCTGCCGGAAACACCCTATATCTCCATCGTTCCCGGCGCCGCCCATACCTGGCGCGCGGTCCTGCCCTCGCTGCGCCGTCCCGGTGAAAGCTTCCGTCTCGGCCTGAAGGCTGAAGATGCCTGGGGGAACCCGACCGACCTGGCAGAGGGCGAACTGACGCTGGAACCTTCCGTCCCGGTCAAGGGCCTGCCGAAGACGGTCAGCTATCCGAAGGGTGAGAAGTCGATGTTTGTCGACAATCTCAGCATTGATAAAGACGCCGACCTGCGTATCCGCGTGCTGAAAGACGGCGCCTGTGTTGCCGAAGCCGGTCCGCTGCTGATCCGCGATGGCCAGTTCTCCGGCTACTGGGGTGATCTGCATGGCCAGAGTGGTGAGTCCATCGGTGTCACCACGTCGCGGCAATATTTCGACTTTGCCCGCAACAAGTCCTTCCTCGACGTCACCAGCCATCAGGCCAATGACTTTCAGGTCAACAATGCGTTCTGGGAGTATCTCAACGAACTGACCGCAGAATATCACGAAGATAACCGCTTCGTCGTGTTCCCGGGTTACGAATGGTCCGGCAACACCGCCGTCGGTGGCGACCGCAACGTGTTCTTCCGCAACGAAGGCCGCCAGATTCACCGCTCCTCCCATGCGCTGATTACCGACCGGTCGGACATCCATACGGATTCGCACAATGCGGCGAAGCTGTTTGAAGACCTGAAGGACGAGGACTGCTGTGTCTACGCCCATGTCGGCGGACGCTATGCCGACATCACACAGGCGCATGACCCGAAACTGGAAACCGCGATGGAAATTCATTCCGCGTGGGGCACCTTTGAATGGCTGCTGACCGACGGTTTCCCGCTCGGCCACCGGTCCGGCGTTGTCTGTAACAGTGACGGCCATAAAGGTCGTCCCGGTGCCAGCTATCCGGGCGCGGCAAAGTTCGGTGCCTATGGCGGCCTGACCTGCTTCCTGACCGATGACCTGACCCGTGACGGCATCTTTGAATGCCTGCGCCGCCGTCATCACTACGGCACCACCGGCTGCCGGATGCATATGGATGTCACCGCCAGCTTCGCCGGTGGCGGCACCCTGTTCGAACGGGATCCGAATGCCTTCGACAACCCGGTTACCCATCAGGTCGACAGCGTGATGATGGGCGACATCATCCGGACATCAGCCGACAAGGCCGAGATGAAACTGCATATCGCCGCGCATGCACCGATTGACCGTATCGAGGTTCGCAACGGCACCGAAGTTGTCGAGATTCTCCGCCCCTACAAGGCGAACGAACTCGGCAAGCGTATCCGCGTGGTCTGGAGCGGCTCTGAATATCGCGGCCGCGGTCGCCAGAGCACCTGGATCGGTCGGGCACGTTTTGAAGGCTGTCAGGTCAACCGCATCGGCAAGATCAATGCCTGGAACCCGGAACGCCTGCTGGAGCAGCGCGGTGCCAATACGGTGGAATGGAATGCCATTACCACCGGCAACTTCGGCGGGTTCGATGCCTGGATCGATGAAGGCGATGACGGCGTTATCGACGTGACCAGCAACCATGGCGCCATGCGTCTGAAGCTGTCGGATGTCGGTGCCGACCATCACATCCTTGATGCCGGCGGTCTGGAGCGGAAAATCAGCATCTATCGCCTGCCGGAAGAAAATCCGCACCGCGAGATGAAAGCGACCGTCTCCATTCCGCTGAAGGCAAAAGGCGACAATCCGCTCTGGATCTGCGTCACCACCGAAGACGGCTTCCAGGCCTGGTCCAGCCCGATCTTCGCCTTTAAATGAGTTCGCAGGGATAACGGGGGCAGGCCGGGATAAGCTCCCCGGCCTGCCCCCGTTTCATTCCGGCATTGTCAGCCGCTGTTACTGGGCTGCCAGACGGTCTGACCGGCCCGGCATCTCGCCGCGAATGACATAGGCCAGGGTCTGCACCACCTGTTCGGGGGTGCGGCAGACCGCAAGTGCAGCCGCATCAATTTCCTTCATGGCATGATCGGTAGCCGGATCATGCAGGGTGATGATCGGTGTATCCATCGCAGAGGCCATGCCGGCATCAAAGGCCGCATTCCACTGCCGGTACTTGTCACCGAAACGCACCACCACAATGTCCGCCTCTGCAATCAGCGTACGTGTACGTATGGCATTCATCTGCGCGCCCTTGCGGTCATGCCAGAACTTGTTGTCTTCCTGTCCCAGAATGGCCACGCCGCAATCGTCACTGTCTTCATGAACTGTGACCGGGGAATCGATATGCACCGGCAGGTCTGCACTGGCAACACCGGCGGCAATCTGTTCGCGCCAGTCCGAATGAATTTCACCGGACAGATAAATCGTCCAGATACGCTCGCTCATTGATACTCTCCTGATTAGTGGAACCGGGCATACATACCCTCTCACGCCCCCCGCTTCAAAACATTGGCGGGTTATTGCGGCGGTACAAGGGTCGGGTCGGTCAGCCGCTGCCAGATCCAGGCACCATCTTTCAGGCTGCGATTTGACGGTATCCGGGTGATCACCTCCGGGACCACAAGACCGCCGTTGCGGCGGCCAAGCGCAAAAGTGAAGACATAATCCGGATGCAGGCCCATCCGCAGATCGGACAGCAGAATCAGTCCGTCCCGCTCACGCAGTGCGTACAGGCCGGAGGTAAAGCGGTCGACTTTCTCCACGGCTGCCGGATCCGGCAGCATCGCCCGCAGGGCCAGACCCTGCGAGAAACGCTGAATGACATTCGCCGGTTCCGGGTCAAGCATTGATCCGGTCAGGGTCAGCACCTCGCCGTCCGCGGTGATGGCGATGGTGCGCCAGACCAAAGTATTGAACGGCAGCGGCTGGGTCTCGGAGACGACAACATCTTCATCCGCCGCCGCGAAAACCTTGGCCGCATCACGTGCCATGATCTGCTGCGCCACAACAGACCAGCCCATATAGAGACTGCTGACGACCAGCGCCGTCGTAAATGCCCTGCTGGAGAATGCTGACCACTGTCCCCGGAACAGCGCCATGATGACAACGGCCAGCAGCGGCAACGTGTAAAGCGGATCAATGATGAAGATACTGGAGACGCCGACAGGCTCGTCAAGAATTGGCCAGAACAGCCGCGTTCCGTAGGTGGTCATCGCATCGATGATCGCATGCGTGACGAGCGCCAGCCAGACCGCAAGCCAAGTCCGGAACCGCACCTCCGCCAGCCGTCTGTCCAGACGGATCAGAATTTCCCCAAGAACCGGGGCAACCAGCGTGTGAACCAGAAAGGCGTGGCTCGGACCACGATGTTCAATATAGGAATCGACGGGATCACTATACCGGATCAGAACATCCAGATCCGGCAGCGTTCCCAGCACACCCCCGATCAGAACCGCGCGGCGTGGTCCCACAACCGGGCCGATAACGGCGGCCGTCACGGCAGAGCCGAGTACGAACTGGGTCAGCGAATCCATCAGTATCTCCGGTCTGGTCATCATTGATTACAGCACCCGGAAAGATGTGGGGGCAACGGGCACGGAACAACAGCAGATTGTCAGGTCTAGGGGGGCAACTTTGTTACAGCATTGCGATGTTCCCGTTATGTGCACGCCAGCCTTTCTGATGACCCGGCAGTGGCCCCGCCCTAGATTGGTTAACAGCAGGAGAGGATAGTCCAGAAGGGGCCGTCATCCGGGGTCAGAAACCAGAAAGGAACAACCTGATGCAGGCCACAGATATCAGAGCCATCATTGCGACAAGAGACCCGATCTTTGCCCGGTTGCTGAGAGTGCTGCTGGAAACCTCGGGCGTACGGGACATAAACATGTCGCCGGTACCGGGTGATCTTGAGTCGACGGCAACATCCCGGGACCTGACCATCGTTTTTGCCGAATGGAACGCCGATGTTCCCCGATTGCCATGCAGCACAGCAGGGCAATCATCAGCGATCAATGATAACGACTGTTGTCCGCTGATCCTGGTCGGCAGTGAACACAGCCTGTCAATCATAACAAAAGCCCGCAAACGTGGTGCATCAGGCTATATTTCTGCACCGGTCGGACTGAAATCGGTCCAGGCATGGATCGCCGGTCTTCTCGAAGGTCTTGACGAGATGATCATGGTTCCCGGATATCTGGGCCCGGAGCGCCGACGCTGTTTCGACATCCCGGCAATCATCACCGACCGCCGCCATGAACCGGCTCACGCCTGCTGAAACACCACGATTTATTGAACAGACAGCGTTGGATTCAGATACCGCAGAAGGGTATAAAGACCCATTAAGCCAGCCTGAGGGATAATCATTCATTGATTATGAACCTTTCATCCTCACATGCGTTGACAGGCGGCATTTCGGTCAAAGGCTGACAACCCATTTTTCATCCCGTTCATATTCCGGCCAGTCTGATGATCTGGCTTATTGCCGTGGTTGGTTATGGCTGTGTCAGCGGCATATCCACTGCGCGGGCAGCCACACCGGCTGCTGCCCCGGCTGCATCTTATGCCTACGAGCCGGTAATTACCGGAACCAGCGAGATTCCCGGACGACTGGTCGACACCCTCACCGAAACTGCGCTTTCTTTCCGGCTGAAAGAGACCCCGCCACCCTCACAGGCCAGCCTCGCCCGCCGGGCCGAAGGTGACATCGAGCGGCTGGTCAGGGTTCTGAAGAGCGACGGTTATTATGATGCGGCGGTCACGTTCGAAATCATTCCACCGGAAGATAACGAGCAGCAGGCAAGTCTGGTTTTCGCCATTGAACCCGGAACGCCCTACCTGATTGCCGATGTGCTGGTTGATGATACCGGCCACGGTCCCAAACCGGTCGATGACGCAAGGCTGGAGCGGATGGGGCTGCATTCCGGTCATCCGGCCCGCGCCAGTGCCATTCTTGACGCGGAATCCGTTCTGACCCGGCTGTATCACGAAGCTGGCTATCCGCATGCCACCATCGCCAAGCGGCGTGTCCGGATCAACCCGCCGGATAAGACGATGACGATCAGTTTCGCCGTTGAAACCGGACAGAAGCTGGCCTTCGGTGCAACCGGCATTCATGGCCTGACCTCGGTCACGGAACAGCATGTCCGGGAATTCATTTCCTGGGAACCGGGCGAGCCCTACGACGTCCGCAAGGTCGAGAAGACACAGCAGCTGCTTGAATCAACCGGTCTGTTCAATCTTGTCACCGTGCAGATTGCCGACAAGTCCGCATCAGGTGCCGATCAGGTTCCCGCCCGGATTGACCTGCAGGAACGGGCCCACCGGTCGGTCGGTTTCGGCACCCGCTTTTCAACCAGCGAAGGACCCGCCGGTGACATCTTCTGGGAACACCGGAACCTGTTCAACGAGGGCGAGAAACTGCGACTGGGGGCCACAGCGTCGCTGATCGAGAAAGGTGTTGAAGCCACTTTCGTGGATCCTCTGCGCCAGGACCCCAGACGCAGCCTGCTGGTTGAGTCCGAGATCAAAGCAATCACCTCCGACGCTTATGATGACAATCATGCCACCGTTTTTGCCGGTATCGAAGAGTCGCTCTCGCGCTGGTGGACAGGCACATTGGGGCCGACCGTCGAATATTATGACATCAGCTCGTCGGAAGAATTCAACGGCGGCGTCACGCTGATCGGCCTGCGCGGCAATCTCGCCTATGACAATACGGATAACCGGCTGAACCCCGGCAAGGGTGCCAGGCTCCGGATCGGTGCCACGCCTTACACCACGTTTGGAAAGCAGGAGGTCAACTTCCTGCTTTCCTCCGTCGAGGCATCGACCTACTACGCCTTTGATGAAGACAAGCGCTATGTTGCCGCCGCCCGTACCCGGCTGGCGAGTACCGTTGGTGCAGAACGCCGCGCGATCCCGCCCTCGAAACGTTTCTATGCCGGTGGCGGCGGCTCGGTGCGCGGTTTCGCCTTCCAGACGGTCGGGCCGCTGGATGAGGACAATGAGCCGGTCGGTGGCCGCTCTGCCGCGGAAATCGGCCTCGAACTGCGGCTTCGGGTCACTGACAGCATCGGCATCGTTCCCTTTCTCGAAGGCGGCAACGTCTATCGTGATGCGTTTCCCGACTTCCAGAAGCCGGACTTTCTCTGGGGGGCAGGCCTCGGTTTCAGGTACCACACCGAGTTCGGACCAATCCGCCTTGATATTGCCACACCGATCAACAAACGTGATGTGGTGGATAAACCGGTACAATTTTATATCAGCTTCGGCCAGGCATTCTGATGACCACAACAGCTGCTGAACGACCGCCGCGCAGTGCCTGGCGGTGGCTCTGGCGTTCTGTTCTCGCCGCATTGTTGCTGGCAGGCTGTGCCATTGCCTTTCTGACCGCCACCAGTCCGGGGCTTCGGCTGTCCGCCGGGCTTGCCTCCGATATTGCCCGCAAGACCGCCGGAATTGACCTCGGGATCGAGGATATCAAAGGCTCCCTGTGGGGCCGGTTGCAGGTTGCAGCCCTGCGCCTGAACGACGGGGCGGGACTGGATATTGCAGTGGACGGTCTGACCATTGACTGGTCTCCGTCAGCCCTGTTCGGGTCTGTGCTCGATATTCAGGAAATCTCTGCGACGCGACTGGCTGCCAGCCTGCCGCCAGCATCACCGGACGCCACACCAGAAACCACCTCCGGCGAACCCTTCTCGCTGCCCGGCATCGGCCTGCGGCTTGAGAAACTCGACCTGCCGGAGATCACAGTGCGTCTGCCGGACCTTCCGGAGCCGCTCATGCTCAGCGCGGCAGGTGATATCATCCGCACAGCCGGCGGCGAAACCACCGCCACGCTGGCCGTCCAGCCGCTGGTCACCAGCCCTGACCGGATCGCCCTTTCAGCGCGGCATTCCGAGTCCCGGGAAACCCTCGACCTGACCCTGGATGCTGTGATGACCCGCGATGGTGTTTTTGCCGGGCTGGCCGGGCAGCAGACAACGCTGGCCGGGCCGCTCACCCTCGCCCTGAACGGCAGCGGCCCGCTGTCCGGCTGGCAGGGCAACCTTAACCTCGGCTATGGTGATCTGCTTACCTTCGACAGCGCGATTGCTGCCTCGCTGTCCAATGCTCCACGCCTGAAACTTGACGGCACCACCGATCTCCGGAAACCGGCTGAACTTGGCCTGCCGGACCTGTTGTCCGGGAAAATCCGTCATACCGTCTCTGTTCAGTTGCAGGATGACGACAGGATCACGGTCGACGGACTGAATATCAGCCTGCCCGAACGCTTCACCCTGACCGGGGATGCCGGTGCTACCTCCGACCTGTCTGACATCTCCTCGACCGTCGACCTGCAACTCGACCCCGCCTTGGCAGCACTGGCCGGCCCCGGTATCGGCTGGGATGATCTTTTCCTGACAGCAGCCATTGCCGGTAACCCGGCCAGCCCGGAGATTGATATCGTCGCCTCGGTCACGGGCCTGGCGGTCGACAGCCTCCTGAAAGCCGATGCCGGTTTATCCGCCCGTCTGACCGGTGCTACAGATCGCCCGTATCAGCTCGACCTGTCGACGGCGCTCTCGGACATCAGCTGGGCCGACGGCATTCCCGGCAATCTGGTCGGCCAGGACATCAGCCTGATCCTTGCCGCAACAGCGGAACCGGGTTTCAGCCGCTTTACTCTCTCCCGGGCAAAGGTTGACGCCGGCAGCCTGTCGGCCACAGCGAAAGCCACGGCGTCGGCGGCAGGTGATATTTCCGACAGTATGATATCGCTGACCTATGCCGACCTTGCCGGATTGCAGGGTCTGACCGGGCTCGACCTGTCGGGCCGGGCCGAACTCGGCCTGACAGATTTTTCCGGCAATGCCGGACAGGGTTTCAGCGGCAAGCTGGCCTTTCGGGGACAGCAGGTCAGAACCGGCATTCCCGATCTCGACCGCCTGATTGGCGACAGCCCGACCCTCAGCTCGGACATCGCCGTCACCGGCGATGGAAGTGCTGCGCTGAACGATCTGACTATCCGTGCCGGTGCCCTGTCCATTGATGGCCGGACGGCCTTCACAGCATCCGATGCCCGGATTGCCGTTGATCTGGCTGGCAACATTGCCGCTGCCGGATTGCCCTCGGCAGACGGCCTCGGCTTTCCGTCCGGTCCGCAGTTCGACATCAAAATGGATGGTCCGGTCGCCACACCGTCGGGAACCGTCTCTGTCAGTCTGGCATCGCTGAAGCTGGCTGACCTGCCGGTTGAGAAAATCAGACTGGACAACCGGATCAGCTGGACCGCTGATATCCCCTCGATTTCGGTCACCCTCACCGCGAACATCGCCCGGCAGGCACTGGCTGCCTCCACCGTTGTCCGCGCGGGGGCCAGCGACCTCGCCCTTGATGCCCTGAAGGTCAGCCTGCCCGGCCTCAGTCTCGCCGGGGATCTGGCCCTTCCGGGCTATGGACCGGCGGTTGCCGGCAAGCTGCGTCTGGATATCCGCAACGGGAATGCGATCACGGCGCTGGCGGGGGTTCCCCTGAAACTCTCAGGCAGGGCAGATATCGACCTTGCTGCCGACAAGGGACGTCAGAATATCGCAATCCGCTCGGATCTTGCCGACCTCCGGCTGGCAGATGCGGCGGGTGCCGATACGATCCGGCTGGAACAGGTGGCCCTGACGGCCCGAATCAATGACGCTCTGGCCGACCCGCGACTGACGGCCGATCTGCAAACCCGTGGTATCTCCGTCCCCGGCGGCAGTATCGCTCTGGCAAAGCTGACTGCACAGGGCGGCCCTGAGGCGCTTTCCTACGGACTGACAGCGCAGGGACGGTTCGGGAAACCGGTAACGGTTGACCTGTCCGGCAGCCTGGCCATGACCGCGCCGGAGATGACCGCAGCGATTGATCGCGGGGACGTTATCTATGATGGCCTGAAAACAAGCATAACCGAGCCGCTGCGTGTCAGCCTGCAGAATGGCGAGCCGCGGACCGCAAGCGGGAAACTCGCCGTTGCCGACGGAACCATCGGCCTTGCCTACAGCCGCAAGGGCAAGGCGGCGGATCTCGGTCTCGACATCTCCGGGATCAGTCTGGCCCCGCTGGCAGCTGTCGCCGGGCAGCCCGGAATTTCCGGCAGGATTGATCTGCAACTGACAGCAAAAGAAGCTGCGGGCAAGGTTAACGCGACGATGGCGCTGGCAATGAGCGGTCTGCGCAGCGAGGATTTTCCCAGCCTTGAGCCGGTCAGCCTCCGCCTGTCCGGTGATCTGCGGGACAACCGGTTGAAACTCGGAAGCGAGTTTGAGGGGATCGATCTGGACCGCACCGCCCTGACTGCGGAAATTCCGGTCACTGTTTCACTGACAACCCCGTCGGTCGGCCTCGCACCCGATGGCCCACTTGATGTCACGGCCATACTGGTCGGCGATCTGGGCCGGATATGGCCGTTGCTGCCGCTGCCGGAACATCAGATGGCCGGTCGTTTTGAAATCGATGCAACCGCCCGCGGTACCATCGAGAATCCCGTTCTCTCCGGAGAGGTCACAATTTCGGACGGCCATTACGAACATCTGGAATTCGGCACACAGTTAAAGGCCATCACCCTTGATGCCACGTTCAGCGGCGACCGGCTGGTCATCCAGCGTTTCGACGCCACCGATGCAGGTACCGGAACGCTCTCGGCAACCGGCCATGCGGCGCTCGGCGGGGGCAAACCCGTGTTCGATGCCAGCTTCACCATGAACGGTGTCCAGCTTGTCCATCGCGACGATATCGAAGTTGTCGCCTCTGCTGACATCAAGGCGGCAGGCGACGAGAGCGGTGGCAAACTGACCGGCGGGCTGACAGTCAACCGCTCGGAAATCAACCTGAATGCCGCACTGCCCCCGTCCGTCGCTTCAATCGAGGTTGAAAACGACCCGACCCGCAAGGAAGAACCGGCAGAGACAGCACCCGCCTATCCGATGGCCCTTGATCTGTATCTGGAGGTTCCCGCCGGGCAGGTATTTGTCCGCGGTCGCGGTCTTGATTCGGAATGGGCAGGACGCCTTGATATCAAGGGAACCGCCGACCAGCCGATTGTCACGGGTTCACTGAGTGCCGTGCGCGGACAACTTGACCTCGTCGGCAAGACCTTTGACATCCGGAAGTCGTCGGTCAGCTTCGGCGGCGGGGTGTCACTGGATCCGAAACTCAACATCGCCGGGGTTCACACAACCGATGATCTGACCGTCACCGCAGAGGTGGTCGGGGTCGCATCGAAGCCGGAGATAAAACTGAGTTCGGTCCCGCCGCTTCCGCGCGACGAAATTCTGTCCCGGGTTCTGTTCGGAACGGGCAAGGGTAATCTGGGCCCGGTCGAGGCCGCCCAGCTGGCTGCCGCCGCAGCGGAGCTGAGCGGGGCAACCGGCAGTGGCCCGGGCATTCTGGGCCGCATCCGCAATATCGCCGGTGTTGATGTGCTGCGCGTCGAGGACGGCGCCGGCGGACCCGCCGTCTCGGCCGGAAAATATGTCGCGGAAGGTGTCTATGTCGGCGCGAAACAGGGCGCGAAACCCGGCTCCAGCGGTGTCGAGGTAGAAGTCGAGATTACCCCGAACATCTCTGTCAAATCCGAGGCCGGGCAGACCGGCGACAGCAATATCGGCGTGCAGTTCAAATGGGATTACTGACCCCGGCGTCGGCCTCGCCACCAGCTCCACAGCACCGTCAGCACCGCGCCCGCAAGTAGCGTTCCGCTGATCGGGCGGGTCAGGAAAATCATCGGGTTAAGTTCATTGGCGGTGAGGCCGTTGCGCAGGTTGGTCTCGATCATCGGACCGAGGACCAGACCCAGCACCAGTGGTGCCATCGGAAAGCCGAAACAGAGCAGCAGATAGCCGGATGCGCCGAGGATGGCGATCAGCATGACCTCAAACGTCACATTATTGATGGCAAAGGTACCGGTTACACAAAGCACGCCGATGATCGGGATCAGGATACGCGGTGGTATATTCAGGATCGACGGCAGGATACGGCGCGCACCCAGCCCGATGATCAGGATGAACAGATTGGCGACGGCCAGAATCAGCAGGATCTGGACAAACAGGTCACCACTCTGAAGCATAAAGAACGGCCCGGGTGTAATCCCCTGAATCAGCAACGCACCGATCAGGACGGCGGTCACCGTATCGCCGGGAATACCCAGTGTCAGCAGCGGGATCATCGCGCCGCCGGTTACAGCGTTGTTTGCAGTCTCCGACGCAATGATACCCCGGGGATTGCCGTTCTTTTGTTCATCCTCGCTCTGTTCTGCCCGGGCGGACTCACCAAACGCTATCCAGGCAGCAATTGTCGGACCGGTGCCCGGCAGCACGCCGATGCCGGTGCCGATCAGGGCGCTTTTCAGTGTCAGCCACTTGTTGGCCGCAAACAGTCTGATGGTGGTCGCAAGGCGGCTGACCTGCTGGACAGGCAGCGGATCGCCGGAGCTTGTCAGTGATGCCTGATTCAGCATTTCGGTGACAGCAAAGAAGGCGATCAGTGCCGGGATCAGTGGAATACCACCCAGCAGGTCCGGAATATCTGCCGTCAGGCGGGTCATGCCGCCGACCGGATCTATCCCGATGGAGCCAAGCAGAATGCCGAGCAGTGCACAGATCACGCCTTTGGTAACCGACCCGCCGGAGACCGCGGCAATACAGACCAGTCCGAACAGACCGAGTGAGAAATATTCGACGGATGTGAACCGGAGTGCGAAATCCGCCAATGTCGGGGCGGCCAGCATCAGCACCACAACAGAGGTGATCCCGCCGATGAACGAGGCAATTACCGCGAGGCTGAGGGCCTGGTCGGCCCGCCCTGCCCGCGCCATGCGATATCCGTCAAGAGCCGTCGCCGCATTACCCGGCGCACCCGGCGTGTTGATCAGAATGGCCGGGATTGATCCGGCAAAATAGCCGCCGCAATAGATGCCGAGCAACAGCGCCATTGAGGTCTCGAAACTGGCTCCGAAGGTCAGCGGCGTGGCGATGGCGACACCGGCGGTCGCCGTCAGGCCGGGGGCCGCACCAAAGATCAGGCCGACCAGCACACCGACGAAAATCCAGAGCAGCAGCATCGGACTGGCCAGCGATGACGCCCCGTCGATAAACAGGGAAAGAGGAATCAGATCCATACCGGCAGCAACACGTTGAAGGCATATCGGAACAGAAGAAACACCGAGGCCGAGACCAGAAGCGGCGTCAGGATGAGCTCAATCGGCCGGCGTGCGCCAAGCACCCACATCACCGTCAGTACAAACAGTGCCGTGCCCAGCCGGAAATCGACATGGCGGAAGGTCAGACAATAGACAAGAAACAGTGCCGCAGTCAGTATGGCCCGCTGATTGACCAGCGATGAAAGGCTGCTGGCCGTCAACCGCCCGGACGGACGAGCCGCCAGCAGCAGACCGCAGGCAATCAGACCAAGGCTGACCAGTGTCGGGAAGAACCGGGCGGTCAGATCCGACTGCAGCGCGTTGACATCAATAAAGGTGGTACCGGCCAGCAACGCAATCCCGCCAAGCAGGACCGCGCCACCGGCCAGTCTGTCACTCAGTCTGAACAAGGGGCTTCCTTACTTGATCAGGCCGATTTCCTTAAGAACCTCACCATATTCCGCCACATTACCGTCGATACGCTTCTGAAAGGCATCGCCGTCGAGGAAGGCCGGAGACAGGTTCTGTGTGGCATAGAGTTTCAGGGTCTTGTCGGTATTCGCGACTTTGGCAATAGAGGCGCGCAGCTTTGCCACCACATCAGCCGGGGTCCCCTTGTTGGTCACCAGACCAAACCAGACCGCAAAGTCTTCTGCGAAACCCTGTTCACGGAAGGTCGGTACGTCGGGGAAATAACTGACACGTTCCGGTGAGCCGAGCGCAATCACCCGCAGCTTGCCGCCATTTGCCAGCGCCGTGTAGTTGGAGGCTCCGACGAAGACGAAATCAACCTCGCCCGACAATGTCTTGGTCACCGCGCCCTGACCACCCTGGCCACCGATATGGGTCAGCTTGATGCCCTGGGCTTTGGCAAAGATTTCCATGTTGATATGCTGGGAAGCACCCGGTCCCGGCGTTGCATATTTGATCTTGCCCGGTTCGGCCTTTGCCGCAGCGATAATATCGGCGACCGAGTTGAACGGACTGTCCGCCTTGACGGCAATGCCGATCGGCGCTTCGACCAGCTGGGCCAGGGCAATGAAATCGTCTGTCTTGTAACCGGAACTGGAAATCTGCGGACGTGCCGTCATGGCGCCGGTCGATCCCATCAGCAGCGTATAGCCATCACCGGCGGCCTTCGCCGCCTCTGCCGTTCCCTTGCCGCCACCGGCACCGGGAATGTTCTGCACCGGAAAAGGCACACCGAGTTCGGCAGACAGCTGTTCGGCAATCACCCGGGCCGTGGCATCCAGCGCGTCACCTGCGCCGAACGGCACGATGATCTTGACCGGCTTGTCCGGATAGTCGGCCGCCACAGCGGTCAGCGAGAGGGATGCAGAGCCCATGGCAATCGCCACAGCGACACCAAGTCTGGTCATAACGTTCATGAAGAAAGCCTCCGTACGGATCAATCGATCCTGGTTGACAGAATTTGAGTTTTTTTATTTCGTTAACTTGTATATACAAGTTTGCAGAATGACCGTCAATAATCAGGAAGCATGCGATGCAGGAGATTTACCTAACTTACCTCAACGGCCAGGATGTGAAGCAGCTTGGTCTGACCGACGATGAGATCCTGAACGCAGTTGAGGCGGGGCTGAAGGCACAGGGGCTGGGGCAGACCGTGATCGAACCGCGCGTCCATCTGGTTCCCGAGACATCGGAAAAAGGTCATTTCAATGTGCTGCGGGGTTTTGTGAAGCCGCTCGGCGTCGCCGGGGTCAAGGTGGTCGGCGACTTCGTCGATAACTACAAGAAAGGCCTGCCGTCGGAAATGGCCATCCTGAACCTGTTCGATCCGGAAACCGGCATGCCAAAGGCGATCGTCGATGCCACCGCTATCACAGATATGCGCACCGGTGCGATTACCGCACTCGGGGCGAAATATCTCGCTCGCAAGGACTGCAAGGTTCTTGGCCATATCGGAGCGCGCGGCACCGCTTACTGGAATGTCCGCCTGCTGAATCATCTGTTCGATTTCGACGAGATCCGGGTTCATTCCCGCCGCCCGGAAAGCCGGAACGCCTTTGGCGAGCGGCTGTCGCAGGATCTCGGCAAGAAGGTCATCGTGACAGACAACTGGCAGGATTGCCTGGAAGGTGCCGACATTCTGGTCGAGGCCTCACGCCTGCCGAAACCGGAACCGCTGTTCCTGACTGAATGGATCAGGCCCGGCGCTTTTGTCGTACCCTACGGCACCATGAGCGCGGTGGAATTTTCGCTGACCGACATCATGGACAAGGTGGTCGTCGATGACTGGGAGCAGTGCAAACCGGGCCGGCCCTACGGGGCGTTGCGGCGGCATGTGGATGAGGGCAAGGTGACCGCAGAAAATCTGCATGCCGAGCTTGGCCAGATCGTTGCCGGCCTGAAACCCGGACGCCAGAGTGATGACGAAACCAACCTGTTCTGGCACCGCGGCCTCAGCCTGAGTGACATCGCACTGGGCGCTGCCATGCTGGAAAAAGCCAAAACGATGGGCCTCGGACAAACGCTGAGATTTGCCTGAGCCTGCCCGGACTGACTGCAGATGGCACGAAAATCATGGTACTGATCGCCTGTTCCAGAATGTATAATGTAACACCAGAAGTCTCCGGCCTCTGGTCCGCGTTATATGATCGCATCGCCGAACGGGCTGAAACAGAACTGGAGGTCATCCCGCATGCCGCCCCGGCACCGATGGCGGACTTGTGGGCCCGGCAGGATCTCGGGGCCGTTTTCATGTGTGGCTGGCCCTTTTCCCTGCGCCGGCCACAACCCCGGATCATTGCCGCCCCCGTTCCCGCAGCCTCCGGCGTGGCGGCCTATCATTCCGTCTTTGTGGTCCGCCATGACAGTTCCGGGGAGGGATTGACGGACTATTTTGGTCAGCGATTCGCCTGGATGTCAGCGGATTCACATTCCGGATGGAATGCACCGCGACAGCATCTGCTGCCGTTTGTCTCTGCGGACCGGCAGCAACTGTTCTCGGATATGGTCGGGCCGCTGGTCTCACCACGGGCCGTTCTGGAGGCCGTCGCGAACGGCTCGGCGGATATCACCGCGGTCGACAGCTGGTGGTATGACCTGCTGGCCCGATACCAGCCCGAGCTGGTCAGCCGGCTGAGGATCATCGACCAGACAGCGTCTGGCCCGCTTCCCCTGCTGATCGCCTCGCCCGATTGCGATGATGGCGCGGCCCTGCGGTTGCAGAACGCCTTCACATCCCTTGGCCGGGAGCCGGATGAAACCGCGCTGCTGGACCAGTTGCTGCTGATCGGGTTCACCGTGCCGCAGGCACCGGACTATCTGCCGCTTCATAACCGGGCGCAGCAGGCAGTATCTGCCGGCTACCCGGTCATTCGCTAGACCTGTCCGGCGCAGCGCACTGATTCCCCGGAAGGCAGCTATTTTTCGCTTTCATTGACTTGCAGGAACCCCACCTCTAGACCATCCTGCTATTGCAGTGCGGCAGAAATGCTGTCGGAGGCATGCCGCGCATTGGAAACAAACGAGTTCTCGAGGGATCGTCATGGCAACGAAAGCGCGGCCTCTTTCGCCGCATCTTCAGGTTTACCGGCCACAGATCACATCTGTGCTGTCGATCAGCCACCGCATCACGGGCATTGCGCTCGCGGTCGGCACCATACTTCTGGTTTACTGGCTGGGCGCTGCCGCCTCCGGACCGGAAGCCTATGCGACAGCGCGGGGTTTCATCGGATCATGGTTCGGCCTGCTGCTGTTGTTCGGCTGGTCTTTCTGCCTGTTCTATCATCTCGCAAACGGTATCCGGCATCTGTTCTGGGACGCCGGAAAAGGGTTCGAGATCGAGACCATGGAACTCACGGGCAAGATCGTGGTCGCCGCAGCTGTCGTTCTGACGGTTCTCGCCTGGGTCATCGGCCTGTCGGTGGGGGTGTAAGATCATGAACAGCATGCGTACAGCACTCGGGCGGGTTCGCCATCTCGGATCCGCCAAGGAAGGCACCCATCACTGGTTGGCACAACGTGTGACCGCGCTGGCGCTGGTTCCGCTGACCATCTGGTTTGTCATACAGATCATCCGTCATGCGACCGGCGATCATGCCGCCGCCATCGACTGGATCGGCAGCCCCTTCAATTCACTGATGATGGTCCTGCTGATCATCGCTGTCTTCCATCACGCGCAGCTTGGCCTGCAGGTGGTGATTGAAGACTATGTCCATAACGAGATGACCAAGCTTGCCGGCCTGCTGGCTGTCAAGGGCACCTGCCTTCTGCTCGCCGTCTACGCCGTTATCTCTGTCATCCGCATCGCGCTTGGAGGCTAGGTCTTATGTCCAAGGCTTATGAAATTACCGAACATAATTATGATGTCGTCGTCGTCGGTGCGGGCGGCGCGGGTCTGCGTGCCACGCTTGGCATGACGGCTGCCGGGCTGAAGACAGCCTGCGTCACCAAGGTTTTCCCGACCCGCAGTCACACCGTCGCCGCACAGGGCGGTGTGGGTGCCGCGCTCGGCAACATGGCCGAGGATGACTGGCGCTGGCACATGTACGACACCGTCAAGGGGTCGGACTGGCTGGGTGATCAGGACGCCATCGAATATATGTGCCGCAACGCCATTCCGTCTGTTGTGGAGCTGGAACATTTCGGTGTTCCCTTCTCGCGTACCGAAGACGGCAAGATCTATCAGCGGCCATTCGGCGGTCATATGAGCAACTATGGCGAGAAGCCGGTGCAGCGAGCCTGTGCTGCTGCTGACCGGACCGGCCATGCGATCCTGCATACCCTGTATCAGCAGTGCCTGAAGCATGATGCGGATTTCTTCATCGAATATTTCGCCATTGACCTGATCATGGATGACGACGGCTCCTGCCGTGGCGTGCTCTGCTGGAATCTGGAAGACGGCTCGCTGCATCTGTTCAAGGGACAGGAAGTCGTGCTGGCGACCGGGGGTTACGGTCGCGCCTATTTCTCCTGCACCTCGGCTCATACCTGCACCGGTGACGGTATCGGCATGGTTGCCCGTGCCGGGCTGCCGAACCAGGATATGGAATTCGTGCAGTTCCATCCGACCGGCATTTACGGTGCCGGCTGTCTGATCACGGAGGGTGCCCGCGGTGAAGGCGGCTATCTGACCAACTCCGAGGGCGAGCGGTTCATGCCGCGTTATGCCCCGACCGCGATGGATCTGGCCTCCCGCGACGTTGTCAGTCGCGCCATGACCATCGAGATCCGCGAGGGTCGCGGCGTTGGCGCAGAAAACGACCATATCATGCTGCATCTGGAGCATCTCGGTGCCGAGGTGCTGAACCAGCGGCTGCCGGGCATCACCGAGACCGCGCGCGTGTTCTCCGGTGTTGACGCCACGAAGGAACCGATCCCGGTTCTGCCGACCGTGCATTACAATATGGGCGGCATTCCGACCAACTATCACGGCGAAGTGCTGGCCCCGACCAAGGACGATCCGGACAAGGTCTGTCAGGGTCTGATGGCGATCGGCGAGACGGCCTGCGTCTCGGTCCATGGCGCCAACCGGCTTGGCACCAACTCGCTGCTCGACATCGTGGTCTTTGGTCGCGCTGCCGCCCAGCGTGCGGCGGAAGTCGTGCAGCCCGGCGAACGCCACCGTCCGCTGGCCGAGAATGCCTGCGAAAAGGCACTCGACCGGCTTGACCGCATCCGTCATGCCGATGGTGAGCGCAAGACCGCTGATGTCCGTCTCGACATGCAGAAGACCATGCAGACCTATGCCGCCGTGTTCCGTACCGACAAGACGCTCAAGGAAGGCTGCGACAAGATGTCCGAGGTCAATGCAACGATCCCTGATCTGAAGATCGCGGACCGTTCGATGATCTGGAACACCGACCTCGTCGAGGCGATGGAACTGGACAATCTGATGGCCTGCGCGCTGACGACGATTTATTCCGCCGCCAATCGCAAGGAAAGCCGTGGCGCACATGCGAACGAGGATCATCCGGACCGCGACGACAAGGACTGGATGAAACACACGCTGTGTTATGTCGATGACAAGGGCAAGACCGACATCGCCTACCGGCCTGTTCATATGTACACCATGACCAATGAGGTCGAGGTGTTTCCGCCGAAAAAGCGCGTTTACTGATTTATTTCTGAAGACGGAGACGAAACTCCCATGGCTGAATTCGCCCTGCCTGCCAATTCCCGCCCGACCGAGGGCAAAACCCACAAGGCCCCGAAAGGGGCGAAGAACGTCAAGACGTTCAAGATCTACCGGTATGATCCGGACGAGGATTCCGCACCGCGAATCGATTCCTTTGAAATCGATCTCGATGCCTGTGGCCCGATGGTTCTCGACGCCCTGCTCAAGATCAAGAACGAGGTCGATTCATCAGTAACCCTGCGCCGCTCCTGCCGCGAAGGCATCTGCGGTTCCTGTTCGATGAACATCGACGGTACCAATACACTGGCCTGCCTGAAGCCGATTGATGAAGTCAAAGGCGACGTGAAGGTCTATCCGCTGCCGCATATGCCGGTCATCAAGGATCTGGTTCCCGATCTGTCCGTGCCCTATGCACAGCTGAAATCGGTCCAGCCTTTCCTGCAGACCGACACCCCGGCACCAACCGACACGGAACGGCTGCAAAGCCCGGAAGAACGCGAGGCGCTCGATGGTCTCTGGGAATGTGTACTGTGTTTCTGCTGCACCACCAGCTGCCCGAGTTACTGGTGGAACGGTGACCGCTATCTTGGCCCGGCTGTGCTGCTTCAGGCCTATCGCTGGATCGCCGACACCCGTGATCTAAAGACCGGCGAGCGTCTGGACAATCTCGAAGATCCGTTCCGGCTGTATCGCTGCCACACCATCATGAACTGCACGAAAACCTGCCCGAAAGGCCTCAACCCGGCAAAGGCGATTGCCGAGATCAAGAAACTCATGGTTGCCCGCCAGTAGCTGACTTGATTCCGGTCATCTTCCGTGGCGCCGGCTTCCCTGCGCCACGGAAGATGACTGCTCGTCACCCCGGTTTCCTGGATAACGCTCCGGTGAATCTCCGGGATCAGCTTTTCCGCATCGGAAATTTCAGCCGCACCGTCGTCCCCTTGCCATTTTCGCTTTCGATGGAAACCGCACCACCATGCAGTTCCATCAGCGACCGGACAATCGACAGTCCGAGACCGGATCCTTCATGCTGGCGGCGTTCGATATCTTCCTCAACCTGGGAGAACGGCTCCAGAACTTTCTCAATCTGGTCCGCCGGGATACCGCGGCCCGTATCGGTCACCCAGACCTGATAGACCAGCGGATCACCGGCATCCGCGCCGACCGAGACCAGCCCGTCAGCCGGCGTGAACTTGATTGCATTCGACAGCAGGTTGAGCAGGCACTGGCGGAAGGTGCGGTTATCAGCGTAGACCGGCGGCAGATCCTCCGGCATTTCCAGCCGGAGCTGCAGTCCCTTTTGCTGTGCCCGTGCCTGAACCATGTCGACCATCTCTGCCGAAACAACCCGAACATCCAGCCATTCCGGATCCAGGTCGATTTTCCCCGCCTCGATCCGCGAGACATCAAGCACATCGCCGATCAGACCCAGAAGATGAGTGGCGCTGTTGCGGATATCCTTCAGATACTCCCGGTAACGCGGTGCCCCGATAGGTCCGAAGATTTCCTCGCTCATCAACTCCGAGAACCCGATAATGGCATTCAGCGGGGTACGCAGTTCATGGCTCATGGTTGCCAGGAAGCGGGACTTTGCCCGGTTTGCCTCTTCGGCACGGTCACGCATCACGCGCAATTCATATTCTGCCTCGCGCTGGCGCGAAATATCCCGGGCGATGACCGAGAAACGGTCTACCTGTCCGCCGGTATTCCGGTGTGAAACCAGAACCACGGAACAGGGAAGCGTGTTGCCTTCCGTCGTTCTGAAGACAAGCTCGCCCGCCCAGGTACCGTTCAGCCGTGCCTGATGCATGGCATCATGCAAAAGCATATGGCGGACGGATGTCGGCAGAAAATCGGTGATGCGGTGACCGGAAATATCAAGGTCGCCAGCCAGTTTAAGCCCGCTGCGGGCACCGGAATTCAGGTAGGCCAACCGTCCGTCAGCACTGAAAATAGCGATGATATCCGTTGCCGCATCCAGCACCTCACGCAGATGCTGTTCCGCCGTTTCCCGTTCTTTCGCATTTGTGCGGTCAACGACATAGCTGTCGTAAAACAGTCGCCCGGTTGCCTCGTCCTCGGTATTCCAGGCGACTTCCCGGGCCCAGTGCCAGATACCTGTTACGGGATGCCGGAAACGATATTCCATGGCATAGGACGTACCATCCTGCTTCCGGCGTTTCTCGGCACTGACATAGGCTTCCCGGTCATCAGGATGGACCAGCGCGTACCATTCTTCCGGCGCATGCCCCGGCCCGTCAGCCGGTGTACTGAAGCCCAGAAAGGCTTCCGCACCGGGGCCGACAGTCCGGACAGTATTATCACCACGCTCGCTGCGACAAAACACGATGTCGCGCATGTTCGACATGATGGAATCGTAGAGCATTGACTGCTCGCTGGTCGCTGTCGCCTGCGTAAACAGTGACATCGTCCCGCCATCCGGCGTCCGCCATTCCGTCAGACTGTATCTGAATCCGTCCGGCATCGGGCGCAACAGGGACCCGGACGGGTTCCGGCGATAGGCAATACGTTTTTCCAGCCACTGCGGATCGTAGCTGGCTTCAGGAATCTCACGCCGGGCATCCACTTCCCGCATCATTTCCGTAAAGTCGCGCCCGATAACGACAATATCCGCGTAATCTTCATATGCCCGGGCAAAGGCCCGGTTCATCCAGCGCAGCCGGTCATCCGCGTCATACCAGGCACAGAGATGCGGGCTGCAATCAAAGGCGGCAACAAAATTCTCGATATCAGGCGACAGGCTTGCTGGTTTGGTTTTACGCATTCCCGGCTACAGGACAAACTGGGTTCAGGTAGCCCACGATACAACTACGATCAGGTTATCACACTGAAATTAGGCCCGTGCAGATGAAACTATTGCCTGTGAGCAGATAACCGTTCACGACAGGCCGGCCAGTCCTCCACAGTGATGCTGAACCAGGCCGAGTGGCGGAGCCGGCCGTCATGGCAGATCACATGGTTACGAAAGATACCCTCTGCCTCTGCTCCGATACCCGACAGCGCCTCCCGTGATCTGGTGTTCAGGCTGTCCGTCTTGAACTCGACCCGGTTGCATTTCCATACATCAAAGGCATGGGTCAGCTGCAACAGCTTGGCCTCGCGGTTCACGCCTGTCCGCTGAAACGCCGCCGCGACAAAGGTCGAACCGATCTCCACCACCCGGTTTGCCCGGACGATATTCATGAACCGGCTGGCGCCAATCGGCCTGCCGCTGGCCAGATCAATCGTCGCAAAGGGGATCGATGTTCCGGCCGTACGCTGCGCCTCGGCATCGGCAACGAAGGTCTCCATCTGCTGCAACGAGCGGATCGGATAGGGGAACCATTTCGTAATATCCCCCGGCGCGATCGCCTCCCACAACGGTTTGGCATGCCGGGCCTCCAGAGGTTCCATGCGTATCCGGTTTCCGGTCAGCGTCGGGCGGTCATCAGTTATCTGCAACATTCGGAGGACATTCCTGAACTGGGACAAAGGGAGAAGCCGACCGGCAGAACCTGTCAGCTTGTTACAGCATAGGTTGCCCCCGCAGCAGCAGGACAGGGCCACTCCATACCCGATATTGCAGGCCAATCAGCTGCGAATCGCCCCGTTGCCGCGGACGATATATTTGAAGCTGGTCAGCTGTTCGACCCCGACCGGACCGCGGGCATGCATTTTACCCGTCGCAATACCGATTTCCGCCCCCATCCCGAACTCGCCGCCATCGGCAAACTGGGTTGATGCGTTATGCAGCACGATGGCGGAATCAATCTCGCGCAGGAACCGGTCGGCCGCCGCATCATCAGATGTGACGATACAGTCCGTATGGCTGGACCCGTATCTGTTGATGAAGTCAATCGCCTCATCCAGCCCGTCGACCTGCCGGACGGCAACAATCTCGTCGAGATATTCGGTTACCCAGTCCTGTTCTGTCGCGGGCCTGACCCGGGCATCAAGCGCGCAGGTCGCAGCATCACCGCGAACCTCGCAACCCGCCCGGATAAGATCATCAATGACCGGTGCGAGATGGCTTTCAGCAACAGAACGATCAGCAACCAGTGTTTCCGTTGACCCGCAGATCCCCGTGCGCCGCATTTTTGCATTGAAGGCAATCGACCGCGCCATGGCGATATCGGACTGCCCGTGAATATAGGTATGACAGAGTCCTTCCAGATGGGCGAACACCGGCACCCGGGCATCATCCATCACCCGCTGGATCAGCGACTTGCCGCCGCGCGGGACGATAACATCAACATATTCCGCCATCCGCAACAGCGCGCCGACCGCCGCCCGGTCGGTGGTCGGAACCATCTGAATTGCATCGGACGGCAAACCGGCCCCGGCCAGACCGGCCAGCAGGCAGTCGTGAATGGCCCGCGAGGAATGGTAACTCTCTGATCCGCCACGCAGGATCGACGCATTGCCGGCTTTCAGACAAAGTGCGCCCGCATCAGCCGTAACGTTAGGCCGCGATTCATAAATCACGCCGATGACACCTAGCGGCACCCGCACCCGGGAGATATCCAGCCCGCTGGGACGCTGCCACTGTGCCAGGGTCGTGCCAACCGGATCATCAAGCGCTGCAATATCCTCCAGCCCCCTGGCCATCGCCTCGACCCGGTCACCGGTCAGCAGCAGCCGGTCGAGCATTGCCTTGCTGAGCCCTTTTTCCTCGGCTGCGGTCATATCCAGCTGATTTGCTGCCAGCAGGTCATCAAGGCGGGCACGAAGCTCAGCCGCAGCCAGAGTCAGAGCCCTGTTCTTGGCCTCCGTATCAGCGATACCCAGTCCGTGGGCTGCCGCTTTTGCCCGCTTGCCGATGTCGGTCATCACCGCATCGACATTGATTTTCTCGGTCATGTCATCACCAGATCATCACGATGGATCAGCTCGTCGCGGCCACGATAGCCGAGAAGCGCCTCGATTTCACTGCTCTTGCGGCCAGCCAGTAACCGGGCATCGGCACTGGAATAGGCACTGAGACCGCGGGCAATAACCCGCCCTGCCGGGTCGCAGACGGTGATTGCATCACCACGGTCAAAGTCGCCGTCGATTGCGGTAACCCCTGCCGGCAGCAGACTGCGACCGGACTGCAGCGCTTTCAGGGCGCCCGCATCAATGGTCAGCCCGCCGCTGCCGGCAAGGCTGCCCAGTATCCATTGCTTGCGGGCCGCTTTCGGACCGTCTTCCGGTACGAACCATGTCGCCCGCCCGGTTTCATCCAGCCGCCGCAGGGGATTGTTCAGACGCCCCTGTGCAATCGCCATGCGGCAGCCGCCACCCAGGGCAATCCGGGCGGCAGCTATCTTGGTCTTCATGCCACCTGTGCCATAATCGGTCTGCGTTGCCCCGGCTGACGCTTCGATCTGTCCTGTAATTGAGGTGACGACGGGCACGAATTCTGCCGCCGGGTCAATCCGGGGATCCGCCGTATACAGCCCGTCGATATCCGACAACAGGACCAGCGTATCGGCGCTGATCATCGCGGCGACGCGAGCGCTCAGGCGGTCATTGTCACCGAACCGGATTTCATCGGTCGCAACCGTATCATTCTCATTGATCAGGGGAACCGCGCCCAGCTCCAGCAATGTGGTGAAGGTCGAGCGCGCATTGAGGTAGCGACGGCGGGTTTCACTGTCTTCCAGGGTCAGCAGCGCCTGAGCTACAGGGATGTCATGGCGTCCGAGGGCATCCTGAAAGGCATGCGCAATCCGGATCATGCCAACCGCGGCCGATGCCTGATTTTCCTCCAGCCGCAGGGTGCGGGATCTGAAGCCGAGACGACGACGCCCGGCGGCGATGGCACCGGAAGAAACAATGACCACCTGCTGGCCACGTGCCCGCAGCATGGCAACATCATCAGCCAGCGCCATCAGCCAGTCGCGGCGAATGTCGCCGGTCGCCTCATCAACAACCAGTGTCGAGCCGACCTTGACGACGATCAGCCGCCCGTCGGCCAGTTGCTGCGCTGCCACGCTCACGGGCGGTACTCCTCTTCATCCTCGCCTTCCCGGGCTTCCTCGGCCCTGCCTTCGGCAATCCTGTGCCAGAGCGCAGCCAGCACATTGCGGACGCCCGCACCGGAAACACCGGACAGCAGCATGACCTCCTGACCGCAGGCGGCTTCCAGTTCAGCCTTGCGTTCGGCGATATCTTCCTCCGTCAGGGCATCGATCTTGTTCAGCCCGACAATTTCAGCCTTTTCAGCCAGTTCACCGCCATAGGCTTCCAGCTCGGTACGGATGGTCCGCCAGGCCCCGGCGACATCGTCCTGCGTGCCGTCAACCAGATGCAGCAGAACCCGGCAGCGTTCAACATGACCGAGGAAGCGGACACCAAGACCCACCCCCTCATGCGCGCCCTCGATCAGGCCGGGGATATCGGCAATGACAAAGGTCCGCTCGTCAATCTGTGCAACACCCAGATTCGGATGCAGGGTGGTGAAGGGATAATCGGCAATCTTCGGGCGGGCGGCGGATGTTGCCGCCAGAAAGGTCGACTTTCCGGCATTCGGCAGACCGACCAGACCGGCATCCGCAATCAGTTTGAGACGCAGCCAGATCCACATTTCCTCACCCGGCCAGCCCTCGTCAAAGCGGCGGGGAGCACGGTTGGTGGAGGTCTTGAAATGCATGTTGCCATGACCGCCATCACCGCCGCTCAGCAGGACCACCCGCTGACCCGGCTCGGTCAGGTCTGCCAGCAGGGTCTCCTTGTCTTCACCCAGAATCTGGGTGCCCACCGGCAGGCGCAGGATAATATCCGCACCGGAGCCTCCCGTGCGCTGCTTGCCCATACCGTGATGGCCGCGTTTTGCCTTGAAATGCTGCTGATAGCGATAATCGATCAGCGTGTTCAGGTCATCGACACATTCCGCGATGACATCGCCGCCGCGACCGCCATTGCCGCCATCCGGCCCGCCCATCGGCACGTTCGCTTCCCGCCGGAAACTGACGCATCCGGCACCGCCATCGCCGGACTTGATGAAGACCTTCGCTTCGTCGAGGAATTTCACGTCGTCATCCTGTCACTCAGAAAAGAAAAAGGGGGAACGGCGCTGGCCATTCCCCCTGGTTCAAACACCCTTGGGGTGATTGATTACGCCGGCTGCTCCACCGAAACATAGGTGCGCTTGCCGCGTTTGGTCTGAAACTTCACCTGACCTTCAACGGTGGCGAACAGGGTGTGATCCTTGCCCATGCCAACATTGTCGCCCGGATAAAACTTGGTGCCGCGCTGGCGCACGATGATGTTGCCCGGAATGACGACTTCGCCGCCATACTTTTTCACACCGAGACGACGGCCTGCTGAGTCGCGACCGTTACGTGAACTACCACCGGATTTCTTATGTGCCATAACTTATTCCTTGCTTTCCGCTTCTTCAGCCGGAGCAGCCGCAGCCACTTCTTCAGCTTTCTTTTTCGGCGCTGCCTTCTTCTTGGCGGCCGGTTTGCCATCGGCGCTCAGCCCGGTGATGCGCACGACGGTAACGTCCTGGCGGTGACCGGCCTTGCGGCGGTGATTCTTGCGGCGCTTCTTGCGCAGGATAATGATCTTGTCGTTGCGGGTCTGCTCCAGCACTTCGCCGGAAACCAGCGCACCCTCGACCTGAGGAGCACCGACCTTGTCACCGATCATCAGGACATTATCAAACTGCACGGCATCGCCGGCTGCACCGGCAAGCTTTTCTACACGGATCACATCGTTCTCTGCGACCCGGTACTGCTTACCGCCGGTCTTTATGACTGCGAACATCGTACCAACCACTTCATGAAACACAAAACAGGCGCGAAAGCCTTCCGCGCCGGAGGGCGGCAATATAGCCACCGACCACCCACTGTCAACGCACATTCAGCCGCATTCTGACTCTTTCCGCCGGTTATGTGACAGGGGCGACCGCAACATTATCAATAAGCCGCGCCTTGCCAAGCCAGGCAGCAGCCAGAAGACGGGCCGGGCGAGCCACCGGCGCCGTCACCGGCTGCAGGGTTTCCGCGTCCCGCAGCTCGACATAGTCGATGCTGCGGAACCCGGCATCCAGGATCGCCGTGCCTGCTGCTGCTATTGCCGGGCGGGTCGGGTTTACGGCGGCTTTCAGCAGTTCCCGGGCCAGTATCGGGGCAATCGTCCGCTCCTGCGGGGTCAGGTAGGCATTGCGCGACGACATCGCCAGACCATCCGCCTCGCGCACGGTCGGTCCGGCCAGAATCTCGGTCGGAATATCCAGATCCAGCGCCATTCGCCGGATCACACAAAGCTGCTGGTAATCTTTCTCGCCAAAAATCGCATAATCCGGCCAGCACTGGATAAGCAGCTTCGACACGACCGTCGCCACACCCTGAAAGAACACCGGGCGGGTCTCGGCGCAGAGACCTTCGCCGAATCCGGACACCGCGACCGAGGTCGCAAATCCTGACGGATACATTTCGCTGACATCCGGGATATAGACCGCATCAACGCCATGCGAGGCAAATTTGGCAAGATCGCCTTCCTCGTCACGGGGATAGGTGGCGAGGTCCTCGCTCGGGCTGAACTGGGTCGGATTGACGAACAGGCTGGCCACCACACGGTCTGCCCTGGCCTTGACGATATCGACGAGGGACAGATGCCCGTCATGCAGGAAACCCATCGTCGGCACCAGCGCGACCGTCTCGCCCTTTGCCCGCCAGCCGGCAACACGCTCACGCAACCCGACGCGGGTTGTCACCACTTCTATCGCCATCTGCAGGGCCCCACCCTATCAGGAACTGTTATGCTGCACCGCAGCGCCGGCAGACTAATCCAGATTCCATGAGAGACCAAGTGCCTTGAATGATGGATGTTTCACGAATCTGCCCAACTGACCGGGCCCGGAGCCGGCCCCTGCAATCAGTCTTCGTCACGAAACTCCTGCGCCTGCAGCGCAGCCCAGTTGAATCCGACATCCGCATACTGGGAGAAGACCTGCTGACCGCGTTTCTCTTCACGCTCCAGAAATTTTGTCCGGGCGGCCTCCGGAAGATCGTTAAAATCAATGACACCCTTTTCCAGCAGCACTGTGACCAGATCCTCGATCACCCGCGACAGTTCGACATCCGACTTGTGCCAGTCCGGATCAAGCACCTCTGCCCGCCCGAGAAACCGGTCGAGTTCCGGATTGTAGGCGGAGACCTCTTCCCCCGATCTGTCTGCGTCGCTTCGATAGGCCGCAATGATGTCCCCGTTCCGGTCTCGCTTCACATAAGGCATCCAGATTCTCCGTCCTGTGGGACAAGCCCGGTATAGAGCCTGACTTGTCTGCCTGCGCCCGGCACGTCAGACTATACAACAAACAGGCTTCCGGGAGAAGAAACGGTCATGACCAGCACACCTCCTTTTCGCGCCGACCATGTCGGCAGTTTTCTGCGACCAACTGAACTGGTCGACGCCCGACAGCAACATGCAGACGGCAAAATTGATGATGCCGCACTCCGGGCCATCGAAGACCGCTGCATCGCAGAGGTGGTAAAACAGCAGGAAGCAGCAGGCCTGCAGGGCATCACCGACGGCGAGTTCCGGCGCACCTTTTTCCATATCGATTTCCTGGAGCGGCTGGATGGTGTCGAAGTCACCTATGGCGAATTCGCCGCGAAATTCCGTAAAGATGACGGGACCGAGGTCGGCTTCCGCCCGCCAACCATGCATATAACCTCCAGGATCCGGCATGCCGCCCCGATTCAGGGGGCCGACTTTGACTTTCTTGCCGCCGGGACAAGCCGGACACCGAAAGTCAGTATTCCCTCACCCTCCATGCTGCATTTCCGGGGCGGGCGTGAAGCCATCTCGACGGACATCTATCCGGATATGGAAGATTTCTACACTGATCTGGCCGCTGCCTATCGTGACGAAATTGCGGATCTGGCCGGGCGCGGCTGCCGCTATCTGCAGCTCGACGACACCAATCTCGCCTATCTTTGTGATCCGCAGATCCGCGCGGCGACAAAGGCGCGCGGGTACGACCCGGACGACCTGACCCGGCTTTACTGCCGGATGATCAATGAAGCCATCCGCGACAAACCGGCAGATATGGTGGTGGCCACGCATCTCTGCCGGGGCAATTTCAAAAGCGCCTGGGTCGCGCAGGGTGGCTATGAGCCGGTGGCCGAGATCCTGTTTAACGAGATGGCCGTCGATGCCTTCTTCCTGGAATATGACGATGAGCGATCCGGCGATTTTGCCCCGTTACGGTTCATGCCGAAGGACAAATCCGTGGTGCTCGGTCTGATGAGTTCCAAGACAGCGAATGTCGAACCGGTCGATGCCATCCGCAAGCGCATTGACGAGGCCGCCGCCTATGTCGATCTCGGGCAATGCGCGCTCAGCCATCAGTGCGGCTTTTCCTCCACCGCCCACGGCAACGATCTCGGCTTCGACGACCAGTGGCGAAAACTTGGTCGCTGCCTGGAAATTGCCCGGGCCGTCTGGGGCGACCAGTAAACCCGGCACAGACGGTATCAGGTTGCCGGCAGATGGTCGTCATCGCAGTGTTCGTGATCGCTCAGGGCCTGTACGATACGGCAATCGGCGATCTTGCCGCCGGCGCAGGCGCTGATCATATGTTCCAGTTCGGTCTTCAGGCTGGTCAGTAAACGGATACGGTTATTGACCTCCTGCAGCCGCTCGCGGGCTATCGCGTCGATATCCTCGCAGGACTGCGCGGGCTTGTCGGCAAGGCTGAGCATCTGCCTTACATCATCAAGCGAAAAACCCAGCGCACGGGCATGCCGGATGAATGCCAGCCGGCTGACCGATTCGTCGGAATAAACCCGCTGATTTCCGGCTGTCCGCGCCACCGCTGATACCAGTCCGATCTGTTCGTAATAGCGGATCGTCTGAACCTTGCATCCTGCAGTACGGGCTGCCTCACCAATGGAAAAATTCATCAAATCCTCTTGAAGCTATAGTTACTACAGGTATTAGGTAGGATGTGATGGAACATCATTCAAACCGGAGACGAACCCTGTGAGCGGCTGCTGCCACCATGACCATCCTGAAGTTTTTGACGGAATGTCGGACGGGTTTCGCCGGGCACTCTGGGCTGTCATCATCATCAATGCGATCATGTTCGTTGTCGAAATGACCGCCGGGCGGATAGCCAATTCACAGGCGATGCAGGCTGATGCGCTGGATTTTGCCGGTGATGCCGCCACCTATTTCCTGAGCTTCATCGTCCTCGGGAAACCCCTGAAGACCCGGGCCACCGCGGCAATGATAAAGGGTATCAGCCTGGCGCTGCTGGGCCTCTGGGTATTCGGGTCCACCGTCTGGCAGGTTTTCATTCTCGGCCTGCCGGAAGCCGCCATCATGGGCTGGATCGGCGGCCTGGCACTGGCTGCCAATCTGGCAAGCGTGCTGATTCTGATGAACTATCGCGATGGCGATTCCAATGTCCGTTCGGTCTGGCTCTGCAGCCGCAATGATGCAATCGGAAACATTGCTGTGGTTGCCGCTGCCGGACTGGTTGTCGTAACCGGCACCGCATGGCCCGACCTTGTTGTAGCCGCAATCATGGCCTGCCTGTTCCTGTCTTCCGCCTTCCAGATCATCCGTCAGGCTCAGGGTGAGCTGCACAGCGCCGGAAACTGACCCCGTGGCAGGCAGGCAACGGGGCAAGACACCGCCTCTCGCCAATGCGGAGGCCCTTCGCCGTGCCGCCGAACGCTATGTTGCCCGCTATGCCAGCTCTGCCGAACAACTGCGGCGCGTTCTCAATCGTCGTGTCCTGCGATCAGCCCACGCGCATGGCACAGACCCGGAGGAAGGTGCCCGCATAGCCGACGAGATCGTCAGCCGGTATGTCCGGCTCGGCATTCTGGACGACGCCGCTTTTGCCCGTGGCCGCACCGCCGCCCTGTTCCGGCGCGGTGCCAGTGCGGGTGCCATCCGCGGGCGGCTGACACAGCAGGGGCTGGCGGCTGAACATATCGAAGAGGCCATCCGGCATCTGCTGACAGAAACGCCGGAGATCGAGACCATCCCGGATATGGACCGCGCAGCCGCCGTTGCCTATGCCCGCCGCAGCCGGCTGGGTCCGTTCCGGCGCAAACCCGCTGATGCCGGTCAGCGCCACCGGGAGATGGCCCGCCTTGCCCGCCGGGGGTTTTCCTATGAGGTTGCGAAATGGATCATCGACGCCGAAACTGAAGATGATCTGACTGAATGACCGACAATGGAGAGCGCAACAGGATGACCGTCATTTATCACAACCCCCGCTGCAGCAAATCCCGCCAGACCCTGGCCCTGCTGGCGGAAAACGATATCGAGCCGGAGATCGTCGAATATCTCAGGACACCCCCGACTGCCGCCGAACTCGGTGATATTCTGACAAAGCTGGGCATGAAACCCGCCGAGATTCTGCGTCGCAAGGAAACCCGGGAAGCCGGTATTGACCCGGCAGCCCTGTCGGACGCCCAGATCATTGACGCCATCGTGGCCAATCCGGCCATCATGGAACGACCCATTGTCGTCAAAGGCGATCAGGCGGTGATGGGCCGCCCGCCGGAGAACGTCTTGCGGCTATTGCAGCCGACCCGGTGAAATACGAACTATCCACAGTTTCGCACTGAAACGGATTACCGCATAAAGTCGTATGAAATACGGCTCGAAACAGATCAGAACATGCAAGTCTGCGATACCGGGAACGATGAAAATCAGTGCCCGGATGATTCTGTTTGGCAGTATCTGCGGCCTGATCATCCTCTCGTCCCTGGGCGTCATCCTGATGGGGAGGATCGCGGAGAATCTGATAAAGGAGCAGGCAGAGCATGAATCCCTGTCTGCAGCGACACTGATTGCCGGACAGTTACCGGATATCGGGCAGATTGCCGAAACTGGTCAGATGAATGACGCAGACCGCGCCCTGCTGGAAAGTGTCAGGAAGATGGGGCGGATATTTCGCTTCAAGCTGTTTGATGCGTCGGGCAATCTGTCGCTTGTCTCTGACGATCTCAGCAAGCCGGAAAAGCAGGAAAGCAAACTGCTGGATCATAACGAACCGGCGGTCAGCGTTCTCGCCACCGGGCAGTCCTATGTGACGCTGGTCGACGGCACCAGCAAACCGAACCGCCCGGACCTCTATGCCGAAACCTATGTTCCGGTAATTCGCGACGGACGCCGGGTCGCCATTGTCGAAGTCTATGTCGATATGTCTGAATTCAGGACCGGCATCACCCGCAGCTTTACACTCTACGGTCTCCAGATATCAGGACTGACCGTTCTGGTCCTGATCATACCTCTCGGCGGCGTTGTTCTGCTCATGCGCCGGCTAAGACAACAAAACGCCGAACTGGACCAGGCACGCCTTCGCGCCCTTGAGGCAGAACGGGCCAAAACGACCTTTCTGGCCAATATGAGTCACGAACTCCGGACGCCCCTGAATGCCATTCAGGGGCTGACACAGGTCATGATCCGGGGTGACCTCGGACCGCTGGAACATCCCAAATACCTGGAATATGCCAAGGATATCAATGCCAGCGGAAATCATCTCCTGTCCCTGATCAATGATATTCTCGATATCTCGAAAATTGAACTCGGAGAACAGGCGCTGAATGAGTCCCGTTTTGATCTGGCAGCGGTACTGACCGAGACGGTCAGGGTCGTCAATGCGTGGGAAAAAAGCAGCCATCTGACATTCATCACCGAGGGGACAGAACGACCGGTGATTGTGATCGGCGACAGGCGCGGCATCGCACAGATTGCCCTGAACCTGCTGTCCAATTCAGTGAAATTCACCATGAAGGGCGGAACGATCACAACCTCCCTGCAACGTATGAAAGACGGCACCATTCAGGTCAGCATCGCAGACACCGGTACCGGTATCGACGGGCAGGACATTGATAACCTCATGCAGCCCTTCCGGCAGGCGGGAAACAGTGCCTTTGTCGCCAACGAAGGCGGTGTCGGGCTCGGACTGGCGCTCTCCCGGGCGATCATCGAGGCGCATGGCGGAACCATCATAATCAGAAGCAAGGTCGGCGTTGGCACCACCGTCACGTTTGGTCTGCCCCCGCTGCGGGTCATGAGTCCCGCACAATCGCTGCTCGAAACTCCGGAGCCTGCGACCTCACAGAATTAGTCGGGCTCGGTCACAACAAGCCTGAGACGCGCCCGCACAGAATCCGGAACCTCGTCTGATGCAGGGTTTTCTGCCGTCACCCGCGGAATGTTGAAGTTCTCGCACGCGGACAGAACATCCTCGACCAGTGGAAAGACCAGAGCTTCTTCCCTGCGAATATGCTGCACATAGTTTTCAATGAAACCGCGACAGTTGCGGGAAAAAACCATCTTGTCGACGATCTGTCCGTCAAGAATATGCCGGAGCAGATCAAGGATATCCAGAGCAGCCGAGCGCAGATCTTCATGCTCGCCACGCAGGGTGCAAAGAATATCCCTGACATCCGGATATTCCTGCAACAGCTCCTGAAGAAGGTATTCCTCGGTCCGGTGATGGGTCTGATCCGGATAGTCCAGGCTGTAGCGCAGGATATCCTCCAGCAATGCATAATCAGGTTCGCCATCCGCATCGAGCAGACTCAGTTCGCGGGCGAAAGCATCCAGCAATCGCAGAATATCACGATGGTCTTTTCGCAATCCCTGCAGAACATCCTGCATTACTGTCACCCTGTTTTTCCTCCAGAACGGTCGGCTGCCGCCCTTCTGCCGGAACGGTTGCCGCAGGTTCACAACGTCCCAGTATCAACTTGTCATCGCCGCGCCACATTGATTCAGCGCAATGATCCGATGGCAGATATTGCTTTCCGGCCTTTGTTCGACCATTTTCCCGGCAGTTCAGAAACCCTGAGAAGCAGCCCTGCCATGCCCGCAATCACTCTCTCCGCTCCCATCGCCCCCGGTGAGCTGATCGACAAGATCACGATTCTCGAGATCAAGTCGGAGCGCATCCCGGATCCGGCAAAGCTGGCCAATGTCCGGACAGAACTGGCGACGCTGGCCGCGACACGGGACCGGCATATTGCCGCGTCCGGTCAGCTGGCCGACCTGACCGCCAGCCTGAAATCAATCAATGAAGAACTCTGGGTGATCGAGGACGATATTCGCGATTGCGAACGCAACGGTGACTTCGGCGAGACCTTCATCCGGCTGGCGCGTGCCGTCTATCGCACCAATGACCGCCGGGCGGAGGTGAAGAAGCAGATCAATATCCTGCTCGGCTCCGGCCTTGTGGAAGAGAAATCCTACGCAGCCTATTGACGGTCGGGCACAGGCAACGGTTAATCCGGATATGAATGGCGATACCAACATGCAGCCGGCAGCAAAAGTCGATCTTTCGACCCAGCCGCCGCATATCCGGATGTTCGCGCAGGCCGCCGATGACCACAAGAAAGGTCACATGGATGCCGCCGTTGCCGGCTATGCAGAGACGCTGCGCCTGAAACCGGATTTTGCCGACGCCCTGAACAATATGGGGGTGGCACTCCGCGCCCAGGGAAAGTTTGAAGCAGCCGTAGCCTGCTACAAGCGTTCCCTCGCATTGCGTCCGAACAATCCCGGTGCCTGGTCGAACATGGGAAATGCCCTGCGCGAGGTTGGCCGCCTTGAGGAAGCCTGTACGGCTCACCGCAAGGCCGTCGAGCTGAAGGGTGACGCGCCGGAAGGCATCTACAATCTCGGTCTGGTGCTGCGCGATCTTGGCCGGATCCGCGAAGCGATGGATTGTTTCAACCGCGCCATCGCGATGCGGGACAACTATTTCGACTGCCTGTGGGACCGGGCGCTGACCTGGCTGCTGACCGGTGATTACAAGCGCGGGTTTGATCATTATGAATGGCGCTGGAAACTGGACCGCAGCCCGCCACGCAAATTCGACATGCCGGTCTGGGACGGCAAGGACCTCGGCGGCAAGTCAATCCTGCTCCATGCCGAACAGGGCTATGGCGACATGATCGAATGGGCCCGGTTCATTCCGCTGGTGAAACAGCGCGGCGCGGGCCGGGTGATCGTTGAATGCCAGACCGGCCTGCTGCGGCT
This sequence comes from Rhodospirillales bacterium, assembly GCA_040219025.1. Lineage (GTDB taxonomy): Bacteria > Pseudomonadota > Alphaproteobacteria > Rhodospirillales > HT1-32 > HT1-32. Next base: position 768,453 of record JAVJTE010000020.1, on the reverse strand, counting down.
GCTGGCCACCGTCGAGGGTGTCGACGAGATGCTGATCAAGGCGCAGAAGCCGCCCCAATGTGACGTCTACTACCCGTTGCTGTCGCTGCCGAAGATGTTCGGCGTGACGATGGAGACCCTGCCCCGCACTGTCCCCTATCTCGGCCCACCCGAAATCCACGGCAAGAAACTGCCTGCGGTTAATGGTGCGAAGCTGAAAGTCGGCATCGTCTGGGCCGGCAAGACCACGCCGAAGGACCGTTCCTGTGGCCTCGAACATTTCATCGAGATCATGGATATACCGGGCGTTGCCTTCTACAGCTTCCAGAAAGGCGGGCGAAAAGATGATATCGTCAGGCTCGGTGCCGAGACCCTGATTACCGACCTTGATCCGCTGATCGAGGATTTTGCGGATTCCGCCGCTTTCATGTCGCAGCTGGACCTTGTCATCACCATCGATTCGGCGCCCGCCCATCTGGCCGGCGCGGTCGGGGCAAAGACCTGGTGCCTGCTGATCCATAATGCCGACTGGCGCTGGCTGCTGGATCGTGACGACTGTCCCTGGTATCCGACGATGCGGCTGTTTCGCCAGCCCCGGCCCGGTGACTGGAACAGTGTCTGGAAGCAGGTCACACCCGCCTTCCGGGAATGGGCCGCGCAGGAACTGGCGAGCCGCAAAGCCTGAGGCCACAGCCGCATCGCCCGCTGAGAACTGACCGGTGCGACCCTGAGAAAGTTCCTGAATATCTTTGCCTTTCAACCGGTTCGGGCGTAGCCTGCTGACAGGTTACAACTCCCTCTGGTTTCAGGACAGGCATGTTCAAGCGCCGCTTCCCCGTCGCAATCCGGATCGCCGTGGCGCTGGCTGTGGTCATCGGCGCAACGACGGCAAGTTCGGCCACCCTCACTTTTCTGCATATGGGCACCGGCTCGGCCAGTGGTACTGTCTTTCCACTCGGCGGATTGCTGGCCGGTATCTTCTCCAACCCTCCCGGGTCGCGGGACTGCGAACGCGGCGGCAGCTGCGGCGTCCCCGGTGTTATCGTAACCGCCACCTCCAGCGAGGGGTCGGTCGAGAATATCGCCGAGATTCAGGCAAAGAATTTTGATCTGGCACTGGTGCAGGGTGACGTTGCCTTCTGGGCCTATTACGGCCTTGGTCCCTACAAGGGACAACCACCGATACGGTCCCTGCGGGCGATCGGTGCACTCTATCCGCAGGCGGTACATCTTGTCGTGCCTGCCGATTCCGACATCGAAGAACTGGGCGATCTCGCCGGCCGGCGGGTCGCCGTTGGTGAACTGGGGTCCGGCACCCCGGTGATGGCTGATGTTGTTCTTGCTGAACGCGGCATCATGAAAGGCGACTTCACCGCCTATTACATGAAGCCCGGTGCCGCCGCCGACTCACTTGCCGCCGGGGCACTGGATGCGGCGTTCTTTGTCACCGGGTATCCGGATGCCTCGATTTCCGGCCTGGCACAGCGCATAAAAATCCGCCTGGTGCCGCTGACCTGGGATGATTTTGACGAACTGATCACCAAATACAGTTTCATTACCGGCGGCGTCATCCCGGCTGATTATTACCCCGGAATTCCGGCGACACTGACCCTGAATGTCTCTGCCCAGCTGATCGTCCAGGAAGATATGGAGGAGAAACTGGTCTATGGCATCACCCGGGCACTCTGGCATGAGACCAGCCGCAAGAAACTCGAAAAGAACCATCCGCGCGGTGCCCAGATCCGTCTGAAAGCCGCCCTGAACGGGGTCGGCATTCCCCTGCATCCGGGCGCACGGAAATTCTATCAGGAAGTCGGACTGCTGAAGTCACCGTTCTGAGGCCCCCCCGGCCCCGGTTTCCGGCCTTCGCTCCCTGTCAAAACAGTAGCCATATCCCTCAGGACTGCGATAACATCCTGTCGCAGGTTATCAGGGAATCAGGTGATGAAATCATCCGGGTATAAGGCATGGGCAGGCGCTGCGGTCTTCACTGCCAGCATTGCCCTGTTCGCGCAGGCCGGCCTACAGGCATTTTTCGGATTGCCCGACAACAAGGTGTCCGTCAGAACCGACAGCGACTATCGCTATATCACATCGAACGCGATACCCGATCATTCACCCGGCAACTTCCCCAACCGGCGCAATCCCAACGCTATTGCCGAGCAGTCCCTCTCCTTTCGCGTGCCCCTGCGCCCGGAACTGACGGGCCGGCTGACCAGCGTTGGCATGAACGTCTTTGCCATTGCCACAAATGGCGTACCCTTTGATCCATCGGCGGCTGAATGGTGGCAGCGTGACCGGAATTCCGGCTGGCAGTACGAACCTCTCTCGCCCTCCATCGACCTTGGGCTCGACAAGCATAATGCGCATGTGCAGCCGAACGGAACCTACCACTATCATGGCATTCCGACCGGACTGGTGGAGGATGTGACCCCGGACCGGCACTCGAAACTGATCGCCTATGCGGCTGACGGTTTTCCGGTCTACCTGCGTTACGGATACAGCGACCCGAAGGACCCTTCCTCACCAGTGGCTGACCTGACGCCCAGCTGGCGGGTAAAGCAGGGCTCGCGACCCGGCGGGCCGGGCGGCCGCTATGATGGCAGCTTCATTGAAGATTACGAATATGTCGCCGGGCTCGGAACACTGGATGAATGCAGTGGTCGCCAGACCGTCACACCCGACTTTCCGAACGGTACCTATGCCTATTATCTGACCCGTGACTGGCCCGTCATACCCCGCTGTCTGAAGGGCGAGCGGGATCGCAGCTTTGTCAAAATGGGTCCGGGCGGAACCGCCAGAGGTTCAGGCGAACGCCAGCCGGGTGGCGGTGGTGGTGGCCGCCCCGGCGGGCCGCCGGACTTCAACAAGGCTGGCGAGATGCTGGGGATTGATGGCGAGACCCTGCGCCGTGCACTGGGCCCGCCCCCTCCGGATTTCGACAGTGCCGCCCAAAAGCTCGGCATCCCGGTTGAAAGACTGCATGAGGCCATGCGGGCAGCCGGTGGCGGACGACGGCCCTAGCTGCGTTCGGCGATATCGCGAAGGCCACCCAGCGCCTTGCGGGCGGCAACCGTGTCCGTGCCGTAGGCGATAAAACGATAGCCTTCCTGTATTCTGCCGTTCAGCGCACCGATATCCGGGTCAACCTGATGAATGCCCATTGCCTTGCCGGTTGCCGAGCAGGCTTCCCGGTATGTCGCACAGGCAGCTGTGAACGGGGCTGCGGTAAAATCTCCGGCACATCCGAGGTCGGCTGACAGGTCATACGGCCCGAGGAAGACCGCATCGACACAGTCCAGCCCGGCGATCGCCGCAACACCTGCAATACCGCGGGCAGATTCGATCTGCGGGGCAATAACCGGGGCAAACCCCTGATGATAGCTGTCAAAGTCATCACCCCAGGCGTTCATCCGTGACAGGCAGACCCCGCGCTTGCCCGCCGGGGGATAGACCAGATGGTCGGCGAAATCCTGCAAGGCCCCAGCATCTTCGACCTGCGGAACGATGAAGCCGTGAGCCCCGATATCCAGAAGACGGCGGGCAAAAATCGGATCCGCTTCCGGCAGTCGCACCAGCGGGGCAACATCATACCGCTCGCAAATCACAAAAATCGCTTCCGCCGCGGCCAGACCGGTGGCGGTATGTTCCATATCCACGGCGATCCAGTCGAACCCCAGCGTCGCCATGGCTTCCGCCATGGCCGGTGATCCGCTGCAGACCCAGCCGCCAACGGTGGTGGCCCCGGCAGCCAGTGCCGTCTTCAACCGGTTTTCATAGTCGCGTCCGCTGGTATTCATGGCTCAGACTCTGCGTGATTTGGGGGCAAGCCGCAACAGCATGCCCGTGCCTAGTGACGGAAATGCCGCATGCCGGTCATCACCATCGCGATCCCGGCTTCATCGGCGGCGGCAATCACCTCGTCATCGCGCATCGATCCACCCGGCTGGATCACCGCTGTCGCACCGGCATCAACGGCAGCCATCAGACCGTCAGCAAACGGGAAGAACGCATCGGAGGCGACCACACAGCCATCTGTGCGCCTGCCCGCCTCACCGGCGGCCGCAGCTGCATCCGATGACTTGATGACGGCAATGCGGGCGGAATCAACCCGGCTCATCTGCCCGGCCCCGACACCGACTGTCGCGCCATCCTTCACATAGACGATGGCGTTCGATTTGACATGTTTGCAGATCCGGAATGCGATCAGCAGATCACGCATCTCCCGACTGTCCGGTGCGCGCTTTGTCACCACCCGAAGATCAGCTTCGGCGACACGGCCATTGTCGCGGCCCTGCAGCAGATAGCCGCCGGCGACCGTGCGAATGGTCATGCCCGGTGCCGCCGGGTCCGGCAGACCACCGGCCTGCAGCACGCGCACGTTCTTCTTTGCCGACAGGATTTTCAGAGCCGCCTCGTTGATTTCCGGCGCAATCACCACTTCCGCAAAAAGTTTGGCAATTTCTTCGGCGGTGTCCGCAAACAGCGGGCGGTTCAGGGCAATGATGCCGCCGAAGGCACTGACCGGATCACAGGCCAGCGCCCGGCGATAGGCTTCCCGTGTCTCGGAGGCGACGGCAACACCGCAGGGGTTGGCATGCTTGATGATGGCAACCGCCGGCTCGCCAAATTCGGCGACCAGTTCATAAGCCGCATCCGTGTCGTTGATGTTGTTGAAGCTAAGCTCCTTGCCCTGCAACTGGGTCGCCGTCACAACACCCGGGCGTTTTTCCGGTCCGGCATAGAGCGCAGCAGACTGATGCGGGTTCTCGCCATATCGCAGGGTCTGCTGCAGGTTACCGGAAACCGATAGCACCTGCGGAAACGCGCTGTCTTCTTCGGTCTGTGTGGTCAGCCAGGCGGAAATCGCGGCATCATAGGCGGCGGTCCGGGTGAAGGCTTTGGCGGCCAGCCGGCGACGCGTTGCCGCTGTGGTTCCCCCCTTGTTCGCCTTCATTTCCGCCAGCACCAGATTGTAATCCTCCGGATCGCTGATGACGGTGACGGAGCGATGGTTCTTTGAGGCGGAGCGGGTCATCGCCGGGCCACCGATATCGATCTGTTCGATGCAGTCATCGAATTCCGCACCCGATGCCAGGGTTTCCTCGAAGGGATAGAGATTGCAGACCAGCAGGTCGATCGGGGCTATGCCATGCGATGCCATGGTTTTGCCGTGCTCCCGGTTGTCGCGCAGACCCAGCAGACCACCATGGATTTTCGGATGCAGCGTTTTGACACGACCATCCAGCATTTCCGGGAATCCGGTATGGTCAGACACTTCCGTGACCGGTATCCCCGCATCTGCCAGCATTCTGGCGGAGCCGCCTGTCGAGAGAATATGGACACCCATATCCGCCAGCGCCCGGCCGAAATCGACGAGACCGGTCTTGTCGTAAACGGAAATCAGGGCACGCTGGATCGGTGGTGTTGTGGCATCAGGCATCTTGGTCGGACTCCGGTTCGGACATGGCAAAAATTACGTGCGGCGCAATATGCGTTGAAAGGTCCGTTTGTTCCAGTCATCACGGCGGAAAAGAACCTGAACTCCGCTACTATCAACGAGCCAGCTGGAAGAATCATTGATAAAATGCAGAGTAAATACTTGATGCATAAAATAATTTTATTACCTACCTGACGGGAAACAGAGGAGAACAGGGGAATGGTGAAAACCAAGAAGGTGCTGGGCCGGGTCGAGGAATTCTTCCAGCTGGAAGCTGCCGGCGGTATCGTACTGATTGCCGCATCAGCGGTTGCACTGGTCATTGCAAATGTCGGGCTGGGCCCGCTTTACGATGCCATCCTGCTGGCACCGTTCTCTATCATCGTCGGACCGCTTGCGATCGAAAAGAATGTTCTGCTGATCGTCAATGACGGGCTGATGGCGATCTTCTTCCTGCTTGTCGGTCTCGAAATCAAACGTGAATTCCTTGATGGTGAACTGTCGACCCGAAGCCAGGCCATGTTACCGGCGATTGCTGCGGTTGGCGGTATGGCAATACCGGCCGGTATCTACGCCTTCATTGCCTGGGACGACCCGGTAGCACTCAGCGGCTGGGCCATCCCCGCCGCGACGGATATTGCCTTCGCGCTTGGTGTCCTTGCCCTGGTCGGCTCGCGGGCTCCGCTCTCGCTGAAGGTTCTGCTGACCGCCATTGCGATTTTCGATGACCTCGGTGCCATCATCATCATCGCCCTGTTCTATACCTCCGACCTGTCCCTGCTGTCGCTTCTGATTGCTGCGATCTCGATCATCGGTCTGGCGGTGCTGAACCGGATGAATGTCCGGCAGCTGACACCCTATGTCCTGATCGGCCTTGTGCTCTGGGTTGCGGTGCTGAAATCCGGCGTTCATGCCACCCTGGCGGGCGTCACACTGGCCATGTTCATTCCGCTTGGCGGCGGTAGTGAAAAGGATGGCCACGAGCCGCTGCGCTATCTCGAACACAAGCTCCACCCCTGGGTGGCCTACGGGGTTCTGCCGGTTTTCGGCTTCTGCAACGCGGGCGTGTCCTTCGCCGGCCTCGGCCTTGATGTGCTGACCCACCCGGTAACGCTGGGCGTTGCCCTCGGCCTGCTGGTTGGCAAGCAGATCGGTATCTTTGGGTCCATCTGGCTTTCGGTCAAAACCGGGCTGGCCAAACTGCCCGAAGGCGCGGACTGGCGCCAGATTTACGGCGTCAGCGCATTGTGCGGGATCGGCTTCACCATGAGCCTGTTCATCGGCGGGCTGGCCTTCAGCGATCCGGCTTATGCCGCACCGGTACGGCTTGGCGTGCTCGGCGGCTCGGTGATCTCGGCGCTTATCGGCTATCTGGCACTGACCGTCGGGCGTACACCCCTGCCGGAGCGAAAGGCCGCCTGACCGTCAGGTCCGCAGCAGAAACAGCGCCACCGTCGCTACGAACGGGGCAACCAGTGTCGTCGTGAACACGCTCATCGCGGCGACATTGCGCCCGTTCTCGTGCGCTGAACAAACGATAACCAGCATGACCCCGACCGGGCCACAGGCATTCACAACCAGGAAGGCCGTCATCACCGGGTCAAAGCCGAGCAGGATGCAGGCGCCCCAGGTCAGCAACGGGGCTACCAGCAGTCGCAGGATCATGACCGGCGGTGCCAGCCGCCAGACATCCTGACGATCCGCTGTCGCCAGGCTGGCCCCCAGAATCAGCAGGGCCAGCGGCGCAAAGGCACCGGCCATCATCTGCAGCGGAAACAGCAGCGGGGTCGGCAGGACGACATCTGTCACATTCAGCGCCAGTCCGATGATAATCGCCGGAATGACCGGGCTGGAGACCGAAGCCCGCATTGATGCCTTCCAGTCCCCGGCACCGGCGGTCAGCGCCAGTACGCCGACAGACATGATCAGAATGGAATGCAGCGTCATGATCACCGCCTGCGGGGCAATGTAGGTCGGCCCGAACGCCAGCTCGACCAGCGGAATGCCGTAGTTTCCGGTATTCGGAAAGGCGATGGCGATGGCGATCACGGGGATATGTCGCTGCTCCGTTTTCAGCCAGTATCCCGCCATCCAGCCGATAGCGAACAGCACGAAAAACTGCACAATCGTGAACCAGGCAATATTCCCGAGCGAAGCCAGCGGCGCATCGGTGGTCGCCAGATGAAAAATGATGAAACAGGGCAGGGTGATGTTCAAATGCAGTCTGCCCAGTGTCGGCAGATCCAGTTTCAGCCAGCGCTGTGCAAACCAGCCCAGCGCAATCATCACCATGATTGGCAGCGAAACACCGTAAATAATATCAAAGAGAAGACCCAAGGCAGGCAACCTGAAAAGCGGAGGGAGGGCGAAGATGCACGCCGACAGGGCCGCCGTCGAGGAGGATGATGCAGACCGGGCCACTGATACTTGCCAAGCCGGGCGCAAACCGTCAGTTTCAGGGCCAGTTCATTGTCGCCAGGACTGATTCTCCAACCGAGGAATTGTCATGCGTTTCAGTTTTATCATCGCCGCCTTCGCCCTTGCCTTGTCACCGGTCGCCGCCCTGGCGGAAGATCCGGTCGGCGTTGTCACCCGGCTGGAAGGTGATGCCACCGCATCAAAAAACGGTCTGGTCCGCAGTCTTGATCCCGGTAGCGAGGTTTTTCTGTCGGAAGTCCTGTCCACCGGTCCGGAAACCCGTCTTGAGCTGGTGCTGACAGATGACACCCGGATTATCCTCAGCGACCGCACCATCGCCTCGGTTGCTGACTTTTCCTTCATCCCGGCAGAAAGCCGCGGCAATGCCGTGATCTCCCTGCTGCGCGGTGCGTTCCGCGCCATCAGCGGCCGGATCGCCGATATGCAGGACAAGGAACTGGTCTTCCGTACCCAGGCCGCAACCATCGGCATCAGGGGAACAGATTTCTTCGGCGGCTATGAAGGCCGCAAGCTGGGCGTCGCCCTGCTGGACAAGGACAGTGCACTGACGGTCGAGAACGACCTCGGTGGTGTTGATCTGGCCGGGCAGTTTCAGGGCACCGACGTAGAGCCGGGTATGGCACCGCAGGCGGCACATGAATGGCCGCAATGGCGTATTGAAAAGTCGCGGGAGCGTGTCGAATTCTTCAGCCGCTCATTTCCGGATTTCGATCCCCTGCAGAACCGCTATCGCCGCCCCGACTGACCGGGACGCAACCTCCACCAGCGCCGGTCAGAACAGATGGCCGGACTTCCGCGCCTTGGTGTCGATATAGAAGGCGTTGTGGTCGTTTGACGGAAAGATATGCGGCACCCGTTCAGCGACCGTGACACCTGCTTCCTGCAGGGCTTCCACCTTCAGCGGGTTATTTGTCATCAGCCGCACCTGACGCACCCCGAGCGATCGCAGCATCTCCGCCGCCGGCAGGTAGATCCGCTCGTCTGAGTCAAAGCCCAGCATTTCATTCGCCTCAACCGTATCTGCGCCCCGGTCCTGCAGCTCATAGGCCCGGAGCTTGTTGATCAGGCCGATTCCCCGGCCTTCCTGGGCAAGGTACAGCAGGATACCGGCCCCGGCAGAAGCGATGGCATCAATCGCGCCGCGAAGCTGGTCGCCACAATCACAGCGCAGACTGCCCAGCAGATCACCGGTGAAACATTCGCTGTGCAGCCTGATCAGTACCGGCTCGTTGAGTTGCGGCTCGCCGATCACGATTGCGAGATGTTCCTTGCCCCCGTCAGCGGGCCGGAAGGCGACGATACGGGCCTCCTCGGCATCGATGAGTGGTACTGCCGCGTCCCCGACCACTGTCAGATCACCCCCTGCCGTTGCCTGAAACGCCCTGACATCGGCGGTCGAGACCCGCAGCAGATCACGATCACTGGCAACACCCTGCAGGCTGCCCGCAGGTCCGGGGGCGAGCAATGCCGCCGGCAGCAGACGCGCTGCACGAGCCAGCGCCACAGCGCCGTTCCAGTAACTGTCCTCATCACCCGGGACTGCCCGTGCCGGGGCCTCCACCGCACCGGGCAACACCGCCGCCGGATCAGCCAGGGCCCGCACAGCCTTTGCCGGAAAGCCGCGCGGCAGCGACAGCGCGATCGAGCCGGTCTCGGCATCGGACAGACCCAGCACACCGGCCCGCCGGGCCGTCACCGCCAGCATCAGATCGTTACCAACAACATGCCGCAGGCTGTCCAGGCTCTCTTCCGAGGCATACTCCGCCGCCTGAACCAGCGCCGCACTGCCGTCAGCACCGGTTACCAGAACGATGGCACCCCGGCGCAGCTCGGCGATGGCGCGGTTGACGCGGCTGTAGGGGCTAGCAAGAGACCAGGCGGCGTTCATGGAGGAACTCATTCGATCACAATATCGTTCAGATATGTGAGGTTCCAGCGTGATGCACAAGCGCCTTGTGGCAGGATGCGGCTTGCGGTGCTGTCTGTCCGGGGCTAGACAAATAAACAGTCGGCAAGCCGAATGGAGTACCGGAATGAGCGTGCAAGGGCAGATCACTGGCAAACGGATACTGGTCGTCGATGATGATCCGGCGTTGACGGAATCGCTAGCCGAGCAATTACGGTTGCATGAAGACTTCCTGGTTGAAGTCTGCGACACAGCCGCTGCCGCCATGGAAGTTGCGAAAGCCGACTATCACGACATCATTCTGCTGGATGTCGGCCTGCCGGACATGGATGGCCGCGACGTCTGCAAGCTGATGCGCAAGGCCGGGGTAAAATCACCGATCATCATGCTGACCGGGGCTGATACAGACGCCGACACCATTCTGGGACTGGATGCCGGCGCCAACGACTATATCACCAAGCCGTTTCGCATGGGTGTCCTGCTGGCCCGTCTGCGGGCACAGATCCGCCAGCATGAACAAAGTGAGGATGCCGTCTTCCAGATCGGCCCCTACAGCTTCCAGCCGGCACAAAAGCTGCTGTTGCTTGGCGACACCAACAAGAAGGTCCGCCTGACCGAGAAAGAGGCCGCAATCCTGAAATATCTGTTCCGGGCCGGTGACAAGGTGATCGGCCGTGACGTGCTGCTGAACGAAGTCTGGGGATATAACGCGGGGGTCACCACCCACACGCTGGAGACTCATGTCTATCGCCTGCGCCAGAAGATCGAGAGCGACCCGTCGAACGCAAAAATCCTGGTGACGGAGCCCGGCGGCTACAAGCTGGTTCCCTGAGCCCGGGTTTCAGCCTCCGGCCTTTATCCACCGGGGTTATCTTCATCCTTCGAGACGCGGCTATGCCGCTCCTCAGGATGAGGTCCCCTTGGATATCCATTCTTCAGGATGTGGTCCCCTTGGATATCTATTCCTCAGGATGAGGCCCCCCTTGGATATCCATTCTTCAGGATGTGGTCCCCTTGGATATCTATTCCTCATCCTGAGGAGGGACGAAGTCCCGTCTCGAAGGATGAAGAAAGTCCACTCATTTTCCGGCTACAAAAAAACCGTCGCCCCGGACAATCCGGAGCGACGGCTTTCCGTGAACGGATAACCGATCAGTAGCGGTAGGCGTCGGGCTTGAACGGGCCCTGCTGTTCAACACCGATATAGGCGGCCTGATCCGCATTCAGCCGGGTCAGCACCGCACCGAGTTTTTCGAGATGCAGCGCCGCGACTTTCTCATCGAGATGCTTCGGCAGGACATAGACCTTGCGTTCGTAGTTCGCATGGTTCTGCCAGAGTTCGATCTGTGCCAGCACCTGATTGGTGAAGGAGGCACTCATCACGAAGCTCGGATGGCCGGTCGCACAGCCGAGGTTCACCAGACGGCCTTCGGCCAGCACGATGATCCGCTTGCCATCCGGGAATTCGACTTCGTCGACCTGCGGCTTGATGTTGTCCCATTTATGATTGCGCAATGCTCCGATCTGGATTTCGGAATCGAAGTGACCGATATTGCAGACAATCGCCCGGTCCTTCATGTCCCGCATATGATCGATGGTGATGACGTCGATATTACCCGTCGCGGTAACGAAGATATCAGCCCGCTTTGCGGCATCTTCCATCGTGACGACTTCATATCCTTCCATCGCCGCCTGCAGGGCGCAGATCGGATCGGCTTCGGTGACCATCACGCGGCAACCACCGTTGCGAAGGGATTCGGCGGAACCCTTGCCCACATCACCGAACCCGGCGACACAGGCAACCTTGCCGGCCAGCATCACGTCGGTACCCCGGCGAATGGCATCCACCAGACTTTCGCGGCAGCCATATTTGTTGTCGAATTTCGACTTGGTCACGCTGTCATTCACGTTGATGGCAGGAACCGCAAGCGTGCCCTTCTTTTCCATCTCGACCAGACGATGAACGCCGGTGGTGGTTTCTTCCGACAGGCCCTTGACCTGCTTCAGCAGCTCCGGAAACTTCTCATGCATCATGATGGTCAGGTCGCCGCCATCATCGAGAATCATGTTCGGTGTCCAGCCGTCCGGGCCCTGAATGGTCTGTTCGATGCACCATTCTGCTTCTTCCTCGGTCTCACCCTTCCAGGCGAAAACCGGAATATTCTTTGCCGCAATCGCCGCTGCGGCCTGATCCTGCGTCGAGAAGATATTGCAGGAAGACCAGCGCACGGTCGCACCAAGGTCAATCAGGGTTTCGATCAGCACGGCAGTCTGAATCGTCATATGCAGACAACCGGCGATACGGGCACCGGCCAGCGGCTGTGCCTTGCCGAATTCCTCACGCAGCGCCATCAGGCCCGGCATTTCGGTTTCGGCGATGGCGATTTCCTTGCGGCCCCAGTTGGCCAGGGAAATATCTGCGATCTTGTAATCGGTAAAACTCATGGGGGGAACGCTCCATCATCAGAATAAAGTCAAAGCCGGCAGGTTTCATGCTGCCAGCCATTCAGGTGTCCTGTGTATCTTCGACAGGATATAAAGGAATGTTTATATGTTTATCAAGGAGAGATTTGTTCCGCTGGCGACAGAAAGTTGAAGTGCAGCGGCGAAAACGGCTAGCAGGAGCCCTCGTTGAAATCATCCAGCAGCGAGGCAATCCGACCCTGATCGCTCTGTTCCATGATGGTCTGGGCCCGGCGGGTTGCCGCATGAAGATCAAGATTGAGGATGCGCTGTTTCACCCGGGGGATGGATTGGGCGGACATCGACAGGTCACGCAGGCCAAGCCCGAGCAGCAACGGCGTGAACCGCGTATCACCGGCAAGCTCGCCACAGATCGAGACCGGAATCCGGCTGCGCAATGCCGCTTCCGTGGTGAACTGGATCAGCCGCAACACCGCCGGATGACAGGGATCATAGAGATGGGCCACCTGCTCGTCGGTGCGGTCGATGGCCAGCGTATATTGCGTCAGGTCATTTGAACCGATGGCGAAGAAATCAACGACGTTGGCGAGCGAATCTGCGGCCAGCGCAGCTCCCGGCACTTCGATCATCGCGCCCAGCGGCGGCAACGGGTCGGGGAGGGCAACCTTGCGGCGTTTCAGCCGGGTGACGACCTTCTTCATGATCTCCCGGACCCGCCGGATTTCCCGCGACGAGGTCACCATCGGCAGCAGAATCCGCACCGGCCCATGTACCGCCGCCCGCAGGATTGCCGCCAGCTGGGTTTCCAGCAAGGCCGGGTTCGCCAGTTGCAGACGGATGGCGCGCATACCGAGCGCCGGGTTCTGTCCCGGCAGATAGGCATCACCCAGCGCCGAAGACAGCTTCTCGCCACCCGCATCCAGGGTGCGAATGGTAACGGGACGACCCTTCATCGCCTTCACCATCCCCGCCAGCTGTTCATACTGTTCGTTCTCGTCGGGCATGTTCGGACGGTTCATGAACAGAAACTCGCTGCGCAGCAGACCGATACCCTCCGCACCTGCGGCCAGAACGCCGGCCATTTCCCCCGGCAATTCAACATTCGCCATGATCCCGATGCGATGTCCGTCGGATGTTTTCGGATCGACATCGCGCAGACGTTCGAGCATCCGGTTCTGGCGAATCAGGTCTTCGCGCAGTTGCGTGTAGCGGCGCAGGGTATCCGCGGTCGGGCGCAGAATAACCCGCCCCCGGCGCCCGTCGATAATCACGGTCTCGCCATTGCGTCCGGCGGTCAGCAGCTCCGGTGCGCCGAGCACCGCCGGCAGCCCGAGCGAACGGGCCAGAATCGCCGTATGGCCCTCTGCCCCGCCCAGGACGGCGGCAAAGCCCCGGATACGCGCCGGGTTCAACAGGGCCGTATCAGCCGGGGACATTTCCTCGGACAGAATGACCGAGCCCTCCGGCGCTGCTTCAATACCGATCCCCGTATCCTTGGTCAGATTACGGATCAGCCGGCTGCCGACTTCCAGAATATCGTCACCGCGGGCCGCCAGGTAGGCATCACCCATGGCCCGGAACTCACCGGTTATCTCATGGATCTCCGACTGTACCGCCCCTTCCGCATTGCGCAAATCGCTGGTGATCCGGCGCTCGACACCGCGCACCAGACGGGAGCCCTGAAGCATACGGGCATAGACATCAAGCAACAGGCCGGTTTCTTCCGCCGCGTCACCGGGCAGCTGGGCAGCCTTGCGCCGCAATGTCCGCAACTGCCGCAAACCGGTTTCAACCGCATCACGAAAACGCTGCAGTTCGGCATCGGTCTCTGCCGGCAGGATCGCCCGGTCCGGTGCCTGCAGCATCTCTGCATGGCTGATCCAGACGGTGCCAATGGCGATGCCGGGGGAGACCCCGACGCCGTCAATTCTGTGTTCTGTCAGTTCCATCATCAGTGGCTGGCAAGCCCGAAGGGCTCGTTGCCTGCCTATTCCTCGCCAAACGCGTTTTCAACAAGTTCGCGGATTGCCGCCATCGCCGCTTCCGCCTCTGTGCCTTCGGCCCGGATTTCAATCTGGCAGCCTTTTGCCGCTGCCAGCATCATCAGGCCCATGATCGAGCGGCCAGAGACTTCATTATCACCCTTCGAGACAATCAGCTCGGCTTCAAACTGTTCCGCTGTCTTGACGAACTTCGCCGCCGCACGGGCATGCAGGCCGCGTTCATTACAGATTGTCAGATGCTGGGGGGCCACCGTCATGTCTCACCGTTCAGCAGGCGGGAGGCCACATTGATATATTTGCGCCCGGCTTCCTGGGCGCTGGTCACTGCGTCCTCCAGTGACTGTTCTGTCCGTACACTCGCCAGCTTGATCAGCATCGGCAGATTGACGCCCGCAATCACCTCGACCTTCGCCCGGTCGATCACCGAAATCGCCAGATTGGAGGGTGTGCCGCCAAACATGTCGGTCAGGATGACAACACCCTCACCACTGTCCGTTGCCTTGACCCGTTCGAGGATTTCCGCGCGGCGTTCTTCCATATCATCATCCGGCCCGATACAGACCGGTGCCACCTGTTCCTGCGCACCCACCACATGTTCCAGCGCAGAAATCATTTCTTCCGCCAGCCGGCCATGGGTAACCAGTACCATGCCGATCATTTGTTGCCTCCCTGTTGATTCAGCTCTCTGTGGCGCAATTCAGCCGTCACACCCCGTTCGGCAAACCAGCCGGCCAGCGCCTCCGCCAGAAAGACGGAACGATGCTGACCACCGGTACAACCGACAGCCACCGTCAGATAGCTTTTACCCTCATCCTCGAACCGGGGCGCCAGCAGTTCCAGCAGCCCGGTCAGTCGCGTCCAGAAATCATCGAAGCCGGGGTCAGTCCGGATATAATCCTGAACCGCCCGGTCCTGCCCCGTGCCGGGACGCAACACCGGATCATAGTGCGGATTGCGCAGGAAACGCACGTCAAACACCAGATCCGCATCACGCGGCAGGCCATTTCGATAGGAAAAGGACTGCACAAACACCCGCATCGCCGGCTTTCCGGCCAGACTGAAGCGCTGTTGCATGGTTTTCCGGAAATCACTGACTATCATGGTCGAGGTATCAATAACCGTATCCGCCCGCTCGCGAACCGGGGCCAGCCGCTGGCGTTCCAGGTCAATCCCGACACTGACCGGCCGGTCATCGGCCAGCGGATGACGTCGCCGGGTTTCCGTGAACCGCCGCATCAGTGCGTCTGTTTCACAATCGAGATACAGCAGATGCGGTGCTTCTCCGGCCAGCTGGCCAAGTTCATCCAGCATTCCGGCAAAAGCATCCGCGGCAAATTCACGGGTGCGGATATCGACACCGACAGCAACCTGCTGATCTGCGGCAGCACCGCCAATCAGGGCGGGCAGCAGCGACAGCGGCAGATTGTCGACCGCTTCATATCCCAGATCCTCAAGCACTTTCAGGGCCGAACTTTTCCCGGCCCCGGACATGCCGGTCACAATGACAATGCGGCGCGATGCCTGATCCGTCATCTCAGCAACCTCGATGCAGCGATACGCAGCTTTGCCGCCGCCGATGACTCGAACGGATTCATCGGCAACAGGGGGAAATCCAGCCCGAGATAGCTCACATGACCAATCTCGGGAAGGCGCTCAATCTCGTCCGCACCGACCAGATCAACCACGAATCCCAGTGAGGCGGTTCGATGTTCCATGCTGACGATACCCAGACCCCGCACCTCAAACTTGCCGGCAATCGTTCCCGGCGGCGCACAAAGAACACGTTCGCCGCGCCGCTCCAGAATAGTCTGGTCATCCGATACCAGTGTTGCGCCGCCATCGATCAGGCGCAGGCCAAGGTCAGACTTTCCCGCCCCCGGTTTTCCACGGATCAGAATCGCACGATCACCCAGCGCGATACAGGTCGCATGTTCGGTGATTACCGCAGGTCCGGTCATGACATCGTAATATCTTCATCCGGATAGGACGCCCGGTCGATGGCGATACCGGCGAGAAAATCACCATGCGCAACCAGCCCTTTATGGTTGCGGCCAATTACGGTGCCATCCCGGGCCGCGCGATATTCTGCCGGGGCTTCCTGCGGCGCTTCGATCCGGTATATCCGGCAGACCACATCGCCCTCCATCACGGCGTCACCAAGATCGGCTACCGGCTCGAACAGTCCGGCATGATCCGAGATCAGAAAGCTGCGTTCATCCGGCATTTCCATCTCAACCGTCGGGGTCGGTTCCAGCGGTTCGTCCAGAACCTCGAAATGCCGCAACAGGTTGCGGATCCCGCGTTCCGCAATCGTCAGGGTTTCGGTCGTCACGGTGCCCCCGCCACCCAGTTCCGTATACATGAAGATCTTGCCCAGCCCTTCGACCACACCATCCATCATGCCGGCTGCATCAACCTCGATGGATTCCAGCGCCACCGGTGCACCAAAGGCTGCCATCGCCGCCCGGGACCGCGTCATCAGGGCGGGGTCGTCAAGATAGTGAATGCCGATGAAGGGCATGAATTTCAGCGTTTTTCCGCCGGAATGGATATCGCAGACGCAGTCCGCCAGCGGCAGCAGATTACGCGTCACATAGTCAGCGATCATTTCCGTGATCGTGCCATCCCGCCGCCCCGGAAAAACCCGGTTCATGTTGGCACCGTCTATCGGCGAGCAGCGGCTGGCCGCAAGAAAGGCCGGATAGTTGAGGAAGGGCAGAATGATGACCCGTCCCTGAATGGATGCCGGGTCCAGTTCGCGGGCCAGCTTCACCAGAGAGACCGGCCCCTCATATTCATCACCGTGATTGGCCCCGGTGAACAGAATGGTCGGCCCCTCGCCATTGGCGATACAGGTTACCGGCATCCGGATCGCGCCCCAGGCCGACTCATTGCTTGAATGCGGAATATTGAGATAGCCGTATTGCCGTCCCGGCAGGCCGAAATCAATTGTCGCGGTGATTTTTGACGGCAGCTCAGACAAGGCCCGGTCCCCGAAAACAGCAGTCGGGGACCGTACCATTACCAACCCGCTAATCAATGATGATCAGCAATGGGCTTGCCGGTCAGCGGCCCGCCGCTCTGATGTGACAGAGCCGGTGGCCAGGCCGTTCTGTTGTTCCGTGCGAGGATTCTGCAACGGACTGGAATTTAGCCCGCGCCATGCCCTGTCAGGGGGGAGACGGCATGGCGCGGGGTCGAGTGACCGGCTGGATCAGCCGATCAGCCCTGGGAAAACGATGCCGTTGATCAGCAGAGCGGCACTGGTAAAGCTGACAGCGAAGTAAAATGTGTCCATCGGAATAATCCTTTTGACGGAACGCCCGTCGCAACATGCGCCGGGTCGGATTTAGCAATCCCCGGCGGTGCGTTTCCCAAAAAGGGGGGGAGGGGTCGCACACCGCACCGGGGCCGGTCAGCTGCGTCAGCCGATCATCCCGGGGAAAAGGCCCCGTTGATCAGAAGAGCGGCAGCGGTGAAGCTGATGGTAAAGAGGAACGTATCCATGGGAGTGCTCCTTTCGTTCGGGTTTCGATGAGCCGGACTGTGATCCTGTTGATAAATTAAATCAAACGAGATATTCTTTTTATTAGAACAAGGAAATTTTAATTTATGAATCTGAACCAGTTGCGCACTTTCGTCGCCGTTGCAGAGGCTGACAGCTTTGCCGAAGCCGCCCAGCGGGTCTTCCTGACCCCCGCCGCCGTCAGCCTGCAGATGCGCAGCCTGGAGGAAGAGATCGGTGCCTCCCTGTTCGACCGCAGCCGCCGCCCGCCGCAACTCAGCGCCCATGGACGCCACCTGATTCCCTTCGCCCGCGATGCGCTGGCAACGGTTCAGGTCTTCCAGGATCAGGCACGGTCTGCCAACGAACTCGCCGGCACGCTGGCGCTGGGCTGTATCAGCGGCATCACCTCGAATGTCCTGCCACGGGTTCTGCGCAAGCTGCGGCGAACCCATCCGGCTGTCCGGGTACGGATCGAGGAGTCAGATTCCGGGACGCTGTCGCAGCGCGTCGCCCGCCGCGAGCTGGATGCCGCCGTCATAACCGATCCGGCGATCCGCAACCCGGATCTTGAATATGTGGCGGTCACGTCGGAGCCGATGATGGTCATTGCCGCCGCCCGGCATAAAGGGAAGGACGATCTCGAACTGCTTGAGAAACTGCCCTTTCTCAGCCTCAACCGCGCCTCCGGTGTCGGACAGCTTACCGATGCGGAACTGAAGCGCCGGGGCATTGTCACCCGTGATGCGATGGAACTGGATTCGACGGTTTCCGTCATCCAGATGGCCGCCGCCGGGCTGGGTGTCGGGATCGTCCCGCGCCAGAGCCGCCTGAACGACAGTGGCAGCAAGCTCTGGAGCACCCCGTTCGGATCCCCCCCGCTGATGCGCAAGGTCGTCTTTGTCGAGCGGCCGCAAAGCCAGCGATCGGAGCTGGCCCGGGCGATCTATGACGAGCTGATGGAAATTCTCTGACCGCTCAGGATTGCGGGGCGGGCTTGGGACGAAAGCGGCGGGTCATCCAGACCAGCAGCACCAGACCGGGCAGCGCAATTGCTGTCGTGAACAGAAAGAACCCGATCCACCCCGCTGTTTCCGCCAGCCAGCCGGAGGAGGCCGACAACAGGTCGCGCGCCGCCGCCATGAACGAGGTCAGCAGCGCATATTGTGTCGCCGTATAGGCCAGATTGCACAGGCTCGACATGTAAGCGACGAAGGCGGTGATCGACATCGCACCGGCAATATTCTCGCTGGCGATGGTGACGATCAGCATCGGTACGCTGTGGCCGACATAAGCCTGCGCGACAAACACCAGATTCGACAGGGCGGCAAGACAGCCGCAAACCAGCAGGGCCCGGATAATCCCGAGGCGATAAACCACGGCGCCACCAATCAGCGCACCGACAATGGTCGCACCCAGACCAAACCCCTTGCTGATCGAGGCCACTTCCAGATCGGTGAAGCCCATATCCACATAGAACGGATTGGCCATTGCCCCGAGATAGGCATCCCCCAGCTTGTAAAGCATGATGAAAATCAGGATCGCCAGCCATCCCGGCCGCTTCATGAAATCGACAAAGGGGGCAACGACGGCGGTCTGGAAGAACTGACGGACACGGCCCCGACCCGCGGTATCTGCAACCTCCGGCATTTCGGGCTGTGGCGGTTCCGGGGTTACCAGAACAGCAATCATCCCGACGATGACGCAGGCCGCCATCACGGTATAAACCACACTCCAGTCCAGCGCCGCATGCAGGCCGATGGCACCGCCCCCGGCAATCAGCAGGCCGATGCGATATCCCTGCACCGCCATCGCGGCACCCGCCCCCTGTTCCTCATCCGACAGCAGGTCGACACGATAGGCATCAATGACAATATCCTGACTGGCCGAACAGAACGCGACGATCAGCGCAAAGAAGGCGGTCAGCGTCGGCGTGACCGTCGGGTCCGTCGACCCCAGCGCCACAATCGCCATCATCAGGCAGACCTGGGTCAGCAGCGCCCAGCCCCGCCGCCGGCCAAACCGGGTCGTCAGTCCCGGTATCGGCAGCCGGTCGATCAGCGGGGCCCAGAGAAACTTGAGGGAATAGGGGCTCCGCGCAATGGCAAACAGCCCGATTGTGGTCAGCGAGACACCGACATCGCGCATCCAGTAACTGAGGGTCGAAAAGACCAGCAGCAGCGGCAGCCCGCTGGAGAATCCGAAAAAGAACATCGTCAGCACACGGCGCTGCAGATAAACCTGCAGCCCGCCGGGCAGACGGCGGCTCACGGCCGTCCCTCCAGCAACCGGTCGACCGCCTCATGAACCAGCGATACCGGAATTTGTGCGAGACAGGGATGCATGCCTTCTGTCGCGTCGAACCGGCAGTCACCAAGACAGCCCTGACAGTCCATCGGCTGATACAGGACCGTCAGGTTGTCCGGTTCGACATCCGCGGCATAGGGCACGATCTCGCCGACATAGGCTGCGGATGCAATACAGAGCGTCCGGGCACCAACCGCTGCCGCCAGATGCATCACCGCCGTATCAGCTGAGATGACCAGTGCCGCCCCGCGCAGCATCGGCACCAGCTGCTCAAAGGTTGAGCTGTCAAAACTGACATCCGGACGGGCGACAAGTCCGGCAAAACCGGGATTATCTTCAAGCTCGCCCGGTGCCCCCAGAAACCGCACATCGACGCCGTCCGGCAACCGGTCGAGCAGGGCGGCATAGCGGCTTGCCGGCCACTGCTTCTGTTTTACCGCCGAGAAAGCCTGAATCAGAACCGTTGGCCGTTCAAAATTCGCCGGTGCCGGCAACCGGTCCGGTGGCAGGGGCAGGGCCGGTGGTGGCAGCGTCTTGCCGGTCAGCCAGTCGGCAAAGCCCGCCCAGCGCAGCATCTTGTCCCGCAGCACAGAGCCGGAATCCCAGACCCGGCTGAAGCGCTTTTCATGGTCCGCCAGCGCCGCCGCATATTTCGTCCAGGGCTTTGCCTTCATCGCCACGGTCTGCGATGCAGCACAGGCCAGCATCATGCGTTCGTCAATCTCCGGATGGCGCAGGAAATCAGTCGAGACGACCAGCCGGAAATGTCGCCGGTAGAGCATCATCGACTGTTCGCTGCGATAGGACATGTTCTTGCGGAAACGCGGGAAATCGATGGTCAGGATTTCCCAGTCTTCCGGCAGCAGAAAGGCGGTTTTCGCCCCGTCGCGGCGCAACAGAACGGTGATCCGCTCGCCCGGCTCTGCCAGCCCGGCAAACCGCTGTGCCAGATGCGAGAACAGAATTGTGTCACCCAGCCCGCCGGCCGAGACCAGCAGCACACCCGCAGGCTCACCCGACCGCGACGGACGGGTTGCATCGGCAAACCGGTCAGCCATTGCCGCCAGATAGGAACTCATGCCGCAGGCCGGATATCAGAACCCGACCAGGATGAGTCTTCAGACAGGCAGAATAATCGCAGGGCGTCTTTCATGCACCGGCTGTAGCACCGCCGGCGCGCTGGCCGCAATGCTTATTCCGCAGCCTGGTGCGCCGGAAGCTCCAGCATGTTGCTTACTTTCTGCCAGACCCCTTCTGTCGAGACATTGGCGACACAGGGAAACACATCGAACTTGGTCGCTCTTTTGTGACAGCGCCAGTAGCAGTGATAACAATCCATCTCGAAATTGATGAAGTGCGCGTTGGCGGGGCGAATGGTCTCCGGATAGGGAACAAAACTGCCGTAATGTCCGCCCCCGACGATAATCAGTGTTGGTATATCGACAGCAATCGCCAGATGAGCCGGTCCGGTATCATTGCTGACCATTCCTGCCGCATGCTGCAGCAGATCCAGCAGTTCCGGCAGACTGGTGCGACCAATCAGGTCGATCACGCCCGGCCGGTTCAATCGGTAGCGGAGCTGCGCATGGACATCCGATTCCCCCGCCGCACCGACAAACGCCACACGGAATCCTTGATCCAGCAACCGCTCGGCAATTTCCAGATAGCTGGCGAAGGGCCAGCGCCGGCCATATTCGTTAGAACCGAAATTCAGCACCACATAGGGGCGGCCCTCATAAACCGGGGGCTGCCTGTCACGCCAGACGATCGACGGCGTCACAGGGGTGATCGATTTTCCGGCAATGGCCGAGATGAAGCGGAAATGCCGGATCGTCTCATGCACCGGGTAGTCGCCGGTATCGATGACACGGGTAAAGCGGGCGAGGTAATAGTCAAACTCCGCCTCCGTCGCCGCACTGACATAGGGCTTCGAGACGATGGTCTGCGCGGCACCGGAGAGCCACACAAGACTGTCCGCAGCAATCGCCTTGCGGAAAAACATATCGCAAACCGTTGTTTTCGGATTCTGCCAGCGCACCATCAGGGAAATCCTGAACCGGTACCAGGCACGACGCTCGAAAGCATGTTCATCGATGGCGATGACCCGGTAACCGGCGAAGGCGATATCCGTCAGGCCGGCCCAGGATTTGCAGCCGATGATGGTGATCTCGCTGCGGGGCACGCCAAATGCCTCGGCATAGCTGTCCAGCGCGGGCCTGAACAGCACCATATCCCCGATGCCGTCGAGTCGGACAATCATCAGGCCGCGTTTCGGCCGCAGTACCGGCAGAAAACGGGCAATCCAGTCACCCGGACGAAACAGCCACCAGCGCCGCCGCATACCCCGCCGGGGCAGCGAACGGAAACTGCGCAGCGTCTTCGGCATCAATCAGATGTCAGCTTGCTTCGCGCTGCCGCGAGGCCTTCTTGCGCTCATGCGGATCAAGCAGGGTTTTGCGCAGGCGAATTGAGGCCGGGGTGACTTCAACCAGTTCATCCTCGTCAATATAGGCCAGCGCCTGTTCCAGCGACATCCGGCGGGGCGGCGTCAGCTTGATCGCATCATCCTTGCCGGAAGCACGAATGTTGGTCAGTTGCTTGGCCTTCAGCGGATTGACCTCAAGATCACCGGCTTTCGAATTCTCGCCGATGATCATGCCTTCATAAAGGGCCGCACCCGGCTCGACGAACATGACGCCGCGTTCCTCAAGGTTCCAGAGCGCATAGGCCACGGCATTTCCGGAACCGGTGGAAATCAGCACCCCGTTCCGGCGGCCCTGAATCGGCCCCTTGAAAGGCGCATAGGAATGGAACAGCCGGTTCATGATGCCGGTGCCGCGTGTATCGGTCAGGAATTCGCCGTGATAGCCGATCAGGCCACGTGCGGGGGCATGAAAGGTCACCCGGGTCTTGCCGCCGCCTGATGGACGCATGTCGGTCATTTCTGCCCGGCGCAGGCCCATCTTTTCGACCACGACACCGGAATATTCATCATCCACATCGACCACGACCTCTTCGATCGGCTCCATACGCTGGCCGCTGTCCGGGTCGTTCTTGAACAGCACGCGCGGGCGGCTGATCGACAGCTCAAAGCCCTCACGGCGCATGTTCTCGATCAGAACACCCAGCTGAAGCTCGCCACGTCCGGCAACTTCAAAGGCATCTTTCTCGGCTGATTCGGTCACCCGGATGGCAACATTGATTTCCGCCTCGCGCATCAGACGGTCACGGATCATGCGGGAGGTAACCTTGTCCCCCTCGCGACCGGCAATCGGTGAATCGTTAACGGCAAAGGTCATCGCCAGTGTCGGCGGGTCAATCGGCTGGGACGGCAGTGCGGTCGTCAGTTCCACATCACCGATCGTGTTGGAGACTGTGGCCGTCTGGAGCCCTGCAACGGCGATGATGTCACCGGCAACAGCTTCCTCGACCGGCACCCGTTCCAGACCCCGGAAAGCCAGAATCTTCGACAGGCGACCCTGTTCGATAACCTTGCCCGCTGAATCGAGACCGCGGATCGACATGTTTCGTCTGGCGACACCCGTGGCAATCCGGCCCGTCAGGATGCGGCCGAGATAGGGATCTGATTCCAGCGTTGTCACCAGCATCGAGAAAGGCGCATCCGGATCACCCGCCGCCGCCGGCACATGCCGGACGATGGTGTTGAACAGGGCAGCCAGACTGTCGGTCGGCTCCGTTGTCTCCGATGCCCAGCCCTGCTTGGCCGACGCATAGAGGATCGGAAAGTCGAGCTGTTCGTCGGTCGCGCCAAGGGCTGCGAACAGATCGAAAATTTCTTCATGCACTTCGTCCGGACGGCCATCCGGCTTGTCGACCTTGTTGACCACAACAATCGGCTTCAGGCCAAGCGCCAGCGCCTTCATGGTGACAAACTTGGTCTGCGGCATCGCCCCTTCAGACGCATCCACAAGCAGGGCAACACCGTCGACCATGCTGAGAATACGCTCCACCTCGCCGCCGAAATCGGCATGGCCCGGGGTGTCGACGATGTTGATGCGGGTACCTTCCCAGTCGACCGAGGTACATTTCGCCAGGATCGTGATCCCGCGTTCCCTCTCAAGGTCGTTGGAATCCATGGCGCGCTCGGCGACCTGCTGGTTCTGCCGGAAGGTGCCGGACTGTTTCAGCAGCTGGTCGACCAGCGTGGTCTTGCCATGATCGACATGCGCGATAATCGCAATATTGCGGAAGCTCATAATGAATCCGTTTCAAATGCCCGGTTCCGGGCGGTAATGGGCGTCCCTTATAGACGACCTCTGTGTCAGATCAGTGTCTTCAATACCCGGGAAGGACGCGCGCCGTAGTGACTGATGATCTCGGCGGCGGCTTTCGCACCGATATGATGCGCTTCGCTCAGGCTTCTGCCGTTCGTGTAACCGAACAGGAATCCTGCGGCATATAGATCACCTGCCCCCGTTGTGTCGATGACTTTCTCAACCGGAGCCGCATCAAGCACATGTATTTCATCTCCGGCGATGATAACCGCACCCTTTTCACTGCGTGTCAGGGCGACCGTTTCACAGGCCCCCCGCAGATGCTGAAAAGCGTCATCAAAGTTCTCGACCTGATATAATGACTTAATTTCGTCTTCATTGCCGAACAGGATATCGACATGATTGGTGATGAAATCCCGGAATTCATCGCGATAGCGATCCACACAAAAGGAATCCGACAGGGTCATCGACACCTTGCGCCCTGCAGCATGGGCGATTTCCGACGCCCGGCGGAAGGCTTCTTTCGCCTTCGGCGGATCGAACAGATACCCTTCCATATAGGTCACCCGGGAGGCGGCAATGACATCCGGGTCGATATCGCCCGGCCCCAGATCAACACAGGCACCGAGATAAGTGTTCATCGACCGCTGGGCATCTTCGGTAACGATAATCAGGCAGCGGGCTGTCGACGGGCCGTCCGTCGCCATCGGTGTATCGAAATGCACGCCGGTTGCCCGCAGGTCATGGGCAAAGATGCCGCCAAGCTGGTCATCCCGCACCTTGCCGATATAGGCCGCCCTGCCGCCAAGCGACGCAATACCGGCCGCCGTGTTACCCGCCGAACCGCCGGATTGCTCGACACCCGCGGGCATACGCTCGTAAAGGGCGTTCGACCGGGCCTCGTCAACCAGGTTCATCGCGCCCTTAATAATTTCGTTGTCAGCCAGGAAGCTGTCATCGGCGCTGACAATCACATCAACAATGGCGTTGCCGATGCAGGTCACATCAAAGCGGGTATCGGTCATATTCAGTTTTTTCCTTGCCGGTCCGGAAGCGGGCGCAGTATAGGCATGCGCGCGTGATAGAAAAGCCGCGATCCCCCTTATCATTCAACCGTTCGAGAGATCGATGTTCGACGCGTTTTCCAAAGCCCTGAAACAATTACCCGATCCGGCCTTCCGCCGTGTCCTGCTGCTGGGCATTCTCGGTGGCCTTGCCGTGCTGCTGATGCTCGGCGGACTGGTCTGGTGGGGTGCACGGGAAGCAATCCTTGCCTGGTCGCAGCCGGAATGGGGCTATGACTGGCTGAATGAATTCATCGGCAGCGCCGTCGACTGGCTGCTCGGCATTACCGCCGGCCTCGGCGGTGTCGCCATCGCCTGGTTCCTGTTCCCGCTTGTCGTGACCTCCGTGGTCGGTCTGTTGCTTGACGATGTCGCCCGCGCGGTTGAGCGAAAGCATTATCCGGAACTGGGCGAGGCACGACAGGTGCCCGTGCTGACCAGCATCATCAACTCCGTGAAGTTCATTGCGACCGCCGTACTGCTGAATATCCTCGCACTGCCGCTCTATCTGCTGCCCGGTGCCAATATCCTGATCTATTACGGCCTGAACGGTGTGCTGCTGGGGCGGGAATTTTATCAGATGCTGGCCGAACGCCGTCTGACCGAAGCTGACGCGAAAATACTGAAACGCCGCAATTCGGCCAAAATCTTCGGCTTTGGTGTTCTCGTGGCTTTTGTCATGACGATTCCGGTCGCCAATCTGGCGGCCCCGCTTGTCGCAACCGCGGCAATGCTGCACCTGCTGGAGAGGATTCGCCGCACTGCGGCATAGAGCGATTCTAATGTGGTATCAATGTGATCGGCAAAAAACCGAAAGCAAATTGGCAGGAAAGCTTTTCAACATTGCGAAATAACGTTAAACAGACCCGATATCGATTCGCACAGGGGTTGCGATATGGCAGATGACACTTCCGACAAACAAGACAGCGATCTGGACGCGCCGCCGTTGAAGCCGTTCTCGAAAAAAGGCACACACAGTCCTGCGAAATCGCCCTCTGCGGGCTATCGCCCGGAACCTGCGCGCCGTGTGGTTGACCTGCCGGGTTATTCCCGCAGACCGGTCGTCGGCGGCACGGGCGAGGAAGCGAAGAAGCTTTTCGTTGGCAAGGAAATCAACCTTTCCGGCGAAATCCGGGAATGTGAAACCCTTGTTGTCGAGGGCACTGTTGAAGCAGCCCTGTCTGACGCCCGCAGCATTGAAATCCTCGAAAGCGGACTGTTCAAAGGTGCTGCGGAAGTTGATGACGCGGAAATCAGTGGCCGGTTTGATGGCGAACTGACGGTACGCAACCGGCTGCTCGTCCGCGTCGGCGGCCAGGTGCTCGGTACAATTCATTATGGCGAAATCGTTATTGAAGCCGGTGGCGAAGTCAGCGGCCAGATCAAGAAGATCGCCTCCTCTGTGGAGCATGACGACTGATGGTCAACCGGGTGATCGGCCTTTCACTGGCCTTTGCCTGCACCGGGCTTTTTCTGACAGGATGTATCACAACACAGGAACCGGCAGCCGTCGCACAGGTGGCCGCGTCAGTTGATGTCGGGGCACAACCTGCACAGGAAGCCCCGCGTTATCGCCTGCCCTTCGCAGACAACCCGCAGCAGCTCTATGGTCTGAGCGACTATCAGGTGACCCGGATATTTGGCGAGCCGGGTTTCCGTCGCCGCGACAAACCGGCAGAGATGTGGCGCTACACCACAGACGGCTGCATTCTCGATGTCTTCCTGTATCCGGATGGCCCCGATTATCGAGTCGCCCATGCGGAAGTGCGTGACCCTGCTGTCGCCCGGCAACTCAAGTCAGACCATTGCCTGACCTCTATCGTGGACCGGCGAAACGGCTGATTGCCGACGCCGGTCACAAAACTGGCGCCGGTTACAGCACCGGGATCAGGATATCCGCCAGCAGGTTGCCCCAGTCCCGCTGCCCCTCCGGCGTGGCGATGCGGTCGTTACGGATTTCGATCATCACATGCGCCAGTCCGCGTGACACCGCATGCCGCTGCAGGGTGTAATAGACATCATCGGCCGGGCTGTAGGGTTCGTTCTCCCCGACCACCAGTCCCGGAATGGCCGACAGTCCTTTCAGCAAAGGCCCGGCCAGCACCGTATCGCCGTTATGCAGAACGCCGATATCCCAGGGCCGTGTTTTGCCGCTGTGAATCGGTGTGAAACTGTGCAGGGCAATTATCGCTGTCGTCGCCGCACCCCGCTGGTCCAGCAGTGCCTCAATTTCCCGGTGATAGGGAATATGATAATCGTCAAAACGCCGGCGCCTGTCAGCATCTGACAGATTTGCATTGCCCGGAATTTTCACACCGTCACTGACCGCCACGATCGACCCTGCCGCACCCTCCGGGCGGTTCATGTCGATGACCAGCCGCGACAGACCAGCGGCCACAACCGGCGCATCCAGACGCTCCGACATATACCCGGCAACCTCGATCGCGCCCGGAACCCAGGCGATATGTTCACCAAGCCGTTCCGCATCCAGTCCCAGATCCGCATAACGGTCAGGTATAAAATTGGTTGCATGATCGCAAATGATCACCGCCCGGCCACCGGATGCCGGCCGGGTCAAAGCTGTCGTTTCAGAGGCCGTCATGGAAAATTCTCATCAATGGTTGCGCGCTGTCGGCTATCGGCCAAACTGCAGCCTGACAAACGACTGGAAAGAGTCAACGGGAAGGGCGAAACCATGAAGGCAATCATTGTCGGGGCCGGAATCGGGGGGCTGACGGCAGCATTGCAGCTGCACCGGCGCGGTATCGACGTGGCTGTTTATGAACAGGTCAGCGAAATCCGGCCGCTGGGTGTCGGCATCAATCTGCTGCCCCATGGCGCAGGCGAACTGATCGGCCTCGGGCTTGGCGACGCCCTCGCCGCAACCGGGGTCGAGACCCGGGAAATCCAGTACCGCACCAGGTTCGGCCAGCTGATCTATGCCGACCCCTGCGGGCTGGCCTCCGGCGCACCCTTTCCGCAATATTCCATCCACCGCGGACATCTCCAGTTCCTGCTGCTTGACGCACTCCGCCGCGAGGCCGGGGATGTGATCCATGCCGGCCACCGGCTGGAAAAGTTTGACCAGACGGCAACCGGCGTTACGGCAGCCTTCAGTTCCGGCGCGGATTCCAGCCGGATCACCAGGGCCGCGGGGGATATTCTGATCGGGGCCGATGGCATCCATTCCGTCGTTCGCGCCGCCCTGCATCCGGATCAGCCGCCGGTCAGCTATGAAGGGGTCATGATGTGGCGGGGCGCGCATGAACAGTCCCCGTTCCTGGATGGCCGGACCATGGTGATTGCCGGAAACCACGACGTGAAACTGGTCACCTACCCGATCTCGTCTGAGGCTGCGAAACGCGGCAAGTCACTGGTGAACTGGGTCGCTGAAGTCCGCTTCGACACCCCCCGCCCGCTTAATCCGGGTGACTGGCGGCGCGAGGGCAGCCGCGAATTCATCCGGCATTTCCGCGAGTTCGGCCTCGACTTCCTCGATCTCCCCGCCTTGTTTGCGGCAACCGAGACTGTCTTTGAATATCCGATGATCGACCGCGAACCGCTTGACCGCTGGACCTTTGGCCGGGTTACCCTGCTGGGTGACGCTGCCCATCCGATGTACCCGATCGGGGCAAATGGTGCATCGCAGGCGATCCTGGATGGCGGGGTGCTGGCCGGCTGCCTGACAGAGCACGGACCGGATGATGGTCTGCCGGCCTATGAGGCTGCCCGGCGCGAGAAGACCAATGCGGTGGTGCTGCGTAACCGCAAATCCGGACCGGAGGCCGTTCTGGATCTGGCCGATGCGCGGGTCAAAAGCCCGGAAGACCGGATCGAAGACCTGATCTCGCGGACCGAGCTGGAGAAGCTGACCGCTGATTACAGGCGGCTCGCCGGCTATGATGCGGAGACCCTGAGAGGCCGGGCGCTGCGGTCATAACATCCGAAAGACTTGACCGGCAGCAGCCGCGCTGCCATTTTGAGAGCATGTTAGACAGAAAAATCACGGATCTGGCGCTACGACTTACAACCCCGGCCGCTTGAGCGAGCCGGGCTGACGTCGTTTCCCGTTTCCGATTTTCTGACGACAGATTTCCATGACCATGACATTCAAGACGATTGCTGCCTCCGGCTTCCCCTGCGCTGACGCCATCGCATTTCTGCGACTTACCGGCGGCCGCCGGAGCTGATTCGCGGCTCCTCCGGCGTCCGTAGATACTGCCGCTCCCTGTTTATCATTTTTGACAGCGGCGCAGAGCGCCGGCCTGTCGCCCAGAGGAGCAAGACCCATGGCCAAGATGCCCATTCACAAGTACCAGAAGTTCCAGCCCATCGATTTGCCAAACCGTCAGTGGCCCGGCCGGACCATCGACAAGGCACCGATCTGGTGTTCCGTCGACCTGCGCGACGGCAATCAGGCGCTGATCGAGCCGATGGATGCCGCCCGCAAGACCAGAATGTTCCGGATGCTGGTGGAAATCGGCTTCAAGGAAATCGAAGTCGGCTTTCCGTCCGCCTCGCAGACGGATTTCGATTTTGTCCGCAAGCTGATCGACGACGGGATGGTCCCCGATGATGTCACGATTCAGGTTCTGACACAGGCCCGCGAGCATCTGATCGACCGCACATTCGAATCCATCGAGGGCGCCAGGAACGCCATCGTTCATCTCTACAATTCCACCTCCACCCTGCAGCGCCGTGTGGTCTTCAATCAGGATCAGGCGGGAATCATGGATATGGCCGTGAAGGGTGCCGAACAGGTCCGCAGACTGGCCGACGCACAATCCGCCACCAACATCACCTATCAGTATTCCCCGGAAAG
Organism: Rhodospirillales bacterium; assembly: GCA_040219025.1. Classification (GTDB taxonomy): domain Bacteria; phylum Pseudomonadota; class Alphaproteobacteria; order Rhodospirillales; family HT1-32; genus HT1-32. The sequence continues at coordinate 738,329 of JAVJTE010000020.1, read as the reverse complement.
TTTTACCGGCACGGAACTGGATTACGCCCGTGATGTCTGCGAGGCGGTCATGGATGTGTTTCAGCCGACACCGGAAAAGCCGGTTATCTTCAACCTGCCGGCAACTGTGGAAATGTCGTCTGCCAACATCTATGCCGACCAGATCGAATGGATGGACCGCAATTTCAGGAACCGCGACTCCATCATCCTGTCCCTGCATCCGCATAACGACCGTGGCACCGGCGTTGCCGCTGCGGAACTGGGCGTCATGGCCGGCGCTGACCGGATCGAAGGCTCCCTGTTCGGCAATGGCGAGCGCACCGGCAATGTCGATATCGTCACCCTGGCCCTGAACATGTTCACGCAGGGCGTCGATCCGGAACTGGATTTCTCGAACATCGATGAAGTCCGGCGCTGCGCAGAATACTGCAACCAGCTGCCTGTGCATGAACGCCACCCTTACGCGGGGGATCTGGTTTATACCGCCTTTTCCGGATCGCATCAGGACGCGATCAAGAAGGGCATGTCCGCCATGAAGTCATCCAACTCGCCGGTCTGGGAAGTGCCCTATCTGCCGATTGATCCGATGGATGTCGGCCGCTCCTACGAGGCGGTGATCCGGGTGAACAGCCAGTCCGGCAAGGGTGGTGTCTCCTATGTACTGAACAATGAATATGGCCTCGACCTGCCGCGCCGCCTGCAGATCAGCTTCACCGATGTGGTGCAGCGGGTTGCCGACGAGACGGGCAAGGAAATCACGCCCGGCGAAATCTGGCGGATTTTTGAGGAATCCTTCCTGACTCCGGCTGAGCCCGTGCAATTCGTCGAACATACCTCCATGCCCGATGCCCATGCGTCAGAGCGCCGGGTTCTGACGGCAACCGTCAGTCATGATGGCGAACGCAAGATCATTACCGGCACCGGCACCGGCCCGATTGACGCTTTTGTCGCCGCCATCCGCGAGAATTGCGGTCATGAAATCCGGGTGCTCGACTATCATGAGCATTCGATGACCACCGGATCCGACGCCCGCGCCGCAGCCTATGTCGAGGCGGAAACACCGGATGGCCGGAAGGTCTGGGGTGTCGGCATCCATACCAACATCACCGCGGCCTCGCTCCGCGCTGTCGCTAGTGCCGTCAACCAGGCCTATGGCACAGCATCCGACAGTGCCGCACAGGCCGGGGTCACCCGCCTGCAACTGGTCTCCTGACCGCCGGGTCCTTCCGGACCGGTCCGGGACCGGCCCGGAAGGACGACCCGGGAATTGAATGAACAGTCAGGGCGATCCTGAAACGAGTTCAGGATGAGGAAATCTGTATTTTACGCTCACCCGAAACCGGACCTCCTCATCCTGAACCTGTTTCAGGATCCTTCCGGCATTCATCCGCCAACCGACGGCCATTGCACCTGCCGGCGAGGCGTTCCATGATAAGGTATGGAACATCAACGACTTCCGGCTGATTTCAGCCAGCGCGAGGAGCTGACGGACTGGCTGCGCAAGGCTTTTCCGGACATTGCCGGCCGTGATGATGGGGCCGTCTCGCCGATGCGGGGCGGGCCGGTTCCGGCACTGGTCCGGTTCGAGACCATGAAGCCCGGTGACTATGCCCGCAGCCGGAATTTCACCGACGGTGCGGTAACAAAACTCTCGCCCTATATCCGGCATGGCATTGTCGGTCTGGCGGAAGCCCGTGACGAGGTTCTGTCACGCTCCGGCCCGAAAGCCGGCTACAAGCTGATCCGGGAACTGGCCTGGCGGGATTACTGGCTCAGGCTGCATGACGAACTCGGCGATGATGTCTGGACCGACCGCGAAGACTGGAAGACAGGTTTTACCGCCGAAGATTATCAGGACAATCTGCCGGACGACATTCCCGCCGGCCGGACCGGCCTTGCCTGTATGGATGACTTTGCCCGCGAACTGGCCGACACCGGCTATCTGCACAACCATTCCCGGATGTATGTCGCGGCCTATGTGGTGCATCACCGACGGATAAAATGGCAGGCCGGGGCGAAATGGTTCCTGCTGCATCTGCTGGACGGGGACGAAGCCTCGAACAATCTGTCCTGGCAATGGATCGCCAGCAGCTTTTCAACCCGTCCCTGGTATTTCAACCGGGAAAACCTGGAAGAATATACCCGAGGCATTCATTGCGGTGGCTGCGCCCGGCGGGAAGATTGCCCGTTCGACAAAAGCTACGAGGACCTGCAGACCGAACTTTTCCCGAAAATGGCTGCACGCCGATGATGCCGCTGGTCTGGATTCACGAGGATGCGCTGGGGGTCGACAGCCCGGCCGTGAAGGCCGCACCCAAGGCACCGAGGGTGATTGTCCTGGACGACGCATTCCTGGCACAGCGTCCCTATGGCATGAAACGGCTGACCTTCATCTATGAATCGGCGCTGGCCTGTGGTGCGGAAATCTGGCGTGGGCCGACAGCGGAGGTTCTGCTGGCACGGGCAAAGGAAACGGGCTGCGACCGTATCATCGCAACCACCCCCGTTGCACCGGATCTGAAGCGCCTGATTGGCGATATCCGCCGGCAGATGCCCCTCGACCTGGTGGACCCGCCGCCACTGGTCATACTGGAGCACAAGCCGGACATGAAACGCTTCTCCCGCTTCTGGAAGATTGCCGAAGCATCCGCCGTGATACCAACCGCACAGCAACTGAAAACCCCGTCATCCTGAGGAGGGCAAAGCCCGTCTCGAAGGATGGCTGACAGCCCGAGACACGACCCATTCCCTCCGTCCTTCGAGACGCACCTTCGGCGCTCCTCAGGATGAGAACGAAGGGGGCCAGGAGGCGAAGTAGCTCCTTTTCTTGGCAACGCGCCTCACACGCTGACGATCTTGCCGGGATTCATGATGTTCTGCGGGTCGAGGGCCAGTTTCAGGGAGCGCATGACGCTGACCGCATCGCCGCCATGTTCGGCGGTCAGGAAATGTTTCTTGCCATAGCCGATGCCGTGTTCGCCGGTACAGGTGCCATCCATGGCCAGTGCCCGGTGCACGATCCGTTCATTCAGGGCTTTCGCCTCGGCCAGCTGCTCCGGCTTGTCCGGGTCGAAAATGAACAGTACGTGGAAATTGCCGTCACCGACATGGCCAACGATGGGGCAATACAGTTCCGATTTTTCGAGATCCTTGTAGGTCTCGGTAATGCATTCGGCGAGGCGGCTGATCGGCACACAGACATCCGACGAAAACGCCTTGCAGCCCGGACGCATGGCAAGGCCCGCATAATAGGCATCATGCCGGGCCTGCCAGAGTTTCGAGCGTTCCTCCGCCAGCGTCGACCAGCGGAAATCCGTCGCGCCATATTCCCCGGCGACGGCCTGAACCTGTTCGGCCTGCTCGGCCACGCCCCGCTCGGTGCCGTGGAATTCAAAGAACAGGGTCGGTGCAACCGCATAATCCAGCCCTGAATATTTGTTCACCGCATCCAGCTGGTCGGCATCCAGCAGTTCGATCCGCGCCACCGGCACCCCCATCTGAATGGTCGTGATGACGGTGTTTACTGCATCTTCAATACCGGGGAAGGCACAGACCGCCGCTGATATCGCGTCGGGAATGCCATAGACCCGGAGCGTCACCTCGGTGATGACGCCCAGCGTCCCCTCCGAGCCGACAAACAGCCGGGTCAGGTCATAGCCGGCAGCAGATTTGCGCGACCGGCGGCTGGTCCGGATGACCCGCCCGTCGGCCAGAACCACCGTCAGTGCCAGCACATTCTCGCGCATCGTGCCGTAGCGCACCGCATTGGTACCCGACGCCCGGGTTGCCGCCATGCCGCCAAGGCTGGCATCCGCACCCGGATCGATGGGAAAGAACAGGCCGGTATCGCGCAGATGTTCGTTCAGTGCCTTGCGGGTAACGCCTGCCTGCACCGTCACGTCCATATCCTCGGCATTGACCTCGACAACCTGATTCATCATCGACAGGTCAATGCAGATCCCGCCATGAAGTGCCTGGGTATGGCCTTCGAGAGAGGTGCCCGTACCAAAAGGAATCACAGGAACCTGATGTTCCGCACAGAGCTTCACCACGGAGGCCACTTCTTCCGTGCTTTGCACAAAAACCACACCATCGGGGGGTGCGACCTCGTAATAGGCCTCACCCCGGCCATGCTGTTCGCAGACCGAGGCCGACGCGGAATAGCGGTTCCCGAACATGTCGGCCAGTGCTGCCAGTACAATGCCGGTCTCCGCGTGTTGACGTGCTGTTTCTGCTGGCATCGGACTTCCCTTTTCTGACAACGCAATAACCTGAACCCGAGCATTTATGCTAGGCCCGGGCAGAAGTGAAAACAACCGATCCCGGAGATTGTGCGGTCGCTGCAACCGGCTATGATTATGCCCGGACATTAAGACTGGATTCCATATCATGACTGTTGAAGAAGACTATCTCTGCCTGCACGAATTTCCCGATACGGCGCGCCGCACGCTGACGCCGGAACTCTGGCAGTATCTGCTGGGCGCGACCGAAACCGAGACAACGGCAAAGCGCAACCGCCTGGCACTGGATACGCTGGCCTTTCGCAAGAAGGTGCTGCGCGATGTTCGCAAGGTCGATTGTACGACCGAATTTTTCGGCGCAAAGCTGCAGCTTCCCGTCATGCTGGCCCCGATTGGCGGTCTTGATGACCTGCATCCTGAAGGCGGCAAAGCCGTGTCGCGCGGGGTTGAAGCTGCCGGGGCCATGTATATGCATTCCTACGTCGGACGCAGCCCGATCCCCGATTGCCGCGCTGCCGCACCGAATGCGGAACTGGGCTTTTCGCTCTATATCCGGGGCGATGACGACTGGATCGACGGCTATGTGAAACAAGCGCTTGATGCCGGTTTCCGGTTCTTCGGCATCACCGTGGATTCGGCTGTCTATTCCCGGCGGGAACGCGACATTTCTGCCCGCTTTGCCAAACCCTGGCGCGTCGGCACCGACGATACACGGCATTATCAGGCCGGGTTTGACTGGGATGCGGTGAAACGCTTTCGCGACCGCCATCCGGATGTCCGGCTGATCCTCAAGGGAATCGAAGACCCGGCGGATGCGGAAATGGCCCTCGATGTCGGTTCCGCCGCAATCTATGTGTCAAATCACGGCGGTCGCCAGCTTGATCACGGCATCGGGTCCGTCTCGGCCATGAAGGACATCATCCAGCAGGTACGCGGACGGGCACCGGTCATTGTCGACGGCGCCATCTGCCGTGGCTCGGATGTGGTCAAGGCACTCTGCCTGGGGGCGGACATGGTCGCCATCGGACGGTTGTACGGCTATGCGCTCTCTGCCGCCGGTGCCGAGGGGGTGACCCGCATGCTGCAACTGCTGCAGGAAGAGATTCATGAAGTCATGGCCCTGCTGGGCGTCACGTCGCTGAGCGAGCTCGGACCGGAATTTCTGGTGTCAGCACCGCCGGTGGTCGAGCCGCATCAGCTCTCGGCCTTTCCGCTGATCGCCCGGGAATAGCGACCGGGCCTCAGCTGTTTTCGGACAGCACAGTTCCCGCGAGATAGAGCGAACCACAGATCAGAATGCGGCAGGGCGCAGGCTCTGCCGCAATGATCGCCCGGATTGCCGCCGCAACAGTCTCCGCCTCACCGGCATTCATGCCGACATCCCGCGCGGTGCGGGCCGTCTCGCCGGCGGTGCGGGAATTGATTTCGCCCGGGATTGCGACAGCCTGCAGGCCCGCAACATGCTTTGCCATCGGCTGCAGAAAATCATCCGCTGCCTTGGTATTGATCATGCCACAGATCAGGTGGGCCGGCCGGTCATCCCATTGCGACAGGACCGCGGCCAGCATTTCCCCGGCACCCGCATTATGCCCGCCATCCAGCCAGAGTTCATATCCCGCCGGCAGCAAATCAGCCAGTTCGCCCCGGTTCAGCCGTTGCAGGCGCGCCGGCCAGTCAATCGCCTGCAGGCCCGCATGACGGGCCTCGATCGGCACCGTGACACCCGGCAGGTTTTCCAGCGCCACAATCGCGGTCGCCGCATTGATGACCTGATGGTCACCGGGCAGTGACGGTCGCGGATAATCCCGGGTCTGCCGGCTGGTCCCGCGCAGACTGAACCCGGTCTCCGTCTGTGTCACCAGCCAGTCCCGGCCTGCCGCGAACAGGGGCGCGGAGCTATCATCGGCGCGTTGTTGCAACACGGCCAGTGCCGCGGGCTTTTGCGGACCGGAAATACAGGCGACACCCGGCTTGATGATCCCGGCCTTCTCGCCGGCAATCGCCGGCAGCGTGTTGCCAAGATACTGCACATGGTCAATCGAGACCGGGGTGATGACGGTCAGCGCCGGGCGGTCGATTACATTTGTCGCATCAAGACGACCGCCGAGCCCGGTTTCCAGCAACAGGATATCTGCCGGGGTGCGGGAGAAGGCAAGATAGGCCGCGACGGTGGTAATTTCGAAATAGGTGATCGGATCCGGGCCGTTGGCCTGCTCGCATTCTTCCAGAAGGTCAGTCAGCATCGGCTCGGGGATCAGCTCGCCTGCCAGGCGGATACGCTCTGCAAAGCGCACCAGATGGGGCGAGGTATAGACATGCACCCGGTAGCCCGCCGCCTCCAGCATCGCCCGCATCATGGCGATGGTCGACCCCTTGCCGTTGGTCCCGGCAACATGCACCACCGGCGGCAGCTTCAGCTGCGGATCGCCAACCCGCGACAGCAGCCGCCAGACCCGGTCGAGCACCAGATCGATAGACTTCGGATGCAGCCGCATCAGCCGTTCGAGAACGGCATCACTTTTCCGGTTTGTCACGTTTGTCTTCAATGGCTGGTTTCGCCGGTTTGGTCGCCGGAGTGTCCGCCGTCATGGAGTCCGTATCGTCAGTCACGGGCTTCCCGGCCGGTCGCGATGACGTCAGGATACGCAGAATACGACCGATACGCAGGTTCAGTTCATCACGCGGAACGACCATATCCAGCATGCCGTGTTCGAGCAGATATTCCGACCGCTGGAAGCCTTCCGGCAGGGTTTCACGGATGGTCTGTTCAATCACACGGGCCCCGGCAAAGCCGATGATCGCCCCGGGTTCTGCCAGCGCAATATCGCCGAGCATGGCAAAGGAGGCGGAGACACCACCGGTCGTCGGATCGGCCAGCAGCACGATATAGGGCAGGCCCGCTTCCTTCACCTCGCTGACGGCAACCGTGGTCCGGGCCATCTGCATCAGCGACAGGATACCCTCCTGCATGCGGGCACCGCCCGACGACGGCACCGCAAGGAAGGGTGCCTTCAGCTTCACGGCCTTGCGGGCTGCGGCGACAAAGCCCTCGCCCACACCGATCCCCATGGAGCCGCCCATATAGCTGAAGTTCAGCACCGCAGCGACGGTGGTCACGCCGCCGATCTTGCCGGTGGCAACGATGATCGCCTCATCCTCGCCGGACTTCGTATGGGCGTCCTTGATGCGGTCTGTATAGCGCCGGGTATCCTTGAACTTCAGCGGATCGACCGGCGGCTTCGGCAGAATTTCACGTTCATACTTGCCGCCATCAAACAGCACCTCAAGACGCTGAAGGGCGTCGAGGCGCATATGATGATCGCAATGGTTACAGACCCGCCGGTTCTTCTCCAGATCCCGGTGAAAGATCATCTGCTCGCATTCCGGACATTTGTGCCACAGATTGTCCGGCACCTCCGTCCGCTGAACGAGTTGCTGGATCTTTGGTCGAACGAAATTCGTCAGCCAGTTCATGCGACATCCTTTTTCAGTCGCGCTTTGCGGACACCATCGGCCAGCGCGCTGACATGACCGATAACGGCGTCAACCAGGCCCGGCTGTGCCGCGCCCTTCTCGTCAATATTATCCGCCACCAGTTGCACCAGGGCAGAACCCACAACCGCCGCATCCGCGACACGGGCGACTGCTGCGGCATGCTCCGGCGTCTTGATACCAAACCCGACCGCAATCGGCAGACCACTGGCCTTGCGCAGTTTTTCGACTGCCCCGCCAACGGCGCTGAAATCCGGTGTCGCGGTACCGGTGACACCGGCAATCGAGACATAATACACAAATCCGGACGTATTCTGCATCACCTTCGGCAAACGCTCCGCATCCGTCGTTGGTGTTGCCAGCCGGATAAAGCTGAGCCCGCCCGCATTGGCCTGCAGGCAAAGCTCGTCGTCCTCTTCCGGCGGCAGGTCGACCATGATCAGCCCGTCCACACCGCAATCCAGTGCATCCGCGACAAAGCGGTCAACGCCATAACGATAGATCGGATTAAAATAACCCATCAGGATAACCGGCGTCGCGGCATCTTTCGCACGAAACCGCCGCACCATCTCCAGTGTCCGCGCCAGCGTCTGACCGGCGGCAAGGGCGCGTTGTCCGGCCAGCTGAATGGCAAGACCGTCAGCCATCGGGTCGGTGAAGGGCATGCCGATTTCGATGACATCGGATCCGCCCGCCGGCAGCCGCGAAAGGATATCCTCGAAAGTCGCCGGATCCGGGTCACCGGCAGTGAGATAGGTCACCAGCCCGGCACGGCCTTCGTCGCGCAGCGCCCCGAAGCGGGCGTCGATCCGCGCTGTTCCGCGCGGGCCGCTCACAGCTTCACCCCCAGATGCTCGGCCACGGCAAAGACATCCTTGTCGCCCCGGCCACAGAGATTCATCACCATCAGATGATCCTGCGGCAGGTCAGGGGCGATCTTGATGACATGGGCCAGTGCATGACTGGGCTCCAGCGCCGGAATGATGCCTTCCAGCCGGGTGCAGGTCTGGAAGGCTGCAAGCGCCTCCTTGTCTGTCACTGCGACATACTCGACGCGACCGGTATCATGCAGCCAGCTGTGTTCCGGCCCGATACCCGGATAATCGAGGCCGGCGGAAATCGAATGACCTTCCTCGATCTGGCCGTCTTCATTCTGCAGCAGATAGGTACGGTTGCCGTGCAATATCCCCGGCGCCCCGCCGTTCAGGCTGGCCGCGTGCTGTGGCGTATCAAGCCCGAAGCCGCCCGCTTCGACACCGATGATCCGGATTTCCCGGTCATCAAGGAACGGGTGGAACAGGCCAATGGCGTTCGAGCCACCGCCAATGCAGGCAATCAGACTGTCCGGCAGACGGCCCTCGGCCTCCATCATCTGTTCGCGGACCTCGTTGCCGATGACGCACTGAAAATCACGCACCAGCATCGGATAGGGATGCGGGCCGGCGGCGGTCCCGATGATGTAGAACGTCTCGTCCACATTGGTGACCCAGTCGCGCAGCGCCTCGTTCATGGCATCCTTCAGGGTGCCGCGCCCGGAGGTGACGGGAATGACTTCCGCGCCCAGCAGCTTCATCCGGAACACGTTCGGTGCCTGACGTTCGATATCGGTCTTGCCCATATAGACAACACAGGGCAGTCCGAACCGGGCGCAGACCGTGGCTGTCGCCACACCATGCTGTCCGGCACCGGTCTCGGCGATGATGCGGGTCTTGCCCATCCGCCGCGCCAGCAGAATCTGGCCAAGCGTGTTGTTGATCTTGTGCGCGCCGGTGTGATTCAGTTCGTCGCGCTTGAAATAGATCTTCGCGCCGCCAAGCTCTTCCGTCAGCCGCTCGGCAAAATAAAGCGGGCTTGGCCGGCCAACATAATGTTTCAGGAAATAGTCCATCTCCGCCCGAAAGGCCGGATCGGCTTTTGCAGCATTATAGGCCTTTTCGACCTCGAGAATCAGCGGCATCAGGGTCTCGGCGACGAACCGTCCACCGAACATGCCGAAATGGCCGCGCTCATCCGGTCCGGCCCTGTAAGAATTCAAGCTTTCCATGGTCGCGTTTATAACGAAGCCGGGCGGTCGGTGAAAGCAAAACGGCGTGTTTTTGCCACGACACCGGGAACCGTTCTCACCCGCCGTCACGCGAAACCCTGCTCCCGCGTCATGCGGGAGAGGACATTGGTTGTGAAATAGTGTTTCTCCCGCGAATAAAGGCAGATTGTCAGCTGGCAGAACCCCAGACTTCGGGTCAGATCGACCAGCCGTCCGGATTCAACATCCTTCCAGACCATGCTCATCGGTATCCAGGCCATGCCGAGCCCGTGCAGAACCATCTCGCGTATTCCGGCGGTAAAGGCACTTTCGCAAAGCGGCCGCATGACACTCTGAACCGATGACCATTGCGGGCAATGCTGGCGCAGCGCACCCCAGAAGAAGCTGCTCTCCGGATACAGGATGACCGGCGATCCGTGTGGCAGGTCGCCATCCGTCGTCAGGTTGTATCGCATCGCACCACCGACCACAGGCACCAGCCGGTCGTCGCCCCAGACGTGACGCCGGAAACTGGCGTCGAACGGCAACGGATCCTCGTCCGGCGTCTCGTAACACATCAGCGTGTCTGCATCACCGCGAATACACATGGAAATGCAGTCGCCACGATTGGCGGTCCGGAGCCGGTAGTTCAGCGGATAGCCGGCAGCCTCTACCGAGCCGATGAGATCCGGCAGGGCAGAGAAGGTCAGCGCATGCTGGGTCGCGAAAGTGACCCGCTGCGGCATACGCCCGGAATCGCGTATTGACCGGTGCAGGTCGTTCAGCCGCATGAGAAACGCCCGGATATCGGCTTCCCGGGAGAGGACAGAGTTGCGAATGGTTACCTTGTTGGTATCGCGGTCAATAATATCCTGCCCCAGCCAGTCCTCGAAGGCACGAATGCGCCGGGAAAATGCGGGCTGGGTGACCGCGCGACGTTCTGCCGCCCGGGTGAGATTCCCCTCCTCCAGCAGAACCAGCACATCTTCAAACCATCTGGTATCCATACCGCCCTCCAAAATTACAGCGTAGCCATACAATTAGTATGGGTGGCAAAACAAATCAGCATTTTTCAGCAATCAGGCAGAAGCGTAGTTTGCCAGTCCAGAATGGAAAAATAAGAGAAAAATTATGCCTGAAGCTCAAGGCGACCAAGAAAACAAGACATCCGCAGCCAGTCAGGCACCCCTTGCGCTCTGCAAAGAGCTTTCAGCACGTCTGGCAACCTTCCCGCGCATCCGGCTTGGCCACCTGCCGACCCCGCTGGAGCCGATGGACCGGCTGAGCGAGATGCTCGGTGGCCCGCGACTCTGGATAAAGCGCGATGACTGTACCGGTCTGGCCGGCGGCGGCAACAAGACCCGAAAGCTGGAATATCTGATCGCTGATGCGCTGGAAAAAGGTGCGACCTGCGTCATCACGCAGGGCGCGACCCAGTCGAACCACGCACGCCAGACAGCAGCGGCGGCGGCAACACAGGGGCTGGAATGCCATATCCTGCTGGAAGACCGCACCGGCTATAACGACGATCCCTATAACCTGAACGGCAATGTTCTGCTGGATCAGCTTTATGGCGCGACCATTTCCAAACGCCCCGGCGGTGCCGACATGGCAGCGGAAATGGAAAAGCTGGCCGCGAAGCTGACGGCAAAGGGCCAGACCCCCTATATCATCCCCGGCGGCGGATCGAACCCGGTCGGTGCGCTGGGTTATGTCAACTGTGTCCGTGAACTTGTCGAACAGGCAGCCGAAATCAGTCTTTCGATTGATCTGCTGGTCCATGCGACCGGCAGTGCCGGCACCCAAGCCGGTCTGGTGGCCGGACTTGCCGCCATTGAAAGCGACATTCCCCTGCTCGGTATCGGCGTGCGGGCCCCGAAAGAACGGCAGGAACAGTCGGTTTTCGATCTTGCCGTCAAAACCTCGCAGCATCTCGGTTCCGGCGCCGTGGTTGCCCGCAACCGGGTGCGTGCGAACTGTGACTATGTCGGCCCCGGCTATGGCCTGCCGACCGACAGCATGAAGGAAGCCGTCACCACGCTGGCCCGGACAGAAGGTATCCTGCTGGACCCGGTTTATTCCGGAAAAGGCATGGCCGGCCTGCTCGACCTGACCAGAAAGGGTCAGTTCGGGGATCTGAAGAATATCGTCTTCCTGCATACCGGGGGCAGTACCGCCCTGTTCGGCTATCCGGAAATCTTCGGATTACCCGGCTACACCGACTAACTCCGATTCCATCATTCCATCAACGAGAGGACAGATCATGAAAGCAGTCAGATTTTTAACCGCAGCGGTTGTTGCCACAGGATTTATGGCAACCCTGCCCGCATCGGCGGCAGACCTCACCGGCACGCTGGCCAAGATCAACGAGAGTGGCGAGATCGTCATCGGCCATCGCGAAAGCTCGGTGCCTTTTGCCTATCTCGATGAGAACCAGAAGCCGGTCGGCTATTCCATGGATCTGTGCCACAAGATCGTGGATGCCGTCTCGGAAGAGCTCGGCAAGAAACTGACCATCAAATATGTGGCGGTGAATCCGAAAACCCGGATTGCGCTGATGGCCAACGGCACCATTGATCTGGAATGCGGTTCCACCACCAACACACTGACCCGCCAGCAGCAGGTTGAATATCTGCCGGTAACCTTCGTCACCGGCACCAAGATCATGGTCCGGAAAGGCTCCGGCATCAGTTCCGTCAAGGATCTGAACGGCAAGGCTGTCGCACTGGCACAGGGCACCATTAACGAACGCGCCGTCAAGGCCGCCGGTGAAAAGCTCGGCATCGAATTCAAGGTGCTGCCGGTACGTGACCATGCCGAGGGTATGCTGTCGCTGGAAACCGACCGTGTTGATGCCTATGCCACCGATCACATCCTGCTGTTCGGCCTGATCGCGAAGTCCAAGACACCGGAGAAATTCGAGGTTGTCGGCGACTTCCTGTCCTTTGACCCCTATGCCCTGATGGTCCGCCGTGACGACAGCGCCTTTGAGCTGATCGGCAAGAAGACACTGGCCGGACTTTTCCGCTCCGGCGAGATCGACGGGATCTATGACAAGTGGTTTACACCGCTTGGCGTCGGTCAGACCGATCTGCTGAAGGCAGCCTTCACACTCGGTGCGCTGCCTGAATAGTTCCGAACTGCGACCCGGGCCGCCATGACGGCGGCCCGGCTGAATTCTGCCGCGTTCAGGGGGACGGGATGAATTATAACTGGAACTGGGGCGTTCTTTTCGAAGACCCCTATTACGGCTGGTTGCTGAGCGGCTTTGGCTGGACTGTCGCGGTCGCGCTGTCAGCCTGGTGCATTGCGTTCTCCGTTGGCTGTCTCGTCGGAATTGGCCGGACTGTTCCGAACCCGACCATACGAGCCTTCTGCACCGCCTATGTGGAACTGTTCCGCAATATCCCGCTGCTCGTGCAGATGTTCCTCTGGTATTTCGTGCTGCCGGAAATCCTGCCCGACGATATGGGCCGGTGGATGAAACGCGACATGCCGAATCCGGAATTCACGACCGCCGTACTGGCGCTGGGTTTCTATACCGCATCGCGCATCGCAGAGCAGGTTCGCGCCGGAATTGAAGCGGTTCCCGCAGGTCTTGCCGCCGCCTCGACCGCGCATGGCTTCAGCACCGCACAAACCTACCGGTACATTCTGCTGCCGATTTCACTGCGCCTGATTGTGCCGCCAATGACATCGGAATTCCTGACCATCTTCAAGAATTCATCCCTGGCCCTGACCATCGGGCTGCTGGAGCTGCTGGCGCAAAGCCAGCAGATCTCGGAATACACCTTCCAGGGATTCGAGGCGCTGACCGCCGCCACCGTCATTTATGTATCGATTGCCCTGATTGGCACCGTCATCATGCAATTGCTGGAACGCTTCACCTTCATTCCCGGCTATGTCGGTAAGGGAGGCTGAGATGGGTGATTTTGATTTTGGTGTCATTATCCAGTCGCTGCCGTTTCTCGGCGAGGGCATGCTGCTCAGCCTCTGGCTGACATTTCTGGCGATCATCGGCGGTATTATACTGGGTACTCTGCTGGCACTGGCCCGTCTCTCGGGCATTGCGCCGCTGTCGCTGCTGGCCGCCGGATATGTAAATCTGATCCGCTCGGTCCCGCTGCTGCTGGTGCTGTTCTGGTTCTATTTCCTGGTGCCGCTGGCACTCGGACGACCGATTGGAAGCTTCTATTCCGCCCTGATCGCCTTCGTCATGTTCGAGGCCGCCTATTATTCGGAAATCATGCGGGCCGGTATCCAGAGCGTCCGGCGCGGCCAGGTGCAGGCCGGGCAGTCAACCGGGATGAATTACTGGCAGATCCAGCGCTATGTCGTGCTGCCCCAGGCCTTCCGCAACATGATCCCGATTCTGGTCAGTCAGGGCATCATCCTGTTTCAGGATACCTCGCTGGTCTATGTGGTCAGCCTGCAGGACTTCATGACATCGTCCTCCATCGTCGCCAAGACCGAAGGCCGGCTGGTCGAGATGTATGTCTTCGCCGCCTTCGTCTATTTTGTAATCTGTCTGACCGGCTCGATTTATGTCAGACGCCTGAAAGAACGGATTTCCGTATGATCAAGATTGACAGCATCAGCAAATGGTATGGCGATTTTCAGGTCCTGACTGATTGCTCCACCAGCGTTAGGCAGAAAGAGGTCGTCGTTGTCTGCGGTCCGTCGGGTTCCGGCAAATCGACCCTGATCAAATGCGTCAACGGGCTGGAACCGGTTCAGAAAGGCACGATCACCATCGAAGACCAGGTGATTACCGACAAATCGACCAACCTGACGGCATTGCGGTCACGCATCGGCATGGTGTTCCAGCATTTCGAACTTTATCCGCATATGTCGGTGCGCGAGAATCTCTGTCTGGCGCAGGAAAAAGTGCTCAAACGCAGCCGCGATGAGGCCGTTGCCCGGGCCGAAAGCCTGCTGAACCGTGTCGACCTGATCGACCATATCGACAAATATCCGGGCAATCTGTCCGGCGGACAGCAACAGCGTGTCGCCATCGCCCGGTCACTGGCCATGGACCCGATTGTCATGCTGTTCGACGAGCCGACCTCTGCCCTTGATCCGGAGATGATCAACGAGGTGCTGGACGTCATGATCGAACTGGCGAAAGAAGGCATGACGATGATGGTGGTGACCCACGAAATGGGATTTGCCCGGAAGGTTGCCGACCGCGTGGTCTTCATGGATGAAGGCATCATCATCGAAGACCGCCCGACCGCCGACTTCTTCGGTAATCCGGAAAGCGACCGGGCCAGGGACTTCCTGTCGAAAATCCTGAACCACTAGACCGTTCCCGGCAATCTGTACCCCTGTCATCCCGGGCCGCGGTCCGGGTCCCGGCATGCGCCGGGATGACAGGGGTATTGGACGGATAATCCACCCG
The DNA here is from genome assembly GCA_040219025.1 of Rhodospirillales bacterium. GTDB lineage: Bacteria > Pseudomonadota > Alphaproteobacteria > Rhodospirillales > HT1-32 > HT1-32. The sequence continues at coordinate 723,193 of JAVJTE010000020.1, read as the reverse complement.
ACATGTCATCCCGCACGATAAGACCGGGGCAGGATGTGATTGGACATCCCCTGTCGGGGGTATAGCATTCCCCACGTCATGGAACTCGACGCACTCATCCTCTCCCGTATCCAGTTCGCGGCGACGATTGCCTTTCATATCCTGTTTCCGTCTTTCACCATCGGTCTTGCCAACTGGCTGATGGTCATCGAATGGCGCTGGCTGAAAACCCGGGATGACACCTGGCGGCGGCTGTTTGATTTCTGGTCCAAGGTGTTTGCCGTTTCCTTCGGCATGGGCGTCGTCTCCGGCGTCGTGATGAGCTACCAGTTCGGCACCAACTGGAGCGGCCTGACCGCCGCAGCCGGGAATATCCTCGGCCCCCTGCTGGGCTATGAAGTGCTTACCGCCTTCTTTCTTGAAGCGGGTTTCCTCGGCATCATGCTGTTCGGCTGGGACCGGGTCGGCGAGAAGCTGCATTTCACCGCTACCTGCATGGTTGCCGTCGGCACCCTGATCTCGACCTTCTGGATCATCTCGGCCAACAGCTGGATGCAGACGCCCGCAGGCTATGATCTGGTCGATGGTGTGTTCATCCCTGCAGACTGGTGGGCGATCGTCTTCAACCCGTCCTTCCCGCTCCGGCTGGCCCATATGGTGACCGCCGCCTTCCTGACCACCGCCTTCACCATCGCCGGTATCTCGGCCTGGTATGTCTGGCGCGGCGATATCGGCACCGGTGCCCGGCGGACCTTCACAATGGCCGTTCTTTTCGCCGGTCTTGCCGCCCCGGTGCAGATCGTCATCGGAGATTTTCACGGCCTTGATGTGAAGGAACACCAGCCGGCAAAGCTGGCCGCGATGGAGGGGCACTGGGACAGCGAGGAAAGCCCGGTACCACTGCGTCTGTTCGCAATCCCCGACGCCGAGGCCGAAAAGAACAATTTCGAGATCGCCATCCCCTATCTCGGCAGCCTGATCCTGGATCACAGTCTGGATGGCAGGATTACCGGCCTGAAGGATTTTGATGCCGCCGACCGCCCGCCGGTCGGCATCGTGTTCTGGAGTTTCCGGATCATGGTTGCCGCCGGGCTGCTGATGGCCCTGGTCGGGCTGACCGGGCTATTCCTGATATGGCGTGGCAGGCTGGCAACTACACGACCCTATCTTGCAGTCTGCATGGCGATGACGCCGATCGGTTTTATTGCTGTCCTTGCCGGATGGGTGACGACCGAGGTTGGCCGCCAGCCCTATGTGATCTACGGATTGCTGCGAACCGCAGATGCCGTCTCGCCGGTCAGCGCCGGCAGCGTCGCCTTCTCGCTCACCGCCTTCATGGTCGTCTACACCATCGTGTTCGGGGCCGGCACCTGGTACATCCTGAAGCTGCTGCGCAAGGGTCCGGCGCAATCCGAATCCGGGGACTCCGCCTATGTCCGCGAGAAAGGGCCGGTTGCCTCACTCTCTGACGGGGGACACTGATCATGGCAAGTCTGCATGACCTGCTGCCGCTGATTTATACCGGTATCATTGCCTTCGGCATTCTGATGTACGTCTGGATGGACGGATTCGATCTGGGTGTCGGCATCCTGTTCAACGCCGCCCCGACAGAGGCCGACCGTGACATTCTGATGAATTCCATCGCGCCGGTCTGGGACGGCAATGAAACCTGGCTGGTGCTGGGCGGGGGGGCGCTGCTGGTGGCCTTCCCGATGGCCTATTCCATCATCATGCCGGCACTCTACCTGCCCTTCACTGTCATGCTGCTTGGCCTGATCTTCCGCGGTGTGGCCTTTGAGTTCCGGTTCAAGGCAGAACGGGGACGCCGGTTCTGGAATCTGGCCTTCGGTATCGGTTCGCTGGTGGCTGCGGTCTCGCAAGGAATCGTGCTGGGTGCCTATCTTGACGGGATCACGGTCGAAAACGGGGTTTTCGCCGGCGGCTCCTTCGACTGGCTGACCCCCTTTTCCATCCTCACCGGCTGTGCCGTGGCCTGCGGCTATGCCCTGCTGGGTGCCACATGGACGGCCATGAAAACAGAGGGGGCACTGCGCGACTGGGCGTTCGGACTGGCCGACCGGATGTGTATCGGTGTCCTGTTCTTCATGGTCGCTGTCAGCATCGGCACCGCCTATCTCAGCGCGGAAATCGCCGGGCGCTGGTTCAGCTGGCCGAATATCGGCTGGCTGGCGCCGGTGCCCGTGATTACGGCACTGGTTGCCCTGCTGCTGTTCCGGGCAGTTCACCGGCGTAACGAGGTAGCCCCCTTCGTACTGACCCTGATTCTGTTTCTGCTGGGCTTCATCGGTCTCGGGGTCAGCCTGTGGCCCGCCATCATTCCACCGGACATCACCATCTGGCAGGCCACAGGCGACCCGGGGTCGCAATCCTTCCTGCTGGTCGGTGTGGTGGTTCTGGTGCCCTGTATCCTCGGCTACACCGCGATGACCTACTGGGTCTTCCGCGGCAAGGTGAAAGCTGATGGCGGATACCACTGATCCCGGCAAACCACCCCGCCGGTGGCTCTGGTTCATCGGATTATGGGCCGCCGGTGTCCTTGCCGTCGCCGCCCTGTCCTACGGCCTGCGCTGGCTGATACTCGGATAGCAACCGACCTGGCGACCTCAGGGCCTGCCTCAAACATCCTTCGGGACGCGCTTGCAGCGCTCCTCAGGATGAGCGCCCCGTTGCGTAGAAGTCATCATCCTGAGGAGCGCCACGCGCCGTCTCGAAGGATGGCGGCGATGCACAGACTTCATGAGTCATTTATTCCGTAAAAACGACCTATCCCGGATCATCATATATGGCCTGTTCACTGCTTCCGCGCTAGAGAAGGGGAAAGACAGATTATCTGAAGGAACAGGACATGAGTGAGGTTCGGGTAGAATCGGATTCGATGGGTGACGTTGACGTTCCGTCGAATGCCTACTGGGGAGCGCAGACCCAGCGTTCCATCGAGAATTTCCGCATCGGTGAAGAACAGATGCCGCTGGCGCTGATCCACGCATTCGGCATCCAGAAAAAAGCCGCTGCAAAAACCAACATGGCGCTGGGCAAACTGGACGAGAAACTCGGGGCCGCAATCTGTGCGGCGGCCGACGAGGTCATTTCCGGCGAAATGGATGCACATTTTCCGCTCAGTGTCTGGCAGACCGGATCCGGCACCCAGACCAACATGAACCTGAACGAAGTGATCGCCAATCGCGCCAATGAAATCCTCGGCGGCAAACGCGGAACGAAATCACCGGTTCATCCGAACGATCATGTGAATATGAGCCAGTCATCGAATGACAGCTTTCCGACCGCCATGCATATCGCGCTGGGGATCGAGGTCAGCCAGACGCTGATGCCGGATCTGGAAACCATGCATCAGGTGCTTGAGACCAAGACCGAGGAATTTGCCCATATCGTGAAGATCGGCCGCACCCATCTGCAGGATGCCACACCACTGACACTGGGGCAGGAATTCTCCGGCTACACCATGCAGGTCTCGGAGAACGTCAAACGGCTCGAAAAAAGCCTTACCCAGATCTATCAGCTGGTACAGGGCGGGACGGCAGTCGGCACCGGCCTGAACGCGCCGAAAGGTTTCGACAAGCTGTTCTGCGAGCAGGTCTCAGGCATGACTGGACTGCCGTTCCTGCCGGTCGCCAACAAGTTCTATGCCATGGGCAGCCACGATGCGATGACCAATCTGTCGGGCAAGCTGAACACCATCGCGGTGACGATGACCAAGATCGCCAACGATATCCGCCTGCTCGGCTCCGGCCCGCGCTCAGGCCTGGGTGAGCTGTCCCTGCCGGAGAACGAGCCGGGGTCATCGATCATGCCGGGCAAGGTCAACCCGACCCAGGCCGAGGCGGTGACCATGGTCGCGGCAAAGGTGATGGGCAACCACACCACCGTCACCTTTGCCTGTGCCTCCGGCCATCTGGAGCTCAACGTGTTCAAGCCGGTGATCGCCTATTGCCTGCTGCAGTCAACCCGTCTGCTGTCCGATGTCATCCGCAGTTTCACCGATAACTGCCTGACCGGGCTGAAGGCAAACGAGGCGCGGATCAAGGAACTGGTCGACAACTCGCTGATGCTGGTGACCGCCCTGAACCCGCATATCGGATATGACAACGCGGCAAAGATTGCCAAAAAAGCCCACACAGACGGGAGCACCCTGCGGGAAGCGGCGCTGGCCACCGGGCTGGTCACGGCTGAACAGTTCGATGAATGGGTTGATCCGGCCAAGATGGTTCAGCATCCGGACTGACGGAAGTCGGCCATGCTGTCCGACCCGGCGCTGCTGACAGGGTTTATCCTGACGATCACGGCAATTGTCGTCTCGCCGGGGCCGGACAACATGCTGATCATCCGCAATGCGCTGATCTCGGGCCGGGCGGTCGGCATGGCAACCGTCGCCGGTGTACAGACCGGCATCGTCGGCCATACCCTGCTGGCGGCGCTCGGTGTGTCCGTTGTCATTGCCTCCTCGCCGCTGCTGTTCCGGACCGTCGCCGTCGCCGGGGCGGCCTATCTCGGCTGGCTGGGCCTGCGGGCACTGCGCACCAGCGGAAACCTGACGATGGGCAGGAGCACCCATGTGACAGCGCTCGCCGGATTCCGGGACGCCACCATCACCAACCTGCTGAATCCGAAGGTCATCATCACCTTTCTGGCGATGTTCCCGAACTTTCTCGATGTTGCTGCCGGCAATATCCCGCTACAGCTCACGGTGATGGCGCTGCTGATGCTGGTCATCAACGGTCTCTGGCAGATCACTCTGGTACTGGCTGCCGACAGGGCCCGCCAATGGCTGACCCGCCCGGAGGTACAGCGCGGCATCAACTATGTGACAGGGTCGGTCTTCATTGCCTTCGCCTGTCTGATGCTGTGGGAACATCTGCTGTCAGCTATCTAGCGCCGCTCAGCCGAACTGGCCATACAGATAGTAACAGCCCAGCAAGGCGCCGCAGCTGATGACAATGGCCCGCAGCAGGCGCACCGGAACCTTTCGCGCACCCAGCACACCGATCCAGCCGCCCAGAATACTGGCGACGGTAATCACCCCGGCTTCATGCCAGGCGATGACATCTTCCAGCAGAAACAGAATGATCGCACCGAACTGGATAAAGATGGAAAACAGGTTCTTGCAGGCATTGGCGGTGCGGTAATCATCACCAAACACGAACACCAGCGCCGCCAGCATGATGATTCCCATGCCGGCCCCGAAAAAACCGCCATAGGTCGAGGTGACGAACTGGATGGCCAGCACCATCATCGTCGCCGCTGCCACCGAATAGCGCGCCCGGAACCGGATCGATAATTTTGCCAGCCGCGGACCCAGTGCAAACAGGCCGGTCGCCATGAACAGCAGCCAGGGCACCATCGCCGCAAACCTGACATCCCCCGCCCGCAGCACAAGCCAGGCCCCGAGACCGCCGCCGATCAGGCTGATGATCATCAGGTTCCAGAGCGGTACATCCGTCGACCTGATCAGATGCCGGTCGGTCAGCATGCTGGCAACACTGCCGGGCACCACGGCAATGGCACTGGTTGCGTTGGCAGAGACAGGCGAGACACCGACAGCCAGCAATGCGGAAAACGTGAAGAAGGTTCCGCCGCCGGCAATTGAATTTATACTGCCTGCGACAAACCCGGCGAGCGCCAGCAGCGCCCCGTCCGTTAATGACATTTTCCACCCGGTTATTTTTAAGGCAGTATTTTTGACCTGTCCTCAGAAGGCAAGAAGGATCGCCCGGCCATGAAGGAAGCGCCACCCGCGCCTGACGATGAACGCCTGCGCAAACGCTCCGTCGTCATTGCCGGTCACGCGACCAGCATCTCGCTGGAGGATATTTTCTGGCACCGGCTCCGGGATCTGGCAGACCAGCGCGGGCAGTCACTGGCCTCGCTGATCACCGAGATCGATTCCCGGCGCCGGGTGAATCTGTCCAGCGCACTGCGTGTATTTGTTCTGAAATCCGTCATGGCTGATGAACAGCACCCGCCGGACGACGCCCTGTGATCGTTCAGGTCAGGCCGGTATAAGGCGGGGCGGGGTCGTACTGCATCTGATGCTGGACCTTGCGGGCGAAGTCCGGGCCGAACAGATCACCGACCAGCCAGAGTGCCATATCAATCCCGGCCGAAACCCCTTCCGAGGTCAGCAGGTTGCCATCGCGGACATAGCGATAGCCGGAGAGCACTTCAGCGGCCAGACCCTGGTCCCTCGCCTGCTGGATGCGCCCGTGATGGGTGGTGATCCGCTTGCCCCGGGCCGGACCTGCGGCGGCAAGGATGAGCGAGCCGGAGCAAACCGAGGTAACCCAGTTGCAACCCGGTGCCACTTTTGCAATCCAGTCCAGTGTCGGCCTGTCATCCAGCAGCGGGTTAACACCCTGACCGCCCGGCACCAGAATGATATCCGGCTGCGGACAGGTCTCGAACGACCAGTCCGTCTCGAACCGTAATCCCTTGGCGCTGGTGATCGTACCGCCGGTTGACGAAACAATGGAGGGTTCCAGAACCCCGCCCAGTTTGGCCGCAACACCGATCACTTCCCAGGGACCGAACAGGTCCAGATCCTCGACATTCTCGAAGGCATGGAAGACGAACTTCATGTCAGCATCGTCCGGTAGCCCCTTGGTCAGTCTGCGGGATGGTCGGGTTTCGCCATGCCGACAACGTTGAAGCCGCAATCCACATACATGGTCTCACCCGTAACGCCGCTGGATAACGGGCTGAGCAGGTAAAAGCCGGAATTGCCAACCTCATCCAGTGTCACCGCCCGGCGAATCGGGCTGCGTTCTGCTGTTTTCTTGTAGACATAGCGTGCATCGGCGATGGCTGATCCGGCAAGCGTGCGCATCGGACCGGGGGACAGCGCGTTGACCCGGACACCGTCGCCACCCAGATCAACTGCCAGGTAGCGCACGCTGGCTTCCAGTGCGGCCTTCGCCACACCCATGACGTTGTAGTTCGGCATCACCTTCTCGGCACCGAGATAGGTCAGCGTCAGCAGGGAGCCGCCTTCATTCATCATCGGCTTTGCCAGGCGGGCCACCTCGGTGAAGCTGAAGCAGCTGATATGCATGGTGCGCAGAAAATTGCCGCGTGTCGTATCAAGATAGCGGCCCTGCAATTCTGACTTGTCGGAATAGGCAATCGCATGCAGGACAAAATCAATATTTTCCCACTGACTGCCGATATCCCCGAAGACCTTTGCGATGCTGGCCGTATCCGAGACATCACAGGGCAGGACGATGTCAGAGCCGACACTTTCCGCCAGCGGCGCAACCCGCTTGCGCAGGTTTTCGTTCTGATAGGTAAAAGCAAGCTCTGCGCCGTGTTTCGCCAGAGCATTGGCAATACCCCAGGCAATGGAGTGATCATTTGCGACACCCATTATCAGGCCCCGCTTGCCCGCCATGACCGGTTTCAGCCCATCCATATTATTCTACCCGACGGTTGTGTCCGTCGGCCTCTCTTTCCTGCCTTCCCGGGATATATGTTCATCGACGTCGATCAGGCCTCGTAGCGCTTGAAGACGAGCGAGGCATTGGTTCCCCCGAACCCGAAGCTGTTCGACATCACGCAGTTGAGGCCTGCCTTGTCCTGCATCTCGGTAATGATCGGCATGCCTTCTGCACCCTCATCAAGGTCTTCCACATTGGCCGACGCGGAGATGAAATCATTTTCCAGCATCAGCAACGAGTAGATCGCCTCATGCACGCCGGTCGCCCCCAGCGAATGGCCGGTCAGTGACTTGGTCGACGAGATTGCCGGAATGCGGTTGCTCTCGGCAAAGGTCGCACGAATGGCTTCCAGTTCCTTGGTGTCACCCACCGGCGTCGATGTGCCGTGGGTGTTGATGTAATCAATCGATGCTCCGGCAGTCGACATCGCCAGCTTCATGCAGCGGGCCGCACCCTCACCGGACGGCTGGACCATGTCATAGCCGTCGGATGTGGCACCATAACCGACAATCTCGCCATAGATCTTCGCACCGCGCGCCAGCGCATGTTCGAGTTCCTCGACAACCACCGTGCCGCCGCCACCGGCGATGACAAAGCCGTCACGGTTCTTGTCATAGGGGCGCGACGCGCGTGTCGGCGTGTCGTTATAACCGGACGACAGGGCCGGCATCGCGTCAAACAGGACGGTCATCGTCCAGTCCAGTTCCTCGCCGCCACCGGCGAAAACGATATCCTGCTTGCCCATCTGGATCATCTCATAGGCATTGCCGATACAATGGGCACTGGTCGAGCAGGCCGAGGTGATCGAATAGTTCACACCCTTGATCTTGAAAGGTGTCGCCAGTGTCGCCGAATTGGTGCTCGACATCGTCCGCGGCACCATGAACGGACCAACCTTGCGCGGGCCACGTTCCCGGGTCGTGTCAAAGGCTGCCAGCAGGTTCTTGGTCGACGGGCCGCCCGATCCCATGATCAGTCCGGTACGTTCGTTCGACACATCACTGTCTTCCAGACCGGCATCGGCAATCGACTGCTGCATGGCGAGATAGTTGTAGGCCGCACCATCGCCCATGAACCGGCGCTGTTTGCGGTCAAGCCGTTCGTCCAGATCGATCTGCGGCGCACCATGAACATGGCTGCGCATGCCGAGTTCTGCATATTCCGGGCAGAATACGATGCCCGAGCGTCCGGTTCTGAGTGATTCAAGCACCTCGCCACAATCGTTACCGATCGGCGAGACGATACCCATGCCGGTAATGACGGCGCGTTTCATCAGGTAGTCTCCGGTTGTTGGAACAGGCCGACCTTCATATCCTTGATCTCGTAGATGGTTTCACCGTCTGCCTTGACCACCCCATCGGCGATGCCCATGACCAGACGGCGCATTATGACCCGTTTGAGATCAATATGATAGGTAACCTTTTTCACGGTTTCGAGTACCTGCCCGGTAAATTTTACTTCGCCGACCCCGAGTGCGCGGCCACGGCCCGGTGCCTGCATCCAGCCAAGGAAAAAACCGACGAGCTGCCACATCGCATCAAGGCCGAGACATCCCGGCATGACGGGATCACCTTCAAAGTGGCATTTGAAAAACCACAGATCGGGTGTCACATCGAGTTCAGCGACAATCTGGCCCTTGTCATAAGCCCCGCCATCCGAGGAAATATGCGTGATGCGGTCAAACATCAGCATCGGCGGAAGCGGGAGCTGGGCATTTCCTGGCCCGAACAGGCGGCCATGCCCACATTCCAGCAGTTCTTCGTAACTGTAGCTGTTCTGTTGTTCCAACGTGTTGCCCCGTTGCTGTCTTGCGGATACTGCCTTCTCCATAAAGCACCGGACGGCAGGGTGCAATCACGGCTGACGGAGAGGAAAGATCGCCGGGATGGCTTGGCAAATCTTTCGAATCGTTCTAATTTTCATTCACCCGTCTGTTGTATCATTTAACAATGCTACCATATCGGGGTGACAGTGACCGGATTGACGAGAACATGACACGACCATTTCAGAAAGTCTGCGAGCAGCTTCGGGACGCGGGTTTGCGTCCGACACGGCAGAGGATGGCACTTGGCAAGCTGCTGCTTGAAGGGGCGGACCGGCATGTGACCGCCGAACAGCTCCATCAGGAAGTGATAGGTGCCGGCATGCAGGTGTCGCTGGCAACGGTGTACAACACCCTGAACCAGTTCACAGGTGCCGGCCTGCTGAAGGAAATCGTTGTCGAGTCCGGTCGTTCCTATTTCGACACCAACATCAGCGCCCACCATCATTTTTTCTGTGAAAGCACAGGTTCACTGATGGATATCGATGCCGAAAGCATTCCGCTGGGTACCATTCCGGCACCGCCTCCGGGCACGGAAATTGCCGGTGTCGAGGTTATTGTCCGCCTGCGGGCAACAAAATAGTTTAGAACCGTTCTAAATTATTGACACCCGCCCCACGACCTCCCATAACTAACAAGTCACACAGAGTGATACTATCCAGACCTTCCGGTCCGGTCGGTCGGATATTCTGTTAACTGATTTTTGGGAGAGGCAATCATGTCCCTAGCTGGCTCGAAGACCGAAGATAACCTGAAAGCTGCTTTCGCTGGTGAAAGCCAGGCCAACCGTCGCTATCTCTATTTCGCCCAGAAGGCGGATGTTGAAGGCTTCAACGACACCTCCGCCCTGTTCCGCTCCACCGCGGAAGGCGAAACCGGCCATGCGTTCGGTCACCTGGAATTTCTCGAAGAAACCGGTGATCCGGCAACCGGTGAGCCGATCGGCAGCACCGAAGCCAACCTGAAGTCCGCTGTTGCAGGTGAAACCCATGAATACACGGATATGTATCCGGGCATGGCACGCACCGCGCGCGAAGAAGGGTTCGACGAAATTGCTGACTGGTTCGAAACGCTTGCAAAGGCTGAAAAAAGCCATGCCGGCCGCTTCCAGAAAGCGCTCAACGAACTCGGCTGATACCGGGAACCGACGCTGCCGGCAGATGGTCGGCGGCGTCGGTTTTTTCGATATGTAAGAAATTTCAGATTCAGGCAGGAGAGGCATCATGCAGGAAGGCAATCTGGACGCGCCGGTTCGGCATCCCATAGACTGGAACAACCCGGATTTCTGGGACGAATCGAAGCTTGAGGCAGAACTCGAACGGGCGTTCGATATCTGTCATGGCTGTCGTCGCTGCTTCAATCTCTGCGATTCCTTCCCCCGCCTGTTCGATCTGGTGGACGAAAGCTCGACCGGCGAAGTCGATGGCGTTGCCAAGGGCGACTACAAATCCGTCGTCGATGCCTGCACGCTGTGTGACCTCTGCTTCATGGTCAAATGTCCCTACGTCCCGCCGCATGAATTCAACCTCGACTTTCCACATCTCATGCTCCGCCATCGCGCCGTCGAGCTGAAAAAGGGCGGTCAGCCCTTCATGGAAAAGCAGGTCAAGGAAACCGACCGCAACGGCAAGCTGGGGGGCGCTGTCGCCGGGCTGACCAACTGGGCAACCGACCGCAAGAACGGCCTGACACGTCCGATCATGGAAGGTGTTGCCGGCATCGACCGCAATGCCGACCTGCCGAAATGCACAGGCCGCACGCTTGTCGGCCGGGCCAAGGCCAACCCGCCGCAGGTCAACAAGGATGCGCCGGGTTATGGCCGCAAGGCCGTGCTCTATGCCACCTGCTTCAGCAACTACAACAACCCGGAGATCGGCGAGGCCGCGCTGAATGTGATGGCAAGGAACGGCGTCGAGACCGAGGTCGTCTATCCGCGCTGCTGCGGTATGCCGCAACTGGAAAGCGGCGATATCGAGCGTGTTGCCGAACATGCAAAAAGCGTTGTCAAAGAGCTGCTGCCCTATGTCGAGAAGGGCTACGATATCGTCGCCCCGATCCCCAGCTGCGCGCTGATGATGAAGTTTGAATGGCCGCTGATCCTGCCCGACAACGAAGACATCGCGAAGCTGTCGAAGGCGACCTTCGACATCACCGAATTCGTTGTCGATATCAGCAAGCAAAGCGGCCTTGCCGAGGGCCTGCAGCCGCTTGACGGCGGTGTGACCATGCATATCAGCTGCCACAGCCGGGCCCAGAACATGGGGGCGAAGGCAACCGAGATGCTGCGCCTGATACCGGAAGCGGATCTTGCGGTGATCGAGCGCTGTTCCGGTCATGGCGGTGCCTGGGGCGTGATGAAGGACAACTTCGAAACCGCCCTGAAAATTGGCAAGCCGGTGGCCCGCACCGCGCTGAAAAACAACAAGAAATATGTTGCCAGCGAGTGCCCGCTGGCCGGTGCCCACATCCTCCAGGGAATGGAGGCCATCCGGAAGGAGGATGATCCGGAAGTCCCGGAAAAATCCGTCCATCCGATCCAGATTTTCGCCCGCGCCTACGGCCTCTGAGCCGCTGCGGCAGGTGAACACACAGAGAAGACAAGGAGCCTGAAATGATGGTCAAGAAAATCGAGATCACCCACGACGACATCATGTCGATGAGCGAATATGCCAGCCTGCGCAAGGACAAGCGCCGCGACATGGCCGCGCACAAGAAACAGCGCCGCCTTGAACTGGGGCCGTTCGCCACGTTCTATTTCGAATCCTACGAGACGATGTGGCATCAGGTTCATGAAATGCTCTACATCGAAAAGGGCGGTGACGAGCAGCTGGCTGACGAACTGACGGCCTATAACCCGCTGGTGCCGAAAGGCCGCAATCTGGTCTGCACCCTGATGTTCCAGATCGAGGACGAGGCCCGCCGCCGCAATGCACTGAAGCGACTGGGCTGGATCGAGGATATGATCACCCTGTCGTTCGATGGTGAAACCATCAAGGCGGAACCGGAACAGGATGTCGAGCGGACAACCCCGGACGGCAAGACCTCTGCCGTGCATTTCCTGCATTTCCGGTTCACCGATGAACAGGCCGCCAAGTTCAAGGCCGAAGGTACACAGGTCATCATCGGGACATCACACGAGAACTACACCCATATGGCCGTGCTGCCCGAAGCTGTCCGCGCCGAACTTGCCAGCGACCTGCACTGATAGAGTTCTTTGCTGTGGCCTGGCCTCAGGTCAGGCCGCGCTCCTTCTCGATGCGGTCCCAGGCGGCATTGATGGTCGCCAGCTTTTCCGTTGCCTGATCAATGAATTCATCCGGCATCCCCTGGGCCACCAGGCGGTCCGGATGATGGTCGCGGACCAGCTTGCGATAGGCTGACTTCAACTCGTCATCACTCATCTCGCGTGTGACACCCAGCACCTTGTAGGGATCCGGGGTATCATCGCCGCGGATATGGGTGGCGATGATGCGCTCCACCGATGCGTCCGGCAGATCGAACTGGATGGCGACGCGTTCGAGAAAGCGCTGCTCATCGGGATGCAGCACCCCATCGGCCATGGCAATGACACACAACCCGGCCAGCAATTCCTCCAGAACCGCCTTGTTCTCGCGGAACAGGGCACCAAGCTGGCGGGCATAAGGCTCAAACCCGCCGGCATCCTTGCGCGCCTCGTCAAACAGGCGACCAACCTTCTGTGCATCCGCCGGTGCCACCCGGAAGATGCGTTTGAAGGCGTCGATCTCGTCACGGGTAACCTGTCCGTCCGCCTTCGCCATCTTGGCGCACAGCACAATCACCCCGACCGCAAAGGCCTGCCGTTTCTGGTCCTCGGTGACAGCCCCGAACGCGGGCGCCATACCGCCACCGCCGGTTTCACCGCCGCGCATACGGTCATAGACATGCCCGCCCGCCAGACCAATGATCGCGCCGAGCGGTCCGCCAAGCGCCAGACCGGCTGCAACACCGACTACTTTGCCCCAGATACTCATGGCGCATTAATGCCAAAGCAGAGGAGTGAGAGAAAGCCCTATTCGGCGGCCGGCACCTGAACAGGTTTTGTTGCCGGACCCAGACGGCCAACCCCCGGCAGCTTGATCGCCAGATCGAGCGGATCAATACCGAAGGTCAGGCCAAGCAGGTTGATCTCCAGCCCCTCCTCCTTTGCCGCGAGGACGCCCAGCACACCCAGCACATTCAGCTGCACCCCGGTGCCGCTTGGTGCCCGGGCAACGATATTCGAGGGGATCCAGTCCTTGCCGATCGCCGTCGGCGGCAGATCCAGCCTCAGGCCGGGCACTTCACGGCCAATATGGGCAATGAAGGTGTTTGAATTTGGTCCCGGCCAGACACGATATTCATCCGGATAGGGATAAGTCGTCACCGCCGCCTCGATGTCATCAATGATCTGCTCGACACCCGGCCCGCGCAGATCGCGCAACAGTTCCGGCGCAGAGCCGAACCAGCGGCCATCCGGCGCCCGGCCATTCACCGAGATGACGGACAGGCCGCGTCTGGCCCGCCAGCCGATCACCTCATAAACACGATAATTGTCCGCACCCGTGCGCTTTGCGGCGATCCAGCTATGTACACCGAAGGCACCTCGCCAGGACCAGGCCCGCGCCGCAAACACCTGTACAACGGCTTCCTGTGTGCTGGCCGGGTCCGGGGACTGATCGGTGGATTCGCGACTGGCCGTCTGCCAGCTACGCGACATGTCGGCAAGCCCCGACGTCACGGCAACCAGCGGGCCTGCCGCCAGCACAGCCAGCAGCACCAGGGTTCGTACAATCCATTTCATTCTGTTCCTGCCATCTGTGGGGTTCCCGGACGATATAGTTAAGATTGTCCGTCATCCGGTGATTGCAAGGCTGCTTGCAGGTCTTTGGCTGACAACGCAAACTTCGCTTTATGAGAGATATTTCAAATCATCGGCTCAAGGGATAGCCTCTTGCACGATCCTCTTTGCCGATGAGCGCAACAGACATCACCTCAACCGCGAAAGCCGTTCTGTCTGACCCGGGGTTCCAGACCGCGTTTCCTGTTGCCGGGCCCGCGCCGGAGAAACAGGCACCACCTGAATGGCTGATATCCATCCTTCAGTCCCTTGCCGACTTTGTCAGTTGGCTGGCTGAAATGCTGCCGGACAGCTCCGGCCTGAGCGGCATGGTGAGCGTCTTCCAGGGTCTGGGGACCGTCGTTCAGGTACTCCTGCTGACAATCCTGTTGTTTGTTGCGGTCATGGCGACAGTTCTGGCCTATCGATGGCTAAGCCCCCGGATGCGCAATCTGACATCTGGCGGTACCGCAGATAATGGCACAGACAGGCCCGCCAGGGGATCAGACCGACAGGATCTGCTGATCAGGGCCCGGAAACTGATTGATGCAGGCGATCTGGATGCTGCCGCAGCCTGTCTGTTCCGTGCTGCGCTGGGGTCGGTACTGGATGACGACGAGCGCCGCAAACGCCGGTCGCAGACCGCACGGCGACTGGTCAGCCAGCTTCAGGGGGATGAGACAACCCGCCGTCTGCTGCAACGGCTGGTTGGCCTGCGGGAGGCGGTTCATTATGCCGGACGTGCGCCCTCACCCCGGGAGTTCGAGGATATATTCGAGGATGTCAGCACCCTGGTCCGGGGGCAACGGGCCGCATGAACAGCAGCATCTTTGCTCCCCGCACCCTCACTGCCCTGATTGCCGTCGGCATTCTGTCCTTCACCGGCATCATCCTGATGTCCGTTTTCGCGCCGGATCTGGCTGTCCGCAGTGATTTCCGGACCAGCAGCTATTCAGTCTCGGCCGTCGGTCACAAGGGACTGGCCGAGACCCTCCGGGCCACAGGCCGGACAGTCATCGTCAGCCGCGCCGGCTCGGCCACCAAGGCGGGAACGACAAACCTGCTGATTGCCGCAGAGCCGCGGAGCAAGGAACTGCTCGGAGATTTTCTGAAAACTGCCGGGCGGGACCAGCGAATACTCCATGTTCTGCCGAAAAGAGTCCCTGCCCGGGACTCTGAAAATCCACGATGGGTTGGCAATGCCAGACTGGCACCCGCCCCGCAGATTGACGAAATTGCGGGTATGTTCGTCGACGGGCTGACAGTCTACAGAACCGGGGAGACATCCGCTGTACGGGGTATCTTTGGACGCAATGCCCCCCGCCCGGATGTCGACGAGTTGCAACTGCTTCATCAGTCCGCAGGGATTTCTCCGGTTCTGAGAGTTGGAGAGGGTGTGCTGCTGGCCAGGATCGGCAACCGTTTCAGCAACCATTATCTTCTGTCCGATCCGGATATTCTGAATAATCAGGGGCTGTTGCGCGGGCGTAACGCAGAGCTGACTTACCGGATTATCCAGACCGCCGGACCAGAAGACTCTGCGATCATCTTCGATGAAACCATTCACGGTTTTGGCCAGAGCCCTGATCTCTGGCGGAATATCCTGACACCGCCGCTTCTGGGACCAACCCTGACCGGCCTGACAGCCCTGTTATTGCTGATACTTGCCGGGATAAAACGGTTCGGCCCGCCGCTGCGGCGCCAGCGCGACTACGGTACAGGACGGGCGGCACTTTATGACGTGACCGCAACCCTGCTGGAACAGCGGGGCGATACCGGGCTGCTGGGCCGGGAATATGCGGCAATGACAATCCGTAATGTTGCCACCTCGCTGCATCTGCCATCCGGGCTTTCCGATGATGAGAAAATCCGCCGGCTGGCAGTCATTGCACAACGCCGGGGTGTCGCAGGCGATATTTACCGGATGCTGGACCATCTGGGTTTCACCGGTGCCGGAAAAGCCGCCGGCAGATCCGAAACCCGCCTCTGGGCCGGGAAATTAAACCAATGGAGTCATGAGGTTATGCATGGGACCCGATGAAATCGGCGCGTTCAGCGCCAGGTTGCGAGAAGAGATTGCAAAGGTCGTTGTCGGCCAGGACGCCGCTGTCGACCTGCTGACAGTGGCACTGCTATCTGAAGGTCATCTGTTGCTGGAAGGCGTTCCCGGCACGGCAAAAACGCTGCTGGTGCAGAGCTTCGCTGCCGCCGTGGACATGAAATTCGGGCGTATCCAGTTTACCCCCGACCTGATGCCGGGCGACGTTATCGGCACCAACCTGTTCAATTTCCAGACCAACAGCTTTCACCTGACCAAGGGGCCAATCTTCACCGAGCTGCTGCTGGCTGACGAAATCAACCGGACCCCCCCGAAAACCCAGGCCGCCCTGTTGCAGGCCATGCAGGAACGTGTGGTCACCATTGATGGTGAAAGCCATCCGCTGGGCAGCGGTTTTATGGTCATCGCCACCCAGAACCCGATTGAACAGCAGGGCACCTACCCCCTGCCCGAGGCTCAGCTCGACCGGTTTCTGTTCAAGCATATCATCGACTATCCGGACCGGGACCAGGAACGGGCCATCGTCGCCCGGCATGGTCATCGCAGCAGCATGCCCGACCTGACCGCGTTCGATATACAGCGCGTTGCCTCACTGGCCGACCTTACCGAAATCCGGAATGTCGTCGCCAGACTGCGTATCACCGGTGACCTGATTGACTATATCGTCGACCTTGTCCGGGCAACGCGGGAGCATCCGTCACTATCGGTCGGTGCGTCACCCCGGGCGGCCAATATGCTGGCCATTGCGTCACGGGCCCATGCCGCCTTGCAGGGGCGGGATTATGTCATCCCCGACGACATCCAGACCCTCGCCCTACCGGCCCTGCGCCACCGTATCCAGCTGTCGCCGGGGGCAGAGATTGAAGGCGTCACGGCAGAAGCTGTCGTCGAGGCCATCCTTGCCGAGATCGCGGCCCCCCGCTGATGTTCATGCCGACCGTTCGTGCAGCCCTGCTGGCCGGTGTTGTTGCGATTCTGGCGATCCTGGTGGTGAGCATCGCGCCCGACCTCTGGTCGCTGCCGCTCTGGCTGATGCTGCTGGTTCTGGCCGTCATCCTGTTCGACGGGCTGCGCATGGCACGAACGAGCGATGTCCGGGTGCATATGGACGGTCCGGCAGCCCTGTTTGTCGGAGAGGCCGAACGGGCCGGCATTCTCATTGATGCACGGATGCCGCTTCACCAGGTGCAGCTGGCCGTTGAATGCCCGGATGAAACGGTGATGCTGTCATGGCAGGGACTGCCCGGTGACCTGCCGGCTGGCCGGCACAGGGAAGCCCTCGACATCCTGCCGGTCCGCCGTGGCATTGCACATGTGCCGGCGATCTGGATTGCCTGGGAAGGCAGATGGCGGCTGACCCGTCGCAGCCTCCGCCTGCCGGTTGGCGCCGAGGTGCCGGTGATACCAAACGTTCGTGCTGTCCGGCGAGCCGCCATCGCCTTCGACGCACGGGACAGCCTGTTCGGCAGCAAACCGCAACTGCTGCAGGGTGACGGGTCCGAGTTTGACGCCCTGCGGGAATATGTGCCGGGACTGGACCACCGCTCGATTGACTGGAAGCAGAGCGCCCGCCACCGCCAGCTGATCTGCAAGGAATTCCGTACCGAGCGTAACCACCAGATCATCATGGCCGTGGATAATGGCCGGCTGATGGGCGAACCGGTTGCCGGCATCGCCAAGCTGGATCACGCGATGACAGCAGCCCTGCAACTCGGATATATCGCGCTCCGTGACGGCGACAGGATTGGCCTCTACGGCTTCAACGCCGATGTTGATGCGGGAATGCCACCGGTCGGCGGACCGCAGGGCTTTACCGTTGTCCGCCGGATTGCCGCCGAAATCGGCTACACCGGCGCAGAGACCAATTTCACCCTGTCACTCACCCGCATCGCCGCAACCCTGAACCGGCGGTCACTGATCATCGTCCTGACGGATTTTGAAGATACGGTCTCGGCTGAACTGATGATGGACAACATTGCCCGGCTGTCGCGACGGCATCTGGTCCTGTTCGTAACTTTCGCAAACAGAACACTGGAGACATTGCGCAGCAGTCCCGTCGACGGGCTGGCCGACATGGGGCGCGCCATTGTCGCGGATGCCGCCCTGCGTGACCGGCGTATCGTGCTGGAAAGGCTGCGGCGGATGGGTGTTGATTGTATCGAGACGACACCGGAGCAGTTCGGAACGGACCTGCTGAACAGCTATATGAACCTCAAGCGACGGGATGCCATCTGATGGGACAGACGGTCAAGAGAGCATCCGCTGAGCTGAAAAGCAGCGCTTTCCGGAAGGAACGCGAGCATCTCTGGCTTGAACTGGACGGCCTGGTCACCCGTATCGAGAAGAAGGGACTGCGGAAGCTGACGGCAGAGGAAACCCTGAAGCTGCCGATGCTTTACCGGCAAACCCTGTCATCGCTGTCGGTGGCCCGGGCAACCTCGCTTGATGCTGCTGTTCTGTCCTATCTGGAAGTGCTTTCGACGCGGGCTTATCTGGCAATTTACGGGGTCAATACCGGGTTTGTCGCCAGCCTCTGGCATCTGCTGTGGCACAGCCTGCCGACGGCCATGCGACAGGGCGCAGCCCATGTGTCGGTTGCCGGCGCAATTTTCGCGCTCGGCGCCCTCGTCAGCTATGCGCTGGTGGTGGGCAATCCGGACTGGTTCTACAGCTTCGTCTCGCCCGAGATGGCCGGGGGACGGGCACCAACCACGTCAGACACCGATCTCCGGGCTGTCATATACGATAATGCCGAACTGCAGATCGGTAATCTGCAGTTCTTTACCTCGTTCCTGTTCTCCCACAATGCGGGGATCGCCCTGCTGGCCTTTGCGCTCGGTTTCGCCTTTGGCATCCCGACGATGCTGCTGCTGTTCTATAACGGCTGCACGGTCGGTGCTTTCATGGCGCTCTATGCCAGTCGCGGTATGGCCGTCGATCTTGGCGGCTGGCTGACAATTCACGGTACAACCGAAATTCTGGCAATCCTGATCTGTGGTGGTGGCGGGCTGATGCTGGGCCAGGCCGCCGCCTTCCCCGGTCGTCTCAGCCGCCTCGACAATCTGGCGGCGGCCGGACGGACAGCCGCCCGGATGCTGGTTGTCGCCATCATCATGCTGTTCGTCGCCGCCATTCTCGAAGGTTTCGGACGGCAGCTTATCCAGGATATGTCGGCCCGTTACGGTATCGGCCTGATCATGCTGACGCTCTGGATGGTCTGGTTTCTGACAGGGGGAAGACGTGGCCGCCGCTGACAGCCGGAAAGGGCAGCGCACCCTGATAACGCCGGAAGGCGTTCCGCTCGATATCAGTCTGGCGGATCGCGGCTCCCGTTTCGCCGCCCTGCTGATCGATCTGGTCGTGCTTGGCCTGCTGGTCACGACCGTCTGGGCGCTGGCTTTTCTCGGTCTCTGGTTTCTCCACAATACGTTCGACATTGGTGGTAATTTTGCCCTCGGACTGACCGTCAGTATTGGCATCATCGGCTCCTTCCTGATCCGGAGCTTCTATTTCTGCTGGTTTGAAATCCGCTGGCGCGGCTCAACACCCGGCAAGCGCATGCTCGGCATCCGCGTCGCCGACCGGCATGGCGGCAGGCTCACCGCAGAAGCCGTGATCGCCCGCAACATCATGCGGGAGATCGAGCTGTTCCTGCCGGTCACCTTCCTGCTGAGCAGACCGGGTGACGAAGTGGAAGCCTGGCAGAATCTTCTGACAACGGTCTGGATCGGCATCTTCGTCTTCATGCCGTTCTTCAACCGGGACCGCCTGCGGGTCGGTGATCTGGTCGCCGGAACCTGGGTGATCAACCTGCCCAGACCGCGACTTCTGCAGGACATGGGTGCGGCAACCTCTGCCCGTGCCGCCCCGGCAAAACGAACCCGGTTTCAGCAATCCCTGCCGGACTTCACGTTCACACCGGCACAGCTGTCGATCTATGGCGTCTACGAACTGCAGACACTGGAGACCGTCCTGCGGGCAACCGGCAAGGCCGCTGATGCCACCCGTCAGGATGTCGCCCGGCGTATCGCCCGCAAGATAGACTACACAGAACCCCTGCGTAACGTGGCCTGCCAGCCCTTCCTTGAAGCCTTCTATCTGGCACAACGAAACCGGCTTGAAGCGGATTTGCTGATGGGCAAACGCAAGGAGAGAAAGGCAGCCGAAGACGGGCCTTCGGAGCCGTCGTGACAGCCGTCAGATCAGCCGGGGATTGGGGAAGATAACCGAGACGACGGTGCCCGGGCGCTCACTGCCTGTCGCCAGTTCCCCCCGTTCCACCTCGCCACCCAGCGCCGCCGCCAGCCGGTCGACAATGCGCGACCCCAGCCCGCCGCTCGGTGATGACACGGAACTTTCCAGCCCGATGCCGTCATCTGACACCCTGAGGACATAGGTCTCTCCGTCATGCCGCGAGGTCAGCGACACCGTGACCGTCCCCTCCGTCCCGTCCGGAAAGGCATATTTGACCGCATTGGTCGCCAGTTCCGTCACGATGACACCAATCGAGACCGCATCCTTGGACAGCAGTTGCAAATCCTCGCTGCTGCTCTCCAGCGTAACCGGACCAACTTCCTGCAGGTTGACCCGCAGATCCTCGACAATGGCCTTGATGAAATCCGGTGCCTCGACGCTGTCGCCGCTCTCGCTGATCCGCAGGCGGCGCTGTGCCGAGGCAATCGACAGCACACGATCGCGGGCAGCGCGCAGCGCGGCGACACAATCATCATTGTCTGACTGGTTTGCCTGCAGTCCCAGAAAAGCCGCCACCAGTTGCAGCGAATTGCCAACGCGGTGATGAACATCACGCAGCAGCGCCTCTGCCCGACGGGTACTTTCCTCTGCCTGATCCCGTGCCGTTGCCAGTTCTTCAGCCCGGCGCCGCATGCTCTTGACCAGCTCGCTGTTCTCCAGGCTCAGCGTCATTTCGTTGCGGGCCAGGGCAAGATAACGCCGGCGGCTCAGGATAATCGCCAGACAAAGCGTGATGATCGCGCCACTCATCGCCACCCCGGCCGCACCAATCATCCAGCCGGAAAGTGCCTCGGCCTCGGCACGTCGTTGTCCCAGCAGGCTGGTCTCCTCCTGCTGAAAGGCGGCAAATTCGTACTGCAGGTCCGGCATCACCCGGTCATCAAGTGACTTGCTGAACAGCAGCACAGCGCCTTCAAAATTTGCCTTGGTGGCCGCGTCCAGCGCCTTGTCGATCAGTATCTGATGAACCGTAAGCAGCCTGGCGATATGTTCCAGACGGGCCATCTGCTCCTTGTTGTCACCAACCCGTCCCAGCAGACGTTCATGCATCCGGGGAATATCGGCGCGGGCAGTTGCGTAGGGCTCCAGAAATCTCGGATTGCGGCTCAGGATATAACCACGAAACCCGAGCTCCATATTCTGTACAAGAACCTCATATTCCCGCGCATCTTCCTGAATCTGAAGCGTATGTTCGATCCAGCCGTCAGCCTTGATCTGCTCGATCATCAGCCATGACGCCGCGATGACGGCGATGACGATGAGGCCCAGCCCGCCGAACAGAAAAATGTAGATTGTCCGGAAACTTATCACACTGCCGAGGGCTGCGCTGACCGATGCAAGCTGATCGGAAGAAGCCTGCTCTGTTTCGGAACTTTCTGCAGTCACAAGCGTATATCCTGTTCTGGTGGGGTCAAAAATTGCCGGGAGGAACATTTCAGATGACGAAGAATACGCAACTTTCCGGAAAACGCATACTGGTTGTCGAAGATGAAATGCTCGCGGCGATGGAACTGGCAGATATACTTGAAAGCAGGGAATGCACGATTGTCGGCCCGGTTGCCAGCCTGAAAAACGCCCTGCCACTGGCGGAGGGCGAGGAATATGATGCGGCAATTCTGGATATTACCCTGCGGGATGGCGACGTATTTCCGCTGGCACAGTGGCTGAAGGATCGCGAGATTCCTTTCATTTTTGCAACTGCCTACGGATCGTCTGCCGGCCTGACGAAGGATTTCATGGACTACACGCTGGTTCCCAAACCCTACCCGGAACAGCGTCTGGTCCGGGCGCTGGATCAGGCCATTCGCGACCGTACCCCGACGGTATCAGTCGTCGCTGGCGGATGATGCCTGCTGCTCGCGGGCGTCTTTCCATTTCTGGAGACTTTCAAAAATCAGCTCGCGGACTGCAGCACTGCGGGATGCCGCCCGGTTCTCAAACCGCCAGTCATCGATCTCCTCAAGTTCACTGTCATTCAGCATGACCTGCAATTTGACGACACGCTTTTCCATCGTCTGATTTCCGATCTCTCTATTCCACCAGTTCCGCCCGTGGCGCTTTCAGACTGTAGGCCAGTGCGGTTTTAAGGGCGCGTTCCCGGTAGGGTTTCGCCAGGACAAATGTCGGTTCATAATCTTCGCCGGTCAGGACTTCATCCGGAAAGGCGGTGATGAAAATTGCCACCGCCGGCATCTCCGAGGTGATCTGTTTGACCGCATCCAGTCCGGTACCGCCACCGCCCAGATCAAAATCAGCCAGCACCACATCCGGCCGGTGCCTTGCTGCCAGTGCGATTGCCTGATCAAGGCTGCGCGCCATGGCAACCACCTCTGCTCCCAGGCTCTCGACCAGCATCGCAACCCCCTCTGCAATCAGGGGCTCATCTTCAATAATCAGTACCCGGCCAGTGATTCGCTGCTCCAGCCCGGCCCGGGCCGACTTCGCAAGATCCATCGCATCAGCCAGTGACAGATGCAGCGCACTGGCAGCGTCCCGGTGCGCCAGTCCCATGACTTCAGTCAGGATCAGCATTAACTCCCCCGGACTTGCGACAGGTCTGGTTGATGCCAGCAGATCACTTCCGGAGAAGTTGTTCTTTCGTTCCGTTCCCGCAGCAGCCGTCCAGGCAGAAAGCGCATCACAGAACAGCCTGCTGCGGCGATCATCCTCCGGCAGAGCGGCAATCTCATCAAGGTCAATGAGAGAAAGCGCCGCCCAGGCGATTTCATCACCGAACAGCTGATCGTTCATTGCCGCCCGGAAAAACTGCCGAAGCTGCATGATCTCTCTGGTGAGCATCTCGCCCGCGTCTGTCATCTCGCCCTCTGTTGCACCAGTTACCACCCTACCGGCGGGACCGGCAGGTTATCAGCCTTTCGGCTGCTCCTCTGCCGGGGCTTCGGATTCTGTCGTCTCAGGTGACACTTCCTCCTCTTCCGCGACCGGATCATCATCAATACCAAGCGCTTTGGCCTGATGTTCCACCAGTTCCGCAATGCCCTTGCGTGCAAGCCGCATCAGTTCAGTAAATGCCTCGTCGCCAAACGGCTCTTCTTCCGCCGTTGCCTGAATTTCGACGATACCACCATCGCCGCTCAGCACAAAATTCGCATCGGCCATGGCGGTGGAATCTTCGAGATAGTCCAGATCCAGCACCGGCTCGCCCCGGAAGATACCGCAGGAGATCGCCGCAACCGGCGTCGTGATCGGCATTATCGAAAGGCTGCCCAGCGACTGCATCCGCTGCAGCGCCGCATAAAGTGCGACAAAACCACCGGTAATCGACGCTGTCCGTGTACCGCCGTCGGCCTGGATGACATCGCAATCGACCTTGATCTGAACTTCGCCCAGACCTTCCAGATCAACCACCGCCCGCAGGCTGCGTCCGATCAGGCGCTGGATCTCCTGGGTCCGCCCGCTCTGCTTGCCGCGTGCCGCCTCACGGGCCATCCGGTCACCGGTAGCCCGGGGCAGCATGCCATATTCCGCCGTGACCCAGCCCTTCCCGGAATTGCGCATCCAGCCCGGAACTTTTTCGTCAACACTGGCCGTGCACAGCACCTGTGTGTCGCCAAAGCAGATAAAGCAGGAGCCTTCTGCATGCTTGCTTACTCCTGTCTCGATCGAAATCGGTCGCAATTCGTCAAACTGACGGCCTGAAGGGCGCATTTTTCTCTCCTGATGGGTCTATAACCGCCGTTCTAGCCGATCCGTCATGACAGGCCAAGCAATGCGGACTTGACCCGGGCATTTCCCGGTGAAAAAGAAGAAGTCGCCGCAGATGGATGTCGCGGTATTGATCAGGGGGAATTGCCGTGTCGTCTGATTTGCCTGTCATCTCGATCTCGCCGCGCATCCGCCGGTCACCGTTTTTCGACGCCACCCGTCGCTGGGGCTTCCGGGCCTATACGGTCTATAACCACATGTATATGCCGCTCTGGTTTGACAGCCCGCTGGCCGATTACTGGAAGCTGGTCAATGACGTGACTCTCTGGGATGTCGCAGTCGAACGGCAGGTCGAAATTTCCGGCCCCGATGCCCTGCGCTTCACACAGCTGCTGACACCCCGCGACCTCACCAACTGCGCTGTCGGCCAGTGCAAGTATGTGCTGCTCTGTGACGAGAATGGCGGCATCGTCAACGATCCGCTGCTGCTCCGGCTCGACGAAGACCGGTTCTGGCTGTCGATTGCCGATTCCGATGTGCTGCTCTGGGCGCGCGGCATCGCCCTGAATGCCGGGATGGATGTGACGATCCATGAACCTGACGTCTCGCCCCTGCAGTTGCAGGGACCGAAGGCGATGGAGGTCGCGGCAACCCTGTTCGGCGATGATATCCGCAGCCTCTCCTTCTTCCGGTTTGTCGAAACCACACTCGACGACATCCCGCTGCTGATCTCCCGCTCCGGCTGGAGCGGTGAATTCGGCTACGAGATCTATCTGCTGGATGGCCGCTACGGCGATCATCTGTGGGAGCGGATCATGGCCGCAGGCGAGCCCCACGGCATCGCACCGGCGGCCCCCAATCACATCCGGCGGCTGGAAGCTGCCATGCTGTCCTATGGCGCTGACATGACGATGGACAACAATCCGTTCGAGGTCGGGCTGGGGCGGCTGGTCAATCTTGAGGCCGAGATCGAGTTCATTGCCCGAGACGCCCTGCAACAGATTTCAGAGACCGGACCGGAACGACTGCTGGCTGGTCTGGTCATCGACGGCGAGCCCATTGCCTCGAACGACCGTCCCTGGCCGATGCTGCGTGACGGCAGCCTGGCCGGGAAGCTGACCAGCATCACCCATTCCCCCCGGATCGGCCGGAATATTGGCCTGGCCTACCTGCCCTCTGCCATGGCCGTTCCCGGCGAACGCTTTGATCTCGTCACCCCTGACGGCGAGCGTACCTGCGAAGTCGTGCCGACCCCGTTCTGGGATCTGAAGAAGAAACGGAACTGACCGGCAACCGGCACTGTCACTGGCGATTCACGAAAATCCTGCTATAGTCAGGAACTTATCTTCATCATCCGCGTTTATTTCCTGAGCCACATGTCATCGACATCGTGGCTATTTTTGTCTCAGGGTCCCGTGTCGGGACCCGTTCAGAACGGGAGAAACGAATATATGTGTGGAATTGCAGGCGAGATCAGGTTTGACGGGAAACCGGCAACACTGGGCGCGCTGGAACGAATGAACGAGGCCATGACACCGCGCGGCCCGGATGCTGCGGGTGCCTGGGCACAATCAGGAACTGGTCTTGCCCATCGCCGTCTGAAGATCATCGACCTGACAGACCGTGCCGGTCAGCCGATGACAGATCCCGTTCTCGGCCTCTCCATCGTCTTCAATGGCTGCATCTATAACTACAAGGAACTGCGACTCGACCTGCAGGCGAAGGGCTATCAGTTCTTCTCCAGCGGTGACACCGAAGTCATCCTGAAGGCCTATGATGCCTGGGGCGAGAATTGCGTCGACCATTTCCACGGCATGTTCGCCTTTGCCATCGCCGAACGTGACAGTGGCCGGCTGTTTCTGGCCCGCGACCGCCTCGGCATCAAACCGCTGTATCTGGCTGAAACACCGGGCGCGCTGCGGTTTTCCTCTTTCCTGCCGGCGCTGATTGCGGCTGGTGATCTGGATACCGATATCGACCCGGTCGCGCTGAATCATTACATGTCATTTCATGCCGTCGTACCGGCTCCCTTCACCATCCTGAAAGGCGTGCGCAAGCTGCCGCCTGCCTCGGTCATGCGCATTGAACCGGATGGCCGGCGGCATACTCGCGTCTACTGGAACCTGGCATTTGGCCGCAAACCGGGCGATGAGTCGCGCAGCTTTGAAGACTGGCGTGATGCAACGCTGGAGGCCCTGCGGGTAGCCGTTCGCCGCCGCCTGGTTGCTGATGTACCCGTCGGCGTGCTGCTGTCTGGAGGGGTCGATTCGTCGCTGATAGTCGGTCTGCTGGCCGAAGAAGGGCAAACCGGCCTCAATACATTCTCTGTCGGATTTGAAACAGTCGGCGGCGAGGCCGGAGACGAGTTCAAATATTCTGACATCATCGCCGAGCAGTTTGGCACCCGACATCACAAGATCAGCGTCAACAGCGCCGAACGGCTGTTACCGTCACTGGAAGGCTGTGTTTCCGCCATGGCGGAACCGATGGTCAGTCATGACGCCATCGGTTTTTATCTGCTGTCGCAGGAAGTCGCGAAAGATCTCAAGGTTGTCCAGTCCGGACAGGGCGCCGACGAGGTTTTCGGCGGCTATCACTGGTATCCGCCGATGGTCGGAAACAACGATCCGGTTGGCGAATATTCGCAGGTTTTCCGGGATCGCGATCATGCGGAATACTGCGAGGCCGTTGACCCCCGCCATCACGGGGGAGACCACAGCCTCGACTATATCGCCGAACGGTTTGCCGAGGCCGGGGCCGATGACCCGGTCGACAAGGCGCTGCGTATGGATACCACGGTCATGCTGGTCGACGATCCGGTCAAACGGGTCGACAACATGACCATGGCCTGGGGACTGGAGGCACGGGTACCGTTTCTGGATCATGAACTGGTCGAACTGGCTGCCCGTATTCCCGCGGAACACAAGATTGCCGGCGAGGGCAAGCATGTCCTGAAGGAGGCATCACGTGCGGTGATCCCGTCGGCGGTAATCGACCGGCCAAAAGGCTACTTCCCCGTCCCCGCCCTCAAGCATCTGCAGGGCAATGTGCTGGAGCGGGTTCGCGATATCCTGTCGCAGCCTGCGGCCAGAGAACGCGGCCTGTTCCAGCCCGCCTATGTCGACAAGCTGCTGGCCGCCCCGACCGACCATATGACACCGTTGCGCGGCTCCAAGCTTTGGCAGATTGCGCTGCTGGAATACTGGCTGCAGGTTCAGGGAGTCTGAGATGAGCGGCAGACGCGCAGCCACACGGCCCGGACGGACGCGCGACGCATCGCTGTTGCCCGCCGACCACCGCACCGCCCAGCCAGACAGCAACGCCACGGTACATTGCGGCTGGGGACGGCTGATTTTCGGCAACACCTTCGCCACCACCGAAGCGGTGGCAGAAGCCCTTTGCGCCGAGAAATCAGAGGAACGCGATATCGCCATCTATATTGCGGACCCGCATGTCGCCCTGTCGGTCGCCCCGCAGGAGTTGTTTCTGGACCCGAGCCATACCCTGCGGCTGTGGCTGCCGCATTATCGCCCGCGCAAGGAACAGGTGCCGGGATTCAGTATACGGCGGCTGCGTGACCGCCGCGATGCCGAGGCCATCAACAGGTTGTATGCGCTGCACAAGATGGTGCCGATCGACACCGAAGACCTGAGCAGCCGCAAAAACAGCCGGACCTTCACCTTTCTGGTCGCCGAAGACTCGACCTCCGGAGATGTCGTCGGCACCGTGATGGGCGTCGATCACAAACGTGCCTTCAACGACCCTGAACTGGGTTCCAGCCTCTGGTGCCTCGCGGTTGATCCGCAATGCTCGACGCCGCGGGTGGGCGAGATGCTGATCCGCACCCTGGCCGAGCATTATCAGGCGCGGGGCCGGTCCTTCATGGATCTCAGCGTGATGCACGACAATCAGGCCGCCCTGAAACTTTATGACCGTCTCGGTTTTGTCCAGGTCCCGCAATTCACGGTCAAGCGCAAGAACCCGATCAATGAAAACCTGTTCATCGCGCCGCAGCCGGAGGATGAACTGAACCCCTATGCCGGCATCATCGTCAAGGAGGCCCGCCGTCGCGGTATCTCGGTTGATGTCGAAGACGCCGATTCTGGCCTGTTCAGGCTGTCCCTTGGTGGCCGGTCGATCACCTGTCACGAAAGCCTGACCGACCTGACCTCTGCTGTTGCCATGACACGCTGCGACAACAAGGCGCTGACACGACGGCTGCTGGCCCGCCGCGGACTGTCAGTTCCCGACCAGCGCACCGCCGGCTCGAAAATGGAAAATCGTGCTTTCCTGCAGGAACATGGCCGGGTGGTCGTGAAACCGGCACGCGGTGAACAGGGCGTTGGAATCAGTGTCGATATCCGCTCTGAAGACGAACTCGACGCCGCCATCGAGAAGGCCTACAGCTATCACGATATGGTGCTGCTGGAGCAGTTCTGCCGTGGCGAGGATCTGCGCATTATCGTGATCGACGGTCGCGTGGTGGCCGGTGCCATCCGGCTGCCTGCTGCCGTGACCGGCAATGGCCGCGATGACATCAGCGAACTGATCCGCGTGCAAAGCCGCCGCCGGGCGAATGCGACAGGCGGAGAAAGCACCATTCCGCTGGATGCCGAGACCGAACGCTGTGTCGCCCTCGGCGGATACCGGATGCATGATGTGCTGCCAAAGGGCGAGACCCTGAATGTCCGAAAGACCGCCAATCTGCATACCGGCGGCACCATTCACGATGTCACCACGCGATTGCATTCCACACTCTGCCGGGCTGCCGAACATGCCGCGGGAGTGCTGGAAATGCCGGTCGTCGGCTTTGATTTCCTGGTCCCCGCCGTGGATGAGCCGGACTATGTCATCATCGAAGCCAACGAACGGCCGGGCCTCGCCAATCACGAGCCACAGCCGACAGCCGAGAAATTCATCGATATGTTGTTTCCCCAGACCAAACGGAGATATGAATGACCCTTACCCCCGTGGCCGACACACCGAGAGCCCTGAACGTATCCGCCGAACGCATTGCCGATACGGTGGTCGAGCTGGTCTCGACACCAAGTCCGGTCGGTTTTACCGATAATATCGTCCGCCTTGTCTGCGGCAAGCTGGATGCCATGGGGGCCGAGTACGAGCTGACCCGGCGTGGCGCCATCAGGGTCAACCTGAAGGGTCAGCAGTCCAGTCCGGACCGGGCCGTCGCCGGGCATGTCGACACCCTGGGCGCACAGGTCAAGATGCTGAAGGAAAACGGCCGGCTGGAGCTGGTCGCCATCGGTCACTGGTCCTCACGTTTTGCCGAGGGCGCACGGGTCACGATCTTTACCGATGATGGCCCCCGGCGTGGCACAATTCTGCCGCTGAAAGCCTCCGGCCATACCTTTAACAAGGAAATCGATACCCAGCCTGTCGACTGGCGTCAGCTTGAGATCCGGGTTGATGAAATCGTCCATAACCGCCGTGACCTCGAAGACCTCGGTTTCAACATCGGCGATATTGTCAGTGTTGACGCACAGCCGGAACTGACACCCGCCGGCTTTATCAATTCGCGCCATCTCGATGACAAGGGCGGCGTCGCCGCCATGCTGGAGGCATTGAGGGTGATCCATGAAGCCGGTGACAGCATCAGCCTGCCGATCGACTGTCATTTCCTGTTCACGATTTCCGAGGAAGTCGGCTCCGGCGCATCCGCCGTGCTGCATGGCGATGTATCCGAGCTGGTCTCCGTCGATAACGGCACACCGGCACCCGGGCAGAATTCCTCCGAATTTGGTGTAACCATCGGCATGGCAGACCAGACCGGACCGTTCGATTACCATCTCACCCGGCATCTGATCGGCCTGTCAAAGGACCATGCAATCCAGCACCAGCGCGAGGTCTTCCGCTTCTATCGCTGCGACGCCGCCTCGGCGGTCGAGGCCGGGAATGATATCCGGACCGCGCTGATCACCTTCGGTGTCGATGCCAGTCATGGCTATGAGCGGACGCATATCCATTCACTGGAAAGCATCGCCCGGCTGCTGACCATCTATGTCCAGTCAGATGCCGTGGCAGACCGCGACAGGCATGAACTTCACACCCTCGAAGGCTTCCCCGAGCAGCCGGCGGCAGAATAACCGGCGGGGTTCAGCCGCCGATTTTCTGCAGGATTTCCGCGATCGCATTCTCGGCGATTTCGGTGAGCTGTTCCGGCGTACGGTTCTGAATCGGGTGAGGCACCCAGACCAGATCAGCCGTGAAGGCGAGCGCCGTCATCTGCGCCTCGGCAGCCTGTACAAAGGCTTCGGAGGCAACAGCGCAGCCGGGAATGCCGCGGCGATCAAGAGTCAGCTGGTCATGCAAACTGCACGACGTACAGGACCCTCAGTCGGCGAGGCCTTCGACCACCACATCGCACTGCTCGATAATGTCCTGAATGACAGAATCCGGCGCAGGCTTGGTATGGGTCGGCTTCTCGAACCGCAGCACCTTGCAGCCGCGCTCGCTGAGCAGGCGGTCAATGGTGTCGAGAAACTCGACACTGCGCTCTTTCGAGATCGACAGCAGGCCGATGGTGGTCTCCGGCCCCAGTGGCGGGGCCTTCATGCGATGGCGGACGACAGGGGAGGTTTCCGCCGTCGGGTCGCGCATGGTGTAGGACGCAGATGTCATGTTCCAATCTCCTTTGATACGATCTGAACTTCCTTCGCCCGGCGCTGGGCTGTCCAGCCGCCGATGACGGCCGAGAACAACCCTCCCGGGCCGCCGGCCCGCACGACCAGCAGGCCGCCGGGATGAAACTTGTCGACCATTTCCTCAGCCCGTGACGGGTCGATGCCCATGC
Source organism: Rhodospirillales bacterium (assembly GCA_040219025.1). Taxonomy (GTDB): domain Bacteria; phylum Pseudomonadota; class Alphaproteobacteria; order Rhodospirillales; family HT1-32; genus HT1-32. The sequence goes on along the minus strand of JAVJTE010000020.1, from coordinate 692,299 downwards.
TGACACCGCCGGCACCCTTGATGATATCCTTGCCCGGACGCCGCAGCGCCTCGATCAGGGCGGCCTCGATTTCCGGACGGCCCCATCCTGCCTGCCTGTAGATTGCGTAATGATCAGGGGACAAAACGAGGATCGCATTTCCCCAGGCCGCCAGTTTCGGGTGGCAGACAGCTGCCAGCCCCATGGCCAGCGACCGTGACAGGTCCTCCGGACCCTGCGCCGCCTGATCCGCGACACCCTGCACACCGTCACCATGGAACAGGGTCACACTGGAGGTGCCGGGCGCATGACCGCGTGCGACATTCAGCGGCACCCAGTCCGGATCGGTTTCGTCCTCGGCAAAACAGAAGGTGTATTTGCCGGGATTGCCCATCACCGAGCGGTCAATGCCCTGTGGCTTGCCACCGCCGACATTGCGGATGATCAGCTGCAGCGCACGACCGATGGTGGCGTTGGCGCGGTTACCCTGCCCGAGGGCATTACCGGCCCAGTTCATGCCGATCCGTTTGGTGACCGGCCCGTTGACGATGACCACCGGCCCCGAGAACCACAACGTCGCCAGCAGACCATGCATGGAAAATTCAGGGATCAGCGCCGCCTCCAGCGCCGCCAGCACCACCGGGAAATAATCCGGGCGGCAGCCCGCCATCACCGCATTGATGGCCACTTTCTCGACCGTGCATTCCACCAGATTCGGCGGCACGATGCCGATGATTTCATCAGCCTTGCGGGTGGTCCCGGCCAGCATCCGCGCAACACGCAGATCTGTCGGCGGGGTAATCGGCAGTCCGTCAGACCAGCCGCGGTCATAGGCGACTTCCATCGGGTCATCATTCTCGTCGACCTCGATAGAACGCGCGCTGATCTTGATATCGCCGAACTTCAGCGCCAGCCGTTCCGGCATTCCCGGGTCCATGGTTTTGGACCCGCAACCCGGACGAAAGCCCGGCAACCCCTCGCCCAGGGTCGGGTCACCGCTCACGCTGATCCATTCCGCACGGTCCCACCCGAATGTCCGGGCAACCTCCTGCCCGTTCTCATAGCGAATCAGGGTCGGCACCGTCTCGACCCCCAGCGACCAGGATGTCGCCAGCCCGGTATCGTCCAGCGCGCCACCCAGAGCCTCCGGAAAGGCAGGGTCATCCTGGCTGTAAATCTTCATCGGAGCGTTCTGCGCAAGCTTGCCCAGCACCGGCGTCACCAGCTGACAGGTCTCGCAATCGCGCTTCAGAACCACCACCCATTCCATCTGACATTCCTTACCCGTTTCATATCACTCTAGGACATAAATAACCGGACGACTACAGGCACCACTCAGGAATCTACGGTCATTTTGTTCCAGCAGAGTCCGGCCGCCAGGGAGAGGGAATATGCAGCGATGGATCACCGATGGCCGGACCGGCGATATATTCATAGCCGGCAGTCGCCAGCGGCGACAGGAAGGCGCGGTCCCGGAGATTGCGGACCGCACCACCAAGCCGGCATCTTTTAGCCGTCCCGATAACCCGGGTCGCCGTTCGCAGGACCGCACCATCCATGACATCCGGCAACTGAAAACTGATGAAATGAACATCTGCCTCCGCATATCTGGCAACCAGCCCGTCATAGGCGGCATCCGGCATCCCCGCCTCCAGATCGACCGACAGGTGAGTTCCGAACCCATGCAGGAAAGCACCGAGTTCAGTGATCCGGCTGACCGGGGCACCATGCGGAACAGCCGTGAGGTTGAAGGACAGCAGGTTGCGCAGCGGGGCCGGGACGAACTGCAGCACCTCGCGCAGTTCCCGCTGTCCGTTCCGGCTGGCGACAGTTTCAAAATGCAGCTGGATGACCAGATGGACCCGGTCACCGCGCCGGACCGCGAATGTCAGTTCCAGCAGGGCCTCTTCCAGCACGTCGATATCGAACCGGATGATCTCGGCTGGCCGGCAGGCAGGCCCGAGAATACGGTAGTCGGTCAGCGGCCGGGCGGTCCCGGCAATCAGTTTCCGGGCACTGCAGCGGAAGGTCGCGATGCGCCCTGTCGGGGCATGCCAGTACGGATTGAACAGATAGCGCAGGGGGGCGTCATGCGGACTGGCCAGCGACCGGCGCAGCCGGGCCCGGCGACCGGCCCGCTCGATATCCTGCGACGGCGCTTTCAGTCTGCTGCCGGCATCAGCTGTCTGACTGCGGTCGCGAAAACGCTGGATGATTTCTGCCGGTGTATGACCGTCCGGATGATCCAGATCATCCAGGCTTTCGGCACAGGTGAAGATACGAACCCCCTCCATCCCCTCCTCGCCACGCACATCATTGAGAATGCGCGAGCCGATGGCCGCCGCCCGCACCTCCGCCGCGTCACCGGAACAGTTCGAGAAGATGACCAGATACTGGTCGTCACTGCACCGGATGAAGGCGTCGCCAGCGGTGCAGTTCTCCTTCAGGGCGAGTTCGGCATGTCGCCGGATGGCAGGGCCAAACTTCTCCCATCTCTCGGATCCCATGCTGACCCGCAGGTCACTCAGCCCGATGAAGGCAATCTGGCCGACCGAGACCGGTCCGTTCTTCAGCAAGCGGCGAACGGTTTCGACAATTTCGGCAACCACATCCTGCATCACGGAACTCCCGTCTGATCAGACAGGCCTGCAGTATGCAGGTGATTGACGCCCCCAGGCTATGCGTATTTACACTCAGGGGTCAGGCGCTGCTGACATCAAACTGTTGACATTTAACGTTCATCATATGGAGAGAGCGAATGCTTAATCGTGCACCTAACCTTGCCACCCAGGTTCTGACCGATCTGGAGCGGCGTATCTACGGGGGGGCCATACCGCCCGGAACGAAGGTGAATGAAAGCCATCTGGCAGCCGAACTCGGCGTCAGTCGCGGTCCCATCCGCGAGGCCTGCCGTTCCCTGGAAAGCGAGCGGATCATCGAAGCTTTCCCGCAACGCGGCAGTTTCGTTCGCCGCATATCGGTCAAGGAAGCAACTGACCTTTTTGCCATTCGCGAAGAGCTGTCAGATATCATTGCCCGGGGTATCACCGATAACGCACCGGCAGGTTTCACGGACCGGCTTCAGATATGCGTCGATGAAATGAATGCCGGCATCAGCACCGGTGACCTTGAAGGCTTCTTTCCGGCCAACCTGCAGTTCCACAAGATCCTGCTGAGCGGGACGGGCAACGCACGGCTGGAGGACATTTTCCTCGGCCTGTTCAAGGAACTCCGGCTTTTCCGGATCCAGAGTTTCCTTCCCGAACGGCACTTTCCGGATCGTGTACTGGCCTACAACACGGAATCCAACCGGGGACATGAACTGATCATTACGGCCATCCGCTCCGGGTCCGCCGAAACGCTCGCCGGCGCGCTACGCCAGCAGGTACAGGACTCGCGGGAACGCAGTTTCCGGGCCTTTGCCCGGTCAACCGGCGGTGGCGAAGCTTCTGCGGGAGAGGTCGCCTGACATGACCCAGCAACGTGGTGAGATCCTGCTGTCAACTGGTCTGCTGATTCTGTCGGTCTGGGTATTTTATATCTCGACCGGACTGCAGGGCGGTGCGGGCCGCTTTCCCCAGGTCACTGCCATACTGATCGGTATCAGCAGCGCCATCACCCTGCTGCGCAACCTGCTGAAGCCGGCTGTCGTCACTGACGAGCCCTTTGCCGGTGTCGTCTGGGGGCGCCTGTTCATCATTGTCGGCGCGTTCCTTGCGGCACTGCTGCTGCTGAAACCGGCCGGGTTCCCGATTGTCTCTTTCCTGCTGTTTGTCATCTGCGCCAGCGCAGCAGACAGCGCCGCATTTTCAGGGCGCACACTGCTGACCAACAGTCTGGCCGGACTGTTCTTTGTCACCCTGCTGACGGCCTGCTTTGTCGTCTTTCTCGGGGTCACATTGCCGATGGGGATATTGCCCCTTTAATCAACCAACCGGGAGGAAACCATGCCGAGCATCAAGACTCGTCCGAAATTCACCATTGCCGCAATCGCGGCAGCTGTCGCCACCTCACTGACGGCGGCATCCTTTACACCGGCCCTGGCCGACTTTCCCGACAAGCCGATCACGGTGATTGTCGGAACCGGTGCCGGGGGCGGTGCCGACCGCTTTGCCCGTACCATTGCCAAACATGCGCCGAAACATCTCGGTGTGGATATGGTGGTCGTCAACAAGCCCGGCGGTGGCGGACAGGTCGCGCTGAATGAATTCGTCGCCAGTGGCGAGACAGACGGCTATACCCTGTTCACAGCGCTGATTCCCCATATCGTTTACTGGAGTCAGACACGCCCCGACGGCCAGAGCGGCTTTCAGCTGGATGATCTGGTTCATATTGCCCAGCCGGTCCGCATCCCGTCCGGTTTCATGGTCCCGGCCAGCAGCGAATTCAAAACCTTCGATGATCTCGTCAAATTTGCCAAAGCCAATCCCGGCAAGCTTACCATGGGTATGAACGGCCAGCGGTCCGGCGGACATGGCCTGGTGAAAATGCTGGAAAAGGCAGCCGGTATCGATATTGCCGAGATCGCCTATGGCGGTGGCTCAAAACAGGTCAAGGGCGTGCTCAGCAACGAGGTTGCTGTACTGAATACCAACGTCATGCATGCCGTGCAGTACAAGGACGAACTGCGCCCCCTGGCTTTCGCCGGCGAAAAGCGCAGTGCCCTTGCGCCGGACACACCAACCCTCCGCGAGCTTGGCTATGACGTTGTTGACTATGTCACCCGTGGCTTCGTGGCACCGAAAGGCATCGACATGGCCCGGGTAGAGACCCTGCGCAAAGGCCTGAAGGCGATGTCCGACGACCCGGCTTTCGTCGCGGATCTGAATGCGCTCGGCCTGCCGGCGGACTACATGAACCATGAGGAAACACAGGTCTACATAGACAACTTCCTGAAGAACAACGACTGGCTGCTGAAAGAATTCAAGCAGTAAACAGCGAGCAACACATACCCGGGAAGAGAAGACCATGGTCGAATTCATCATAGACGGGCTAAGCTACGCCCTGTCACCGGTCGGGATTGGTCTGATCTTCCTGGGCGTGACGCTCGGCATGTTCGGCGGTGCCCTGCCGGGCATCAGTGCCTCCGTCTCGATTGCACTGATCCTGCCGCTGACCTTCACCCTTGATCCCGCCAGCGCCCTTATCCTGCTCGGTGCGATCTACATGGCGGCGGAATTCGGCGGGTCGATCTCTGCGGTTCTGCTGAATACACCGGGGACACCGGCGGCAATCTGCACCGCGATGGACGGCTTCCCGCTTGCCGGCAAGGGGCGGGCGCGCGAAGCAATCTCGATTGCCGTGATCGGGTCCGCCATAGGCGGGCTGTTCGGTGCGGCGGTCCTGCTGTTCTACACGCCGACCCTGGCCCGCTGGTCGCTGGCTTTCGGTGCGCCGGAGACTTTCTGGCTGGCCATCGCCGGGCTGGCCACCGTCTGTACGCTGACGGCACAGTCCTTTGCCAAGGGGATGTCGATGGCGTCACTCGGGCTCTGGATGTCGACAATCGGTATCGACCCGACATCCGGTTATTCCCGCTTTACCTTCGGTACCTATCAGCTTGAATCCGGTGTCAGCCTGATACCCGCTATCCTCGGCTTCTTCGCGATGGCGCAGATGCTGAATCTGATCGGCCAGGGCAAGGAGCATGTTGCCGAGCTTCCCCGGCAGCCGGGAGCTGTCGGCAAAGCCTTCGCCCGTGCCGTTGCCCGGCCCTTTCTCATCCTGCGCTCCAGCGTCATCGGCGTCCTGATCGGTATCCTCCCCGGTGCCGGTGCCTCGATTGCCAGTTTCATCGCCTACGGAGAGGCCAAACGCAGCTCCCGCGAGCCCGAAACATTCGGCGAAGGCAATCCGGACGGCATCTATGCTGCGGAGAGCGCCAATAACGCCATGGTCGGCGGTTCGCTGGTCCCCCTGCTGGCGCTCGGCATTCCCGGATCGGCCAGTGCGGCCATTCTCTATGGCTCACTGACCATCAATGGAATTATCCCCGGGCCACGGCTTTTCATTGAACATGGCGATGTCGCCTACCGCTTCATCGTCGCGCTTTTCCCGATCTGCCTGGCCATGCTGCTGACCGGGCTGCTGTTGATGCCGCTCTACTCGCTGATCCTGCGAATCCGGATCATCCATATTGTCCCGGCGGTCCTTGCGCTGACCATTGTCGGGGCGTTCTCGGTACGCAACAACGTCTTTGATATTTATGTCGCTTTTGCCTGCGGCCTGCTGGGCTTCATCCTGCTGAAGCTGCGCTATGCAATTGCGCCGCTTATCCTCGGCCTGGTTCTCGGGCCACTGGTGGAAGAAAGCTATACCCGTTCGGTATCCCTTGCGCGGGTCGACGGATCACTGATGGCCTACTTCTTCGGGCGGCCGCTTTCGATCCTGCTCATCTGCATTACCGTGATTATCGTGCTCTCCGCCTTCTGGGCCCCGCTGATCAAACCCCGGCTTGCCCGGCTGCGGCAGGGAAAGCGACCGGAATGAGCCGGAGCGATGAGGGACAGGAGGGGCAGTTCCGCGGCTACCGGCGTGACGACGGTCGTGTCGGTATCCGTAATCTTGTTCTGGTGATGTCGATCACCGGCCTGACCTGCCCGGCCGCCCGGCGGATCGGCAGCATGGTCCGGAACACCCATACGATCTGCATGCCCTACAACACCGGGTTGCTCGGGCAGGACAAGGCCGTTCACCTGCGCACTCTTGAAGGGCTCGCCTGCAACCCGAATGTCGGTGCAGTGCTGCTGATTTCCGATCATGTCCCGAAACTGGAGAAAATGGCTGCCGCACTCCGCAACCGGGGACAGAAGGTTGCCTGCCTGTCGATGGATGATGTCGGCCAGGACGCCATCGCCCTGGTCGCCCGGGGCACCCGGCTTGCCGCCCGTCTGGTGCGCGAGATTTCCGGCCAGCCCCGCAGTGATGCCGGATTGTCCGAATTGCGGATCGGCCTGAAATGCGGACGGTCCGACCCCAGTTCCGGCCTTGTCGCAAACCCGGCTGTCGGTGGTTATATCGACCGGCATGTCGCTGCCGGCGGAACCGCGATCTTTGGTGAGGTTGTCGAATGGCTGGGCGCGGAACATCTGCTGGCAGAACGCGCCGCAGATGACGATATCGCCCGGCAGCTGCTGGAACTGCCCCGTGACCGCGAGGCCCGTGCGGTGCAGGCCGGTCTCGACCTGCTTGGCAACAACCCCAGCCCGACGAATATCCGCTCCGGCATTTCAACCATCGAGGAAAAATCGCTGGGCGGTATCTCAAAGACCGGATCACAGCCGGTTTCCGGCGTTCTTGCCTATGGCGAGGCACCGGCCAGGCCCGGACTGTTTGCCATGGATACGCCGAACTATGCGCCGGAGCATCTTACCGCCCTCTCTGCTGCCGGATGCCAGCTGCATCTGTTCACCACCGGGGCCGGCAACAGCTTCACCAGCGGTCTCTGTCCAACCCTGAAAATCTCTGCCAATGATGCTGTCTGCGCACAGCTGACCGAACAGATCGACATCCCTCTGGATGGCGTGATGTCGGGCAGGCGGTCAATGGAAGAGGCAACCGGACAGATTTATGACAGCGTCCGGCAGACGGCTGACGGAAAGCTGTCCTGGGGCGAGATCCTCAATGAAGGCGACGATATCGTCAGCCGCTTTGACGCAGCACTCTGACAATGGCGAAGACCGTAAAAGCTGTCATCCTGTCCCCGGGCGATCATGTGGCGACGCTGCTGGGCGCCGTAAACAGGGATGACCTGATCGGACTCCCGTCCGGCGATCCGCTGTCGGCCCGCGAAGATATGGATATCTATTTCAAGGTCTGCATCCGGTCCGTGCGCCGGGGCGAGGTTGTCTGCAAATATGGTCAGGCCATCGGCGAGGCGACAGCGAATATCGAGCCGGGCGAGAAGGTCCATATCCACAATCTGCGGTCACGGCGGGCAGTCACCGAAGACTGAGCGCCGGCCTGTCCGGATGGTCAGTTCCGGGAGCGGTCAATGATGGCGGTCGTGCTGTGGCCTGCCTCGATATCGACCAGCATCACCTCGCCGCCTGCCGCCTGCACGATATCCGCGCCGACGACCTCACTGACGGCATAGTCCGCCCCCTTGACCAGCACATCCGGGCGGATGGCGCGGATCAGTTCCAGCGGTGTATCCTCGCCAAAGATAGTCACCACATCAACAGCCGCCAGCGATGACAGAACGGTGGAGCGGGCGGCCTCGGTCTGGACCGGACGTTCCGGGCCTTTCAGGCGCTGAACACTGGCATCGCTGTTGAGGCCGAGCACCAGCCGGTCGCAGGCCGCCCGGGCCTTGCGCAGCAAAATGACATGACCGGGATGCAGCAGGTCGAAACAGCCGTTGGTAAAGCCGATCTTCAGCCCCTGGCGGCGCCAGCGGGAAACCCGTTCCAGCAAGGCCGCCCGGACCAGCACCTTGGCTTCGGCTGCGGCGATATCCTGATGATGCAGGGCCGCCATCAGTTCCTCGGCAAAGACCGCGGCCGTGCCGACCTTGCCGACCACAATCCCGGCAGCGGTGTTTGCCAGCCGCGCCGCATCAAGATGCGATATGCCGGCGCTGATCGCCGCTGACAGGGTCGCGACAACCGTGTCACCGGCCCCGGAAACATCGAAAACCTCCCGCGCCTCGGCCGGCAGGTGAAATGCCTCGCCGCCATCTTCAACCAGCGTCATACCCTCCTGGCTGCGGGTCACCAGAACATTGCGGATGCCGCATGTCGCGGCCAGCTCGCGGGAAGCAGTGATCGCATTGGCATCGCCATCAACCGGCAGCCGGGTTGCGATACCCAGTTCCTTCTTGTTCGGCGTGACCAGTGTCGCACCGCGATAGCGTTCGTAATCATCCCCCTTCGGGTCGACGATCACCGGCCGTCCCATTTCCAGCGCCAAGTCAATCAGATCACGCGACAGCCCGTCATCCAGCACACCCTTGCCGTAATCGGACAGCACCAGCACGTTGTAGTCACCCAAAAGGTCGCGGGCGAGATCGATGATCTTGCGGCGGGTTGTGTCGTCAGCCGGGCTGGTGGTTTCCTGATCGGCCCGCAGCAGCTGCTGTCCGGACGCGAAATACCGGGTCTTGATCGTCGTCTGCCGGCCACGTTCAACCAGCAGGAAAGGTTCCGTGCGTTCGGCCTCGGCAACCAGATGGGTGACATCACGCCCCGCATCGTCATCCCCGACAATCGTCAGGAAGGCAGAACCTGCACCCAGTGCGGACAGGTTCCGCACCACGTTACCGGCCCCGCCGAGCATGGATTCCGCATGATCCATGCGCAGCACCGGAATCGGTGCTTCCGGAGAGATGCGGTCAGCCCGGCCATAGATGAAGCGGTCCAGCATCAGGTCACCGATCACCAGCACCTTGGCCGATGACAGTTTCTCGACATCCGCAGCGAGGGTGGAAGGATCAGTCACGTCGGTTTCTCCGGAGCTAACAGTCAGACAGCAGGCGCGGATACGAGGGGCACGAGGCCCAGCTCAATCTCCAGTGCGCCGCACAGCATCTGGCCGAGGGTGATATGCATTTCCTGAATCCGCGCCGTCACGTCGAAGGGCACGACCAGCAACGGGTCCGCCAGTCCCTGCAGATCACCACCGTCGCGTCCGGTAAGACCAGCCGCAACCAGCCCCATGTCCTTCGCCTGTTTCAGCGCCAGGGTGACATTCGGGCTGCGACCGGATGTGGTGATACCGAGTGCGACATCGCCGGCCTTGCCAATCGCATGGATTTGCCGGGCGAACAGCTGGTCGAAGCCAAGATCATTACCGATGGCAGTCAGTGCAGAGGTATCAGTGGTCAGGGCAATCGCAGCAATCGGCTCGCGGTTGCTGACATAGCGTACGGCCAGTTCGGTCGCCAGATGCTGGGCATCACCGGCGCTGCCGCCATTGCCGAAAAACAGGATCTTGCCACCGTTACGCACGGACGTCGCGCAGACTTCCACCAGCCGCGCGAAAGGTTCTTTCAGCGCAGCGCGGGTCGCTGTTGCCGCCGCCATATGCTGGTCGAACTCGCTGTCGTAGAAGCGGTCAGGATCAAATCCGCTCATGATTTCCGTCCGTTATTTTTGCTGCTTATAACATTCCCGCCGGGCCGGGCCACGGATTTCAGTGCCCGCCGGTGGTTCCGCAGTGCGAACAGTGAATCGACCGTCAGGGCAACAAGAATGATCCCCCCGCCGAGCAGGGTCAATGACCCGACCCCCTCATCCAGCGCCCACCAGACCCAGAGCGGACCCAGCACCGTCTCCAGCAGCAGGATCAGGCTGACCTGGGCTGCCGGCAGATAGCGCGGGCCGACGGCAAAGGCGATGAAGGCGACCGGCAGAACGAAACAGCCCATCATCAGGATCCAGGGCGCAGAATCCGCTGTCATGACCGGCGTCGCGCCGACCAGCAGTGCCAGGCCCGCCGTCAGAAAGCCGGAGATCGAGACGGTCGGAGCCATATCGATCTGACTGTTGGCCCGGAAAATCGTAAAGGCTGCTGCCAGCGAGGCGGCAGTGGTGATCGCCATCAGATCGCCGAAAATCGCACCCTGCCCCAGATTCGGCAGGGCAATGATAGCAACGCCCAGCAGCGACACCGCAATCGCCGCCCAGGTTCGCCAGCGCAGATGCTCGCCCAGAAAAAACAGCCCGAACAGGCCGGAGAACAGCGGCGATGTCGCAACAAGGATCAGCACATTGGCGACGGAGGTATGATCCATCGCCAGAACGAAGGTAAAGGCATTCAGGGAAAAGAACACCGAAGCCACAATTCCCGCCCGGCCGATACTGAGATAGGAGGCCAGTGCCCGCCGGCGCTTCAGCAGCAGATAGCCGACCGTTATGGTGCCGCCATAGAGCAGACCACGCCAGAAAATCAGCGTCCAGGGGTCCGTACCTGCCAGCCGGATAAGCAGCGAGTCAGGCGTGAGAACCAGCACACCGCCGATGGTGATGAAAAGGCCTTTGGCAAGATCAGACATGACCGGACGGTTGTCGGCAGAAATGGCCCGATGTCAAAGTTATTCAGCGAAAAAGCCGGACAGCAGGCCGGTCATTTGTCCATAACAGACTGGATACGCTGCCTGAGATCAGTGACGGATACCGGCTTTACCATATAGCCATTCGGCTCCAGTTCCCGGGCTTTCACGACCGTATCAATATGGCCGTCGGCAGTCAGAAAGATCACCGGCGTGTTGCGAATTGAGTCGAGCTTGGCAGCCCGCAGCTTTCTCAGAAAGGTCAGGCCGTTCACCGGCTCCATATGGATATCACAAAGGACCAGATGCGGCCGTACCCGCACCACCTGCTGCAGCCCGTACTGCCCTTCCTCCGCCTCATAGACATTGAGAATATCAAGCTGTCGCAGCGACTTGCAGATCAGCCGTCTGATGTACCCTTCATCCTCAACGACAAGGACGCGTAAATTCTTGAAATCAACAGCCATCAGTCAAAATTACCCCATCAGGTCATCAGACCGTCAATGACGTCCCGGAGTTCATCGACAGTCGGCGGAAGTACGGTTGTGATCATTTCAGCGGATTCAGCATCTCCGGCATCAAGCATATCCTGCAAATCGGATGCAAGCTGGCCCAGCCGTATGGCACCAACGGACAGGGCAGCCCCCTTGAGGGAATGGGCATCTTTACGCGCATCAGACAGATTACCGGCGTTTACTGCAACTTCTATTCGTCTTATCCGGTCCGGAAGCTCGTCGGCAAAGTCCCGCAGGAAATCACGGGCCTCGTCATCGAAGGCGCCGAAGCTGTCGATCAGCCTGTCGAGGGTCAGAATATCAGGGTCAATCCGGTCCGCAGGCGCAACCACCGCCGGTGGCGGAGGCGGGGACGGAGATTTCTCCGGCTGTCGCAGATCGAGTGCCTGCGGCATCATGGCTTCCAGCATTGCCGCAAGCCGGGCACTGTCGACAGGCTTCGTCAGATAACCGTCCATCCCGGCATCAAGACAATGCTGCTCCGTGCCGACCAGCGCATCAGCCGTCAGGGCGACAATGGGCAGCCGGTCGCCGGTCCCTGATTCACGGGATCGAATCGCCGCCGTCAGCTCGAACCCGTCCATTTCCGGCATATGAAAATCGGTCAGCAACAGACCAAAACCTTCCTCCTCCAGCCGTATCAGCGCCTGCTGGCCATTATCGGCAATCTCATGCGCATAGCCAAGACGGCGGAGATGGCGGCTGATAACGATCTGGTTCGTTCTGTTATCCTCTGCGACAAGAATGACCGCACGCGCCGCGCGGGCCTCGGCCAGAGACGGCGGCAGATACCCGGATTCCGACGCCATGCCGGACAGGTTGAGCCTTTCCAGCGCCACCCGCCCCCGGCTGGCGGCCATCACATTCCAGAGCCTGCTGCGCCGCACCGGATGGATCAGGCTGGAGAAATATCCGGCCCTGTCCGCACTGGCGAGCGATGAAAACAGCAATCGCGAGGCAACAAGCACCAGCCTGCGCCGGTCATCCGGGGCAACCCGGTTCAGCTCACGCGCCAGCGAGAGCCCCTGTGCCCCCGGCAGCATGGCCTCAACCAGTACCAGGTCCGGCAGGGTTCCGGCCTGTGCCGCGTCGAACAGATCGGCCGGGCTGTTCAGCCTGACCGGCGCCGGTGCCTGTGCAAACCGCAGCGCCCGGGCAATCGTCTGAAACCGGAGATCATCGAACCCGACGATGGCAAGCGCACAGTCCGAGAGATCAGCCGGCGGCAGAACCGGTCCCGGATCAACTATTTCCATCGGAATTTCTACCCGGAATGTTGACCCTTTTCCCGGCGTACTGTCGACGCCGATTCTGCCGCCCATCATATCGGCAAGACGGCGTGAAATGGCCAGACCCAGCCCGGTTCCGCCAAATTTCCGGGCGGTCGAACTGTCTGCCTGCTCAAAAGGCCGGAACAGGCGGGACATCTGTTCTTCCGACAGGCCAATGCCGGTATCCTCCACTTCCAGCCGCAGCAGCAGGTCGCTGCCCGCCTCCGCCTGAAAGACCTCCGGCAGGCAAAGCCGGAGCACCACACTGCCCTGTTCGGTGAACTTCACCGCATTGCCGCCCAGATTCAGCAGAATCTGCCGCAACCTTGTCGGGTCACCCTTCAGCCGCCGCGGCAGGCGCGGGTCAATATCAACAACAAGATGCAGTCCCTTCTCCTCGGCCCGCAGGGCCAGCAGGTCGCCGGCATCCTTGGTGATTTCACCCGGATCAATCTTCAGCATCTCGATGTCAAGACGACCAGCCTCGATCTTCGACAGGTCGAGGATATCGTTGATGATGCCGAGCAGCGCCGAGGACGACTGCCGGATGATCGTCGTCATCCCGCGCTGATCATCATCCAGTGCTGTCTGGTCCAGCAACTCGGCCATCGACATGACACCGTTCATCGGCGTGCGGATTTCATGACTCATAGAGGCCAGAAAATCCGACTTTGCCCGGGTTGCGGTTTCCGCAATGTCACGGGCTTCCTCAAGTTCAAGGTTGGTGCGGGCCAGTTCTGCCCGCTGGGCCACCATCCTGCCACTGATCCGCCGGCGCCATTCAGACAGCCCCAGCAACAGCAGCAGCAACAGACTGACACCGATCTCCCATGACGCAGCCCGCAGCGCCGTCATCACCTGATGTCGCCGGTCAACCTTCAGATGCAGGGTCCAGCTGGCCGCATTCAGCGGCAGGGCAATATCACCACGGTCACCCTGATAGCCGATGGGCAGAACAGCCTGACCATCCCGTCCCGCCAGAATCAGCCTGCCATAATGTTCCGGAAACCCGGCAATAAACCGGTTGAGCTGGCGCACCGCCAGATCAACCGCGACAATCCCGGCAAAACGGTCTTCCAGATAGACCGGTCGCCCGATGGTGATGACCGGCCCCTGCCCGCCACCATCTTCATAGACCGGTGTGACAAATTCGGCTTTTGCCGGATTGCGTTCCGGCGTTCCCGCTGCAAACCGTTCCAGCTCAAGGACCTTGTCGGAATAGCTGACCCAGGCCGACGGAACCCAGGGGTAGACCAGCTGAAAGCGGTTCAGGGAGGTGTAGTAAATCCAGGGAATATCCGGCTGTCTCTCGCGGGCCAGACGGAACACGGTTCGCAGGGCCAGTGCCATCTCCATTTCACCCATGAAGCTGTCATTCCGGCCTGTCAGCGGCCCGACCCCGGTCATGTTCCCGACCAGCGACGGGCTGAAGCCACGGGCCGGACGGTCAAGACTGAAAGTGCCGTCTGGGTCTTCCTGCAGGGCCAGAAAAAGGTCGCTCGGCGGGGCAAAGGGCGGGCGACTCTCATGCAGGTCAACCGCCAGTTGTTGCAGCAGCGCCACAACTGTCGCCGCGTTATTGATGACGTCATCCAGATCAGCCGCCGTCTTGCGGGCGCTGCTGAGCGCAGCTTCCTCAAGTCGAGCCTCATAGCCCCGGAAACTGATCACGGCGTAACTGGCCGCACCGATGCCGGTCACCAGATAGAAGATCACCAGCATCAGCCGGAAGCTCCGCTTTTCGCCGGACAACATCGGGTCACTCACTGCAGAAACTCCCTCTGGGCCAGATACGATACTGCAGATTGAACAGGCCCGGCGCAACAACAGGTCGCGCCGCTTTATACCTGTCTTCCAAGCATCCGCTTTCGCTGTCTGCCCCGGCGGTTTATAAGCCGGATATGTGTGGGATAAACGCTATCTTCGCCTATCACGGGGACGCCCCGCCGGCAGATCCGGCAGAGCTGATTGCGACCCGTGACCGCATGGCAAAACGCGGACCGGACGGTGCCGGCGACTGGATGTCAGCGGATGGCCGGGTTGGTCTCGGCCATCGCCGCCTCGCCATTATCGATCTCAGCCCCGGCGGTCATCAGCCGATGGCAGCCGGTGGTCCGGATGACCCGGTGATCACCTATAACGGCGAGATTTACAACTACCGCGCCCTGCGAACCGGGTTGCAGGCTGCCGGAATGCGGTTCCATACCCAATGCGATACCGAGGTCATCCTGCGTCTTTACCAGCGTGACGGCATCGCCGGGTTTGCAAAACTCCGTGGCATGTTTGCGCTGGCGATCTGGGACCCGAAGCGACGGGAGATGGTGCTGGCCCGCGATCCGTTCGGCATCAAGCCGCTCTATATTGCTGATGACGGAAAGACGGTTCGCGTCGCCTCCTCTGCCCGTGCCCTGTCGGAAAGACCGGAGGTCGACAGCCGTATCTCCGCCGCCGGTGCGGCCGGTTTTCATCTGCTGGGCAGCGTGCCGGATCCGTTCACCATCTGGCAGGGCATCACCGCCATACCTGCCGGAACCAGCGTGGTTATCGATCAGAACGGACCTTCATCCCCCGGGAAGTTCTTCGATCTGGCTGCGGAAATTGCCGGTCCCGGCGCGGGCGACGGGGATCTGGCCTCTGCCCTGCACGACAGTGCCGCGGCGCATCTGGTCGCCGATGTGCCGGTCGGGCTGTTCCTGTCTGCCGGGCTGGATTCCGCCACCATCGCCGGGCTTGTCTCGGAAATCGCCACAGGCTCCGCAAAAGCGATTACCCTGGGCTTTGAAGAGTTTGCCGACAGCCCCCGTGACGAGGTGCCACTGGCATCCCTTGCTGCCCGTCATTACGGCTGTGACCACGATATCCAGCGGGTTTCCGCCCGGGAATTTGCCGAAAACGCAGAGACCATCACCGCCGACATGGACCAGCCGACCATCGACGGGGTCAATGTCTGGTTCGTCAGCCGCGCCGCCCGCCGGGCCGGGCTGAAGGTTGCCCTCTCGGGTCTGGGCGGGGACGAGATGTTCTGCGGCTATGACACCTTCACGGATGTCCCGAAGATCAGGCGGCTGGCCCGCATGGCGCTGGGATCACGCAAACTCGGCGTTGCTGCCCGCCATGTCATCGCCGCCCTGCCGCTGCGCGGGCGGTCGCCGAAAATCTCCGGTCTGTTTGAATATGGCGGTACAACCGAAGGCGCCTGGCTGTTGCGCCGTGCGCTTCGGATGCCGTGGGAGCTTGCGCAGGTCATGGACCCGGACATGGCCGCCGAAGGGCTCGCCACACTTGCCATCGAACACCGCCTCCGGGCAACCCGCAGCGGCATTGATAATCTGACAGACCAGATACAGGCACTGGAGGCCGGCTGGTACATGCAGAACCAGTTGCTGCGCGATGCCGACTGGGCCGGTATGGCACACGGGCTGGAAATCCGGGTACCGCTGGTCGATCCGGTTCTGTTCCGCCATATCCGCAGGCTCACCAACGAGGGCCAGCGCCCCGGCAAGCAGACCATGGCCAGAAGTGCCCGCCCGTTGTTGCCCGACGAAATCCTCAACCGCCGGAAAACCGGATTCTTCGTGCCGGTGGCAGACTGGGTGCAGGGGGACAGGCCGGGGGACAGCAAGGCGGATAGCAAGGGGGGCAAGCCCGGCAGCGGCTATCGTGGCTGGGCCAACAGGATTGCCGGAGAGTTCGGTTTCTAAAGCCGGGCGCTTTTCCGCTCATAGATTGTCGACGCGCCTTCCTCCATGGCAATACCGTCTGCCGGATAAAAGCGGTCAACCTCCGCGACGACCGGGCGGGCGTTATCAGCCCGGAGCCAGAGGCGCAGCAGCAGGCGCTTGCGCTCTGGCTCGTCCCAGTCGTCATAAGCTGTGCGGGCATGCAGGGTGGTCAGATTGTTGAAAAACAGGGCCTCTCCCGGCTCCAGGGCAAAATGCAGGCAATGCCCGGTGCTGTCCGCCAGTTCATCGAACAAGGCCAGCGCCGCCTGCTGCCGGTCAGTCAGGGGATGCCCCTCTTCTGCCGCCCAGGTGATATGCTCGCGCAGATAGACACAGCTGACACGGCCCTGATGTTCAGAAAAGACCGGCACCCGGTAGCCGGTGATTTCCGGCTCGCCCGGCGGCTGTTCGCCACGCCAGTGATAGGGGAAGCCCCGATAGAGTTCCGCCAGCAGGTCCGGTGCCTGCTGTTGCATCGCATCATGCACCGCCAGCGCATTGGTCAGCCGGGACAGACCGCCGTCGCGGGCCTGGCGAACACAGAGCAGCCCGACCAGATCATTCGCGTCCGTATGCAGCCGCAATTCGCGGCTGGTCCGGTAGCCGCGTTCATTCGGATTGGTGCCGGAGACATCGGTGACATGTCCCAGACGGTCACCCAGACGACTTTGCGAAACCCCGTGCCCGAAGCAGGACCCGATCAGGCGGAACGCGCGGGCGCTATAATCGACCGGCCAGCGGTCAACAGGAATACCGGTCAGAATGACGACACCCCGGCCGTCCATCAGACTGTCCCTGACCGGTGCAAATACCTGCCGAAGCGGGCCGGTGATTTCAGCAGACCGCCCGAAAGACGGATCGTTGATATCAGCATCTTTCAGCCGCGCCAGTGCCTGCTCAATCAGGGTCAGCCGGTCCCCCAGCGGAACCGTGAAGCCTGATTTACCGGCAACCCCGCTGGCCAGCCATCGATCTGCCGGCGACAGGGCGGGTTTCATGGCCGGGCTGCCAGCAGACGATCAAAATAGGCAATGGTACGGCCCAGCCCGTCGCGCAGCGGAACAGTCGGGTTCCAGCCCAGCTCCGACTTTGCGAAGCTGATATCCGGGCAACGCTGCATCGGGTCATCCTCCGGCAACGGCCTGAAGACCAGTTCCGAAGAGGATCCCGTCAGCTCGATCACCAGTTCGGCAAGTTCACGGATGGTGAACTCTCCGGGATTGCCGAGATTCATCGGGCCGGTGATGCTGTCGGGCCGGGCCATCAGCCGGATGAAGCCCTCGATCAGGTCATCCACATAACAGAACGAACGGGTCTGTTTGCCTTCACCATAGATGGTGATCGGCTCACCGGTCAGTGCCTGAATGATGAAATTGGAAACCACCCGGCCGTCATTCGGATGCATGTTCGGGCCATAGGTGTTGAAAATCCGGGCAACGCGAATCGGCAGTTTGTGCTGGCGGTAATAGTCAAAAAACAGCGTCTCGGCGCAACGTTTGCCCTCGTCATAGCAGGCCCGCGGGCCGATCGGATTGACGTTACCGCGATAGCTTTCCGGCTGCGGGTGGACTTCCGGGTCGCCATAGACTTCGCTGGTTGATGCCTGAAAGATCTTCGCGCCGGTGCGTTTTGCCAGACCCAGCACGTTGATCGCACCATGCACGGTCGTCTTCGTCGTCTGGACCGGGTCAGCCTGATAATGCACCGGTGAGGCCGGACAGGCGAGATTGTAGATCTCGTCGACTTCCACATAGAGCGGAAAGGTCACGTCATGGCGCATGAACTCGAAATGCGGGTTCTGCAGCAATGGCAGGATGTTGTCGCGCGCACCCGTGAACAGGTTATCAACACAGAGCACATCGCAGCCATCATCCAGCAGCCGTGCACAGAGGTGCGAGCCCAGGAATCCGGCCCCGCCGGTAACCAGAACCTTGCGTCGTTGCAACATCAGGATTTTCGTCTCACTTCTGAAAGGGAGGCAGACGTTACCATCACCGATTTCTCCCTTCAAACCCGCGTTTCCGGCTGATCGTACCACCAGCCGCCCCGGAATAGTCCTGCTTCATTTCATTTCTTTGCGTTTCAAACGGAATCTGACCGTTTAATCACGGGTCGCACTGGACTATGTTAAGCTGTCGGGTTGAAGATTAATCCGGTCTGTTGCGGGGAATATCGAGATGGTGCTGTCACCCTACGCGGTGCAGTCGCGGGAAAATGATGAACTGAAAAGCCAGGAAGCATCTCTGGTCGATACCGCACGCCGTATTGCCAAGGACCGCCAGGGCCGTTTTGCCGTCCATATTCATCTGTCCGATCTGCGCCCGCATCCCCGGCGTGAACAGTTTATCCGGATCGCCACACGGACCTTCGATCACCTGGTCACACGGATGAATGCCCAGGTTTTCCTGCTCGGCAATCTCGATATCATGCTGGTGACCAAGAACACCCGGATGGCCGATATTGATGAGTCGGTCTACAAGCTGCGGGCCCTGTTTCATGAAGATCCCATTGCCTTTGCCGATCCGGTCTCCGGTGAAGACCGGTTCTGTACCTGGTACAATCTGCTGCAGGAATACGAAATCTGGCTGCGTGTGGTCGCCGAGCTGGCGTCGGAAGAACGCAACCCGCGCAAGGCCCGGGCGCGCAAGGCCAATCAGCCGGCCGAGCTGGAAGGCATGGACCCTGACCGGCTGGCCAAGGTTGATCTGGCACTGCAGAAGCTGAATATCGCCAGCATCATCCGCAAACAGGCCGCCGTTGATATCGCCATGGTGCAGGGCTCCGCCCGTATCATGTTTGAGGAATATACGGTGTCGGTCATGGATTTGCAGCGCGCCGTCGCACCGGAGGTCAATCTGCTGTCCGACCGCTGGCTGTTTCAGCATCTGTCGCTGACTCTCGACCGCCGGATGCTGGCGGTGATGGCCCGCATTCCGCTGGCCAGTGAAGGCATGAGTCTGAACCTGAACATCCCGACCGTTCTGTCAGACGAATTCGCCGTCTTTCAGGAGCGGCTGCAGGAAAGCGGCAATACCCGCGTGCTGGTCGAATTGCAACCAATCGATATCTTTGCCGATCTTGCCGAATATACCCGGGCGCGGAAGGTGATCCGCGATGCCGGCTTCACGGTGATTGTCGATGGTATCAACCATCTGGCGCTGCAGTTCATTGATCCCGGCGAACTGGAACCGGATATCGTCAAGATCATCTGGTCGAACGAGGTCAAGGATCTGCTGATCGGCGACCGTGCCGAGGAATTCGCCCTGTTGCTGGACCGCATCGGCCGCGAGCGGGTGCTGCTGTCACGCTGTGACTCCGAACATGCCGTGCGCTGGGGCATTGATCTCGGGCTGACAAAATTCCAGGGGCGCTATATCGACGCCATGCTGGGTGCCACAACCATGGCGGCCTGTGAAAAAAGCCAGATGTGCACACTGCAGCAATGTGTCACCCGGCGCAGCGCCATCGGCGGCTCCCTGCCCCGTGAATGCCCGAACCCGCCGATGCTGAACGCTGTCCGTGAAATCACTGCGCCAAAGCTGATGCGTCCGAAACGGACCGAGGGCTGACGGCATGGCGACCCAGCCCAAAACCCAGCAATCCGTCCTGCCCAGTCAGGAAAACCTGCTGCTGGATTATGTTCACCGGCTGGAGCGCCACCGGGCCGGGCGGCGGGCGGTGCATATCCATATTTCGCGCCTGCGTGCCGAGAACCGGCGTGAAAACCATGTCCGGATCGCCGCAAATTCCTTCGAGACCCTGATCCGCAACCGGATGGGACAGATCTTTACCCTGAGCAATACCGACCTGTTTTTTGTCTTCAAGGTCGAGGCGATGGATGAGGCGGAGTCCGCACTGGTCCGCATCCGTTTCCTGTTCAGCGAAGATTCCCTGCTGTCGAAAGACCTGTCCGGCGAGGCCTCTGACTTTCTGACCTGGTACAACATCGAACAGGAATATGAACAGGTCCTGAAGCTGGCGCAGCAGTTCGTCCACGAGGAACGCGAGCGCCGGGTGCTGGAAGAAGCCGAACAGGCGGTGGCACAGTACGACGACCGGCCCAAGGGCACGGATATGACACCGGAAGTCCTCGCCAAGGTCGAGGAATCCCTCAGCCGGGCTGACCTCTCCAACATGATGCGGCGGCAATCCGTCTGCGCCATCGTCGGTCAGGCCCCGCCGCAACCGGTCTTCTCGGAACTGTTCATTTCCATTGCCGACCTGCGCAACACGCTGCTGCCGGACGTCAACATGGTCTCCAGCCGCTGGCTGTTCCAGCATCTGACGGAAACCCTCGACCGCCGGATGCTGTCGCTGCTCAACAAGAATGATGACCGCTCGATCACCGGTGATATTTCGATCAACTTGAATATCGCCACGCTGCTGTCACAGGAATTTCTCAGCTTCGACGACAATGTGAAGGCCGGCATGCGCGGCTCGATCGTCATCGAGTTGCAGCAGGTCGATATCTTCGGCGACCTCGGGGCCTATATGTTCGCCCGCGATTTCACCCATGAACGCGGTTACCGCATCTGTATCGACGGCCTGACGCAAATGACCCTGCCGTTCATTGACCGCGAACGGCTGGGTGCGGATATGTTCAAGATTGTCTGGGACCCGCGCGCCGCCGTGGCCAGCAATACCGACGCTCCCGAGAAGATCCGTGATATTGTTCAGCGGAACGGTGCCATGCGGGTCATCCTCTGCCGGTGCGACAACAATGACGCGATCGAATTCGGACACCGCTGTGGCATCCAGCTGTTCCAGGGACGCCATGTCGAAACCCTGCTGGCATCCGAAATGCGCCGTCGCCAGATGCCCGGGCTGAACCGTCAGTACTGATCTGAAAAACATGTCTGCCAAGTCATCCCTTTCCCGTCGCCATTTCCTTGGTATCACTGCCGCAGCTGGCGGGCTGTCTGCATTGCCGGTCCGCAATGGCCGGGCCGCAGACCGGGACGTTGTCGTCATAGGCGCGGGCATTGCCGGAATTACCGCAGCCCGTCTGCTCCGGGAACAGGGCTATTCGGTCACGGTTCTGGAAGCACGGGGCCGTATTGGTGGACGGGCCTATACCGAAGACGCAACTTTCGGCATTCCCTACGATCACGGCTGCGCATGGCTGCACAGCGCCGATATCAACCCGCTGACCGGCCTGGTCCGGGACGCAGGCTATGACGTCAGGGACGAGGGCACACGCGACATCTGGCTGCATCTTGATGGTCGAGAAGGAACCGACGGCGACTATGCCAGTGCCGGCGAAGCCTATGGCATATTGCAGGACCGGCTGGAAAGCTGGAACGATGAACGGGATCTGTCAGTCGCTGAACTGTCACCGCCGAATGATCGCTTTGACCGTCTTGCCCATGCCCGGCTCGGGCCGCTCGAAGCCGGTGTTGAAACCGCCTCGCTTTCCGTCGCCGATGTCAACGCGCAGGCAGGGACGGGCGTCGAGTATATGGTGCCGGAAGGCATGGCCAGAGCCATTCTGGAGGGTATCGGCAGCGTCGATGTGGAGCTTGGAAAGCCCGTTGAGCAAATCGACTGGAGTGGTGATGCGGTTGTCGTTTCGGGTGCATGGGGAACGATAACCGCCAGAACGATCCTCATCACTGTCTCGACCGGGGTGCTGGCAGCCGGGAATATCCGCTTTGTACCCGCCCTTCCGGAATGGAAGTACAGCGCCATCAGCACACTTCCGATGGGCGTACTGGAGAAGACCGGCTTTCTGCTGGCGCCCGGTACCATCAGCGAGGCCGATACCAACACGCTTTATGTCCAGGGCAGCGAGACCGCCATGGTCTGGGACTATCTGCTGAAACCCTTTGGTAGTGACCTCGTGATCGCCTTCACCGGTGGTCAGGAAGCCCGTGATCTTCATAAACTGAGTAACAGGGATGCGACGGAAGCCGCCCTTGAAGGTCTGGCCTCGGTCTTTGGCACAAATATCCGCAAGGCCGTCCGCACGACCCATCTGACAAACTGGGCTGGCGATCCATGGGCACTGGGTGCCTATGCGGCGGTAACACCCGGCAATCTGAAAAGCCGGCAGGCCCTTGGCCAGCCGGTCGCAGAACGGCTGTTTTTCGCCGGTGAGGCAGTAATTCCGGAATGGGCCACACAGGCCACCGCCGCCTGGCTGTCAGCCAGACAGGCAGCCGAGGACATCATTCGCCAGCTTGGTTAGACGTCGAGGTTGGCGACCTTCAGGGCGTTGGTCTGGATGAAATCACGTCTTGGTTCGACCACATCCCCCATCAGGGTGGAGAAAATTTCATCGGCCTCGTCAGCGATAGATACTTTCACCTGCAACAGGGTGCGGGCGTTCGGGTCGAGTGTGGTCTGCCAGAGCTGGTCCGGGTTCATTTCCCCCAGTCCCTTGTAGCGCTGGACAGCAATGCCCTTGCGACCAACTTCCATCACCGCCTCGACCAGGTCGATCGGACCGACAATGCGTCGCTCAAAATCTTTCGAGAAGAACGTGCCGTGCCGGGCAAAGAATTCCTGCAACTGACCCGCCAGCATATCCAGACGCCGGGCTTCACTTGTGCGGATCAGCGAGGAATCAATGGCATAGCGCTCTGTGACACCACGAAGGGTGCGTGAGAAAATCAGTCGACTATCGGTCTCCGCCACACCGGCCCAGCCCTTCTCGTACTCGCTTTCCAGGGCGTTCAGCCGGGTGGCAATATAGCCGGCAACCTCCGCCCCTTTTTCGGTATCATTGAGGACTCCGGCGTTCAGGGCTCCGGCAATCGCCGCCTGTTCCGCAATCCGCACCGGCATATGCCGGCTGATCGCATCGAGCAGCCCCTTTGCCTCTCGTGCGGTATTGACGATACCCCGCAGGTCGGTGCCCCGGATCTGGGTTCCGTCATTCAGGGTAAGGCCGGCTTCGTAAATCCCGGTATCGACCAGAAAATCACCCAGTGACTTCTCGTCCTTGAGATACTGTTCGGAGTTACCTTTCTTGGCGCGGTAGAGCGGCGGCTGGGCGATATAGAGATACCCCTTCTCGATCAGCTGCGGCATCTGGCGATAGAAGAAGGTCAGCAGCAGCGTCCGGATATGACTGCCATCCACATCAGCATCGGTCATGATGATGATCTTGTGGTAACGGCATTTCTCGATGTTGAAATCATCCCGGATACCGGTGCCCAGGGCCGTGATCAGGGTGCCGATTTCAGCGGAAGACAGCATCTTGTCGAAGCGGGCGCGCTCAACATTGAGAATCTTGCCCCGCAGCGGCAGGATTGCCTGGTTCGAGCGGTCCCGCCCCTGTTTGGCGGAGCCGCCGGCGGAATCACCCTCGACCAGGAACAGTTCGGATTTTGCCGGGTCGCGCTCCTGACAATCCGCCAGCTTTCCGGGCAGCGACGAGATATCCAGCGCGCCCTTGCGCCGGGTCAGTTCGCGAGCCTTGCGCGCAGCCTCGCGGGCGGCGGCTGCCTCGACGATCTTGCCGATGATCTTCATGGTTTCCTTCGGATGCTCCTCGAACCACTGGTCGAGTTTTTCACCGACAACAGATTCCACGATCGGCCGGACTTCCGACGAAACCAGCTTGTCCTTGGTCTGTGACGAGAATTTCGGATCCGGCACCTTGACCGACAGCACGCAGGTCATGCCTTCACGGGCATCATCACCGGAAATCGAGACTTTCATCTTCTTCGCCAGGCCGGAATTTGTCGCGTAGTTGTTGATGGTACGGGTCAGCGCACCCCGGAACCCGGCAAGGTGGGTGCCACCATCCCGCTGCGGGATGTTGTTGGTGAAACAGTGCATGCTTTCGTGATAGCTCTCGTTCCACTGCAGGGCGACTTCAACCGTAATGCCGTCCTTCTCGCCAAAGGCGACGATGGCACCATCGGTGACCGGAGTCTTGTTCCGGTCAAGATATTCAACAAACGAGGCCAGACCGCCCTCGTAATGCAGATCGACAACCGTGTCTTCGACACTACGGGAATCAGTCAGCTTCAGGGCAACGCCGGAGTTCAGGAACGCCAGTTCGCGCAGCCGGTGTTCCAGCGTCGGAAAGTCGAACTCCGTCATCGTGAAGGTTGTGGTTGCCGGCATGAAGGTGACATGCGTCCCTTTCTGGCCATTCGCCGGGCCGACAACACGCAGATGGTCAACCGTATCGCCATTTTCGAACCGGACCGCATGCTCCTTGCCATCCCGAAAGATCCGCAGTTCCAGAAAATCGGAAAGAGCGTTCACAACCGAGACGCCAACGCCGTGCAGACCACCGGAAACCTTGTATGAATTCTGGTCGAACTTACCACCGGCATGCAGCTGGGTCATGATGACTTCCGCCGCCGAGACACCCTCTTCCTCATGCATGTCGACGGGAATTCCGCGACCGTTATCGGTGACTGTCACCGAGCCGTCGCCGTTCAGGGTTACCGTGACCAGGTCGCAATGTCCGGCCAGCGCCTCGTCGATCGCATTATCGACGACTTCGTAAACCATATGATGCAGGCCGGAACCGTCATCGGTGTCACCGATATACATACCGGGCCGCTTGCGCACCGCTTCCAGCCCGCGCAGAACCTTGATCGATCCGGCATCATAGGTTTCGGGGTCTATGGGCAGGGGTGTATTTTCTTCACCAGTCATGATCTTCAGCTATCCGGTTGGGGGTACAGGGTGGCATCTTCAATACGCACGAAACAGGCCCGCCGCTCCAGCGCGCTGAACTGGACACGGTCGGTACCGGTCAGAAACGCCTGCGAGCCGATCTCGTCAATCTCGTCAAACAGGGCCGCACGGCGGCCTTCGTCAAGATGGGCGCAAACCTCATCCAGCAACAGCAGTGGCGCAAACCCGCGCAGGCGGGCCTGCATTCTGGCATTGGCCAGCACGATGCCGATCAGCAGCGCCTTTTGTTCGCCGGTCGAGCAATCAGCCGCCGGCATATCTTTCGCGGCAAACCGTACCGCAAGGTCGGCCCGGTGCGGGCCGGACGTGGTCACACCGGCCGCGGCATCCAGCGACCGGTTCGAGAACAGCCGGGCCTTCAGGGCCAGTTCGGCATCCAGCGCCGGGCGATCCTGCAACAGAGCCGCCGTTTCGCAGTCATAGGACAGCACAGCCGCCGGAAACGCACTGTCTTCCTGATCCGCCGCCAGATTCGCCAGCCGCATCACAATATCCTGACGGGCCGCCGCAATGGCAATGCCAAGGCCGGCCATCGTCTCCTCAATCGCAGCAACCCAGGCCGGGTCTGTCCGGGTCTCCCGGAGCAGCCGGTTCCGCTGGCGCATTGCATTCTCGTAGGCATTGACCCGCGAAGCATGTTCCGGATCAGCGCCAAACACCATGCGGTCCAGGAACCGCCGCCGTTCGCCCGCGCCTTCAATGAACAGCCGGTCCATCTGCGGCGTCAGCCAGAGCATCCCGAGATGACGGCCAAGGTCTGCCTGCGCCCTGACCGGCTCACCATCAATGGCAACCACCCGCCGTTCGCGACCGTCACCCGTCACTTCCCGTGCCGTACCAATCTTCATCTCGCCGGCGACATTGCGAATTCCGGCGGAAACACCCCAGGTTTCGGTCGGGGCCGCATCCTTGCGCAACACGTCGCCAATCCGGGCACGGCGCAGGCCACGTCCCGGCGACAGCAGGGAAATCGCCTCCAGCATATTGGTCTTGCCGGCACCGTTCGATCCGAACAGAACCGTCGTTTGCCCGGCCACCTTCAGCCGGGCAAAGTCATAGCAGCGAAAATTCGTTACCGTGACATCATCAACTGACAAGCCGCCCGAAGGTCCGGTCATGGACAGCGTCAGGGCCGTGCCATCAACGCGGTAGGCCGGATCGGCATATCCCAAACCGTCACACCCTCATCGGCATCAGCACATAGAGCGCCGACGCATCGCCGCTGTCACTGACAATGGTAGGCGATGACGCGTCAGACATCAGAAACGATGCCTGATCGCCTTTGATCTGGTCGAGAATGTCGAGCATGTAGCGCGAATTGAAACCAATCTCGATCGGCGTCGAGTCATAATCGATTTCGACCTCTTCCGTCGCCGACCCGTTATCCGGGCTGGTTGCGGACAGGACAAGATTGCCCGGCTGGACCTCCAGCTTGATCGCCCGGGATTTTTCCGTGGAGATGGCCGAGACACGACCCGCCGCATCCACCAGACTGCGCCGGTCGACACTCATCTGCTTGTCGTTGTCCGCCGGAATCACCCGCTGGTAATCCGGGAAGGTGCCATCAATCAGTTTCGAGCTGAGCACGGCCTTGTCGAAGGCAAAGCGAATCCGTGTGTCCGACAGGCTGATCGAAAGGACCGTGCCGGTTTCATCAATCAGCTTGCGCAGTTCGGCAACCGTCTTGCGGGGGACGATCACCCCCGGCATGTCAGACGCACCATCCGGCATCGGCGTCTCGACCCGGGCCAGGCGATGGCCATCAGTTGCCACCGCACGGAGCACGGCCTCGCCGTCGCTTTCGGTCGCATGCAGATAGATACCGTTCAGATAATAACGGGTTTCTTCCGTCGAGATGGCAAAATGCGTGCGGTCGATCAGCGCCCGCAGATCCGCCGCCGCCAGTTCAAACCGGTGCGGCAGATCATTGCTGGTGGTCGCCGGAAAATCATCGGTCGGCAGGCAGGGCAGCGAGAACTTGGACCGGCCACTGCGCAGCGTCAGGCTTTCGCCTGCAGCTTCAATCTCGACCTGGCTGCCATCGGGCAACCGGCGGACAATGTCATACAGGGTATGCGCAGGCGCCGTTGTCGCCCCGTCCGTTGCCACCGTCGCCGGTGTGGTCTCGACAATATCGATGTCCATGTCAGTCGCCGTCAGGCTCAGCGAATCACGATCCGCCGACAGCTTTACATTGGACAGGATGGGAATTGTGTTACGTCGCTCAACGACACTCTGCACATGAGAGAGAGACCTGAGTAGCGTCGCCCGTTCGATCGTCAGTTTCATTGCGTCTCGGATGCTTTGTGGTTATCGGGACCCCGACCCCGGAACGGGCCGCAGGACCAAGCCGTTCGTCACTGGCCTGACGAGTCGGACTATACCAGAAATCACCGAAGTCAAAAGCGAAAGCAGGCGGAAACCGGCAGCGAACAGCCGCTTTCCGGCCTTCAGCCCTCCAGCATGCGCCGCAACAGTTCAACGTCCTCGGCAAAGCTCGGATCAGCCGCCCGGAGTTCGTCGACTTTCTTCACCGCATGCATGACCGTTGTATGGTCACGACCCCCGAAATGACGCCCGATTTCCGGCAGGGAACGGGCGGTCAGATGCTTTGACAGATACATCGCAATCTGGCGCGGACGGGCCACAGCCCGTGCCCGGCGGGCCGAAACCATTTCGGCGAACTTGATGTTGAAATGCTCGGCCACACGCTTCTGGATTTCCTCGATCGTCACCCGGCGGTCATTCGCCCGCAGCAGGTCATGCAGGACATCCTGCACGGTCTCCAGCGTGATCTCGCGGCCAACCAGCTGGGAATGGGCGATCACCCGGTTCAGCGCACCCTCAAGCTCGCGCACGTTCGAGGTGATCTTGTGCGACAGGAACTCCATGATCTTGTCAGGAACCGGCACACCCATCTTCTCGGCCTTCGACTGCAGGATGCCCAGCCGGAGTTCGTAGGTCGTGGAATGGATATCAGCCACCAGACCGCAGCCAAGGCGCGAACGCAGGCGTTCTTCCATGTCTTCAAGTGCTGCCGGTGACTTGTCGGCGGAAATGACAATCTGGCGGCCCTGGTCGACCAGGGCGTTGAAGGTGTGGAAAAACTCTTCCTGGGTCGAATCCTTGCCGCCGATGAACTGCACATCATCAATCATCAGCACGTCGACAGACCGGAACTGCTCCTTGAAATCCATGGTATTGCGCTCGCGCAGGGCCCGGATGAACCGATACATGAATTTTTCAGCCGACAGATAAACGACACTGCGATGCGGGGCGAGCTTCTGGATATGCCAGGCGATGGCATGCATCAGATGGGTCTTGCCCAGCCCGACGCCGCCATAAAGAAACAGGGGATTGAAGGTAACGGCACCGGCCTCGGCCACACGCTGGGCGGCGGCATAGGCGAATTCGTTCGGCTTGCCGACCACAAAACTGTCAAAGGTGAAGCGGGGATCAAGTGCCGCGCTGATGTCGGTACGCTCGTCATAGCGCGCCGACGGACGATAAGCCGGTGGCGCTGCGACCTCTGATACGGGCGCAGGTCTGCCGCCAGCATCATCATCCTCATTCTCCAGCCGGGCCACATCCTCGGCACGGCCCGGGCGAACGATAACTTCCACGCCCTTGATTTTCGGATTCTCGGTACGCCAGAGCTCTTCGATACGCGCGGCGTAATTTGACGCAACCCAGTCCCGCATGAACCTCGTCGGAGCGGCAACACGAACCACACCGCTGCTGCGAACCTCGGCGAGGGACATCGGCTTCAGCCAGCTTCTGAAAGCAGCGTCACCAAATTCCTTCTTCAGTTGCCCCCGGATTTGCACCCATTGGGATTCTATTGCCAGATCGTTGCGAGCTCGCTCCATTCTACTCCGTCTTCCCCTGCGCGCATCCGACAGTCGGCAACCCGTCAGCATACACAACGTTAACATTCAAACTCGGCGACCCGCCGGACAGGCACCGTCCAGAATGCCCGGAGACAGCCTGGAAAACACAGACCAAAATGTTTCCCAAGGACTCCGGACCCCAATCCGGAGACCAACGGCAAACAAGTCCGCATTCAACTTTTGGTTCAACTGTCCGGTACAAAGACTAGCAAGCCCATGACTTATAACTTCAGACAGACAACCGGTATATTTCTCCTCAGACTTCACATCCAGAAAGTGGCCGCACGGTATTTGTTCTGAAAAGATCCGAGTCGGCTACATTTTGGCAACAGAGGCA
The DNA here is from genome assembly GCA_040219025.1 of Rhodospirillales bacterium. Taxonomy (GTDB): domain Bacteria; phylum Pseudomonadota; class Alphaproteobacteria; order Rhodospirillales; family HT1-32; genus HT1-32. Next base: position 662,934 of record JAVJTE010000020.1, on the reverse strand, counting down.
TTGCGCCCCCGGTGAGAAGCAGACTATCTGCGGCCCGTGAACCGCGCAACGGCTGAATCAGGCTATCATCCAAATAAAATTCTTGACTTTGAAAAGGTCATTTTGACCCCGTCACTTGGCCAGAAAACAGCCAGAAGAGTCTTGCATCCCGGTCATTTCCGGGCCAGCCACCATACGCTCGCCGGAACGAAAAAAGGCGCTGCAATAGCAGCGCCTTGACTTCAGCGGCGTTAACAGTTCGCCGATATATACACGTATTAGGCGCTGAGTGTTTTTACCCGGTTCGACAGACGGGAGATTTTCCGTGCAACCGTATTGGCGTGAAAGATGCCACGGCTGACGCCCCGCATCATTTCAGGCTGGGCTTCTTTCAGGGCTGCCGCAGCGGCGGCCTGATCGCCAGCATCCAGCGCCATTTCCACCTTCTTGATGAAAGTGCGAATACGGGCGCGGCGCGCAATATTCACATCGGTGCGACGACCGTTTGTGCGGATGCGCTTCTTCGACGACTTATGATTGGCCATTTGATTATCCTGTATCGAGCGTTCTTAGCCGGAGGCGGGCTTATACAGACCGCCTCCGGGACCGTCAAGCGATGAAGGTCCGAATTACTGGTGTTTGAAGCTTGGACGGCGCTTTTCGATGAAGGCCGTCATCCCTTCCTTCTGATCTTCCGTTGAAAATGTCGAATGGAACAGGCGGCGTTCAAAGCGCACCCCCTCTTCCAGCGTCGTCTCATAGGCCCGGTTGACCGACTCTTTCGCCATCAGCACGGACGGCAGTGACAGGCCGGCGATCGTCTCTGCCGTCTTCATCACATCATCCATCAGATCAGCCAATGGCACGATCCGGCTCACCAGACCGGCCCGCTCGGCTTCCTCGGCATCCATCATGCGACCGGTCAGGCACATTTCCATGGCTTTCGACTTGCCGACAAAGCGGGTCAGGCGCTGGGTCCCGCCGGAACCCGGAATGGTCCCGATGGTGATTTCCGGCTGGCCGAACTTTGCATTATCCGCGGCAATGATGAAATCGCACATCATCGCCACTTCGCAACCACCGCCCAGGGCATAGCCGGCGACCGCCGCAATAACCGGCTTGCGGCATTCCGCCACACGGCCCCAGTCAACCGTGATGAAGTCTTCCTTGTAGACATCCATATAGGTTTTCGGCTGCATCTCCTTGATATCCGCACCCGCGGCAAAAGCCTTTTCGCTGCCGGTGATGACGATGCAGCCGATTTCCGCGTCTGCCTCGAAATCATCCAGCGCCGCGGCAAGTTCACGAATCAGAGGCGATGAAAGCGCGTTCAGCGCCTTCGGGCGGTTCAGGGTGACAACCCCGACCTTTCCCTTCTTCTCTGCAATAATATTCTCGTAAGCCATGATGTGCTTTTCCTTTGAGTAAGGTGGTGATGCAGGGCGCTCTGCACTCAGTCCGGGGTCAGGGTAAACCGGACTGTCGTTGGTGCGCCCCCGCTGATCTGTTCAATCGTGAGCGTTTCTCCCTCACGCCGGTATCCGCCGCCGGCCAGACGAACCCAGCCAAGCTGTGGCAGGGTTGCCTCATAGAAGGCCGTGATCGCCGGCATTGACGCGTTTCCTTCGGCCCAGGCTTCGACGATTCTGCCGCGGGCAGTCTCGAACACCGTACCGGCATCGGCCACTTCGACCAGGCCGGGCATCAGCGGCATATCCTCGATAACAGACAGAAACCGGTCGTTCTCTGCGCCGCCGGCGGGAATCGCGAGACAAGTGGCTATCGCCCAGATCGCGGTATTTAGGGACCTTCTGGTCAGCATGGGGCGATCTGATACATCACCGTTGCCGCTTTGCACAATAGAAACTCGACCGGCCGGACTGCACAATACGAAGAACCTGGCAGGGTGTGGCATCCCCGCGACAACCCGGGCAGCTCTCTCCCTCACGACCATAAACCGCCCAGTCATGCTGGAAATATCCGAGTTCACCGCTGGCCTGAACATAGTCCCGAAGCGACGACCCGCCTGCCGCAATCGCCCGCTCCAGTACCTGCTTGATCGCCGGGACCAGCTTTTCCGCCCGTGCAGGACCCACATTCGCCGCCTGTCGCCGGGGTGAAATTCCTGCGTGATACAGCGCCTCGCAGACATAGATATTGCCGAGCCCGGCCACAATCCGCTGATCCAGCAGGGCCGCCTTTATGGGTGTCTTCCTGCCTTGCAGCCGTGCCGCGAGGTAAGGCCCGTTGAAGGCATTGCCCAGTGGCTCCGGTCCGAGATCCCGGAAATAGGGATGATGATCCAGCGCGTCGGCCGCAATCAGGTCCATATAGCCAAACCGGCGGGGATCACAGAACCGGACCCGGTCGCCGTCACCGGTGATGAAAATGACATGGTCGTGCTTTTCCGGCGGCTGCCCGTCTGCCGCACGGTCAATCACCATCCGTCCGCTCATCCCGAGATGGGCCACCAGCACCTGACCGTCATCCAGAAACATCCGGATATACTTTGCCCGCCTTGAAATACTCACGACCCGGCGTCCCTGAAGGCGCGCACCCAGCGCTTCCGGCAGCGGAAACCGCAGGTCCGGACGACGGACATCGACAGCCGTCAGCACCCGCCCTTCAAGATGAGTGGCAAGGCCGCGACAGACTGTTTCGACTTCGGGTAACTCCGGCATGCGCACAAGCTAGCCTAGCCGGAGTGGTTAGGCTATCTTCCCGCGCATGAGCAGCGCAGAAAAACCGGACCCGGCAGCCACCGCCAGTTTTGGCTTCACGGAAGTCCCGGAAAACCAGAAAGCCGGTATGGTCCGGGGTGTCTTCGATTCCGTTGCCGGACGCTACGACCTGATGAATGACCTGATGAGCGGCGGCACACACCGGCTCTGGAAGGATCACTTTGTCGCCCGGGTTGCCCCGAAGAACGGTGAACGCATCATCGATCTGGCCGGCGGCACCGGTGATATCACCTTCCGGATGTCAAAAGCCGCCCCCGGCGCCCGGATCACGGTCTGCGATATCAACGAGAACATGATCCGTACCGGCCGCAGCCGTGCCATCGACCGCGGCATTCTGCAGGGCCTCGACTGGACCGTCGGCAATGCCGAACAGGTGCCGGCACCGGACCGCAGTTTCGACGCCTACACCATCGCGTTTGGCCTGCGCAACGTCACGCACCCGGAACGGGCACTGGCCGATGCCTGGCGGGTGCTGAAGCCCGGCGGGCGTTTTTTCTGTCTGGAATTCAGCCATGTTCAGGCCCCGGCCATGGCCGCCGCCTATGACCTTTATTCCTTCCGGCTGTTGCCGAAGATCGGACGTTATGTGGCGCGTGACGAGGAGAGCTATCGCTATCTGGCGGAATCCATCCGCATGTTTCCGCCGCAGGAAACTCTGGCCGGCATGATGCGCGACGCCGGGTTCGGGCAGGTAAAGTACCGCAACCTGCTGGGCGGCATCGTGGCCATCCATTCCGGCTGGCGAATCTAGACATGGCCGGACGCAGGGAGCCTGCCGCCATCCTTCGAGACGCGGCTTTCGCCGCTCCTCAGGATGAGGGAAAAGAACAATGCCTTGTCCTGAGGAGACACGTCAGCGCCATCTCGAAGGATAGCGTGACAGGCCATTGCTCACCTCATGCCCCTCTGATGCAGCGGCATATCGTCGCATCAACAGCCAAAGTTTCCTGATGATCCGTTCCGTTCGACATATTTTCCGGATGTTCCGGCTGGCTGCCATACTGGCCCGGCATGATGCGCTGTTCCCGCTCGCCCGCTTTGCGGCGGCGGCACCGGCACTCTGGATTGCCCGGCTGCTCTGGCGCAAGGGCACGGACGGGCGGCCCGGCGAGCGGCTGGCACTGGCCCTGCAGGATATGGGCCCGAGCTTCATCAAGCTGGGCCAGGCCCTGTCCACACGCTCCGACCTGCTGGGCGAGGAACTGTCGAACGACCTTGCCTCCCTGCAGGATGCCCTGCCCCCGTTTGACGGCAGGATGGCGCAGGAAATCGTCGAGATCGAACTCGGCGGGGATATCAGCAATTTCTTCAGCGAATTTGATATCCGCCCGGTTGCCGCCGCCTCCATCGCCCAGGTGCATTTTGCCACGACGACAGACGGACGCGAGGTCGCGGTCAAGATCCTGCGGCCCGACATCGAGCGCGCCTTCATCCGCGATATCGATTTCCTGAAATGGATTGCCGAGATCATCCATTCGACCCAGCCCGCCATGCGGCGACTGAAGCCGGTCGAAATGGTGGAGAAGTTTGAACGCACCTCCATCATGGAGCTGGATCTGCGGTTTGAAGCCGCCGCCTGCGCCGAACTTGGCGAGAACTTCACCGATGATCCGGACTTTCATGTCCCCGAGGTGGACTGGACCCGGACATCAGAACGGGTGCTGACACTGGAGCGGGTCAGCGGCATCGCCGTGGATGAACGCGATGCCCTGATAGCCGCCGGCATCGATCCCCAGAAAGTACTGGAAACTTCTGCACGGGTTTTCTTCCAGCAGGTTTTCCGCGACGGCTTTTTCCACGCGGACATGCACCCCGGCAACGTCTTCGTCCTGCCGGACGGATCGATTGCGCCGGTCGATTTCGGGATCATGGGGCGCATCGACCGGCGGACCCAGAAGTTTCTGGCGGAAATGCTGATCGGCTTTCTGTCGCGGGATTACCGGCGCGTGGCGGAAGTCCACTTTGCCGCCGGCTACGTGCCTGCCGGTCAGTCGAAAGACGATTTTGCCCAGGCTGCACGGTCGATTGCCGAGCCGATACTGGGCCTGCCGCTGTCGCAGATCTCTGTCGCCCGTCTGCTCGGACAGATGTTCCAGGTCACAGAAACCTTCCGGATGGAAGCACAGCCCCAGCTGCTGCTGCTGCAGAAGACCATGCTGACGGCAGAGGGGACCGGCCGGAAGCTCAACCCCTCGGTCAATATGTGGGAACTGGCCCGCCCGCTGATCGAACAATGGATGATCGATACGGTCGGACCGCAGGCCCGGGTTCGTGATACACTGGAAGATATCGCCCGCCGCACGCCGCGCCTGCTGGACAATGCCGAAAAGGCGGTCGCCACACTGGCCGGACAGGGCATCAGGGTGCATCCTGACTCGATGGACTGGCTGTCCGGCGGCAAGCGGCGCAGCGCGACACCCTGGGCGCTGTGGGTGCTGATCGCCGTCATGGCAATACTGGTTTTCGTCGACTAGAGGAGGCAGACATGCAACCGGCGGGTTTCAACATCGAGGATTATATCGCCGGGCTGCCCAAGGCAGAACTTCATCTCCATATCGAAGGCACGCTGGAGCCGGAAATGATGCTGGCTCTGGCGGAACGCAACGGCGTTGCCCTGCCCTACCGGACGCTCGACGAGGTACGCGCGGCTTATCAGTTCGACTGCCTGCAGGATTTTCTTGATGTCTATTATGCCGGAATGTCCGTGCTGCAGACGGAACAGGATTTTCATGACCTGACCTTTGCCTATCTGCAGCGCGCGCACACGGACAACGTCATCCATTGCGAGATATTCTTTGACCCGCAGGGCCATACAGATCGCGGCATTGCCTTTGAGACAGTCCTCAATGGTATCTGTTCCGCCCTCGACCGGGCCGCAACAGAACTTGGCCTGACCTCTCACCTGATCATGTGTTTTCTGCGGCACCTGTCCGAGAAGGCTGCCTTTGACACACTGGAACAGGCGCGGCCTCATCGGGACCGGATTATCGGGGTGGGGCTCGATTCATCCGAACTTGGCCATCCCCCGGCGAAATTCAGACGGGTCTTTGCCGAAGCCGGACGTCAGGGTTACCGCCTCGTTGCGCATTGTGGCGAGGAGGGCCCGGCAGATTATGTCCGCGATGGCATGGACCTGCTGAATATCGACCGGATCGACCATGGCAACCGTGCCCTTGATGACAGCGACCTGACCGCCCGCATTGCGCGCGATGGTATTGCACTGACTGTCTGTCCGCTGTCTAACCTGCGCCTGCAGGTGGTCACCGACATGCAGCAACATCCGATCCGCCGGATGCTGGATGCCGGGCTGAAAGCCACTGTAAATTCTGACGACCCGGCCTATTTCGGCGGCTATATGACCGAAAACTATCTCGCCCTGTCCCGCGCCCTGCACCTGACCCGGTCCGAGATCGATCAGCTGGCGCAGAACGCCATCGAGGCCGCCTTCCTGTCGGATGAGCTGCGGGAGACCTTTCTGTTATTACTGGACCGATACCGGTCTTCCCATCGACCGGACTGAGCAGATCAACCGAAAGCGCGGGAGATGATCGGGTCCAGCAGACGGCCGACCGGGCCGGTCAGCCGGATCGGGTTGTCGATCACCACAAGACAGATACAGTCTTCCTCTGGCAGGGCTGTCGGGTTGTGGTCGGTATCGCAATCCGCGAACACGACATCCCCGGCCTGATAGCGACCGATGCCGTCATCATAGGCCCCTTTCAGGACCAGCGTCCATTCATCGCCGGTGTGGGTATGCTGAATGCTTTTCCGCCCTGCCTTCACATGAATCAGCTGGGCATCGGCACCATCCCGCCCCTTGTTCAGATCCGCATAGCGGACCGACGGCCCGAGGCGTCGCCAGCGGGCTGCCGAAAGTCCGCCCGGCAGATAGGGCCAGAGTGGCGGAAATCCGCTGTCGCTGTCACAAGCGAATGTCGTTGCAGGGTGCAGGGGCTCCGGCGGGGTATCTTCCAGCTGGTCAAACAGCGCCGTCTTTGCCGATACCGACATCCGGGTTTCCGTCAGGCTGTCCAGCATCTCGCCGCCAAGACCTTCCATTTTACGTACCGTCGCCCGACAATCCGGGCAGAAAGACAGGTGGGTTGCCACCATCAGCGCATGGCTTTCGCCGAGAGCGCCGGAGGCATACTCCATCAGCAGTTCTTCATACGGGTGAAATGTCGGCTTCATTCTTCGGCTCCATATGCCAGTCGGAGTTTTTTCATCGCCAGCCGGATACGGGACTTCACGGTCCCGACCGGCAGATCAAGTCTTGCCGCAATCGCACCATGTGCGAGCTCTTCATAATACGCGAGGCGGATCAGATCGGATTGCTCCGGCGGCAGGGTTTTTATCGCGTCGCGCAAAATCCGGGCATCCTGTTCCCGGTCGAGCGCCGCATCCGGCGGCGTTTCCGCCTCGGGCAGCAGCATCGGCTCGTCCGGATCCAGCGCCGGCCGGCGTTCCTTGCGTATCCGGTCGATGCTCTTGTTTCGGGCGATGGTGAACAGCCAGGTGGTAAACCCGGCTTTGGTCTCGTCAAACTGCGCCGCCCGCCGCCAGACCAGAATCAGGGTTTCCTGAACCAGCTCCTCGGCATCACTTTCCGACGTGCCAAGCCCGAGGAAGTAGCTTTTCAGGCGCCCGGAAAACAGGTCGAAAACTTCCTCAAAGGCTGCTTTGTCATGGCTTTCGGCAATGCGCCGCACCAGACCCGCGCAATGGGCTGCTGTCGGTTTAAGGCGTCCGGACATCTTGCTCACAGGCCAGTAACCGCTTTTCCCTGTCAATAATCCGTCTGCCGCGACAGCTGCTTCCACGATATCGGGCTCCATTCCGAGAATCCGGGCATGGATATCTCATCTACTGAAGCTTTCTACGGCACAATTTCCCGACCGGATCACCATATCGCAACAAATACCGGGGACCGGCCTTACCCCTTGGTGACCGAAATTTTCAGCTGATAGTCGGCGGCATTGCGCGGATTTGCGGCGGAGGTGAACAGGCTGGTATCGTTCTTCAGGATCAGCAGTTCCCGCAACGGGCCCATCAGATCCTCGAAGATGTTAAAGCTGTTCTGGAACTTCTGCATGATCCAGCGCTCGCTCTCGACCACCCGGCCATCAACCAGAACCGCATCATACATATTCATCAGGATCGACATCCGCTGGGCGAAACTGAGCTTGTCGGAGATTTCCTCCAGGAAATCATCGACCTCATTGACCTCGGTATAGGCAATCGCTTCCTTTGTCAGACCGGAAACGTCATCCCAGCTCAGATCACCACGGCGGACATGCTTGCCGAACACGGTCATGAATTCTGCCATCTCCTCCTCGACGATGCGTCCGTCGGCACGCATGATATAGGCAAGAGACGCGGCAATGATCAGTAATGGCTTGGCGGACAGGTCGTCGGACATGGTATTCTCCCCTCAACTGCTGCCTGTTTATGCCGCATGCGGTCAAACGCGACAACCTGATTAACGGACAGGCCCCGGTCAGCCCGGGGAAACGCCTTCATGCTTGATGCCAGAATCAGACCCCTGATCGACCGGCCACTGACGATTGCCGCAGAGGCGCTGGTGGCGCGGAAGATATCTGCCGACACAGTCACGCTCACCGGCTTTGCCATCGGGATCGCCGCTGTACCGGCAATCGCCGCCGGGCTCTACCCCCTTGCCCTCGTCCTGATCCTGATCAACCGGCTGACGGACGGGCTGGATGGCGCGGTTGCCCGGCTGACAGCGAAGACCGATCTTGGCGGTTATCTCGATATCGTCTGCGATTTCATCTTCTACTCGGCCGTCATCTTCGGCTTTGCGCTGGCCAGCCCGGACAACAGCCTGCCCGCCGCCTTCCTGATCTTCAGCTTCATGGGCACCGGGGCCAGCTTCCTCACCTTTGCCATCATGGCTGAGAAACGGGGTATCACGACAGATATCCGCGGCTCGAAGTCGCTCTATTATCTGGGCGGCCTGACGGAAGGCACGGAGACCATCGCCCTGTTTGTGGCAATCTGCCTGTGGCCGGAACATTTCGCGGCTCTCGCCTGGACCTTCGGGGTACTCTGCTGGGTGACGACATTATCGCGGGTCATTGCGGCATGGCGAACCTTCGGAGCTTCCGGATAGGTCCTGCCGCCCGCCCTATTGCTCTTCCTCGCGATAGAGCGACCGGGTGGCGCCGCGGAGCAGCATGCTGAAATATTCATGACCGCTGGTGGCGATATTCGGTGTCCGGCCCTGCACGTCAGACAGCCTGCGCGAGCCGCCGCAGAACACCATCCGCAGGGTCAGCTCGCCACTGCCCGCGGGGGTCGTTTCCGGGACCTGTCCCTGACAGATTGCCTCACCGGCAGCACCGGAGCCGTTGAAGACCACAAAAGTGCGGGCGTCACCGGTCGGAAAATCCGGCCCGGCTTGCGCATATTCGATCACCCGGCCGATCTGCACGACGGACATTTCCTTCAGTGTCCGTTCTGCGACACTGCCGTCATTGAAGGGGTCACCGATCACCACCACCGGCATCGGGCCCTCGGCGATGGTCGCAATCAATGTGCTGTCGATACCGCTTTCCTGATAGCTGACCACAGAGGTTGGCACATCATCACAGGCGGCGAGTGACAGCAGGACAGTGAAGGCCGCAAGGCGGCGGAGTGACAGCATGGATGTTCCTCATGATCGACCGGACAGACCTCAAGTCTCCGCCATGCAGCCCCGAAATCAAGCCGGGCCTTGACTCGGGCCCCGATTTGCCGTTTAAAGCCCGCCGTTCTGCAGAGTTCAGACACAGCTGCTCCCGTAATCCATATCCACACGGGGGTCCGCCAGTCCGCGAGGGTTCGCGCACTGGCGCATTTGCGTTTGGGCCATCAGAACTGTTGTAGCTGACGGAAGTGCCGATGTTCGACGCCTTACAGACCAGACTTGGTGACGTCTTCGAGAAGCTGAAACGCCGCGGCGCGTTGAGCGAGTCCGATGTATCGGAAGCGCTCCGCGAAATCCGTGTGGCGCTGCTCGATGCCGACGTCGCCCTGCCGGTCGTCAAGGAACTGATCGACAAGGTTCGCGCAGAATCCGTTGGCGAAAAGGTTCTGAAATCGGTCAGCCCCGGCCAGCAGGTCGTCAAGATCGTCCATGACACCCTGACCGACATGCTGGGTCGTCAGGTCGAGGATCTGGACCTGACCGTCAGCCCGCCGATGGGCATCATGGTGGTCGGTCTGCAGGGTTCCGGTAAAACCACCTCCTGCGCCAAGATCGCCAAGCGGCTGACCGAGAAAGACCGCAAGCGCGTGCTGATGGCCTCGCTCGACGTTTACCGTCCGGCCGCCCAGCAGCAGTTGCAGACACTCGGCGACAGCATTCTGGTACAGACCCTGAACATTGTTCCGGGCGAGCCGCCCGTCGCCATCGCCAAGCGTGCCCGCCAGACGGCGCTGCTCGAAGGCTTCGACGTTTATATTCTGGATACCGCCGGTCGCCTGTCGATCGATGATGCGCTGATGACCGAGGTCGAGCAGGTCCGTGATGCCACCAGGCCGGCGGAAACGCTGCTGGTGGCCGACGCCATGACCGGCCAGGACGCGGTCAATGTTGCCGATACCTTCAACAAGCGTGTCGGCCTGACCGGTATCATGCTGACCCGCGTCGATGGTGATGCACGCGGCGGTGCCGCCCTTTCCATGCGGGCTGTCACCGGGCGTCCGATCAAGCTGCTCGGCGTCGGCGAAAAGCTGGAAGATCTGGAGCCGTTCCATCCCGAACGTATCGCCGGTCGTATTCTCGGCATGGGCGATGTGGTCTCGCTGGTCGAGAAAGCCACCGAACAGTTCGAGGCGGATGAAGCCGAGGCACTGGCCAGAAAGCTCCAGAAGGGCAAGTTCGACCTGGATGACATGGCCGCCCAGCTGAAGCAGATCACCAATATGGGTGACATGGAAGGCCTGCTCGGCATGTTGCCCGGCGTCGGCAAGATGAAGAAGCAGCTTGCCAATGCCAATATCGACAGCAAGGCCATCGGACGGCAGACGGCGATCATCTCGTCGATGACCAAATCCGAACGGGCCAACCCGAAACTTATCAATGGCTCCCGCCGCAAGCGCATTGCCGCTGGCTCCGGCGTGGATGTCCAGGACGTCAACCGCCTGTTGAAACAGCACCGTCAGATGGCCGACATGGTCCGGAAGATGGGGAAAATGGGCAAAAAAGGAATGATGCGCGGACTGGCCGGCATGATGCCGCCGGGCTTTGGCGGTCCGCGTTAATCACTGAATTCGTAAAGAAAGGAACTACCTGAATGTCTCTTCGTATCAGACTGTCCCGTGGCGGTGCCAAGAAGCGCCCGTACTACCGCATCGTGATTGCCGATTCACGTTCACCGCGTGACGGCAAGTTCATCGAGCGTGTCGGCACCTACAATCCGATGGTCCCGCAGGATCATCCGGAACGTATCCTGCTGAAGGAAGACCGGATCAAATACTGGATGGGCGTTGGCGCCCTGCCGTCAGAGCGGGTGGCAAAGTTCCTCGGTCAGGCAGACATCATCCCGATGCCGGCTATCCCGAGCCAGACCAAGAAGAACCAGCCGAAAGCCAAGGCCCAGGAACTTCTGAAAGCCAAGGCGAAGGCCGCTGAAGATGCCGCTGCCAAAGCCAAGGAAGAAGCCGAAGCGGCGGCCGCCGCTGCTGCTGCACCGGCTGAGGAAGCGCCTGCTGAGGAAGCTGCTGCAGAAGAAGCACCGGCTGAAGAAACCGCCGCGAGCTGACGATCATGACGGACAGCCGCGTCTGCATCGGCGCCTTTGCCGGCGCACATGGTGTACGCGGTGGCGTTCGTCTGAAGGCGTTTACAGCGGAGCCGTCGGATGTTGCGTCCTACGGGCCGCTGGAAGACGAGGCGGGAACGACGCGATACGAAATCCAGCTGACCGGCGAGGCAAAGGGTCTGCTGACCGCCCGGGTAAAAGGGATTTCGGATCGCGATGCGGCACTGGCCCTGAAGGGTGTGCGACTTTATGTCGACCGCGCCCGGTTTCCGGAGCCGGAAGAAGAAGAATACTACCATGCCGATCTGGTCGGTCTGGTGGTGGAGTTGCCGGACGGGACACCGTTCGGAAAAGTAAAGAGCGTCGCGGACCATGGCGCGGGCGATATTCTTGAGATCGTCCGCCCGGACGCCCCGGCAGTGCTGACGCCCTTCACCCTGGCGGCGGTACCTCTGGTAGATATTGCGGGTGGGCGGATTATATATGATCCGCCGGAAGAGATAGACGGCGAGGCACCGGAAGGTGTCGCTGAAGGTGACGTAAAAGGCGATGACTGAGTCAGCCGAACAGAACAGGGGATGGCATGCCACCCTGCTCACGATCTTTCCGGAAATGTTTCCGGGATCGCTGGGCCTGTCGCTGGCAGGACGCGCGCTGGAGAAGGGGCTGTGGTCGCTTGAAACTGTGGACATCCGCAGTTTTGCGCGCGATAAACACGCCTCTGTCGATGCCACCCCGTTCGGAGGTGGCGCCGGTATGGTTATGCGGCCCGACGTTGTCAGCGACGCCATTGAAGGCGCCGGGGGCGTTGGCCCGCTGATCTATCTCAGCCCGCGTGGACGCCGCTTCGATCAGAAGCGCGCGCGTGCATTGGCGGAAGGTCCGGGATTGCGGATCCTCTGCGGACGGTTTGAAGGGGTCGACCAGCGTGTGCTGGAGGCCCATGAGGTTGAGGAAATCAGCCTCGGTGACTTCATCCTGTCGGGTGGCGAACCGGCGGCACTGGCCGTCATGGACGCCTGCGTCAGGTTGTTGCCGGGTGTGGTCGGCAGCGAGGAATCGCTGTCGGAAGAGAGTTTCGAGACGGGGTTGCTGGAGCATCCCCACTATACAAGGCCCCAGGTTTGGCGGGGTCGGGCGGTGCCGGAGGTCTTACTCTCCGGGCATCATGGGAATATCGAGGACTGGCGTCGCGGCCAGTCGGAAGAACTTACGGCAGCGCGCCGACCGGACCTCTGGGCCCGGTATCGCACTGACCGGGGCCATTCCGGGGACGTCGCGACAAAGCAGCAGGAAAGGGCGTAAAGCCATGAATATGATTGAACAGATCGAAGCCGATCAGATCCAAACGCTCGGCAAGAACATTCCGGAATTTGCACCCGGCGACCTGGTTCGCGTGCAGGTGAAGGTGGTCGAAGGCGACCGCGAGCGTCTGCAGGCCTATGAAGGTGTCTGCATCGCCCGCAGCAATAACGGCCTGAACTCCAACTTCACGGTCCGCAAGCTGTCCTACGGCGAAGGCGTCGAGCGCGTTTTCCCGCTCTACAGCCCGAACGTTGCGGAAATCGAAGTGGTTCGCCGCGGCAAGGTGCGTCGTGCGAAGCTGTATTATCTGCGTGGCCGCGCCGGCAAGTCCGCGCGCATCGCCGAACAGACAACCGGTACGAAGGCGAAACTGCGCCAGGAAGAACGGGTTGCAGCCGCCGAAAGCCGGACATCGCGCCGGAAGAAAAAAGCCGCCGCCGCAGCGGCCAGCGAATAAGACGAGCAGCGCCGCACCCGGCAAGGGCTGCGGCGCTTTTCGTTTCGGGAAGAGAGACACCGCGGACCTGTGTCCGCCAGATGGAGAGGCATGACTGATATGGCTGCACCACGCACATTGTTCGAAAAAATCTGGGATACCCACCTGATTGATCGTCAGGATGACGGGTCGTGCCTGATCTATATTGACCGCCATCTGGTACATGAAGTCACCAGTCCGCAGGCTTTCGAGAACCTGACGCTGACCGGCCGCAAGGTCCGCCGTCCGGAACTCACCCTCGCAGTCCCCGATCACAATGTGCCGACCAAAAACCGGGAGGCCGGTATCGAGGACGAGGAAAGCCGTATCCAGGTTGAGACCCTGCAGAAGAACTGCGCTGATTTCGGCGTGCCGCTGTTCGATACCTTCGACCCGCGTCAGGGTATCGTGCATATCATCGGCCCGGAACAGGGCTTTACCCTGCCCGGCGCCACCATCGTCTGCGGCGACAGCCACACCGCCACCCACGGTGCTTTCGGTGCCCTGGCATTCGGTATCGGCACCTCGGAAGTCGAACATGTTCTGGCCACCCAGACACTGGTTCAGCCGCAGTTGCAGAACATGCGCATCAATGTGACCGGCAAGCTGCCGCTCGGCTGCACCGCGAAGGATCTGGTGCTGGCCCTGATTGGCAAGATCGGCACTGCCGGCGGTACAGGTTATGTCATCGAGTTCGCCGGACAGGCGATCCGGGATCTGTCGATGGAAGGCCGCATGACGGTCTGCAACATGACCATTGAAGGCGGTGCCCGCGCCGGCCTGATTGCGCCCGACGAGACCACATTCGAGTATCTGAAAGGCCGCCCGATGTCGCCGAAGGGCGCGGAATGGGAAGCCGCTGTCTCCTACTGGAAGACCCTGCCGTCCGATGACGGTGCGGTTTATCAGAAGGAAGTCACCATGGATGCCAGCGAGATCGAACCGCAGGTCACCTGGGGAACCAGCCCGGAAGACGCCCTGCCGATCAGCGCCCGGGTCCCCGCACTGGAAGATTTCGCTGACCTGGGCAAGCGCTCGGCCGTCAAGCGGTCGCTGGAATATATGGGTCTGACCTCCGGCACGCCGCTGGAAGAGGTGAAGATCGACAAGATGTTCATCGGCTCCTGCACCAATGGCCGGATCGAAGATCTGCGCGCCGCCGCCGCCGTGCTGAAAGGCCGCAAGGTCGCCGACACTGTGCATGCCCTGATCGTTCCCGGCTCCGGCCTGGTGCGCGAACAGGCGATCGAGGAAGGCCTCGACAAGATCTTCATCGAAGCCGGTGTCGACTGGCGTGAACCGGGCTGTTCCATGTGTCTGGCGATGAACGCTGACAAGCTGGAAGCCGGCGAGCGCTGTGCCTCGACATCCAATCGCAACTTTGAAGGCCGGCAGGGCAAGGGGGGCCGCACCCACCTGATGAGCCCGGCAATGGCTGCGGCAGCTGCCGTCATGGGTCATCTGACCGACGTTCGCAAACTGGTCTGAGGGAGAAAGTAACATGGACAAGTTCAACAAACTGACCGCTGTTGCGGCCCCGCTGCCACATGTGAACATCGATACCGATGCGATCATTCCGAAAAACTTCCTGAAGACCATCAAGCGCACCGGTCTCGGCAAGAACCTGTTCGCCGAATGGCGCTACAATGATGACGGTTCGGAAAAGCCGGATTTCGTGCTGAACAAGCAGGCCTGGCGCAAGGCGCAGATCCTGGTCGCCCATGAAAATTTCGGCTGTGGCTCCAGCCGCGAACATGCCCCCTGGGCACTGCTTGATTTCGGCATTCGCTGCGTTATCGCACCGTCTTTCGCCGATATCTTCTACAACAACTGTTTCAAGAACGGCATCCTGCCGATCAAGCTGCCGCGCGAACAGGTCGACAAGCTGATGGAAGATGCCGAACGCGGCGCCAATGCCACGATCACCATCGATCTGGAAAACCAGACCATTCAGGGGCCGGACGGTGGCGAGATCAGCTTCGATGTTGATGCTTTCCGCAAACATTGCCTGCTGAACGGTCTCGACGATATCGGCCTGACCGAACAGAAGGCCGGCAAGATCGACAACTTCGAGGCCGAACGTCAGATGTCACAGCCCTGGCTGTCAAACCGCGCTGCCGGATAAGCCGGGTCAGACCTTTCTGACCTTTTCCGGCGACCGGGATGCAGACGGTAACAAGCTACGAACAGCTGGCAGCCCTCAATCTGATCCCGGCTGCCTGCTGGGTCTTTGACCTCGATCATCATGCGATCCGGTGGGGCAATCAGGCGGCAATCGACTTCTGGCAGGCGAAAGACCTGACAGATATGAAGGCCCGTGATTTCTCCGGCGACACCGGCATGGTGCGCCAGAGACTGCGAGACAGCTTCAACAATACGCCGGAAGGTTCGTTCACCTCGGAATCCTGGACGCTTTATCCCAAAGGCAAACCGACACCGGCATTGCTGCATCTGTCGCCGCTCCGGATCGAAAAGGGCCGGGCTGCCGTTCTCATTCACCTGATTGTCCTGCAGCAGGACAGGACAGGCGACCCTGACCCGAACCCCCGGCGGCTTCTGGAAGCGACGAGATACAGCCAGACAATCGTGCGGACCTACGCCGAAGAAGGACGCCTGCTGTCACAGAACCCCGCCGCCGCATCAGTTTTCCCTGTTCTGCCCTCCCAGTCAGCAGATGTCGCCCTCGGAGCGATGTTTGAGAACCCTGAAACCGGCCATCGCATCCTCAGGGAAGTCTCCCGGGGACAGGCCGGATGGTATGAAGAGGTTGTCATCACCGCGATCGGGAAACGCTGGTACCGGCTGAATGCGCAGCCGGCCTATGATCCGGTCACCGGCCTGCCATCGATTATCATCAGCGGCGAAGACACGACCGACGCCCGCAATATTGTCGAGCGCCTTGCAGCAATGAATGAAGTGCTGGAAAAGCGCGTCGAGGAACGCACGACGGAACTGCGCAATGCACTGACCCTCGCCATGCTGGCCAAGGCCGAAGCGGAAGAGGCAAACAGCGCGAAATCCAGTTTCCTTGCCCAGATGAGCCATGACCTCCGCACGCCGCTGAATGCCATCATGGGCATGTCCGACCTGATGCGCAGTGAAATCTTCGGCCCGATCGGGGAACGCTACAAAGCCTATAGCGAAGATGTCCTGAACGCAGCGACGCATCTGCTGGCGCTGATCAATGATCTGCTTGATCTGTCAAAGATCGAAGCCGGTGCCCTGGAACCGGCCTTCGGGTGGTTTCATATCGAGGGCGTGATTGCCGAAGCCTGTGATATCACCCGCCGCGGGGCCGGAGGGCGATGCCCGACCATCACCGTTCAGGTTGACGGCGATGCGGAGATTTACAGTGACCAGCGGATGGTTTTCCAGATTCTTGTCAATCTGCTGTCAAACGCCGCACGGTTCACACCTGAAAACGGCCGGATATATATCGGCTGTGCGACACGAAACGGCGTCACCCTGCTCAGGGTACGTGACACAGGTGTCGGCATTTCCGCCGACCGGCTGGAAGAGGTGCTGACCCCCTATCGTCAGGGTGACCCGGCTCTGGTGCCCCAGAACCAGGGAACCGGCCTTGGCCTTGCCATTGTGAACAGCCTGTCCGGCCTGCTCGGCGGCTCAACCCGGATCGAAAGCACAGTCGGGCAAGGCACCGAAGTCACAATTACCCTGCATCATTCAAAGCTTTCATAAATTGTACCTTTCGGTGACCCGGTCTGACCGCTAAAAACAGCCTCAATAAATTCAATATTCAATCCGACGGAGGAGATGATCATGGCCGCAAACAAGAAACTGCTGATCCTGCCGGGTGACGGCATCGGCCCTGAAGTAATGGCCGAGGTACGGCGCGTCATCGACTGGATGGACAAACGCCGCCATGTCTCCTTCGACATCAGCGAAGACAAGGTTGGTGGTGCGGCATATGACGAATATGGCACCTCGCTGGCCGACAAGACACTGGACACCGCTCTTTCCGTCGATGCGGTCCTGTTTGGTGCCGTTGGCGGTGCGAAATGGGACAATGTCGAGCGCCATCTGCGTCCGGAAGCCGGCCTGCTGAAACTCCGCAAGGAAATGGACCTGTTTGCCAACCTCCGCCCGGCGACCTGCCTGCCGGCACTGGCGCAGGCCTCCAGCCTGAAAGAAGAACTGGTCTCCGGCCTCGACCTGATGATCGTTCGCGAACTGACCGGCGGCGTCTATTTTGGTGAACCACGTGGCATCTCCACCCTGCCCGATGGCCGTCAGCAGGCAATTGACACGCAGATCTATGCCTCTGACGAGATCGAGCGGGTCTGCCGGGTAGCCTTCGAGCTGGCGGGCAAGCGTTCCGGCAAGCTGCATTCCGTCGAAAAGGCGAATGTGATGGAAACCGGTGTGCTCTGGCGCCGGGTTGCAACGGAGGTCGCGAAGGATTTCCCGAACATCACGACCGAACATATGTATGCCGACAACTGCGCCATGCAGCTGGTCCGTAACCCGAAGCAGTTTGACGTCATCGTGACCGATAACCTGTTCGGCGATATCCTGTCGGACTGCGCGGCCATGCTGACCGGCTCCCTCGGCATGCTGCCGTCGGCCTCGCTCGGTGCAGCCGACGAGTCCGGCCGCCGCCGCGCCCTGTACGAGCCGGTACATGGCTCCGCCCCCGACATCGCAGGTACTGACAAGGCCAACCCGCTGGCAACCCTGCTCAGCTATGCCATGACACTGCGCTACAGCTTCGACATGACGGAAGATGCCGACCTGATCGAACAGGGTGTCATGAACCTGCTGGCCAGCGGCATGCGGACCGGTGACATCATGCAGGACGGCAAGACCCTGACCTCCTGCACCGGCATGGGCAAAGCCCTGATCGGCGAACTGGACAAACTGGCCGCCTGACGGTCACTATTCTTCCCTCCCGGAGATGATCCGGGAGGGAAACATTCCTTGTCCGGTATCTGCACCATGCGCCTGCTGCTTGTCCTGCCTGTTCTGCTGCTCACCACCGCCCCGGCGATGGCGGTCACGCCGGAGGAATGCCGGACGGCACTGGATACCCTGCTCAACGAGATCGAGACCAACCGCAGCTCTGCGGAAGACATCTACCGCGAAAGCCTGAAGGCCGCCGACACCGACTACGAACGCGAGGTCTGGCAAGCCGAGATCGACAAGGTCTATGATCAGGAAGAACGCGAACGCGGCCGCGCCGACCATATGTGGCGCGACTGCATGGCAGCGGCAGAGGGCTGAGGCCTGCTGATCACCCTGCCCGCTCTGCCTTTGTAATTATCCACCTCGTCCTGAACTCGTTTCAGGACCTCTCTCGGCAAACGCCTCTCCATGTCATCCCGCCAGAAGGCGGGACCCAGCCGTGGTGGTGTACCGGCTCGCGGCCGGGTCCCGGATCGAGGTCCGGGATGACAGCGGAGATAGTCGACGGGTGATCGCCAAACGGGTTCGGGATGAGGAGGGGAAAGAGTGAAGGCGCAATGGAGGCGGAAAAGGACGCCCTCAATCCTTCAGACGATATCCCGACCGGAACATCAGCCAGACGGCGGCAGTTACCGTCAGGGCAGATCCCATCACCACGCTGAAACCAAAAACCGGTTCGACCTCTGACTGGCCGAGGAAGCCGCCGCGCATACCGTCGATGGCGTAATAGAGCGGGTTGATCTCGACAATCCAGCGCAACCCTTCCGGCAGACGGTCGGCGGTGAAGAACATGCCGGAGAGATAGGTCAGCGGCATGAAGGCAAAAGTCTCTACCGCCTGCCACTGGTCCCATTTCCGGGCGAAGATGCCGAGCACCATGCCAAGCGACGCCAGCAGCAGCAGGATCGCCGGGACGAACAGCAGCAGACGCAGCGGCGCCTCGACAGTCATCGGTGAGCAGAGCCAGACCACACTGCCCACCATGGCAAGGTTCAGCAGGCCGTTACTGATGCCCGACAGCAGATAACCCGCAATCAGCTCGCCCGGCCCCATCGGCGGGACCAGCACATCGCCGATAATGCCCTCCATCTTGTCGAACATCAGGGAGATCGAGGAATCCTCGAATGTCCGCTCCATCATGGCATAGGCAACCAGCCCCGGTGCCACGAACAGGATCGCCGGGACACCGCCGATGGTCTCGCGCACATCACCCAGGATAAGACCGAAGACCGCCAGCATCAGCAGGGCAGTCACAGCCGGGGCCAGCAGCGTGATCTTGTAGATATCGAGCATCCGCAGCCATTCACGGCGGACCAGCGTCGCAATACCCATCCAGTTGACGAGCCCGACGCTGCGAACCTGCACCGGTCAGGCTTTCAGCTTGTAGCCGCGCCGGAGCAGGCGGTAGCAGAGTCCCCAGAGCAGCAGATCCACCCCCAGCATCACCGCCACACCCAGCGCCGGGTCGGTATCGGAACGACCGATGAACCCGGCCCGGAAGCCGTCGATCATATAGAAGAACGGATTGAAATGGGCGATGGTCTGCACCGTCGCGGGCAGGCGCTCGATTGAATAGAACGTGCCGGACAGGAAGCTGAGTGGCGTGACGACGAAGTTGGTCACCGCCGCGATATGATCAAACTTCTCTGCCCAGATGCCGCCAAGTATGCCGAGCAGCGACAGCAGCAGCGAGGCCGCCGCAGCATGGAAGATAATCAGGAACAGGTTGTCGATCCCGATCGGAGCTACAAAGGCCATCGCCAGCAGCACAACAATCCCGACGCACAGACCACGGGTCATGCCGCCCAGGGCAAAGGCGGTGAGCAGTTCCCCTGCCCCCAGCGGCGGCATCAGCACATCGACGATATTACCCTGGATTTTCGAGATCACAAAAGACGAGGAGGTATTGGCAAAGGCGTTCTGGGCGATAGCCATCATCACCAGACCCGGTGCCAGAAAGGCCAGAAAAGGAACGCCGCCGACTTCACGCACCGCACCGCCCAGCGCCAGCCAGAAGATCGTCAGAAACAGCAATGTGGTGACAATCGGTGCCATCAGGGTCTGGGTATAGACCGAGGTAAAACGCCGGACTTCCTTCATATAAAGGGTCCAGAGACCAAGCCAGTTGATATAGCCGATGACACGGGGTTGCGGAACCATAAGCGTCCTTGGAAGCATAATGAGTATGGGATATGGCCCGGGTTTTACCGTTCCACGGAAAGCACGGCAAGGATTAGCCTGAACCGGACGTCCAGCCATTGACGCAACGCCGGTGACAGGTGACCATCCCGGGAACAGGGAAAAGGAAACGCCGATGTCCGCCAGAACCATTCATGACCTGCTGAGCCCGGCCCGCGACGACGCCGATGCCATCTCTGCCCCCGACCGTCCGGCCCTCGGTTATCTCGGTCTGCGCGAACTGGTCGAACGCACAACCGGTGCCCTGAACAGCCTCGGTCTGGGTCATGGTGACGCAGTTGCCATCGTGCTGCCGAACGGGCCGGAAATGGCCACTGCCTTCGTCGCCATGGCAGCCGCTGTGACCACCGCACCCCTGAACCCCGCCTACCGGGAGGAAGAATTCGACTTCTATCTGCAGGATCTGGAAGCCCGGGCACTGGTCGTCCAGAGCGGCGACGAGACACCGGCGCGGGATGTTGCCGTAAAGCTCGGGATTGCCATCATCGAGCTCACGCCCGGCACTGCCGCCGGCGACTTCACCCTGAGCGGCACCCCCGCCGGTCCGGCCCGCACCGATGGCCCGCAGGATGCCGATGCCATCGCGCTGGTGCTGCATACATCCGGCACGACATCGCGGCCAAAGATTGTCCCCCTGTCCCAGCGCAATATCTGCGCCTCTGCCAGCAATGTCGCCACCAGCCTGAGCCTGAGCAGTGCCGACCGCTGCCTGAACGTGATGCCCCTGTTCCATATCCACGGGCTGATTGCCGCCGTGCTGTCTTCGCTTTCCGCCGGAGCCTCGATTTTCTGCAGCCCCGGCTTCAATGCGCTGCGTTTCTTCAGCTGGATGGATGAGGCGCATCCCACCTGGTACACCGCCGTGCCGACCATGCATCAGGCCATCCTGTCACGGGCGGCGCGCAATCCGGACAGCATCAAGGCCTCGCCACTCCGCTTCATCCGCTCGTCATCAGCCTCGCTGCCACCGCAGGTGATGGCGGCGCTTGAGGAAACTTTCGGTGCGCCGGTCATCGAAGCCTATGGCATGACCGAAGCCGCCCACCAGATGGCCGCCAACCCGCTGCCGCCGAAAGACCGCAAACCCGGCAGCGTTGGCCAGCAGGCCGGGCCCGAGGTCAGCATCATGTCACCGGACGGGAAACGGCTCGGCACCGGCGAGACCGGCGAGGTCGTCATCCGTGGCGAGAATGTATTCGGTGGTTATCGCAACAATCCCGCGGCAAACGCCGAGGCCTTCACCGATGGCTGGTTCCGGACCGGCGACCAGGGTGTTCTCGACGAGGAGGGGTATCTGCGGATTACCGGACGGCTGAAGGAAATCATCAACCGGGGTGGCGAAAAGGTCTCGCCCCGGGAAGTGGACGAGGTGCTGATGGATCATCCCGCCGTGGCACAGGCCGTCACCTTTGCCCTGCCCCATGACAAGCTGGGGGAAGAAGTCGCCGCAGCCATCGTGCTGCGTGACGGCGGCATCGCCACCGAACCCCAGATCCGGGAATTTGCCGCGAACCGGCTGGCGGATTTCAAGGTGCCGAAGAAAATCGTCTTCCTCGACGAGATACCAAAGGGCGCGACAGGCAAGCTCCAGCGCATCGGGCTGGCAGACAAGCTGGGGCTGACCTCATGAAAATCTGTATCTACGGTGCCGGCGCAATCGGCGGCTATCTCGGGGCCGGCCTTTCCATGGCCGGTGAGGATGTAACGCTGATCGCCCGCGGTCCGCATCTCGCCGCCATGAAAGCCAACGGGCTGAAGCTGCTGAGCGAGGGTGAGGAACATGTCTGCCACCCCGCCTGTACCGATGACCCGGCAGAAGCCGGACCGCAGGATGTGGTCATCATCGGCCTGAAAGCCCATTCCCTGCCGAAGATTGCGCCGACCGTCGCGCCGTTGCTGCATGACGACACAATGATCGTCACCGCCCAGAACGGCATCCCCTACTGGTATTTCTACAGGGAGGGGGGGAAATATGACGGCACAAGGGTAACCAGCGTCGATCCGGACGGGTCGGTCTGGAAACATATGGACCCGGCCCGGGCCATCGGCTGTGTCGTCTATCCGGCCTGTGACATCATCGAACCGGGCGTCATCCGGCATGTGAAGGGCAACCGGTTCCAGATCGGCGAGCCGGATGGCAGCCGGTCGGACCGGATCCGGGAGCTGTCAAAGATCATGATGAATGCCGGGTTCAAATCTCCGCCCCGCACCCGTATCCGTGACGATATCTGGGTCAAGCTGTGGGGCAATCTGTCCTTCAACCCGATCAGCGTGCTGACCCATGCAACACTGGACATCCTCGCCAGTGACCCGGACACGGTGCCGGTTATCCGCGAGATCATGGTGGAATCGCAGACCGTGGCGACCGAACTGGGGATCAAGTTTCCGGTCGATGTGGATACGCGGATCAGCTGGGGCGGTGATGTCGGTGCGCACAAGACCTCCATGCTGCAGGACCTCGAAGCCGGTCGCCCGATGGAAATCGATGCCATTGTCGGTGCGGTCTCGGAACTGGGGCGCCTCACCGGAATTGCCACCCCGACCATCGACCGTATCCTCGGGCTGGTGCGCCAGCGTGCCCGCATCGCCGGATGCTATGACGGCTGACGAAGCTTGCGCCGCCTGATATTGTCAGCCATCGGGTACAGGGCGTGGACGGGTCATGAGGGTCACGATCAGGCGGGCGATGCTGTTCATCGCCCTCATATTCAGCACCGGCCCTGCCGTTGCGGCGGATGCCTATCGTGGCATGACCCTGCTGGTGGCCCCCGGCGCAGAGAGGCTCGACCGGGTCGTCCCGCCGGCTGATGCGATTAAAAAAATCCGCGTGGCGCTGGATCTGATTTATCGAAAATCACCCCTGAATGCCCGGCTGATCGACCGGCTGAAGGAAGTCGGCACGGTTGTACTGATCTATGATCCGCAACATGCTGAAAGCACCCTTACCGAAAACCGGCTGGCCCGGTTCCAGACAGAAACCGGCATCGAGGAAATTGACCGCCGGACCCCGCTGACCTTTGTCGCCGTCCTCGGCAAACAGGTGATGTATCGCGACGCTAATGAGCTTGCAGGGACCATTGTACATGAAGTTGTCGGCCACGGCACCCAGCACCGGGTCGGTCGTCTGGCAAGAATGACGGTCGAGGACCGGGAATGCGAGGCCCGGCTGTTCCAGCTGGCCGCCTGGCAGGACCTGGGCGTGCCGCAGCGGGCGACCTTTGTCATCCAGTTCCGGCGCAGCCTGGAACATCTCTACTGTCTGCCCTTCCGGAAATGGATGGCACAACGCCGCCATGCCCAGGCAACCGGGTTCGATCAGATCAGGATCCAGCCGCTGGAACTGGCCACCGCCTTCCGGGACTACATCGACACCGTTCTGGGCAAGTCGCTGCCGACCTCCCCTGACCGATAAACCCGGCCTGCGTCAGCCGGCAATATGCATGTTCGGGTCGGCAATGGCGTCGAAGGCCGGACGTGACCGGAGCTGTTCGTAATAGCGTTCGATATTCGCAAAGGCCGGGCCATCAATCGCCAGCAGTTTCCAGCGGTGCACCCGGATGGTCATCGGAATATCGCCCATCGACCATCTGTCACCGGCAATATAGGCGGTCCGGCCCAGCTGTCTGTCGACAATCGCCATCCCCTTGATCAGGGCATCTCGGGACTGACTGGCCACGTCATCATCACGCATGTCCGCCGGGAACCGGATGGTATGCTTCACATAGTGATGCATCGGCGGCATCAGCACGCCTTCCGCCCACATCATCCAGCGGGATGCCGAGACGAAGGTCTTGTGATCATTGCCATAGAACAGCTCAGGATCGCAGCTCATGCCGAGATACTGAACAATTGCATTTGATTCCCACAGGATGAAGCCGTCATCATCAATGGTCGGCAACGTGCCATTGGGGTTCATCGCCAGATATTCCGGCGTGTCGACAACGCCGTACGCCTTGTTGCCTTTCGTCACATGACCACTGGGCCCCATGGTTGCACTGGCAAGGGTGAGGTCGTAATCACGTCCCAGTTCTGCAAGTGCCAGAAGAACCACCTGGGTATGGCCTGAGGACGGACGACCCCACAGTTTCAGTTTCGTCATAACGCATTTCCTCCCGGTTTGTTGCCGTCAGTCTGTTCGGAACGTGATCGCTTAATCCATCTCGCGGGCGACGCGGATGCCGATATTGTAGCTTTTCATGCGGGCATCATTCTTGGCCCGGCTGGCCGCTTTCGAGACCGGAGAAAAATAATACCAGGATCCGGAACGGATGGTCTTGAGCTGGCATTTTTCGGTGACCCGTGGCTTGCCCGCCGGGTCTGCCCCCTCATGGTTGGGATGCCAGCAATCAGCCGTCCATTCCCAGATGTTACCGTGCATTTCATACAGGCCGAAGGGATTGGGTTTGAAGCTGCGGGTCGGTGCGCTTTTATGTCCGCTGTATTCACCGGCACCGCATTCCCGGCAGTTTGCCAGCCCGTTGCCGATCTCGTCGCCCCACCAGTAATGGGTGCGTGTACCGGCCCGTGCGGCATATTCCCATTCCGCCTCTGACGGCAGGCGGTAGGTCTTGCCGGTCATCCGCGACAGCCACGCGATATAGGCTTCTGCCTGCGCAAAGGTCATGTTGATGACCGGCCGCTTGCCCCGGCCCCAGCCATGATCGCTGTCAATTGCATCGCAGCCTTTCGCTGCAACACAGGCCTGCCAGTGATCCCAGGTGATTTCCGTGCGCGACAGGGCAAACGGTTTTGCCAGCGTCACCCGAACCGTCGGCCTTTCGGTCGGTCGCCCGGCCTTGTCACCCATGATGAATTCACCGGCGGGGATCACCGCCATTTCCGGACATTTCGGACAGTCCCGGAAGAACGTTCCCTGTTCCGCAGTGTGAGCGACACCGGCACCGGAGATAGCGAGAAAGCAGAGGATGATAATGAGCCGTGGCATGGAGGCAGTCTAGTCCGGGCCGCTGGCTTGTCCAGATACGGTAATCATTCTGTCGTCGCTTCGGCCCGGTCCCGGGCGGCCTGGTGTTCCGGCGATGTCTCTTCCATTTCCTCAGCCGACATGGCTGCGGCAATGACCGAGCCGCGCGGGGACATCGCGACATATCCTGTCTGTTCCGAGGCGGGAATTGCCTGTCGCACCGTCATCCGGTAGAGGACGAAGACAGCAATGACCAGATAGATCGCCGCAATGGACCAGCCGAAGGCGGCATTGCCGAACCAGCTCATTGCGGTGGCAACGCTGACCGGACCAAGGGCCGCACCAACCCCGGCAAACAGCACGAGCTTGGCCGATGCCGCCACCATCTGTTCATAGTTCAGATAGTCGTTGGTATAGGCAATGCTCAGTGAATAGACCGGTGTCGAGAACGCCCCGATGATGCCGAACATGAAGATCAGCCAGTTGTAATCCGCAGTTTCTGTCAGCAGGGCCAGCCCGATCCCCGCCAGTGCCGAGATCAGTGACACAGCAAGAATGACAATCCGGCGGTCGAACTGATCCGACAGGGCACCGATCGGCCAGAGCACAAAAACAGGCGCAATAAACACCACCGCCATGAAGCCCGATATTTCGGCAATCGTGAAACCGACCCCCTGTCCGTAAACCGCGCCGAGGGACAGGATGGCACCGAACCCCATGCCGTTCAGGAAGGACGCCACCACGCCTGTCGGGCAGGCCTCATAGATTTCACGGAGACTGATCCGCGACGGTTTATCGAAACCGGGGGCCCGCGCCGTCGAGATGACCAGCGGAATCAGCGACAGCGAGATCAGCACGGAAATAATGATGAACAGCACAAAGCCGTTCGGGTCTGAGGCGACGAGGAAGAACTGGCCGAGGCCGAGCGCCCCCATGGAAATCACCATATAGATCGACAGCAATGTGCCCCGGGTCTTGTTCGTCGCAACCTCGTTCAGCCAGCTTTCGGAAACGATATACAGACCGGCATAGGCGAACCCGGTCAGCACCCGCATGACAAACCAGAGTGTCGGCTCGATGAAGACGGCATGGATCAGAATGGTTGAGGAGGCGATTGTCGCCAGCGCCGCGAATACCCGGATATGGCCAACCTGGCTCACGACTCTCGGCACAATGACACTACCGGCGAAGAAGCCGACATAATAGCCGGACATCACCAGCCCGGTGATGATTTCACCGAAGTTTTCAGTACCGGCCCGAACACCGAGCAAGGTGCCCTGAAGACCATTGCCGATCATCATCAGGGCAATACCGAACAGCAGCGCCCAGGCTGATTTGATAGCGATCCACATTGCCGTCGTCCGTTCCTGTGTCAGAGCGGGCGATTACCACTTCATGGCAGGGCTGCAAAGCGAATTAGGCTGGCTGTCAGGATTTCCTGTATTCCGAGAGGTCGGGCGGGTTTGGTCCGGGTGCCGTCTTGCGCTCGGCAAGGCTTTCCGTGAAGAAGCGTTCCCATTCCCGGATCGCCTCGTCGCGCTCGAAAAGACCGGGGACATTCGCCTCCAGTGTCTTGCGAACCGACTTGCCGAAAGCCTCATCCGTCACCAGACGAACCGCTGTATCAACATAATCGGCAAGTGAATCAGCAATACAGACATCCAGCTTCGCCTGTCGCAGGATCGCGCTACAGACCCGCCCCCGCATCAGGCTGTGCGACTGGGTCACCACCGGGGTGCCGACAGACAGTGCCTCGAAGGTGGTGTTGCCGCCATTGAAGGTCGGAATGTCGAGAATGACATCCACCAGCTTCATCAGGTCGAGGAACTGCGCATTCGGGCGCGGCGGGACAAACTCGATCCGCTCTGAAATATCCCCCATCTTCCGCGCCCAGCGCTGTTTCAGATAGAGCGACCAGCGCGGATAGCGGCCATGCACCACAAGAATACGGGCTTTCGGGTCTTTCTTCAGAACAGCTTCGAGATAGGCATCAAAGTCCGGGTGCATTTTGAACAGATACTGTGCGATGAGGTAATAATTCACCCCCTCCTCAAGCCCGGCATCAGCGCGGGTACGCAGCTTCCCGGCCGCGACCGGCTTCGGATAGCTGGTCGGCAGGGTTTCAAGCTGAAACAGTTTTTCACTGTACCAGCGCTGCGGATTGTCCGGGTCTTCCAGCAGTCTGGAGGAGACGAAATAATCGATGTTCGGAATACCCGTGGTCACCGGATGTCCCCAGGTCACGCATTGTACCGGGGCCAGACGGGCAAAGCCCAGACAGTAGGTCCAGGTATCCATGCCGATTTCAGGGAAAACCAGAACATCCAGCTTTGCCACCGCCAGCCGCCGCCGGGCCTCACCCAGATCGCCGGGCAGCTCGATGGCCAGATCTGCCGATTGCAGAAGTTCTTTTGTCAGCTCGTCGCGTCCGCCCGGCCCCACCGCCACGGTAACGTGAAATTTCTCGCGATCCATGCCAGTGATCAGACGCCGGTTCAGCTTGCCGATGGAATGTTCCCGAAGGAAGCGCGAAACAAAGCCAACCCGGATTTTCCGACCCGATACATCAGGCACCTTACCATCAACGCAATGCGGAGCCGCCAGAGCCAGATCGGGTGTGACCCGCCGGTAGAACTGGGCCAGCGCCTCGTAATAGGGCCGGTCATTGATGCCGTAATAAGCCAGATAGAACAGCGAGGCCCCGTCAACTGTCGGGTCGGGAATCGAAAGGCTTTGTGCCGACAAGGCCCCCAGCCCGGCACGGATACGGGCCAGATGCAGGGCGATTTCATTGTTCGAGGCGACCAGCGGCGGCAGGGCCAGCGCAATCTTCAGCCGCAGTGAATCCCGGGGTGTGAAAGTCTGCGCCATGCCGAAACACCGCACCGCACCATTGATGTCACCTTCCCGCAGCAGCAGATCCGCCAGCTTCAGCTGGGCCATCGACTGTGTCGGGTCAATCGAAACAGCAGCAATCAGCTGCTGGCGGGCCTCCTCCGACTTGCCAACCTTCTCCAGTTCGCCGACCAGCTTCAGCCTCGCGGCTGTGTTCAGCGGTGCCTTTTCAACGAGCGCTGCCAGTTCGGCACCGGTTTCCACAATTTCTGCCATATCACGGACGCCTTCAGACAATTCCACAAACCTTCCCGCAATCATCCGTCCATTCGCTTTGCAGACAACCTCCCCGGTTGCCCGGCGCAACCTAAGATCAGGCGGCTAATCCATTGCGGAACAGCCAGTCGGGAACGAACCGGCTATTGCGGCAGGACCCAGCCATCACGAATCGTGACACCAACGGTATCACCAATCTGTCCGGCAAAGCCCGGAACCTCTGCTGACAGCGTCAGATCATCGCTGACGGCAACCTCCAGACTGGTCACTGCACCGCGATAGGTGCGGGCGGTAATGCCGGCCCGCAGCGAGCCTTCTGCATCTGGCTCGACGATCCCCAGCCATTCCGGGCGAATACACAACCGGGCCGGCTGACCGGCTTCCACCTGGCCGCGGACAGTGAATGTCTGCTCACCGGCCCGGATGCTGCATATGCCGTCCGACTGCTGTCCGGCCCCGGTTACGCTGATGACCTGACCGCGTCCGATAAAGCGGGCAACCATCTCGCTTGCCGGGCGGTCATACAGTTCCGGTGGCGGGGCCAGCTGCACAATCTTTCCCCTGTCCATCACCGCTATCCGGTCAGCCAGCGCCATCGCCTCTGCCTGATCATGCGTTACATAAACCATCGTGGCACCGGTGGCCTGATGGAAGGTACGGAACTGGTGCTGCATTGATTCGCGCAGATGGGCGTCCAGATTGGCCAGCGGCTCATCCAGCAGGACGATATCCGGCTCCATCGCCAGACAGCGCGCCAGCGCCACACGCTGGCGCTGGCCCCCGCTGAGATTGGCCGGCCGGCGGTCACCAAGCCCGCCCAGCCCGACCTGTTTCAGGGCAAGGTCGATTCTGCGACCGGCCTCCGGTCCGCGCAATCCGCGCACCCGCAGCGGATAGCCGACATTCTCCGCCACATTCATGTGCGGCCAGAGCGCATAGGACTGGAAGACCATGCCCACCCGCCGGTGTTCCGGCGGAACAAACAGGCCGTTCCCGTCAACCATGTCGCGGTCGCCGATGCGGATATGCCCGCCGGTCGGGCGCTCAAATCCGGCGACCAGACGCAACAGTGTGGTCTTGCCACAACCCGAAGGCCCCAGCAGGGCGACGAATTCTCCGGACTGCGCAGCCAGCGACACATCGGCGACAGCGGCATCCTCGCCAAAATGTTTCCAGACGGATGTGATGTTCAGGTCTGCCACGGCAGCACCCCCTTCGGCAGCCGCCCCGACAGGGCATGGACGGCGGTCATGAGAACAAGAATGGCGATCACCGCCAGAACGGCGACGGCAGATGCCATCACGGAATATCCGCCATCATCCAGATTGAACACGAGCACACCCAGTGTCTCGGTGCCTGAAGACCAGAGCAGGGCCGAGACGGTCAGTTCGTTGAAGGCGGTCATGAAAACCAGAATGGCCCCGGCTGCCGCCGACGGGGCAATCGCCGGGGCAATTGCGGTGCGCAGACGCATCAGGAACCCGGCACCACTGGATTGTGCGGCTTCCTCCAGCGACCGGTCGGTCTGAATGAAGGCGCTGATCACCGGACGCAGGCCAAGAGTCAGAAAACGCCCGAGATAGGCGGCAAAAATAATCCAGAGCGTTCCATAGATACTGATATCGAGAACCGGGATGGGTTTCAGGAAAATCAGAATACAGGCAATGGCCAGCACAACCCCCGGCAGGGCATAGGGCGTTTCCGCCGCAATATCGAGAAACCGGGTCAGGCCGGAACGCCGCCAGGCAATGAAATAGGCCAGCGGAATGGCAACGAACATCAGCACCAGTGCCGCGCCACCGGCCAGAATAAAGGAATTCCGGAAGGCGCGTCCGGTGACTTCCTGCCGGAAGATCACCTCGCGATAGGCGTCCAGCGTTGCCGTCTGGAAATCGAGCCGGACCCCGTAGGCAGAAACCAGCGAGGTGGCAATCAGGGCCAGCAGCGGGGCAATCAGGATCATCGCGATCACCAGCCAGCATCCGCTTTCCGCCACCGGCCGCAGGCGACCAAGTGTCAGGTCCAGCGTGCGCGACGGCGCGCCGATGGTCCGGTAATCCCGGCGCGACAGCATCCAGCCCTGAACCAGCAGCCCGGTCAGCGCAATGACTCCGATGATGATCGACAGGATGGCGACCTCAGAAATGATCGACGGACCGAAGCCGGAGAGACGCTGATAGATCAGCACCGGCAGGGTTGTATAGGAAACCGGCGTACCGAGCATCGCCGGAATGCCGAAGTTTCCGATCGCCGAGACGAAGGCCAGCGCCCCGCCGGCGATCAGCGGCGGCGTCATCAGGGGAACGACCACGTCGAACATCACCCGCAACCGGCCACTGCCGGAAATCCGGGCCGCCTCCACCATTTCGCGGGGCAATGACCGCAGCCCGGCCCGAAGCGCCAGAAAGACCAGCGGGGCGTGCTGCACACCAAGCAGCAGGATAATACCTTCCTGCGAATACATCGGATGTGGCGAACCCAGCGGCGGCGCGATCCCCAGCGCATTGAGCAATGCGCTGGACGGACCAAACAGCTGGATCCAGCTGAGTGCCGTGATCTGCGGCGGAATCATCATCGGGATCATGAAACAGAAAACCAGCGGTCCCTTGGCCCGGATATTGGTCAGCGCAACCAGCAGCGCAAAGATTGATCCGAGGATAACCGAGATCACCGCACCACCGATCCCGGTAATCATCGAACGCCGGGTCGCCAGCCAGGTTGATTTCGACGACAGGACCTCGCGGGCAACACCCAGCCCGGGATCACCGCCCGGCGCGACACCCTCCAGCAGCAACCGTCCGAGCGGCAGGGCGCTGAGGCTGATAACAAAGACAGCCAGACCGCACAGCATCAGCCGGTCGCTGGCAAACAGGCCGGCGAACCGTGATTCAGGTCTGGTAGAGATCATTTCGTTCAAGGGAAACTTACGCAGGTCTGAAAACGGAAAAGCCCGGCGACACCGGGCCTGACAGGAACTGGCAGATCATCAGGAAACAACGGTGACCGGACGGATATTGAGTCCGGTCACCGCAGATAACCTTACTGACCAAAGATTTCGGTGAACTTCTTCTTGTCGGCATCAGCGTTCTTCAGCGCCGCAGCCGCGTCGAAGGCCATCAGCCGGATCTTGTCACGCGACGGAAAGCCCGCCGGCGTCGCAACATCGGGATGAGCCGCCAGATAGCCCTGGCTGAGCGCCAGTTCCTGGCCTTCCTTCGACAGCAGGAAGTCGATGAATGCCTTGGCGGCATCCACGTTGGAGGCGGTCGACAGGATGGCAGCCGGTTCGGTTACAGCTGTCACGCCGCTTTCCGGGAAGACGAATTCAACCGGCGCACCTTCGGCTTTCTGCCGGATCGGCAGGAAGTCGACGACCATGCCATAAAGCTTCTCGCCGGAGGCAACAGCCTTGAAGGTTCCGCCATTACCGCCCTGCGGGGTAACACCGTTAGCGGCGAGGTTTTCGTAATAAGCCCAGCCAAATTTCGGATTGCTGGTCAGTGCCGACATATGAATGGCCGCCGCCCCGGAGGTCAGCGGTGACGGCATTGCAACCAGACCCTTGGCTTCCGGCTTGACCAGATCGCCCCAGTCGGTCGGTTTCATCGGTGCGCCCGTATTGTAGACGATACCGGTGGTAATCAGCTTGGTGGAGAAATAGGTTTTGTCAGCGTCGTGGATCCCCGCGTCGTAACCGGCGACCGGCGCTGCGTCATAGGCCATCAGGCGGCCTTCGCTTTTCAGCTGCTCCATATTGACGACGTCAGCAATCAGCAGCACGTCGGGCTTTGGTGCGCCGGCAGCAAATTCCGCACGCAGTTTCGCCATCACCTTCGTCGTGCCGTCGCGAACCCATTCAACTTCGACATCCGGGTGCGCCTTCTTGAAGGCATCAACTGTCTGCTGAGCGTCCTTGTTCGGCTGGGAAGTATAGAGAACCAGTTTGCCGGAAGCGGCAAAAGCCTGACCGGTCAGAAAAGCCGTCGCTATCGCGGCAGCGACAAGTGTCTTGCGCATGGGTAATCCCCTGTTCGATGAATTGAAACGCTCGTCTGCGAGCGTGTTCCTCCGATAACAGGCGAATGTTATGCTTTTGTGACGAAATAAAAAAGAGACGATCACGCCGGAGATGTTCCGGCGTGATCATTTCTGAAGGATCAGACGACCCTGATCTCGACTTCGCCGACGCCGTCGACGCCACCGACAAGATGGTCGCCCCGTTTTACAGCCCCGACACCAGCCGGTGTTCCGGTGTAAATCAGGTCGCCGGCTTCGAGACCGAAATCGCGCGACAGAATCGAAATGGTTTCCGGCACATTCCAGATCAGCTCGGTGATATCGGAATCCTGCACGATGTCACCGTTGTTCTTCAGCCAGATACGGCCTTTCGACGGATGTCCGATAGCCGTCGCCGGCTTCAGCGGGGAAATCGGGGCGGAATGATTGAAAGACTTGCCCGCTTCCCAGGGACGGCCCTGCTTCTTCATTTCCCCCTGCCGGTCGCGGCGCGTCATATCCAGACCAACCGTGTAGCCCCAGATATGATCCAGCGCATCCGCCTCGGCGATATCGTCACCGCCCTTGCCGATGGCGACCACGAATTCCATTTCGTAATGCACATTCTCCGACAGGTTCGGATAAGGGAAATCACTGCCGGTCGGCAGCAGGGCATCACCCGGTTTCATGAAGAAAAACGGCGGTTCACGGTCCGGGTCGTGACCCATTTCGCGAGCATGTTCGGCGTAGTTGCGGCCAACGCAATAGACGCGACGAACCGGAAACCGGTCCTTGCTGCCGTCAACGGCAACAGAGGGTGCGGCTGGCGCGGAGATAACATAACCCATAATATCGACTCCATATCCAATGTGTGCGGGACAATACAACCCGTGCGCGACAGCTTCCAGTGGCGATTTGTCCGGACGCCGGACAGGTCCCCGAAACCGGAGAGAATACATATGATCGAACTCTATACCTGGACCACACCAAACGGCCGGAAAATCACAATGGCGCTTGAGGAAATGGGCCTGCCCTATGTGGTGAAACCTGTAAATATCCACAAGGATGAACAGTTTGCCCCGGATTTCCTGAAGATCAGCCCGAACAACAAGATCCCGGCCATCGTCGACACGGAAACCGGTATTTCAATGATGGAATCAGGTGCCATCCTGCTCTATCTGGCGGAAAAATCCGGCAAGCTGCTGCCGAAAGATCCCGCCGGACGCTGGAAGGTCATCGAATGGCTGATGTTCCAGATGGGTGGGGCCGGCCCGATACTCGGCCAGGTCCACCACTTCCGGAAATATAATTCCGGCAAGGCACCCTATGCCGAAGAACGCTTCGTCAATGAGGCAAAGCGTCTCTATGGCGTGATGGACAAGCAACTGTCGGAAAATAATTTCATCGCCGGAGACCTGTCCGTTGCCGACTTCGCCATCTGGCCCTGGATCGGTCGTCATGACTGGCAGGAAATCGATCTGAACGATTTTCCGAATGTGAAACGCTGGTATCTGGCGATGGCGGAGCGCCCGTCCGTACAGTCCGGCTGGAACATTCCGCCGACGGATCAGAAAATTCCGATGCCTGCCTGACTTCATTCAACAGGTCTGTCGCCGGCTGACCGGCTGGCGGCAGACCTGACTATCCGGCGGTCGACACAGTCGTCGACAGCAGACGATGCGCCGGCAAGCTTACCCGGACCGTCGTGCCTTCTCCCACAACGCTTTTCAGCACCAGCTTTCCGCCATGCAATTCGGCAAGGGATTTGGTTAAGGGCAATCCAAGGCCGCTGCCTTCATGGTTACGGGTCATCGCATCGGCAATCTGGACAAAAGGAAGCTGCACAGCTTCCTGATCGGCCTCGGCAATGCCGACCCCGGTATCAGTCACCTCGATGAACGGACAGTTCTGCTCCACACCGGCCCGGACCGTAACCTCGCCCTCGCTGGTGAATTTAATGGCATTGGTGAGCAAATTCAGAAGGATCTGCTTGAACAGCCGCTCATCCGCCCGGATCACAGGAGCCTTCAGTGCACCGCCGTCAATGCGCAGGGAAAGTCCTTTCGCACGGGCGCGCTGCCGGACCATGCGCAGGCAACTTTCGATCACATCCGCAACAACAACCCGCTCTTCATCAATCTGGGTTTCACCGGCCTCGATCTTGGTGATATCCAGAATATCATTGATCAGGTTCAGCAGATGTTCGCCGGAATACAGGATATCCTGGCTGTATTCGAGATATTGCGGATTTCCCAGCGGGCCGAGCAGTTCCTGTGACATGAACTGTGAAAACCCGATAATCGAATTCAGCGGTGTCCGGAGTTCATGGCTGATATTGGCAAGGAACTGCGACTTGGTGCGGTTTGCCAGCTCCGCCTCGTCCAGTGCCCGGCGCAGCCGTCGTTCCGCCTCGAACCGGCTGGAGACATCAACCGCCGATGCGAGTACACGAAACCCGTCACGTCCCGGCTCTGATTCGAGATAGGCGGTCATCTCGACTTCAACGACTGAACCGTTGCGATGAACAAATCCGGCCAGCTGGTTTTCATACAACCCGTCTCTCAGCAGTCTGGGGCGGAGCGTTCCCTGCACCAGCTTTCTGGTCGATTCGGTTGCCAGATCAAGCACGTTTGTATTCAGCAACTCGTCTTTCGTGTAACCCAGCTTGTCAGCGAACCTGTCATTGATCGCTTCAAGCAGGTAGTCCTTGCCGCAGGTCCAGAGCATCACCGGGCTTGTTTCATAAAGCCGGCGGTAACGCCGGTCGCTTTCCTGATGGGCCTGTTCGGCGACAACCCGGGCTGTCACATCCTGGAATGTCCCGAAGATCGCAATGACCTTGCCGGTTGCGTCGGTTTCACAAAAGCCGCGGGCATTGCAGTATCTTGTCTCGCCACCTGGCCGGACAATACGCAGCTCGCATTCAAACGGTTTTGCCGCCTCAATGGCCTCTGCAACCAGTTTTTTGACAATCGGCCTGTCATCCGGGTGATAACCCAGAATCGCCTGTTCCAGCGTTACCGCCTGATCAGCAGGTAAATCGTAAATCCGGTATATCTCGGGAGACCAGAACAGCACCTGCGGCTCCAGCTGTACTCGCCAGAACCCGGTATGGCTGATCCGCGACGCCAGTTCATGATCAGCCTTGGCGCGCGACAGTTCCTTTTCCAGATTCACCCGGTCCGTAATATCCGTATAGGTGGTCACAAACCCGCCGGACGGCAGGGGATTGCCGACAACATCAAGCACCAGGCCGTCCTGTGTCACGCGCTGGAAACGATGCGACTGATTCTGCCGCGCCAGCCTCAGCCGCTCCTCGACCAGTGCCTCCAGCTCGCCCTCGCCATATTCGCCACGCTCAGCGTTGTAGCGAAAGAACGACGCCAGCGGCGCGCCCTCATAAAGCAACTCATCCGGAAATCGCAGCAGTTTAGCAAATTGCGGGTTCCAGATGACCAGATTCAGGTCACGATCAAACACCGAGAAGGCCTGCGACAGGTGCCGCACACCTTCCCGCAGAATATCATTGTCAGCTGAACCGGTTTCTTTGTTTTTCAATCGTCTTCCCCGTCTGTATGCAGTCTAGGAGGTTCTGATATAAAATCGCAAACTGAAACAGTTACAGCAGCCGTCAGCTGTCAGCCGGTATTCTCGCGAACAAATGGAGCAGATCATGAATATTTCGCGTCGTCAGGCCATTACTCTCCTGATGTCATCCGCCTGTCTGGCATCAACGCCGGTTCAGGCCCAGTCGCTTCTCGACCGGGCGCGCAAGGCACTCGGGGATGGTACAACAGGCTCTGCCGCACCGGGCGAGGCAGACATAATAAAGGGACTGAAGGAGGCGCTGCGCGTGGGCTCTGACCGGGTGGTCAGCCGGATCGGCACAATCGACGGATTCAATGCCAATCCGGATATCCACATTCCCTTGCCGCCAGCCCTCCAGAAGGTCCAGTCCGCCCTGCAGGCTGTCGGCCTCTCCGGCATGGCAGACGATCTGGAACTGCGCCTGAACCGGGCCGCAGAGGCCGCTGCGCCGGAGGCCAGGCAACTGTTCTGGAATGCCGTCTCTGACATGAGCATTGATGATGCGCAGAAAATCTACAACGGTCCGGACAATGCCGCGACCAGCTACTTTCAGGGACGGATGACACCGGAACTGCGAGAAAAATTCACCCCGGTTGTCAATGACAGCCTGCGGGAAGTGGGGGCCGTCAAATCCTATGATGCGATGATCGGCAAATACAAATCCCTGCCATTCGTCCCCGATGCCACCGCCGATCTGTCGGATCATGTTGTGACCCGGGCTCTCGACGGGCTGTTCCTGCTGCTTGGTCGCGAGGAAAAGGCGATTCGCGAGAACCCGGCTGCACGCAGCACTGAAATTCTCAAATCTGTCTTTGGAAGATAGCAGGTCGGGGAAACCGGTTCCCTCCGGAACCCGGAGGGTTGCGGTGGCGCTTCCGGGGGAAGGGGAGGGGGAAGGATGAAGCGCCACCGCGATCTCTGGACAGGCCGAGGCGTCGGTCCTGTGTCCATAACGGCTGCGGGTTCAGGGAGGGGAAAACCGCAAACCGTTTTCTATGAGGTCTGTTATATGCCCGTCAGACGAGAAAAAATGTGACCGCCATCACAGGGTGGTACTTTTTTCAGCCTTTTTTTCATGTGGTGTCATCAGCTCAATTCCGGCGGCCAGCAGAATTGCCGTACCTCCGGCAATCTCGACCGGGCCAACAGCCTCCCCGGCATACAGTGCGGCAGAGCCGACACCGACGAGAATTTCACCCATCAGCAGAATGCCAACCCGCGCCGGGGCCAGATGACGGGCCCCCCAGATCGTCAGGATCAGCAACAGGCCAATCATCAGCCCGCCCAGCAGCAGCGGGCCGTCGACGGCCGACATCAATGCCGGGCCTTCCGTCTGCGCCGGCAAAGCCCAGAGGATCAACGGAACTGAAAAGACGGATCCGCTGACCAGTGTCCAGAATGTCGCCGACCGGGCACCAACCTTTGCCTGATCAAACAGGCAGAACGACCCGACGGACCAGATCAGACCAGCTGCCAGCGCCGCCACGTCGCCCGCATTGCGGGGCAACGGCAACCCGCCCTCATCCTTCAGGATCAGCATCAATCCGCAAAGGCTGAGAACCAGCGCCAGCAATCGATAGCGGGTCAGCCGTTCGCGCCCGGAAATCACGCCGATCAGGGTGCTCCAGACCGGCATCAGATAGAACAGCAGCACGGCATTGACCACGGTTGTCAGGCCAAGTGCCAGCGAGTAGAGCGTCATCGCCGCACCGATGGTCAGCCCGGCGACAAACCCCGCCCGGCCCGGCCACCCGCCCCACAGCAGCACCGGTACATACAGGCAAAATGCCGCGATATTGAACAGCCCCGCAACCGTAACGGCATCAAAACCTTCCGCCTGAAGCCAGCGCACCGGAATCCAGTAAAGTCCCCAGAGGACAGACGCCACTGCTACAGCCACTGTCGGGCCGATATGTCTGCCGCCGGTTTCCATAGGCATGGCTTCTGACACAGAATCCGGCAAAGCCCAATGATTTCAGCCGCCGGATACCGACGACCTCACCGGAAAT
The DNA here is from genome assembly GCA_040219025.1 of Rhodospirillales bacterium. Lineage (GTDB taxonomy): Bacteria > Pseudomonadota > Alphaproteobacteria > Rhodospirillales > HT1-32 > HT1-32. The sequence continues at coordinate 624,919 of JAVJTE010000020.1, read as the reverse complement.
ATTTTCTCAGGCTCTCAGCCAGCGACAGCAGCAGGAAGCCGCCGGCGGACCAGATCAGCAGATCAAAGGGCGGGAACGGGGTTCCCCGGAGCCAGCCGGACAGCAGGTTACCCTGCGGGCGCAGATAGCCGATACCAAGCAGACCGTCCGGCGACCAGAGATCGAAAATCCAGAACCGTGACACATAAAGCAGAACAAATCCGAGCCCGGCCGCCATCACAAGACCGGCAAGCCGTTTCAGCATTACAGGACCTCCAGCGTCGGCAGGCTGATGCGCAGGACCGGCAAGTCACCCCGGCGCTCAATCTCGCCCTCCAGGATGATATACTGACCGACGAAATCATATGCCCGGGCGGGCATCGGGCCGCCGTCGGGACCGGCAATCAGGAAGAAGCTGTTGCCGTCAACCGGCTGGCTGGACACGAAGACCGGGGGAACACCCCCGATCAGGCACAGGTTGGCGCAGGCCTTGTGGGCCAGGCCCCGACCCGGCCGCATTGCGCCAGCCAGACATTTGCCATCACAGATTTCACCGGCCAGCCGCCATTTCCCCAGCGGGACAACCGGCATCTGTGGCGCCACCCCTGCCGCCGCGGCAAGCCCCGCCTCGCCAGCCCGCAGCTGAAGCATGTCAAGGTCACCGCGTGACAGCAGAACACCGGAAGCCGTCGCCATCCGGCCCGCCAGCGGTGCCGCCCGCTCCGTCACCCCGTTCTTGCCGATGCCGGAGAGCATCAGCGTCCGCCCCGCCGGGATATGGTCGTTGCCAATCGTCACCCGCAGAACCGGATAGGGTGTCAGCTCAATGACGCCGGTGACCGTCTGGCGGCCAAGATCAAACCGAAAGTCACCCTTTCCGGGATCATCCTGAGTTGCCCCGGCCAGCAACCCGGCACCGGCGAACCCCGCGACCAGCGACAGCGCACAGACCAGCAGAAACAGGGCCAGCTGCTTCGGTACCGGCAGATAGCCGACAAAGAACGGGGGCTGTTTCCGGTTCATGCCGGTCGCTCCTGCGACGCAGCGGTGGTGACAATAACCGGTTCCACATAGGTTCCCGGCGGATTCGCCATCGGATCGACCAGCACAATGCCGTCCGACAGTTTCAGCCGGTAGGTCGGCACCATTTCCGTGAACGGCGCGGGCGAGCGTCCATCCGTGACATTGTACTGAAAGCCATGCCAGGGACAGGTCACAAGGCAGTCAATGACGCGCCCCTCACCTAGCGGGCCATTCTGGTGGGCGCAGGCATTGGCAATGGCGGAGAGCTTGCCAGCCTGACGAAACACGGCCACCCGGTCACCATTTGCCAGCCGGGCAACACGGGCCAGTCCCTCACTGATTTCGTCAACCCGGCAGACGGCTTCCCAGTCACCCCTGACATCCGTTGCCGGGTCACCGGCCCGCAGTTCGCGCAAGGCCGCAGCCAGATGCAGCAGGATAACCACTCCCGCCGCCGCCCCGGTCATCCAGGCCAGCGTCTGGTTCTGCGTATCCTGCAGAACGCCGAGGCTGATATGCGCGACAATGGCCGCATAGGCCGGGTAGACCAGATAATGCAGTGATTTCCAGAGTCTCGGCGTCAGAAATTTCATCCAGAAATCGTGGCTGGTCGTCGCCATGACCGCGAGCACGAACAGACCGGCCATGCCAAAGACCTCAAACGGAAAGCCGGCGAGCTGGCCGTAACTGTCGTTCGCCGACAGCAGAGCCTCATATTTGCCAAGGGGTGAAAAGGCGAAGTACCAGTTCAGCACCGATGCCGCATGGGTGATGGCCACAAACAGGGTCATCACCCCGAAATGGCGACGATTGTACAGGAGCGGCAGAAACCGCCGGTCAAGCCGCGCCAGCGGACCCATGCAGAGAATTACCGTCAGCATCAGAAACGCACAGACGCCAAAGGCGCGGGCGGTATGAATCGGCCCGCTGACCGGCTTTTCATGCGCCAGCAGATCCGGTGTCACATAGAGAAAAACCCAGAGGAGCCCGCCAACGGCAGCCAGCATCACCGCATCGTAGATCCATTTCGTCCGGTTCCACTGCACCGGAATATATCTGACGCTCACTGCACCTGCCCTCCCGCTGGTGGCGCGACCCGGACCGGCATCACATCCACAGGCCAGTGCTGGCGTGCCAGCAGGGCAGAGACAAAGATCAGGGGAACCAGCACCGCCAGCAGCAGGGCCGCCCCGGAATGCGCCCGGCGCGGCGGCCCATGACGCTTTTTCCAGTCATCACGCCCGGTCTCCAGCACCCGCCAGCGCCAGAGCACCAGCGGCCAGAGCAGAATGACACCCGGCGCAATCAACGGACGAAAGAAGTAACTGTCCCGCGCATCCTCATCAATCCGGTCGATGCCGACGGTCAGGAACAGGGCGGCAATAATGCTACCGGTTATTGCCCATAAAACGGTCAGGTCAACGAGAGTGACCGTCTGCATCAAACCAGGCCACCAAGGGCCATACCCGACCGATCATGAGCCATTATTCACCTCTGGCTTGGCCGGAGTTTCCGGTTTCGTGACAACCGACCTGTTCATCCGGTCTCCTCCTGCCCTGGTCGATCTAACCCTTCGCCAGCCGGCACCTGCGGTTGGTTCGGGGATCACTCCCTCCTGACAATAGACCACTCTCATACGACATGTCCGGTATTTTAATACGCTAACGGGCGGATGTGGGCTCAGTGCAGGGTCAGCAATCCGGAAACATCAGTTCGTCGAGATGCCGTGATATCCCTGTCATGTCCGGATCGTTCTTGAATTGCACATTGTAGACCCGGATCGAATACCCGCATGACCGTCTGATCTCATGGTCCCGTGACAGCAGTTCAATATACCGCTCCAGTCGCTCAATCGATTTTTTGCTTGGTGTTCGTCTGCTTAACCATCGCTTGAAACTTTGATGGTGCTTTTCCTTTTCCCGTTCACCGTCGTCATTATCCTCATGTTCTTCATACCAGATGAAGTCTGCGGCATCCCGGTATGACCATCCGGAACGGTCCAGCAGATGAAAAAGTGCATCAAATAGTTCGGATGCACGATTTTTTTCCTCAACTGTCCCCATTTGTCCCCGCCATCACCGGATAACTTTGTTGTCAGGGCAATTCCTGACATCTCTCAAAACCAACTGATGGAGTGATACGATGTCGAAGAAAACGCAAGACAGCCAGACTTCCGGCAAATCGGGCAAGCCGGCAACCCCGATGACGGAAGAGGCTGCAAAACGGATCAAGGATGCGGCCAAACGGAATCCGAACAGTGATTCGGGATTTGTGAAGCGGGCCGTGGACGCAGCGAAAGAAAACCAGAAGTAAGGCCCGTTCCGGGCCGCCCGATGGGAGACGCGCCTGTCTCCTATCGGGCACTTCTGGTCCGGCATTCATCTGCTTTCGCCCTGAACGTGGTGAAAAATACCTTCCGGTCATCATTAAAATCATCCAGCGTCAATTCCTGTTGCGTCTGGTCCAGGGCGCACAGGCATACGTCTCTTTTCTCGCGAACTTCCCGGTCAAGAAAGCTCCGCTTTGAGTTTCCAACACAGCTCTCGACAATCGCATATTCTGTTTCGATCGGATAGCGATCAGAGGACATAATCGTGTAACTCAGAGCCCCGGTAGCTGCTGCGACAAAAACCAGACGACCGAGCCGGTTGCTCCGGCGATCAAATTTTCCGTCAGCAATATGCACCTTGCAGGAAGCACAGGTAATTCCGAACGGCAGGGGAAGACGTGTGTCCGTTCCACATTCGGGGCAGGCTATTTCCATTTCTTACTGTCCGGTCAGAATTTCATGAAGGATGCTTCTCTGTATGTTTGATTTTTGCAACAGGAATATACTTTAACAGGCATTCAGAATTCCAACCGGTCGCAAATTCGGATGAGCAGGGCCAGCGAGAAAATGCCCGCAGGATCGACGGAAACAAGCCACGGTTTGTGATTGTCGCGGGTAAATCGCACCTATGTTAATATTGCAATGCAGCATACAAAAATTATCTCTTTGCGATAACAGGGTGATGTGTATGCTGCATTGCAATATAAAAATTGAAATCCGGGGAGGGGCACAAACAACATCGGAGAGTTTCCATGTGGCCCTATACCAATACCGAAAATGAGTGGATTGCCAGACAGTCAGACACCATCGAACAGGCGACCCGCGTCAAAGTGACGCCGGAGATGATGGATTATTATATCCGCCGGAGTGAAGAGCTGCGGGCCAAGGCAGTCAGCAGCATGATCATTGCCGCAGCATCATGGGTACGGCATCTGGTTGTCGACCAGCTGTTCCATAATGTTATCGGGCGGTTTCGCCACCGCCCGGCCATCCGGCATTAGTCTGATCCGGAGGATGGCCCCGCAGGGCTGTCCTCCGGATTCCCTGGCCGGCTGACAGGCTGTCAGGCTATCCGATATAGCGGTGTGATTTTACCTTCGCGTCCTTCGGCGCAAACCCCATCTTCTTCTTGAAATACAGGGCGGCGGCTTCTTTCTTCTTCTCGAAATATCCGCGCTCGACATACATGCCCTTGTCCTGGCGGATCGGGGACAGGACATAGCGCGACTTGTCGATGAAGCGCTGTGAATCCTTGATCAGCGGATCGAGATGTTTCTTCTTGTTGGTCTCCGCATCCAGCATCCAGTTATCCATCAGGATGTTGTCACAGAGGATGTTCAGGACATTCGATGTGGTGCTGTTGGCCAGATAATAGCAGCCCAGCAGCGGCGAGACCTGGAAGATGTTGGAGTTCAGTTTCTCCGCAGGATTGCTCCGCAGGATCGCGTTGATCTTTTTCATTTCCTTGTACTTCATCGCGAAGATCGTGATCTTCTGACAAAGCTTGGCGACAGATGCGACGGCCGATGTGGCGGGCCCGGTCGCGCCGCCAAGATCGGCAAACAGACCGGCGGTGGAAACGGCGAACTGCGCTGTATGAATGGTCGCCAGTCCCGCATGTTCAGCAGAGCTTTCATTCAGCAGGCGCTGCAGCGCCGTGCAGGCATCCCGGGCGTTACCCGGCAGGATGAACGGCATATGCTTGGTCACCTTGCGGGCCTTGTGCAGGTCCTGTGCCGCCTTGCCCCATTCCATCGCTGCCTTGCTGCCGCTCTTGACCTGCTGCACGATCGGCAGGGCCGAGGAAATGAAGTCGGTAATGAATTCGGTTCCCAGCTCGGCCAGAATATCCGGCAGATCAACCACGTCGAACAGCTCGAACAGCAGCTTCAGAACCTTGTCGAAGCCCGGTATCTTCAGATACAGGTCGAGGTTGATTCCCGGAAGCTCAATCGCAGAGAGATCCACGGTCGGAAAATCGATATCGAATGACGGGACATCGACATAAGGCAGGGAAATATCCGGAACCGACAGGTTCGGCAGATCAACCCGCAGGTCCGGAATCATGAAATCCGGAAAACTCAGCCGCAGGTTCAGATCAATACCCAGAATGCCCTGCAGATCCCACAACACCGACGGCAGGGTGAGATGAGGAAATTTGATGCCGATTGCCCAGACCAGCGCCGGCAGGGAGATATCCGGCAACAGGTCCTTGTATTTGATCAGCCCCTTCAGGTTGAGCCTGACTTTCGGCAGGCTGAATCCCGGAATACTGCCCAGCTTGAAATTCGGAACCAGACTGAGGTCCCAGCCGGGAATACTGAGCGACGGAATATCGATATCGATCAGCTTGCGCAGATCAATGCCCTTGAACAGATCAACATTCAGGCTTGGAATATCGATATCCGGCGCGTTGAGGCCGGGAATCTTCTGGACAGACTTGCGCGCCTTGTTGGCTTCCTTGGCCATATCCTTGGCGTCATCCAGCAGGCTTTTCGGCTTCAGCTGGGTGCCCTCGAACATGGCCTGCAGGGCTTTCTTGCGTTCGCGGCTGATCTCCATGAACGCAGCGCGGAGCGCAATTTCTTCCGATGCTGTCAACGCCATCCGGCGACCCTCCGAAACCGGACCGGCCGGGGGAAACCGGGCCAGTCAGAAACTCTCAGTCTCTGACTAGCCCGGAAAGTCTCTATATTTCGTGAACGGTGACGCCGGATCCCTCATACCGCCGGATGGACGGGACCAGAATCAGGACGATATCTTCAATCCTGCCCGATGCATCGAACGGACGGTATGGCTGTCAGTCCGCTGTCACATCCAGTGACTGGCATCACTTTTATTTCCGGGCGGATATAACATTATCCGGACCGGGCCGGAACAGGCTCTGCAAACAGGTCAAAGTGACACATGAACAGTAACAGTGATCCGGTTAACGAAGGTCCGAATCCGGACGATATCGGCGCTGCCCTGCTTGGCGTGGTGACCGATGCCCTGCCGACGGCAATTGCCTATGTCGACCGGAACAGGGTCTATCGGTACGCCAACAGTTCCTACCTCCGGGCTGTCCGTCAGTCCGCATCCGATGTCATTGGCAAAAGCATTGACGTGGTTGTGCAGAACGAGTGGCTCTCCGACGAAACCATGGAGAAGATTCACGACCGTGTTGCCCGCGCCCTGAACGGCATGGCCAGCGAGTTCAGTTTCCGGGCGACCCTGCCCGCGACGAATGAGGAAATCTGGCTGCTGGCGACCTACACACCGGATATTGATCCGGCTGGACGGGTTCGCGGTTATGTCAGCCTTTTCCGGGACATCACGGAAGAAAAGGCACTTGAGTCAAAACTGCAGGAGCGCGCCACGACGGATCCGTTAACAGGGCTGCGCAACCGCCGGTTCCTGGAGGATGTCGCCGATCAGAAATTTGCCGACGCGGAGCGCCACAGCAGAACAATGGGATTGCTGATGATCGATGTCGACCTGTTCAAATCCTTCAATGACCGGCACGGGCATGCGGTCGGTGACGAAATCCTGTGCCGGATCGGCAAAGCCATCTCCGACAGCCTGCGGCAGGAAGATATTGTGACGCGCTGGGGGGGAGAGGAGTTTCTGGCCCTGCTGAATACTGCCGGGGAGCATCAGGTTATCCTTGCCGCCGAGCGGATCCGCCAGTCGGTCGAAGGCCTCCACCTGTTGCCCGACGCCCTGCCCCACCCGGTAACTGTTTCCATTGGTGTCTCGCTGTGCGGCGATGATCCGGCACAGCTTGACCGGGATATCGTAACTGCGGACAAGGCGCTGTACACGGCCAAGAAAAACGGGCGTAACCGTGTCGAGATCAGTCCCCGGTTCTCGGATCCCGGGGCCGCCCACAGGCAGGAATCTATCCGCACCGGCTGATGCGCCGCCAACAGCATTCGCAGACATTTCCGGATCCGCATCCTTTGCAGTACTTGTCCCTGATTTCATACCCGACACCTGTTCGCTGCATCGACCCGCAGATTCGCCAGCAGTCACGGCAAGGCCAACCCGCATATGGGCAGCGCGATTGACAGGGTCGCGGAAAGTAAATACCAATCTGAATGATATCGACAAAAGGTCAGCAAATGATCGGCGATATGGGACGTTCATATAGGGAGGAACCTCGAATGCTCAAGAAAACGACTGCACTTGTTGCAGGACTGACAATGCTGTCCGGCGTGGCCGGCGCAGCTGACAAACTGGAAATGACATCTGCATTTCCAAAAACCCTGCCAATTCTGGGAACGGCTGCAACGGACTTCGTTGAAAAGATCAACGGCATCTCGTCCGACGTGGAATTCCAGTATTTTGATCCGAACAAACTGGTCCCGACACTGGAAGCGCTTGATGCGGTCTCCAGCGGATCGGTTGACTCAGCCTTTGCCACATCCGGTTACTGGCAGGGAAAGATCAATGCGGCATCACTTTTTGCGGCAGTGCCTTTCGGTCCGGAAGCCGGCGAATTCCTCGGCTGGATCCTGTATGACGACGGCGCCAAGCTGTGGCAGGAAATGTACGATCAGGCCGGCTACAATGTTGTTGCCACTCCCTGCGGCGTTATCGCCCCGGAAACCTCGGGCTGGTTCAAGAAGGAAATCAATACGCTTGAAGACCTCAAAGGTCTGAACATGCGTTTCTTCGGTCTTGGCGCGAAAGTTATGGAACGCCTGGGCGTTTCAACCTCGCTGCTGAGCGCAGGCGATATTTTCCCGGCACTGGAACGTGGTGCCATTGATGCCACCGAATTCTCGATGCCGAAAATTGATGCCAATCTCGGTTTCTACAAGATTGCCAAATACAACTACTTCCCCGGCTGGCATCAGCCGTCAACCCTGTTCGAACTGCTGATCAACAAGTCAGTCTATAACGATCTGTCTGACCGGGCCAAAGCCCAGATCAAGGTTGCCTGTCTTGCCAACATCACGACCAATCTGGCTGAAGGCGAAGCAACAAACTATGCAGCCATGGTCGAGAACAAGGACAAGAACGGCGTTATCCTGAAGCAGTGGAACCCGGAAATTCTCGCTGCTTTTGAGAAAAACTGGAACGATGTCGCAGGTGAGCTTGCTGCCAGCGATCCTTTCTTCAAGAAGGTCTGGGATGATCTGAATGAATATCGCGCAGGTTATAAGGTCTGGTCTTCGAATATCTATATGAAGCGCTAGGCTTTAACTCATAATCCTGGAAGGGCGGGGACGATATACGGTTCTCGCCCTTCCCTGATTTTGGACGTCAACATCGCAGAAAACCGGGGAGGTGACTGCGCATGACTGATAACTCCGTTACATCCGTCAAGTCACCGACCACCATCACGGATCCCGGCGAGAGCAATCGCGCCGAACATTTGTGGGGGGATCGTCTGGTCATCAGGACCGGCCGCATCATTGCCTGGCTGTTTCCGCTGCTGATGGTGGCCATTGTCATTCAGGTGATCATCCGGAAATTCGGCTTCAATCAGGCCTGGCTTGATGACGCGCAGTGGTGGATGTACGGCATCGCCATGCTGACCGCTTTCGGCTATTCGATCTCGACGGAAAGTCATGTCCGTGTCGATATCTTCCATCAGAATTACAGCGCCGCAAAAAAGGCCCGGATTGAGCTGTTTGCGCTGGGCTGGCTGTTGCTGCCGTTCCTGATCCTGATGACAGACATCATGACCCATTATGCAATCTCATCCTGGACGGCGGGCGAAGGCTCTGACAGTCCAAATGGACTGCATATGCTTTACCTGCTGAAGATGGCACTCCCGGTTCTGTTCATGCTGGCGATTCTGGCGGCGATGTCTGCGCTGTACCGGCACCTGATCAAACTGACCCCGCCTGCCGTCTGGAAATATATTCTCGCCGGATTGCCGGCCTTCATTTTCCTCGCCGAACGTGTCGTGAATTATGTGATCTGGTGGCACATCCGGATCAGCCAGCCAGACCTGAGCGTCTTCAGTATCAACGACGAGCCTTTGTTTGACTGGGCGCTGCCACTCGGTACGGCAATCGTCATGGCCGTGATCCTTGCGGCTTTCCTTGCCGCACGGCGATCCACCACAGGAAGCCTGAATTCATGAGCATCATATCGTTTTTCGGTGAATTCATGGATCTGAACCAGTGGATGGTTCTTTTCATGTTTATCAGCTTCATTGTCATGCTGTTTCGCGGCATACCCGTCGCCTACGCTCTGGTTGGCGTCAGCCTGCTTTTCGTCGTCATCAATGTTTTTCTGCTCGATCCCAACAGGCATTACATCGGCGAGTACATCGACTTCAGCCGCATTCGCTCAAACTATCTGAAGCTGGAGGCGAACAGCGGACGGTTCTTCGGCAACATTATCAAAAATCCGGTACTTGTCGCCCTGCCGATGTTCATCTTCATGGGACTGATGCTGGATCAGTCCGGCGTTGCCCAGCGCATGATGCGCTCCATGCAGGTGCTGTTTGGCGCCCTGAAAGGCGGACTGGCGCTGACCGTGATGCTGATCGGTATCATTCTCGCCGCCTCCACCGGCGTGATCGGGGCTTCTGTCGTTCTGCTGGGCGTCATGGGCCTGCCGGCGATGATGAAGCAGAATTACTCCAAACCCATCGCCACGGGAACAATCGCTGCCTCGGGGACCCTGGGTATCCTGATTCCGCCCTCGATCATGCTGGTCATCATGTCGGATCAGCTGTCGATCTCACTGGGCGACCTTTTCATGGGTGCCCTGTTTCCGGGACTGATTCTGGGTGGCCTCTACATTGCCTTCATCATTATCTACGGCCTGATCAAACCCGGCTCCATGCCTTTGCCAAAAAACCCCGAGCCTGTTTCGGCAAAGGTGCTTCTGGAAGTCATGATTGCTGTCCTGCCACCGATGATGCTGATTCTTCTGGTGCTGGGTTCGATCTTTTTTGGTCTGGCAACGCCAACGGAGGCTTCCGGTCTCGGAGCACTTGGCGCAACTGCGCTGGCGATCATGAACAGGCGGATGGACATGAAAGTGTTCACGGATGTCATGCGACAGACCCTGAACACATCCGGTTACATCGTCGGCATTTTCATTGCGGCAAATTTCTTTGCTTTCGTCCTGCGTCTTTATGGTGGTGACGAGATCATCGAAAATGTCGTGCTCGGCTCGTTTGACGACCCCTATCTGGTGATCTGCTTCATCCTGTTCATCATCTTTTGTCTCGGCTTCCTGCTGGACTGGATTGAAATCACGCTGATCATCATGCCCCTGATGCTGCCCGTCATTCTGTCACTCGATGTGGCGGTTGAAGGTTATGGCGTTGTCTCCAATCCATCCGTTGTCTGGTTCGCCATTCTGGTTGCGGTTACGCTGCAGACATCCTTCCTGACGCCGCCGGTGGGCTTTGCCCTGTTCTATCTGAAAGGCGTCTGCCCGCCCGGCGTCACGCTCGGACATATCTATAAGGGGATTATTCCGTTTGTGATGCTGCAGCTGCTGGGTCTGGCGATCGTTTTCATGATCCCGGAACTGACCACATGGTTACCGGCGATTGCCTATGGAAACTGACCGGACCTGAAGCGGGAACCGGGCCGGACAACATCAGCCCGCCAGCAACTGGCTGTCCGCTTTCGAAATGCGGCCCCGGCAATGCCGGGGCCGGCTTTTCGGTATCAGGCAGATTTCTGAGCTGACAGCTGGTCCATGCGGGTCAGCAGATAATCGAGATCATCGGACTGCAGATCGACCCCAAGATCATCATACTGTGTCAGAATGCGTTCAATCAGGCGGCGGGAAAAGCGTTCCCGGTCATGATCAAAGCCGTCATATTCCGTCTCCCGCATGACATCAATAGCGGCGCGGACTGCCACATACTGGGCCTGTGGCATACCTGATTTTCCATAGATCGCCTTCAGCCCGAGGCGGCCCTGATCGTGGATCAGCTGGCGGGCATTCTCCAGCGGGACACCGGACATTGCCGACAGGGCATGCTCGAAGAAAATCAGATCACCCATGCAAACGGCCCGGATCACCAGCGATGCCGTCAGACGGCCTTCTTTCCTGAGCGAGCTGACCAGCTGACTGACCTGCTCCTCACTGGAAGACATCGACAGCCCCACCGTCGCCCGCTCCCGTGCCTTCAGCAGCAGGCGGGTTGCCAGGTCACTGCGATCAGCCTGTTTCTCGATCAGTCTGGTCTGCAATTCTGCCGAGACCATCGTCACCAGCCGCTCGGCAATCTCAACCGGCAGGGCGGAGCGATCAACCAGTGGCCGCTGAACAGTCTCCGAGTCGCCGAACCGGTCGATCACCCTGTTCAGGGTCGTCTCCGAAATATCCGCATTCTCGTTGCCGACCAGCCGGGCGACCGCCGCCTCGCTGCCAACCGTCGCCAGAACATCGGATACCGCCGACGACACAGCCGGCCGGCCGGCAATCGCCACCTGTTTGTCGGCATCCTGTGCACGCACGATACTCATCAGGTCGTCATCCGTCAGTACGACGGAGAATTCCAGTACCGGCAGCGCCACAGAAGCCACATCCGCTGCAAGGCTCAACGCAACATCATGCGGGATATCGGGCGATGTCTTCAGATTTTCCGACAGGGCCTCGCGGACCCGTGACTCGGCATCTTTCAACATGATCCGGAAGATATCTTCCGCCAGCCGGCGTTCGTCAGAACCAAGCTGATCCGACGCAAACGCCCCGGCGACCTTTGCCGCGGTCTGTACACGGCTGTCGGCAGAACCGTCTTCAAGTAACTGCCTGACGTCTTTATCGCTAAGAAATGCGGCCACGTAAGTCTCCTTACTTCAAGGCTGTCATTATCCAGAATGAAACAGGAATATGACAGCATTGAGGTCATCCCGTCGATGACCGTCATCACAGCCGGCAACAGATCAGGCCCGCTGAATAATTGGTACGGGGACAATAATTGTTTTGGCGCTTCCGGCGGGATCGGCGAAAGATAGGATCAAATCCCGTATATCCCCCCTTTACTGATGAAAGTCAGAAACATGACGGCTCGACCTTCCTCTCGTCCCTTGTGGCGAAATCCCGTCTTTATCATCACCTGTGGTTGCCTGATTGCTATCCTGAGTTTCGGTGTCCGCTCCAGCTATGGCCTGTTCAATGCCCCCCTGTCCGAAACCCGGGGCTGGGGTCGTGAAGTCTTTGCTCTGGCCCTCGCTCTTCAGAATCTGCTCTGGGGCCTGGGCCAGCCGGTGGCCGGCGCCCTGGCCGACAAGTTCGGCTCCGTTCGCGTACTGGCCATCGGCGGCATCATCTACGCCGCCGGGGTGATCCTGAGCGCCTACGCCACCACGCCGCTGATGTTGCAGGTTACCGCCGGCATGCTGGTCGGGATGGGACTTGCCGGTGCCTCCTTCACCATCGTCATCGCCTCCTTCACCCGGCTGGTGCCGGAAGAAAAGCGGTCGCTGGCATTGGGGGCCGGAACCGCGGCCGGATCAATCGGCCAGTTCATCTTCGCCCCGATGGGACAGGCATTCATTGCCGGTTATGGCTGGGAAACCGCCCTTGTCATGCTCGGTGCCTGCATGTTGCTGGTGCCGCTTCTGGCGACCGCCCTCGGCACTGGCAAGGACACCCCCGTCTCTATCGAGCCGGAAATGACCTTCACCAATGCGCTGAAGCAGGCCTTTGGCCATGGCAGCTATATCTGGCTGATCTCCGGTTTCTTTGTCTGCGGCTTTCAGGTCGCCTTCATCACCGTGCATCTGCCTGCCTACCTTGATGACAATCATGCCACCGCCGGAATCGGTGCCTGGGCGATTGCACTGGTCGGGCTGTTCAATGTGGTGGGATCACTGACCGCCGGCGCGCTCGGCGGCAAATTCTCGAAAAGATGGCTGCTCAGCGGTATCTATCTCGGACGCTCGATTGTGATCGCCCTGTTCGTGCTGGCACCGAAGACCGATATCGTCGTCCTGACCTTCGCCGCAAGCATGGGGCTGCTCTGGCTGTCCACCGTGCCGCTGACATCCGGCCTGGTCGCCGTGATGTTCGGAACGCGCTACATGGGAACCCTGTTCGGGTTTGTGTTCTTCAGCCACCAGATCGGCTCGTTTCTCGGTGTCTGGCTGGGCGGCAGGCTTTACGACACCACCGGCTCCTACGACATGGTCTGGTGGATGAGTGTCGCGCTTGGCCTGTTTGCGATGGTGGTTCATCTGCCGATCCGTGAACAGCGCGCCCCGGATCTGGTTCCGGTTATCCGCTGACACCGGACCTGTCACCGTCCTTCTGAACCCGTCGTTCAGAAGGACGGTGACAGACGGTTCAGGTCGGCAGCCCTAACAGACCGGTCGCCATTGCCAGAATGGCCAGGATCGACAGATATTTGCGCAAGCTGCCGTACCACAGCGGAAATTCGCCCCGGCGCACGGTCTGGAGATCCGCCAGCGCCACGATTCCGTGGCCGATCATCAGCATCAGCAGGCCATAGACCGGGTTCATCAGGGTTGCGACCCAGCCGACGATGGAGGGGGCGACGCTGAAGCCGAGCCGCGCCCATGTCGCTTCCTCGCCGGTTTCGGCCCGGTTACCGCGCAGGATGACCCCCCAGTGCATCGCCCCGAGAAATGTCAGGATGACCGCGCCATAAGTAATCAGGGCAAAGGCCGCGTCATAGGCATGGTAGGCCCCCGGCCGCAGTTCCGGCATCCAGACACCCCCCGCGCAAAGCCAGAACGGGATCAGCCCGGCAATGCCGAGGGCAAGGGCGGGTAGCGGTATTGCTCTCATGCCGTATCTCCGTTCGGGTTATCGGCGGGCTGCATCAGAAAGGTCCGCGCCTTGCGATAATGGGCGTCGGTCATATGGCCCCGGACCATCCCCAGCGCCGCCGCCAGAATCGCTGCATCATCCGTAAAACCGGGGATCAGAATATCGGGAATCACATCCGTCGGTGTGATGAAATAGACCAGCGCACCAAAAATGATCGCCTTCGCCTTTGTCGGCGTCGCCGGGTCCATGGCGCAGTAATAAGCCGCGACAGCATCATCGGTGAACGGCACCCGCCCGAGATTTCGCCGCAGCTTCTGCCAGAAGCTGTCCTCGACGATCTCCGCGTCTGCCTGCAGCTTTTCGAGATCAACCGGTTCAGTACTCATGCCCGCTATATGGCGCGGTCGCCGAAACATGGCAATCCCCCACACCCTCTGATATAGAGCGAGGGACGCAATTTTCAGGGCTGATCGCGGGAGTTTCAGATGGACGTCAAGGGTATGGCAGCGGTGGTAACCGGTGGTGCTTCCGGCCTCGGGGCCGGTATGGCAAAGGTGTTGGCTGACAATGGTGCGAAAGTCGCCCTGTTCGATGTGAATGCAGAGAAGGGCGAAGCCCATGCCGCTGCCATTGGCGGCATCTTCTGCAGTTGTGATGTGACCAGCGAGGAGAGCGTGACCGCCGCCCTCGACCGGGCCACAGCCGCCCATGGCGAGGCCAGAATCTGCGTCAATGTCGCGGGCATCAACATCCCCGGCCTGACGGTCGGCCGCAAGGGTGCCTATGCCATCGAGAAGTTCTCGAAAGTCATCGAGGTCAACCTCATCGGCTCCTATAATGTCGCCCGCCTCGCCGCCGCCCGCATGGCCGAACTTGAGCCGATGGAAGACGGCGAGCGCGGTTTCATCTCCTTCACCTCGTCGGTTGCGGCCTATGACGGCCAGATGGGCCAGACCGCCTATGCTGCCTCCAAGGCTGCACTGGCCGGGATGACCCTGCCGATGGCCCGCGATCTGGCCCGCACCGGCATCCGGGTGATGACCATCGCCCCCGGCCTGTTCGCTACGCCGATGATGTTCGACCTGCCGCAGGAAGTGCAGGATGCGCTCGGCGCTTCCGTGCCGTTCCCGTCACGCCTCGGCACCACGGATGAATATGCCTCGCTGATCATGGAGATGATCCGCAACCGCATGCTGAACGGCGAGACCATCCGCCTCGACGGCTCGCTCCGTCTGCCGCCGAAGTAACTTCTTGTCCTTCGAGACGCGGCTTTGCCGCTCCTCGGGATGAGGAAAGACTGCGACCTCATCGTGAGGAGGCGCTTCGCGCCGTCTCGAAGCACCATAACTCAAATTCGCGCAGACCAGCGGCCACCATCCATGCGATACTCACACCCATGAGCTTTTCCGGTCATGCCCTCACCTGCCAGCGTGGCGGACGTCTGGTCTTTACCGGCCTCGACTTTGCAGTCGGGACCGGTGACGCGCTGCTGCTGACCGGGGCCAATGGCAGCGGAAAATCCAGCCTGCTCCGCATGATGGCCGGGCTGCTGACACCGGCGGAAGGGAACTTGCGGCTGGACGGCAACCCGGTCACCGATGATCCGGACAACTGGCGGGCGTCGCTGGCCTTCGTCGGCCATCATGATCCGGTCAAGCCGGTGATGACCGTTCGGGAGAATCTCGGCTTCTGGGCCAGCCTCGCCGGGTCGGACCGGCTGGATGAGGCGCTGGCTGCTTTCGGCCTTGAGGATCTGGCGGATACGCCGGGCCGGTTTCTGTCTGCCGGTCAGCGCCGCCGCACCAACCTTGCCCGCCTGCTGGTCAGCCGGGCCCGGGTCTGGCTTCTCGACGAGCCGTCGACGGCCCTAGACCGCCACGCGACCAGCAGGCTGGAGACCGTGATGGCCGCCCATCGTGCCGCCGGCGGCATGATCGTCGCCTCCAGCCATATTCCGCTGGAGCTGGAACAGGCCGCCCGCCTCACCCTCGGCCAGACCCGGCGACCGGAGCGTGCGGGATGAACCGGCTGCCTGCCCTGATCCGCCGTGATCTGGCGCTGGCGTTCCGCGAGCGATCGGACAGCCTGCTGGTCATCGCCTTCTTTGTGATTGCTGCCCTGCTGTTCCCGTTCGGGGTCGGCTCGGAACCCAATCTGCTGGCCCGGATCGGCCCGGGTGTCATTCTGGCGGTTGCCCTGCTGGCCGCCCTGCTGTCGCTCGACCGGCTGTTTCAGACGGATTACGAAGACGGCTCGCTTGAGCTGCTGGCCACCGGCCCGGTGCCGCTCGGTCTGGTGGTCACTGCCAAGATCATCGCCCACTGGCTGACCACCGGCCTGCCGCTGATGCTGGCAGCACCACTGCTCAGCCTGTTTTTCAACCTGGCCCCGGAGCTGCTGCCCGCTCTGCTGCTGACCATGCTGCTGGCCACCCCGCTGCTCAGCCTGATCGGTGCTATCGGTGCGGCGCTGACGCTTGGTGCCCGGCGTGGCGGGGTGCTGCTGTCACTGCTGATCCTGCCGCTCTACATACCAACCCTGATCTTCGCCGCCGGCGCCCTCGACGCCGCCCGCCTCGGCCTCGACATCTACCCGCATCTCGCCATCCTCGGCGCCATGCTGCTCACCGCCCTGCCACTCTGCCCGCTGGCCGCAACAGCAGGAGTACGGCAGGCGCTGGGGTGAAAAAACGTCACGAATCAACCTTTGCCTTGCCCTAGATCAATGACCTTTCTGGATAAGCCACTATATCTGGGCTAGATACCGGATAACGATGACCTGACCCCCGGATTGCCATGCATCGCTTTGCCAACCCCGCCCGATTTCTGCGCATCGCCAATGCGTTGCTGCCGTGGTGTGTTCTCTCGACAGGGCTGCTGATCGCAACCGGGCTGTATTTCGCGCTGTTTGTCTCGCCCGCCGATTACCAGCAGGGGGAGACGGTGCGGATCATGTTTGTGCATGTGCCGTCGGCCTGGATGGGGCTCGGGGTTTATACCGGAATGGCCATTGCCAGTGCGGTTGCCCTGATCTGGAAACATCCGCTGGCGGATATTGCGGCGCGGGCCTCGGCGCCCATCGGGGCGGCCTTCACACTGATCTGCCTGCTGACCGGGTCACTGTGGGGCAAGCCGATGTGGGGGACCTGGTGGGTCTGGGATGCGCGGCTGACCTCGATGTTGCTGCTGCTGTTCCTGTTTCTCGGTCATATCGCCCTGTCGAATGCCTTTGATGACATGGAACGCGGGGCAAAGTCAGCGGCGGTTCTGGCGCTGGTCGGGCTGGTCAATGTGCCGGTCATCAAGTTTTCTGTCGACTGGTGGAACACCCTGCATCAGCCGGCCAGCGTGGTCCGGCTGGACGGCCCGGCAATCCATCCTTCCATGCTGACACCGCTGCTGCTGATGGCGGCCGGGTTTCTTGCCTTATATTTGACGATTTTGATCCTACGTATGCGGGGTGAAATTGCAGAACGGAAGATCCGTGTGATGCGGATGAACCGGGCCGCCGAGGGCGAGCCAGGCATCGTTGCCGCGGAACAGGGAGGGTGAGATGAGTGAATTTCTCGATATGGGCGGCTATGGCGCATATGTCTGGCCGAGCTATCTGGTCACACTGATTATCCTCGGTGGCCTTTGCGTCGCCTCCTGGAGCGGCATGCGCCGGCAGGAAGCCGAGCTGAAATCGCTGCAGGATGATTCTCCCCGCCGGCGTCGGAACCGGGGTGGCGCGTGAAACCGAAACGCCGCCGCCTCTATATTATCGGCCTGGCCCTGCTCTGCCTCGGGGCGGCAACAGCCCTCGTTCTGACCGCCTTTGAAGACAATATCGTGTTTTTCTACAGCCCGACCGAGCTGGCGGAGCGACAGGATATCGGCCCCGGACGCATGATGCGGATCGGCGGGCTGGTCGCCGACGGGACCGTTGTGAAGAATAATGCCACCGTCTCCTTTACGGTGACAGATCTCAACAATACCGTGCCCGTTTCCTACACCGGCATTCTGCCCGATCTGTTCCGGGAGGGTCAGGGTGTGGTCGTCGAAGGCAGTCTCGGGCCCGATGGCCGCTTCATGGCGACCGAAGTGCTGGCCAAGCATGACGAGAATTACATGCCGAAAGAAGTTGCCGATGCGCTGAAAGCCTCCGGCCAGTGGCAACATGCAGAGGAAGCGCCGAAATGATCCCTGAACTTGGTAACTTTGCGCTGGCGCTGGCGCTGATCGTCTCCTTCGTCATGACCGGGGCCGGACTGGCTGGTGCCCAGATGGGCAATGCCGCCTGGATGGTCGCCGCCCGCCCGGCCGCCATCGCCCTGTTCGGCCTGTCGTCGATCGCCTTTGCCGCGCTGACCTGGGCCTTCGTGGTCTCCGATTTCTCGGTCTCCAATGTCGCTGCAAATTCGCACAGCCTGAAGCCGATGCTCTACAAGGTTTCCGGTGTCTGGGGCAATCATGAAGGCTCGATGCTGCTCTGGGTGCTGATGCTGTCCCTGTTCGGGGCGGCCGTCGCCGTGCTGGGCGACAATCTGCCGCCCGGCCTGCGGGCGCGGGTGCTGGGCGTGCAGGGGGGGATTGCCTTCGGGTTTCTGCTGTTCATCCTGCTGACATCCAACCCCTTCGACCGGCTTGACCCGGCACCGCTGGATGGTCAGGGGCTGAACCCGCTGCTGCAGGACCCGGGTCTCGCCTTCCATCCGCCGATGCTCTATCTCGGCTATGTCGGGCTGTCCGTGACCTTCTGTTTCGCCATTGCCGCCCTGATCGAGGGCAAGGTGGATGCAGCCTGGGCGCGCTGGGTGCGGCCCTGGACACTGGCCGCATGGTCATCGCTGACACTGGGCATCGCGCTGGGCAGCTGGTGGGCCTATTACGAACTCGGCTGGGGTGGCTGGTGGTTCTGGGATCCGGTGGAGAACGCCTCCTTCATGCCCTGGCTTGCCGCAACCGCGCTGCTGCATTCCGCCATTGTGGTGGAGAAACGTGACGCGCTGAAAACCTGGACCGTGCTGCTGGCGATCATCGCCTTTTCCTTCAGCCTGCTGGGCACCTTCCTCGTCCGCTCAGGGGTGCTGACCTCGGTGCATGCCTTTGCCACCGATCCGGCACGGGGGCTGTATATTCTGCTGTTCCTGCTCGCCGTCATCGGCGGGTCGCTGACCCTGTTTGCCATCCGTGCGCCCGCCATGAAAAGCGGCGGCCTGTTTGCCCCGGTCAGCCGTGAGGGTGCGCTGGTGCTGAACAATCTGCTGCTGTCGACCGCCCTGGCGACAGTGCTGCTGGGCACACTCTATCCGCTGTTTCTGGAAGTGGTCAGCGGTGACAAGGTTTCCGTCGGCCCGCCGTTTTTCAACGCAACCTTTGTCCCGCTGATGATTCCGCTGATCATCGCCATGGCGGCCGGGCCGCTGATGGGCTGGAAACGGGGCGATCTGGCCGGGGTTCTGTCGCGGCTGAAAGTCGCCGGCATTGCCGTGGGCATTGCCATTGCCGTCACCTGGTGGGCGCAATCCGACGGCCCGCCGCTGGCGCTGCTGGGTATCGGGCTGGCCGCCTGGCTGTTTGTCGGAACGCTGATCGAGTTCGCCGAACGCACCCGGCTGTTCCGCGTACCTCTCAGTAACAGCCTCCGCCGTGCAGCCGGCCTGCCGCGTTCAGCCTGGGGCCTGTTGCTGGGCCATGCCGGGGTGGCCATTCTGGTTGCCGGTGTCACCGGATCCTCGGCCTGGACGGTGGAGAAAATTCAGGCGATGGCGATTGGCGAGGCCATCGATGTCGCCGGCTACAGCTTCACCCTCGACGCGGTAACCGAAGGACAGGGACCGAACTACCAGTATCGCCGGGCGGCCTTTACGGTCCGCCATGACGGCAAGGTCTATGATGTGCTGGAACCGGAGAAACGTTTCTTCCCGGTAGAGCGCAACGAGACGACAGAAGCCGCCATCCGCAGCACATTCCTCGGCGACCTCTATGCGGTTATCGGCGACGAAACGCCACAGGGGACATGGGTGACACGGATCTATTTCAACCCGCTGGTGCCCTGGATCTGGGCTGGCTGCCTGATCATGGTTGCCGGTGGTCTGGTCTCGCTGTCGGACCGTCGTCTGCGGATCGGCGCCCCGCAGCGCAAGCGCGCCACCCCGTCACCAGCCCCGGCCCCGGCAGAATAATGCGGAAGCTGCTTTATTTCATTCCGGCCCTGATCATGGCTGGCCTTGGCGCGGCGTTCTATCTGCAACTGGGCAAGGATGCGTCGGTCGTGCCTTCAGCCCTGATCGACCGGGCAGCCCCTGAATTTGCCCTTGATCCGATCGAGGGACATGACAGGCCGGGTCTGGCTTCCGCCGATTTCCGGGGACAGGTGACTGTCGTCAATGTCTTTGCCTCATGGTGCCTGCCTTGCCGGGCCGAACATCCGCTGGTGATGGCGCTGGCCGAACGCGACGATATTCAGGTCGCGGGCCTGAACTATAAGGACAAACCGGAGGATGCCCGTCGCTGGCTGGCCGAACTCGGCGATCCATATGACCGCATCGGGGCTGACCAGACAGGCCGGGTCGGCATTGATTTCGGGGTCTATGGCGTGCCGGAGACTTTTGTGATCGACCGCAACGGTGTCGTCCGGTTCAAACATGTCGGGCCGCTGACGGAAGAACATGTCCGGAAATCCATCCTGCCGGCTATCGAGGCATTGCAGAAATGACCCGCCGGCTGCTGATCGCACTTGCCCTGCTGCTGGCCTCACCCGCCCTTGCGGTGATGCCGGACGAGGTGCTGGATGACCCCGCGCTGGAAGCCCGTGCGCGGGAGGTCTCGAAAGAGCTTCGTTGTCTGGTTTGTCAGAACCAGTCCATTGATGATTCGAACGCTGATCTGGCCCGCGACCTGCGGGTGCTGGTGCGCGAACGCCTTGTCGCCGGGGACAGCAATGATCAGGCACTTGAGTTCATCGTCGACCGCTATGGTGATTATGTGCTGCTGAAGCCACCTGTGCAGGCCAATACGCTGGCGCTGTGGGCCGGTCCTGCCGTGATTTTCCTGATCGCCGGGGGCATTCTGCTGGTCCGCGTCCGGCGCAAGACACCCCTGTCATCCGCCCCGCCCGCGCTGACCGCAGACGAGGAAGCCCGCGTCCTCCGGGCGCTTGACCCCGACAGACAGGAACGGGACTAGACCATGTTGTGGGTATATGCCGCCCTGATGACCCTGGCTGTCATCGCCATCATCCTCTGGCCGCTGCTGCGACCGACCCGGCGCAGCATAGACCGGGCCGAATATGATCTGGCGATCTATCGGGACCAGCTGGACGAGGTCGACCGGGATATGGCGCGGGGTGTCATCGATGCAGAGCAGGCCGAGGCCGCCCGCACGGAAATCAAGCGGCGAATTCTGACCGCGGACGCGGAACGTGACAATGCCGCTACCACCGCGCGGCGGCCGGCCATTGTCGGTGCGATCCTGATCGCCCTGATTCTGCCGATCGGGGCGACCGTCGTCTACCTGCCGCTGGGGAACCCCGGTCTGCCGGCCCAGCCACTGACGGAGCGACGCGAAGCCGCCGCCAGAGCCGCAGGTGCCGGATCCTCACTGGAGTTTGCCGACGCTCTGGAGCAACTGCGACAGCGGCTGATCGAAGACCCGGACAATGCCGAAGGCTGGACCCTGCTGGCCCGGTCACTCGCGGCCATGCAGCGCCATGCCGAATCCCTGCCGGCATTCCGCCGTGCCAGCGAGCTGGCACCCGGCAATATCGGCCTGATGACCGATTTTGGCGAAACCCTGATGGTGATCAATAACGGGCAGGTCAGCCCGGAGGCATTGCAGCTGTTCCGGCAGGTGCAGGCTCTCAGCCCTGACCATCCCGCCGCCGTCTATTATATCGGCCTCGCCTCGGTACAGCAGGGCAATGTGGCGGAAGGCATGGAACGCTGGGCCGCCCTCGCCCGCAAGGCCCCGCCGGGCGCTGACTGGCTGCCGTTTCTGGAAGACCAGATGCGCCAGCTGGCCGCAAACAGCGACGCAAGACTGCCGGACGAAATGACCGCCCCGGCCAGCGGCGGGCCAACCCGCGAGCAGATGGAAGCGGCGCAGGAAATGACCCCGGACGAGCGAATGGAAATGATCCGCTCCATGGTCGAGGGCCTTGAGGCCCGCCTCAGGGACGAACCGGACGACCTTGCCGGCTGGCAACGCCTCGCTCGCGCCTGGCGGGTACTGGGCGAAACAGAAAAGGCCGAGACCGCCGAACAGCGCATCCGGGAACTGCAGCAGGCCCAGCAGTAGGGCACTTGTCCTTCGAGACGCGGCTTTGCCGCTCCTCAGGACGAGAATTTGACCCGAACCTCATTCTGAGGAGGGACGTCAGTACCGTCTCGAAGAACCACCTCACACTACGATCAGCCAGCCGCTTTGCGCTGCTTCACGATAATCCAGATGGCGACGAGAATCAGGGCGCCGGCGACAATCGGGCGGACCGTTCCCTCCATCATGAACAGCGGTATGGACAGCACCGCGCAAAGCCCGGGGATGAAGTAATCAGCCCAGCCCTTACCGGCCTTTTTTGCCTTCTGGTACCAGGGGAAGGCGATGGAAAAACAGGCAATCAAGATGAAGAACAGCGACCAGGGGCGGGTGAAATAGAGCGTCGGGTCGGAATCCGATGAGACCGCCCGGTTCAGCCAGACCTCGGCAATCGGCCCCAGCACCACCCCCAGAATCATCGGCGCCAGCGGGAAGCCCAGCAGGCGCATGCCATATCCCAGAATACCGAAAATGAACAATGTCCAGATATCAAAGGTCGAGTTGTGCAGCGCGAAAACCCCGATGGCACAGAAGCAGAGAATGACCGAGGCCAGCGCATACATCCGGGCCTTGGTGACCAGCAGGAAGCCCCGCAGGGCAACAGACTGCACCGCCAGCATCAGGAAATTGGCAAAGAAAAAGGCGATGAAAATGCCATAGGCCAGTTTCGGCTGATCGCCGATAAAGCTCGGGCTGGGCACCACATCATGGATCAGCAGCGCACCCAGCATCACCGCCGTGACGATATCGCCGGGGATACCCAGCGCCATCATGGTGATCAGGGCCCCGCCGGCCGTCGCATTGTTGGCACTTTCCGAAGCAATGATACCCGCAGGCACACCGGTGCCGAACTTCTCCGGATTCTTGTCTGCCTTCTTGGCCTGGTCATAGGCCAGAATATTCGAGATCGAGCCTCCCGCCGCCGGCAGGATGCCGGTGAAGGCACCGATCAGCGAGGAGCGGACCAGATGCGCCCAGTTCCTGATGATCTCCCTGATGGCCGCCAGATGTTCGACCCGGACAGATTTTGCGCCGGCATCCATCAGGCGGCCGCGCGCCTCATCCCGGTTGGCAACGTCACTCATCAGCTGGCTGAAGGCGAACAGACCGACAAGCACGGGCAGGAAAGCAAACCCGCTTTCCAGAAATTCCATACCGAAGCTCAGCCGCTCGATCCCGTTGACGGAATCTTCGCCGATGGTCGCCAGCAACAGACCCATCAGCCCGGCGATCATGCCTTTCAGCAGCTGCTCACCGGCCAGCGAGGCGGTAATGGTCAGCGCGAACAGCACCAGCGACACATAGTCGTTGGGGCCGAATTCAAGGCCGATCTTTGCCAGCTGTGGTGCCAGCGACATCAGCATAATGGCCGAAATCACACCGCCCGCAAAAGACGACCAGACACCGATACCCAGCGCCAGTCCCGGACGACCGTTGCGGGCCATGGGGAAACCGTCGAAGGTGGTCGCGACCGACGATGGCGTACCCGGAATACCGGTCAGAACACCGGACATCAGGCCGCCGGACAGACCACCGACGAAAACCCCGATCATCGTCGACAGCCCCTCGATCGGGGAAAGGGCAAAAGTGAATGGCAGGGTCAGCACCACCGCCATGGTAATCGTGAAACCGGGAATCGCCCCGGCAATCAGGCCGGCCAGAACACCGATGGTCATCAGCAGCATGTTCTTGAGCTGGAAGACCGCGTCGGCAGCACCAAGTACGTTTTCAATCCACATGATGCGCTTCCCCTACCAGGTCGAAAGAATGACGCCTTCAGGCAGGATCACCCGAAGCGCAAAAGTAAAAATCGACCACATTGCTCCCACCGCCACGACAGCAATAAGAGCATGCAGGGCCAGCGCACGGGGAGAGGCCCCGCCCATGGCCGTCAGGGCCAGAAATACGAAAAGTATGCCCCCGATCAGCATGCCGAAGAAATCGAGCGTCAGCAGAAAGGCGAGGAACAGGCCGTAACAGAAGAAGACGTTACGATAGCGGTACAGCCAGTTGCCGTCGGCTACCGTCTCTCCCGCCTCGGCATTTTCTGATGCCACCACGTCTGGGCCCCGGCGCAGTGACTGCGCGAGATAGCCGAGCGTGCAGAGTATCAACGGGATCAGAATTGCCCTGGGCCATACATCGGCGCCCATTGTCGCAAACGACATTTCACGAATCTGGAATGTCTGCTGCAGAAAAACAGCCTCGACAATCAGCAGAACGATTGCCGTCAGCGCATCACGGTTAAGACCGGCCATGGCGCATCCCCCCTGGGCGTATTGGTCACGAAAGCCGGGTTCCCGACATCATTCGCCGGCCGCCGGGCAGACCCGGTCCGGAGAAAATATCGTCTCCCCTGAAACAGGACGCCGCCCCGGAAATATCCGGGACGGCGAAGCATCAGCCTATTTCTTGTACATGCCGACATTGATCGCCAGCTGTTCCCACTTTGTGTAGGTATCCTGCCAGTACTTGGCAGTCTCAGCCGGGGTGGTGCAGAAGGTCAGCGAGCCCTTGGCCTCCATCTGCTTCTTGATGGCCGGGCTTTTGCAGGCCGCAACAAAGCGGTCGCCCCACATGGCAACCACGTCAGCCGGGGTGCCCTTCGGTGCCATGACACCACGGTCGGTGCCATAGACCAGATCATAGCCCTGTTCCTTCAGCGTTTTGACGCCGGGGATTTCCTCATTGCGTTCTTCCGTGGTGATACCCAGTGCCTTCAGTTCGCTGGTCTGGATATACTTTTTGGCAGAAGCGAGATTGATTTCGCCGAGCTTGATGTTGTCAGCCAGCAGCGCAGTCATCCGTTCACGCGTGCCGTCATACGAGACATGCTTGAACTTTGCGCCCGTCGCATCTTCCAGCAGCAGGAAGACGAAATGGCTGGTGGAACCCAGCGTACCGCCGGCAAGAATCGTTCCCGGTGCGGCCTTCGCCGCTTCGACCAGACCGCCAATATCGTTGTAAGGCACATTCTTCGACGCGCCGATAATGGCCGGGGTCCGGGTCAGCAGTGAAATGGATTCAAATGCGTCCCAGGTGAAATCAACACGACCGGTGAAGAAGCTGGTGATCGCGCTCTGATGAATGGCGAACAGCGTGCAGCCGTCCGGATCTGCCTTGCGGGCTTCTTTCGCGCCCTTGTTGCCGCCCTGTCCGGGTGCATTGACAACCTGCAGCTGCGGCGACTTTCCGTCCTTGTTCACTTCCTCGACAAAAATGCGGAAAATGATGTCGGTACCGCCACCTGCGCCCCAGGGCACAATCAGTTTGGCCGTGCCGCAGGACAGGTCAGCAGCCCCGGCTGTCGTCGCGCCAAGGCCGGTGAGGGTCAGTGCAGCTGTCGCCGCGATGAGTGTTTTACGTAGCATTGAAGTCTCCCTGATTTCTTAGAAATCATCCGGCTTTCCCATGCCGGATGAAGGCAATGTATGTGCGGTCTGTTGCTTGATTTCCTCAAGAGTTCTATTGCACAGGTCGAACAGGTTAGCCAAATTGCACGCTGAATCAAACGGCAGGACAAAAAACAGCATGACAAAGACAGGCGAGATGACGGTCGCAATCGGCGGCCTGGGTGCAATCGGCATGAAA
Organism: Rhodospirillales bacterium; assembly: GCA_040219025.1. Taxonomy (GTDB): domain Bacteria; phylum Pseudomonadota; class Alphaproteobacteria; order Rhodospirillales; family HT1-32; genus HT1-32. The sequence continues at coordinate 598,996 of JAVJTE010000020.1, read as the reverse complement.
GTTGCCAGGGTACTGGACCAGGGCGGCATTCCCGGTTGCCGGCTTGTCGCCGTCGCAGCCAGCGATCCGGCACGGGCCGCAGAACGGGTCGCAGACTTTGCCAGCCCGCCCGAAGTGACCGACCTCGCCGGGCTGGCCACGAAGGCTGATATCATCGTCGAATCTGTCCCGGCCCGCTTGTTCGCGGAGATCGGGCGTCCGGCGCTGGAAGCCGGAAAAATCTTCATGCCGCTCAGCGTCGGCGCCCTGCTCGATCATATGGAGCTGGTTGATCTGGCACAGAAAACCGGCGGGCGGATTCATGTACCCAGCGGTGCCCTGCTCGGCCTTGATGCGGTCCGCGGCGCCTCGGAGGGAGAAGTATTCTCGGTCACGATGGAAACCCGCAAGCCGCCCCGCGGCCTGAAAGGTGCCCCCTACATCACGCAGAACAACATTGACCTGGACGCCATCAAGGAGCCGACAGTGATCTTTGAAGGCTCCGCCCGCGAGGCGGTCAGGGGCTTTCCTGCAAACGTCAATGTTGCGGTCGCCCTCAGCCTCGCCGGAATTGGCCCGGACAAGACGACGATCCGGCTTTATGCAGATCCGACCGTCGACCGGAACACCCACACCATCACGGTTGATGCCGATTCAACCCGGTTCACCATGAAAATCGAGGGTGTGCCGTCACCGGAAAACCCGGCGACCGGCAAGCTGACCCCGCTGAGTGTCATCGCTGCCCTGCGCGGTCTTGTCGCACCGTTGCGGATCGGTTCCTGACCTCCCGGATCCGGCAGGGCTGTCGCTGCCGGCCAATTAACCGGCGATGACGGCTGATGATTGTATGCGACCGCGCTTTGCTGATAAGGTCGCGGTCGCTGGAGGGAAAACGGGTGGAAGATGTCTTTTCTGAGGTCGCGGTTGCGCGGCTGAAAACGTATATATCGCAACCTCATCTGGTTGATCAGTTCGCGAAGATCGCGAACCCGGATGACGCGGTGATGAATATTCTGGTTGCCGGACACCGGCGGGCCGGAAAGGGTGCCCTGCTGAATGCACTGACCGATGCCTCGGGTACCGGGTCCTTCAAGGAATCCGGGCTCGACGACGATGTTGTCAGCATGGAAATCAAGGGCATCTGCTATACCAGCTATCATCTGCCCGAGAACGGTTCGAACCGGCTGCCTGAAAAGCTGGCTGACCTGCTTCCGAAGGCTGATCACCTGATGCTGGTGCATGATCCGGGTGTTGGCCATCTGCGCCGGTCAGAACTTGATTTCCTCGAATTGCTTCAGGAAGCGCCGGGTTTCGACCTGAAATCGAGGCTCAGTCTGGTGCTCTCTCACCGCGAAGCCTATGAGACCATCATTCAGGATCTGCTCGGGTTCATCCTGCAGCAGATGAATGACACCATCGGGCTCGAACCTCAGGTCTTTCTGGTCTCCTATGCGCGTTATCTGAAGGGCGTGCTGCTCGACAAGCCCGCCTTTACCGAGCGCAGCGGCATTCCCGATCTGCAGGAGATGCTGTCCGGCCTGATGAATGCGCGGTCGCTGAGCGTTGCCGGCCGGATCGGGGACAGTGGCGCCGACATTGTCGCCCGCCTGAAAGCCGAGCTTGATACCGCCGTCGAAGAACGCAAGGCCGAGATGCAGATGCTTGAAGATCATCTCGACCGGACATGGGCGGCACTGGTGGCCGACATGGAACGCTTATCCGCAAAATATGAAGAACGACTTACCGCCTACGAGGCGGCAAAGTGAAGGATCTGGCCATGATTGATATCTTGAGACAAAGTGCCGCGATTTGCGTCAGGCATATAAAAGAACTCGCAGATCAGGATTTCGACCCCGGAATCGTCCGGCGTGTGTTCGAGACCCTGTCAGATGAGGATGCCCGTGAAATCCGCTCGCTGATCGTGGCGCTGACCGAACTGATCGGGCCGCTCGGCGATTATGTCGAGGATGCAACCAACCTGCCGGAGGACAGGCTGCTGGCCGCCTCCGCCTTCAATTATCTGATCATGCCGTTCGATCTGATTCCGGAAAATGAATTCGGCATTATCGGCTATCTTGATGACGCCATCTATTCGTTCCTTGTACTGGACCGGCTGACCGAACCATCCGACAGCCTCCGCGCCATCGTCGCCACCAACCGCACAACCCTCGATGCAACCTGCACCATGTTGCCGGACTGGTTCATGGAGGCGGTTGAACGCTCCATCACCCAGACCTGCGACCAGTTGCGCCACCAGATCGGCAGCCTGGCATCGTGATCATGTCCCCAGATATCCGGAGGGCCGGCCCATGGCGATAACCATCATCGGTGGCGGGCTGGGCGTCGGCAAGATTGCCGGCAACGAGCCGGGGCGGGAAACCCCGCAACAGGCGGAGCATCTGCGCAAGCTGAGAGAGGAACTGGTCACCGAGGTCTGTGAGGATGCCCGCAAACTGATTGCCGACCATGATGATGTCATCGATCATCCGGGCGAGGTTTCCATGAGCTTCCTGCGGGTGAAGGACTTTGTCCGCGCCGCCGCGACGGAACGTCATCAGGATGTGCCTTTCCGCCTGCTCTGCAGCCTGATGCCGGACGCAAGACTGGCCCAGTCGATGATCGACAAGAGCCTGCGTATCGCCGAATTGCAGGAACAGTATGAAGAGCTGAAGCGCCTGCGGAACATCGTCAATCGTACCATCGGCTGATCAGCCGCGGCAACTCGTGGCCCTTCAAAGCAGATCCCGGACTTCCTAACCTCGCAGCCGGGCATTATCCGGATCATAGGGGCTTTCGCCGATCAGGGTAGCCTTGTACATCCGGTCGAGAATGCGGATGTCGAAGCAGCTACCTTCGATGGCGAGATCCGGTCGCACCATCGCCAGCGCTAGTGACTTGCCGGTCCGGAAGCCGTAATTCCCGCTGGTCGCCCGGCCGGCCAGCTTGCCGTCCTGATAGATCGGATTGTTGCCCAGCGCATCGGCATCCGTAACGTCATGCACTTCCAGCGTCACAAAGCTGTTTTCAAACCCGCGCTCGCGCCATTGCATCAGCGCATCACGCCCGATGAAATCCCCCTTGTTCGGATGCACGAACCGGTCGAGGCCGGATTCATAGGCCGCATATTCAATCGACAGTTCCGTGCCGACCAGGCGATAGGATTTTTCCATCCGCATGCTGTCCATGGCGCGGATGCCGAACGGCCGGATGCCGAGATCGGCTCCCGCGGCCATCAGGGCGTCAAAAATATGGTTCTGATATTCGATGGGGTGATGCAGTTCCCAGCCCAGTTCCCCGACAAAATTCACCCGCAGCGCCATTGTCGGAGCCAGCCCGGCATCGATCCATTTTCCGGTCAGCCAGGGGAAGGCAGCCGCGGAGAAATCCGTATCGGAAACCCGCTCCATCAGGGTGCGGGCTTTCGGACCGGCAACCACCAGCACGCCGTACTGGCTGGTCAGATGATCAAACCGGACAGAGCCGTCATCCGGCATATGCCTGTGCAGCCAGTCATGATCGAGACGCTGCATCGCGCCGGCGGAGACAAGGTAGAAGCTGTCTTCCGCCTCCCGCATGATGGTGAATTCGGAATGTACGCCGCCCCGGCTGTTCAGGGCATGGCAGAGCCCCACCCGGCCAATCTTCTTCGGCAGCCGGTTGGCCACCAGACGATCCAGAAAGGCCTCCGCCCCCGGCCCGGAAATCCGGCATTTGGCGAAGGCGGACATGTCCAGCAGGCCGACATTCTCCGCCACGTTGCGGCATTCATTGCCGATATGTTCAAACCATTTCGAGCGGCGGAACGACCAGTCATCTTCTCTCGGCACACCCTCCGGCGCGAACCAGTTCGCCCGTTCCCAGCCGAATTTCTGGCCGAATACCGCGCCCAGCGCCTTCAGCCGGTCATAGCAGGGGGCCGTGCGCAGGGGCCTTCCGGCTTCACGCTCCTCATCCGGGAAATGGATGGTGAAGACATTGGCATAGGCTTCCTCGTTCTTTTTCCGCAGGAAGCTTTTCGTCGCATAATCACCATAGCGCCGCGGGTCGACGCCCAGCATGTCGATGGTCGGTTCCCCCTCAACCATCCATTCCGCCAGTTGCCATCCGGCACCCCCGGCGGCGGTGATTCCGAAGCTGTGGCCCTCATTCAGCCAGAAATTCGGTTTGTCCCAGGCCGGGCCGATGATCGGGCTGCCGTCCGGCGTGTAGCAGATCGCGCCGTTATAGACCTGCTTGACGCCAACCTCGCCGAACGCCGGGACACGATTGACGGCATCCTCGATATGCGGTTCCAGCCGCTCCAGATCTTCCTGAAACAGCTCATATTCGGAATTGTCATCCGGCCCGTCCAGATAGCAGCAGGGCGCTCCCTTCTCATAGGGTCCGAGGATCAGGCCGCCCCGTTCCTCGCGCATGTACCAGGCCCCGTCAGAGCCGCGCAGCACACCCATTTCCGGCAGCCCCTGTTCCTTGCGGGCAACAATATCCGGATGCGCATCGGTGACGATATACTGATGCTCAACCGGGATAACCGGAATATCGAGGCCAACCATGGCGCCCGTGCGGCGGGCAAAATTGCCGGTCGCCGAGACGATATGTTCACAGGTGATATCCCCCTTGTCGGTTTTCACCAGCCATTCACCGCCCGATGTGCGCTCAATGGCAATCACCGCTGTATTGCGATGGATGGTCGCGCCCCGTGACCTTGCCCCCCTGGCCAGCGCCTGTGTCAGATCCGCCGGCTGGATATAGCCGTCATCCGGGTGCTGGATCGCCCCGACAACCCCCTCGATATTACAGAGTGGCCAGATTTCCTTCACCTCGTCCGGGGTCAGGAAATTCACCTTCACGCCAATGGTCTCGGCCACCCCGGCATACTGATAATATTCATCCATGCGGTCACGGTTGGTGGCCAGGCGGATGTTGGAGACGGTCTTGAAGCCGACATCCTGTCCGGTTTCTTCCTGCAGTTCGTGATAGAACCGGACCGAATATTTGTGAATCTGCCCGACCGAATAGGACATGTTGAACAGCGGCAGCAGGCCCGCCGCATGCCAGGTCGATCCGGATGTCAGTTCCTTGCGTTCCAGCAGAACCACATCCGACCAGCCCTTTCTGGCCAGATGGTACAAGGTGGAAACACCGACAACCCCGCCCCCGATGACAACGACCCGTGCATGACTGTTCATCTGCTCTCTCCCCCCGGCGGCGACCACTGGTCAGCGCGACAACATACGGCCCCGGCAAGCCCGGAGCAGGATGTCGCACTTGACCATTTACATCAGGGGCAACGCTTGGCAATTCGCGACATCAGTTGCACCGGACGCGACATGGGGGATGTGAACCGGGGGAAGTGAAGCGGGCAGATTCTGAAACGGGCTCAGGATGAGGAGGTGCAGAGAGGCCGGTCTAGGGCATCCTGAAACGGCTCCGCGAGCCGCCATCGAATGACAGCTGTCCCGGTCTAGTCCAGATCGATCTTCTGGGCGCCGCGGATGTCGATGTCCCGGACGTTGGCGCCCCGGAAGTCGGCGCCCTTGCAGAAGCTGTCGCGGAGGTTGGCGCCGTTGAGGTCGGCGTCGCGCAGGTCGGCCCCTTCAAGGTTCGCACCCTCGAAATTGACATGGCTGAGGTCGGCCCCCCGCAGGATGGCCCCGGTCAGGCGTGACAGGCTGAGGTCGGTCGGCCAGACATATTCCATGGTGCCGCGGATGCTCATCGGGCCGAGACGTGCGCCGGTCAGGTCGGCCCCGCTGAGATTGGCGCGGCAGAATTTCGCACCCCGCATATCCGCCTGTTTCAGGTCGGCCTTGCGCATGTCGGCGAACCCGAAATCCGACATCACCAGCATCGCCGCAGCAAAATTGCAGCCTGCGAGGACGGAATATTCGAATTTCGCCGTTCCCAGATTGACCCGCCGCAAATCCTTGTCGCGCAGGTCATGACGGCTGAAATCCGCCTGTTCGCCATCCCGGCCACCGCTATCGACCCATTTCGAATGGTTGATGAGGATATCCCGCAGCTTGCTCTCAAGCCCGTCCATCTGGGTCGGCAGCAGGGCGTTGGTAATATCCGCTTTCTTCAGATCACGATAATCGAGGATCGCCCCCAGCAGGTTTGCCCCCGCCATATGCGTGCCGTTCAGCACAGCCCCCAGCATGATCGCCCCGGAAAAGACGGCACCGTCGAGATTGGCTTCCGACAGGTCGGCCCCTTCAAGGTTGGACCCGGTCAGGTTGGCGTTGCGCAGATCGGCCCGGATGAACTTCACACCCTTCAGGATGGTATCGGTCAGGTCGGTCTGAATGACAAAGGCGTTCGACATCTTGGCACCGGTCAGGTCCGCATGCCGGATCTTGGCATTCTGCAGCTGGGCACCGTCGGAATCCTCAAAAATGCGCTGCAGGTTGCCCCGCTTGTCGGATTTCAGCATCACCCCGTCACGCAGATCGCTCTCGACCATGGTCGATCCGGTCAGGTCGGCTCCGCGCAGGCTGGCGCCACGGATATCGGCCTTGGAGAGATTGGCCCCCCGCAGACTGGCCTTGCGGAAATCGGCAGAGAACAGGTTGGCACTGACCAGCAGCACTTCATCCAGATTGGTTTCATGCAGACGGCAGCCGGTCAGTTCCGAATTCGACAGGTCGTATTTTGACAGATTGAGATAGCTGAGATCAGCCATCGAGAAATTCATCCGTTTGCCGCCGGACTTGCCGTTCACGAACAGCTTGTGCAGCGCATAGGCTTCGTCGACCTCGTCCTGGCTGACCTTGCGCCAGTCGAGCTTCTTTTCATCCATCCATGAGACGCTCTTGATCGCCATCTCTGATCCGATACTGCCCCGCGATGTCACACAACTGGCCAAAACCGGTTGGCTGACAGGTTGTCATACCATCACACTACGGGTTGAGAAGTGATTAAACGCACAACTCAACGGGCCGGGATCGCAGAGCTGTCAGCTTTTTCCGGTACCGATCCGGCTGCTGACGGATTTCCAGGCTTCGGCGGCCCGGGCCAGCCGGTCTGCAAAATCCGACGGACCGAGATAGGTAGCACGGGTCATTTTTTCTTTCAGGATAGCCTGCATCTCCGGACCCGCCATCAGGTCCGCGATATTGCCGGCAATCGCCTGAATAACCGGTGCCGGGGTGCCCTTCGGCGCGAAGATGCCGCGTTCCAGTTCATAGACAAAATCGATTCCCTGAGCGCGGAACGTCGGCAGACCGGGAAATTCGTCAACCGGCTGCGCAGAGGTGACGCCAAGCAGCCGGAATGATCCGTTCGCCATGGCTGCCGCTGCCGCACCCGGCCCGACTTCGGCCAGCGAAATATCACCGTCGATCAGCGCCCGCACCATCCGCCGCGGGTTCTGATAACTGCGAAATTCGGGTGAGACGCTGATCATCTGGGTCAGCGCCTGTATGGCGAAATAATCGACCGATCCGGGATGGCCGGCGGCAACCAGCTTCGGGGCTGCCCCGTTTGCCGGTTTAGCGAAGGCCGCAAGATCAGGGACCGACCGGATGCCGGACTTTACGGAGACCGCAATCAGCAGGGGCGTTGAGGCTACCCGGGCAACCGGTGCGAAGGCATCGGCCGCAATATCCGTGTTGTCCGCCAGACGCTCCAGTGTCACAAAATCATGCGCCGCCAGCATCAGACAGCCGTCAGGTGCCGCCTCTGCGACCAGACGTGCACCCGCAAGGCCCCGCTCGCCGGCGACGTTCCGCACTTTCAGGGCCGGCGTATGACCGGCAAGATTGTAGCGTTCGGCCAGAATACGGAACAGGACATCGGTCGCGCCGCCGGGATTCCAGGGTACAACCAGCGATATCTCCCTGCAGGGCAGCAACTGTGCCTGCACCGGGCCTGCCGGGTAAATTAAGGCTGACAGGGCAGCCAGTCCGGCCACCGCCAGCAATGCGGCTCTCGTCATCAACAGTTAAGTCCCATACCGTATGCCGGAAAATGATCTTGCCGGTTCAGGATCAAACGGATTGACTGACATAACCTAAAGACAGCCTCTGTCCAACCCTCTGCCCGTAACGGAAAATCACCCATGACCAAATCTGCCGTCCCCCCCAGTGTTACGCCCAAAGGCCCCGGCCCGGCCTTCACCACCCGACCGGAGATCCTCGGCACCTTCGGTGTCGTGACATCAACACACTGGCTCGCCTCGTCAGCCGCCATGGGAATACTGGAACGTGGCGGAAATGCGTTCGATGCCGCGGTTTGTGCCGGATTTGTCCTGAATGTGGTTGAACCGCACCTCAACGGCCCCCTCGGCGATGCCCCGATCCTGACCTATGACGCGAAGACCCGGACCACAAAAATGATCTGCGGTCAGGGGCCCGCACCAAAGGGCGCCACGATTGAACATTACCGCAGCCTGGGCCTTGATCTGGTTCCGGGCGCAGGTTTTCTGGCCGCCGTCGTCCCCGCAGCACCGGATGCCTGGCTGACCATGCTGGAAGATCACGGCACCATGCGGCTGGAAGATGTCATCGCACCGGCGATCTATTATGCCGAAACCGGCGCGCCGCTGGTCCCCAACGTCATCAAGACCATCGAGACCGTGGCCGATCTGTTCCGGGATGAATGGCCGACTTCTGCCGAACTCTGGCTGGCGGGCGGCAAGGTGCCGGAAGCCTTCGCCCTGCATTGCAATCCGAAGCTGGCAGACACCTGGAAACGGGTGGTCCGTGAATCGAAGGGCGGATCGCGGGAGCAGGAAATCATCAGGGCGCGGGCCTGCTTCTATGACGGGTTCATCGCCGAAAGCATTGAGGCCTTCAACCGCAATGAACTGATGGATTCCTCCGGCGAACGCCATGCCGGTGTTCTCACCGCTGCCGATCTGGCCGGTTACCGCGCCCCGATCGAGGATCCGCTGACCTTCAGTTATCGCGGCCACACGATCTGCAAGGGCGATGCCTGGTGTCAGGGCCCGGCCCTGTTGCAGCAGCTTGCCATTCTCGAAGGCTTTGACATCGCCTCGATGGATCCGACCGGCCCGGATTACGTGCATACCGTCGTCGAGGCGGCCAAGCTGGCCTTTGCCGACCGGGATACCTTCTATGGTGATCCGGATCATGTCGATGTGCCGATGAAAACCCTGCTGTCGAAGGAATATAACGACGCCCGCCGTGCCCTGATCGGCGAGACGGCGTCACTGGAACTGCGCCCGGGCAGTATTCCGGGCTATGGCACGCCGCCGGATTACGCGGCTGCCTGTGAACGGGTAAACGCCGATATCGCACCGGGTACCGGCGAGCCGACCACCGGCAAGCTGGGCACCGCCAAGGGCGATACCTGCCATGTCGATGTGATCGACCAGTGGGGCAACATGGTTTCGGCCACACCAAGCGCCGGCTGGCTGCATTCCTCGCCGACCATTCCGGAACTCGGCATGTGTCTCGGCTCGCGCGCCCAGATGTTCTGGCTGGATCCGAAACACCCGTCTGCCCTGATGCCGGGCAAGCGCCCGCGCACCACGCTGACCCCGTCGATGATGTTGCAGGATGGCGAAGGTGTGATGGCTTTCGGCACCCCCGGCGGCGATCAGCAGGACCAGTGGCAGGTCGGCCTGCTGCTGCATCATCTCGATCACGGCATGAACCTGCAGGAAGCCATCGATTGCCCGAACTTCCATTCCGAACATTTCATCTCGTCCTTCCACCCCCGGGCTGCCCATCCCGGCAAGCTGGTGCTGGAAGGCCGCTTCCCGCAGGCGACAATTGACGAACTGAAACGCCGCGGCCATGTGGTCGAGGTCGGCGGAGACTGGTCGGAAGGCCGGCTGGTGGCCGCACGTCGTGACGGCAAGATGCTGAAAGCTGCTGCAAACCCGCGCGGGATGCAGGGCTATGCGGTGGGGAGATAAGCAGATGTCCGTCCCTGTCATTGATATCCACAGCCATACCGGAGTCTATGGCCGCAAGGAAGTCGGGCCCCTCGCCGACGGCATGCGCACCGCCGGTCTGGACCTGACCATTGCCAGCGTGGTGGCTGACAACAAGGTCATCAAACGCGATGAAACCGGCCTGCTGCGCTGTGTCCGCGAGCCGGAAAAGGACGAGCTGTACGACCATACCTGGCAACAGCTCGACCGGCTGGACGCCGCGATTGAGGAAGACGGTCTCGGCGTCATGCTCGACAGCGGCGACCTGCCGCAGGGTCCGGCGGTCATCAAGGCCATTGAGGGCGGGGATTATCTCGATGGTGATCTCGGCCGGGTCGAAGCCGCCTACAAACGGGGGGTGCGGTCGATGCAGCCCGTGCATTACCGGATCAACGAGCTTGGCGATATCCAGACCGAGCCGGAACGCCATCACGGCCTGACCGGGTTTGGCCGTGAATATGTTGCCGAAATGAACCGCCTGGGAATGGTCATCGACCTTGCCCATGCTCCGGAAGCGATGACCCGTGACACTGTCGCGATCAGCAGGGCGCCGGTGATGATTTCGCATACCTGCCTGCAAATGCCGGACGACCCGCATCCCCGCATGGTCTCGACCGAACATGCCCGTTCGGTTGCCGGGGCCGGTGGTGTCATCGGCGTCTGGGCCTGCGGATTCCGCTTTTCGACACTGGATGCCTATGTCGAACAGATTGTCCGGCTTGTCGACGCAATCGGCGAGGATTCGGTTGCCATCGGCACCGACCAGTTCGCCGGTGCCGCCAAGAAGGTCTTCCCCGATTTTGAGCCCTTTGGCCGCCTGCCGGAGATGCTCAGACAGGCCGGTTACTCCGACACGGTCAGTGCAAAAATTCTCGGCGGCAACTTCCTGCGGCTGTTCGCCGATGTCAGGGCCGCGGCAGCCTGAACCGGAGCAACCTCTGTTCGCCTGCTCGCGATGTCCTCAAGCTTTCGTGTTGCGAGTTGAGAAGCCTTACCCTGCGGGAAGGTTATGATAGGCCCGTTACATAAACTTCAGGACAGAGGAAATCTCCATGAGCTCCAAACTTGCTACTGCTGCCATTCTCGCCGGTGCCGTTGCCGTCGCCACCACCGGATTTGGCCCGACAGCCGCACTCGCTGCGGACAAGGAGAAATGCTACGGCGTTTCCCTCGCCGGCAAAAATGATTGCAAGGCCGGTGCCGGAACCACCTGTGCCGGAACCTCCAAGGTTGATTATCAGGGCAATGCCTGGACACTGGTGCCCAAGGGTACCTGTACCACCATAGACCTGCCGGGCGACCGGGCGGGCAGCCTGACAGAACTCAAACGGGACCTTCCGAAAGCCTGATGCGGACAATCACCTCCGGGGGGCAGACAGTGTGCCCCGGAGGCAGACCGTCTGCATCTCCAGACCCCTCTCACCCCGGGCCCTGTTCATGAGCGATCAAGCCAGTAATCTGGTCGGTATCAGTCTGAAAGCCCGGCATTACGAGGAAATTCTGGCCTCACCTCCTGCCGTTGGCTGGTTTGAGGTGCATCCCGAGAATTACATGTGCGAAGGCGGGCCGGCGCACCATTACCTGACCCGGATCAGGCAGAAACACGATATCTCCCTGCACGGGGTCGGTCTGTCGATTGGCGGGGCAGACCCGCTGGACCGCGATCATCTGATCCGCCTGAAACAGCTGGTCGACCGCTATGAGCCTGTCCGGTTTTCAGAACATCTGGCCTGGTCCGGACATGGCGGCCGGTTTTTCAATGATCTGCTGCCGCTGCCCTATACAGCGGAAACGCTGGAACTGGTCTGCGACCATATCTCTGAAATTCAGGACTTTCTTGGCCGCAGGATGCTGCTGGAAAATCCGTCAACCTATCTCCGCTTCACCGGCAGTGATATTGATGAACCTGCCTTTCTGGCAGAGATTTCCCGACGCACCGGGTGCGGGCTGCTGCTCGACATCAACAATGTCGTGGTCAGCTGTACCAATCAGCAAACCGACCCCGGCGACTGGCTGACCGCCTTTCCACTCGACTGCGCCGGCCAGATTCACCTCGCCGGACATGCAGAGGACCGGGATGAGACGGGGAACCGGCTGCTGATCGACAGCCATGACCGCTGCGTCGATCTTCAGGTCTGGGCATTGTTTGAGCGGGTTATCCGCGCTGGCGGACCGTTGCCGACGCTGATCGAATGGGATGACGAAATCCCCGCACTTGATGTTCTGCTGGCAGAATCAACCAAAGCCGTCGTGATGCTGAAACAGGCCGGGGCCCATGATGAGCGGGAGATGCAACATGCCCTGGCCGGATGAACAGGCGATCTTTGCCGCCACCCTTCCCGCACCGCATCTGCCGGTCCCCGGCTTCACGGCAGGCCCCGGGCAGTCTGCGGCGGGGAGGCGTTTCAATGTCTATCGCAACAATCACATCAGCAGCCTGACCGACGCGCTGGCAGACGGGTTTCCGGTGGTGCAGGCGCTGGTCGGGGAAGAATTCTTCCGGGCGATGGCCGCGGACTACATTCGCCGCGAACCACCGCAAACGCCTGTCCTGCTGGCTTATGGCGCAACTTTCCCGGCGTTCATTGCCGGGTTTCCGCCCGCCCAAAGCCTGGCTTATCTCTCTGATATGGCGAAACTTGAACGGGCCATGGCCGAGAGCCTGAACGCCGCAGATGCCGCCCCCCTGACAATCAACGCGCTGGCCGGGATCGATCCGGCAGAGCTTGCAGACCGGCGGCTGATCCTGCACCCGTCGCTGCGATTGCTGGCGAGTGACTGGCCGGTGGTCTCGATCTGGCAGGCGCATCAAACGGACGACAGCCCCCCGGACCTGAAAACCAGCGCCGGAGCGGAACGGGCCATTATCCTGCGCCCGGAACTGACGGTCGAACTTCACCGGGCGGATGCCGGTGCCTACGGCTTCTACCGGGACCTAGCCTCGGGTGCCAGCCTCGGCAACGCAACGGAGTCACTGGGCGACGAGGGTCCGGCCGTCCTTCCCGGCTTGCTGGGAGCCGCCTTCACGATGGGGCTTGTTACCGGAATTGGCGAACAGCATTCTGACAGAACAACAGGGGACAAGCGGCAATGATCGATCGTCTGAAAACATGGCATGATGTCGTCTTTGGCTGGCTGTCGGAACGGCTTGCCGGATGGGGTGTCGGTCTGGCTGCCCGGCTGGCCTTTGCCAGCGTGTTGCTGGTCTATTTCCTGAACTCCGCCGCAACCAAGGTCGGCAGCGGGTTTCCCGGTATCCTGATCCCGGAGATCGGGGCCTATGCCCAGATGCTGCCTGCTGTCGCAGAGGCCGCAGGCTATAATATCGATGCCATCGCCGTCTTTCCCTACAAACTGATCGTGCTGGCCGGGACCCTGGGTGAGGTGCTGCTGCCCATGGCCATCGTCATTGGTCTGTTCACCCGGCTGGCCAGCCTCGGCATGATCATCTTCATCGCCGTCATGACCTTTGTCGACATCACCGGTCATGGTGCCGAGCCGGCCACCATCGGCGCACCCTTTGACCGCATCCAGGATGCTGCCATCTGGGACCAGCGGCTGCTCTGGGTATTTCTGCTGTTCGTGCTGGTGGTTCAGGGAGCCGGGCGAATCTCGCTGGATGCCTTACTGGCCCGCAAGTTCGCAAACCGCTGATCCACCATCACGACCCGACGTTCAGGGCCTTTGCCAGACGCGCGTCGCGGCCATAGATATCGTCGCGGAAATTCACCGTTCCCCCCTCGCCGATCCAGGCGGTCAGATAGGTGAGATGAACCGGCACCCGCGTCTTCAGATTGATGCGGGTGGTCTTCCCCTCCGCCAGAATTCGGTCGACCGCAGCCCGGTCCAGGCCGTTCTGGCGCAGTAGCAGGGTTGCCAGATCGATCGGCCTCTCCAGCCGGATGCAGCCGGAACTGAAGGCACGCACGGTCTTCGCAAACAGGTCGCGCGACGGCGTATCATGCAGATAGACATCATATTCGTTGGGAAACATGAACTTGACCTGGCCGAGCGCATTCAGCGGGCCGGGCTTCTGGCGTAACCGGTAGGGAAATTTCCCCGGTCCGAAAACCGTCCAGTCGACGTTCGCCGGATCGACCGGCTGTGAATCATCCTGCCAGCTTGCGAAGACCTCAAACCCGTTGGCCACCAGATAGCCCGGATCTTTCTTCAGTTTCGGCAGAATGTCGTTGGAGGCAATTTTCGGTGTCGCGGTCCAGGTCGGGCTGAGTTCGAGATAGCGGATAGTGTCGCTGAAAATCGGGGTCATGCGGTACGGTTTGCCAACCACGACCCGCATGGAAAGGGCAACCAGCCCCTGCTCGACATAGTCCAGCTCGAACCCGGCCATATTGACCAGCACATGGGTCTCCCCCAGCTCGTCCGGCATCCAGCGCAACCGCTCCATATTCAGCAGGACCGTCTCGATCCGCCGGGACAAGGGCACATTCAGCGCCTTCAGAGTACCGGCCCCGATAGCTCCGTCCGCGGTCAGGCCATGCCGTCGCTGGAACTGCCGCACGGCAACCTCCAGTTCCGGGTCATAGAGATCACCGGCAGTTCCCGGACGGGTCTTGTCGAACGAGGCCGCCAGCCGTGCGCGGACGGCGCTGATCCGCGGATCCGTCATACCGGGTTTCAGGGTCGGACCATCGGCAACAGGCTGCCAGCCGCCGGATGCTGCCAGTGCCCGCTGCTCGGCAAGCAGCCGGCGCATCCGGATATACAGCTCGCCCGACGGGGCGAATTCCGCAACTGTTGCCGCCGGCCGGGGGCTGTCCGCAATCCGGCTGAGTGTCGCGACACCGTCAATGTCACGGGTAAAGGCAAAAAGCTCCGGGTCTGCCTTTGACGGTGCAACCCGGCCTGCGCGCAGATCGGTCACGTAACGCAACACCTTCGCAGACAACGTCACATCGAAGAGGGCCCGTGTTTCTTCAGTCGTCATGTCCGGTGGACTGACCCGATAGTCATCCGGACGCAGACCTTCCAGTTCCGCCCTGTGCAGACGTTCGATCACCGCGGCAGCTTTCTCGTCCGGTCCGTCGTCGGAGAGCCAGACTGTCGTCAGCCCGCGGGTGCGATAAAAACCGGCAACCGCCTCCACCGTCTCCGGTGTGAAACCGCGGAGACTGGCCAGCGCCGTCTCAACGGAACTGTTTGCCCCGGCCTGTCCGGCAGACAGAAGACCGGCGATCACGATGATGGCAGCCCGCAAGGGTAACGACGGCAGCCCTGATGGCATCATCCAAATATCTCCCGGTTGTGACTCGACACCCCGATAAGACACCAGATGATCAGAGTGGCGCAACTCCCCATCTGGCAATGAAGCCCCGGGCATCAATGTGAATGAACGGTCCGTGCGATGACGTACTGCCATAGGCACCAAGCCCGCCCGGCATCCATGTGCGCTTTTCGCGGCCTTCCAGCTCTTCGATCAGATTATAGAGCGCCAGCGCATCCTTCTTGGTCACGTTACCGTCACCATCAAGGTCATCCATCCGGTTATCGCGGGGCCGGGCATCGATGAAGATATCCGCGGCACCACCATAGATATGCCGCGAATTCGGCCCGTTGCCGATCGACCGGTTGTAATGCGGTGTACGATAGCCGCTCATCACATGCAGGGTGTCGGTCTTCCAGCCGCGCGCGTTGGCTGCTTCCAGCACCCGCTCCAGCTTGATCAGCAGTTCGGTTCGCAGCACCAGGAATTTCGGCCAGCCGCCAGGCTGCTTGCAGAGGAACTGGCCAAGCCGGAAATGTGGCGATACCGGCAGGTCTGCCAGTTCGGGGGTGACCTCGATCAGGCCCGCAGGACGTTCATAGGCCGCCAGACCTTTATAGGGTTTCTGCGGATAATCGCCGACCACGAAGCCGTCTATGACCCCCCCTTTAACCTCATCCATCGACCGCATGACGATGACCGTCAGATCGACGGACCGGCCGGCCGCGACAACCCGCACGGTATGCGGTCCCGTCTGCCGGGGAACAACCCAGCCAAAACGCTGGGGGGTGACACGGATAATCCTGCCGGTCTCCGCCTGAATTTCTGCCTTCACCCCGGTCCGGATTGCCAGCCGCCCCCCGGGCAGCGCAAAGACCGCCATCTGACGGAAAGGAATCTCGACACCATCGACACTGACGGCGAATGCCGCACGCGAAGGCGTGAAGACATCAGCGGCTGAAACCGCTGTGACCGGGGCCGCGCAGATAACCATAGTCACAAAAAACAGGAACCCGGCAAACCGCTGCATCAACGCATTCCGGCGGCACAACATTGTCTGTATCCTCAATGCCCGAAGGCAGGGGGCGGAAAAATCGGCGCTCTTATATTATGGCCGGGACGCTTCACAAAGCGGATTGTCGGCCCTGAACGAAATCGTGAAGCTCCCCGCCCGCGCGTCAGCAGACACGCGCATCACCATCCCGGCGAGGGTCGCCGGCTGCTTCGAAACCGGCCTGTGTGAGGCCCGCGACCTGGGTACCGCCAAAGAACAGACTGGGCTCGGGCCACTCATGCAGGGCAAGCCCGGTATCACGCAGCTGCGCACGTTCAGCCGTGGTAAATCCCGGTTCAATATCAATCCGGCCTTCCTCCACATGCAGGCGCGGGGCTGCGACGGCGGCGGGCAGGTCCATACCGCGCCCGGCGATGTTGCGGATCAGCTGCAGGATTGCCGTCCGTATCCGGTTTGACCCGCCGGAACCCAGCGCGACAAGCTGCCCGTCCGGCCCCTGAAGAATGCAGGGTGTCATCATCGAGGCCATCGGGCTGTCCGGACGCCAGTTATGAAAGCCGCCGGGATTGATGTCCTCTTCCCCCAGCACATTGTTCAGCATGAACCCGCAACCCGGCACGAGGTGACCATTACCCTCGCCATTCGACAGGGTCAGGGCGGCGGCGTTGCCTGCGGCATCAACAACGCTGATATGGCTGGTCCCCCGCGTCGACAGCAGACCATCGCGCAGGGCCGCCTTTGCTGTCTCGATAACCTCCGGCGCCAGCAGCCGTTCAGCTGAAACCTTGCCCGACAGACGCAACCGGTCGGTCTCTGCCATGACCGCCGCCAGTGATCCGGCATCCGCCGGCGTGTCATCGGGGCCGGACGGCAGCGAGTCGAGCAGCGCCAGACCAAGGGCAACCAGGACGCCGCCGCTGGACGGGGCCGGATTGGCCGCAATCCGCCATCCCCGGAAGGTCGCATCAATCGGCGGCCGCCGCTCTGCCTGATATCCGGTGAGATCCGCAATCGAGAGATGTCCGCCTGACCGGGCGGAAAGTCCGGCAATACGCTGTGCGATATCACCACGGTAAAACAGCTCTGCCCCCTCGCGGCCCAGCGCCTCCAGCAGATCGCCAAGATCCGGATTTCGCAACAGGTCGCCTGCTGCAAACAGGCCGGTTGCCGGGTCCGATCCGGCATAAAGCCTTCGGGCGGCTTCCGTCGCCTGATAGATCGGGGCGACCACCGACATCACCTTCGCCTGAAACCTGTTGATCTCAAATCCGTCCCGTGCCGCTGCCACCGCAGGTTGAAGCAGGGTTGTGGCAGGCAACTGCCCGAGATCATCCAGAATATGAAAAAATCCGGCGATGGCACCGGGTGTCGCCGTTGCCCCCATGCCGATATGAAATTCCTGGCGCGTCGGGCCAAAGTCCGCGTGGGTGGCATGAAAATCAATCTCGCTGACCGGCCGTTTCACTTTCGGCGTGCGGGCAAAGAAATCATAGGCGCGGGGCGTCTCGCCCGCCGGGCGGGCAACCATGAAGCCGCCGCCGCCGGGACTGGCCAGCACAGGTTCTGCGACAAATGCCACTGCCATCGCGGCAAGCGCTGCATCAAAGGCATTGCCGCCCGCCTGCAGGATATCGGTTGCGGCCCGGGCGGTCAGGGGATGGCCGGCGGCAACGGCACCCTTCATGCTGATCTCTTTGCGGTCATCAGGTTCATGTCAGGGTTTAACCGCGAACAGCCCGACCGTTCCATAAAAACTTCGTCATTTCCATCCCGTCTCCGGCTGTGGCATAGTCCGCCCGTGCTTCAACAGCGGGGAGAGCGGCACATATGGGCGAGCCGCTCCACGGAAAAAGAATACTCATCTACAGCCATGATTCGTTCGGGCTCGGACATCTGCGCCGATGCCGGGCGATTGCGCATGCGCTGGTTGACAATGACAAGGATCTCTCGGTTCTGATTATCTCGGGCTCGCCGATCATCGGCAGCTTTGATTTCCGCTCCCGTGTCGACTTCATCCGCATCCCCGGTGTCATCAAGCTGCGCAACGGCGAATATACGACACAGAGCCTGCGCATCGATACCGAACAGATCCTGGCGATGCGCGCCTCGATCATCCAGCATACCGCCGAGACCTTCGAGCCGGATATCTTCATCGTCGACAAGGAACCGCTCGGCCTGCGGGGCGAAGTCCGCGATACCCTGACCATGTTGAAGGCGCGCGGCACCCCGACCATTCTGGGTCTGCGCGATGTGATGGACGAACCGTCGCTGCTGGCCCCGGAATGGGAACGCAAGAACGTGCTGCCGGCGCTGGATGACCTGTATGATGAAATCTGGGTCTATGGCCTGCACCAGATCTGCGATCCGCTGGCCGGCCTGCCGATCCCGGCATCGGTCCGGCGCAAGATGACCTATACCGGCTATCTGCCGCGGTTCCCGTCAAAGGGCAGCGCCCCGACCGACGCCGTGCCGTTTGACGAGCCTTATATTCTGGTGACGACCGGTGGTGGTGGCGACGGCGATGCCCTGATCGACTGGGTCCTGCGTGCCTATGAATCCGGCGAATCCCTGCCGCATCCGGCGCTGCTGGTGCTTGGCCCCTTCATGCAGGCGGAAATGCAGGCGGAGTTCCATCAGCGGGTGGCCCGCCTTGACCGGGTCCATGCCATCACCTTCGACGCCCATATCGAAACCCTGCTGTCGCGGGCGGTCGGCATGGTTGCCATGGGCGGATACAACACATTCTGCGAGATTTTGTCCTTCGATAAACGGGCCGTCATCGTGCCCCGTACCCGCCCCCGCATGGAACAGTTCATGCGGGCCTCTGCTGCCGCACGATACGGGCTGATCAGCATGCTGGAAGATGACGGCTGGCGCGAAACCGGCGAGATGGTCGAGGCCTTGCGCAAACTGCCGGCACAGCCGCTGCCGTCGCAATGCGTCATGCCCGGCCTGCTGGACGGGTTCGGCACCATTCGCCGCCAGACCTCGCTCTGGCTGCAGAACGACAGCGGTGACCGGCCGCGCCTCGCGACCGCCGGGGAATAGGCGGCCTTCCGTCATGGCATCTGTCGGGATTGTGCTGAAGGGCTATCCGCGTCTTTCGGAAACCTTCATCGCGCAGGAACTGCTGGAGCTGCAACGCCGCGGGCTGGATTACCGGATCATCTCGCTGCGCCATCCGACCGACCGGGAAACCCATCCGGTGCATCGCGAGATCACCGCATCCGTCAGCTATCTGCCGGAATATCTGCATCAGGAACCGGCAAGGGTATTGTCCGGCTACCGGCTGGCACGGCGGCTGCCCGGCTATCGCCGTGCCAGGGCGATCTGGTTGCGGGACCTCCGCCGCGACCCGACCCGCAACCGGGTCCGCCGCTGGGGCCAGGCGATGGTTCTGGCGGCTGAACTGCCGGCAGGGATCACCCGTCTGTATGCCCATTTCCTGCATACCCCGGCCTCGGTCGCCCGCTATGCCGCAATCATCCGCGGGTTGCCCTGGTGCTGTTCGGCCCATGCCAAGGATATCTGGACCTCGCCGGACTGGGAATTACAGGAAAAGCTCGGTGATCTCGACTGGCTGGTGACCTGCACCGCAACCAATGCCCGGCATCTGAAATCGCTGGCCGGTGACCCTGACAAGGTTGCACTGGTCTATCACGGCCTCGATCTGGACCGCTTTCCCCCGGCTGTATCACGAACCGCAACAGGGACCGGCCCGGTCACCATTCTGTCGGTCGGGCGGGCGGTCCCGAAGAAAGGCTATGACGATCTGTTAAGAGCGCTCGCCCTTCTGGACGGGGATATCGACTGGCAGTTCGTCCATATCGGCGGTGGCAGTGAGCTTCGGCATCTGAAGATACTGGCGACAGATCTCGGCATCGACCGGCGGATCAGCTGGCAGGGGGCACAGCCGCAAACGGCTGTGCTTGATGCCCTCCGGCGGGCTGACATCTTCGTGCTGGCCAGCCGTATCGCTGAAGATGGTGACCGCGACGGGCTGCCGAATGTGCTGATGGAAGCGCAGAGCCAGCGCGTCGCCTGTATCGCCACCAGTATCTCCGCCATTCCCGAGCTGATCATTGAGGGAGAGACCGGATTGCTGGTTCCGGAACGTGACAGCCCGGCCCTTGCAAAAGCCCTTGATATGCTGATCCGTAATCCGGAAAGCCGGCAGAAATTCGCCTTGGCCGGCGAACAGCGTGTGCGCTCAGAATTCGCCCTGCGCGGGGCAATCAACGATCTCGCCAGACGCTTCGGGCTTGACGAACCGACCCCGGACCCGGACAAGATCGCCTGATGCGGGTCATGTTTTACGCTCCTCTCAAACCGCCGACGCATCCCGTCCCTTCGGGAGACCGGCGAATCGCGCGACTGCTGATGCGGGCCATCGAGGCCGCCGGACACAGTGTCGAGCTCGCCACCCGCTTTCGCTCACGCGACGGAACCGGCGACGAAGCACGCCAGATCAAAATGGCCACGCTGGGCAAACGTGTCGCCGACCGGCTGATCCGGCAGATCAAGACCCGCCCGGCAGAAAAACGCCCGCAGGTCTGGTTTACTTACCATCTGTACTACAAGGCACCGGATTACATCGGCCCGGCGGTCTGCGCCGAATTCGGCATCCCCTATGTTGTCGCCGAAGCCTCGCATGCGGCGAAACAGGAAGATGGTCCCTGGGCTGTCGGACATCGTGCGGCAGAGACCGGCATCCGGGCCGCTGACCGCATCATTCTGCTGAATTCTGCCGACCTGGAGGGGCTGGAAGAGATCGTTGCTGACCCTGCGGCCATCGTCCGCCAGACACCTTTCATCGATACCGCCCGCTTTGCCGAGGCCGCGCTGGTCAGTGACCGGCACCGGGCCGAAGTCGCCCATGAACTGGCACTGGATGCGACAAAACCCTGGCTGATTTCTGTCGCGATGATGCGCCATGGCGACAAGCTGCAATCCTACCGGGCATTGTCCGATGCGGTCGGCAGGCTGACCGATCTCGACTGGTCACTGATCATCGTCGGTGACGGTGCAACCCGCCCGGTTGTCGAAGCCGCATTCAGTGAGGCCGCACCCGGCCGGGCGGTTTTCGTCGGACGCCGTGAGGGCAATGATCTGGGGCGGCTGCTGGCAGCCAGTGATATCTATGTCTGGCCGGCAATCAACGAGGCCTTCGGCATGGCCTTTCTGGAGGCACAGGCATCGGGCCTGCCGGTCGTGGCCGGCGGATATGGTGGCGTGTCCGATGTGGTGACCGGTGGCGGCATTATCACCCCGGCTGATGATATCGGGGCTTTTTCCGGCGCCGTCCGCCAGCTGATCACGGATGATGTTCGCCGGGAATCACTGGCCGCCGCCGCCCAGCGGTCCGTGACGGATATATCGCTCGCATCGCGGACCATCGACCGGCTGCTGAAAGATGTGGTCGGAGACCGGGTGTGAGGCGGCTCTGCCTGCTGCGCCATCTGCCGACTGACTGGAATCGCGAAAGACGCCTGCAGGGACGGCGGGACCAGCCGTTATCAGCGCAATCCCGGCCCGGAACCACCCTGTCCCTCAATCCGGAACAGTGGCGTTTGCTGTCCAGTCCGCTGAGCCGCTGTCTTGAAACCGCCCGGCTGACCTTTCTGGCAGAACCCGAACCGGAGCCCGCCCTGGTTGAGATGGACTGGGGCGACTATGAAGGCTGCAGGCTGGCCGACCTGCGTCGTGAAGCCGGAGAAACACTGGCTGCCAACGAAGCCCGCGGGCTTGATTTTCGCCCGCCCGGCGGGGAATCCCCCCGCGATGTGCAGCAACGCCTGAAGCACTGGCTGGCCATTGCCGCAAAGTCAGACCGGGATATCCTTGCAGTCACCCACAAGGGGGTCATTCGCGCCTGCTATGCCCTCGCCACCGAATGGGACATGACCGCCGACGCACCGGACAAGCCGGACTGGACGCTGCTGCAATGCTTCATGCTGGATGCGATAGGCCGTCCCGCCATCGACCGGCTGAATGCGCGCCTTGAGAGCCTGCAATGAACCGCCCCGTCCTGTTCTGGGTGCAGCATCTGCTCGGGATCGGACACCAGCGGCGCAGTGCCGCCATCGCCCGGGCCTGCGCCGCTGCCGGGCTTGAAGTCCATTATATCTCCGGCGGAATGCCGGTGCCGCATCTCGACCTCGCGGGATGCACCTTCCACCAGTTACCTCCCTGTCGCAGTCCTGACGACAGTTTCTCCCGTCTGGTCGACGATCGCGACCAGCCGGTCAGTCCTGCCTTCTGGTCTGCCCGGCAGTCACAGCTGACAAAGCTGATCACCAGCCTCCGGCCCGGCCTGTTCATGACCGAGACCTATCCGTTCGGACGGCGGGCCTTTCGCCATGAACTGCGGCCCGTTCTGGAACAGGTCTCGCAAGCCGGCGTCAATGTGGCTTCGGTCCGCGACATTCTGGTGCGCAAGCCGGACCCTACCAGATATGCCGCCTCCGCCGATCTTATCGAACGACATTATGCCGCGGTTCTGGTGCATGAACCGGACAGGTTCACCGGTTTCGAGAACAGCTTTCCGTTCAGCGGGCAGATCGCCGGCCGGTTGCATAAAACCGGATATGTCGCCGAGCAACCGCCTCGTCCCGGTGATCCCCTTTCGACCCGTGATCCGACGGGTGACATCATCATCTCCGGCGGCGGCAGTGATGTTGCCCTGCCGTTGTATCAGGCGGCCCTGACCGCCCGGCGTTATTCGCAACAGGCCGGCAAAAGCGTCTGGCGGATACTGGTCGGACAGGGCGTCAGCGCGACGGATTTTCAGTCCCTGACGGATGGCGCAGATAACGGCGTGATTGTCGAACGAACCCGCGCCGATTTTCAGAATCTGCTGCGCCGGGCCCGGGCCTCTGTCTCGCTGGCGGGCTACAACACGGCGATCGACGGTCTGGTGGCCGGTATTCCGATGTTGCTGGTTCCCTTCACGACAGCAACCGAAACCGAACAGACCGACCGGGCACGGGCGCTGGCAGATACCGGGCATGCGGCAAGCCTCGATCTGGCGACAATTACCGGACCGGCGCTGGCCGCTGGCGTCGACCATACGCTCGGCCTGCCCCGTCAGAACTGCGACCCCGGATGGTTTCGGGGGGCCGAACGGTCTGCCGAAATCCTGGGTGACCTCGCCGCACAACACCGCGAATGAATCGACGCTGCGGTTTCCCATGCCTATAGTGGCGGGGGCAGAGGGGTCTGACCGGAAACCGAGGGGCGATCAGGGAACGAATGTCGGCGTTGCAAGCAGCGGAGCAGAATCTGCAACCCCTTCTGCCGGAAACCCTGGACGAACTGGACCGGTGGCGCCATCACGGACGGCAGGCCGCCCTTTGGTGGCGCGACGACGACGCCACAGCCGACAGCCCCGCCCTGCGGCAGATGCTGGAGATTTCCGCCCGCAACCGGGTTCCCCTGACACTGGCCGTCATTCCCCATGGTCTGCAAGACGATCTGGCGACAGCGACGGCAAGTTGTCCGGACCTGGCGATCATGCAGCATGGCTACCGTCACCAGAACCATTCACCTGCTGATCAGAAAAAATGCGAACTGGGCGACAACCGCGATCCCCGCGAGGTTCTGGCTGAACTGGACGAGGGCCGGAAGATCTTGTCGGGCACGTTTACGGACCGGTTTGTCACCGCGCTGGCCCCGCCCTGGAACCGGATCGGCAATGCCGTCGCTGCGCGGCTGGACGAGGCCGGACTGACCGGACTGAGCCTCTATGGCGACAGGCCGACAGCCGGCACCATCACCGGACGTCATACCCATCTCGACATCGTCGACTGGAAGGGCAGCCGGGGCTTTGCGGGTGCCACGGCCGTCGACCGGCTGTTTGCCGGCGCCCTCCGGCGACGGCGGCAGGGCGAGGTGGAAATCTCCGCCCCCATCGGTCTGCTGACCCACCATCTGGTCCATGACAAAGCGGCCTGGGACTTCCTTGATGCCTTCACGGCCTTCGCGGGCCCTGAACCGGCGCTGATTTGCAAAAGCGGTACAGAGGTGTTTGCCTGACCATGGTGACTTCGACGATGCATTACTATCCATCGAAAGAACTGATCGGCGATTATGTGCGCGGTGCGATCGGTATGGCGATCTGCGCGACCCCCATTATCCTCACCGGATCAATGCCTGTCGCGGGCTGGATACTTGGCTTTCTGGTTTTGCTGTTCGCCGGCTTCATCATCCGGACCGCCTTGCGCCACTATAACCGGATCGGCATGGATGATACGGGGTTAACCAGCTTTGGTATCGCCAGGAAACAGGTTACCTGGACTGAAATCCGCAAGGTGAAAATGCGCTATTATTCGACCAAGCGGGATCGTACCGAGGGCTGGATGCAGCTGAAGGTTACCGGACAGCGCGGCCAGACCATCGAAATGGACTCCATCCTGACTGAATTCCAGAGCATCATCACCAGACTGGGGGCCGCAGCAGTCAGCGCGGGCGCGGCAATGGATGAAACAACCCGGGCGAACTTTGCGTTGATGGGAATAGACCTGCTCGAACTTGCGAACGAAGAACCGGGGGAAACGACGGCGTGAGCAATATTCTGTCAGTCGAGAATCTGCATATCCGCTTCCAGCTGGAAGCCGGAACGCTGGAGGCTGTCAGAGGTGTATCCTTTTCGATCCCCGAGAAATCAACCGTCGCGCTGGTCGGGGAGTCCGGTTCCGGCAAGTCGGTGATCAGCCAGGCGATCCTCGGTATCCTGCCGGAGATTGCCGAGATCAGCGACGGGTCGATTGAATTTCGCGACCCGGAGAAGCCCGGCGAGATTGTTGATATCGCCCGGCTGCACCGGGATTCGCGGGAGATCCGGCAAATTCGCGGCGGGCGGATTTCCATGATCTTTCAGGAACCGATGAGTTCCCTGTCACCGCTGCATACTGTCGGCGACCAGATCACCGAGGCGGTGCGCCTGCACCGTGACGTACCGGGCACCGTGGCAACCGATCTGGCCCGTGAAATGCTGGATCTGGTCGGCTTCCCGGATCCCGGCCGTGCCCTCAGGACTTATCCGTTCGAGTTGTCCGGCGGGCTGCGCCAGCGGGCCATGATTGCCATGGCGCTGGTCTGCCGCCCGGCGCTGCTGATTGCCGACGAACCGACAACGGCCCTTGATGTCACCATTCAGGCCCAGATTCTGAAACAGATGCGGGATCTGCAGGATGAACTGGGCATGTCGATCCTGATGATCACCCATGATCTTGGCGTGGTCGCCAATGTCGCCGACGAAGTGGTGGTGATTTACCATGGCGAGGTGATGGAACGCGGACCGATCGACGACATATTCGAAAATCCGCAGCATGAATATCTCCGTGCCCTGTTGCGGGCGGTGCCGCATTTCGACATGGCGGCGGGCGAACGGCTGACCCCGATACGGGAAATCGAAAGTGAAACCGGGCATCTGCTTGATGCCTATCGCACGGATGACACTGTACCAGCCGTCGCCAGCGGCACGACATTGCTGGATGTCCGGCATGTGACCAAGGCTTTCAATATCCGCAAGACCGGGCTGTTCGGTGGCAGGCAGGATGAGGTCGTGGCACTTGACGATGTCAGCCTGCATGTCCGGAAAGGCGAATGTCTGGGACTGGTGGGCGAAAGCGGCTGCGGCAAGACCACACTCAGCAAGGTCATCATGTGCGCCATCCGGGCGGACCGGGGAGAGGTGATGTTCACCGGCCCGGAAGGCCCCGTCGACATCAGCAAGCTGACTGAACGCGAGCTGTTTCCCTACCGCCGGAAGATACAGTTCATCTTTCAGGACCCCTATGGCTCGCTCAACCCGCGGATGCCGGTCTCCGAGCTGATTGCCGAGCCGCTGGTTATTCACGACATCGGCGACAGACAGTATCGTGAAGAGATGGTCAGGGAGCTGATGAAACTGGTCGGTATGGATGTCCGCCATCTCAACCGCTATCCGCACAGTTTTTCCGGCGGTCAGCGCCAGCGCATCGGCATTGCCCGCGCGCTTGCCCTGAAGCCCGACCTGCTGCTCTGTGACGAGCCGGTGTCGGCGCTGGATGTGTCGGTGCAGGCACAGGTCCTCAACCTGCTCAAGGATCTGCAGGAGAAGCTTGGCCTGACCCTGCTGTTCGTGTCGCACAACCTGGCTGTCGTGAATTATATCGCCGACCGGATTGCGGTGATGTGCGGCGGGCAACTGGTCGAGCTGGCACCGGGCCATGACCTGTTCCGCCGCCCGGTGCATCCCTATACTCAGGCGCTGCTGAAAGCCGTCCCGTTTCCGGATCCGTCCCGCCCGCTCGACTTTCAGGGGCTGATGGACGGCAAGATGTCGCGCCCGGAAGACTGGCCACCCCCCTTCGGTGCGTCGCCCGGTGCGCGGCTGGACCTGCAGGATATCGGCGATGGCCATTTCGTCCGCGCCGACGAGACACTGCTCAGCGCCGGAGCTGCCTGATGACGGCACGTCCCTTCATCTCATCCGCACTGGATCACGAAAGGATCTCGCGATGAAATTCACCCCTGTCCTTGTTGCCGCAAGCCTGTTGCTGACTGGCACCGCCACAGCCGCCGACATGAAAGAGCCGCCTTATCTGGCCGCACAGGTCACGGCAGGAACGCTGCCCCCGGTCAGCGAGCGTCTGCCGGAGGTACCGCATGTCACCGACCTGGCCGCAACGGGCAAGAAGCCGGGGCAGTATGGCGGCATCCTGCGCACCCTTGTCGGGCGCGAGAAGGATATCCGCCTGATGAATGTCTACGGCTATTCCCGTCTGGTCGGATATGACGCCGACATCAACCTGCAGCCGGATATTCTGGAAAGCTATGATGTGGAGGAATCCCGCATCTTCACTCTGCATCTGCGCAAGGGCCACCGCTGGTCCGACGGTCATCCGTTTACCGCCGAGGATTTCCGCTATTACTGGGAGGATGTTGCCAACAACCTCGCGCTGTCACCGGTCGGCCCGCCGGAAGAGCTGATGCTCAACAAGCAGCCGCCGGTCTTCCGGGTGATCGACGAGACCACCGTCCAGTACGAATATGCCGGTCCCAACCCCTATTTCCTGTCGCAGCTGGCGGCACCGCGCCCGGCCTATCTCTATCGCCCGGCACATTACCTGAAGCAGTTCCATGAGAAATATGCCGATCCCGCGACACTGGCGGCGCTGGTCGAAGAACACCGCCGCAAGAACTGGGCGCAGCTGCATAACCGCATCGGCCATATGTACAACAACGACAATACGGAATTGCCGACGCTGGAGCCCTGGGTCGTCGCAACCGAAGCCCCGGCAGACCGCTACAGCTTCACGCGCAATCCCTACTTCCACCGGGTCGATTCAGACGGGCACCAGCTGCCCTATATTGATGAAGTATCCATGTCGATTGCCGCCAGCGGCGTGGTGCCGATCAAGGCCGGCACCGGCGAGACCGACCTTCAGGGACGCGGCCTGGCCTTTGCCGATTTCACCTTTCTGAAACAGAACGAAGAACGTTATGGCTATAACGTCAATCTCTGGCGGCTGGGCCTTGGCTCTGTCATGGCGCTCTACCCCAACCTGAACACCACCGACGCGGAATATCGCAAACTGTTCCGCGATGTCCGGTTCCGCCGCGCCCTGTCGCTGGCGATCAATCGGGACGAACTGAACGAAGTGCTGTTCTATGGTCTTGCCGTTCCGGCGGCGAATACTGTTCTGCCCTCCTCTCCCCTGTTCCGGGAGGACTACCAGCAAGCCTGGACCAGCTTCGACCTTGAGGCGGCCAATGCCCTGCTGGACGATATCGGACTGACCGCACGCAATGATGATGGTCTGCGTCTGCTGCCGGATGGCCGGGCCATCGAAATCACCGTGGAGACAGCCGGTGAACGTCCGCAGCAGGTCGACGCACTGCAACTGGTCAAGGACAGCTGGTTGCAGATCGGGGTTCGTATCTTTGTGAAGAATTCACCGCGGGAAACCTTCCGCAACCGCATTTTCTCTGGCGAGACGCTGATTTCCGTCTGGCCGGGTCTCGACAATGGTGCGCCGACAGCTGACGACAGCCCGTCAGAAATTGCCCCGATCAGCCAGCAGCATCTGCAATGGCCGAAATGGGGACAATATGTCGAAACCTACGGCAAGTCGGGAGAAGCCGTCGACATGCCGGAAGCCATGAAACTCGCCGAACTCTACAAGGACTGGACCGCGACCACGACGACCGAAGCACGTCGCAAGATCTGGCACGAGATGCTGCGGATCCACGCCGATCAGGTCTATACGATCGGGACAGTCTGCTGTTCTGTACAGCCGGTGGTTACCAAGGCGGGGCTGGAAAATGTGCCGGAGGAAGGTCTGTGGGCCTGGGCACCAACGGCGCAGTTCGGCATTTACCGGCCAGATACATTCTTCTGGTCAAAACGTTAAGCGACGGGCCGGATCACAGCGATGTTCTTCTACCTGTTGCGGCGACTGTTCATCATGATCCCGACATTGCTCGCGATAAGCTTTATCGTGTTCGTCGTGATCCAGTTGCCGCCGGGCGATTACCTGACCACCCTGGTCGAGGAATATCGCAGCCGGGGCGAGCAGGTGCCGCTGGAGGAGATCGCCTTCCTGAAGCGGGAATACGGCTTTGGCGAGCCGTTTCTGGTGCAGTATGTGCACTGGCTGGGCGGTATGATGGTTGGTGATTTCGGCCATTCCTTCTCGTTCGATCTGCCGGTCTCGGTCGTCGTCAGCAACGTGCTCGGCTATACCGTGCTGGTGGAATTCACCACCGTGCTGTTTGTCTATCTCGTCTCGTTCCCGATCGGTATCTATTCGGCCACCCATCAGTACAGCTGGACCGATCACGGCATCAGCCTGATCGGCTATATCGGCTATGCGGTGCCGAATTTCCTGCTGGCGATTGTGCTGATGTATTATTCCAAGCTCTGGTTCGGGGCGGAAATCGGCGGGCTGATGGATATCCGGTTTGAAGACCAGCCCTGGTCCTGGGACAAGGCGGTTTCGGTGGCACAGCATCTGTGGATACCCGTTGTCGTGATCGGCACCTCCGGCACGGCGGCGATGATAAGGCGGCTGCGTGCCAACCTGCTCGACGAACTGCGCAAGCAGTATGTCGTCACCGGGCGGGCCAAGGGCTTGCCCAGAACCCGGCTGTTGCTGAAATATCCGGTCCGCATGTCGCTCAACCCCTTCATTGCCGATATCGGCAGCCTGCTGCCGGAAATCGTCTCCGGCTCTGCCATCGTCGGGATCATTCTCAGCCTGCCGACCACGGGTCCGCTGCTGCTCAACGCACTGCTGAATCAGGATATGTATCTGGCCGGGTCGTTTCTGATGTTCCTGTCCGTGCTGGTTGTCGTGGGCATGTTCGTCTCCGACATCATGCTGGCCTGGCTTGACCCCCGCATCCGTCTCGACGGGGGGCTTCAGCGATGAGCCGGGAACGCCCCACACGACGGCTTGAACACTGGGTCAGCGATGCCCCGTTCGACCCGATGTCGGTGCAGGAGATTTCCGCCGAACAACAGGCCTATTATCTCGCCCCGCACTGGAAGCTGATGTGGTGGAAGCTGAAACGCCACCGGATTGCCGTCTGGTCGGGGGTGCTGCTGCTGCTGCTCTACAGCTCGATTCTGGTCAGCGAGATCCTTGCCCCCTACAACCCGAACACGCGGGTGATCTCGCATATCTATGCGCCGCCGCAATCGGTGCATCTGTTCCATGAAGGCCGGTTCATCGGACCGTTCGTCTACGGGTACAAGAAGACCCTCGATATGACGACCCTGAAACGGTCCTATGTCGAAAATCCGAAACAGGTCCAGCCACTGCGGTTTTTCTGTTCGGGTGATGAATATGATTTCTGGCTCGGCGGAACCTTCGATTTCCATTTCGTCTGCCCGGCAAAGGGCGGGCAGTTGTTCCTGCTGGGGACCGACCGGCTGGGCCGCGACATGCTGTCGCGACTGATCTATGGCACCCGGATATCCCTGACGGTCGGTCTGATCGGTATTCTCGTCAGTTTCACACTGGGCATAACGATCGGCGGGATGGCGGGATATTTCGGCGGGTGGGTCGATTCAGCGGTGCAACGGTCCATCGAGATCTTCAAATCAATCCCGACCCTGCCGCTGCTGATGGCACTGGCGGCGGCCATTCCCCCGACCTGGCCAGTACTGGTGAAGTATTTCGGGGTTACGATTATTCTGGGACTGCTGGACTGGCCGGGTGCAGCACGCACGGTGCGGTCGAAGCTGCTGGCGCTGCGGGAGGAGGATTTTGCCATCGCCGCACGCCTTATGGGGGCCTCCCCTACACGGATTATCGGCCGCCATCTGATCCCCAATTTTGCCAGCCATCTGATCGCCTCGCTGACTCTCTCGATACCGGCCATGATCTTTGGCGAGACGGCGCTGAGCTTCCTGGGCCTTGGCCTTCAATCACCGATGATCAGCTGGGGTGTGCTGCTGATCGAGGCCCAGAATATCAGCGCGGTTGAGCTTTATCCCTGGCTGATGGCCCCCGTCGTACCGGTGTTCGTGACCGTGCTCGCCTTCAATTTCTTTGGCGATGGCCTGCGCGACGCGGCGGACCCTTACAGGTAGCCCGTCGCACCAACTGGCGATTATTTCCCTATTTCATGAATAGAGTATAGAATTACTGCCCGGATTACGTTAACTATCCTGACCATGGACAGATACCAGCCAAAACAACCGAAATTACGCAGCACTCTCTTGTCGGCTGCGGCTTACGTTATTGTTTCTGCTGTTGTTTTCTCGTCCCCCCCCATGCTCACCAGCGCCGCTGCCCAGGCCGAGACACCTCTGCAGAAGGTTCAGGTTCAGGCGACTCGGGCGCTGTTCGAGGCAATTCAGAAGAATTCCATCACCGCTGTGCGCACCCAGATCGCACTTGGTGCCGATCTGGAAGCCCGCAATGCGGACGGACAGACCCCCGTCGGACTGGCTGTGGCACTGCGCTATACGACAATTGCCGAACTGCTGAACCGGTCACGGGTGATGCAGCGTGCCGCCGATGAATCTGCGGCACCCCTGCGTGCGCCCACCGTCAAGGTGCTGCGCGCCGGTCAGTCGCGCACCGGGAACGCGCCGCCTGTCCGTGATTCAAAGGTCGTCACCGATGAAAACGGCGTTGCGATTTATGAGTCAGCCCGCGACGAGGCAATCAGCAAACCGGCCAGCCCGACGACCGCCTTCCCGTCGACACTGGTCTGGCCGCCCGCCCCGGATTTTGTTACCTCCGTCGACGGCAGTCGCGTCCCGACCGATCCTTCGGCAAATGCCTTTTCGTTTGATTCGCCACCCGATCGGGTAACCGCTGCGCCGGTTTCTTCGGTTACCGCAGAACCTGTTGCTCCGGTACCGGCACCTGCTGCATCACCTGCACCCGCGGTCGAACCTGTTCAGCCGGCAACTGCCAAAACGGAGCCGGCGACAATACCGGATAGCAAGACACCTGCGACCGCAGCTGATCCGGTTACCGCCTTGCAGGAAAAAGCCGTAACCAGCCCGCCCGAGCCTGCCCCCAAGCAGGAGGCTGAACCATCAATCATGGAGCGGATCGGCAAGCTTTTCTCGGACAACACAGTTACCGATAAACCGCAGCTTCAGGACCTCACGACGGTCGATACAGCGCCGGAGCCGCCTGCGATTTCGGCGGTGGAACCGGTAGATGCCACGACAGGACTGGACCCCGAGCAGCTGGCAAAGTCGCTGGCAGAGCCCGTGCAGGCCACCCCGGTACAGGCCGCCAACACTGAGTTCCCGGTCGCGGAGGCAGCATCAGCCGCCCCGCAGGCGGAGGTCCCGGCGACCCCGGTTCATGCCAGCCCGGCAGATTTCGTTGCCGCTTTGGGAAGACTGCTGGCACCGACATCCCCTGCCGGTCCGCAGGCGGAACCTGTGGTGACTGATATTGTCGCCGAACAGCCCCTGGCAGCCGCCGTCCCGGAAGCAAAAATCGCGACACCGCTGGAGGTACTGGACCGGCCATTGCCGATGACCAGAATTGCCACCGCGCCATCCGCTCCGGATACGCCACAAGTTTTCCTTGCGGAAACGGCACCTGCATCAGCCGACCAGGGCCAGCCTGCCGCGGAACAGAGAACTGACCTGCTCGATGTGATCGGCAGGCTGTTTGAGACAGAACCGCCGAAGCCGGCTGATCCGCTGGTGGCAGAGCCGGAGACTGTCGCATCCGCTGGTGAAACCGCCGTCGATGCAATCGCCCCCTCTTTCGTAACAGAGCCGGTGGTGGCGAAAGAACCTGTTGTGACAACCACTGAAATACCGGAGCCGGATTTCTTCAACCGGGTCGCCAGCCTGTTCAGTTTTGGCACCGGCAGCGAAAAAGCAGAAGACCAGGCGTTAGCTCCGGAAACCGTGGTCACCACAGCACCGGATGAGCCGGAAATCCGGAACGAGATTGCAACGGCGGCTGCCCGGCAGATTGCCGGTAACCCGGCACCGGCCCCCGGGACCGCCTATCTGCCCGGCGAAAAGAAAATCGTCGCCGGTGCCTGGCCGCCCGCACCGACCGAGCCGACAGCGCCGCCACCGCCGATGCCGGTACAGCGTCGCAGCCTCGCCGACAAGACGGCTCCGGAAGAAGTGGTACAGACCGCCTCGCTGGAGACCGGCCCCGCACCGTCACGTGTACTGCCTCTGCCCGGCTGGACAATGGCACCCGCCGTTGAGCCGCGCACCTTCGCTTTTTCTGAACTGATGCATCTCGGACACCGGCGTGATCTGGAAAACCCGGAAGACGCCAAATGCCTGAAGCATGTCTATCGTCACAAGAAAGAGCGGATCAGGGCTTGCGTCGTTGACGTGAAATGGCCCCGTGAAATCCGGCCCGACTTTGTCTCGAATTCCATCATCTATAACGGACAAAAAGCTGTTGTCGTCTATCAGGACGGTATTGCCGCTGCGATGTATGCCCTGTTCCGGTCAGATGCCTATGAGCGCATTTCAACCTATCTCGCCAGCCAGTACGGTCCGACGAGCGACTATAACCGCGACCAGGTACAGTTGATGGCCGGTGGCCGGCGCGAGAACCAGATCAGCCTGTGGCGCGGCACTGACCCGGCCAGCGGTCTGGAAATGGAAATGGAAGTCCGCAAGTTTGACGATATACGCGACCTGTTCGGCGATCCCTATCACGGCATGATCGAAATCCGCTTTGCCGACTCCCGCCGTGTCTTCCAGTTCGTGCAGCCACTCGATCTGATGACCAACCGCTGAAACAGCGGTTCAGCCCGTCCCCCGGATGAATGCGGTGACTGCCTGATCCACCGCGGCAAAGGCCGGCTGCCAGCCCTGTTGCCGGTCTTCCCGGAACAGGCGCAATGACGGATACCAGAAGGTTTCATCACCGCCCAGCCCCCAGCGCCAGTCCGGCAGAGTGGGCAGCAATACCAGCACAGGCACCCCCATCGCACCGGCCAGATGCGCGATGACGTTATCAACCGTCACGACCAGGTCGAGCCCGTTGATGATCTCTGCCGTATCAGCAAAATCTTTCACCCCCGGCATCGGGTCATCGATCCGGCCGGCAAGGCCGGGATGGTCGAACTGGCCCGGCGGGACATCTTTTTGCAGGTTGACCGGCCGGATATCCGGCCTGCGCAGAAGCGGCAGAAAGTCCCCGAAGGTGGAACTGCGCAGGTGATTGTTGCGCGACTGCGGATTACCGGTCCAGGAGAAGCCGACACGCAGCCCGTCAGTGACTGTCCCCCGACGCCGCCGGTCCTGTGATACCGGCAGATAGGGAGGTTTCGGGTAACTGTCGCGGGTCAGGCCCAGCAGATGCGGCAGGCTGAGCAGCGGTGCCCAGCAATCGAAATCCGGGTAAGGCCCGCCATAGGGCACAAGCCGGTCGATTCCCGGCACTGACCTGAACAGGCGCATCAGCGGGCGCGGAACCTCGACTGAAACCTGACTGAACAGCGGTTTCACCAGACGGACGAAGCGGATGAAATGAATGCTGTCCCCCAGCCCCTGTTCCGGAATGATCA
This sequence comes from Rhodospirillales bacterium, assembly GCA_040219025.1. Lineage (GTDB taxonomy): Bacteria > Pseudomonadota > Alphaproteobacteria > Rhodospirillales > HT1-32 > HT1-32. Next base: position 564,862 of record JAVJTE010000020.1, on the reverse strand, counting down.
GCAGGCTGTCGCCCTCTGGCTTGCCCTTCTGCCAGCGTGGCTGGCGAAAATCCGGGGCGCGGGTCGTGAAGGCACCGACCTTCCAGCGCCATTCATAGGCGTCAAACGCCTGTTCGATTTCGCCGGAATGAAACAGCGCCGATGCCAGATTGTAATGCGCCTCCGGCAGATCGGGGCGGAGGGAAATCGCCTGGCGCTGCAACCGGACCGCCGCCCCGGCATTGCCCAGCCCAAGCTGGACATTTCCGCGATTGACCAGAGCGGGAAGACTCTCCGGAACGGTCTCCAGCAGCCGGGCATAAATCGCATCCGCCTCGGCCCGCAGGCCAAAACCGGCATGCAGCGAGCCCAGATCCAGCAGAACGTCCGGCCGGACCCCGTCACATTGTGCCGCCGGCCGGCAGGCGGCAACGGCCCCTGCCCGGTCCCCGGAACGGTCACGGCACTGCGCCCGGATCATCCAGGCCCGCGGATCACCGGCATCTGTTGCCAGCATTTTCCGGGCAATCAGTTCCGCCGGCCAGTACCGTCCGCCGGAAATGTGATCTGTCGCCAGTTGATAGAGTGTGGGTTCGGCCATTGCGGGTGATTCTCCTGTCGGGAGAGGCTGCCGGGTGCCGGTCCGCCGGGCAACAAATTTCAACATCGCCGCATTCTGTCACAAACATGTAACGCACCGTCTGTAGACAGGCAGCGTTCGCCGCAGGTTACCACGTCGCGGTGTCCGAAATTTGGAACCAACCCGGAGAGTCCCCAGTGTTCAAGAAAACCCTCGCATTTGCGATTACGGCAGTTGTCGCAACCACCATGGCCCAGTCGGCCTCTGCCCGCGACCAGATCCGCATCGTCGGTTCGTCAACGGTTTTCCCGTTTTCCTCAGCCGTTGCCGAAGAATTCGGTCGCTCCACCTCCTTCAAGACCCCGGTTGTTGAAAGCACCGGTTCCGGTGGTGGTCTGAAGTTGTTCTGCGCCGGTGTCGGCGTCGACCATCCGGACATCACCAATTCGTCACGCCGCATCAAGTCGTCGGAAGTCGAACTTTGTGCAAAGAACGGTGTAACCGGCATCACCGAAGTCAAGGTTGGCTTTGACGGCATTGTCTTCTCCAACTCGAAGAAGTCACCGCAGATGAGCGTGACCCTCGAACAGATCTTCCTGGCGCTGGCCCGTGAAGTGGTCGTCGACGGCAAGCTGGTCGCCAACCCCTACAAGATGTGGAGCGATATTGATCCGTCACTGCCGAAGAAGAAGATCGAAGTTCTCGGCCCGCCGCCGACGTCCGGCACCCGTGACGCCTTTGTTGAGCTCGCCATGGAAGGCGGCGCCCATGCCAATGCCGGCATGAAGTCGCTCGACAAGAAAGTTGCTTCCAAGGCTGCCGGTGCGATCCGCGAAGACGGTGCCTATGTCGAAGCCGGTGAGAATGACAACCTGATCGTGCAGAAGCTTGACGCCAATCCGGATGCCTTCGGTATCTTCGGCTTCTCCTTCCTTGATCAGAACTCTGACAAGCTGCAGGGCAGCGTCGTCAACGGCGTCAAGCCGACCTTCGAGCTGATCGCAGACGGCTCCTACCCGGTTTCGCGCTCGCTCTTCTTCTATGTGAAGAAGGCGCATGTCGGTGTTGTTCCGGGTATTGCTGAATATCTGAACGAGTTCACCGCTGAAAAGGCCTGGGGCCCGGACGGCTATCTCGCAGACAAGGGCCTGATCCCGCTGCCGGATGCCGAGCGCAAGAAGGTTGCCGCCGATGCCCGCGGACTGGCTGACCTGAGCATGTAATCCGGGTCCGCCAGGACCGGATGACGGGAAAGCCCGCCGATTAAATCGGCGGGCTTTCTCTGTTCCGGGCTTTCTGATTTTTTTGCGTGCAAGTCCTGCCGTCTGCCGGATTTATACCGATCATCAGAACCCGGGATCAGAACATTCATGCCGGACCCGCGACCGGACATTCTGCTCGTCGAAGACACGCTGTCGCTGGCGCGGGTCTATGGCGAGTATCTGCGTGACGAACCGATCACCCTGCAAACCGTCGCCACCGGTGCGGAAGCGCTGGAGGCCATGCGGCGGCTGCGCCCGGCCGCTGTGCTGCTTGATCTGAAACTGCCGGATATGGATGGTCTGGATATCCTCCGGATCATCCGGCAGGACGATCTGGCGGATATGGTCATCGTCATCACGGCACACGGATCGGTCAATGTTGCCGTCGGGGCGATGCAGGCGGGTGCCACGGACTTCATTGTCAAACCCTTCACCGCCGACCGCCTGATTGTGACCCTCCGCAATGCGCTGGAGCAGGCGTCATTGCGGACCATCGTTGCGACCTATCGTGACACATTTGACCGCCGTGAATATTGCCGTTTCATCGGCTCGTCACTGCCGATGCAGGCGGTTTACCGGATTATCGAAAGTGCGGCCTCTTCCCGGGCAACCGTGTTCGTGACCGGGGAATCAGGCACCGGCAAGGAACTGGCCGCCGAAGCCGTTCACAGCCGCTCGCCCCGCAGCACCCAGGCGCTGGTCGCCATCAACTGCGGGGCCATCCCCGGCGAGCTGATGGAGAGCGAGATTTTCGGTCATGTGAAGGGGGCTTTTACCGGCGCTGTCAGCAACCGTGACGGGGCGGCGACCCGGGCAGACAAGGGAACCCTGTTCCTCGACGAGATCTGCGAAATGCCGATGCCCCTGCAAACCAAACTGTTACGGTTCATCCAGACCGGAACGTTTCAGAGGGTCGGTGGCGGCGCAGATGAAACTGTCGATGTCCGCTTCATCTGCGCGACCAATCGTGACCCCTGGAAGGAAGTGCTGGCCGGCCGGTTCCGCGAGGATCTGTATTACCGGCTGCATGTGATCCCGGTTCTGCTGCCGCCCCTGCGGGACCGCGACAGCGATGTGCTCGATATTGCCGACCATGTTCTGGCCCGGGTCTGCAAGGAAGAAGGCAAATCCTTTACCGGGTTCGACGACGACGCACGCCTGGCACTGCAGCAGTATGACTGGCCGGGGAATGTGCGCGAACTGGAAAACACCCTGCGAAACGTCGTCGTTCTGAACGATGATCAGCAGGTCAGTCTGGCCATGCTGCCGGAGCGAATTGCAACGGCCACACAGGCCGATCCGGACCGGCGCCAGACCCTGACGCGCCGGGCAACCGATAACAGTCATCGGGTTGCCGCCCCTGCGCCGCAACCCGTCGAGCCACTGCATATTGTCGAGAGGCGGGCGATTGAAGCCGCCATTTCACAGATGGGGGGCAATATTCCGAAAGCTGCCGAGGCTCTCGATGTCAGTCCGTCGACACTCTACCGCAAGCTGGCGGCATGGCAGGAGGCCGACCAGGCTGCAAAAGCCTGAGGCGGGTTATCCGCCATCGCTGTCCAGAACAGCCTGCGCCTCACGGATCGAGGCTTCCGCTATCGCCTGAAATTCACCCGCCAGTTCCACCGCACGGTCGCTGTCTCCCGACCCGCAGCACAACTCGATCTCGCGGGCAATCGCCGCCAGACCGACCAGCCCGAAGGTTCCGCAGGTGCTTTTCAGGGAATGTGCACGATCAGCCATCCGCGCCATATCAACCGGCTGGCTGTCCGGACAAGGCAACCCGTGATTTCTGACTTCCGCAAAGAAACCTTCATACAGGCTGGCTGCCGCGCCGGCGGAAACGTTCCGCCGGACATCATTGATCATGCCGGCATCAACCAGTCCGGACGGGCGGTCAGGAATCATAGGCGACCAGCGCCTCAAACGGGACATCCAGCCGGTCCCGTCCGTTCAGGAAGGTCAGTTCAATCAGGCAGGCTGCGCCGACGACATCGGCCCCGACCTTGCGCAGCAGTTCGATGGAGGCCTGCAGCGTACCGCCGGTAGCCAGCAGATCATCCAGCACCACCACCCGCTGGCCGGGTTTGATCGCATCTTCCTGAATTTCCACAATATCCGAGCCGTACTCGAGCTGATATTCGAACGGAATGGTCTTGCCCGGCAGTTTGCCCTGTTTGCGGACCATGACAAAACCGCTGCCCAGCTTCAACGCCAGAGGCGCGGCCACCAGAAACCCCCGGCTTTCGATGCCGACCAGCAGGTCAGGCTGAAAACCCCGGACAATCCGTGCCAGCCGGCCAAGCGCCACCTGCCAGGCATCCGCATCCGCCAGCAGGGTGGAGATGTCATAGAAAAGAATGCCGGGCTTCGGGAAGTCGGGCACGCTGCGAATGTGGTCTTTGATATCCATGATCTGGGCTCTGCCGGGTGATTTCGGTGCGCGACTTTAGCCAGCCTGCGCGGCGCGATCAACGCGTCATGGGCAATCCGGTGTACGGTTCTGCGGATTTCCGGTAGGATTCCGGATCGCCAGAGCAGGGACAGCAGTCATGGACCATGTATTTCATCGCAGTACCAGAGGGACAATGCCGCAGGCTGTCCGGGGTGACGGCATCGAGCTGATCGATGCGGAGGGAAAACGCTATATCGACGCCAGTGGCGGTGCGGCGGTCTCCTGTCTCGGCCACTCCAATGCGGCTGTCAGACAGGCGATGCATGAACAGCTGGACCGGCTGGCCTTCGCCCATAGCGGCTTCTTCACCAATGAGCCGATGGAACAACTGGCCGACTTTCTGACGCAGCAGGCCGGCGGTGACCTGGACCGGGTCTATTTTGTCAGTGGCGGTTCGGAAGCTGTCGAGACCGCACTGAAAATGGCACGGCAGTATTTTGTCGAGACCGGACAGCCACAGCGCCACCACTATATCGCCCGGCGTCAGAGCTTTCACGGCAACACGCTGGGGGCGCTGTCGACGGGCGGCAACATGTGGCGACGCCAGCAGTTTGAGCCTGTACTGCTGCCGGTCACGTCGCATATCGCCCCCTGTCATGCCTGGCGCTGGAAGGAAGCCGGTGAAACCGACGAAGCCTATGGCCTGCGGGTCGCAAACGAGCTGGAAGAAACTATTCTGAGTGTCGGCGAGGACAAGGTCGCCGCCTTCGTGGCCGAACCCGTTGTCGGCGCAACCATGGGTGCGGTACCCGCCGTCGAGGGATATTTCCGGCGTATCCGGGAAATCTGCGACAAGTACGGGGTGCTGCTGATTCTGGACGAGGTCATGTGCGGGATGGGCCGCACCGGCGACCTGTTCGCCTTTCATCAGGAAGGCATCGTTCCCGACATGGTGGCCATCGCCAAGGGTCTGGGTGCCGGATATCAGCCGATTGGCGCGACCATTGTCCGCAAGGAAATCTATGACGCCTTTGCCAGTGGCTCGGGCTTTTTCCAGCACGGCCACACCTATATGGGTCATGCTCTGGCCTGTGCCGCGTCACTGGCGGTGCAGAAGGAGATACAGGACCGGGATCTGCTGGCCAATGTGGTGCGCATGGGCGAGCGGCTGGACAGCCTGCTGCAGGACCGGTTCGGTAATCATCCGAATATCGGTGATATCCGCGGGCGCGGGCTGTTTCGCGGGCTGGAGCTGGTTGCAGACCGCACCACCAAGCAACCGCTGGATCCGGCAGCCGGTATCAACGGAAAGATCAAGACCGAAGCGATGAAGCGGGGCCTGATGTGCTATCCCGGCGGCGGGACAGTGGATGGCCGCATCGGCGACCACATCCTGCTGGCGCCACCTTTCATCGTCGAAGAGGCGGACCTTTCCCGAATTGTCGGGCGGCTCGGCGAGGCCGTCGATGCAGCCTTGCCGGGAGCGCAATAAACCCGGACTTTTTCGTTATCTTGCCATGCCCGGGCAAGCTGCTAAACTTTTTCACAAGGCGGATGTTCCGCCGGGAGACGAACAGGTCACCGCAGAAGACCGGCGAACAAACCAGCCGGTCCCGTCGGGACTTTTTCGGGTAACAGGGGGTTTGCTTGAGCAACAGTACGCTCGAAATACGATTCCAGCGACTATCTGTCAGGTTCACCATGAACCGGGCATCAAAATCGGGTGCGTTTATATTTAATGCATCTGGACGGCTGAACCACAGCCGATCCTGATCTTGACCGGAGGAACCGGATATCAGGGAAAACTCAATGAAAACAACCGACAACAGGAGGGGATTCATGATCCTCAAGAAAACACTCATTGCTACCGCCGCTGCTGCAGGCCTGTCGCTTGCCGCTTCCGGCGCGTCAGCTCAGCAGCAGTTCATTTCCATCGGTACAGGTGGTGTAACCGGCGTGTATTACCCGACCGGCGGCGCGATCTGCCGTCTGGTGAACGCCGGCCGTAAAGAGCACGGTATCCGCTGTTCCGCAGAATCCACGGGCGGCTCGGCCTATAACGTCAACACCATCAAGGCCGGCGAGCTGGAATTCGGCGTTGCCCAGTCCGACGTGCAGTACGATGCCTATAACGGCACCGGTGGCTTCAAGGAAGCGGGTCCCTACAAGGATCTGCGGTCAATGTTCTCGGTCCATGCCGAACCGATTACAGTTGTCGCCCGCAAGGACGCAAACGTGAAGAATTTCAGCGACCTGAAGGGCAAGCGCGTCAATATCGGCAACCCCGGTTCCGGTACCCGCGCCACATGGGAAACGCTTGAAGCCGCCTATGGCTGGAAGCGTGACGACCTGAAGCTGGCTTCGGAAATGAAGTCCGCAGAAACCGGTCAGGCACTGTGCGACAACAAGATTGATGCCTACTTCTGGCTTGTCGGTCATCCGGCTTCGCTGGTTCAGGAAACCGTTTCTTCCTGTGAAGCCAATCTTGTTGCTGTGACAGGTGACATTCCCGACAAGTTCGTCAAGGACAACGCCTACTATCGTTATGCTGACATTCCGGGCGGCATGTATGCCGGCAACCCGGACCCCACCAAAACCTTTGGTGTCGGTGCAACCTTCGTTTCGTCCGCAACCGTGGACGAGAAAGTTGCCTATGTCGTTGCGAAAGCGGTTCTGTCCAATCTTGATGACTTCCGCAAGCTGCACCCTGCATTCGCGAATCTGAAAGCTGAGGAAATGATTTCTGCCTCACTGTCAGCTCCGCTGCATGCCGGCGCAGAGAAAGCCTACAAGGAACTCGGCCTGATCAAGTAAGGCTGGTTTACCGGGTCGACGGGGGTGCCGCCTGGTGCCCCCGTCATCCGCCCGACTCACGCAGAACAAAAACATAACCAGGCATATCTAGGGGGAATATCATGGCGGATACGAATAAAAAAAGCGGGGCGGCAGTCGATGATATCGATCTCGACGATCTCGTAGCGTCCTCCGATACAGGTGCCCGGGCACCGGCCGGAGTGATCGGCAAGCTGATTGCCGGAATCGCGCTGACCTGGTCACTGTTTCAGCTTTATATCGCTTCCGATATTCCTTTCCTGCTGGCGGAAGTCTTTGGCAATATCGTCCTGTTCCCCTCGGATCAGGCACGCGCCATCCATCTTGCTTTCGCACTGGTTCTGGCCGCACTGGCCTATCCTCTTTTCAAAAGCTCGCCGCGTGACCGCATCCCCTTCTATGACTGGGGACTGGCGCTCATTGGCGCGGCCTGCTGTCTTTATCTCGTCGTCTTCAAGGCGTCGATTTCCACCCGGCCCGGCCTGCCGATCACCGCAGATATCGTCATGTCGGTACTTGGCATTATTACCGTCCTCATCGCGACCTACCGGTCGCTTGGCCTGCCGCTGGTGATCGTCGCCTCGGTCTTCCTGATCTATGTGTTCTTTGGCGACCAGCCTTTCATGCCGGAAGTCATCCAGTGGAAAGGTGCATCCCTGGACAAGGCGATGTGGCATTTCTGGATGCAGACCGAAGGTGTCTTCGGGGTCGCCCTCGGGGTCTCGACCTCGATGGTGTTCCTGTTCGTGCTGTTCGGCTCGCTGCTCGACAAGGCCGGAGCCGGCAACTATTTCATCAAGCTGGCCTTCGCCATGCTCGGCCATCTGCGCGGTGGTCCGGCCAAGGCGGCTGTTGTCTCCTCGGCCATGACTGGCCTGATTTCCGGCTCGTCGATCGCCAATGTGGTCACCACCGGTACCTTCACCATCCCGCTGATGAAGCGGGTCGGGTTTTCAGCAGAAAAAGCCGGATCGGTTGAAGTCGCCTCGTCCGTCAACGGCCAGATCATGCCGCCGGTCATGGGGGCTGCGGCCTTCCTGATGACCGAATATGTCGGCATCAGCTATCTTGAAGTCGTCAAGCATGCGCTGCTGCCGGCTGTCATCTCCTATATCGCACTGTTCTACATCGTTCATCTGGAAGCCCTGAAAGCGAATATGAAGGGCCTGCCGAAGCCGGGTGTCGCCAAGACCCTGATCCAGAAACTGACGGGTATTATCCTGGGCTTCCTCATCACCGGGGCGCTGGCGCTGGCGATCTATTACGGCCTCGGATGGACCAAGGATGTTTTTGGTCCGGCAACCATCTATGCCGTCGCCATCCTGTTCGTTGTCGCCTATCTCGGCCTGCTCTATGTCTCGGCCCGCGCACCGGACCTGGAAGAAGACGATCCGGATGCGGAAGTGGTTTCGCTGCCGGAAACCGGCCCGACATCCCGCGCCGGCTTCTATTACCTGCTGCCGATCCTGGTGCTGATCTGGTGCCTGATGATCGAACGTCTGTCGCCGGGTCTGGCCGCCTTCTGGGCCACTGTCGGCATGATCTTCATCCAGCTGACACAGCATCCGCTGAAAGCCATGATGCGGGCCCGGGGCGATCTCGGGGCCAGCTTCCGGCAGGGCTGGAACGAAGTGATCGACGGCATGATCGCCGGTGCCCGCAACATGATCGGCATTGCCGTCGCTACCGGTGCGGCCGGTATCATTGTCGGCACGATCTCGCTGACCGGTGCGCATCAGATCGTCGGTGAATTCATCGAATTCCTGTCCGGCGGCAACCTGATCTTCATGCTGATCCTGGTGGCGATCTTCTCGCTGATCCTGGGCATGGGCCTGCCGACAACGGCGAACTATATCGTCGTCTCGTCGCTGATGGCGGGGGTCATCGTCGAGGTCGGTGCCGCGAACGGGCTGATTGTGCCGCTGATTGCCGTGCATCTGTTCGTCTTCTATTTCGGCATCATGGCGGATGTGACGCCCCCTGTGGGTCTGGCCTCCTTCGCGGCGGCAGCCGTGGCTCATGCGGATCCGATCAAGACCGGGTTCACGGCATTCTTCTATTCGCTGCGTACCGTTGCCCTGCCGTTCCTGTTCATCTTCAACACCGATCTGTTGCTGATTGATGTCGGCTGGGTACAGGCCGGGTTTGTCTTCGTGGTGGCAACCATTGCCATGTTGCTGTTCGCGGCAGGAACCCAGGGCTACTTCTTTGCCCGCTCGAAGCTGTGGGAATCTGCACTGTTGCTGATCATCGCCTTCACCCTGTTCCGGCCCGGATTCTGGCTGGATATCGTTGATGAGCCTTATCTGAAGGTCGACCCCTCAACCATTGTGCAACTGGCCGAATCCTCGCCGCCCGACGGCGCGATCCGGGCGACGCTTGAAGGTGAGGAGCTCGGGTCCGGCAAGATCGTCGAGAAGACGGTCAGCCTGCCCCTGGGTCCGGCTGGTCCCGGTGCCGAACGACTGGCAAGTGCCGCCGGGCTCGAAATCATCACCACTGACGGCAAGACCATGGTCGATAACGTCACCTTTGGCGGCTATGCGGAAAAGCAGGGCATTGATCTGGACTGGGTCATCAAGACAGTCGAGGTCGAGGCTGACCGGATGCCGAAGGAAGTGTTCTACATCCCGGCACTCGTTCTGCTGGCGGGGCTGATCATGATCCAGCGCCGTCGTCGTCAGGGCGAACCCGCCTGACCGGCCCGTCAGGTTCTGAACTAAAAAAGGCGGTGCCCGCGGGCACCGCCTTTTCTCTGTCCGCTCACGCGGAACCGGAAACTGGGGCCTATTTCATCTGTTCCAGCATATAGGCCAGCAAGTCATCGCGCTCCGACTCTTTCTTGAGGCTGCCAAACGCCATACGGGTGGCGGCTTTCTTCTTGTCGATGAAGACTCCGACATAGCCTTTCGGATCAGCCATATAGTCGACAAAGCCCTGTTCGTTCCAGACCAGCCCCGCCTCACCGGCGGCAACCATGTCTTTCGAATATTTGAAACCCTCGACGGTACCGGCCTTGCGTCCGAACAGCCCGGCCAGCGTCGGCCCGGGTTTCTTCTGAGAGGCGTCAAACGAATGACAGGCAGCGCATTTCTTGAAGACCGTCGCGCCCTTCGCGGCATCACCGGCAGCCTGTGCAACACCGGCAAACAGTCCGGCGGCCAGCAGGGCGGTCGTTGCGGCTACAGTCAGTTTCATCAAGGGAATTCTCCTCATAACCTTTTGTGTGAGACCATATATGTCATTTAGCGACGGTGCCCTGTGATGTACAGGGGCGAATATCTGCCATGCAGGAATTGGCAAAACCGGATGATCGTCGCTAATAAATCGTTTTAATCAATATAGAAATTTTTATTATCGATTATGATAATTCTGTTTCCCGGGCGATAAAGGCCTCCCCCTTACCGGAGATGACTCATGACCGCAGTATCCGTTCTCGCCCGTGAAACCCGTGTTCTGGTCTTTGACCAGTACGGCACCATTGTCGACATGCAGAAAGGCCTTACCGAAATCGCCACGCCTTTTTTGAAGAAAAAAGGCTGGGATGGTGAAGCCCATCGCTTCGTGACCTGGTGGCGGCGTACACATTTCGAGAATTCGATGATCGATGCGCTCGGTGATCGCGGCCATACCCCCTACCGTGAAATCGGCCACCGCGCGGTCAGTTTCGTGATGGACCGTTGCGGCATCAGCTATACGCAGGACGAAGTTCGCTGGCTGGTCGCCGAGATCGAAAAGCTGAAACCCTTCCCCGATGTGCTGACCGCACTGGCCCGCCTGCGCGAGGCCGGCTACAAGCTTGCCATCCTGTCGAATGGTGACCGTGACATGCTGGAAGCTGCGAAGCCCCATATCGGTTTCCCCTTCGATCATGTGATTTCGGTTCAGGAATCCGGCTATTTCAAACCGCACTGGAAAACCTATGCGACGGCTGCCGAAATCATCGGCGAAGACCGCTCGAACTGCCTGTTCGTTGCCAACCACGCCTTCGACTGTATCGGTGCGAAATGCTGGGGCATGCGCGCCGCCTTCATTGACCGCCGCAAACGGCCGTTTGGTGAAACCCCGCATCAGCCGGACCTGATCACCGCAGATTTCACCGAACTGGCGGCGGCACTGACCGGATGACCGGATGAATCTGCGCCGTGTTGACCTGAACCTGCTGGTCGCCTTTGACGCCCTGATGCGAACCCGTCATGTCGGGCGCGCCGGCGACCTGCTGGGTCTTGGACAGCCGGCAATGAGTGCGGCGCTGAGCCGGCTGCGCTATCTGTTTGGCGATGACCTGCTGGTTCGCCAGGGCGGCGGCATGGCGGCGACGGAACGGGCGATCCAGCTGGCACCGGAAGTCAGCCGCCTGCTGAAGGAAATCAACCGGCTGATCGAGGAACCGCAGGGTTTTGATCCTGCCGCCAGCCAGATGACCTTTCGCCTGCGGCTGTCTGATCTGCTGTCCGCGCTTATCCTGCCGGAACTGCTGCAGCGACTGGCGGAAACCGCGCCCGGCATCAGTCTGGAAGTTGTCCATCTGTCGCCGGAAGGTACCGTCGATGCGCTGGAGCGCGGAGATATCGACCTCGCAGTTTCAACCGGCCTCACCGCACCAAAGTCGATCCGACAGGCCATCCTGTTCGGTGACCGGCTGGTCTGTCTGACCCGTGCCGGGGCCGCCCCTGGTGATACCATCCTGACAGCCGCGACATTTGCCGCCCTGCCGCAGGTCCGGGTCTCGCAAAGCCCGCTGGATGATCGCTTCATCGACCGGCAGCTGGCCGCCGCCGGGCTGAAACGCCGGATCGTGCTGACCCTGCCGCACTGGCTTGCCCTGCCGGAGATCATTGAACAGACCGACCTGCTGGCCGTCGTCCCGGAAAGCATCGCGACCCGCCTTGTTGCCGGGCGCAACCTGACACTGGCACCTTCGCCGCTGACGGAACCCGGTTTTGACTGGTCCCTGTACTGGCATCGGCGTACAGACAACGACGCGACCCATGTCTGGTTGCGGAAAATCATTGAGGAGATTGCCTGATGGCAAAGCCTGCCCCGGCAGGGCCGGATATCATCCTGCTGCCCGGATTCATGTGTGACGACGATTTATGGAGCGATATCCTTCCGGGACTCGCAGATATCGGGAACTATCGGTTTGGTGATCTGTCAGCATCCGGCGACCTTGACCGGATGGCGCAGTCTCTGGCAGCCAGCCTGACCGGCCCGACGCTTGTCATCGGCTTTTCCATGGGTGGCTTCGCCGCCCGTAAACTGGCGCTGCTGGCACCTGATCTCGTGCAGGGGCTGGTCATCATCAATTCGTCGGCCCGGGGTGACACGGATGTCCGGCGAGAACGCAACCGCGTGGCTCTGGCCGCCCAGGAAACCCGGACCTACAGGGGGATTTCACGCAAGGCCCTGTCCCGCGCCCTGCATCCGGATATCGAAACAGACAAGGCCCTGATCGAGCGCCTGCATGCCATGTCGATCCGACTAGGACGGCAGGCTTTTCTCAACCAGCTGTCAATCCGGCGTGAGGACGAGCGCCCGACACTCGGCAATATTATCTGCCCGACACTGGTCGTGACCGGCGATCAGGACCGCCTTCGCGGCATCGAGGAAGCAGCGGAATTACGCGACGGGATCCCGAATGCCGATCTGGTTATCATCCCGGACTGCGGTCATATGACGCCTGTGGAACAGCCTGCCGCCCTGCTGAAAGCGATCCGTGACTGGAGCCGGAACCTGGTAACAGGCTGAGGCACAGACAGTACCTCCCGGACCAAAAAAGCCTCATCCTGAACCCGTTTCAGGATCCCCGCCGGTGGCATCAGGCCTGTCCGGACTGACATCTACTGTTCGGAAGAGGTCCTGAAACAGGCTCAGGATGAGGGGGTGTTCATTCAGTCAGAAAGCCGGGTCCGGTTCAGATCTCGCCCTTGACCCAGTCAAACAGCTGGCTTTTCGGCAGCGCGCCAACCTTGGTTGCGGCAACATCACCACCCTTGAACAGCATCAGCGTCGGAATACCGCGAACGCCGTATTTCGACGGGGTCATCGGGTTATCATCGATATTGACCTTGGCGATCGTCACCTTGCCACCGAGCTCAGCCGCAAGTTCTTCCAGTGCCGGGCCGATCTGCTTGCAGGGGCCGCACCATTCTGCCCAGAAATCGACCAGAACCGGGTGGTCGGCCTTGAGAACGTCTTCGTCAAAACTGTCGTCGGAAACTGCCTTGGTGCTCATGTTTTATAATCCTTGTCGTGAGGCCGCCCGATTACCGGCGGCGCGGGGTGGGTTCATTTGCCCGATATCTGGGACCGGAACGGTGACACGTCAAGGCGCGGCCCGTTCCATCGACTCAACGGGGAGTCTCATCAGAATTGGCCCGTCCGTCCATAACAAAGCGCAATCAACTGTTTTCCCCGGATAAATCGTCATCAGCAAACGCCGGTAGAGCGCCATCTGGCGGAGATAGACCAGCGGCACGTCAGCAACATCCGCCGGCGGCGGACGGTTGGTCTTGTAATCGACCACCAGAACCCGGTCGCCGGTGATCACGATCCGGTCAATCTGGCCGGAGACAACACGCGGTCCGGCCTGCGTCTGAACCGTTCCGACAATCGGCGCCTCGGCAACCGCAGCCCCGGTAAACAGGTCAGCGAAACCGGGGCGGCTCATGACCGCCAGTGTTTCCGTCAGAATGGCCTCCTGCTGGCTTTCGCTCAGCCGGTGGCCGGGCTGTGCCAGATAGGCAGCGCCTACATTCTGGCGACGGGCCGGATCGATATCCGGCAGGCTTTGCAGCATCCGGTGGACCAGCTTGCCACGCAGGAACCGGTCCCGGTTGTCGCCATCCGTCAGCGGCGAGCGGACCGGCGGGTCTTCCTCGTCCGGACGCGACGGGCTGAGCGGGTCAGACGGTTCCGGATCAACCGGGGCAGACCGCAGCGCCCAGTCCGGTAATGGCAGAATGCGGGTTTCGGTCAGGTCATGCTGTTCGGTCGCAGGATCGCGCGTCTGGTCATTTTCCAGCCGCAGAACCGGAGTTTCAAACCGGGCATCCGTGATCTCCATGGCTTCACCTTCGAGGCCATTCAGGACCAGATTGTACCAGCACCCCTCCGGCTCTTTCTGCCGGTTCTTCCAGCCGCAGATATACAGCCGGTCCTCGGCCCGGGTCATCGCGACATAGAGCAGCCGGCGATATTCCGCATCCCGCATCACCTTGCCGAGTTCCTTGCGGCGCTTCACTTCCGCGCTGTCCAGCGGGGCCTGCGGCGACCAGAGGGGCATGCCCCCTGCTTCTTTGTCCGGATCCCACTGAATCAGGGCACCCCGTGTCGGAGCCTGCAGGGTGTCCGGCAGATAGACCACCGGTGCCTGAAGCCCCTTCGCGCCATGTACGGTCATGATCCGCACGGCGTCGCTCTCGCCGGATTCCGGGTCACGCTTGATTTCCACATCACCGGTCTCGAACCAGTGCAGAAAACCCTGCAGGGACGGCGTGTTGCCACGCTCAAAGTTGAGACAGAGAGTGATGAACTCGTTGATCGGGTCGGCACAATCCTGCCCCAGCCGCCCGAGGAATTTCCGGCGGCCCCCGTCACCATCCAGCACCCGTTCATACAACTCGAAGGGGCGGACATAATCGGCCTGTGCCAGCAACTCGCGCAGCCAGCCGGTCGCCGCGACAGCATTCGGCAGAGGAGAATTACGCAAGGCATCCCACAGCCCTGCCGGGCGGTCCCAGGCAACTTCGAACAGCTCGTCTTCCGTCAGCCCGACCAGCGGGCTTTTCAGCAGGCAGGCAAGATTAAGGTCATCTTCCGGCAGCAGCAGAAAACGGCCCAGCGCCACCAGATCCATCACCGCGATCTGTTCTTTCAGAATCATCCGGTCGACCCCGGCGATCTCCACATCCCGCGCCTTCAGCGCCCGCACCAGATGTTCGACAAACAGACCCCGGGTTCTGACGAGCACCAGAAAATCGGATGCGCGGAGGGGCCGCCCGCGGCTGGCCAGCATCTCGCCACGGTCAATCCGTCCGGCGATATCGTCGGCAATCAGGCCGGCGACCCGCGCCGGGGCGCTTTCACCCAGCTGTGGCTCCAGCGGCGGTTTCCAGGCTGGCGGGTCATCGGTGACATCCGGCTCGACCGGGGGCCAGAGTTCAACCAGACCGGCATGACCACTGCGCCAGGCATAATGGCGAATCTCGCTCTCACCAATGGCCACGCCATCACTGACACCGGGACCGGCGAAAGTATGATCGACTGCGGCCAGCACGGCGGTGGTCGAGCGGAAGGACATCTGCAGCGGCACCTCTGCCCACCGGCGCTCCGCCGCGGATGCCCTGGCCGAGAACCGGTCCCGCATCCGGACGAATTCGCGCGGGTCGGCCCGCTGGAAGCTGTAGATTGACTGTTTGCCGTCACCCACCGCAAAAACTGTCGGCGGACGCTCATGCGCCGACTCTCCCGCAAAGAACTCGCCGGTCAGGCGTTCAATCACTTCCCACTGTTCCGGGTTGGTATCCTGCGCCTCGTCAACCAGCACATGATCGATACCGCGATCCAGCTTGAACAGAACCCAGCCGACATTGCCTTCAACCGCCAGCAGGTCGCGGGTTTTCAGGATCAGGTCATCGTAATCCAGCACATTGCGCAGCGCCTTCATGCGGGCATATCTGCTGCTCAGGCGGTCAGCCAGTGTCAGCAGGGCAAGCGTCGCCTCCGCAACGACCAGCGCCTTGCGGGCCTCCAGAAAAGCCCTGCACCGGACAGCTTCGATATAGAGGATATCTGCTGTGCCCGGTGCCAGAGTCTCGACCGCCCTGGTACAGAGATTAGCGCGGATTTCATCCTTACCCGTCAGATAGATGCCGAGGTAATCGTCGATCACCGACCGCCGGGCGGCGGGATCCGAGGACAGCCAGCGGGCGAGGACAGGCTGGTTCTTCTGGTCCGTCTTGCCGCCCTGATCCAGCACCGCCAAGGCACGGCGCAACCCGGCATCATCAAAACTGTCACTGGCACAGAACTGCTGTTCCAGCCCCTCCGGCGTCGCCGCCGGATCAAGGCCGAGAACGTCACATACCGCATCATGCAGCGATTTCGCATCACCATGGCGTTCGAGAATGCGGGCAATCCGTCCCCGCTCGCCCATCAGGGCCGAGATCAGGTCGGGAAAGGTCGTCTCGTGGGTGCGGCGGGTCAGAACCGCCATCGCCTCACCCAGCGCCGGATCGCCGCCGGCACCCGCCAGGCCGATCAGGTCATCAATGGCCGATTTCAGCAGCACCCGGGCATCACGTTCATCCAGCACAACAAAATTCGGACTGATACCCGCTTCCAGCGGAAACCGCTGCAACACAGACTGGCAAAAGGCGTGGACCGTCTGGATTTTCATGCCGCCCGGCGTATCCAGTACTGTGGCAAACAGGCGGCGCGCGCGAATCTGTTCGGCATCGGTCGGCGCACGACCCAGAAGCCCGGTCAGGTCGGCAATCAGCGCCGCATTGTCCGGAAGCGTCGACCATTTGCCGAGTTGGGCCGAAATGCGGTTCGACATTTCCGCCGCCGCCGCCTTGGTAAAGGTAATACAGAGCACCCGTCCCGGGGCGGAGCCGGTCAGCAGCAGGGTCAGCACCCGGTCGGTCAGCACCTTGGTCTTGCCGGACCCGGCAGAGGCCGACACCCAGACCGATGCCCGGGGGTCGGCGGCCTTGCGCTGCTGTTCGTTCGGGTCGGGTGCACCCGGCGGCAGAATGCTGGTCATTCGTTGCCTCCATTGTCACCGACCGACCACTCCCGCACCCGCGACAGATGTTCATAGTCGCTGTATTTCGGGGCAAAGGCCGGGTAGGGCCGGGCAACATAAGGGGTCTCCGGACGGGCAAATTCGGCGATCCGTTCCGTCAGACCCTCAAGGGCATCTTTTGCGAGATCACCCGCCGCCCCTTTCGCCACGTCAATGATCTTGCCCGCCTCCTCACCGCCGGACACCCGCCAGTATTCGAGGTTGGTCACTTCCACCGGGCCAAGACCGGGAAATCCGCCGGCCCGGGCAATGGCCGCTTCCAGCGGGAGCTGCGGCGCAAACCCGGCCTCGACTTCCTTGCGGGGAGGTGGCGCGCCGGTTTTGTAGTCGATGATGGTGGCCCCGCCACCAACCAGCCGGTCCAGCCGGTCTGCCGTGCAGGTCAGCAGGAATACCCCCGCAGGCGAGGCGATGGACAATTCCCCCCGCAGTTCCACCAGCGCGTTCTCGATACCCGTCCAGCGGTTATGCTCGGTCAGCACAAACCATTCGGCAATCCGTTCGAACCGGGGCTGCCAGAACGCCATCACTGCCGGGCGCGCGGCCTGTGCGGCAAAGATCTCCCGGCCGATCCGCAGCAATTGTTCGATAGCGTCCGGCGGAATATTGCCCTGATACTGTTTTGTGAACTGCTCCAGCGCTGCATGGATGGCGGTGCCGTAATCAGCCGCGCTCGGGTCTTCTTCCAGCTCCGGCAATGCCCTGAGCCCCAGAATTTTTTCAGCATAGATCGCATAGGGATCACGCATCCAGGTCTCGACCCGGGTGACGGACAGCCGGGTCGGGCGGGCCGCAACCGGCGGACGTGGTGCCGGTGCCGTGACCGGCGTTACCGCAAGGGGTCGGTCCATGATGCGCAGCCAGGCGAGATAGGTCGCGGTCTGGCCTTTGATGGAAAGCCCGATCTGCCCGCTGTCATCGTGAAAGCCGTCCAGCAGGTTGGTCAGCCGGTCGATCCAGCGCGACGCCACCGTCGGTGCACCATCCCGGCGGTCGGCGCGGGTCATGATGACATCGGGCTGACTTGCCAGCTGGGCAAAGTCATGTGCTGCCAGCCCGACCCGTCGGTCCGCCGTGGGCAGGCCGAACTCGCGGCGCATCGGGCGGCTCATCCAGGGGTCGGCACGGTCTGCCGGGGGCCAGACCTGTTCATTGAGACCGCCCAGAATGACCTGATCAAATTGTTGCAGACGGGCTTCCATCGGACTCAGGATCGACAGTCTGGGATGCTGCCCGAACCGCCGCCGGACAGTAGATCCGGCCAGCAAGACGGTCAGCAGTTCCGACCAGTCATCTGCGGCGATTGGAGGGAGGCCATCTGTCGCGTCGCGCAAATCCTCCAGAAAGGCCGAGGACGCCTCACCATCATCGCCCCGCCAGAGACGCGCTGCACCGGTTTCTTCATCTGTTGCTGCCAGTGCTTCCATCGCTGCGATATGGGCTGTCAGCATGGCACTGATATCTCCGCCGCCGGAGACCAGCGCCGCATATCCGCCCAGCGCCTGTTCCAGCCGGTCGATCATCTGTTCAATCCGCGCCCTGCGGTCCGGCTGCAGCACCGCCGCCACCACACGCAGGCCGTCAAAGCCCGCTGCCGGGGCCGGGCCGCGCAGCACGGCGATCTCAAGTGCCCGTACATCCCGCCGGAACCGTTCCGGCGACTGCCCCAGCGCCGACAGCGGATGTTTCAGCAGGGACAGCAGCGGCACCGGCGCAAAGGCCGCATCCGCCGCTTCTGCCAGCAACAGCAGGAAACTGCCGGCCGGGGTCGAGGCCAGCGGCTGGCCAGCAGAATCATCAACCTCCAGATCCCAGCGTTCCAGCAGGCCGGAGACCCGACGGGCCAGTGTACGGTCAGGCGTGACAAGCGCCACGGTGCGTGCCGGTATCTCCAGCGCCTCGCGCATCAGCAGGGCGATAACCCCGGCTTCCTCCTGCGGCGTCGGACAGGTCAGCAATTCAAAGCCCAGCAGGGCATCGGCCCGTGGCGGGGCCAGATCACGCCAGCGTTCCGTGGTTTCTGCCGGGCGCAGGGCCTCACTGATCAGCCTGCGACGGTCCATATCCGGTGCCTCCGTGACCGCACCGGGCCAGAGCTGCACCTGATCCGGGGCAATTCCCATATGATCGACCAGCCGCAACATGCCGTATTGCGGATGGGTCTCGCCGACCACACGGGCTTCAGCCGCTTCCATTTCACGGTCAAACCCCGGCAACACCACCCGTCCCTGCGGCAGGCCAGCAATCACGGTCAGCAGATCCGCCGTTGCCGGTACCGACCCGGTCGAGCCTGCGGCAATCACCGGATAGGGTGGCGGTGTGGCGGCCCAGGCACTGGCCTGATTTTCGATGATCCGGTTACGGCGAACCGCCCGGTCCAGCAGACCCCTGCCCTGCAGAATATCCGGCCAGGAGGCGGTGACGATTTCAAGGAATGTCAGGGTCTGCTGCCAGTGTCCGGCATAGCTTTCCGGGGCCAGTCCGGCGAGACCGGTGAAATCCAGCCGTTCGGTCTGTGTCTCGTCGAGCAGCCGCGCCAGTTCGCGGGCCAGCTCAACCGATTGTGCCGGCGTCTGCGGCCCGGTTCCCCGGCGTTCGGCAAATTTCCGGATCAGGGTCGACAGAATCAGAATGCGCTGCAGGTCGGCAATCGCCGGCGGAGCAGCCAGATCGTTCTCGCCGTCCAGAGGAGCCGCATCGGATAACAGGGCTTCGTCCTCATCCAGATCACCCAGCGGGGTCATCCGGGGCAGCAGCATCGCCGTGCCGCCACCCAGCCGGAGAAAGGCTTCCCGCAGGGAACGGCAGGCCCGGCGCGTCGGCAGGAATATCCGGTAACTACTGAGGGTGACAGGATCCCCGCCGGTTTCCGCCAGCACGGCACTGGCAAGCAGATCGACAAAAGGCTGTCCCGCCGGGATGGTATAGAGGCCGGGGCGGGACAGATCCGTCATTTGCCACTGGTCGGGGCGTTATCGCCGAACCGCAGATTGGCATCCGCAAGCTGTCCGGGGGTGCCGACATGATGCCATTCACCGTCATGGACGATGCCATAGAGGCGTTCGTTTTCAATCGCCCGGTCGAACAGCAGGTTCATGGAAAACGGCCCGTCCGGTGTGTTGGTGAACAGGTCGGCGGTCAGAATCTGCACGCCGGTATAGACAAAAGGGGCGACCAGTATTTCCTCACGCCGGGCGATCTTGCCATATTCATCCATGGTGAAATCGCCGACACCTTCGTAGCCCCAGGCCGCCGCGCCGGAATGCAGCATCAGCAGCGCATCCATCACATCAGGATTCCATTCATCGGCCATCCGCTGCAGGGCCTGTGTCGGGCCATCCAGCCAGACTGTATCGGAATTGGCGGCGATAAACGGTCCGTCACCCAGCAGCGGCAAGGCCTGCCTGATACCGCCACCGGTCTCCAGCAGTTCGGTCTCCTCAGAGAACAGAATCTCCACATCCCTCCGGCTGGCAAGATGCTCCCGGATCATCTCGCCCTTGTAGAACAGATTGACGACCACCCGTTCCACCCCCGCATCAATCATGCGGTCCAGTGCCCGGTCCAGCATGGAACGGCCGCCAACCTCGATCAGCGGCTTCGGACATTCATCAGTCAGCGGTTGCATGCGTTTACCGTAACCGGCGGAGAGCAGAATGGCAGTCTTCGGAATTTCAGATGTCACGGGCTTCTCGGTATAATTCTGTCTTGTTTGTGAATATGGGTATCGAACCAGCGGGCGACAGGGTCAAGGGCAGGATGGGCCAGGGCGGCCTCCAGCAGACGCCAGAGACGCGGTATATGGCGCAGATAATCCGGCTTTCCGTCACGGACGCAAAGCCGGGTAAAAATGCCAATGACCTTGGTATGACGCTGTGCCGCCAGCACCGCATAGGCGGCCTCGAAGGCCGCAGGGTCGATAGCCGGGAAGGCCGCCAGATAACGGTCCAGACAAAGCATCTGAACCTCTGGTGCCACATCGCGCCGGGCATCCTGCAGCAGGCTCATCAGGTCATAGGCCGTCGGGCCTTGCACCGCATCCTGAAAATCCAGCAGACCGCATTGGCCAATACCCGCACGATCCGGCAGCAGCAGCAGGTTATCGACATGGTAGTCACGCAAAACCAGCGACCAGGGCGCCGCATCAACCACAGCAGAGACCTCGCGCCACGCCGCCTCAAAACTGTCCCGGACCGGCGCATCGGTTTCCACGCCGAAGATGGCCGGCATATACCAGTCTGTCAGCAGGGCGGCTTCGCGCCACAGCAGATCCGCATCATACGAAGGCAAATCAGGAATGACGGCATCCGCCCGGCGGTGCAGATGGATCAGGACATCCGTCGCCAGCTGATAGAGCGCCGCCTCGTCCGCTCCCGGTTCCGCCAGCAGCCGGGTATAGGTCGCATCCCCCAGATCTTCGAGCAGCAGAAACCCGCTCCCGGTATCCTCTGCCAGTATTTCCGGTGCGCTCAGCCCCAGTGCCCGCAGATGCCGGGCGATCCGCACGAAAGGCCGCACATCTT
The DNA here is from genome assembly GCA_040219025.1 of Rhodospirillales bacterium. Lineage (GTDB taxonomy): Bacteria > Pseudomonadota > Alphaproteobacteria > Rhodospirillales > HT1-32 > HT1-32. The sequence continues at coordinate 543,480 of JAVJTE010000020.1, read as the reverse complement.
CCTGCGGCGGCGGGGCATCCATCAGCACCGTGATCTCGCCCGCCCGGCGAACCCGGTAATATTTCCGGAAGGAGGCATCTCCGGCAAGCAGCGACACTTCTGCTCCGGCCCGACCCGCCGTCGCAAGAAACGGGGCGTGAAGCACCAGACGATCAGCCATGACCGGACAATCCCTTCAGGCGGTCCGCCCAGGACGGGCCACCGGACAGGCTGGCCTCTCGTGAGTCATCGGCCCGGATCGTCAGGCTGACGGTCAGCCGGTCGGCGGGAATCGCACTGCCGCCCTTACCCGGCCATTCAAACAGGCTGATCCCCTCGTCGAAGGCATCTTCCACCCCCAGCTCCCAGATCTCCTCCGGGTCTTCCAGCCGATAAAGATCGAAATGCCAGACCACGGCATCCGGCGTCTCGTAGGTCTGCAACAGGGTGAAGGTCGGGCTTGGCACATCGATATCCTGGCCCGCCAGCGCCCGGATAAAGCCACGGGCCATCACCGATTTCCCGGCACCAAGATCGCCGGCCAGCGCAATGACATCGCCGGGCCGGGCCAGCGCAGCCAGCTCAGCACCCAGATGTGCCGTATCGGATTCAGTAAGGAGCAGACGTGAGAACAACGGCAACCGGTGAGGTGATGAAGTGACAGATCAGGAGACCCGGAAGGTCTAACAGACTGAGTCTACAGGGCCGGATATCCGTCGCAAAGCGTCAAATCCGGTATTGCCGGCCTTGCAATGCTCTGCCGCTGACGCCATCACTGCCGTCCGTATTGCGTTGCGAGGGATTCTGCCATGACCACCACACCCCATCAGACCGATGTCGCGATTATCGGCGCTGGCCCGGTCGGGCTGTTCGCCGTGTTTGAATGCGGCATGGTGCGGCTGAAATGTCATGTCATTGATGCGCTGGATGCGGTCGGCGGACAGTGCAGCGCGCTGTATCCGGAAAAGCCGATCTATGACATTCCGGGCTTCCCTTCAATCGACGCCGCCGACCTGATCGCCAATCTCGAACAGCAGGCTGCTCCCTTCAATCCGGTGTATCATCTGGGCCAGCAGGTTACCGGGCTGGAGAGCCTGGCGGACGGGCGCTGGCGGCTGACCACCTCAAAAGGCACGGTGATCGAGGCGACAGCCGTCATCCTTGCTGCCGGGGTCGGTGCCTTCGGCCCGAACCGCCCGCCGATGGACGGGCTGGAATCCTATGAAGGTGGCGCGGTGCAGTATCTGGTCAGACGCCGGGCCGATTATACGGACAAGCAGGTGGTTATCGCGGGTGGCGGTGATTCCGCGGTGGACTGGGCGATCTCGCTGGCGGAAGTCGCCCGGAAAATCTACGTCGTCCATCGCCGTGACAAATTCCGCGCTGCCCCGGAAAGCGTCGAGCGGATGCGGGCGCTGGCCACCGCCGGGGGCAAGGTCGAGATGGTCATTCCCTACCAGCTGCACAGCCTGCAGGGCGACGGCACGACACTGACCGGCGTCGTTGTTCAGACGCTGGAGGGCGAGGAGCGGGTGCTGGAAGCCGACAGTCTGCTGCCCTTCTTCGGGCTGTCGACCAACCTCGGGCCGATTGCCGGCTGGGGCATGGAAATGGCCCGCAAGCATGTCACCATTGATCCGGCGACCAGCCAGACCAGCCTGCCCGGTATCTTTGCCATTGGTGATATCGCCACCTATCCGGGCAAGCTGAAGCTTATCCTCTGCGGCTTTTCAGAAGCGGCGATGGCGGCCCATGCCATCTATCCGCTGGTTCATCCGGACGAGGCACTGCACTTTGAATATTCGACCACCAAAGGACTGCCGGGAGAAGCCTGATCATGGATATCGAACGCCTGCGCCGGGAGACGCCGGGGACCGAACATGTGCTGCATTTCAACAATGCCGGTGCCGCCCTGATGCCGCAGCCGGTGCTGGATGCGGTGAACAGTCATTTCCGGCGCGAGGCCCTGACCGGTGGCTATGAGGCTGCGGGCGAGGCCGCCGCACGACATGCCGCAGTCTATCAGTCCATCGCCACCCTGATCGGCGCACAGACCAGTGAGATTGCGCTGGTAGAGAATGCCACCGTCGCCTGGCAGCTGGCCTTCTATGCCTTCGATTTCCGGCCCGGTGACCGCATCATCACGGCACAGGCGGAATATGCCGCCAACTATGTCGCCTATCTGCAGGTTGCCCGCAAATATGGCGTGGAAATCGATGTCGTTCCGAACGACGAGAGCGGCGCCCTGTCCGTCGAGGCGCTGGCCGGGATGATCGGCAAACGCACGAAACTGATCAGCATTACCCATGTGCCGACCAATGGCGGGCTGGTCAATCCGGCCGCAGAAATCGGCAAACTGGCAAAAGCTGCCGGTATTCCCTACCTGCTGGATGCCTGTCAGGCGGTCGGACAACTACCCGTTGATGTTGACCGGATCGGCTGTGACATTCTGACCGCGACCAGCCGCAAATATCTGCGCGGGCCGCGCGGTGCGGGCTTCCTGTATGTCCGGGACTCGCTGCTGCAACAGCTGGAGCCACCCATGCTGGACCATCACGCCGCCCCCTGGGTCGCCGCCGGTGAATACCGGGTCCGCCCCGATGCCCGCCGGTTCGAGAACTGGGAGAACAATATCGCCGGTCAGCTGGGGATGGGTGCCGCGGTTGATTACACGCTGGCACTGGGACAGGACGCAATCTGGGAACGCATTCAGCATCTCGCTACCCGGCTGCGCCAGCGCCTCGGTGATGTCCCCGGCGTGACCATCCGCGACCTCGGCCCGAACCCCTGCGGGATTGTCACCTTCACACTGGATGGCACGGACCTGCCGCAGCTGAAGACAGACCTGCGGGCGGAACAGATCAACATCACCATCAGCGTTGCCGCATCGACCCGGCTGGACATGGAAGCCCGTGGCCTAGCCAAACTGGGCCGCGCCTCTGTCCACTATTATAACACGGAAGACGAGATCGAGCGGTTTTGCGCTGCGGTTGAACGGCTGAAATAAGGGTCCGGGGCCGGACCTGTTGTTATCCGCTGCCTCATCCTGGGGAAGCACGGGGCGCTGTCTTGAAGGATGGCAACAAACTCCGGGTCAGTGAGATGTTGCCAGCCTTCTCGTCACTGATAGTCTCGGTGACACCTTCCACCTCTTTTGGTCCTGTCTTTTGCGCCCCATTCATATCCTCCTTGTGTTGGCTATCTGCGTGATCTGGGGCGGGAACTTTGTCGTGACGAAACTGGGGCTGGAGCATTTTCCGCCGATTTTCTTCTCGTTCCTGCGGTTTGCCGTCCTGATACTGGTGCTGTTTCCGTTTCTGAAGATCATTCCCGGTCGCATGCACCGGTTGCTGATGTTCGCCTTTACACTCGGGGTGCTGCATTACTCGACCATCCTGCTGGCGATCAGCTGGACCGGGAACACCGCCTCGCTGGCCATCATCAATCAGATTCATGTGCCGTTCTCGGTGATTCTGGCTGTCGTCATCCTGCGCGAACAGGTCGGCTGGAAACGCTGGTTCGGCATCGGCCTCGCCTTTTCCGGGGTGATGGTCATGGGCCTTGATCCGGAGGTGCTGAAATATCCGGATGCCCTGATCATGATGATCGTGACATCCTTCATCCTGTCCTGCGCCAATGTCATGGCCCGCGGACTTGCCGATATCAGTCCGATGACCATCAACGCCTGGGTCAGTCTGGTGGCCCTGGGACCGCTGCTGGGCCTGAGCGCGGTCCTTGAGACCGGCCAGCTTGCCGCACTCGCCGGTTCCGGGGTCTGGCAATGGAGCGCAATTGCCTATACCGCCCTTCTGGTGACCCTTGTCGGGCATGGCTCGTTCTACTATCTGCTGCGCCATTATGGCGTCGCGCAGGTCACACCCTGGTTTCTGCTGATGCCGTTCTTTGCTGTTGGCCTGGGGGTCGCCATTCTTGGTGATGTACTGACCCTGCGTATTCTGGCTGGTGGCGGCATCCTGCTGGCGGGTGTCGCGGTCATCACCTTCAGATCGGCGAAAAAGGGCGCTGTCCACGCGCTGCCGAAAGCGCAATAATCCGGACATATCAACGCGCCGTCGCGCCGGAGAGTTCTGTGACCCTTCCCCATCTCGCCCTCATTCTCTCCATCAATGTGATCTGGGGCATGATGTATGTCGCCGGGAAACTGGGGGTCGACCAGTTTGAACCGCTGTTCTTCACCGGCCTGCGATTTGCCCTGCTGACTGTCTGTCTGCTGCCGTTCCTGCGCATTGTGCCGGGCCGGATGAAACGCCTGCTGACCTTCTGTATCGTCATGGGCGTGCTGCATTACACCTTCATCTACTATGCCATCGACCATGCAGAAAATGTCGGTTCCATCGCCATTCTGTCGAAGCTGTCGGTGCCGTTCTCGGTCATACTCGCGATCATTTTCTTTGGCGAGAAAGTCGGTGCCTGGCGGATCGCCGGCATTGGCACCGCCTTCCTGGGTGTGCTGGTGATCGGCTTTGATCCCGTTGTCTTCAACAATCTGGATTCCGTGGCCATGGTCATGGCGGCCGCCCTGATGTTTTCCATCGCCGCCCTGATCGTCAAATCGCTGAAGGATGTCAATGTCTTCACCATCAATGCCTGGATATCTGCGGTCTCCTTCGGGCCACTGCTGGGACTTTCCTTCCTGTTTGAAGAAGGCCAGATAAACTCGCTGGTAACGGCGGACTGGTTCGACTGGTCGATGCTGATCTATTCCGCCGTACTGGTCTCCATCTTCGGACATGGCGGCGTGTATTACCTGCTGCAGCGATATCCGGTCTCGCTGATCACCCCCTGGCTGCTGCTGGTGCCAATCATCGGTGTTATCGGCGGGATTCTGTTCCTCGGGGATGAAATGACATGGCGTCTTGGTGTCGGTGGCGTGCTCACCATCGCCGGCATTGCCATCGTTGCGTTGCGGGAAGCGAACAGGAAAGCCGCCTGAGGGTTGAGATTAGAAAACCTGACCCGATCCACAGACTCATTACGTAATTTTGATTGTTCTACGCAATGGAAACGCTAAAATTATGTTCATGAACGGCAAACGTATTCTGCTCATTATTTCCGGCGGTATTGCTGCCTATAAATCGCTGGAGCTGATCCGCGAACTGAAACGTCGCGGCTATGCGGTGCGTTGCGTGCTGACCGCCGGTGGCGCGCAGTTCGTCACACCGCTGTCGCTGTCGGCCCTGAGTGAAGACAAGGTCTATCAGGATATCTTCTCGCTGACCGACGAGGCGGAGATGGGTCATATCCAGCTGTCCCGCAATGCCGACCTGCTGGTCGTTGTCCCGGCCAGCGCCGATATTCTGGCCAAGATGACTCATGGTCTGGCCAGCGATCTGGCGACCACCGTGCTGCTGGCCACTGACAAGCCGGTGATGGCGGTACCGGCAATGAATGTGCGGATGTGGGAACATGCAGCGACACAGGCGAATGTGGCAACGCTGATCAGCCGCGGGGTCAGGATGCTGGGGCCTGTCGACGGCGATATGGCCTGCGGTGAATTCGGCCCGGGCCGGATGATTGAACCGGTTCAGGTCGCCGAAGCGATTGATGCCCATTTCGGAACCAACCAGCCATTGGCCGGAAAGCGCGCGCTGGTGACCAGCGGCCCGACCCATGAGCCGATTGATCCGGTCCGCTATATCGCCAACCGCTCCTCCGGCAAGCAGGGACATGCCATCGCGGCGGCGCTGGCCCGGCTGGGGGCAACGACCGTGCTGGTCAGTGGTCCGACCAGACTGACCGACCCCGCCGGGGTCGAAGTGCATCATGTGGAGACCGCCAGCGAAATGCTGGATGCCTGCCGGGCCGCCCTGCCTGCCGACATCGCAGTCTGCGCCGCAGCGGTGGCCGACTGGCGGGTTGCCAACCGGCAGGAGGCGAAGGTCAAGAAAACCGATGGTGGCGGCGTGCCCGCACTGGAACTGACGCCAAACCCCGACATTCTGGCCGAACTGTCCGCGCCCGGAAAGGGACGGCCCGGTATCGTCATCGGCTTTGCCGCCGAAACCGAAAATGTGATCGACAACGCCACCGCCAAACGCGCGCGCAAGGGCTGTGACTGGATTCTGGCCAACGATGTCTCACCCGCCACCGGCACCTTTGGCGGTGATCGCAACAGTATCCATCTGGTCACCGCCGATGGGGTGGAAAGCTGGCCCGCACTCGCCAAAACCGATGTTGCTGACCGGCTGGCCAGCCGCATCGCCGACAAACTCACTTCATAAGTCCCGGAATTTCTGCTGATGACATCCACGACCAGAATACGCGTTACCCGCCTGCCCCACGGGGCTGACCTCGACCTGCCGGCCTATGCCACGGCACAGTCGGCGGGGATGGACCTGCTGGCCGCGGTCAGCGAGCCGAAGGTTCTGCAACCGGGGACCCGCGCCATCATCCCGACCGGCCTTGCCATCGCGCTGGAACCGGGTTTTGAAGCGCAGGTCCGGCCCCGGTCCGGCCTCGCCGCCAAGAACGGTGTGACCGTCCTGAACAGTCCGGGCACGATTGATGCGGATTATCGCGGTGAAGTGGGCGTGATCCTGATCAATCACGGCGATCAGGCCTTTACCATCGAACGCGGCATGCGGATCGCCCAGATGGTCATCGCACCGGTGACCCAGGCACGCTGGCAGGAAGTCGCCAGCCTGGATGAAACCGCGCGGGGTTCCGGCGGGTTCGGGTCAACGGGAACCGCGTGACCTCATGCTGAAGCTGTCCCGGAAAATGCTCTACGCGATCGAGGCCGTGGTCGATATCGCCTATCACTCGGGCGGCCAGCCGGTACAATCGAAGGAAATCACCCGGCGACAGGGCATCCCCAGCCGCTATCTGGAACAGACCCTGCAGCAACTGGTCCGCGACCAGATACTGATCGGCATGCGCGGCCCCCGGGGTGGCTACCGGCTGGCCCGTGAACGCCGCCGCATCACACTGGGCGATATCGTGCGGTCCGTTGCCGCCATTGAAACCGCAGAAGATCCGATTGAATCCCCGACCGCATCCGAGATCGCAAGGAATGTCGTCCGCCCGCTCTGGCAGGGACGACAGCAGTCGCTGATGGCGGAACTGGACGCGATCACCGTCGAGGAACTTTGTATCAATGCACACAAGTCGGGCATCCACAGCGAAGCCCGCGAGCGTCTCGACTACACCATCTAACTCAACAGAAGGACTTCCCCCATGTCCGGCGAATTCAGAGGTAAAGTTTACGATTCCATTCTCGATACCATCGGTGCGACGCCACTGGTGAAACTGAACCGCATCGCAGAGGAAGCCGGCGCAAAGGCGACCGTGCTCTGCAAATGCGAATTCTTCAATCCGCTGGCCTCGGTCAAGGACCGCATCGGCTTTGCCATGATCAAGGCGCTGGAAGACGCCGGCAAGATCGGGCCGAACACCACCATCGTTGAGCCGACCTCCGGCAATACCGGCATCGCGCTGGCCTTTGTCTGTGCCTCGCGCGGCTACCGGCTGATCCTGACCATGCCGGAAAGCATGTCGGTGGAACGCCGCAAGATGCTGGCTTTCCTGGGCGCAGAACTGGAACTGACCCCGGCCGAGAAAGGCATGAAGGGCGCCATTGCACGGGCCGAGGAACTGGTCGGGGAAATTGGCGATGCCGTCATTCCCCAGCAATTCCAGAATCCGGCCAACCCGGCAATTCATGATGTCACCTCGGCGGAAGAAATCTGGGCTGATACCGGCGGCAATGTGGATGCCATCATCTCCGGTGTCGGCACGGGCGGCACCATTACCGGTATCGGACGCACGCTGAAACCCCGCAAGGCCAGCCTGAAAATGATCGCCGTTGAGCCCGAAGACAGCCCCGTTCTGTCCGGCGGCCCTCCGGGACCGCATAAAATTCAGGGTATCGGTGCCGGGTTCGTGCCGGATATTCTGGACCGTGACCTGATTGACGAAGTGCTGGTGATCGCCAACGAGACCGCCTTTGCCACCGCCCGCAAGGCCGCTCGTCTGGAAGGGCTGCCGGTTGGTATTTCCTCCGGGGCCGCTATCTCTGCCGGTCTGGAAGTCGCCTGCCGGGACGATATGGCCGGCAAGACCATCGTCGTGATTGTTCCGTCTTTCGCCGAACGATATCTTTCCACAGCTCTGTTTGACGGACTGTAAGGAAAATCACCATGGCGCTTGAAGTCTGGCTGGCCTATGTCGCAGCAACCACGCTGCTGCTCATCATACCCGGCCCGACGATCATGCTCGTCATCTCCTACGCCATCGCCGAGGGCCGTCGTGCAGCCATGTCGACGGTGATCGGCGTTGGCCTCGGCGACTTTGCAGCCATGACCCTGTCGCTGGCCGGACTGGGGGCAATCCTCGCCACATCCTCGGAGCTGTTCACACTGCTGAAATGGGTCGGCGCGGCCTATCTGGTCTGGCTCGGTATCAGGCTCTGGCGGGCCCCCGCCATCCTGCCGGCCTCTGACGGATCGGAAACCGAGGGCAAATCAGGCCGGGCCATGCTGACCCACGCTTTCTTTGTCACCCTGCTCAATCCGAAGGGTATCGCCTTCTTCATTGCCTTTACCCCGCAGTTCCTCGACCCGACAGCGCCCCTGCTGCCCCAGCTTGTCATCATGGAAGCGACCTTCGTCACTCTTGGCGTCGTCAATGCGGCGGCCTATGCCTGGCTTGCCAGCTCGGCCCGCGACCGTATCCGCCGCCCGGCCACCCTGCGCATCATCAATCGCCTCGGTGGCACTGTCCTGATCAGCGCCGGACTCGCCACCGCCGCCCTCAAACGGGCAAGCTGAACAGTCGTACCCTCCTCATCCTGAGGAGCACTGAAAGCGCGTCTCGAAGGATACAGAGGAATCAGCAACCTCACGACATTTCAGCCCGGTCCTTCGAGACGGCGCATAGCGCCTCCTCAGGATGAGGCTGATGTCGTAATTTCCCGACAAAAAAGGCGACCCCGGGAGGTCGCCTTTTCCGTTTATCGGGATGAAAGACCGGTCAGTCTTCAGCTTCCCCGGCGATTTCCTTGCCGGTTTCCTGATCGACGACTTTCATCGACAGCTTAACCTTGCCGCGATCATCCAGGCCGATGCATTTGACCCAGACTTCCTGACCTTCGGAGACCACGTCGCTGACTGATTTCACCCGTTCCGGGCGCATTTCAGAGATATGGACAAGGCCGTCACGCGGACCGAGGAAGTTCACGAACGCGCCGAAATCGACACATTTCACGACCTTGCCACGGTAGATCGTGCCAACTTCCGGCTCGGCGGAAATTGCCATGATCATATCAACGGCTTTCTGGGCGGCGTCATTGTCGACGGCAGCAACCTTGACGGTGCCGTCATCATCAATATCAACCTTCGCGCCGGAGACTTCACAGATTTCACGGATCATCTTGCCACCCGGGCCGATGATTTCGCGAATCTTGTCTTTCGCAACATGGATCACAGTGATCCGCGGTGCATTATCCGACACACCTTCACGGGAGTTGGTCAGTGCCTTGGCCATTTCGCCGAGGATGTGCAGACGCCCACCCTTTGCCTGACCGAGTGCGATCTGCATGATTTCCTCGTTGATCGAGGTGATCTTGATGTCCATCTGCAGCGCGGTGACACCGGCTTCGGTACCCGCAACCTTGAAGTCCATATCGCCGAGATGATCTTCATCGCCGAGAATGTCGGACAGAACGGCGAAGTCATCGCCTTCCTTGATGAGACCCATGGCAATACCGGCCACCGGGCGTGCCAGCGGCACACCGGCATCCATCAGCGACAGCGAGGTGCCGCAGACAGTAGCCATTGAGCTTGAGCCGTTGGAATCAGTGATTTCGGAGACAACCCGCAGCGTGTAGGGGAAGGCGTCCTTCGACGGCAGCAGCGGGTGAATGGCCCGCCAGGCAAGCTTGCCATGGCCAATTTCACGACGTCCCGGCGATCCCATGCGACCGGCTTCACCGACCGAATAGGGCGGGAAGTTATAGTGCAGCATGAAATGCTCGCGATATTCGCCTTCGAGCGCATCAATGATCTGCTCGTCCTGGCCGGTGCCGAGGGTGGCAACAACCAGGGCCTGGGTTTCGCCGCGGGTAAACAGGGCGGAACCATGGGCACGCGGCAGAATGCCGACTTCGGAGACGATCGGGCGAACGGTTTCAAGATCGCGGCCGTCAATGCGGCTTTTGGTCTTGATGATATCGCCCCGAACCACGTCTTTTTCGAGCTTCTTGAACATTGCCCCGGTGAGGCCGTCGTCAAAGCCTTCCTCGACAACCGTGTCGATGGTGCTCTGACGCACAGCGGCAATCGCGTCCTGACGTTCCTGCTTCGCCTTGATGGCATAGGCATCACGCAGGCCGGCTTCGGCCAGTTCGCCAACGCGCTTCTTCACCGCGTCGTAATCGGCAGGCTGTTCAGCCAGCGGCCACGGGTCTTTGGCACAGGCTTCGGCGAGATCGATGATCGCGTCGATGACCGGCTGGAAACCGCGATGACCAAACATCACCGCACCCAGCATGACTTCTTCCGAAAGCTCTTTCGCTTCGGATTCAACCATCAGCACACCGTCCTGGGTCCCGGCAACAACGAGGTCGAGCTCGGACTTTTCCAGATCAGAGGCAGTCGGGTTCAGCATATATTCGCCATCGGCATAACCGACACGTGCCGCACCAAGCGGACCCATGAAGGGAATACCGGAAATTGTCAGGGCTGCCGATGCACCAACCATGGCAGCGATGTCCGGATTGTTATCCAGATCATGGGCCAGCACGGTGCAGACAACCTGCGTTTCATTGCGGAAACCGTCGACAAACAGTGGCCGGATCGGTCTGTCGATCAGGCGGGATGTCAGGGTTTCCTTTTCCGTCGGACGACCTTCACGCTTGAAAAAGCCGCCGGGAATCTTGCCGGCAGCGAAGGTCTTTTCCTGATAATTGATGGTCAGCGGGAAGAAATCGATTCCCGGTTTCGGTTTCTTTGCGCCGACTGCGGTGCAGAGAACCTTTGTATCGCCATAGGTCACCATGACGGCGCCATCGGCCTGGCGGGCAATCTTGCCCGTTTCCAGGACAAGCTTGCGGCCGCCCCAGTCGAGTTCCTTACGATGAATTGTAAACATGTACTCTCTTTCTTTTCCGTACAGCGAACCGGCCCTATGCCAGCCACCGGCCTGCGGTCATTCCGCAGGGCTTGCAGCGGCCGCAGCACGGGCTGCGGCCGCCGGAGCAAGGTTCGCCCTTAGCGGCGAATACCGAGCCTTTGAATCAGCGACGTATAACGGTCATCGCTTTTCTTCTTGAGATAGTCGAGCAGACGACGGCGCTGGCCGACGAGGATCAGAAGTCCACGGCGTGAGTGGAAGTCCTTCTTGTGTTCCTTGAGATGCTCGGTGAGGTTCGTGATCCGTTCGGTCAGGATTGCAACCTGTACCTCGGGAGAACCGGTATCGCCCTCAGCCTGGGCGTACTCGGAGATCAGCGCTGTCTTGCGCTCTGCGGTAATCGACATCGTGTTTTCCTTCCTTGATCTAGAGGTTCAACACGCGCACCGGAAGGACGTTGCCGCCTTCAACCCGGGCCAATGCCACCGGCACATCACCGGTAAGTGCACAGCAGACAACGTCGGGACCAATCGGCCCCAGGCTGGATCTGCCGGCAACCTTGAGCCAGGACACTGCCTGGCCACAACGCATTCGTCGGGCTTCCTCGTCAGTCAGGGCCAGAGCCGGGATGTCGTCCAGCGCGGTCTTGACCGGGAGCAAGTGCTCGCTTGCGGCGGGAATATGGTCGAGTTCTTCAAGTTTTTCCAGCGGAATTGCGTCTTCTATGGTAAATCCGCCAACCGCGGTGCGGCGCAGTGCCGACACATACCCGGCCGACCCCAGCGCCCGGGCAATATCACGGGCCAGCGCCCGCATATAGGCCCCCTTGCCGCAGGTCACATCGAACGAGGCATGGTCCGGGTCAGGGCGTTCAGCCAGCCGGACCTCGTCAATGCGCACAATCCGCGATTTCATCTCGACTTCTTCATTCGCCCGGGCCAGGTCATAGGCCCGCTTGCCGTCAATCTTGATGGCTGAATAAATCGGCGGGACCTGCTCGATTTCCCCGGTAAACTGCGACAATACCGCTTCGATTTCGCTGTCTGACGGCCGGATATCAGAGCGTGCAGAAACCTCCCCCTCGGCATCATCCGTGGTCCGTTCCTCACCGAAACAGAGGGTGAAGCGGTAGGATTTCGTGCCGTCCATGACAATCGAAATGGTCTTCGTCGCCTCGCCCAGCGCAATCGGCAGCAGACCGGTCGCCAGCGGGTCCAGGGTACCGGCATGGCCGACCTTGGCGGCGTTGGTCAGCCGGCGGATCCGGCCCACAGTCTGGGTCGATGTGACGCCAAGCGGCTTGTCGATGATGATCCAGCCATGGATCGGCAGGCCGCTTTTCTTACGCCCCATCGTCATCATCCCTGTCCGGACCGAGGTCACGGACAACGTCGGGCCGGCGCAGCAGATTGTTCATGTAATCCGCATTATCAAAGCTTTCGTCCGGCTTGAAGCTGAGGTTAGGTGCGGTCCGCAATTTAACAATCGCCGCAACCCGCCGCCGAATATAGGGCTTTGCCCGTTGCAGTGCCTCCAGCATCGGTGCGGGATCACCGCCGCCGAGCGGGGTTGCAAACACCGTCGCATTACGCAGGTCAGGGCTGACCCGGACTTCGGTAATGGTCACCGGGGTCTGCTGCAGCACGGGCTGGTGCAGTTCCCCGCCTTCAAGGATCTGTGCCAGCGTGTGGCGGATCAGTTCCCCGACCCGCAGCTGACGCTGGTTCGGCGCACGGTCATTGCGTTGTCTGGCCATCATTTCGACTCCTGTCGTGACGCGGACCGGAAGGCCCGCGCCGGGGTGTTGCCCCTGGGTTGAAGATCACGCGCCCGGTCAGAGCTGGGTCGCGATTTCCTCGACATTGTAACATTCGATGAAGTCACCGACCTGAATGTCGTTATAACGCTCAAACGCCATCCCGCATTCATAGCCTTCCTTGACCTCCGCGACTTCATCCTTGAAGCGCTTGAGGGTGCTCAGCGTGCCTTCATGGATCACCACATCGTCACGCAGCAGGCGAACCTTGCCGCCACGGCGAACCAGCCCCTCGGTCACCTCGCAACCGGCAACCTTGCCGACCTTGGTGATGTTGAAGACTTCCTTGATCTTGGCGTAACCCAGCAGGGTTTCCTTGATCGTCGGTGCCAGCATGCCGGTCAGCATCTGTTTCACGTCATCGGCAACGTCATAGATGATCGAGTAATAGCGGATATCAATGGCGTTCGCCTTGGCAAAATCACGGGCCTGCGGATTGGCGCGCACGTTGAACCCGATAACCAGCGCCTGCGATGCCTGCGCCAGGGTCATGTCCGATTCATTAATGCCGCCGACGCCGGAGCTCAGCACCCGGACATTGACTTCGTCATTCCCCATGGCTTCCAGGGCACCGACAATGGCTTCCGCCGAACCCTGCACATCCGCCTTGATGACCACCGGCAGCTGCTTGATGTTGCCCGCATTCGCGCTGGCAAAGAAGGATTCCAGCGTCCCCGGCCGGGCCAGGTTGGTCCGCGCCGTGCGGGCTTTTTCCTGACGATAGGTGGTGATTTCACGCGCCCGGGCCTCATCGGCAACAACGATCAGATCGTCACCGGCCATCGGCGTGCCCTGCATGCCCAGAACCTCGACCGGGTCAGACGGACCCGCTTCGGCAACCTGGTCACCGCGTTCGTTGATCATGGCACGGACACGGCCCCATTCGTCACCGGCAACAAACACATCACCGACCCGCAGGGTACCGCGCTGAACCAGCACGGTGGCGACAGAGCCACGACCCCGTTCCATCTTCGCCTCGATCACCACACCTTCGGCAGGACGATCCGGGTTGGCACCCAGTTCCAGCAATTCCGACTGCAGCAGAATGATTTCCTCAAGCTTGTCCAGTCCGGTCTTCGCCTTGGCGGAAACCTCTACAGCCAGCACATCACCGCCGAACTCTTCGAGGATGATCTCGTGCTGCAGCAGTTCGCTCCGCACCTTCTCCGGATTGGCATCTTCCTTGTCGATCTTGTTGATCGCCACAATCACCGGAACTTCGGCGGCCTTCGCATGATTGATCGCTTCAATCGTCTGCGGCTTCACACCGTCATCGGCAGCGACGACCAGAACGACGATATCCGTCGCCCGGGCACCACGGGCGCGCATCGCGGTAAAGGCGGCGTGACCCGGCGTATCGATGAAGGTGATCCGCTGACCCCCTTCAAGCCGGACCTGGTAGGCGCCGATATGCTGGGTGATACCACCGGCCTCACGACCGGCCGTATCGGTTTCACGCAGCGCATCGAGCAGCGAGGTCTTGCCGTGATCGACATGCCCCATGATGGTAACAACCGGCGGACGCGGCTGCTTGTCTGTATCGTTATCTGCCGCCGAGACCAGCCCGATTTCAACATCGGATTCGGATACACGGCGCAGGTTGTGGCCGAATTCGGCGACAACAAGTTCTGCCGTATCGGCGTCGATCGTCTGATTGATAGTCGCCATAACACCCAGTTTCATAAGAGTTTTGACGACTTCCACGCCACGTTCGGCCATCCGGTTGGCAAGTTCCTGAACCGTGATGGTTTCCGGCACAACCACGTCGCGCACCTGCTTGCGGTTTTCACCGCCGGACTGCTTCGCCTGACGGCGACGCTCACGCTCGCGGGCACGGCGGACAGCCGCATCAGAGCGTGCGCGCTGACCATCCTCATCCTCCAGCGCACTGGTAACGGACAGCTTGTTCTGGCGGCGACGCGGTTCGCCCTTGCGGCTGGGTGCCGGACGCTTGGCATCCAGCTTCAGCTTGCCGCCGCGCTCATCGTCAGAATCCGTTGCCGCTTCCGGTGTACGGACACGCGTTGCAACGGCAACCTTGACCGCTTCGGCCTCTTTCTTTGCCCGGTCCAGGGCTGCCTGCTTGCGACTGGTCTCTTCTTCTTTCTGACGTGCCTCTTCCTCGGCTGCCTGCCGGGCGGCTTCATCATTATCACGACGCTGCCGGTCTTCTTCTTCCTGCAGGCGTTTTTTCTCTTCTTCGGCACGCCGGGCAGCCGCACGGGCGGCCTCTTCCTCGCCACGGGCACGGGCATCAACTTCCATCTGCTGCGCCTGCTTCAGGGCGCGCATCCGGACTTCGATTTCTTGTTCGGTCAGACGGCGCTCTTCGGTCGACGCAGCCTGCGTCGATACGGCTTCCTCAAACGCCCGGTCACCCTGTCTGACTTCTTTCAGACGGCCACTGGTGCCACGCTCGAAGGTGCGCTTCTTCTTGACCTCGACGGTAACCGCTTTCGAGCGACCATGCGAAAAGGACTGACGAACCGTGCCGGTCTCGACGGTCTTGTTGAGCGTCAGCTTGCCGGGTCTCGACAGTCCGAGCGTCTTCTTGCCGTCGTCTGTGTTGTCTGTTTCTTTCGTCATTACCTGTCGCTTCCTTCAGGGGCACCAATCGCCCCGTTCTCTCTGAATCCTGCAAGCTTGCGTGATATCAGCACCAGCCGGTCGGCAAAGGTGCTGCGTTCGATAAAGGCATGAACCAGGCCATCGCGGCCGAATGCCATGCCGATTTCCGCATCATCCAGCAGATCGATTTCCGCTGCGATGCGGCTGCGGTTGAGTTTGCGTCTGCCCCCGGCAGGTGCACCGCTGGCGGTCAGCAGGACACCCTGCATACCGCCATCCAGTTTGATCTTCACCTTGGCAAATCCGCCGACGGCACGATTGGCCCGTCGGGCCAGTCCGATAATGCTGATACATCGTGAGACCAGCAGTTTCTCGACCATGTTGTCGAGATCGTCCGGCACATCAACCCGGCGACGGGCGCTGCGCGCGAACATGTTCTTTTTCATGGCAATCCGCAGACTGCTGCGGTCCGGATACAGCCAGAGTCCACGACCGGGCAGGCGGCCGTCCACATCCGGCACAATTCCCCCTTCAGGCCCGACGACGAATCTGATCAGATCGTCGCGGGGCGCTGTTTTACCCGTCGCGATGCATCGTCGCTCGGGTGTCAGCTGGTCGAACTCGGGGGAAGCGTATCCCATTAAAATTCCAGTACCTCACCCTTCCGACGCCGTCTGCTGGTCGGCACTTTCCTCACCGCCAGCCGTCTCTTCATCGGCAAACCAGTGGGCACGTGCGGCCATAATGATGGCGTTGGCTTCATCTTCAGTCAGCTGCTCGCTGCCAACGATTTCGATCAGTTCATCACCGGCGAGATCTGCCAGGTCATCGCGGGTTTTCACACCGGCATCCCCCAGAGCCACCAGCATCGCGCTGGTCACGCCTTCAACCTCGCCAACCTCGTCTTCCACGCCCAGCTCAAGGCGGCGTGATTCATGTTCTGCAGCCACCGTTTCCAGGTGGACACGGGCACGGTTGCGAAGCTCTTCGGCGATATCCTCGTCAAAGCCTTCGATCTCGGCCAGATCCGCGACCGGCACAAAGGCGACTTCCTCGACCAGCCGGAACCCTTCGGTGACCAGCAGGTGAGCCACGACCTCGTCCACATCCAGCGCCTCGACAAACATTTCCGACATCGAGAGGAATTCACGGTTGCGGCGCTCGGACTCAACTTCTTCGGTCAGGATATCGATTTCCCAGCCGCTCAGCTGCGAGGCAAGCCGGACATTCTGGCCCCGGCGGCCAATCGCCAGACTGAGCTGTTCGTTCGGCACCACGACTTCGATACGATTGGCTTCCTCGTCCAGCACCACCTTGCTGACCTCGGCCGGCGCCAGTGCGTTGACGATGAAGGTCGCTGTGTCCGGAGAGAACTGAATGATATCGATCTTCTCGCCCTGCAACTCGCCGACAACGGCCTGAACGCGGGAGCCGCGCATACCGACACAGGCACCAACCGGGTCAATCGAGTGGTCATGTGACAGAACGGCGATCTTGGCGCGCGATCCCGGGTCACGGGCAACGGCCATGATGTCGATGATGCCGTCATAGATTTCCGGCACTTCCTGGGCGAACAGCTTGGACATGAATTCGGGGCGGGTCCGCGACAGGAAAATCTGCGGGCCGCGGGGCTCTTCGCGCACGTCATAGATGTAGGCGCGCACCCGGTCGCCCTGACGGAAATTTTCCCGCGGGATCATCTCGTCGCGGCGGATGATGCCTTCGGCACGGCCCAGATCGACCATGACATTGCCAAACTCGACCCGCTTGACCAGACCATTGACGATTTCGCCAACCCGGTCCTTGTATTCCTCGTAATGGCGCTTGCGCTCTGCATCGCGGACATTCTGCACGATGACCTGCTTGGCGGTCTGTGCGGCAATGCGTCCGAAATCAATCGGCGGCAGCGGATCAATCAGGAATTCGCCAATCTCGGCGTCGGCCTTCTTGCGGCGCGCCTTGGCCAGCGGGATCTGGGTGGCCTCGTTTTCAATTTCCTCGGCAACCTCAAGATAGCGGGCAAGCCGGATCTCGCCGTTCTTGCGGTCGATGGTCGCACGGATATCGTGTTCCTGACCGTACTTTGAACGACCGGCCTTCTGGATGGCCATTTCCATGGCCTCGATGACTTCCTCACGCTCAATGCCCTTGTCGCGGGCGACCGTGTCAGCGACTGTCAGAAGCTCCGGGCGCGGATGTGTTGCCACTTGTTCCATCTCGTTATCCTTCAACCTGCCTGGCTTTCGTCGTCCAGGCGATCAGTTCGTCCGTCAGCAGCAATTTCGCCTTGGCTATACCTGCGAAGGGAAGCGCTACCTGCTCATCTTCAACATCGATCTTCACGATGTCGCCATCTGTACCCCGGAGACGGCCGGAAAACCGGCGCCTTCCGGCAATCGGCTCGGCCATTTCCACCCGGGCCTCAAACCCTGACCACTGGTCAAAATCCTTCAGCCGGGTCAGCGGCCGGTCAACGCCGGGGCTGGAAACCTCAAGACTGTAGGCTTCCGCGATCGGATCTTCGACATCCATAAGCGCCGAAATCATCCGGCTGACTTTGGCACAGTCGTCGATACCCATATCCCGGCCATCAGACGGATCAGCCATGATCTGTACCGTCATCTGGCGTTTGCCACTGATCGTGACGCGCACGAGGTCATACCCCATGTCCGTCATCGACGGTTCGATCATCCTGCTTATGCGTTCCGTCAGATCCATACCTCTACCCGCCGGTTTCCCAACACCTGTCATACAAACAAAAAAAGCGGGCCGGCGGGCCCACTTTAATCACTCCCGAAAGAGCACGCCGAATTAAAGTGCGAGCGGAATATACCCGGAAACGACGTGGTTTCAAGCAGCTTCCCGCCGTCGGAAGCAGAGATAGACCGAACTGCGCCCCGCACGACGCGCTTTTGCCTCATATCGGCTCTCCGGCCAGTCGTCGGGACGAACCCGCCAGTCGGCAGCAGATTGTGCCATCCATTCAAAGGCCGGATGGCGCAACAGCAGCGGCAGGCTCCAGCGTATATATCCCATATCGTCACTGCCCAGCCGGAACTCACCCCCCGGCTTCAGCAAACGGGCAATAACATCCAGTGTCCGGGTCTGCACGAACCGCCGGTTGGCGTGGCGTGTCTTCGGCCAGGGATCGGGAAACAGCAGAAAATAGCGCTCGATACATCCATCAGGCAGCGCATCGAGCACAACCCGCGCATCATCGGGATGGATCCGGACATTTGTCAGGTTCCGGTCTTCGATATAGGACAGCAGCCCGGCAACCCCGTTCACAAACGGCTCACAGCCGATGAACCCCACATCGGGGTTCTGTTCGGCCTGCCAGGCCAGATGCTCGCCCCCGCCGAAGCCGGTTTCCATCCAGAGCGCCCGGACCTTATGGTCAAACAGGCTTTGGGGATCGGCCATCAACTCCGCATCATCGACCGGCAGCGAGAGGTGCGGCAGCAGGCTGTCCATCAGCCCGGCACGACGCGGACGCAGGCTGCGCCCCTTGCGGCGTCCCTTGAACCGGTCACCGGGACCGGCAATCAGGGGGTCTCTGTCTGTCTTCCGTGTCATCACCGGGTCCGGATTCCAAATAACGGAAAACCCGCCCCGCCAGACCGGCAGGACGGGTCTTCCGGAGTTTTTCTGTCAGATCAGAAGCGGCTCTTCAACTCGTCGACAAGGTCTGTCTTCTCCCAGGAGAAGCCGCCATCTGCGTCCGGCTTGCGACCAAAGTGGCCATAGGAAGATGTCCGGCGATAGATCGGCTGATGCAACTTCAGATGTTCGCGAATACCGCGCGGGCTGAGATCCATGACCTCCTGCAACACCTTGACCAGCCGGGCTTCGTCGACCTTGCCGGTGCCGTCGGTGTTGACATAAACCGACAGCGGCTTGGAGACACCGATCGCATAGGCGACCTGAATCGTGCAGCGATCCGCAAGACCGGCGGCCACCACGTTCTTCGCCAGATAGCGGGCACCATAGGCGGCAGAGCGGTCAACCTTCGACGGATCCTTGCCGGGGAAGGCACCGCCGCCATGCAGCGCCGCACCACCATAGGTATCGACGATGATCTTGCGACCGGTCAGGCCGCAATCGCCGTCCGGACCGCCGATGACAAAACGCCCGGTCGGGTTCACATAGAATTCATCCTCGTCACACATCCAGCCTTCCGGCAGCACCTTCTCAACGAACGGGCGGACGATTTCCTTGATCTCGGCCTGCTCCAGACCCTCGACATGCTGGGTCGACACAACCACGGAGGTCGCCTTCACCGGCTTGCCGTTTTCATAAAGCAGGGTGAACTGGCTCTTCGAATCCGGCAGCAGTTCCGGGGTCTTGCCGGCATGACGTGCTTCAGCCATCAGCCGCAGCACTTCATGAGAATAATGAATCGGGGCCGGCATCAGCTCTTCTGTCTCGTTGCAGGCAAAGCCGAACATGATGCCCTGATCGCCGGCACCTTCATCCTTGTTACCGGCGGCATCGACGCCCTGGGCGATATCGACGGACTGGCTGTGGACATGCACCTGCACTTCGGAATTGGCCCAGTGAAAGCCATCCTGCTCGTAGCCGATTTCCCGGATACATTCGCGTGTCAGCTCTTCCATGCGGGCCTTGCTGACTTCTTCCGGTCCGCGGACTTCGCCGGCCAGGACGACCAGATTGGTTGTGCAGAGCGTCTCGCAGGCAACGCGCGATCCCGGATCTGCCGCCAGGAACGCATCGACGATGGAATCGGAAACCCGGTCACTGACCTTGTCAGGATGACCTTCGGATACGGATTCGCTGGTAAACAGATAGCTGGAATTGGTCACGGAGCACCTCGTTCGATCAAATTTCGGACGCCGGACCGGGATTATATCTGTGCAACATCGCTGTCGCCGGGGGAAATCTCCGCTTAGCCCTTCAATTATCGTGGCGGCAAGCGGATGAAATCAATCCACGGAACCCTCGGGTCCGATCTGCCCGGCTTTTGGCAACACAGACCCGTACTGTCAAGGATATTTCATTTTGAGAACAGGCCTGCCGGGGAAACCGGCTCAGCTGTTGTTCTCTTCCTCCGAGACAGCAATCGACTTTGCCATTTCAAACAGCCGGCGCCGGACATTGATGTCGGGGATCCGGTAATAGGCACGGACCAGTTCCAGGGTTTCACGCCGGGTCAGGGGATCACCTTCGAGTTCGAATTCCGGGTCCGTCTTCAGACCGGCTATCTTGCGCGGGCTGGAATCGGCAACATTTTCCGGCATATCCTCGAAGAAATAGGCCACCGGGACATCCAGCACCAGACTGAGATCGAACAGCCGACTGGCCCCGATGCGGTTCGCGCCACGTTCATATTTCTGGACCTGCTGAAAGGTCAGGCCAATGGATTCGCCGAGTTTTTCCTGACTCATTCCGAGTAGTGTCCGGCGCTGGCGGACACGGCTGCCGACATGCACATCAACCGGATTCGGTTGTCCTGTGGCGGTGCGTCCGCGACGCGACCCACGACGTGCTGCTGCCATAACGATATCCTCCGAAAAGGGTTTGAGCGGACCCGGGATGCCATGGCATCAGCGCCATAACGCTGCAGTCAGGGCCCCGACGGGTCTGCACCTGCTGAAATCAGTTTCCGCCCGCGCTCCGCCGCCTCGACTGCAGAACAGGCCAGATCGCAACCAAAACGATAAAACCTGCCAGCAGAACGGGCACGACATTCCCGAACAAGGAAAAAATCGTAGGCGACGAAGCCGGTTTTGGCAAGCGCAGGTCAAGGGTTCCGCGACGATCAAGATCAAGTCGTTGAAGTTCCCTGCCATAGGCGTCAAAAGCGACGGTAATCCCGGTATTCGTGGCCCGGATCAGCGGCAGCCCCTCTTCAGCAGCCCGCATTCTGGCGGCGGCGAGATGCTGATGCGGCCCGGCGCTGACCCCGAACCAGGCATCATTGCTGATGTTCAGGATCCAGTCCGGACGATCTGCCGGATCAACAGCACCGCCCGGAAAAATTGCTTCATAGCAAATCAGCGGAGAAAAAGCCGGGAGGTTGGGGAGCCGGATTGTCCGCAGCCCCGGCCCCGCCGTAAAATCTCCGCGCCCGGCGACGATCCGTTCAACCGGCAACCAGTTCCGCAGCGGCACATATTCCCCGAACGGGACGAGATGGGCCTTGTCATAAGTGGCCAGTATCTCGCCTTTTCCGCTGATCGCCTGCAGGCTGTTGTAGTAGACTGCGGTGCCATTACTGTCCGCCTGACGGGGCGCACCGGTCAGCACCGCACCACCGGCCGGTGCAACACTGGCAATCGCCCTGACGACATCAGGATTTTCGGTCAGGAAAAAGGTCGCTGCCGTCTCCGGCCAGATCACATGGGTCACCCAGTCCGGGCGTTGGTCTGCCGACAGGGCCAGCAGGCGGGTGAGGTTCGGCACCCGCAGGTCCCGCCGCCATTTGTCGCGCTGGTCGATATTCGCCTGCACCAGACGCAGCCCGACATTCTCTGCATAGACCGTCGGATTATGGTCAAGCCGGTAATAACCGCCGCCGGCCCAGCCGGTGACGGCAAGCACCGCAAGGCCGAGGATCACCCGGCGTGTGACACCGGAGGTGGTAACCAGAAGCAGCGGCACACCGGCCAGCATCACCGTCAGCAGGCTGAGGCCAAAGACACCGATCACCGATGCCGGCTGTACCATGATGTCGGCGACACCCCAGACCGAGCCCACGGGATTCCACGGAAACCCGGTGAAGGCCCAGTTCCGGCACCATTCCAGCAATGTCCAGCCGCCGGCCAGTGCCAGAACGGCAGATATCCAGCCACCACCCAGCTTTCGCACCGCCCAGGCCGGCAGACAGGCAATAGCGCTGAACAGGGCCAGAATACCGGCGATCCCGAATACGGCGACGGGCAGCAGCCAGGCAAATCGCGCAGCCTCGACCAGCAGCGCAAATCCGATCCAGTAAAGGCCGACAGCATAGAAGCCGAAACCGAAGGCAAACCCGGTCAGCAATGCCTGCACCGGCTTGCGGCACCGGCCAAGCAGCAACAGCAGGACAGGAAAGGAAATCAACAGGACCGGCAGAATATAGGCCGGGGGCAGGGCAAGCGAGGCCAGCGCACCGGCCACAAGCGCCGCGACAAGGCGCCGCCAGCCTGTCAGGCCAGCGATCAGGTCAGGATAACCGGTCACCGCCTAGTCTTCACTGGGGCTGGTCACGGGGTCCTGTACAGGAATATTCCGTATTCGCAGCCGGCGAACACGTCGCGGATCACCATCGACAACCTCGAACACCAGACCACTCTCGTGTTTTATCAGCTCGCCCCGCACCGGAACCCGTCCGGCAAGCGAGAACACCAGCCCGCCGAGAGTGTCGACATCTTCCTTGTCGTCGTCGCTGAAGATCTCCCCGAACCGGTCTTCAAATTCTTCCAGCTCTACCCGCGCATCGGCCAGCAGCGCCCCGTCCGGGCGTTCCACCATCTGCGGTTCCGGCTCGTCGTCATGTTCGTCCTGGATTTCGCCGACGATCTCCTCAACCAGATCCTCAATCGTCAGCAGGCCGTCAATACCACCATATTCATCCACCACCAGCGCCATATGCGTGCGCTTGACCCGCATTTCCAGCAGCAGGTCGAGCACCCGCATGGAGGGAGCGACAAAAATCACCGGTCGGACAATATCCGACAACCGGAATGCGCCGTCTTCTGCCGTGCTGCCAAAGCTGACCCCCAGCACATCACGAATATGGACCATGCCGATACAGTCATCGAGACTGTTGCGGTAAACCGGCAGACGGGAGTGGTTCTCGGCCTTGAAACGGTCGATCAGGTCATCGATGCCGGTCTCGGTATCAACAGACACGATATCTGCACGGGGGACCATGACATCGACAACCGTCAGGTCCCGCAGATTCAGCACATTATTCAGCAGCAGCCGTTCCATCGGTTCGACCGGTGCTTGATCCTCGTCGAAATCCTCGATCAGCTCCTCAAGGGTATCGCGTACCGTTGCCTCGCCGGAGCCGCGGCGCCGCAGCGCCCGCCAGACCCCTTTCCAGGAACGTCCACGGCCGTTATGGCCGTTGGTGCGTGATGTCTTGCTGTCGTCGTCCATATCAGTTCTCGTTATGCGCATAGGGATCACTGATCCCCATCTGCGCCAGTATAGCCGTTTCCAGGGCCTCCATCTCCACCGCTTCTTCCTCGATCTCGTGATCATAATGCAGCAGATGCAGGGTGCCATGCACGATCATGTGGCTGGTGTGATCGGTGAGCGAAATACCGGCGCTCTCTGCTTCACGCCGGACTGTCCCGAATGCAACGACGATGTCACCCAGCGGCAGGGCTTCACCCTGTGGAATCCGCCTGTCATCATCATCCGTCGCAAAGGACAGCACGTTTGTCGGTTTATCCTGATGCCGGTAATCACGGTTCAGCTGCTGTACCTGCGCATCGGAGGTCAGCAGAATGCTGACTTCCACCTCATCATCCCTGCCGGCAGCCGCCAGCGCAGCACGGGCAGCGGTCTGGCAGAGACTTTCGGGGTCGCCGGACAGTTCTGTCCAGTGGTCGTCATCGATGCGAACCAGAATGTCAGCCCTGTTCACCATCGATCCTTCTGCCGGAGTTATACGCGCCATAGGCATCATAGGCCCTGACGATATCAGCCACCAGCTTGTGCCGCACCACATCCTTGTCGGTGAACCTGACCGTGGTAATCGAGTCCACCTCGCGCAGCACCTCCAGTGCTTCGGCAAGGCCGGACCGCTGATTACCCGGCAGATCGACCTGGCTCAGATCGCCGGTGACCACCATGCGGGAGTTTTCACCCAGCCGGGTCAGGAACATCTTCATCTGAACCGCTGTGGTGTTCTGGGCTTCATCCAGAATGACAAAGCTGTTCTTCAGGGTGCGTCCCCGCATGAAGGCCAGCGGGGCGACCTCGATGGCACCGCTTTCCATGCGCTTTTCCAGTTCGCCCTCGCGCAATGTCTCGCGCAGACCGTCATAGAGCGGCTGCAGATAGGGATCGACTTTCTCTTTCATGTCACCGGGCAGAAAGCCCAGCCGTTCGCCCGCCTCAACCGCCGGACGCGACAGGATGATCCGGTCGATATCGCCGGTCGACAGCATCTGCACCGCCATGGCGACCGCCAGATAGGTCTTGCCGGTCCCCGCCGGGCCGACACCGAAGACCAGATCATTGGACTGCATGGCCCGGATATAGTCGGCCTGCAACGGCGTGCGGGGGGAAACCGGCTTGCGGCGCGTGCGAATGGTCAGCCCGGTCGCGGCCTCTGCCTCAACCGGATCATGGTCAATCAGCCGCACCATGGCGTCGACATCGCCGGGTTCGATTTCCTCGTTGCGTTCCAGCCGGGCATACAGGCTTTCCAGCGCGGCGCGGGCGACCGCCACCTCACCGGCTGCACCGGCGATGGTGACCTCGTTGCCACGGGCATTGATCGCGACATCAAGGCGTTGTTCGATCCGGGCCAGATTGCGGTTATGCGCCCCGAACAGCGGGACCAGCAACCGGTTGTCAGCGAAGGCAAGGGTAACCGAGTCGCCGGCCTGGTCTGCCCGGCGTACAGTGCCTCTGGTCAAGCGCATGCCCTCTCTTGGTCAGCCCCGGCCAGCTTGCCGGACAGGGAATTGGGATTGGCGGTGGTAATCTCGATATTCAGAATCTCGCCGATACGGTCGGCGTCCAGATCTGCATAAAGCGGCTGCAGGAAAGGTGTCCGGCCAACCAGCTGTCCCGCATGACGTCCCGGCTTCTCAAACAGCACCGGCATAACCTTGCCGACACAGGACTGGTTGAAGGCTGTCTGCTGGTCCAGCAGTTCCGCCTGCAGGGCAGCCAGACGGGCGGATTTGACCGTCTCCTCAACCTGAATCTCGTCGGCTGCTGCCGGGGTGCCGGGGCGCGGGCTGTATTTGAAGGAGAAAGCCTGCACAAAACCGACATCGCGGATCAGTTTCAGGGTCTGGTCGAAGTCCCGGTCACTTTCGCCGGGATAGCCGACGATGAAATCGGATGACAGCACCATGTCCGGACGGGCCGTCCGCAGACGGTCGACAATCCGGCGGTAGTCATCGGCGGTGTGACGGCGGTTCATTGCCGACAGAATACGGTCTGATCCGGACTGTACCGGCAGATGCAGGAAGGGCATCAGTGCCCCGATATCCCGATGGGCGGCGATCAGTTCGTCATCCACATCGCGGGGATGCGAGGTGGTGTAGCGAATTCGCTGCAACCCGTCGATATCCGCCAGCGCGCGGAGCAGGCGACCCAGCCCCCATTCGCCACCATCCGGCCCGGCACCGTGATAGGCATTGACGTTCTGCCCGAGCAGCGTGATTTCACGCACACCCTGCCCGGCCAGCGCCCCGGCCTCGGCGATCACCTGACCGGCAGCGCGGGAATATTCGGCCCCCCGCGTATAGGGCACGACGCAGAAAGTGCAGAACTTGTCGCAGCCTTCCTGAATGGTCAGGAACGCCGTCACGCCGGTGGCTTTCGGGGCGGCCAGGTCGTCGAATTTCGGTTCCGCCGGAAAGTCCGTATCCAGCACACCGCCACCCTGCCGGGCTGCACGGGCAACCATCTCGGGCAGGCGGTGATAGGTCTGCGGGCCGAACACCATATCGACCCAGGGTGCACGGCGGAAGACTTCCGCCCCTTCCGCCTGGGCGACACAACCGGCCACGGCGATCATCATGTCACCGGCACCGGACTCCGTCCGTTCCTGGCGCAGGTCACGCAGGCGGCCCAGCTCCGAGTAAACCTTGTCAGCAGCCTTTTCCCGGATATGACAGGTGTTCAGAATCACCATGTCCGCGTCTGCCGCCGTATCGACAGCCGCATATCCCAGCGGGGCCAGCAGTTCCGTCATCCGATCAGAATCGTAGACGTTCATCTGGCAGCCATAGGTTTTGACAAACAACTTCTTGGTCAACGCACCATCCTGCGAGAAAACACGGCGTTGAATACGTCCCGATTGTCGGACATGGACCGGTAGCGGCCTCTCAAATCTTCAGCGAAGATCGATAACTAACATTGCCCGCTTACCTGTCAAGCAAACTGCCGTTTTTCGGATCATTTTCGGCAATCATCCGGACTTGTTCCGGTTACCCTGTCAGACCAGTCGTCCCGTCAGGGATTTCCGCAGACCTTCGGCAACTGACTGACGGCAGTCGGCTGCAAGCAGCTTGCGATCCGCCAGCTGCTCCGGGCGGACCGGCTGATGCAGGGTTATCTCAACCGTGGCAGAACCGATATGCAGCAACTGCCAGAGATGCGGAGCAAGATCCATATCGCCGTACCAGGCAAACAGCGGCCGCTCCACCAGTGACATCGGCAGATTGTAAAGACGGGTGTAGGCGATGGTCACCGGCTGCACGTTCCGGGTCATGCCCTGCGTGCGTTCAACCGCGGCGAACAGGGAACTCTTGAACGGCAGCACCCGGTTGCCGTCGGTGCTGGTACCTTCCGGAAACAGAATGATCGACTGCCCTTTTTCAAGCTGGCCGGTCATCTGGCGGGCCTGCTCGCCACTGCGCGCCGGACGGCGCTCAACGAACAGGGTGCCGGTCATCCGGGCCAGCGGGCCCAGTACCGGCCAGCCGGAGACATCATGCCGGGAGACGAAGGTCGCATCCAGAATTGCCCGCAAGACCGGGATATCCAGATAGGAACAGTGGTTGGCCACATAAAGACACCCCGGACCACCCACCGGCTGCCCCCGGACAATCAGCCGCAATCCGCAGATCCGGCAAACAACCGCCGCCCAGAGGCGATATATCCGGTCTGCCAGACGCCGCCGGCGCAACCCGGCAACAGGCAGGTAGAGGGCGGTCAGTACAGCTGTCACAACCATAATCAGGAGCAACCGGCTGCCGGCCAGCAGATGCAGCGGCAGGCCAGCCATACGACGGTCTGCCGTATTACCGGCCAGCCAGCCCGTGTCATCCAGCGTCTCGACAACGGGCGTCATTCCACACCCCGGTCGAGATAATGGTTGCGATAGCGCCGGGTGATGGTGGCCGTGCGCACGATCAGGCAAACATCCGTGGTGTTGAAATCATGATCCAGCACCGCACCCTGTCCCACCTCGCCACCAATCCGCAGATAGCCTTTCAGCAGCGGCGGCAGGGTAGCAAACGCCCGCCGGGCGTTCAGTTCCGTGGCATCAAGCGGCGTAAAGGGTGCCCTGACATGATCACGGGCCACCGGACACCAGTCAGCCGGCGCCAGATGATTGTGGTGGAGATAGGACAAAGCCGGTGCCAGCCGGGCGATATCCGTCCCCGGCAGGCTGGCACAGCCGAACATCACATCGATACGGTGTTCGGCGACATAACCGGCAATACCCTGCCACATCATCTGCATGACGGCACGGGTGCGATGCCCCGCACCGACGCAGGAGCGGCCAAGTTCCAGCTGGTTCCCGCCCTGGCGGATCAGGCCGTCGATATCGAATTCGGTTGCTGTGTAGAAACATCCGACCCGTTCCGCGACATGCCGGCGGATCAGGCGGTAAGTTGCGACAATACCCCGGTTTTCGGGGTGCGCCGGGTCAATGGCAACGAGATGGTCGCAATCCGCATCATAGGCATCAACATCAAGTTTCCGGCGCCGGACCAGATCGCCGGAGCGGGCACCCATTTCCTCATGAAACACCTGATAGCGCAGTGCCTGACAGGCCTCGACCTCGGCCCGGCTTTCAGCCAGCCGGACCGTGAGGCCATCAGTGGCAGGTTGCAGTTGACCGGCGACAGACTGTGCCAGTTCCTTGACCATGACATTTCCTTCCGGTTGCAGGTCGCCAGCCTGCTGGTCAGGCGGCGAATCAACCGGAAGATAGGACCGTCACACGACAGTGACGTGACGGCTAAATGTAAGGACAGTTAAAGTTTGACGGCAAAGTGATGACAGTCAGCAGCGATCAGGGCGACTTTTTGAGCGGTACGCCATAGAGTTCAAGCCGGTGGTCAACCAGCTTGTATCCGTGCTTGCGGGCGATCTCGACCTGCAGACGTTCGATTTCGTCATTGAAAAACTCGATGACATCACCGGTCTTCAGGTCGATCAGATGGTCGTGATGATCTTCAGAGGCCTCTTCATAACGGGCCCGGGTCTGGCCATCGCCGGTGCGGAATTCATGACGTTCCAGAATGCCGGCTTCCTCGAACAGGCGGACCGTCCGGTAGACCGTCGCGATGGAGATGTTCGAGTCGTGGCTTGACGCACGGCGATAGAGTTCCTCGACATCCGGATGGTCATCGGATTCCGACAGAACACGGGCGATGATCCGGCGCTGGCCGGTCATCTTCATGCCCTTTTCGATGCACAGCTGCTCAATTCGATCCGATTGCATGCCGGTCCTCCCCCTGCGTCAACCGCCATCCGCCTGCGGTACCTTAACATAAACAGAAAACGCCGCGGCTCCAAGCCGCGGCGCAGATGTTTATTGTCGCAGAATCAGCGCCGGGTCTTGCGGCCTTTCGGCTTGGTTCCCAGACCGATCTGCTTCGCCAGATTACTGCGATGGGCGGCATAGTTCGGCGCAACCATCGGGTAATCGGCGGGCAGGCCCCAGCGTTCCCGGTAATCATCCGGTGTCATGTCATAGGATGTCTTGAGATGGCGCTTCAGCATCTTCAGCTGCTTGCCGTCTTCAAGGCAGATGATGTAATCCGGCGTGATCGACTTCTTGATCGGCACCGCCGGCTGCGGGCGTTCCGGAACAACGGGGGTGTTGCCGACATTTGACAGGGTCTTGAATACTTCCTGAATCAGCGTCGGCAGATCATTTACTGCAACGGTATTGTTCGACACATGTGCCGACACGATATCAGTGGTCAGCGACAGAAGTTCACTTGAATTATTTTCGTCAGTCATTCAGGTTTGTCCGGATATTTAGATTTCTGAGAGTAGATATATATATGCACCCACTGTTCTGCAATACAAAACCCGGACATTTACTTCGCTATCATATCTGCGACAGACCCTTTTCATGACAAAACACTCAATACAGCAGAACAACGGCCCGGTCGTCGATGCCCGAATAGATATTACCGCGGATATCTGCCCGATGACCTTTGTCAGGACCAAACTCCGGATGGAACAGATGGCCGCCGGTGACGTTCTGGAAGTCACCCTGAATCAGGGAGAGCCGCTGGAGAACGTACCCCGGTCTGTCCGTGAAATGGGCTGGGACGTGCTCGCCATCGAGGAAATTCCCGGTCAGCCGGAGCAGCGCCGGGTTCTGATCCGCAAAACCTGAACCCGGCGGTCAGCCGACCGTTGCTGCCAGGTCGCTGACGATGGTCAGAAACCGCTCCGCATTGAAGGAAACCGGCGCTTCCGGTGCATGAACGACATTCAGCGAAATCGGAATCTCTTCGGCCAGCGGCACCGCAACCACCCCCGGGACCGCATCACCGGCAATGGTGAAGCTGTCCATCAGGGTCACACCGAATCCCTGACGCACCAGAAAGCAGGCCGTCACCACCAGCCGCACCCGGACATCAATCGACAGCCGGACGCCGGTCTCTGTCGCCAGTCGCTCGATCATTTGCTGCTGAAACGCGCGCTCTTCAAAACCGATAAACGGACAGGCTGCCAGATCGGCGAAGCCGACCTGTGCCCGGTTCGCCAGCGGATGACCCACCGGCACCAGCGCCATCATCCGCCCCTGCCCGAGCCGGGAGACCGTGACCCGGGGGTCCTGCATGTCAAAAATTGTCAGCGCAAGATCGACCCGCCCGAGCAGCAATGCCGGGACGATCTCGTCGAGATGCAGGGTGTCAACGAACAGCCGCAGATTGGGTGCCGCCTGATGCAGCCGCCGCAGGGCCTCCGGCGCCACCGACAGGCCAAGTCCGGGTGATGTGCCGATGGCCAGCCGTTCATCCGTCGCCTCGCCGACGCCCTCGATCCGGCGGTTGATACGGACGATACGGTCATGGATTTCCTCCAGATCACCGAGCAGGGCCCGGGCCTCTGGCGTCGCCACAAAGCCTGACGGTCCGCGTTCAAAGAACCGCACCCCGGCAACCGATTCCGTATGTTTCAGCATCCGGCTGACGCTGGGCGGCGAGACATTCAGCATCGTCGCCGCACGGGTGATCGAGCCGGTCAGCATGACCGCCCGGAGCATTTCGATCTGACGCAGACTGAGCATGGCACCCCCTCCAGCTGGTTAACATCATGCTAATCACGACAGAAGGAAAGTTAATTGACGGTTTTCGCCGGGAAACCCTAGGTTTCAGTGTGAAAGTGGAGACCGCATCATTTCAGAATACGGACCACGGGGAGAGAGACGCTGAACCAGAGCATGCCACAGCCGGAAACGGGCCTGTCGCCGGTTGATGCCGATGTCGTCATCATGGGTGGCGGCATGTCGGGTGTTGCCGCAGCCCTTGCCGCACGGCAGGCCGGCAGCCGTGTGCTGCTGGCAGAACGGCACGGCTTTCTCGGGGGTGCCGCGACCGCTGGGTCGGTTGCCCAGTTCGTCGGCTGGACCACCCGCAGCGGTCGCCGGGTCATCCGCGGCATCGCAGAACAGATCGTCGACCGGCTGGTCAGTGAACAGGGGGCCCACGGGCTTGATACCTTTGTCATGTCCACCGGCCATCTGATGAACCGGGTGCAATATGATCCTGAAATCCTCCGGGCCGTGCTGGATGACCTGCTGACCGAAGCCGGTGTCACCGTGCTGTTTCATGCCACGCTCAGTGGTGTGCGGATGCATGGCGACCGGCTTGCCGCCGTCCAGATTGCCACCCAGAAGGGCCTGCTCGATCTTGAGGCCCGCAGCTTCATCGATGCGACCGGCGACATGGCCCTGCTGGGCCGGGCCGGTGCCGGTTTTCTGGAATCGGGCAGCGCCGGGCCGCAGCCGGCAACCATGATGTTCGCCATGGCACCGGTTGATTTCACCCGTCTCGACCGGGTTACCCCGGATCAACGGCGGGACATTGTTCAACGGGGCCTGACATCCGGCGATCTGCCCCGCGCCGCCCTGCATTACAGCCGGGTGCCCGAATCTGACGTGGCCTGGTTCAATATCAGCCGGGTGACGGTGGATGCGACCGATCCGTTCTCGATGAGTGCCGGTGAGATGGAAGGCCGGCGGCAGGCCCGCCGGATTGCCCGGTTCCTGCGTGCCAGCCTGCCGGGATGCGAGGCCGCGAGACTCTGCCAGACCGCCCCGCAGTTGGGTGTCCGCGACACCCGGCGCACCGCCGGTGATTATGTGCTGACCGCCGACGACCTGCGGACCGGACGGGTGTTCGAGGATACGATCTGCTGCGGTGCCTATCCCATCGACATACATCACCCAAACGGGTCCGGTCTCACCATCGAGGAGTTCGGCGAGGACCATTTCTATCGCATCCCCTATCGCTCGCTGCTGCCGGGCGGGCTGCGCAATATTGCCGCTGCCGGGCGGGGGATTTCCGCAGAAGCCGACGCCTTTGCCGCAGTGCGGGTAATGCCGACCGCCATGGCCATCGGTCAGGCTGCCGGGCTGGCCGCCGGGCTGGCCGCTGCGCTGCCCGGACCCAACCGGGGTAATTTCCGCAGCGTCGATATCGCTGAACTTCAGGCCGGTCTGCGCCGGCAGAACGCCTTTCTCGGGAACTGACCGATGACCATGACGGTACTGTTCCTCACATTCGGCTTTTTCATGCTGCTGGGCACGCCGGTCGCACTTGCAATGGGCATCGCGTCGGTCGCCTGCATGCTGGTTTCCGACATTCCGGCGACGGTGCTGATCTTCTCGATGGTCGACAGCCTCGGCGGCATCACCCTGCTGGCGATCCCGTTCTTCGTGCTGGCCGGCGAAATCATGAATTCCGGGGGCGTGACGAAACGTATCTTCGGATTTGCCGATCTGCTGGTCGGCCATGTCCGGGGCGGACTGGCGCATGTGAACATTCTGTCCAGCCTGTTCTTTGCCGGCATTTCCGGATCTGCCGTCGCCGATACCGCCGGGCTGGGCCGGATCGAGATCAGGGCGATGACGCAAGCCGGTTATCCGAAACCGTTTTCCGCTGCCGTGACCGCCGCATCGAGCTGTATCGGGCCGATCATTCCGCCGTCTATCCTGATGGTGCTCTATGGCACGATGGCCGATGTGTCGATCCCCGGCCTGTTCCTTGGCGGGCTTATTCCCGGTCTGATGCTGGGTCTGTTCATGATGGTCTATGTCTGGGTCGCCGCGCCGCCGGGGGTGAAACGGCGACAGCGCGCCGGGCTGATCGAGATCCTGCGCAGCCTGTGGACCAACATCCTGCCGCTGATGACGCCGCTCGTCATTCTGGCCGGTCTGGTCTTCGGCATCGTCACCCCGACCGAAGCGGGCGTGGTTGCCGTGGTCTATGCACTGGCGGTGTCGCTGATTCAGGGCGACCTTAATCCGCGGGGCATCCCCGCCATGCTGGAAGAGGCGCTGATCACCACCACCCAGATCATGTTCATTCTGGCGCTGTCCTCGCTGTTCGGCTGGCTGGTGACAACCGAACAGATTCCGGAGGCGCTGGGGCAGATCTTTCAGGAAAGCGGCTACGGCAGCTGGGCCTTTCTGGCGGCGGTGAACCTGATATTACTGCTGCTCGGCACCTTCATGAGCCTGACCTCCATCCTGATCATCTTCACGCCGACCCTGATCGGCATGGGTACCGCGCTGGGCGTCGACCCGGTGCATCTGGGTGTCGTCGTGGTACTGAACCTGACCGTCGGCCTGATCACCCCGCCGCTGGGCTGGGCGCTGTATATTGTTACCGAGATCGCGGAAATCCGCTTCATCGATACGGCCCGCGCCATCGTCCCGTTCCTGATTCCGATCCTGCTCGTGCTCGGGCTGATCACCTATATTCCGGCGCTTGTGCTGCTGCCGGTTGAGTTACTGCTGACTGTTAACTGACGGCCTGCCAGGCAGGCCGGATAACCAGAAAGGGAGAAGACGACCATGAAACTTGTGAAACTTGCTATTGCCGCCGGCATGACCGCCGGTCTGTTTGCCACCGCATCCACGGCCAGTGCCGCTACCACCCTGCGGCTGGCCTGCCCGTCGGCGCCGACCAACCCGACCTGCCTTGCCGCAACCCGGTTCGCCGAGGAAGCCGCGGCACTGTCCAACGGTTCACTGGATATCAAGGTTTTCCCGTCCGGCCAGCTGGCCAAGGGCAAGGCTGCGATCCAGCAGACATCCGCCGGGATCATTGATCTTGTCGTCGAGGACATCTCGAATTACGGCAACTTCAACGCCGACTATAACGTGGTCAGTTGGGGCTTTACGTTTCGCGATGCCGGCCATTTCGACAGGTTTCTGAACTCGCCGGTCCATCAGCGGATGGCCGATGCCCTGCGTGACCAGCATGGTCTGCGCCTGCTGGCCGCCAACTGGCGCAAGCTGCCCCGCGTCGTGGTCTCGACAAAGCCGGTCTTTACACCGGCTGACGTTAAGGGCCTGAAGTTCCGGGTGCCGGGCATCCCCTCCTATATCAAGACATGGGAGACCGTCGGGGCCAATCCGGCATCCGTGCCCTGGGGCGAGAGCTTTCAGGCGCTGAAAACCGGTGTCGTGGATGCGATGGAATCACCCTTCGATTCCGTGGTCAGCCAGAAATTCCATCTCGCGGCCCCCTATGTCACCCAGACCAATCACGTCTATGCGGCAATCAGCCTGGCCATCAATGAAACGAAATATCAGGCACTGACGAAAGACGAACAGGACGCACTGGCCAAAGCCGCCAGCCGGGCAACCGACTATTCCGTGGAACTGGCCGCCGCCAGCGCCGCCGAGGTCACGGCAAAAATCACCGGCGACGGCGGTTATGTGATCGCCATCAACCCGGCCCCGTTCCAGCGCCTGCTGGCCCAGGCTGCCGAACAGCAGGAAGCCGATGGCCTGTGGGCCAAAGGGCTGATGGCTGAAATTCAGGCCATCGACTGACGCCTCGTCGGGGCGGGCACCCCCCTCTGACCGGCCCGCCCCGAACCGATGCGGGAGCAAGGACGAAACACCTCATGATCACTGCGCTGGACCAGCTTCTCGACCGGCTGTCACGTTTCTATCTGCGGTTCAGCCAGCTGTTGCTGGCAGGGCTGGTGGTCGCCGTGTTTGCACAGGTGATCTGGCGCTATCTCTTCGCAAGATCATTTATGGGACTTGAAGAGCTGACGGCACTGGCACTGGTCTGGGTGGTTTTCCCGATGAGTGTGGTGCTGCACCGGCGCGGGCGGCATATCTGTGTTTCCGTGCTGTCCGACCTGTTCAGCCCCCGGCTGAAACGTCTCGCCGGAATCATCATTTCGCTCGGCGTGATCACACTGGTGCTGTTCGTGCTGTATCAGCTCTGGCAGGTCTGGCCCTATCTGCGGCTGAAATCGCCGGTCTTCGGCATTCCGGATATCGCCTTCAAGATCGCCCCGGCCTTTGCCTTCATTCCGATTGCCCTGCAGGAGCTGCTGCATCTGGCCGGACGACGGGCGGAATCACGGCAACCCGCCAGCTGAAACGCCGAAAAGGATCAGGGTTACAGAGCCCGTGACATCAGCAATGCATCAACCGGCTTCCCGTCATGCCGGTAATAACCGGGGCGGCGTCCGGATTCCGTGAACCCGCACTGCCGGTACAGCGCCAGTGCCGCCGCATTATCAACCGCCACTTCAAGATGAATCACCTCTATCGTCCGGTCGCGGCAGATATCGCTGAAGACCGTCAGCAATCGCCGCCCCCATCCCTGTTTCCGGAACGCCGGACTGACGATCAGGGCATAGATCTCTGCTTCCCCGGCAATGCCCGAGCCAATAATCGCCCCGGCAACCTCCGCGCCCGCCTCCGCAATCAGGGCGACCGCCCGTTGTTCACGCATCAGCCATTGCACAGTCTCCGGGGTCCAGGGATCCAGATCGGAAAACCGGAACAGGCCGGATATCCGGGCGGCATCGGCCTCTCCCGCGGCACGGATATGCGCCGGGGGCATCATTCGCCCCGTTTTGCCCGCCGGGCGGCTTCCGCGTCGGCCTGGGTCACCGCATCGGGGGGGCGGATATAAAGCGGGTCTGCGGGCGACAGCCCGGCCCCGGATGCCCGTCGCCGGTCGGCCAGCAACGCCATTTCAGCCGCGTCTGGCATCACATCGATCCGCCGCAGCGGGGCGCGCGGCAGCAGCGGCACCGCCCTGTCACAGCCGTCACCGGCAAGAATGAAGGGCGCTTCGGTGATAACCTCTGCAATATTGTCCGCTGTGGCCGCAATGATTTCGGAACAGGGCATGCCGTCAGCATCAAACATCTGGACGTAAGGTTCCGCCCGGCGGCCGTCCACCGCCGCCAGCACCCGAACAGGGCTGTCCGACAGGCGCCGGACACCGGCGGCAATCACCTCCGTCGTCGTCATGCCGAAGACCGGCGTTCCACAGGCAAGCCCGACGGCACGGGCTGTTGCAATACCGATCCGCAGGCCTGTGAAAGCCCCCGGTCCGCGGGTTACAATGATGCCGTCCAGATCCGGGAAGCCGTGACCGCTCTCTGCCATCACCGCCTCGATCATGCCGATCAGATGTTCCGACTGGCCGCGCCGCATTTCGCGATACAGACGGGCAGCAATCACCCCGCCGGCAGCGACCGCAACGGAACAGGCCCCGGTCGCCGTATCAAGCGCCAGCAGGGTTCGCCCGTCAGTCATAAGTGCAAACTTTCAGAGAAGGGCTTTTTCGCCGGCGACGGGGCAGGTAATCTGGTGACATGACAAGACCGATCCTGTTTCTGCTGATCGCGGTATATCTCGGCATCCCGGCCGGGAGCGCCCTTGCCCTGGACGCGGGCCGGTCAGCCGTTGTCGTTATGTATCACCGTTTCGGTGAAGACCAGATTCCATCGACAAACATCCGGCTTGAACAGTTCGAGGAGCATCTGCGCATCCTGCAGCGCGAGGATGTGCCGGTCCTGCCGCTGTCGCAGATCATCGACCGGCTGTCCGCCGGTGAAACCCTGCCCGACCGTGCTGTCGCCATCACCGTTGATGACGCCTATAAAAGTGTGCTGACCGAAGCCTGGCCGCGCCTCAGGGCCGCCGGCTATCCGATGACCCTGTTTGTCAGCACGGACATGGTCGACGCCGCCTCACCCGGCGTGCTGTCCTGGGATGACATCAGGTTGCTGGAAAGCGAAGGGGTGGAGATCGCCCATCATACCGCGACTCACGCCCATCTGACCCGCATCCCCCCGGAACAGGTTGTCGCCGAACTGGAGCGGGCGGCGGCCCGTTTCAAAAGCGAACTCGGGCATGTCCCGGACCTGTTTGCCTATCCCTATGGCGAGGCCAGCCTTGCCGTCCGGGAAGCGGTTCGGGCCTTTGGCTTCAGGGCCGCCTTCGGCCAGCATTCCGGCCCGGCACATGCGGACAGCGACTTTTATTACCTCCCGCGCTTTGCCCTGAACGAACGCTATGGCGAGACGGACCGGTTCCGCCTCGCCATCGCCACCCTGCCCATTCCGGCCACGGATATCAGCCCGAAGGACATGGCGCTGACTGCCGGGAACAATCCGCCCCGCTTCGGCTTTACCCTGACACGGCGGCTGGAGAACAGCGATCTGATGAATTGCTTCGCGTCCCATCTGGGGCAGGTCGCGGTCAACCGGCTGGGCGAAAACCGGGTGGAAGTGCGGTTCGACAAACCTTTTCCAACCGGTCGCGGGCGTATCAACTGCACGGTGCCGGCGCCCGGTGGCGGCTGGCGCTGGATCGGCACCCAGTTCGTCATCGACCCGCAATAACCGGAGATGATTCAGCTCTCTGGCCTGATGTCGATCACATTACCTTCCGCAACTGTGGCCAGCACCGCCAGCAGGTCCGCTCTGGCCAGCGCAACACAGCCTTCGGTCGGCCCGTAATCCGGCCGCGCCAGATGCATGAAGATCGCACTGCCACAGCCCGGCACCGACGGGGCGTCATTATGGCCGAGCACCACAACCAGATCGTACAGATGGTCATCCCGCCACATCACCTCGTGACCGGCGGCAAAGGGCAGCCGCACCGGGCGGTTGTAAGCGGCGTGAACCGGGTCGTCACACCATCCGTCCTGCCGGTCAATCGGGACGACAGGCAGGCCGGTGACGATATCCTGCGGGGCGATCCGGTCGGTCCGGACCAGCAGCCGCCGCAGCGGCCAGATACCGGCCGGCGTTGCGCCGTCACCTTCCTTTTTTGCTGTCGTGACACCACCCCGGCCCAGCGCGCAGGCAAAGCTGCCGGCAACAGAGTCAATTACCCCCTTGCAACCCTCGGGGTGAACGATCAATTTCATGGCTCGTTCGTCTGACGACCCGGACACCAAACGGATTTTCTGCTCATGCGTTATTTCTTTGTCCTGTTCTCACTGATGCTGGCGGCTCCCGCCTTTTCGGCAACCCCGCCCGAAGATGCCGCGGATATCGCGCGCATCGAGGACTATCTTAACGACATCAGCACCCTGCGCGCCCGCTTTTTACAGGTGGCGCCGGATGGTGGCATGGCGGAAGGGTCGCTGGCGCTGAAACGACCGGGCCGTATGCGGTTCGAATATGATCCCCCGGCGCAGATCGAGGTCGTCGCCGACGGCCTGTTCATACATTACCACGACAAGGAACTGAAGCAGGTCACCGCGGTTCCGATTTCCACAACACCCCTGTCTGTCCTGCTGGATGACGAGGTCGTGCTCGACGGCAGCAATGGCGGGATTGTGGTGACCGCACTGGAACGCCGGCCGGGCCTGCTGGCGGCCACCGTGGCAGACAAGGATGATCTGGCGAACGGTTCCGTCACCCTGATCTTTTCTGACCAGCCCCTGCAGCTGCGCCAGTGGGTTGTCCATGATGCACAGGGCCTGTCGACCAAGCTGACCCTGTTCGACGCCCGCCGGGGGGTGTCACTGGAAAACGGCGACTTCTATTTTGCCAATCCCTACACATCCGGTGGCGGAGGCAACTGACCATGGCGCTTGTTGTTCTTCCCTGCTGCGTCGGCGACATCGACGGGCACCAGCAACAGATCGTGAAGCACAAATATGTCCGCGCCGTTGTTGATGGTGCAGGCTGTGGTGCCATTCTGGCCCCGTCCATGTCACCCCGGCAGGATGTCGGCCCGCTGCTGGATGCGGTCGACGGGGTCATGCTGACCGGCTCGACCTCGAACGTGCATCCCGATAACTATCAGGGTGTTGCCCCCCGTGACGGGGTGGCGCTGGATGTCATCCGTGACGAAACCAGCCTGGCCCTGATCCGCGAGGCCGTCCGCCGGGATATCCCGCTGCTGGCGATCTGTCGCGGCATTCAGGAGCTTAACGTCGCGCTGGGCGGCAGCCTGCATCAGCATGTCCAGGAAGTTGCCGGGCGCATCGACCATCGCGCACCGGATGGTGAGCCGTTTGATATACAATATGGACCTGCCCACGGCGTCACCCTGACCGATGGCGGCGTGCTGGCAGACCTCAATGACGGCGAGACGGCGCTTGAGGTCAATTCGATCCACCAGCAGGCGATTGACCGGCTGGCAGAGGGCCTGACGGTTGAGGCCATGGCAGCAGACGGCACCGTTGAAGCGGTGCGCATCACCGCAAGCCGGACATTCCAGATCGGGGTCCAGTGGCATCCCGAACACCGGTTTGGCGAGAACCCTTTCTCCCGCCATCTGTTCTCCGCTTTCGGGCGGGCCGTGCGGGCCCACAACGCCCGTCGCTGACCCCGGCATCTGTTGCGCATCAGCAATGCAGTAAATGCACATCTTCTGTGCATCCTGCCTATTGATTCGCCGATTAATCCTCCCTATCTCTGACTCAAGAGAGAGCGGCTTACCGCTCAACCCCAAAGGAAGTCTCCCCTACTTCCTTTGCTCCGAAGAGGAGCAAATCGAACGCCCGGTTATCCCCCTGACCGGGCGTTCTCGATTCCCGGTCAGAAATCACCCCCGCATCCCTGACCGGCAACCGCTGGATTATCATCTCCCGGCTGATAAAGTGCGGCGATGAAAATCAGAATCACCACCTGGAACGTCAATTCTGTCCGGCTTCGTGCGGATCGTCTGGCGCAGCTCGTCGAGACCGCCCGCCCGGACGTGCTCTGTCTGCAGGAAACCAAGGTTACGGACGACCTGTTCCCGGTCGATGCCTTTGCCGGACTCGGCTTTACCCATCACGTCATTCGTG
Source organism: Rhodospirillales bacterium (assembly GCA_040219025.1). GTDB lineage: Bacteria > Pseudomonadota > Alphaproteobacteria > Rhodospirillales > HT1-32 > HT1-32. The sequence goes on along the minus strand of JAVJTE010000020.1, from coordinate 503,832 downwards.
GCCAGAAAAGCTATAACGGCGTCGCCATTTTCAGCCGCCTGCCCTTTGCGGAAACCGGCGGCGAGATCTGGTGCGGCCGCGAGGACTGCCGCCATGTCAGCGCCCGGCTGGAGGCCGGACCGGAAATTCATAATTTCTACGTTCCCGCCGGTGGCGACATACCCGACCGCGAACAAAACGAGAAATTCGGCCACAAGCTCGACTTCATTGCGGAGATGACCGCCTGGTCAGACCGCCGCAAGGCTGACGGTGTGCCGAAAGTGCTGGTTGGTGACCTGAACATTGCCCCGCTGGAAGCCGATGTCTGGTCACACAAGCAGCTGCTGAAGATTGTCAGCCATACGCCGGTTGAAACCGACGGCCTGAACGGCGTCATGGCCGCCGGTAACTGGGTTGATGCGGTTCGTCATATCCACGGACCGGACGAAAAGCTGTTCAGCTGGTGGAGCTATCGCAGCCCGAACTGGCAGACCAATGACCGGGGCCGTCGCCTCGACCATGTCTGGGTCACACCCGGTCTTTCGCCCGCCCTGTCAGAAGCCAGCATCCTGCGCGATGCCCGCAGCTGGGAAAAACCGTCAGACCATGTGCCGGTAACGGTGCAGCTGGATCTTTAAACCCTCCGGCTGCCCTTCAGGGTTAATCAATCCTTATCCTGAGGAGGTGCCACGCGCCGTCTCGAAAGATTGTGGCGGTGACCGGGTGTCAAGAATGCCCGACACAGTAAACGGAACCGGTCTTCCTACTTATCCACCGGGTCGCCCTTGCGTTCGCCGATGATCAGCAGGGCAACCGGGCCGATGATGACGCCGAGGCCCATGGCGGCGAAGCCGATGACCCAGGACATGACGGTTGCTCCGTTACCGCTGAGATCCAGCGCCAGCCCGAAGGCAATCGGGCCGATGGCGCTGCCGACGAAACCCAGCGAGGTATGCAGCGCCATCGCCGCCCCCGCGTAACCCGGCGGCGCATTGGCCACCATGCCCGAGGTGATCGCCGAGGAATCACCGGCAATAAAGGCCGCATAGATGACCAGCGCCGCAACCACCATCAGCGGCGACAGATTTGCTGAAAACCCGAAGAAACAGGCGGCAATCGCGGAGCTTGTCATTATCATCAGCAACCAGCGGCGACGGCCGATGCGAATCGCAATCTCGTTGCCGATGACGCTGGCCGGCAGGGCAACAAGACTGATGATCCCGGCAATATCGGTGGCCCGCACCGGCACCTCCCCGCCAGCCGCACCGCCCGTTGCGAAGGCAAAGGCGGTGAACACCACCATGCGCGAGCGAAAGCCGAACAGCTCCCAGTTATGGCCGAGATAACAGATGATATAGGCCATGCAGCGACGGGCGCGCAGCACCGGCATGAAATCGAAGCTGTGGCTGGTGCGCACCGGCGTGCGCTCGCGGTCGATCGGCGGCACGGCAACCAGCACAATCAGAAAGGCCAGCGCTGACCCTGCGCTGAGCAGGATGAAGGTCATCTCCCAGCCCAGAACCGTGTTTAGCCGTCCGGCAAGAAAGTAGGAAATCGCCGTGCCGACCCCGAAACTGGAGGTATAGATTGCCACCGACCGGGACTGCGCCGCCCCCTCCAGCTTGTCGGTCAGGCATTTCAGGCCGGGCATGTAGGAGCCGGCCAGCGCAAAGCCCAGCAGGGCATGCAGGATCAGGGCGCTGACAAGACCGCTGGCAATCAATCCGAAACCAATCGCCGACAAGGCCGCAATCGCCGTCGAGAAAAGATAGATGCGCTTCGGGTCGATGCTGTCTGTCCGGGTCACCAGCAGCAGTCCGCCCCCGATATAGCCGACGAAGAATACTCCGCTGATCAGTCCGGATTCAGTCTGGCTGATGCCCCAGGTCGCCTCGAACACATCGATCAGGGCGACGAAGGCGAACATGCTGGACATGCTCAGCACATGCGCAATGCAGACAGCAACAATCAGGTGCAGGGGTGACAGCTTCAGGGACATGAGTGCGCGACCATCAGAAGGCGAGGCCCGGATGCTAGCCGATCCGTTTATGAAAAGCATGTAAAGAACGACATATTTCTGTCATTCAGGCAGGTGCCGGATTCATTGACGCGACAGTTATTTTAAGCTTAAAATATATTTGTGCTACAAGGGGACTGACGTGAAGATCATCTGTATCGGAGGCGGCCCGGCGGGACTCTATTTCGCGATTTCGATGAAGCTGCGCGACCCGTCGCACGATATCACCATTCTGGAGCGCAACCGCCCGGATGACACCTTCGGGTGGGGGGTTGTCCTGTCAGACCAGACTCTGGGGAATCTGCGCGAAACCGACCCGGTCAGCGCGGCAACCATCGGCGAGAACTTCTATCACTGGGACGATGTCGAGACCCATTTCGGGGGCCAGGTGGAACGGTCCGGCGGCCATGGTTTCTGCGGCATCGGCCGGATGAAGCTGCTGAATATCCTGCAGGCGCGGGCCGCCGAACTTGGTGTCGATATCCGCTTTGAGACGGAAATCGACGGCACTGAAACCTTCGCGGATGCCGATCTGGTCATTGCCGGGGACGGGGTCAACAGCCGCATCCGCAACGCCCATGCCGAACATTTCCGCCCGGACATTGATGTCCGCGCCAACAAATATATGTGGCTTGGCACCCATCAGAAATTCGACGCCTTTACCTTTATCTTCGAGCAGACGGAGGCCGGCTGGATCTGGATCCACGCCTATCAGTTCGATCAGGATACCTCGACCTTCATCGTTGAATGCGGTGAGGAGACCTGGCGCGGCCTCGGCTTCGACAAGCTGGATACCGACGGAACAATCGCCAGACTGGAAGAGATTTTCGCCCCCTGGCTGGGCGGTCACAAACTGATGAGCAATGCCCGCCATCTGCGCGGATCGGCCTGGCTGAACTTCAACCGGGTGTCCTGCGAGAGCTGGCGGCATGGCAATGTCATCCTGATGGGCGATGCGGCCCATACCGCTCATTTCTCTATCGGTTCCGGCACCAAGCTGGCACTGGAAGATGCCATCGACCTGTCCGCGCGCCTGCATGAAGGCAAGCCGCTGGATCAGGCGCTGGCGGATTATGAAGACGCCCGGCGGACCGAGGTGCTGCGCCTGCAAAGTGCCGCCCGCAATTCGACGGAATGGTTCGAGCATGTGGAGCGTTATGTCCATCAGTCACCGGAGCAGTTCAATTATGGCCTGCTGACCCGCAGCCAGCGGATCAGCCATGAGGAGCTGCGCCTGCGTGACCCGAAATGGCTGGCCCGGCTGGAGGACTGGTTCCTGACAGAGGCCGGTGGCAAACGAGCCGACAGCCACGCCGCCACACCGCCGATGTTTGCCCCCTACCGGCTGCGCGGCATCGCCCTGCAGAACCGGGTCGTGGTCTCGCCGATGTCGATGTATTCCGCGACCGATGGTCTGGTCGGTGACTTTCACCTCGTCCATTACGGATCCAGGGCCCAGGGCGGTGCCGGTCTGGTGATCACCGAAATGACCGATGTCAGCGCCAAAGGCCGGATTACGCCGGGCTGTGCCGGTATCTATTCGGATGAACATGTCACAGCCTGGAAACGCATCACCGGTTTCGTCCATAAACATACCCCGGCAAAAATCGCCCTGCAGCTGGGCCATGCCGGGCCGAAGGGATCGACCCGCATCGGCTGGGAGGGCATGGACCAGCCCTTGCCGCAGGGCGAAAACTGGGACCTGCTGGCCCCCTCTGCCCTGCCCTGGACCGCCGCAAACGCCACACCAAGGGAAATGACCCGCGCTGATATGGACGCGGTGCGTGACCAGTTCGTGGCCGCCGCCCGGCGGGCCGATGCCGCCGGTTTCGACATGATCGAGCTGCACTGTGCCCACGGCTATCTGCTGTCGGCCTTCATCACACCGCTGACCAACCATCGTCGCGATGACTATGGTGGCTCACTGGAAAACCGGCTGCGGTTCCCGCTGGAAGTCTTCACCGCCGTTCGCGCCGCCTGGCCGGAGGACAAGCCGGTATCGGTCCGGCTGTCGGCCCATGACTGGGTTGAACAGGAGGGGCTGACACCGGATGACGCGGTGATTATCGCCGGTCTGTTCCGGGACGCCGGATGCGACATCATTGATGTCTCCGCCGGACAGACATCGCCGGCGGCAAAACCGGTCTATGGCCGCATGTTCCAGACCCCGTTCGCTGACCGGATCCGCAACGAGGCCGGGATTGCCACCATGGCCGTCGGCAATATTTTCGAGGCCGATCACGTGAACTCCATTCTGGCCGCCGGACGGGCCGATCTCTGCTGTCTGGCCCGGCCGCACCTGTCCGACCCGAACTGGACCCTGCGGGCCGCCGCGCAACAGGGCTTCCGGGGTGTTGACTGGCCGAAACCCTACCTCAGCGGGCGCGACCAGCTGGAGCGGAACCTGCAGAAGCAGATGGATGCGGGGTTCCGGATATGAGTGGACTGGCGGGCAAACATGTTGTTGTCACCGGCGGCGGTACCGGAATCGGGCTGGCCATTGCCCGGGCCTTCACGAATGCGCGGGTAAACGTCACCATCATGGGACGCAACCGCGACCGGCTGGAGCAGGCGGCGGGCCGCCTGATCGGCACCCGGGCCATTGCCTGCGACGTCTCCAGAGCGACCAGCGTCGCACAGGCCTTTCGCCAGGCACAGGCCAACAGTGGCCGGATTGATATGCTGGTCAATAATGCGGGGGTGGTGGAGACAGCCCCCTTCGGCAAAATGGATGAAGATGCCTTCCGCCGCATGCTCGATGTCAATCTGATGGGTGTTTTTCATGCCAGTCAGGCGGTGCTGCCGGGGATGCTGGAAAGCGGCTGGGGCCGGATCATCAACATTGCCTCCACTGCCGGGCTGAAAGGCTATCCCTATGTTTCCGGCTATGTCGCCTCGAAACATGCGGTGATCGGCCTGACCCGCTCGCTGGCGCTGGAGACGGCCAGGAAGGGCATCACGGTCAATGCGGTCTGTCCGGGCTATACAGAAACCGGGATCGTCACCACAGCCATCGACAAAATTGCCTCAAAAACCGGACGCAGCGCCAGTGAGGCACGGGCCGATCTGGAAGCCAGCAATCCGCAGGGCCGCCTGATCCAGCCGGACGAAGTCGCTGCAACCGTGCTGTGGCTGGCCGACCCGGCGCAGTCCGCGCTGACCGGCCAGGCGATTGCCGTTGCCGGTGGCGAGGTCATGTAGCCATGCCCGACAGCCACAAGACATCCCACGATCTGCTGGACGGCCATGACCGGGACCGGCTGCGCCTCTGGCTGCGGATGCTGGTCTGCTCGACCATGATCGAACGCGAATTACGGGCCGGATTGCGGACCGAATTCAACATCACTCTGCCGCAGTTCGATCTGCTGGCCGCCCTGCATGATGCCCCGGACGGGCTGACCATGACGGAACTGTCGCAGAGCATGATGGTCTCCAACGGCAACATCACCGGTGTTGTGGAACGGCTGGAACGCGACGGCGACGTTCACCGCAAAGCCAAACCCGGCGACCGGCGCAGTTCGGTCATTCATCTGTCAGAACAGGGCCGGGAGAAGTTCATCACCATGGCGCGCGAGCATCATGGCTGGGTTGCCGATATGCTGGGCGGGCTGAGCGACACGGAAACCGGACAACTCTCTGATCTGCTGTCGCGGGCACGCCGGTCGGTGAAACATCATATCGAGGAGAGGGATTGAGACATGCTGATGGCCGACCTGAAACCGGGACATTTCAAATGGCAGATGCAGGGTGATGTGGCGATCATCACCCTCAACCGTCCGGAAAAGAAAAATCCGCTGACCTTCGACAGCTATGCCGAACTGCGCGATACCTTCCGCGACCTGGTCTATGCCGATGATGTGAAATCGGTCGTCGTCACCGGTGCGGACGGGAATTTCTGTTCCGGCGGTGATGTGTTCGAGATCATCGAGCCGCTGACAAAGATGAACATGAAGGACCTGCTGGCCTTCACCCGGATGACCGGCGACCTGATCAAGGCCATCCGCGCCTGTCCGCAGCCGGTGATAGCCGCGCTGGACGGTATCTGTGCCGGGGCCGGCAGCTGCATCGCCATGGCTGCGGATATCCGCCTCGGCACGCCGGCCGCAAAAACCGCCTTCCTGTTCACCCGTGTCGGCCTCGCCGGCTGTGACATGGGCGCCTGTGCCATCCTGCCCCGGATCATCGGACAGGGCCGGGCGTCCGAACTGCTGTTTACCGGGCGCTCCCTGTCGGCAGAGGAAGGCGAGCGCTGGGGCTGGTTCAACCGGCTGGTGCCGGCAGACGAATTGCTGGCCGAGGCGATTGCCTTCGCTGCCCGGCTGAACGACGGCCCAACCTTCGCCCATGGCATCACCAAGACCATGCTGAATCAGGAATGGTCGATGACCATTGATCAGGCGATTGAGGCGGAAGCACAGGCACAGGCGATCTGCATGCAGACCGGCGACTTTACCCGGGCGTTCGAGGCCTTTGCCGCGAAACGGAAACCGGTCTTCGAGGGGAACTGACCATGGCGGACCAGAGTTTTCTCGGCTGGCCGTTCTTTGAGAACAGACATCGCGAGCTGGCCCGGCAGGTTGACGACTTCGCCGCCGGACAGGTTCGCGACAGCCACCACGGTGACAGCGACCTGGACGGGGACTGCCGTGAACTGGTCCGCCTGCTTGGCCGCGAGGGTCTGTTGCAGAACACGGTTCCCGCCGCCTGGGGCGGGGCCTCCGACAGGCTGGATGTCCGCAGTCTCTGCCTGATCCGTGAAACACTGGCCCGCCATAACGGCCTCGCCGACTTTGCCTTTGCCATGCAGGGCCTGGGCGGTGGCCCGATCAGCATTTATGGCACTGAGGACCAGCGAAGACGCTGGCTGCCCGCCATTGCCGAGGGCAAGGCCATCCCCGCCTTTGCCCTGTCGGAACCCGCCGGCGGGTCAGATGTCGCCGCCATGGCGACGACTGCCGTCCCGGATGGCAACGGCTTTGTGCTGGACGGCGAGAAGACCTGGATTTCCAACGGCGGCATTGCCGATATGTATGTCGTCTTTGCCCGGACCGGCGAGGCACCGGGAGCCCGTGGCCTCTCGGCCTTCATCGTCGAGGCCGACAATCCCGGTCTCAAAATCGCCGAGCGTATTGATGTCTCCGCCCCGCATCCGCTGGCCCGGCTGGTGTTCGAGGATTGCCGGGTCAGCGCCAGTGCCATGATTGGCGACGGCGGGGCCGGTTTTCGCATCGCCATGGGCACGCTGGATGTGTTTCGCTCCACCGTCGGGGCGGCTGCCCTCGGCTTTGCCCGCCGCGCCCTGGACGAGGCACTGGACCGCGCCTCAACCCGGGAGCTGTTCGGCGCACCGATGGCCGAGCTGCAGATGGTGCAGGGCAAGATTGCCGATATGGCGGTCTCCGTCGATGCCGCGGCCCTGATGGTCTATCGCGCCGCATGGACCAAGGATAACGGCGCCGATCGGGTCACCCGCGAAGCCTCGATGGCGAAGCTGTTTGCCACGGAAGAAGCGCAGAAAGTTGTTGATCAGGCGGTGCAGATCATGGGCGGACATGGCGTGGTCGCCGGTAATCCGGTGGAGCGCCTGTACCGCGATGTCCGGGCCTTGCGCATCTATGAAGGGGCATCTGAAATTCAGCAGGTCGTGATTGCCCGCCAGACCCTCGGCAACCATTCAGCAGGCCCGCAGTCCGGAGGTGCCGCATGACCGCCTACACCGCACATCTTGATACCTTTGCCCGCGACAACCTGCCGCCACCGGAGCAGTGGCCGGTGATGGATCTGGCGAAGGCCGGTCTGAAATATCCGGAACGCCTGAACTGCGCGACCGAATTGCTGGATAACAAGGTCCGTGCCGGACTGGGCCCGAAACCCGTCTTCTATACCCCGCGGGAAACCTGGACCTACGCCAATCTGCAGGACCGGGCGAACCGGATTGCCCATGTGCTGGTGGATGAACTGGGCCTGAAGCCGGGCAACCGGGTGCTGATCCGTGCCGCCAACAACCCGATGTTCGTCGCCTGCTGGTTTGCCATCGCCAAGGCCGGGGGGATTGTCGTTGCCACCATGCCGCTGCTGCGTGCCAGGGAACTCTCGGTCATCATCGACAGGGCGGAAATCGATTTTGCCCTCTGCGATGAACGCCTGTCGGACGAAATGGCGAAAACATCGGCGCTGACCAGCCGTCTGCAACGCATCTGCTATTTCAACGGCTCCGGCGAACCGGGCGCGGGGGCGGAGCTGGAACGGCTGATGTCGGAGAAGTCACCAACTTTCGAGACGGTCCCGACCGCCGCCGAAGATGTGGTTCTGATCGCCTTTACCTCCGGCACCACCGGACTGCCGAAAGGCACGATGCATTTTCACCGTGACGTCATGGTGATCAACGACGCCTATTGCACGAAGATGCTGCGCCCCAGCGTGACCGACATTTTCATCGGTTCGCCGCCGATCGCCTTCACCTTCGGCCTTGGCGGACTGGTGACCTTTCCGATGCATGTCGGCGCGGCCACCGTATTGCTGGAGAAGGCGTCACCGCCGGTTCTGGCCGCCGCCATCGACGATTTCCGTGCCACCATCTGTTTCACTGCACCGACCGCCTACCGGGTGATGACCGACCTCAGCCAGGATTTTGCCCTGACGTCACTGCGGAAATGCATCTCCGCCGGGGAAACGCTGCCGATACCGATCCATGAGGACTGGAAACGGGCCACCGGGATCGGGATCATGGATGGTATGGGCGCGACCGAAATGCTGCATATCTTCATCAGCTTCCCCGAGGAAATGGTCAGGCCGGGCGTCACCGGCATGCCGGTACCCGGATATGAAGCGATGATCGTCGATGACGATATGAACGAAATGCCGCGTGGCGAGGTCGGCAAGCTGGCGGTACGGGGCCCGACCGGCTGCCGCTATCTGGCTGACGAGCGGCAGAGGAACTATGTCCGTGACGGCTGGAACCTGACAGGAGATGCCTTCCTGCAGGATGAGGAGGGCTTTTTCCGGTTCGCTGCCCGGGCTGACGACATGATTATCTCCTCGGGCTACAATATCTCCGGTCCCGAAGTCGAAGAGGCGCTGCTGTCCCATGATGCGGTTGCCGAATGCGGGGTGGTCGCCGCCCCGGATGCCGCCCGCGGCCATATCGTCAAAGCCTATGTCGTGCTGCGCGAGGGTCAGGCCCCGTCGCCGGAACTGGTGAAACATATCCAGGACTATGTAAAAAACGCCATTGCCCCCTACAAATATCCCCGGGCTATCGAATTCCTGCCCGCCCTGCCACGCACCGAAACCGGCAAGGTCCAGCGCTTCCGCCTGCGCCAGATGGCAGAGGGCAAGGAATAACCGTCACAGATCCTTCGAGACGCGGCTGTGCCGCTCCTCAGGATGAGGATAACAGATTTCGGAACCTCATCCTGAGGAGTCGCGCAAGCGACGTCTCGAAGGATGGTCATGAACTGAGGAGACGACGACATGAAAACCCTGCTTCCCGACGGCTGGCCACAGCCGCGCGGTTACGCCAACGGCATCAAGGCTTCCGGTGACATCGTCTTTGTCGCCGGACAGATCGGCTGGACACCGGAAGGTGTGTTCGAGACCGACGACTTCGCCGCACAGTTTCGCCAGACGCTGGAAAACACGCTGGCCGTGCTGAAGGCCGGCGGGGCCGGGCCGGAACATGTCGTCCGGATGACCTGGTTCATCACCGACAAACCGGCCTATCTCGACAACCTGAAACAGATCGGACAGGCCTGGCGCGAGCTGATGGGGCGCAACTATCCGGCCATGGCGGTGGTTGAGGTTTCGGCGCTGATGGAGGATCGTGCACGGATCGAGATTGAGACGACAGCAGTTATCCCCTGAAGGAGCAGACCGATGGGCTGGCGCGATCTGGCGAAAAGCGAACTGGTCCGGCAATACAACAACCGGGGTCTGGTACCCGATCATCAGGACTATTTTGCCACCTGGGACGACTGGAGCGAGGATTACCGCGCCCGCGCGCCAAAATTTTTGCCCGACATTTCCTATGGCAAATCCCTCCCTGAAAAGCTCGACCTGTTGATGCCGGATGCCGAGAACCCGCCGCTGCATCTGTTCATCCACGGGGGCTACTGGCAGGCGATGGGCCGCAAGAACTTCAGCTTCATTGCCGAAGGGCTGAATGACCACGGTGCCGCCGTCGCAGTAATGAGTTACGGCCTTTGTCCGGATGTAAAGATCTCGGATATCGTCGCGCAGGTCCGGCGCTGTACTGCCTTTCTGCTGAGATCCGGAGATCGCCTCGGGGTTGATTCCAGCCGCCTGTCAATTTCCGGCCATTCCGCCGGCGGCCATCTCGGGGCTGTGCTCTGTGCCACCGACTGGTCCGCCTATGATGCACGGCTGCCCAATCATCCGATTTCCGGTGCGGTGCTGATCAGCGGACTGTACGAGCTGGAGCCGATCATCCACACACCGGTCAATGATGCGGTCGGAATGACGGCAGACGCCGCCGAACGGAACAGCCCGATATTCATGCCGCCCCGCACCCGTGCCGGTATCAGCTGCGTGGTTGGCGGAGACGAAAGTGCGGAATACCACCGCCAGTCCGACGACTTCGTCGCCAGCTGGGCCGCCTCCGGCGCGCATATAAGCAAAACCGGTATCCCCGGAACCAACCATTTCTCGGTCGTCGAAAGCGCCTTTGATGTCAACGGGCCGATACTCTCGATGATTGATTCCCAGAGGTAACCTGCGATGTCCCTGTCATTTGACGATTTCCTGAAAACCGATATCCGGGTCGGTACGGTGACGCAGGCCGAACCCTACCCGGAAGCCAGAAAGCCCGCGATCAAGCTCTGGATCGATTTCGGCGAGGAGATCGGCACCCGGAAAACCTCGGCACAGATCACCGTGCATTATACGCCGGAGACCCTGGTCGGCCGTCAGGTTGCCGCGGTGGTCAATTTCCCGCCGAAACAGATCGGCAAATTCATGTCGGAATGTCTGGTGCTGGGTTTCCCCGATGCGACCGGCGCCATCGTTCTGATTGCACCGGATCAGAAGATTCCGAATGGCGGGCGGCTGCACTGATTTCCCCGATCCGGTGCTTGCTGCCATAGGCGTTTGCCGTCAGCATACCGGCAACGCAGTGTCAGGGGGGATTGATGTCAGGCAACAGTTATGATTCAGGGCGACTGAACCTGCCCTTCGTCGGCCACTGCACCTTCGCAAAATCACCGCCGCTCACCGACTGGGACAATATCGACGCGGATGTTGCCGTGCTCGGTGTGCCCTATGATATGGGGACCCAGTACCGGTCCGGCGCCCGCTTTGGTCCCCGCGCCATCCGTGAAGCATCGACCCTGTTCTCGTTCGGGCATGCCGGTGCCTATGATTTCGAGGACGATGTCGTCTATCTGCCGGACGGCGGGGTCAGGATCGTTGATGTCGGGGATGCGGACATCGTCCATACCGACACAGTGCAAAGCCATGCGAACACGGAATTCGCGGTGCGCAAGATTCTCGAATCCGGCGCGCTGCCGGTCATTCTCGGTGGCGACCATGCGGTTCATGCGCCCTGCATGGCAGCCTATGCCGGTCAGGACCCGGTCCATATCATCCATTTCGATGCGCATCTGGATTTCGTCGATGAACGGCATGGCGTGCGCTATGGGCATGGCAATCCGCTGCGCCGGGCCTCGGAAATGGTTCATGTCACCGGCATGACCCAGATGGGCATCCGTAATGTGTCCTCCTCCAACCGGTCGGATTATGACGCTGCCCGCGATGCCGGGTCTGACATTCTGTCCGTCCGCGATGTGCGCAAACTCGGGGCGGACGGTGTTCTGGCCCGCATTCCAAAGAATGTGCGATATTACGTGACCATCGATATCGACGGATTCGATCCGTCTATCGCGCCCGGCACCGGCACCCCCAGCCATGGCGGCTTCCAGTATTATGAAGTTCTCGAAATCCTGCAAGGGCTGGCAAAACAGGGGGATGTGGTCGGTATGGATCTGGTGGAGGTCGCACCGGCCTACGATCCGTCGGGCATCACCGGCTTTCTCGCCGCACAGCTACTGATGAACTTCCTCGGCTTCATCTTTCACGAACGCAGCCTCAGGGCGGACAAGAGCCATTCAGCATGACGGATATCTTTGAACAATCGCTCGGGCAGAACGCGGCCAACCATCTGCCGCTGTCACCCATCAGCTTCCTGCGCCGCTCCGCCATGGTCTATCCGGAAAAGACCGCGATCATTCATGGCCGGTCCCGCATCACCTACAGCCGGATGCTTGATCGTTGCCGCCGGTTTGCGTCCGCACTGTCGGCACGGGGAATCGGTCGCGGGGACGCAGTCAGTGTGCTGGCCATGAACACACCCTGCCTGCTGGAATCCCATTACGGCATTCCGATGGCCGGTGCCGTACTGAATGCCATCAACACCAGACTGGATGCAGCGACCATCGCCTTCATTCTGGAACATTCCGAAGCAAAGATGTTCATCGTCGACCGGGCCCTGTCTGCCGTCGCGCATGAAGCCCTGTCGCTGACCAGAGCCCGGCCCGTTGTCATCGATTATGACGACCCGGAATATACCGGGCCGGGGGACCTCATCGGGACCGGTGAGTATGAGGCGATGCTGGCCGCTGCCGATCCGGATTTCCCCGTCTCCCTGCCGGAAGATGAATGGCAGGCCCTCAGCCTGAACTATACCTCCGGCACCACCGGCAATCCGAAAGGCGTGGTCTATCATCATCGCGGGGCCTATCTGAATTCGGTCAGCAATGCCTTCGCGTTCGAGCTGAACGACCGCAGCACCTATCTGTGGACGCTGCCGATGTTCCATTGCAACGGCTGGACCTGCACCTGGGCGGTCACCTTCGCCGGGGCAACCCATGTCTGCCTGCGGGCTGTCGATCCGAAAGAAATCTTCCGGCTGATTGTCGACGAGCAGGTGACCAACATGTGCGGGGCACCGATTGTCCTGAACATGCTGGTGCATGCACCCGCTGCGGTGAAACGCAGCTTCGGCCATACGGTCAAGGTGGCAACCGGTGGTGCTGCACCACCCAGTGCGATCATCGCGTCGATGAGCAAGATGGGGTTCAGCGTCTCGCATCTCTATGGCCTGACAGAGACCTATGGCCCGTCAACCATCTGCGTCTGGCAGCCGGAATGGGATGAACTCGATCCTGACGAGCGGGCCGTCATGATGTCCCGGCAGGGCGTCCAGACCGCGGCTTTCGAGGATGTGAAGGTATTTGATCCGGAGACCTTTACCGAAGTGCCCCGGGACGGTCAGCAGATCGGCGAAATGTTTATCCGCGGCAATGCGGTAATGAAGGGATATCTGAAAAACCCGGGCGCAACAGAAGCCGCCCTGGCCGGCGGCTGGTTCCATACCGGTGACCTCGCCGTCACCCACCCCAACGGCTATATCGAGGTCAAGGACCGCTCAAAGGACATCATCATTTCCGGCGGCGAGAACATCTCCTCGCTGGAAATCGAGGAAGTGCTGTACAGGCATCCCGACATCATGGAAGCCGCCGTCGTTGCCCGCCCCGACGAGAAATGGGGGGAGACGCCCTGCGCTTTTGTCACCCTGCGCGATGCGGCCGGGCCGGTAACGGAGGCCGATGTGATTGCTTTTTGCCAGAGTAAAATGGCGCGTTTCAAAGCCCCGAAAACCGTTGTCTTCGGCCCGCTGCCAAAAACATCGACCGGCAAGATCCAGAAATTTGTACTGCGGGAACAGGTACTGAAGCTGTCGTAAAGACACCTGACTGAACAGATAACTAGACCACGTTGCTTTCCAGTACCAGATCCTGCCTCCCGAACCGGTCTGGCGAAAAACGCGACAGGTCGAGGGACTGAAAGCCGCCGGTCAGCAGCAGCTCTGCCATGGCGCGGCCGACAGCCGGGGCCTGCTGCAGACCATGACCACTGAAACCGGAGGCGACATGCAGGTTTCCAAAACCCGGAACCCGTCCGATGATCGCATTCTGGTCGACCTGATTATAGTCATAATGCCCGACCCAGGCATTGATCACTTTTACCGCCTCAAACAACGGCGCACGTTCGGCGAGAACGGGCCAGATATCCTCCTCGAACTGGCGGTAATCAACCGGCTCATCACCGCGCCAGCCCGGCAGATCATCTGCCGCATCAGGCGACTTGCCGCAGATGAAATATTTTCCCTCCGGCCGGAAATAGACACCGCCGGGATCGACCACCAGCGGGCAGTCCGGAATTTCCTGCCGGGCGTCGATGACAAAGACCTGACGGCGACGCGGCTCCACCGGAATGTCCGCACCGGCGAGACCGGCAACAGCACCGCTGTCCGGGCCGGCGGCAATCACCAGCTGATCACACCGGATCACCTCACCGGACGCCAGAGAAACCCCGTTCACCCGACCCGCTGCCTGTTCGATACCGGTCACCCGGTCGTCAATCAGATGCACACCCTGATCGCGGGCCTTGCGCCGGAACGCCTGCAGCAGGCTGGCAGGGTCAATCCAGCCTTCACCGCTTTGCCCGTACGCACCGGCGGCCAGTCCTGTCGATGAAAGCCAGGGAAACCGGACGCCGATTTCGTCTGGTGACAGCAGCGCGATATCGGCACCCATCGATTGCTGAAGCCCGGTATTGCATCGGAGAATGTCCTCACCGGCGGCGCTGGCCAGCATCAGATATCCGTTTTCGCGGAATGCCAGATCCGGCTGTTCATCGCCGACTGCCAGCAAGATCGGGGCATCACGGACAAACCGGGCGGCATAGAGGGACATCGCGATATTCTCGGGCGTCGAGAACTGTTGCCGGATCCCGCCAACGGAGAGAGTGGTGCTGGCCTGCGTGAAACCGCGGTCTTTCTCGATCAGGGCGACTGTCGGCGGGTCGGGAGCCTGCGTCAGGAACCAGGCAATCGCGCTGCCTATGACGCCCCCGCCCACGATGGCGATATCGACAGACTGTTTCATGACCTGATCATGACAACGCCGCGACGGAAATCAATCCGCGCGGCGTCATATATATCGCAAACCTGTCCGGCCCTTCCGGCGATAAACCGGAAGGGCCGTTCAGAGATTTATTTTGCCCGATAAACCTTGTGGCAGGCACCACAGGACGCTCCGAGCTGCTTGAAGGCAGCACCGACGGCATCCATGTCACCAGTCTTGGCTGCTGCCGCAACATTCGCTGCCGCCACATCAAACCCGTCGAGAACTTTCTTGAAGCCCTCCGGGTCGCTCCAGATTTCGGCCTTGGCCTTGGTATCACCGGCATCAGGTCCCGATCCTTCCGGGAACAGGCTGGGCGCATTCTTCGCAATCATCGCAAGGGCGTCTGCATGACCGGCAAGCTGATCCTTGTGCGGCACCTCGCCTTTGAGAATGGCTGCCATTGCTCCCAGATGTGCACCAACAGCCTTGTAATTCGTCTGCCGGTACTTGATGTCATCTTCGCCCGCAGCACTGGCTGCCGTGATACCAACCAGCAGGGTAGAGACAGCGATCAGCGCTGCCGCAGTTTTCTGAAACGTGACCATGGGTGAGCCTCTCTGTTGAGTTTTTATAATTCTGACTGCAACACTGCAGGAATCTGTGAAACTACAGGAGTTCCGTCCCGGTTTGGTATCACGATTAATTTATTCACCCGGTCCTTTGCAGATTTTCAAGCTTTGCGATGTTTGATGAGGGTAATCGAAACGACAACAGGAGCCTGATCATGTATTTCCGCCGTCTTTGCGCTGCACTGACCTGTCTGGCCGTTATCCTGCCGGGCGCGGCCCTGGCTGCGGGTGCCGCCAGTGCGCTGATGATGATCCAGACCCGGGCACCGGATACGCCGGACGGCCAGGGCCTGCTGGCAACCGTGTACGGCGAGGCGCGCAACGTCGAGCGCCACGCCCGCTATGCCGCCAGCAAGACCGACGATCTGGACTGGATGCGGACACAGGCCCGCCATGTCATACACGCCATTGAGCCGGAGGCGTCCTTCAGCGGTCGCGGGCTGGGTTACGGGCTGAAGAAGGCGCTGGCCGGGCTGTCGCTTGCCGCAGGCCGGGCAGCAGGGGCCACCGACGCAACCGAGGGCGTGAAGATGCATGCGGCCCATGTCGCTGCGGCGGCATCCGACAGCATGGCCCGTGCCGATGCCATCCGGGGACTGGCGAACAGTATCATTCTTGCCGCAGACCCGCAGGTGGCCGCGCCGCTGGTCCGCGAGATGCGTGACCTGTCGCTGCAGCTGCTGGCCGGGGTCGATCTGGACCGGGATGGCAAGATTGCCTGGACTGGCGGTGAAGGTGGCGTTGACCAGATCGCAGCCCATGTCCAGCTGATGGCCGACGCCCTGGCCCAGTGAACGCTTCCCGACAGATGCTGCCCCTGCTGGCAGTCTGCCTGCTGATCTGGAGTATCCCGGCAGCCGCACAGGATGTCGTGGAGACCCGGCAGCAGGGCATGCAGCTGCTGCAGGACAGCGTGAACCGGCTGCTTGTGCTGGAATCGGCCCCGCCCGCCGCCTACCGGCCACAGGAGGTTGCCGAGCAGTTCTATATCATGACCGAGGTGCTGAAGAGTGTCAGCCGCCTGTTCCCCAACAGCCGGTCCTCCCGTGGCGGGCGGGCCAGCCCGGTGATCTGGCAGCTGCGCCGGAACTTCGACCGGTTGTTTGTCGAGGCCCGGCGTCAGGCAGATGCGGGCTTCGTGGCAGCCCGTCGCATGGGCGGCGCCCGCCCCGCCGTACAGGCGGCATTGTCTGAAATCATCCAGACCTGCACCAGCTGTCACGCCCAGTTCCTGAAAAACTGATCCGGAGAGCAACGCCGGGGCGCGGCCTGTTTATCAGGTCACAACGACCAGACGGGCAAATTCCTTGATTTCGTCATCGGTCGGCTGGAACGGATCATCTTTCCTGCCGGTCAGGCTGGCGATGATCCGGCTGGCCACGACCTGCGTGAACAGGGCGACCGCCTGCGCATCACTGAGCTGGCCCTGGCCCTTGCCCGCTTCCTGTTTGTCGTGCAGGTCTTCCAGCGCCTCGATAAGGCCGTCCAGTGACTCATGCACAGAGGCTTCGGCGCGTTCCACCGGCAGGCCCAGACGCTGGTACATGCCGAAGGACAGTTCTGCCCCGAACATGATCGCGTCTTCTGCTTCCAGCTTCAGGGTGCGTGCCCCCAGAAAGAACCCGAGACCCGACGCATAGACGCCATGATTGGGATAGACCGGCAGCCCGCCCTTGACGAATTCCTTCAGGGCTTCCGGTGTGACGCCCTTCGGTCCGTCACGATGGACCACGGAAGCCACGACCGAAAGACGGAGGATATGATCCTCCAGCTGCTTCCTCAGGGAGTCGCGATATTCCTTGTCACTTGCAGCATTCGTTGTCTCATCACTCACATATGTCTCCTGTCTGTCATTGCGCGGACTATGCGATACATCAGCCGAAAACTCAAAACCTTGCCCGGAAACCTTATCGGGCTGCCCGCAGCAACCCGTCGATATCCAGTGAGGACTCCAGATGCCGGGCCAGTGCATCGAGGGTGTCCTCGACCTCCTGTTCATATCTGACGGCAGAGCGGATGGCGGGGTTGAGGCGGAGCAGGATGTCGCGGCGGCAGTCATCTTCGGCAAACAGGCCGTGCAGATAACAGCCGGAGACCAGTCCGTCGGCGCTGGTGGCGCCATCGCTGCGACCATCACTGAAGGTCAGTACCGGGCGGGCGCAGTCCGGTCCGGCTGTCCGGCCCATATGCATCTCGTAGCCGGTCACCGAAAGCCCGCTGGCCAGATGCGTCGCCCGGCGGGCGATCAATGCCTTGTCGCCACCGATCACCGTCTCGACGTCCAGCAGGCCAAGGCCCGGCTCGCTTCCCGCCGGGCCCTCGATGCCGTCGGGGTCACTGACGCACCGGCCCAGCATCTGATAGCCGGCGCAAAGCCCGATGACTGCCCCGCCCCGCCGGACATGGGCCAGAATATCAATATCCCAGCCGTTGCGCCGCACCTCCCGCAGATCCGCCATCGTCGCCTTGGAGCCGGGCAGCAGCACCAGATCTGTCCCCGCCGGAATCACCTCGCCGGGCCGGACGATGGTCAGGGCGACACCCGGTTCAGCCGCCAGCGGGTCGAGATCATCGAAATTGGCAATCCGCGACAGCCGGGGAACCGCAATCCTGATCAGCGCATCCGCCGCCGCCGACGGCGATGACAGGGAAGCCGCATCCTCCGCCGGCAGGCGCGAGGCAGCGGCAAAGTAGGGGACAACCCCGAAGCAGGGTTTGCCGGTGTGATGGCCGATGATGTCGATGGCGGAATCGAACAGGCTGACATCACCCCGGAACTTGTTGATGATGTAGCCTGCGATCCGGTCACGCTCGGCCTGTGGCAGAAGCTGTCGGGTGCCGACAATCGAGGCAATCACCCCGCCGCGTTCGATATCACCGATCAGAACAACCGGAATATCCGCGGCTTCGGCAAAACCCATATTCGCCACATCACCGGCCCGCAGATTGACCTCCGCCGGGGAGCCTGCGCCTTCGACCAGGACGATATCTGCGTCATCCTGCATCTGCCGGAAGCTGTCGAGAATCCGCGGCAGCAACTGCGGTTTCAGATCATAGTAATCGCGGGCCCGGGCATTGCCGAAAACCCGGCCCTGGACAACAACCTGCGAACCGATATCCGACTGCGGTTTCAGCAGGACCGGATTCATATGAACCGATGGCGCGATGCCGCAGGCGCGGGCCTGCAATGCCTGGGCACGACCGATTTCGCCACCATCCGGCGTTACTGCCGCGTTGTTTGACATGTTCTGGGGCTTGAACGGACGAACCCGTAATCCGCGCCGGGTCAGGGCACGGCACAGGCCGGCAACCAGCAGCGACTTGCCGACGTCTGAACCGGTGCCCTGAAACATCATTGCAGCGGTTCTGGACATGCGGGGAGATCCGGTCAGTTGCGGCAGCCTGTCCGGCGCAACCGTTCAGGCCGTACGATCAGGCAGTCCGGGCAATATACCCTCTGGAGTCAGCGGAGGTTGAGTGCGTTGCGCAGGTCATCGGCCGCCGGATTCTGCGCCAGCTGATCGATGACGATGGTTCCCGCACTGACCGGGCGACCGTAATATTCCTCGTTCCAGGACGAACGCGAGCCGATCACAGCACCTTCAAACGCCGCGCCGCCAAACAGCCCCACCGCCTTGGAATAGGAAATGATGTCAGCGCCCAGGCTGGTTGTTGTCGATGCTTCCGCACCGGCCCCTATCGGCCCGATGGCGATGGAGACATCGGCACCCAGCTTGACCTGATGGTTGATGACCGCTTCCAGCCCCTGCTGGTTCATGATCAGGAACATGACTTCCGAGCTTTCCACACCGGCCTGAAAGCCGAGGCTTCCGGCACCGAGGGTGTAAAATGCCGGGTAGCTCCATTTACCGGTATCGTCGCGGGCCAGCAGCACACCATTGCCGAATTCCGCACCAAAGATGAACCCGGCCTTCAGCAGACCCGGAACAATCAGCACACCCCGGGCGCGGCCCAGCTGTTCATGCAGGCTGCGGTAGTCGCGGTCAGCCAGAAATTTCTCAACTGTCAGCAGGGATTTCTGAACCACTTCCTGGCCCGAGGATTCCGCCCGGGCAGCAACGGGACGAAATCCCGCGACCATTGAAAAGACCGCCAGCGACAAAGTCACCGCCATCAGACCGCGTCGCATCAGATTAGTCATGAGCCACCCGCATTGAAATTCATTCCTCCGAAGTCTGTCCGACACTAGCCGGGAAACGTTAAGTATTCAAGAAAACAGGAACTCAGTATTCCACGCCCGGCTGCGCCTTCACACCATCGCGGAACGGATGCTTGATCAATGTCATTTCGGTGACCAGATCAGCCGCTTCGATCAGGTCTTCATGCGCATTGCGACCGGTCACCACGATATGCAGATCGGGACGCCGGGATTTCAGCACCGCAAGCACCTCACCGATCGCCAGATACTCATAGCGCAGCGCAATGTTCAGTTCATCGAGCACGACCATCCGCATGGCCGGGTCGGCAATCATTTCCTTCGCCATGTCCCAGGCTTTCTCTGCCGCTGCGACGTCGCGTTCGCGGTCCTGCGTCTCCCAGGTAAAGCCTTCACCCATCGCCCGGAAAGTGACCAGTTCGGAGAAGCTCTCGAAGACCCGGCGCTCTGCCGTATCCCATGCGCCCTTGATGAACTGGACGACACCGACCGGCATGCCATGGCCGACACAGCGCAGGACCATGCCGAAGGCAGAGGAAGATTTACCCTTGCCCTTGCCGGTATGGACGATCAGCAGGCCGCGTTCATCGGTCTTGCCGGCCATCATCTTGTCACGTGCAGCCTTGATCTTGGCTTTTTTGGCCTTGTGGTCGCTGTTGGTGCTGTCGTCACTCACGGGAATGCTCCTCTGTCAGGCTGGTCAGGCGATCATAGACCGTATTGCGGCGGGGTTGCCACAGGCCCCGGTCAATTGCCTCGCGCAGCCGGTCCGACAATTCGCGGAGCGCAGCGGGATTTTCCCGCTCCAGAAAGGCCAGAACCTCGCTGTCTTCCAGATAAGCATCGAACACCAGATCGAAATGATGATCACGGACGCAACGGGCAGTGGCGGCAAAGGCAAACAGGTAATCCACGGTCGCTGCCATCTCGAAGGCACCCTTGTAGCCGTGGCGCATGACCCCGCTGATCCATTTCGGATTGACCACGCGGGCACGCACCACACGGGCGACCTCTTCCTCCAGACTGCGGATACGCGGTGATTCGGGGCGGGAATGATCGGGGTGATAGGCCGCAGGCTGCGCCCCCGACAGCACCCGTACCGCCGCCGTCATACCCCCCTCGAACTGGTAATAGTCGTCGGAATCGAGCAGGTCATGTTCCCGGTTATCCTGATTCTGAATCACCGCCTGCACGGTTTTCAGCCGGTCGCGGAAGGTATCATGGGCTGCCCGGCCAACCGCACCTGCACCATAGGCATAGCCACCCCATTCGACATAAGCCGCCGCCAAGTCTGCATCGCTCTCCCAGCATTTCTCGTCAATCAGCGCCTGCAGGCCGGCACCATAGGCACCGGGTTTCGACCCGAAGACGCGGTGGCCCGCCTGCCGGTTAGCCGTCGCCCGATCCAGGCCGTTCGCCTGCAGGGATGATGACGCCAGACGCCAGGCCGCCGCCGCCGGATTCTGGCTTGCCGGCTCGTCCAGTTCCGCCACGGCGCGGGCAGCCGAATCAAACAGGTCGATCAGCCCCGGAAAGGCATCACGGAAGAAGCCGGAGATACGCAGCGTCACATCGACGCGGGGCCGGCCCAGAACGTTCGCCGGGATGATCTCGAACCCGGTGACACGTCCGGACCCGGTCTCCCAGGACGGTTGAACCCCGAGCAGGGCCATCGCCTGGGCGATATCGTCACCACCTGTACGCATGTTTGACGTGCCCCAGGCTGACAAAGCCATCGACTTCGGCCAGTCCCCGTTATCCTGTACGTATCTGTCGATCAGCAGGGAAGCCGATTTCCAGCCCAGCCGCCAGGCGGTTGGCGTCGGCACCGTACGTGTATCGACGGAATAGAAGTTACGTCCGGTCGGCAACACCTCCGGGCGGCCCCGCGTTGGCGCGCCGGACGGGCCGGGTGCGACAAACCGCCCCGCCAGCCCGGTCGCCAGCCCGTCAAGTTCCGCCGGACCGCAGGCATCAACCGCCACCGCAATCCGGTCCGTGATCTCCGTCAGGACGGCCGTCGTTGCCCCCCAGCCGGCCGGGCAGTCCGGATCGCCCCCGACCAGCCCTGCCGCCAGCAGCTCAAGACGCTCGACCGTATCACCCGATGTCCGCCAGCTATCCTCCGTCAGGCCCTCCAGAACTGCAGGTTTGTCACCCGTCCAGGGCGCCGCCATCTCACATTCCAGCGGGTCAAAATCCAGCGCCAGATCAGCCGCCAGCGCCCGCAGGATCGAGGCATTCGCAGCTGCTCCGTCACCCCGGGGTATCCGTGTCAGGGCAACCAGCAGATCCCGGCGGAGCCGGTTTTCCGGGGAATGGCCGAAGATATGCAGGCCGTCACGTATCTGCATTTCCTTCAGCTCGCAGAGATGGTTGTCGAGCTTCTGCAACCGGCTGGCCTCGTCATCTTCCGACGATATGCCGCAATCCAGATCAAGGCCGCTGCGTTCTGACAGTTCGACAATCTCGCGACCCAGTTCCCGCATCCGGCGCGGGTCAACATTCGCCGCCTCATAGAACTCGTCGACCAGCCGCTCCAGCTCCCGCAGCGGGCCATAGGATTCGGCGCGGGTCAGGGGCGGGGTCAGATGGTCGATGATGACCGCCTGGGCGCGGCGCTTTGCCTGCGTGCCCTCCCCCGGGTCGTTGACGATAAAGGGATAGAGATGCGGCGTCGGGCCGAACACCGCTTCCGGAAAACAGTCCGCCGACAAGGCGACAGACTTGCCCGGCAGCCATTCCATATTCCCGTGCTTGCCCATATGAATGACCGCATCAGCGCCGAAGACCTGCCGGACCCAGGCATAAAAGGCGAGATAGGCATGCGGCGGCACCAGTGCCGGGTCGTGATAGGTTTCCTTCGGATCGATGTTATAGCCACGGGCCGGTTGCAGACCGACGACCAGTTTGCCGCAGCGATAAGCCGACACTGCAAAAGCCTGCCGCTCGGCGAGGAAGAACGGATCCGCTTCCGGCTGGCCCCAGCGGTCGCTGACGGCGGTACGTACAGTCTCCGGCAGGTCAGACCAGAACCGGAGGTAATCATCACGGCTGATCACCTCGGTCACCGTCCGGGAGGCCAGAGCCGTATGGTCATTGGTCGGCCCGGCCATCAGCCGTTCAATCAGTTCAGCGCCCGTCGCCGGGGCATTCCGGATGTCGTAGCCGTCTGCTGTCAGCCGTTCGATGGCGGCCACCGCCGCCGCCGGCGTATCCAGCCCGACACCGTTGCCGATCCGGCCATCGCGGTTCGGGTAATTGGCAACGATCAGCGCCACCTGCCGCTGTTCAGCCGGCTTCCGGCGTAAACTCACCCAGTTGCGGGCCAGGGCGGCGGTGAAGGCAATGCGGTCGGCGACCGGCCTGTAGGTGACGATATCGGTCTGCGTCAGCGCATCCCGCTCCGCCGATGACTTGAAAGAGACGGCGCGTGCCAGAACCCTGCCATCAACTTCCGGCAGGGCAACATTCATGGCAATATCACGCGCACCCAGCCCGTTGTCGGAGTCCCGCCAGGCCGCTTCGTTGGAGCCGGAAAATACCACCTGCAACACCGGGCAGTCGGTGACATCCAGCGGCGAGGCACTGGTCGGCGCACCGGGGGTCGAGAGTGCAAACCCCGTGGCGTTGAGAATGATATCCGGCTGATGATCCGCCAGCAGGGTCTCAACTGTTCCCGCCGCCACCGCATCCCGCAGACTGGCGGCATAGACCGGCAGCGGGGCCAGCCCTTCATCCCGCAGGGCACGGCAGAGGGCATCGATCACCGTCATATTGCCGCTTTGCACCAGCGACCGGTAAAACAGGATGGCCGCAACCGGACGGTCTGTATCCTCTGCCAGAGCCTCGCCATAGCGTCCGGCCCGCAGCAGAGGTGCCGGTTCACGCCAGTCACGATCCCGACCCAGCAGGCTGGTGGCGAAGTTCAGCATCTCCGTCGCGTTGTCGACACCCCCGTGCACAGCATATTGCCAGAGCCGGTGACAATCGCCCGCAGGCAGGGTGCAGTAATCCGACAGCACCGGATCCGGCTGATCGTCACCCGGCAGAACCGCCAGTTTCGCCCCCGTCCGGCGCGCCGCCTCCAGCGCCTGATCAAGGCCATATGGCCAGTAGGAGGCACCGCCCAGCAGACGGATGATGATCAGCCTGGCCGGCTCCAGAATGGTCTCGGCATAGAGATCCACGGACATGTTATGCCCGAGCTGCAACAGGCTGGCGAGACGGAGGCTGGGCTGTGCGTCACCATGCCGGTCCACCAGCCGGTGCTGTGCCGCAGCCAGACAGGCCAGTTCGGATTCGGCGGCGGACAGGATAACGATGTCACCCGGCGTCTGGCCGAGATCAACCGCTTCCGAGCCGTCGGCGACGATGCCCGGCTGCGCGGCGAGGAGATGCATGAAACTTCCTCTGTCCGCGCCGCTCAGGCAGCGGTCAGTGCGGCCTCGATGGCGGGCTTGTCCATGCCTGCCAGGCCGATCACGACCAGCTGGCTTGAGCGTGCCTCACCCGGTTTCCAGGGCCGGTCGAAATAGGTCTGGATGCGACTGCCAACGCCCTGCACCACCTGCCGCATCGGCTTGCCCGGCACATCGATGAAACCCTTGATGCGAAGGATATCGAACCGGTCGACCGTGGCCCCGATCCGGGTCGTCAGCACGGCAATGTCATCCACCTGACCGAGATCGACGATGAAGCTGTCAAAATCGTCATGGTCGTGGTCATGCGGGCCATCATGGTGCGAAGGCCGCGCGTCCAGATCGTCTTCCGCCGAGGCATTCATGCCCAGCGCCACCGCCACATCGACCCGGCCTTCCGTGGCCCGCAGAATCTTCACGCCCGGACGCAGCCGCGCCTTCAGGGTCTGTTCAACCCCGGCAATCGTCGCCTCGTCCAGCAAATCGGTCTTGTTCAGGATGACAATATCAGCGGCGGCAAGCTGGTCCTCGAACAGTTCCTCCAGCGGATTGTCATGATCCAGCATCTCGTCGCTTTCCCGGATCGCCTGCACCGCTGCCGGGTCATCGGCGAACCGGCCATCGGCAACGGCGGCGGCGTCAATCATCGCAACCACGCCATCAACCGTGGTACGTGACCGCACTTCCGGCCAGGCAAAGGCCTTGATCAGCGGTTTCGGCAGGGCCAGACCGGAGGTTTCAATGACGATATGATCCGGCGGATCGGCCCGCCCCAGCAGGGTCTCGATGGTCGGCAGGAAATCGTCGGCCACGGTGCAGCAGATGCAGCCATTTGCCAGCTCGACAATATCACCCTCCTCGCAATCCGGAATCCCGCAACCCTCGACGATGCCCTTGTCGATCCCGAGATCACCGAACTCGTTGATGATCAGCGCAATGCGTCGTCCGTCGGCATTCTGGAGAAGATGGCGGATCAGCGTGGTTTTTCCCGCGCCGAGGAAGCCGGTGACGATGGTCGCCGGAATACGTGCGTTCATTTCTGCATGCCCTTGAGTATGAGGGGAAGACCGGCTGCGACGAATACCACCTGCTGCGCCACCAGGGCAACCCGCTGGTTCATCAGCCCGATCTGGTCCCGGTAGGCGCGGGCCAGCGCGTTGTCAGGCACAATACCGAGCCCGACCTCGTCACTGACCAGAACCACGGGACCGTTGATCCGCATCAGCGATTCGGCAAGCTCGTCAACGGCTGTCGCGACATCCCGGTCGCGATAGATCAGGTTGTTCAGCCACATGCCCAGACTGTCGACCAGCATCGGCTGACGGTGAGAATCAAGCTGCAGCAGTGCCTGCGGCAGGTCCAGCGCCGCTTCCCGCAGTGACCAGTTCCCGCCACGGCGCGCCTGATGCTGGGCAATACGCGCCCGCATCTCGTCATCCATGGCCTCGGCTGTCGCCAGATAGATCGGATTACGGTCTTTCGGGATCATCCGTTCCGCAAACCGGCTTTTGCCCGACCGGACACCCCCCAGCACAAGTGTTACCGCCGGCAGGGAGCCGGATTGCAGCAGGCGGTTTTCCGGGGCCAGATAGAGGCTGTCGAGGGCGATCTGTTGCAGGCCGGCATCATACGGATTGTCAAAATCTGTCATCGTTATCCGGTCAGCCCGTGCCGTCAGAATTTTTGCTGGGCCGATTGTGGACGAAGAACGCGATTCACGAAAGGAATTCGCCACGCACCGCCATGCCGCGCGTCGTCAATATGCTCCATCTTGGTGATCGAGACGTTTTCGACCTGAAACGCCAGCGCCGCTTCCGGCTCGACATTCAGCGCCAGCGACAGGGCGGCACGGATGGTACCGCCATGGGTGACCGCGATGATGGTCTGCCCGCGATGCGACTCGAGCATCCGGTCAATGGCGCGACGGGTGCGGTTCACCAGATCGGTAAAGCTCTCGCCACCCGGCGGGGCAACGGAAGCCGGGGCCACCCAGAACCGGTGGGCGATTCGCTCGTACTTGCGGTCGATGTCATCCCAGGTCTGGCCCTGCCAGTCACCCATATGCTGTTCATCCAGATCCTCATCCTTCAGAAAATCGCCCGGCACGGCACCGGCAGCAATCAGGGCCTCTGCGGTCTGGTGGGTGCGCCGGAGCGATGATGTCAGCCAGACCGCTTCACGCGGCAATTCAGCAGCGACGGCAGTGAACAGGCCGGCATCGCCGGTATCGCAATCCACATCATTGCGCCCGTAGATACAGCCGTTCAGATGCACAACCGGCGCATGCCGAACCCAGTAGAACGCTGTTACCGTCATATGATCGCCGCCACCAGTGTCAGAAGAATAACCATCTCGCCAATTTGTTCCATCCCGCCCAGCACATCACCGGTCTGGCCGCCGATCCGGCGTTTTGCCCAGACTGATGTGAGCCAGAGCGCAAGGGCCGTGAGAGCGGCTGCCGTCAGCCCTGCCTCGAACCCGGCGAACAGCAGAACCAGCAGCAGGCCGATACCGGCGCTCAGGATTGCGCTGCGGTCGTCCGGGCGGCCTGCCGTGACGGACAGCCCGTCCGGCCTCGCCCGGGGCACAAGGCGCATGACCGCAGGCAGTCCGGCCCGTGCGCCGACATGTGCGGCAACCAGCGCCGCCGCACCGAACCGCGGGTCCGGAAAGGCCGCCAGACAGGCAACGCGCAGGCCCACGGAGAACATCAGCGCCAGCACCCCGTAGGCACCGATCCGGGAATCCCGCATGATTTCCAGACGGCGCAACCGGTCAGCGCCCGCACCCGCGCCGTCAGCCATATCGGCGAGGCCATCTTCATGCAGGGCACCGGTCATCAGCACCCCCGCACCGATGGTCAGCAGTGCCGCGGGCAGGACCGGCAGGCCAATATCGCGGAGCACCAGCCACAGCATCGCCGACAGTCCGCCGGTCACCAGACCGGCAACCGGAAAGGTCCGGGAGGCCGCAGCCAGCGTGATGGCATCCGCACCGGCGGGCCAGCCGACCGGCAGGCGCGTCAGGAAGCAGAGCACCACACGGGCGTCACGAATCCAGGCAGAAGGAGAATTGCCGGACTTTGCTGTTTCCTGATCTGCTGACAATTCGATAGACCTGCCGTCGCTGATATTTTAAGGCTCTGGGGGTTATAGATCAGCACCCCGTCCGGTCCAGCAATTCCACCCGGGCGGCCAGTTAATTATCCTGTTTTCCGACAGGATGCCTGCATACTTCAGGAGATGATTACTTGCCCGATACCCTGCCTATCCGGTCCTTTGACGAACTTCGCACCAGCCTTGCCGACCTGCCGGGGCCGGATACCGACCGTCTGGCCAAGGTTCGCGCCCGCGAACCGCTGCTGACCAAACCGCCGGGATCACTTGGCCGGCTGGAAGAAATCACGGAATGGATGGCCAGCTGGCGCGGCCAGTATCCGCCGCTGCTCGGCAATGTACGGGCCGCCGTTTTCGCTGCCAATCACGGCGTTGCCGCACAGGGTGTCTCGGCCTTTCCGCCGGAAGTGACAGCCCAGATGGTCGCCAATTTCCAGACCGGCGGGGCCGCCGTGAACCAGCTTTGCGGGGAATCGGATGTCGGGCTGACGGTCTATGAACTGGCGCTGGAGGTTCCGACCGTCGACTTCACACAGGGCCCGGCCATGTCGGAAGAAGACTGCCTGCAGGCCATGATCTTCGGCATGGGGGCGCTGGAAGAGCCGGCAGACCTGATCTGCCTTGGTGAAATGGGCATCGGCAATACCACGTCCGCCGCCGCCATCTGTCACGCGCTCTATGGCGGTGAGGCGGAAGACTGGACCGGCCCGGGAACCGGCGTCCAGGGTTCCGCCCTGGAGCACAAAATTCGCGTGGTTCGTGAAGGGGTTGCCCGCAACCGCGACATGATGACCGATGGTCTCGATATTCTCCGTGCCGTCGGTGGTCGCGAGCTGGCGGCGATTGCCGGGGCCATCCTTGCCGCCCGCTGGCAGCGTTGCCCGGTCCTGCTGGATGGCTTCATCTGCACCGCCGCCGCTGCCGTTCTGCAGACCATCAATCCTTCTGCGCTTGATCACTGCATGGTGGCGCACAGCTCCGCAGAACCCGGCCATCGCCTGCTGACCAAGAAGCTCGGCAAAGTGCCGCTGCTCGACCTCGGCATGCGGCTGGGTGAAGGATCCGGCGCCGTGCTGGCCGTGCAGGTGGTCCGTGCCGCCATCGCCTGCCATACCGGCATGGCGACCTTTGGCGAAGCAGGTGTTGCAGACCAGGAATGACCATACAGGCCGACAGATCAGGATGGTGGCAGGGCCTGACCGACGCGGTCAGGGCACCGGGCATCGCGCTGGGGGCTGCACTGGTCGGATATGGGGCCCAGGCCGCCACCAACGGGCTGGATGTGACAGCGATGCTGGCGGCGGCGCTGCTGATCTGGGCGCTGCCGCCGATGATGGCGTTCACCGAACTGTACAGTGCCGGTGCATCGGTCTCGGCCCTGATCATTTCCATCGGGCTGATCAATGTGCGGGCCCTGCCGATGATCGTCGCCACCCTGCCGCTGGTGCATGGCGGCACCGGCTTCAGGCTCTGGCATCTGCTGCTGGCACAGGTTTCCTCTCCGACCAGCTGGGCCCAGATGGAGCTGATGCACGGTGAACTGCAACAGCATCAGCGGGCCCCCTATTATTTCGGGTTCTGCGCCATCCTCATCACCTTCGGCCTGGTCGGGTCGCTGATCGGGTTCTTCCTTGTCGATGATGTGCCAACGGCACTGCGGCTGGCGGCCCTGTTCCTGACCCCGTTCTTTGTCCTGCTGATGATGGGCACCGCAAAGCGACGCCCCGGTCAGGCGGCGGGTATCTGCGGTGCCATCGGGGTGCCTGTCTGTATCGATCTGATCCCCGATTTCGGCATGATCGTCGGCGGCCTGCTGTTCGGGACGGTCGGGTATCTGGCGGGGTCACTGATCCGCCGGTTTGAAGAGCGGAACATCACGTCATGAGCGACAGCGCGGTCTGGGTCATGCTGCTGGCCGCCTTTGGCGCCACTTTTGTCTGGCGGGCGGCAGGCGCCGTCCTTGCCGGTCGTATCCGGGTTGATTCCGCCCTGTTTGAATGGGCGGGCTGTGTGTCCTACGCACTGGTCGCCGGGCTGATGATCCGGGCCATCTTCTTTACCGAAGGGCCATTGGGCAGTGTTCCCGTGGCCGACCGGATCATCGCCGTCGGAGTTGGGTTTGCCGTCTTCCTGCTGACCCGGCGCAGTGTGCCGAAATCGGTCTCTGTCGGAACCGCGCTGTTTGCCGCACTGGCGTTCTGGCGGTCCGGGTTCTTCGGCTGATCGTTTCAGCGCTGGTTCGGCATTGGCATGCGGATGCCGGTGTTTCTGAAGCAGCAGTTAAGCGAGATTCAATAATTTATGACTCGC
Organism: Rhodospirillales bacterium; assembly: GCA_040219025.1. GTDB lineage: Bacteria > Pseudomonadota > Alphaproteobacteria > Rhodospirillales > HT1-32 > HT1-32. Next base: position 474,260 of record JAVJTE010000020.1, on the reverse strand, counting down.
AGAAATGTCGCTGTTGAGGCACAAATCAGGCTTCACCTGAATTAATCCCGGGATTGGAATCATCCGTATGTCAGTAAATGACAAGATTGTCGGCGACCTCGTTGCCAACAAGGTCGAGTTCATCACGACCGTACCCTGCAAGCAGCTTGCAGGCGTTATCGATAAAATCAACCAGACCCCGTCGATCCACCATGTTCCCGCGAACAAGGAAGACGAGGGCATGGGGCTTTGCGCCGGTGCCTTCATGGGCGGCAAGCGGTCAGCCATCATCATGCAGAACACAGCGATCGGTGTGACCATCAATACGCTGGTGACGCTGATCCAGTATTACCATTTCCCGCTGCCGATGATCATCAGCTATCGCGGTGAACTGGGCGAGCCGGTGGCCTGTCAGGTCGAGATGGCGGTGCACACGAAAGCACTGCTGGCGCAGCTGAACATCCCGACCTACCACTTCCACAAGTCAGATGATGTGAACGAGCTCGACGCCATTCTGAAGCATACCTTCATGGCGAAGAAACCGACCGCAATCCTGACCGATGCCAGCTTCTGGAAAGGAGACCAGGAATGATCCGCAGTGAAGTCATCAAGAGCCTGATCCCGGTCATTTCCGATCAGCTCGTCATCTGCAATATCGGCCTGCCGTCGCAGGAACTGCATATGCTGGACGACCAGCCGACCAATTTCTACATGCTCGGCACCATGGGCCTGTCCTCCTCCATCGGCCTCGGTCTGGCGCTGGCGCAGAAAAAGAAAGTCATCTCCATTGATGGTGACGGCTCGGTTCTGACCAACTTCGGCACCCTGCCGACCATCGCCAACAATGTCGCCGACAATTTCATCCTGCTGATCATCGATAACGGCAGCTATGGATCCACCGGCGACCAGCAGACCTATGCCGGTCTCAAGACCTCGCTGACCGACGTCGCAAAAGCCTGCGGCTGCGACAATGTGGTGGAATGCAAGGCCGAGGATACACCGAAAGTCATGAAGGCGGCACTGGCATCGGACAAGATGACGATCATCGTCTGCAAGTGCGAGTCCGGTAACATCAAGGTGCCGGTCATCGACATGGACCCCGTCGTCATTGCCGACCGGTTCATGAAAGAGGTGCGTGCGCGCAACAGCTGATCGGTGATGTTTCAGACAGCCCCGATCTGTTCCTGGGAAGATGCCCGCCGGCTGGCCCGGCGGCGTCTGCCCTGGATGATTTTCGACTATATCGACGGGGCCGCCGGCTCCGGCGGGGCAGACCGACGCAACCGGCAGCGGCTGAACGACATTCAGCTACAGCCCCGGGTACTGAAGAATGTCGAGCATCGCAGTCTGAAAAGCTCGGTTCTGGGTCAGGAAACCGGCCTGCCCTTCGGCATCGCGCCGATGGGCATGTGCAACCTGTCGACCCCCGGTGCCGACCTGATGCTGGCCCGCCTTGCCGCAAAACACAAAATCCCCCTCGGTGTCTCGACCGCCGCCTCCACCGCGCTGGAGCCGATGATCGAGGCCGCGGGCGGCAATGCCTGGTTCCAGCTTTATTTCGGGGGTGACGAGGATGTCAGCCACAAGCTGCTCGACCGGGCCGGGGCTGCCGGCTACGAGACCCTGATCTTCACCGTCGATGTGCCGGAGGTTGGCCGCAGACCGCGGGAATTGCGCCGCGGCTTCAAGATGCCGTTCAAAATCGGCCCCGGTCAGTTCATCGATTTTGCCCTGCATCCGCGCTGGTCGCTTGCCACGCTGGCTAAGGGCGCGCCGGATCTTGCCAATTTCAAGGCCCCGGGCATGGACTTCGACCGGACCAAAAGCCGCGCCCGGGCGGACTGGGATTTCCTCGCCCGTGTGCGCGATAACTGGAAAGGCCGGATGGTGCTGAAAGGTGTGACCGCACCATCAGATGCCCTGATGGCCCGCGATGCCGGGGTTGATGCGGTGGAGGTTTCCAACCATGGCGGCCGCCAGCTGGAAAGTGCGCCCGCCGCCATCGACGCGCTGGCCCGCATCCGCAGCGCCGTCGGCGATGACTATCCCCTGCTGTTCGATTCCGGCCTGCGCGGCGGCGAAGACATCGTGAAGACCTTTGCCACGGGGGCGGATTTCACCATGGTCGGCCGTGTTCTGCTTTACGCCCTGGCAGCAGGCGGCGAGCGCGGTCTCAACGACTTTGTCGACCTGCTGGCCGAGGAAATCAGCCTGACCCTGGCCCAGCTCGGCGCAACATCAATGGACCAGATCAGCCGCGAGATGCTGGTCGGCTGAGATCCGCCGCTGGCGGTCAGCCTGCTGGCGGACCTTGTCCAGCGCCTCCCGGACGGTGTCGGCTCCGGCTTCCGGCTTATGCGCGTTCTCGCTGAGATGCCGCCGCCACTGCCTTGCACCGGGCTGGCCCTGAAACAGGCCGAGCATATGGCGGGTGATGCGGCCGAGCCAGACACCTTCCGATGTCCGCCGCTCGATATAGGGCAGCATGGCCTCGACCAGTCCGAACCGGTCCAGCCCGGACGGTGCCGCGCCATAGAACCGGTGATCGACATCCGCAAGTATCCAGGGCGTCTGGTAAGCGGCCCGGCCGATCATGGCGCTGGTTACATGATCAAGATGGGCCGCCGCCTCGTCGAGGGTCATCACCCCACCGTTGATGCCGACCGGAAAGCCCGGGTTTTCTGCCGCGATGTCATAGACCAGCGGATAGTTCAGCGGCGGCACATCCCGGTTTTCTTTCGGACTCAGGCCCGACAGCCAGGCCTTGCGGGCATGGACGGTGACACCGTCACAGCCGGCGTCACGCACCTGTGCGATCAGGCTGCGCAATGCCGGGCCTTCCGGCTGGTCATCAACGCCGATCCGGCATTTCACAGTCACTGGTATCCTGACCGCGGCCTTCATCGCCGCAACGCAGGCAGACACGGTATCGGGTTCGCGCATCAGGCAGGCCCCGAAAGCCCCGGACTGCACCCGGTCCGACGGACAGCCGACATTGATATTAACCTCGTCATAGCCCCATTGTTCGGCCAGCCGGGCACATTCGGCCATCGCCTGCGGCTCGCTGCCCCCCAGTTGCAGGGCGACCGGATGCTCTGCCGCGTCGTAATCCAGATGCCGCGCCACATCGCCATGCAGCAGCGCCCCCGTGGTGACCATTTCCGTGTAAAGCAGCACATGCCTGGAGATCAGCCGCAGAAAATAGCGGTCATGCCGGTCCGTCCAGTCCATCATCGGGGCGACGGAGATTTTCGCTGCCGCTATGGCTCCGTTATCAGGCATTCGTCGGTCTCCACTGGTCCGCATGCAGTATTTCGCGTCCATACCGCATATTCAACGCAGACGAAATACGGCAGACCACCCCCCGCCTCAGAACCGGTTGACAGGATGCACCACCAGACAGCGACTAGGGTTGTGCCGCCTCCACCAGCCAGTCCATGAAAGCCTGCACAGCTTTCCTGTTGTGCCGCTGGTTGGAAATGATCCAGTAAGCGTCTTCAAGGAACAGATCCAGATCCCTGAAAGCAGGCTCCAGCAATCCGCTGTCCAGGCTGTCGCGGGCAAGCCGGTGATGTGCCAGCGCGACCCCCAGCCCCTGTTCGGCGGCACGGAGAACGAGGTCAGAAGAACCAAACCGGCGGCCCTGCCGTATTTCCATATCAGCCGGACCGTAGGCGTCGCACCACATCTGCCAGGAGGCGTTCGGATCGCGGTCGTGCAGCAGATCATGTCCCCGAAGGTCCGCAGGACCGGACGGCTTTCCATGACCTGTCCAGTATCCCGGACTAGCGACCGGCAACAGCCGGTCAGACATCAGCGGTTGCGACAGGCCGTCCGACCAGGGACCCCGACCCATCCGGATGGAAAGATCACAGCCGTGAGCTCCGGGCTTTCGCTGGCGCTGATCGACAATCACCGAAACCCTGACCCATGGCACCTCTGCCTCGAAAGCCGGAAGCCGCGGCAGCAGCCATCGCGCCGCAAAGGACGGTGTGGTATCGACAAGGACAGCATTGCTCAGCCGCTGTTCGCGCAGGCTCTCGGTAACGCCCTGCAATTCGGCAAGCACCTTCAGGGCTGTCTCACCCAAGCGGCTTCCCTGGGCTGTGAAGACGAGTTTCCGGCCTTCGGCCTGCCGGTCGATCAGATCGGTACCAACCCAGGCTTCGATCTCACGCAGATGCCGGCTGACAGAGGAATGGCTTACGTCAAGTCTGCGCGCGGCAGGCCGGATACCGCCTTCGGAATAGACCATCGCAAAAGCGCGCAGCGCATTGAGAGGAAGATTTCGCATGGTCTTATTTTTAGACCGAATTTAGCACATTTGGCAACAGTCCGCTGCGCCGGACTTTGATAGTCTGCCGGGATCAGATGGAGGATATCGATGGGTATGCTGATTGACGGATCCTGGGTCAATGATGACAAAATCATAAAAGACGGGAAGTTTCACAGAGAACAGAGCAAATTTGCACAGCCCTTCCTGCTGAATGAGGAAGTCGCCTCTGCTGCCGGACAGAGGTGCTGGCTGATCGCGTCAAACAGTTGCCCGTGGTCACATGGTGTAACCATTACCAGAGCATTCCACAGCCTGCAGGATCAGATCGGGCTGCATATTGCCCATGGTCCGCGTATTCAGGGCTATGCCATAAATGGCGGCGCAACATGGGCGGTTCCCGGCACCACTGCCCAGATCGCACATCTACATCAGCTGTATACCCTGTCCGACCCCCGGTTTTCCGGTCGCCCTACGGTACCGGTTTTCTGGGATGCGCAGCAGGCAACGATCCTGAGCAATGAGTCACGGCGCATCATGCGGGCCCTGAACAGCTTTGGCCGGGATTTCGGCAGGCACCATTTCGATCTCGCGCCGGATTCGCTTGCCGCGGAAATCGACACTGTCAGCAACTGGCTCTATGACGGATTGAACAACGCCGTCTACCGCGCCGGATTCGCCGAAAGTCAGGACGCCTACGATAGCGCCGTGACAGATGTTTTCACCACGCTCGACATTCTGGAAGAGCGGCTGTCATCCCGGAGATACCTGCTGGGCACAGCCATCACCGAGGCCGACTGGCGGCTGTTCCCGACGCTTGTGCGGTTCGACGCGGTGTACGCAACACTGCACCGTTGCCAGCGCAGACGGCTGACGGACTACCCGGCGCTCTGGGCATATGCGCGCGATTTATACGGATGGCCCGGCATCTCTGAAACCGTCGATTTTGCCGAGATAGTGCGGGGTTCGTTCCTGAACGACACGGCTAACAATCCGCACAGGATTGTGCCCGTCCGGCCTGCAGCGGACTGGACGACACCTCACGGACGCGATGCCCTCGGCGACAGATGCATTCACGTGCGCACCGGCGAGATGATTGTGGCTAACCCCGCAACCTGGAGGGAACCATGATACCCGCCGAGGTCCTTGCCGGGCTCTTTGGCCTTGCCTTCACCGCAATGATCACGCCGGGTCCCAACAATCTGATCGTGCTGGCCCTTGGCATCCAGGCGCGACCGGACAGGATCGCCATGGCAGGCGGCGGCATCCTGTCGGGTACTGTTGGCCTGCTGATTGTGAACTGGTTCGGGATGGCCACAATATTTACCGTCTACCCGGTACTGCGTATCGTTATTGTCGGCATCGGGTCCCTGTATCTGGGCTGGTGCGGGCTGACGATGGTGCTCGGCGCATTCGCGGCCAGCAGCCCGGACAAGCGCACCTTTCCAGCCTCTTTCTGGGCGCTGGCCGGGTTTCAGTTCACCAATCCAAAGGCCTGGGTTCTGTGCGTTTCTGCCGTATCAGCCATGCAGCTCAGTAACGCCGGCCCTGCCGGGTTAATCCTGCTGACCGCAATCTTCGGCATTGCCTGCGTCCTCAGCCTGTCGGTCTGGGCGTGTGCCGGGCGGCTGTTGCCGCTGCATCGTGACCGGCAGCATTCACCGCCATGGATGTCGGCCCTGCCAGGCTTCGCCCTGATTGTTACCAGCGCGGCGCTGGCAGTTTCTGCAATCTGAGGAAAAACAACAGATCAACAGATGTCCTGACGATCAGGCAACGAAAACCCGGATGTGACTGACCATCACCTGTCTGCAGCCGGGGCCACACCGTAAAATCAAGACCCGTTGTCGAGTCCGACCTGCCGGTACAGCAAGCCGATATCGGCGACGGTGACGGTGCGCCCCTTTACACTGACGCCGTCTTTGCGCAGGCCCGCGAATGTGCGGGAAAGGACTTCCGGCGAGATATCAAGACGCCTGGCAATGGCTGTCTTGCTGTAGGGAAGGTCAAATGTCGCCGCGCCTTCCAGCTTGTGCACCTGTCGCAGAATGAATTCGGCAACACGATGACGGGCGGTTGGTGCCCGCAGCAGGGTAATTTCATCGACCAGCAGCTTCAGGTGAGCCGACATCGCCGCCAGCAGGCCAAGGCCGATCTCCGGATCCGCTTTCAGAAGTGACATCAGCGGCGCGGCATCGACCCGCAGCAGGCGGGATTCCTGGAGCGTCTGGGCGGAAACCGGAAAGGTCCGCTCCAGAAACATGACCGCCTCGCCAAAACTTTGCGGTCGCCGGAACAGGTTTACGGTTTTCTCGACGCCGTCAGTGTCCGAGCGAAACAGCTGAACTGCGCCGCTGGTGATGAGGAAAAAATGACTGGCCCTGTCACCTGCCTGAAAGATCAGGTTATGCTTTGGAAATGTCTGTACGGTCACTGAGCCGGCAACCTGCAAAAAGGTTGCATCCTTCAGTCCCGCAAAAACCGGGTTCTGGCGCAGCAGCGCCAGATCATCTTGCGTTAACCCGTTCATCTTCCTGTATTTCCCTCTCGCGCAGGCAAAGCCGGTTTGTCTGTGATGGCTGCCCGTCACGCCGTAACATTGCGGGCTTATTGATACATATCAAGGAACTCGTTGCAGCCTGTGCCTATGCTCCTTTTGAACACAGACGTTCCAGCCAATGGAATGTCAGGGGAGAGGAAGCACGATGACCGGTAACATACCATCCGGTTCCGGGACGGCCTCCACCAGGCCGTCGAAGACCGAAGAACTGCGGACGTTTCTGTTCCTGACAGTCTTTCTCGCACCGATACTCGCGGTCGGGATTGTCGGGGGATACGGGCTGCTGGTCTGGATCAGCCAGATGCTGCTGGGGCCACCGACCGGATGAGCGCCGATCCCCGATGACCAGCCATTCCTCATCCATGACGCGGCGAAACCTGCTGACCGGCCGCAGGGCTGGTCGCGCCATCGCCGTTGTCGAGCCCCATTGTCTTGCCCTGACCACGACCAGCTGCCGGTTGTGCGAGGATATCTGTCTTCCGCGTGCCGTCCGGTTCAGGCCGCAGGTCGGCGGGCAGTACCACCCGGTCATCGACGCACAATCCTGCACCGGCTGTGGCGACTGTATTCCGGTCTGCCCGGTCGGGGCCCTGACCATCACCACCGCCAGCGTCTCCGATGCGAGCTGATCGGGACAACCACGAGTTGCTGCCGAATGGTCTGGCCAGGAAGCCGGATGGTCCTGCGGAGATCCATTTCACCAGCCTGATCGTCTCCGCCCATGCAGCAGCAGCAGAAGCCGTAGCCGCCGACATCCGCCGCGATAGCCGCGCAGAGGTCGAGGACGGCCCGCATCCGGGGAAACTGATTGTCACGCTGGAGACCGGGCAGTTGTCCGATGTGACGGATTTCATCGACCGGGTCACCCGTCTGCCCGGCGTGATGAATGCGGCAATGGTCTACCACCATGCCGAAGCGGCGGACCGGCTGGACGATGAAATCAGCGACAGCGAATCGTCTGACGCCCCACCGGTGATCCTGCCGGAATCAAAAATGACCAACCCGGGATAATACCATGACTCTCAAGATGACACGTCGCGACTATATCAAGGCAACCGCCGCCGCAACGGCAGCCGCCGCAGCCGGTGTTTCAGGTGGCGAGGCGCAGGCGGCGAATATCATCACCGAGGCCGACAGGATCGGCCTGAAATGGGACAAGGCCCCCTGCCGTTTCTGCGGCACCGGCTGTTCGGTCATGCTGGCAACCAAGGGCGGGCGCATTGTCGCCTCGCATGGCGATGTGAAATCCCCGGTCAATCGCGGCCTGAACTGCGTGAAGGGCTATTTCCTCTCCAAAATCATGTATGGCGAGGACCGGCTGACCCAGCCGATGCTGCGAAAGCGCAATGGAAAATACGACAAGGAAGGCAGTTTCGAGCCGGTTTCCTGGGAGGAAGCATTCGATATCATGGCGGAGAAGTTCAAAGAGGCCCTGCGTAAAAAGGGCCCGACCTCCGTCGGCATGTTCGGCTCCGGCCAGTGGACGGTCTGGGAAGGCTATGCCGCATCAAAGCTGTTCAAGGCCGGTTTCCGGTCGAACAATATTGATCCGAACGCCCGGCATTGCATGGCGTCAGCGGTCGGCGGGTTCATGCGAACCTTTGGCATCGACGAGCCGATGGGCTGCTATGACGATTTTGAACATGCCGATGCCTTCGTGCTCTGGGGCTCCAACATGTCGGAAATGCATCCGATCCTCTGGACCCGGCTGACCGACCGGCGGCTCAGCTACCCGCATGTGAAGGTCGCCGTGCTGTCGACCTTTGAACATCGCAGCTTTGATCTTGCCGACATTCCGATGGTGTTCAAGCCGCAGACTGACATGGTGATCCTGAACTATATCGCCAACCACATCATTCAGTCCGGCAAGGTGAACAGGGAGTTCGTCGAGAAGCATACAAATTTCCGGATCGGCAACACCGATATCGGTTATGGCTTGCGCCCCGATCATCCGCTGGAAATGGCGGCAAAGAATGCCGACAAGGCAGGCGGGTCGAAAGAAGCCACATTTGAGGAATATGCGGCCTTTGTTTCCGACTATACGCTCGACAAGGCGCATGAAATGTCCGGCGTGCCGAAATCCCGGCTGAAGGAACTGGCTGAACTTTATGCCGATCCGGACCGCAAGGTCATGTCGCTCTGGACCATGGGCGTGAACCAGCATACCCGCGGTGTCTGGACCAACAACCTGATCTATAACATCCACCTGCTGACCGGAAAGATATCGCAGCCCGGCAACAGCCCGTTCTCGCTGACCGGCCAGCCCTCGGCCTGCGGCACGGCACGGGAGGTGGGGACCTTCTCGCATCGCCTGCCCGCCGACATGGTTGTCAACAACCCCAAGCACCGGGCAGTTGCCGAAAAGATCTGGAAACTGCCGGAAGGGACCATTCCGGAGAAGCCGGGATATCACGCCGTCGAACAGAACCGGATGCTGAAAGACGGCAAGCTGAACGCCTACTGGGTGCAGGTGAACAACAACATGCAGGCGGCGCCGAACATGATGGAAGAAGGATTGCCGGGCTACCGCAATCCGGAGAATTTCATCGTCGTCTCCGACGCCTACCCGACAGTCACCGCACAGGCCGCCGATCTGGTGCTGCCGACCGCCATGTGGGTCGAGAAGGAAGGGGCCTATGGCAATGCAGAGCGCCGCACCCAGTTCTGGCACCAGCTGGTCGATGCGCCGGGCGAATCGAAATCCGATCTCTGGCAGCTGATGGAATTCTCGAAACGGTTTACCACCGACGAGGTCTGGCCGGCGGAGCTGCTGGATGCCAGTCCCGGCTATCGCGGCAAAACCCTGTTCGACGTGCTCTATGCCAACGGCCAGGTCAACGCCTACCCGGTCGGGGATATCGAGCCGGGATATGCCAATCACGAAGCCGAACATTTCGGCTTTTACCCGCAGAAAGGCCTGTTCGAGGAATATGCGGCCTTCGGACGGGGCAAGGCGCATGACCTCGCCAGCTTCGACACCTATCACGCCAGCCGCGGCCTGCGCTGGCCGGTGGTCAATGGCGAGGAAACACGCTGGCGGTTCCGGGAAGGCTCAGACCCCTATGTAAAGGCCGGATCGGGCTTTGAATTCTATGGCAAACCGGACGGCCGGGCCGTGATCTTTGCCCTGCCCTACGAGCCGCCGGCGGAAAGCCCGGATCAGGACTATCCGTTCTGGCTGTCGACCGGCCGGGTGCTGGAACACTGGCATTCCGGATCGATGACCCAGCGGGTTCCGGAACTTTACCGGGCCTTCCCCGATGCCGTCTGCTTCATGCACCCGCAGGATGCTGAAGAGATGAGCCTGCGTCGCGGAGATCAGGTTCGTATCGCCTCGCGACGGGGCGACATGCTGACCCGGATTGAAACCCGGGGCCGCAACAAACCGCCACGCGGCCTGGTCTTCGTCCCGTGGTTTGATGCCAGCCAGCTGATCAACAAGGTGACGCTGGATGCAACCGACCCGTTGTCAAAGCAGACCGATTTCAAGAAATGTGCCGTCAAGATCGAGAAGGTGTGATCATGAAATACATCCTGACATCGATTGCCATCCTGACCCTTGCCGTCAGTGCCTGGGCGGCAGATATCAGCAAGACGGGCCTGAGCAGCACGCCGCTGGACCAGAACGCACCGCCACCGCGGATGTCACCGCAATCGAATGACGATCTGCGGAAAGCCCGGAACTATCCGGAACAGCCGCCGATCATCCCGCACAAGACCGAGGATTACCAGGTTGATGCCCGGGTCAACGAATGCATGACCTGCCACAGCCGCCGTGCGGTCGCCGAAAGCCAGGCCCCGATGGTCTCGATCACCCATTTCATGGATCGCGATGGCCAGTTCCTCGCCTCGGTATCGCCCCGGCGATATTTCTGCAACCAGTGCCATGTGTCACAACATGAAGCCAGCCCGCCGGTCAGCAACAGTTTCGTCGATGTTGACCACGTGCTGTCACAGCCGCAATAGGGAGCCGGAACATGATGTCGCGCCTGAAACGGCTCTGGAATACGCTCTGGCGGCCCAGTGTTCATTACAGTCTCGCCTTTCTGACTGTCGGCGGCTTCATCGCCGGGGTGATCTTCTGGGGTGGCTTCAACACCGCCATGGAGCTGACCAATACGGAGAAATTCTGTACCGGCTGTCACGAGATGCGGGACAATGTCTTTGCGGAGCTCAAGACAACGATCCATTACAGCAACCGCTCCGGCGTTCGCGCCATCTGTTCCGACTGTCATGTGCCGCATGACTGGACCGACAAGATTGCCCGCAAGATGCAGGCCTCAAAGGAAGTCTGGGGAAAGATTTTCGGCACCATCAACACACCGGAGAAGTTTGAGGCGAAACGGCTGGAGATGGCGCAGCGCGAATGGGCCCGGTTTGAATCGAACGACAGTCTGGAATGCCGCAACTGCCATTCCGAAAAATCGATGGATTTCACCCGTCAGAGCCTGCGGGCATCAGAAGCCCATCAGCGCTTCCTCGTCAGTGGTGAAAAAACCTGCATCGACTGCCACAAGGGCATTGCCCATGAGCTGCCGGACATGCGCGCCACCCTCGGCCAGAGCCATCCGCCCCTGGCGGCGGCCGGCAACTGACCGCCCGACCACGCGGCTGCGGCTATCCGCAGGGCTGCAGCCTGACAGGCGGGCCGGGTTCGGCACCGAGTACCACGCAACCGCCGGCATGGCAGAGTGACCATCCGCCCGTCGTCGCCCCGGAGGCGGCAAGCACAAGACGCGGGATGGCCGGCGCATCAACTGGCCAGACCCACCAGCCATCCTGAAGCCGGGCACCGTCACCCGGGTCCATACCGGCACCGGAGCCCCTGACCCGGGCACCGGTCAGCCGCAGTTCGTTTTCCGTTATCACCCAGTCTTCACGCCATTCGGTCTTTTCGACGGAATGGGTCCAGCTGAGTGTAAAGGCCGTCGACGCCAGCAGCAGTTGCTGGGCGCCGATCAGCAGACAGGCAGCCCCCATGGTTCCGGCTATTCCTTTTTAGCAACCGCCTGCAGGCCCGCGCCGGATCTCCGGTTGCGGAACCAGACCATCAGGAAAAACACCGCCGCCAGGGCAAAACCGATTTCATCGGTCAGTGGCAGAGCCGCAATCAGGGTGATTGTCGCAACCCCGGCAAGCAGCCGTTCATACCAGGTAAGTGTCAGACCGGCATAGCCGATCACGGCCATACCGGACAGGCCGATTGCCAGCACCGTCTTGGTCAGAATATAGAGCACCGCCGGGATATAGCCGATGCTCTCTGCCAGCGGGCCGCCGTCCTGCAGCATCAGGGCCGGGGTATAGACGGCCATGAAGGGGATGACGAACCCGGCAGAGGCGATCTTGATGGCCTCCATCGAGATCTTGAGGCCGCTTTCGCGGGCAATCGGGGCGGCAGCGAAACAGGCCAGTGCCACCGGCGGTGTCAGATCGGCCAGAATCCCGAAGTAGAACACAAACATATGGCTGACGATCAGCGGCACACCGAGTTCCAGCAGCGCCGGACCGGCAATCGACGAGGTGATGATGTAGTTCGGGATGGTCGGAATGCCCATGCCGAGCACAATGCAGGTGATCATGGTCAGGACCAGCGACAGAAACAGGCTCTTGTCGCCAACCGAGACGATGAACTGGCCGAAGGTATTGGCGGCACCGGTCAGGGTCATGGTGCCGATGATGATCCCGACGATGGCGCAGGCAACACCGACCGGCAGCGCCGTCTTTGCACCGTCGGCGAGCGAGTCCCGGCAGATCAGCAGGGTCTCGCGACCACCCCTGGTGAAGGCATTCCAGAGGATGAGGATGACCACGGCGGCGGCGACCACACCGATACCGAATTTGAAGAAGGCGGCGGCAATCAGCCCGAGGCCGATCCAGAAGATGGTCCGGATAATGCCTTCCGGCAGTCCAAGGGCGACGGATCCGCCGAGGATCAGCAGCACAGTCAGTGCCAGCCCGATGGTCCCGGCGAACAGCGGCGTATAGCCGGTGAACAGCAGATAGACGAGGACCGTCAGCGGCAGGATCAGATGCCAGCGCTGTTTGATGGCCAGCCAGGCCGACGGAAGTTCCGCCTTGTCGAGACCGGAGAGACCACGCTTTCCGGCCTCCAGATGGACAATCCAGAAAGCCGACAGGAAATACAGAACCGCCGGAATGACCGCCGCCTGAACCACCTCGTAATAGGCAACGCCCAGCGTCTCTGCCATGATGAAGGCCACGGCCCCCATGACCGGCGGCATGATCTGCCCGCCCATCGAGGCCGTCGCCTCGACACCGCCGGCGAAGGCCGGACGATAGCCGAAGCGCCGCATCAGCGGAATCGTGAACTGACCGGTTGTCACCACATTGGCGACACCGGAGCCGGAGATGGTGCCCATCAGACCGGAGGAGAACACCGAGACCTTGGCCGGACCGCCCTGTTTATGACCGACAAGGCCCAGCGCCACATCGGTGAACAGGGTGATCATCCCGGCCTTTTCCAGAAACGCCCCGAACAGGATGAACAGGAAGATATAGGTCGAGGAAACATAGGTCGGGATGCCGTAGATACCCTCGGTCCCGTAAGCCATATGATCAATGACCTGCGAGAAATCATAGCCGCGATGGTTCAGCGGCGCCGGCAGATACTGACCGAACAGACAGTAGGCAAGGAAGAACCCGCAGATAATCGGCAGCGCCGGGCCCATCATGGCCCAGCCGGCAATGAACACGATGGCGATGGCGATAACGCCCAGAATAATGTCGCGCGGCAGCGGATCGCCTGCCCGCAGCAACAGCTCGGTATATTCCACCCACTGATACAGGGCGATGCCAACACCGGCGGCGGCCAGTGTCCAGGCCAGCGCCCGGACCGGCACCGGTTTGTTGCGGGCGGCAGCAATCAGCGGGAAGGCCAGCAGCGACAGAAATCCGACATGGACGGCGCGGACAATCTGACTGGCCATATCAATGAGATGTGCGGCGGTCGCGATCTGAAAGACGGAAAACGCCACGGCAATCCAGAACAGCAGCCGCCCCTCGGTCGATTTCGGGAAGGCGGTTTCGTGCGGGTTATCGACGGTCTGGCGATCACCGCCTGTTGTATCCTGCTGCATATGTCCCTCCCAGGGAGTCCGCCGATGAAAGATCAATGATACCAGTTTTTCTGGATTATTGGTTTTATGTCCATCTGTTGAGACAGTGCAGGGCCGGTCCCCGGCGGAGACGCCCTTTCAGCCCTGATCCCGAAAGATGACATTCAGACAGAAAAGCCGGAGGCGGCCCGGGTTCGGACCGCCTCCGCTATCAGACCTCAGAGGAGGCCTTTTTCCTTGTAGAAGCGTTCTGCACCGGGATGCAGCGGAACCGGCATACCCTTGAGAGCATTCTCAAGCTTGATCTGGGTTGCAGCCTTGTGGGCGGCTTCCAGCGTGCCGAGATTCTCAAACAGCTGCTTGGTCATCTGATAGGCAGTCTCGTCAGAGACACCGGAATGCGTGACCAGGAAGTTGACAACAGCGACGGTTTTCACGTCTTCGGTCTGGCCGTTATAGGTACCGGCCGGGATGGTTGCGCTGATATAGGGCGCACCCAGTTTTGTGACCACGTCTTCCGGAACTTCCACCATCGTCACGTCGAGCGAGGTCGACAGATCCTTGATCGAGGCGACGCCAAGACCGGCAGACTGCAACGTCGCATCAAGCTGACGGTTCTTGATCAGCTCGACCGATTCAGAGAACGGCAGATATTCGGTCTTCGCCAGATCGGCATAGCTCATGCCGGCCGCGGCGAAGATCGCACGGGCATTCAGTTCGGTACCGGATTTCGCCGCACCGACCGAGATGCTCTTGCCCTTCAGGCTGGCCAGCGACGTGATGCCGGATTCCTTGGAAGCCACAATCTGGATGTAGTTCGGATAGACTGCTGCAATCCCGCGCAGCTTGTCGAGCGGTGCCTTGAAGCCCGCATCCGCATCGCCTTCCCAGGCAAGCTTGACGGAGTCGCCGAGCGCCAGGGCAATCTCGCCCTTGCCCTGCTGCAGCAGGTTCAGGTTCTCCACCGAGGCTTTTGTCGACTGGACCTGGGTCCGGGCGCCGGGAATTTTGTCGGCATAGATTTTCGACAGGCCGACACCGAGCGGATAATAAACGCCCGAGGTACCGCCCGTCAGGACGTTGATGAATTCGTCAGCTTTTGCGGCAACACCGCCAAAAGCGACGGAAGCAGCGACAATGGCCATACCGGCCAGCCGGGTGGAAGTTCCAACCATAAGATTTCCTCCAGTTTCTGGGTTTTCAGCACAAAGCGGAGTCCTGGGACTCCGCTGGCGCAACAGATGAGCAATCGTCATGCCAAACATCAGTGAATTGATTTTATTGATTTTATGCGGAACTGGCCGATACCCTGTGGCGGCAATCCGCCAGATTCATCCCCCGTCTGGCGGATTTTCGCCAGAACCGGCGTGATCAACAATCGCTATCGCTTCTGCGCCGTAAACCGGATACGCACATAATCGGCTGTCCAGTTGCCCTGATGATCCCGAAGCGAGGGCTCCAGCAGGGCGACAGCATTGGCCAGAACCCGTCTCGCCACATCCTGCGCCAGCCCTTCGACAAACGGATTTCCAAACGTCGCCAGCCAGCCTTCAATACCCGTTGGCAAGGGGGTCGGACGCGGAATCAGGGCGATCTGATCAACCGTAAATCCGGCCTCTTCCAGCATCCCGGCATATTGGGCAGGTGTCGGAAAGAACCACGGATGGCTCATCGCCCCGTCAATACCTTCGGCCCGCAAAGACGCCAGCAGCGCCGTTATGATGGCGGCCACATTGCCATGACCGCCGAACTCCCCGACCAGACGACCGCCGGGTTTCAGGGCACGGGCCATACCGGCGATCACAGCCGTCGCATCCGGCATCCAGTGCAGCGCGGCATTGGTCAGCAGACCGTCAAATTCCGCATCAAAACCGAGGGCCTGGCCGTCCATCTGCCGGACATCCAGCCCCCGCGCCCGTGCCGCCTGCAGCAGCTCCGCAGACGCATCGACACCCACCACCAGCGCACCCGCTGCCGCAATCTGCGCTGTCAGCGCACCGTCACCACAGCCGAGATCCAGAATCCGCTCCCCCGGTTTCGGGTCCAGCAATCCGACAAGGGGCAGGCCGTAATCGGCAACAAACCGGGCATTATCCGCATACCCTGTGGCCGACCAGCTCTGGTCAGGATCAATTCTCATGATGCTCAGAACTCCGGAAAGAGGAAAAATACGGACAGATATTCATTACACACGCCACTAACCCTGCCCTTACAATACGGCAGATCACAGGTCCGGAACAGAGCACCATCGCCGGGACAACCATATCAGCCATCTTGGGGGCTGAAAATCACCCCCGGCTGCGCAAGGCCTGGCGGTCAATCTTGTCCGTGCCGGTCTTTGGCAGGCTGTCCGGATAGTCGATGCTGCGGGGATATTTATAGGGCAGCAGTTCGCGTTTCAGGTAATCCTGCAGCTGTTTCGTCAGCTCCGGGCCCGGCGTCGCCCCGGGTTCAGCAACCACCCAGGCTTTCAATGTCGTCCGCCGGTCCGCCATCTCGATGGCCAGCACGGCACATTCGCGGACCAGCGGATGTTCTGCCAGCGCCAGCTCGATCTCCAGCGGATAGACCCACTGGCCGGAAACCTTGACCAGATCATCCGCCCGGCCCCGGAAGAAATAGAACCCGTCTTCGTCCCGGGTGAAACGATCACCGGTATAGATCCAGCCGTCACGCATGGTCTCTGCCGTCTTGTCCGGGCGGTTCCAGTAGGTCAGTGCGTTTGATCCGCCCCGCACCCACATGATGCCCTCGGCCCCCTCGGGTACGGTAACGCCGTCGGTATCGGTCAGCTTTACTTCGTAGCCCGGCGCACATTGCCCGGCTGAACCCGGTTTCTGGCGGTCTTCACTGTTGGTCAGATAGATATGCAGCACCTCGGTCGAGCCCAGCCCCTCGACAATGCGGTGACCAAAACGGTCCCGCCAGGACGCGAAGACATCTTCAGACAGAATCTCGGCCGCAGAAATGCAGAGCCGGACTGATACCAGTTCAGCCGAAGCCGACGATTCATCCTTGATCATCGCCGTATAGAGCGTCGGCAGGCCGAACAGGATTGTCGGCCTGTGCCGGGCGATCTGGTCATAAATACGCGGCGGGGTCGGGCGACCGGACAGCAGCAGGGCCGATGCCCCAACCGAAAACGGAAAGGTCAGCGAGTTGCCGAAACCATAGGCAAAGAAGATCTTCGGGATCGAGAAACAGCAATCATCTTCCGTCATCGTGAGAACCGGGCGGGCGTAGCCCTCAACCGTATAGGCCATGTCGCAATGGCGATGCACGACCCCTTTCGGTCGGCCCGTAGACCCGGAGGAATACATCCAGAAGGCCATCGCCTCCGGCCCGACCGGTACCGGTACCAGAGCCGGCGAAAAGCTGCTGACCCATCCGGCATCCCGTTGACCCGGCGGCGCGTTGCCGTTGGTCACGATCATCGTTTCGCAGGCCGTCCCGGCCAGTACCTCCGGGCTGAACAGACCCGCGAAAGCTGCATCGACAACAGCGACCCGGGCATCAGAGTCCTCCAGAAAGAACCTGACGGAATCCGCCCGTGACAGGGTGTTGATCAGCATCGGCACCAGACCGGCCCGCAGCGCCCCGAAGAAGGCGGCGGCATAAACCGGCGTATCATCAAGAAACAGCAGCACCCGGTCGCCCGGTATCAGACCCAGCGACAGCAGCGCATTGCCGAACTGTCCGGTCTCTGCGCAAAGCGCGTCATATGTCCGGTCACCAAGATCAGACCGCAGGGCAATGCGCGCGCCCCGTCCGGCAGCCAGATTGTCGAACAGGATAGCACTGGCGTTGTAATCTGCCGGGAATTCCAGGATCAGCGGACAGAGGC
Organism: Rhodospirillales bacterium; assembly: GCA_040219025.1. Lineage (GTDB taxonomy): Bacteria > Pseudomonadota > Alphaproteobacteria > Rhodospirillales > HT1-32 > HT1-32. The sequence goes on along the minus strand of JAVJTE010000020.1, from coordinate 456,528 downwards.
TGCCCTGATCATGATTGGGGGCAACCGATTTTGGCTGAAGCTTCATACCAGCCCCCGGGCCGCCAGACCGGCCGCAAATTCCGGTGCGATGGTGGTCAGCCGTTCCGGCGTGATCCGGCCACTGCGCTGGATATAGGCATGGGCAAAACGCCAGGGATTCTCTGCCATATGGCTGGCAAAATTTTCGTACCAGCCGGCGCTGGCATTCGCCGCCCGGACGATCTTCTCAACGACAGGTTTGCGCGCTGCCTGATAGGCAGGCAATGCGTCGGCTAATGAGAAGTCATGCGCCTCCAGTGCTTTCACCAGTGCGATGACATCCTCCAGCGCGAGACGGGTGCCGGAGCCGATGGAAAAATGCGCCGTGTGCAGGGCGTCGCCGACCAGCACCCGGTTGCCCGCATACCAGTTCTCGTTCCAAAGCTTCGGGAATTGCCGCCAGATCGAGCGGTTGCCGGTCAATGGCGTGCCCTGCAGCTGGTCGGCAAAAATCGTCTCGCAGCGGGCTTTCGATTCCGCCTCCGACATCGCGGCAAACCCCGTCCGGTCAAAGGTCGGGGCATCACATTCAACGATGAAGGTGCTTTTCCCCGGCGCGTAGCGGTAATGGTGCGCGTTGAAAAAACCGCCGCCATGATGACAAAACGTCTGGGTCAGGGCATCAAACTCCCGGTCCACGCCATACCAGACAAACCGGTTTTCCAGATAATCCAGACTTTCACCGAAGGCCCGGGGATCTGATTGCCGCACCAGCGAGTTCAGACCATCGGCACCGATAATCAGATCGGCTTCCTGCAATTCATCCAGATCCGCCAGCTGCCGGTTCCATTCCGGCTGCACGCCAGCTGATGCCGCGCGGGCCTGCAGCAGTTGCAGCAACTGCAGACGGCCAATCGCCGCAAAACCGATACCGTCAAGCCGGATCGACTCGCCGGCATGATTCACGATGATGTCGTTCCAGCGCTGCATGTGCGGCACAATCGCATCATGAGTTTCCGGATCATCTTCCCGCAGGAAAGACAGTGCCTGATCAGAGAAGACAACGCCGAATCCGAAGGTCGCATCCGGCGGATTCTGCTCAATGAGGCGCACCGTAATATCCGGGCGCGCGCGACGGATCAGATAGGCCGCGTAAAGACCTGCCGGGCCTGCTCCCGCAATGGCTATCTGCACGCCGCCTCCTGATTTAATTATATACAATCTATTTTATAATAGTGAATATAGCGAAAATTCATCGCATGAGACAAGATCAACCATGACCAGCGCCAGCCGTGGCATTCAGTCCGTTGATATCGCGCTGGCCGTCCTGACCGGCCTCTCCCGTGCATCGGGGCCGCTTGGCCTCGGCGATCTTGCAACGGTCACCGGGATGCCGCCGGCAAAGCTGCACCGCTATCTCGCCAGTTTTGTCGCCGCGGGTTATGTCACCCAGCGCAAACGGTCAGGGACTTATGATCTCGGGCCTGCGGCCCTGCGGCTGGGGGTTGCTGCCATGGCCCGCAATGACATCATCAATGATGTCGCCAGCGCCCTGCCGCTGCTGACCGCGGAAACCGGGGCCACCGCCCTGCTGGCGGTATGGGGGGATCAGGGGGCAACAATCGTGCGCTGGGAACGGGCGGCATCCTTTATCGTCACCACCCTCGGACTTGGCACCACATTGCCTTTGTTACCCTCGGCAACCGGTCAGGTGTTCCTGGCCTTTGCCCCCCCGGGCCTGACAAGCGCCCGGCTTGAGCAGGAACTGAAGACCATGCCATCCGCGGACCCCGTCGCCCTGCAAACACTCACCCGGACGCAGGGCTATGCCCGGACAGACGGGCGGTTTATTCCCGGCCTCGCTGCAATCAGCGCACCGGTGCTGAACTGGCAGGGTGACATCGAAGCGGCGGTAACGCTGGTCGGCACCCACGCCGGAATGGTCGCCGATGACAGTCCCGAACTTGCGGCATTACTGGATTTTTGCCAGCGTCATTCGCTGAATTCTGCCTCGCCACCGGACTGACGCTGACCGGCTCCGGCCAGCTACATATGCGAATACATCGGCTGTCCGGCCACATCCAGATCCGCCCTGAGGATCGTGCCGGTATCGCTTTCGGTAATGAAAAGCTGGCGGTTATCCGTACCCCCATAGGCAAGGTTCGTGGTCGTCAGCCCGCCGGTGCAGGAGCGAATGCGCCAGCGCGGCTCGCCCAGGCGGCTGAATTGCCAGGCGGAGCCCATACCGGCCTGACAGACCGTCAGGTTGCCGTCGACATCCATCGCCAGCCCGTCCGGCCCGCCGAGGCTGCCCTGCAGCTGGACGAACAGCCCGACCTTGGAGACCGCGCCATCCCGCATGATCGGCAGCCGCCAGACCGCATTGGCACGGGTCACTGCCACATAAAGAATGGTCTCCTCCGGATTCAGCACCAGCCCGTTCGGAGACGGTACCGTATTGATCAGCAGATCCAGTTTGTCGCTGTCGAGATTGTAGCGATAGACCCGGCCCGTCGGGTCATGCAGGCCGGTCTGGCCCTGATCGGTGAAGTACATGTCCCCATTGGACGCAAAGACCAGATCATTGACGCCCTTCAGCCCCTCCGTCTTCACATGGCCGAGAATTTCCGTGACCGCCCCCGTCTCCGGGTTCAGCTCAACGATGCCCCGGCGGTAGTCAGTGATGAAAATGCGACCGTCCCGGTGGATCTTCAGGCCGTTCGGCCAGCCGTCATATTCGGCAACCTGCGTCCAGCGGCCTGCCGGGTCGATGCGAAAAACCCGGCCAAAGGGAATATCGACCACATAGAGATTGCCCTGACGGTCAAAGCTCGGGCCTTCCAGAAAGGAATGGACGCTCTGGCCGAACTTGTTGACCTGCCCCCAGGCGCTTTCGACATTCCGGCGACGGAACTCCGCCGGCATTTCCGTGAAAATCCCGGTGGCCAGATCCTTTGGCGGTGCAAACAGGCTCATTCGCTGTCACCCCGGTCCGGCAGCGGGCGCGGCGGCGGACCATCATAGGTTCCGATATAGGCTTTCGGCGTCACGCCCTTGATCCGGACATCCTGATTCATCTGCTCCCAGGCATGGGCCATAATGCCGACGGAGCGGGACAGGCAGAATAGCCCGCGGGCCAGCGGCTGCGGGAAGCCCAGTTCCGCATAGACCACCGCCGTTGCACCATCGATATTCATCGGCACCGGCTTGCCCCGGGCGGCGTCTATCTGCACCTGGATTTCCCGACCAATGGCCAGAAACCGTCCGTCAATATGACCGTCCGAGACCGCCTGTTCCGCCAGTTCGAACATGCGGGGCGAGCGGGGGTCTTCCGGGCGGTGGAAGCGGTGGCCAAATCCGGGCAGGAAACGGCTGCGCTCTGCCTGGTACCAGGCAATCCCCCCGGCAACGGCAGCTTTCAGATCCTCCCCCTCCTCCATCCGCCGGGCAATGTCATGCAGCAGTTCCATACATTGTTCGCCCGCGCCACCATGCACGTCGCCCAGCACATTCACGGCAGACCCCATCGCGTTGTTCAGCCCCACGCCGCAGGTAATGGCCATCCGGGCAATGCCGATGGAAGGGGCCTGCGGTCCGTGATCGACACCGGCAACCAGGGCTGCTTCCAGCAGCGCCGCCTGCGGGCGGGACGGCAGGTCGCCCCGGGTCAGCAGCCAGACCATGTCCGGGAACGAGACATTGCCCATCAGATCCTGAACGGGATAGCCGGAAAACCGGATCGTTCCCGGAGCCATCTCGACAATGGAGCTGCGCCAGTAGTCGCGGATCTCCTGCTCGACATCCGCTGCGGTCCGGTTTTCGATCATGGTCTTGTTCCCCTGTTCACAATGGCAAATCCGGTTCAGCTATCGAAGAACCGGTCAAAAATCGTGATATCCGCGAGCTGGCCCAGAAACCCGCGATCAAAATAGTGGGCGATCAGAAAGTAATCGACCGTATTACCATCGCTGGCACAGGGCAGGGTCAGCCGGTCTGTAACGACCTGCTTGTCGGCATTGCCCCGGCTGTAGCGATCATGGACGGCACATCGTCCGGCGGCACTCCGCTGCAGATTGATAACCGCGAAATCGTAAGCCTGTTCCGGCACATATTGCCGCGGCGACTTGCCGGTGGGGTCAAGCCCGTTCAGTTCAATCATCGCAACAGATGCCAGGGTCACCCGGTAGTCAGGCGGATCGCCCTGATACTGCATCATGCTGATATTCCGCCCCCAGGGCAGGAATTCCTCAATCAGGAAATCACTGCGGGACGGCAACCGGTCACCCGGTCTGCGGCCATCCCAGAACTGCCAGAGTGATTTCAGCTCCGGACGATCGATGTCCGCAACCGACTGCACAGGCCAGATCCTGTAGTTCGGATCATCGATGAAGGACTGTTTGCGCCGGGTCACTCAACATCTCCCGGCGATACCGCCGGCGGGCCGGGGTTGACCAGCCCGATTTGCAGGGGGTGCCGGTCAAACGGCGTGCTCGGTCTGCCCGTATAATGCAGGGCGGCGGCATAGTAATCCACATCCCGGCCATTGCCTGACATCGGCAGGACCAGCAACTCAAGATCAGCAGGCCCGAAATCTCCGTCGACAAGGATCTGCTGCTGCACCGCAGCCCTCTGTCGCGCCGCAACCTGATAAGGTTCCAGCACATCAGCAAGAACGTCAGGGTGACAGATATCCTCAAGGAACGCGCCGGTAATCTCCCTGCCGTTGAGATCCAGCATCGCCTTGCAGGCCAGCCTGATCTGCAATCGCCCGGTTCCGGGCTCAACCTCAAACATGCCGATATAGCGGCTCCAGTCGAGGAAATCCTCGATGCCAAAATCTGCCCGTGCAGGCAGATGGTCGCCGTCCACCCTGTCGGCCCAGAACCGCCACAGCGACCTGAAAGCATCAAACCGGATATCCAGTTCCGCCGCGACCGGATCCGTATGGAATTGCGTTGTTAAAGCCATACCTAACGAAGCTGCCCTATGGCTCGATTCTGAAGAATACAGGCTAGCCGGAGACCGCGCTGATCTCAAACAAACCGTCAGACATCCGGCGTCCGGTTGCCCAGGAACCGGTCATAAAGCGTCTCGTCATGGAAAGGCGAGACAAATCCGGCATCATAGTAGATCGCAATGATAAAGTAGTTCACCGGACCGTCCCCATCCGCGCAGGGCAGCACCAGGCGTCTGAAACAACGGTCACCAAGAATGCGGGAAACCAGAACGTCGGTCACGGCAACCCGGTCAGCCATGGCCATCAGATAGGGACGGCACCCGAATTCCAGTGCCGCCGCCGGCATATATTCATCGAAATACTTGCCGGTCGCATCGACCTTGTTCAGGTCAATCATGGTTTTGTTGGCCATGGTAACCAGAAACCGCACAGGGTCGCCTTCCGGCCTGACCATCCCGACATGGCCGACCCAGGGCAGAAACTCCTCGATCAGAAAATCCGACCGCGATGGCAACCCTCCCTGCCCCCGTTCCTGCCAGAAGGCGAAAAGCCGACGCATCGGCTCGAACGACAGGGTCGCAGCCGCGGTAACAGGTTTGACGGTGACACCTGGAGAGACAGACATGACGAAGTCTTTCAACCGGCGGCAGTATCATCAAGCGCTATCTGAAGATGCGGCGAACCTTAACGGCTTGCCGGTACCGGAAAGGTCATGCGCCGCCGGAAACCACCCCGGACTTGTAGAGCTGTTCTATCTCGGCAGGCTGCAACCCGATCTCCTGCAGCAGTTCGCGACTGTGCTGACCAACCGACGGAAGGTCCCGGCGGACAGCCGGTCGCCTGCCATCAATGGCCAGCGGCAGTGACGGAATCCGGGTCGCCTTGCCGTCCGTATCCAGATGCAGGTCAACCAGGCCATCGGACCGGTTCAGATGCGGGTCATCATACAGGTCTTCGGGACGGGTGATCGGCGCATGCGGCAGGCCGACCGACTCGCATTTCGCGATCAGTTCCGCCTTGTTGTAGCGGCGGCAGATCTCGCCGATAACGGGGATCAGCCTTTCGCGCGATGCAACCCTCTGATTGTTTGTCCGCAGGCTTTCGTCTGCCGCCAGATCAGGCGCGCCAAAGGCTTCACAGAACACCGGCCATTGCTTGTCACTGACCACACCCAGAAAAACCTGTTCGTCATCCGATGTGATGAAAACATCATAGATGCCCCAGGCCGAAATCCGGTTCGGCATCGGGTCCGCCGCCTTGCCGGTCACCGCAAACTGGGCCATATGCTGGGCGACCAGAAAAATGTTGTTCTCGAACAGGGCGCTTTGCACATGTGCGCCCTTGCCGGTTGCATCACGCTCCCGCAATGCCGCCATGATGCCGATGGCCCCGAACATGCCGCCCATGATGTCATTGACCGAGGTACCGGCCCGCAGCGGACGACCGGGCGGGCCGGTCATATAGGCCAGACCGCCCATCATCTGCACCACCTCGTCCAGCGCGGTGCGGTTTTCATAGGGACCGGGCATGAAGCCCTTCATCGAACAATAGATCAGATCCGGCCGGATCCCCTTCAGTGCCTCATAACCAAGGCCCAGACGGTCCATCACCCCCGGCCGGAAATTCTCGGTCACCGCATCAGCCGTCGCAACCAGCCGGTGCAGCACTTTCAGGCCTTCCGGATCCTTGATATTGATCGCCAGGCTTCGCTTGTTCCGGTTGAAGGTCGGGTGAAAACCGGCACCGGAGCCCATCAGACGACGGGTTGAATCGCCGTCGCCAACGGCTTCGATCTTGATCACATCCGCACCAAGGTCCGCCAGTATCAGCCCGCAACTCGGCCCCATGACCATATGGACGAATTCCAGAATGCGCAGACCCGCCAGCGGGGTGCGTGTCGGGGTCTCGTTCATGCTGTTCAGATCTCCACTTTTTCGCCGCCGATGACAATGTCACCCATATCGCCGGCATCCAGCGCAAATTTCCGGCCATGCAGATAGAAATGCAGGGCATGTTCCGGCCCGATACCAACCGCGCGCAACCGGCGATGGAACTCGAACGCATCGACATCGGCCGGCAGCTCCAGCAGGGCCTCATAGTCCCGGCGGGTGGTCTTGCGCCCGCTCCACGACACGTCGACCGGCTCCAGCCGGCCATCCGCACCGGCCAGCAGCGGGGCCAGCAGCGGGGCCAGCTGGCGGAACAGGTCACGCATCAGTTCATGGGTCAGGCTGTCGAGTTCCAGAATGGTCATCTCCGGCTCGATATCGAACCAGCCCAGGCCGACAATCGGGCCACTGTCGACCGTCGCCGTCATCTCATGCACGGTCGCGCCAAACTGGCGATCACCTTCATACAGCGCCCAGGTGCCGGGAAACAGGCCGGGACGGCGGGGCGGCCCCGGGTGAAAATTATAGGCCGGACCAATCGCTTCCAGAATGTCCGCCGGGACAATGACACGGGTGTGATAGGAAATCAGGCGCTGGCGCCGGGACGGATCAATAACCCGGCGGAGCTTGGCCAGCGTATCGGCATGATGGATGACCAGATCCGGATTGGCGCCGGTCAGCATTGTCACCAGCGGATCGGTACTGATGCGTTCGGAAAGCAGGATGATATCGTCAGGCATACCGGCAGCCTAACCGCACAGCCCTGAACCACGCAAACGCCGACAGATGAAAACCCCGGCCTGTCAGGATGACGGAACCTGCAGCTTGCCGGCCATGCCGTGCCGGGCGACAATTTCAGCGATTTCACCGCTGGTCTTCAGATCGGCAATGACCTGCCCGGCAAAGGCATGCAGCGCCGGGTGGCCGGGGCGCGTCGCCACCGCCTGTCCCATGGTCGTAAAAGAGCCGGGCAGAATCCGCGATCCCGGATATTCCTTTGCATATGCTCCCAGCGCCGGTGCCAGCCCGGCAAAAGCCTCCAGCCCCTCAGCGACAAACAGCTCAAAGGCAGCCCGGTGGTTTGCCCCGCGATGCAGCGTCGCATGGCGGAGGTTGCGGGTCAGAAAATGGTCATAACCGGCACGGGCCGGTACCGCGATCCGGACACCCGGCTGGTCCAGCTCTGCCGGAGCCTGAAAGTCAGAACCCGGCGCAACCAGATAGGTCGCCGCAACCTCGACGAAGCTGGCCGTGAAATCCACCAGTTCAGCCCGTTTCGGCTCAAAAGCCATCTGCGCCAGATCCCACGACCCGGCGGCAGCCGCATCAATGATATCGCCGGGCATGGCAAACGGCAGAATGTCACTGCGCAAACCCAGCGCCGCAGCAACAGAGCGCAGCACATCGGGCCCGACACCCTGCGGCACCCCCCGTTCATCAAGGCCGCTGGTCAGCAGCTTGTTGCCCATATTCATGGCAACACGCAACACCGAGGGGTCGGCAAGTTCTGCAATGGCGTCGGCATTCATCTGCATAAGGGTCGGCCTGTCAGTTTTCCGGTACGCCGGGGGAACATCACGCTTCTGTTCTGTATAGTCCCGGTGGCGGCTACGATCCATTGAAAGTAATGAATTTTCTGTCGTCCGCAGAATCCGGGACAAGCCGCCGGAGAAGAACGCGGGGCTCTGATTTGGTCTGTTCGTTGGCTTCGGGAATGATATGCTTCCCCCTGTTTACCGGAATCCGGATGATCGTCTGATGCATATTCTCATAACCGGTGCCGGCGGCATGATCGGTGCCAAATTGCTTGCCGCCTTTGCCCGGGGCGAAGGGCCGGCGGCCATCGGGAAACTGACCCTGGCCGATATCACACCGCCGCCCGTACCCGATGGTTTCACCTGCGAGATCAGGCCCGTTACCTGCGATATCACCAATCCATCGGCTATCGCCCCCCTGATCGCCGATCACCCTGACCTGATTATTCACCTCGCCGCTGTCGTCTCGGGCGAGGCGGAAGCGGATTTCGAGAAGGGCTACCGGGTCAATATGGAGGGCACCCGCAATCTGCTGGAGGCCATCCGGCTGGAGGGGGCCAATTCACCCTACTGCCCGCGCTTTATCTTCACCTCCTCCGTCGCCACCTTTGGTGGCCCCTATCCGGAAAGCATCCCCGACGATTTCATCAATTCACCCCAGAACAGTTACGGGGTCCAGAAAGTCATCGGCGAGATGCTGTTGTCCGATTATACCCGGCGCGGCTTTATCGACGGCATCGGCATTCGTGTCCCCACGATCTGCATCCGGCCCGGCAAGCCGAACAAGGCCGCTTCCGGCTTCTTCTCCGGCATCCTTCGCGAACCCCTGCAAGGCCGCGAGGCCATCCTGCCGGTTGATACAGATGTACGTCACTGGTTCGCCAGCCCGCGTGCTGCCGCCGGCTATCTGGCCCATGCCTGCGTGATGGACAGCAGCCTGATCGGCAACCGGCGCACTCTCAACATGCCGGGTGTCAGCGCCACCGTCGGTGAACAGATCGAGGCACTCCGCCGGCATGGGGGAGACGCCGCCGTCAAACTGATCCGCCACCAGCCGGACCCGGCGATCCGGCAGGTCATTGCCGGCTGGCCGGAACGGTTTGATGCCAGCCGGGCCCTGGCTCTCGGCTTCACCGCAGAGCAGAGCTTTGACGATATCATCCGGGTCTTTCTGGACGAGGATATCGAGCAATAGGGCGACCCGGCGGTCGTCAGGCGACGAGACCCGCCGCATGGCCGCTCGACCAGGCCCACTGAAAATTATAGCCGCCGAGCCAGCCCGTCACATCAACAGCTTCGCCAATGACAAACAGGCCGGGAACCGTCCGGGCCTCCATGCTTTTCGATGACAGGGCATCGGTCGAGATGCCACCCAGCGTCACTTCGGCCTTGGCATAACCCTCGCTCCCTGCCGGGGTCAGGCACCAGTCATTCAGCATCTGCCCGAAGCCCCGGAGGTCGCGATCCGGAATATCCCCCATCGGCTTCGCGGGCAGCCGGTCCGCCAGCGCCGCCGCCAGCCGGGAGGGGAGCAGATCGGCCAGGACCGTCTTCACCTCGGCGCGGGGGCGTACCGCCTTCAGATCAACCAGCCTGTCTGCCGCCACCTCGCCCGGCAGCATGTCGAGCCGGATATCACCGCCATGCCGCCAGTAGGATGACGCCTGCAGGATCGCCGGGCCGGACAGGCCGCGATGGGTAAACAGCATCGCCTCCTGAAACGCGGCAGTCCCTGCTGTTGCCACACAGTTCAGGGCCACACCGCTGAGCCCCGTCATCATGTCCCGGATCTCCCCGGCAAAGGTCAGGGGCACAAGGCCGGGACGGATATCGGTCAGCGGCAGGTCAAATTGCCGGGCAATCTGGTGCGCAAACCCGGTTGCTCCCATCTTTGGAATCGACAGCCCGCCGGTTGCCAGAACCAGTGAGGACGCGGTGAAATCCCCCTGACCGGTTTCAACCTGGAAATGATCAGAGCGGCTGACCGCAGTCACCGCGCAACCGGTGCGGGTTTCCACCCCTGCCCCGTCACATTCCGCCGTCAGCATGGCGACGATCTGTCGCGCGGACTCATCACAGAACAGTTGCCCCAGCGTCTTCTCATGCCAGGCGATAGCGTGACGATCGACCATTTCGATAAAGTCATACTGGGTATAGCGGGCCAGCGCCGACTTGCAGAAATGCGGGTTCCCGGAAAGGAAATTCCCGGGCTCGCAATACAGATTGGTGAAATTGCAGCGCCCGCCACCGGATATCAGGATCTTCTTGCCGACCTTCTCCGCATGATCCAGCAGCAGGACCCGACGCCCGCGACCACCGGCCGTCAGCGCACACATCATCCCCGCAGCACCGGCACCGATGACGATCACGTCAAATTTTCGCGCGGCAGATGGCATGACGATAAACCCTGAATGAAGCGGCAGACAGCCGGATGCGGGCGGAGACTAATCCGTCACGGCATGCGGATAAAGCGGTGTCGAGAATCCGCCTGCTTCCTGATATCCTTCTGACATCGGCACAGAACAGCAGAGGCAGCATGGATCCGGACATCAGAACCGCCTTCGACCAGATGCCACCGGAGATCCTGCCGTCGGCTCTGCATATACGCGACCTGATCCGCGAGACTGCCCGAACCCTGCCGGAAACCGGGGGTGTGACGGAATGTCTGAAATGGGGGCAGCCCGCCTGGCTTCCGGTCCGCAAAGCCGTTGGCACCACGGTGCGGATCGGGGCGGATAATGGCTGTCTTGCAGTGTATGTGCATTGCCAGACCGGACTGATCGAGGAATTCCGGCAGCATTACGGGGATAAATTCAGGTTCGCAGGCAGCCGGGCCCTGCTGATCGACGGGTCAGGACCGTTGCCGGACAGAGAGCTTGCGCACTGCATTGCGCTGGCGCTGACCTATCACGCCCGCAAGAAACAGCGGTGATACCGGCGTCAGTAAATCGTTCGCTTCATCCGTTCCGGATAGTCCGCATCATACTGGCGGTTATCAAATTCTGCCCGGGTCAGCCCCTTGATGATGTCACCGGCGGTGGGCAGTGACGCCCGGTCGACCTGAGCATCCGCCTGCCACAGCCGCGAGCGGGCAAGCGCCTTCTGGCACTGGAAATAGATCCGCCCGACCGTCACCACCAGCAGGCTTTGCGGCAGTTTGCCCTGCATCGTAAAGCCGGCCATCAGATCAGGGTCGGTGCTGATCACCGCTTCACCGTTGATCCGCAGCGTCTCGCCCATGCCGGGAATCAGAAACAGCAGGGACACACGGGGGTCGCGGACGATATTGCGCAGCGAATCGATCCGGTTATTCCCGGGCCGGTCCGGCAGGGCGACGGTGCGGTCATCCAGCACCTGCACAAAGCCCGGCGGGTCACCCCGGGGTGAACAGTCCGTCCCCTCCGGCCCGACCGTCGACAGCACCACGAAGGGCGAGGCCGCGATCATCTGCCGGTAATGCGGCGTGATATGGTCCACCTCCTTGTCCAGCGCCGTGAAGGAGGGCTGGCCATAGAGTGATTCAAGCTGCTCTGCGGTGGTGATGTGATGGGAATCGGTCATGGCAATGGCCCCGGACGGGTTCAGACGACCGGCAGACTAGCATCCCGGTGACGACAAAAGAAAGTCAGCCCCGCCACCTCGCGGGCGGCGGGGCATGACAGCTGATTTACGGGTGCAGAAAGCCCACGATATCCTGCACTTCACGCAGGACTGGCCGGGCCAGTTCATGGGCCTTTTCCGCACCGGCACGCAGAATACCGTCGAGATGATCGGGATCATCCATCAGCCGCTTCATATCCGCCGAGATCGGGGCCAGCTTTTCCACGGCCAGATCGGCCAGAGCCGGTTTGAAAGTGCCAAAGCCCTGACCACCAAACGTCCGCAGTACTTCTTCCGCCGTGATGTCAGCCAGCGCGGCATAGATGCCGACCAGATTGCGGGCTTCCGGGCGGCCTTCAAGACCCACCGGATCGATCGGCAACATCTCGGCGTCGCTTTTCGCCTTCTTGATCTTGCGGGCAATGGTATCCGCATCATCGGTCATCGTAATGCGCGAGGCATCCGACGGATCGGACTTGCTCATTTTCTTTGCGCCATCCCGCAGGCTCATCACCCGCGTTGCCGGACCGGAAATGATCGGCTCCACCACCGGCAGACAGTCAACCCCGTAATCATGGTTGAACTTCTGCGCAATATCTCGGGCCAGTTCCAGATGCTGTTTCTGGTCTTCACCGACCGGTACATGGGTCGCCTTGTAGATCAGAATGTCAGCCGCCATCAGGTTCGGATAGACATAAAGCCCGGTGGAGGCCCGTTCCTTGTCCTTGCCGGCCTTCTCCTTGAACTGGGTCATCCGGTCCAGCCAGCCGAGGCGCGCAACACAATTGAAGATCCAGGCCAGTTCAGCATGTGCCGAAACCTGGCTCTGGTTAAACAGGATGTTGCTCGCCGGATCGACGCCGGCGGCAATCATGCCGGCGGCCACTTCCCGGGTATTGCGGCGCAGTTCTTTCGGGTCCTGCCAGACGGTGATCGCATGCATGTCGACCATGCAATAGATGCACTCATAGTCGTTCTGGAGGCGGGCAAAATTACGGATCGCCCCGAGATAGTTCCCGAGATGCAGATTACCGGTCGGCTGAACGCCGGAGAAAATACGCTTCATTGCGATGTAACCGTCTGTTGAAAAGCAGGTCTTGCAGGCCGCGGGTTATGGCGCGGGATGTCCGTAATATCAAGGCGTCCGGCGCATCATCGCCCGGATTTCCGCCAGCCGGGCCGCTCCAGTCAGCTGTGCCAGCAGGCCGAAGACGACCATGCCCGACGCAATCAGCATCCCCAGCCCCAGAACACGCATCGCCGCCGAGCCGCCATCCCAGGCCTGCGCATAGGGCAGGAGGAACCATAGCAGCACCGCCATGCCGGCGGTCGCGGCAACGATCCGGGGCAACCGCGACAGCAACCGGGCATCAAGGGTCAGGCCACCACGACGGCGGAGCGTGATCGCCAGCAGAATGACATTCAGCCAGGCACTGATCGCCGTCGCCAGCGCCACGCCGACATGACCCAGCGGCCCCATCAGCGCCAGATTGAGGACCACATTGGCGATCAGGGCGACGATGGCAATGCGCACCGGGGTGCGGGTATCTTCACGGGCGAAAAAGCCCGGCGCCAGCACCTTGATCAGGACATAGGCCGGCAGACCGACCGCAAAGGCCGCCAGCGCGCCAGCCGTTGCAAGGCTGTCCGCCTCATTGAACCGGCCATGTTCGAACAGGGTGGCGACAATCGGCAGGGGAATGATGACAAGTGCTGCCGCCGCCGGCAGGGTGAACAGCAGCGACATCTCGATAGCCCGGTTCTGGTTCGCCATCGCCTCGGCCTCGCGCCCGGCCCGCAGCTGGCGGCTCAGCAGCGGCAGCAGGGCCGTACCGATGGCGACACCCACCACACCCAGCGGCAGCTGTGTTACCCGGTCGGCAAAATACAGGAAGGACAGCGCGCCGTCCGCAACCAGCGTTGCGATGATCATATCGACGATCAGGTTGATCTGGTAGACCCCGGCCCCGATGACGCCGGGAATCATCCGCACCATCATGGTTTTGACGTCAGGGGTCAGGCGCGGCCGTTGCAGCCGCGGCATCACGGCAGCGGCACGGCAGGCACTGGCAACCCAGAGGAACTGCAGAACACCGGCCACCGCAACCCCCCAGGCCAGCGCATGGCCCGGTGTCTCCGCCCGTCCGGCAAACAGGGTAATCGCCGCGATCAGGGTCAGGTTCAGAATGATCGGGGTGGCCGCCGCCGCACCGAACTTGCCGACGGAATTCAGCACCCCGGACATCATCGCCACCAGCGAGATCAGCAGGATGTAGTGAAAGGTGATCCGCGTCAGGTCCGTCGCCAGCTCCATTTTGCCCGGAATCAGGGCAAAGCCCGGGGTGATCACCTGCATCAGCCAGGGCAGCCCGGCCTCAACCAGAATCACCAGCCCGATCAGCACCGTCGTCATGATGGTGAAGACCGCATCGGCAAAGGCCTGCGCATCCGCCGCCCCGTCGCCTTCGCGCCGCCGGGCATACATCGGCACAAAGGCCGCGTTGAACGCACCTTCGGCAAACAGGCGGCGAAACAGGTTCGGCAGCTTGAAGGCCGCAAAGAAGGCATCCGCAACGGTGCCCGCGCCCAGCGTGGAGGCAATCAGGATATCACGGGCAAAGCCCAGAACCCGGCTGACCAGGGTGTTGGAAGCAACAGTGGCAAAGGATCGGAACAGGGACATCAGGCGACAGGGCTTTCACGGCGGTGACAGGCGCGGTATAGCAGCAGTGTCTTTAATCGGGGATGAATATGGCGACAATTATACCCGCACGCGCATCCGGCAAGGGGATTGCGCTGGTTCTGTTCGCCATGCTGGTCCTCGCAACCATGGATGCGATCAACAAGCTGCTGGTCGAACATTATGCTATTCCGCAGTTACTGTGGATCCGGTTCGCCATTTTCTGCCTGTTCGCACTGGTCTGGACAAGAACCAATCCCCTGCGCCTTGCCCGGCAATCCCTGCGCCCGAAACTGCAGATATTCCGGGGCATCCTGCTGGTCTTTGAAATCGGTGTCTTTGTCCTGGCCTTTTCCTATCTGCCGCTGGCCGACACCCATGCCATCGGTGCGACAGCGCCGCTGATTGTCACCATTCTGGCGATTCCGATGCTGGGAGAGCGGGTCGGTATTCATCGCTGGACCGCCATCATCATCGGGTTTCTGGGCGCAATGGTCATCATCCGTCCGGGTTTCTCGGAAGCCGACCCGGCCATGCTGATCGCCGTTGCCGCCGCCGTCATCTTCGCGTTTTATCAGGTACTGAGCCGCATGGTCGCCGTTGATCCGGGCCGGATCACGCTGATCTATACCGCCGCTGTCGGCTTCGTTGTCCTGTCGTTCGTTGCCCCCTTCTACTGGACGCCGATGACATCGGAACACTGGCTGCTGATGATCTATTCCGGTGTCATGGGTGCTGCCGGGCATTTCAGCCTGATCAAGGCATTCGAGATAACACCGGCTTCCAGCCTGCAACCCTTTACCTATGCCCTGCTGGTTTTTGCGGCAATCGCCGGCTGGCTGGTCTTCGGCCATATCCCGGACGGGTTTACCTTCCTCGGTGCGGCGATCATCACCGCCTCGGGGCTGTATGTCTGGTTCCGGGAACACCGCGACGCCCTGCGGGCGGCTGGCAAAGGCTGACGACCCATGTCCGACAGCAAACCGACCCTCTATATCTGCACCAACCAGCGCCATGGCGGACAACGCAGCTGTGGCGGCTCGGGCTCCGAGCGGCTGTTGTTCCGCCTGCAGGATGAACTGGGCGGCGAGGTCCGGATCGAACAGAAAAAATGTATGGGCTATTGCCGCTTCGGGCCGGTTATGAAAATTGTCGGCGGCGAACTGTTCATGAATGTCACCCGCGGCCAGATCAGCGAAATCGCCGAAAAAGCCCGCAATGCCGAACCCGGCGGAGAAGAAGACTGACTCTCTCGCGCCAGGCCCGGCGATACCCGGCCTATTCCTCCGAGGGGCGCTTCTTCGGCTCGGCATAAAGCCGCAGCCGTTTGGCGATCATGTAGGTCAGCACGCAGGAGACGATGGCCGGCGGACCGAAGGTCGCCCCGAAAACTTCCATGACAAAGGCAATCGCCGCCAGCGGTACCTGAACAACAGCAACCAGTGCCGATGCCAGACCGGCGACCACATAGAGCGCCGGATCGCCGGAGGAAGCGTAACCGAGGGAATTGAGCAGGTGATAGACGCCACCGCCCATCAGGCCCCCCATGAACATCGCCGGCACCAGCGCCCCGGCGGAGCCGCCGGAGCCGAGGGTCAGCCCGGTCGCAACCGCCTTGGTCGCGACCAGCAGGAACAGCACCCACCAGACCTGCAGCAGGGCATTCCCCTCACCGCCCATCACCATCGCGATGGTCTCCTCGCCAACGCCCAGAATGTGGAACGGCTCAATGCCAAGCCAGCTCCAGACAGCCAGCGCCAGCAGCCCGGCCAGCCCGACACCAACCGCCCCCCGGAACAGCGACGGGATCGGCTTCAGGGCGGTTTTTGTCATTCTGAAAACCCAGCCGACACCCAGCCCGGCCGGGGCGGAACAGATCAGTGCCACCGCGGCAATCTCGGCATATTCAAACAGGTTATAGGCATGGCTGTGCCCCTCTGTCGTGAACAGCGGCTGGAAGTCGAGAAAGTGATTGTTCAGGGCATAGGCGACCAGCGCCGCGACCAGTGAGTACATCAGCGTCCGGTAAAGCACCCGGTCGGTATAGATGACCTCCGCCGCAAACAGGGCCGCCGTGAAGGGCGCATCCAGCAGGGTCACAACCGCGGCGGCAATTCCCGCCATCTGGAAAATCCGCAGGTCATCCGGGTTCGGCACGTTCAGCAGCCGCGACCAGCCTGCCCCGATACATTCACCGATCGGGACGACCGGTGCCTCGATACCGCCGGAGCCGCCGGTGCCGACCGTCAGCGTGGTCATCACCGCCCGGCGACCGGCCTGGGCAAAATCGGGCTGGTCATAACGGGGCTGATGGCCCTCCTCCGGATGATCGTAGGTGGCGTGAAAATGTTCCAGCGATGTCCCCATGCCATCACCTTCGGAGCTGCGCCAGGACGGCAGCTGGATCAGCAGACCGCGCAGCAGGCCACCGCCTATCAGCACCCCGAACAGAATCAGCCAGGCGGTCGTCATATCCCCGTCTTCGCCTTCTGCCTCCGCCGGTTTCTGCTCACTGTGACCTGCGGCAGGTTCCTCAACCTCAAAGGGGGAGAAAATAACATGCGAGCCATAGCCGATACTGAAACGCACACCGCTGACCAGCACCCAGACAGAGGCCGCGACAAGGGCGACGATCAGGAAGTTGCGCAGCAGATGCCCCCAGCTTTCCTGTACCAGATGAGACTGATCGCGTGTTGCGCTGCCCCGCTTTATTTCCGCGCTTGGTCCACCTGCCATATCGACAATCCCCCCGTTATTATGTTCTTTCTGCGAACCCCCGTCAGGCAGAAAGCAGAACCCGCCTCGTGTCACTGTATCATGAAACTTATGATGTTAGAGCGGTATTTGACGCACCGCTGATTGGCGATCACGCCGGCTATTACCTGCGTCTGACGGAGCGGTTCGGCGGCCCCGTGCTGGAGCTGGGAGCCGGCACGGCACGCATTTCGCGACAGATTGCCGCTTCGGGAACTGATGCGACAGCCCTGGAAATCTGCGATGAGATGATCGAGGCCGGGAACCGGTGGGGTCAGCCCGCCCCTGCGGACCGGTTCCGGATGATCCGGGGTGATGTCCGCAAGCTGCCCCGGGACCGGCGCTATGCGCTGGTGATCGCCCCCTTCCGCATGTTGCAGGAACTGGAAAGTGACGTCGATGTGGTGGCGGCACTCCGCGAGGCCCTCGCTGTATTACAACCGGGCGGATTGCTCTGCTTTGATCTGATTGATATCGCCGCCGCACCGGCACTGATGCACCCGGATCCGTCAGTCCAGCAACTGCCCGATATCCGCCATCCGGAAACCGGCAACAGGATCCGGGTCAGTGCCTGTGAACGGTTGGTTAACGCCGACCTGCGACAATATCGCGAGAAATGGCTTTTTGAGGAAGTTGATGCGGTCGGCAAAACGCTGCGCCGGGACGAAAGCTGGCAGGTCCATCGCTGGTATCACCGGCAGGATATGGCCCGTCTGCTCCATCAGGCAGGCTGTGGTTCAGCCGTCTGGTACGGATCCTTCCGGGATCTGGAGCAGGAACAGCCCCGACGCCCCGGCCGCGACCAGATCTGGCTGTGCCAGAGTGGCTTTTAATACAGTTGCAGCACCTGTTATGCTGCATCATCAAAGCAGGGAGTCTGACCAATGCCCTTAAGCAAGGCCGGCCGCGTGATCCGCGTTCTGATGCTTGACGATAACGAGGACGATTACCGGATTACCCGCAAGCAACTGGCGGAGATTCGTCGCGAACGTTACGAGCTGGACTGGACCAGTGACAACGACGACGCCCTGACGGCGATGGCGAACAACAGCTATGATGTCTATATCATCGACTACCTGCTGGGTCCGAAAACCGGACTGGATGTGCTGCGCGAAGCCATCGACAAGGGATGCGTGAAGCCGGTCATCATCCTGACCGGGGTTGAGGACTGGGTTGTTGATAATAATGTCATGGAAGCCGGTGCCGCCGATTATCTGGTCAAGGGTGAAATCACACCGGAGGTGCTGGAACGCTCCATCCGCTATTCCATCCAGCAGGCCCGTATGGCACAGCGGCTGTATCACATGGCCCATCATGACCAGCTGACCGGGCTCGCCAACCGCGCCTTGTTCTGGGATCGGCTGGAGCATCTGCTGAAGGTTGCCCGGCGAACCAAACAGATCGTCGGCGTCGCCTATCTCGACCTCGACGGCTTCAAGCGGGTCAATGACGAGATGGGCCATAATGCCGGCGACGAGTTGCTGAAGATCGTCGCTGACCGGCTGGTCGAATCGATGCGCGACAGCGACACCATCAGCCGGTTCGGCGGTGACGAGTTCGTCGTGCTGATCGAAAATATGCCGGAACGTTCTCACTCGCAGATTGTCGGCAAGAAGATCGTCGACGTCATCAAGCAGCCGATCGTCATTGACGGCAGCCAGGCCGATGTTTCTGCCAGTGTCGGCATCGCGCTCTATCCTGACGGCGGACAGTCCGCCGACGACCTGATCAAGAATGCCGACACCGCCATGTACGAGGCCAAGAACGGCGGCAAGAACCAGTTCCGGATCTTCGATCAGCCGCTGGCTGCCGAATAAACGGCTACTGAACCTTCATATCCATCTTTTCGATATTCTGCCGGGCGGTCTCACCAGTGGGTGAATTCGGGGTGATCCGCAAGACCTCGATCCAGTCCTGCCGCGCGCCCGCCAGATCACCCCTTGTCCGGCGGATCGCACCCCGCTCCAGCAGGGCTTCGGGGTTCGCCGGTTCTTTCTGCAGGGCGAAATTGGCATCCTCTGCCGCCGCTGCCAGCCGTCCTGTCTGCCGGTAGGCCGCAGCCCGCAGAGTCAACGCATCGGCCCGGTCCGGGTCCAGACGCAAGGCCTGGCTGAGGTCCAGAATCGCCCCGTCATAATCGCCAACCCCGGCCCGCACGACAGACCGGTCAATCCAGACCGACGGATCTTTCGGGATGATGACGATGGCATCGCTGAACGCCCCTTCCGCCTTGTCCGGCATACCCGCCTGCAACCAGGCCTGTCCGGCCTGCGCCATCACTTCCGCCCTCAGGGTTGCATTCAGACCGGAATTGATCGCCAGCATCTCGAACCGTTTCGCGGCTTCGGCAAAATGTCCGATATGAAACAGGGCGACAGCGGCGCAATGCCGTGCCGGCTCGTCCCCGCCCAGATTTTGCCAGGCGGTCGCCGCATCGAAGGCCCTTTCGGGATCTTTCAGCGCCAGTTCCATGCAGTTTTCGTACTTCTTTTCATCCGTAACCTGGGCATCTGCAGGAGGCTGGACAATCAGAACAGTGAAAAAGGCAGCTGTCGCGGCAATCCATCGGTTGTGGTGCTGGGTCATGGCTCCTACTTTCGACGGTCAACATCCACGGTCAAGCGATAAGGGGCCATGCCAGAGAGCAAACGACTTTTTTGTTTCGGGCTGGGGTTCTCCAGCCTGGCCCTTGCCCGCCGCATGCTGGACCGCGGATGGGATGTCGCGGGCACCTGCCGCACCCCGGAAAAACAGACTTTGCTCTGGCGATACGGCATCGAGGCGCATCTGTTCAGCGATGAACAGGACATGAAAAGCCCGTCCGGGGCGCTGGCCGGGGCCACCCATATCATCGATTCGATACCACCCGGCAGGGACACCTGTCCCACCCTGACCCGGCACGGGCCGGACATCATGCGACTCGATTCGCTGCAATGGGCGGGCTATCTGTCGACCACCGGCGTCTATGGCAATACGGACGGGGCCGAAGTTGACGAATCCGCTCCCCTGCGACCCTCCGGCCGGCGCGGCCAGGCGCGGGTCGAGGCAGAGGATCACTGGTACGCCCTCGGCCTGCCGGTGCATGTCTTCCGGCTGGCCGGCATCTACGGGCCCGGACGCAGCAGTTTTGACCAGATCAGGTCGGGACGGGCGCGGCGGATCGACAAACCCGGTCACTGTTTCTCCCGCATCCATGTCGAGGATATCGCAGCCACCCTGGCCGCCTCCATCGACCATCCGAACCCGGCTGCGGCCTATAATGTCTGTGACGACAAACCGGCGCCACCGGCGGAAGTCACGGCCTATGCCTGCGAACTTATGGGGATTGACCCGCCACCGCTGATCCCGTTCGAGGAAGCGAAGGCCGAAATGTCCGAGATGGCACTGAGCTTCTGGAACGACAACCGGCGGGTCAGCAACCGGCGCATACGCACCGAACTGGCGGTCGAGCTGGCCTATCCGACCTACCGCGAGGGCCTGCGGTCAATCTATGAAGACGATTTCTGAAGCAACTCGCCGACCGCCCGGCAGATCATCGCGATATCCTGTTCCCGCGACAGCCGGTGATCGCCATCCTTGACCAGTTCCACATGCACGTCGCCAGAACCGAGTTTGTCTGAAATCCGCAACGCCGTCCGCCAGGGAACATCCGGATCTTCCATGCCCTGCAGCAGCCGGACCGGGCAGTCGATCAGCAAACGGTCGTCCGCCAGCACAAGATTCTGACGGCCATCCTCAATCAGACGGCGGGTGATGACATAGGGATCATCCCCGTATTCGGTGGGAATTTCGAGCCGCCCCCGGTCCAGAATCTCCCGGCGCTGGTCCTCGGTAAAGGACGGCCACATCAGATCTTCCGTGAAATCGGGCGCCGCGGCGATACCGACAATCCCGCAGATACGTGACGGCAGGCTGAGCGCGGTGAGCAGGGATATCCAGCCGCCCATGCTGGACCCGACCAGGATCTGCGGCCCTTCGGTCAGCTGTTCGATAGCCAGCCGGGCATCATCCGCCCAGTCGCCGATACAGCCATCCTCGAACCGTTCAGAGGACTGGCCGTGACCGCGATAATCGAAGCGCAGGAAACCGACATCCCGCGCCCGGCACCAGTTTTCCAGCGCGACAGCCTTGGTGCCGGACATGTCGGACATGAAGCCGCCGAGGAAAACCACACCCGGTGAGCTGCCCCTGCTGCGATGGAAGGCGATTGTCGCACCGTCCGGTCGTGCTAGACTCTCGGGCGGCTCACCGCTATGCGACACTTCTGTTGATTCGGACATGACAGATAAATCCTGATGAGTAACGGCGATCATCCTAACACCCTGACACCGGCAACGGAATTGCCGCCGGCACCGCCCTGCGTACTTCAGGTTCTGCCGCGCATGGAAGCCGGCGGGGTAGAGCGTGGGACCGTGGAAATCGCCCGGGCAATTGTCGAACATGGTGGTATCGCACTGGTCGCATCGGCCGGCGGGGCGATGGTCCGCGAGCTGGAACGCGCCGGGGCGGAGCATTTCACCATGCCGCTGGCCAGCAAGAATCCGCTGACCATGTTCCGCAATATCCGCCGTCTTGCCGATCTGGCCCAGACCCGCAACGCCCGCATTATCCATGCCCGCTCGCGGGCACCGGCCTGGAGCGCGTTTTATGCCGCAAAACGGCTGGGGCGGGCCTTCGTCACCACCTATCACGGTGCCTATAACGACAATGGTCCGGTCAAACGCTGGTACAACAGCATCATGGCGCGCGGCGACCGGGTCATTGCGATTTCCGAATTCATCGCCAACCGGATTGAACGCAAGCACGGAATCGGACGCGACATGATGCGGGTCATCCATCGGGGTGTCGATCTGTCGCGGTTTGATCCGGCAACGGTCAGCGCGGAACGGATTATCCAGCTGTCGAACGAATGGCGGCTGCCGGACGGCGCGCCGGTGATCATGCTGCCGGGCAGGTTGTCGCGGTGGAAAGGCCAGTTGCTGCTGATCCGCGCCCTGGCCGAACTGGGACGCCCCGATGTCCGCTGCCTGATCGTCGGCAAGGGAGCCACCGCCTCCTACCGGCGGGAGATGGAGAAGCTGGTCGAGAAACATGATCTGGGGCAGGTCGTGCATATCGTCGATCACTGCAATGACATGCCCGCCGCCTATATGCTGACTGATGTTGTCGTGTCCGCTTCAACCGATCCGGAGGCTTTTGGCCGGGTGGTTGCCGAAGCGCAGGCGATGGGCCGTCCGGTCGTTGCGCCGGCCCATGGCGCGGCACCGGAAATCATCGGCGGACGCGATACCGGCCGCCTGTTCAAGCCGCGTGACCCGTCCTCGCTGGCCGAGGCAATCAGCGCCATCATCGCGATGGATGCGGCACAGCGTGAAGACCTCTCGCTCCGGGCAATCGGGAATATCCGGGATAATTTCTCGCTGGAGCAGATGTGCACCAGGACCCTCGATGTCTATAACGAGGTTTACTATCTCGATATGGATCGATGACCGGCGACGACCTGCGCCGCATACTGGTGATCAAGCTCGGCGCACTCGGAGATTTCACACAGGCGTTCGGGCCGTTTCAGGCAATCCGGCAGCACCATCCCGATGCCCGTATCAGCCTTCTGACAACCCGCCCTTTCGCCGCTCTTGCCGCCGAATCGCCCTGGTTTGACGAGGTGCTGACCGACAGACGCCCGGGGCGGCTTGACCTGCCCGGCTGGCTGGCCCTGCGCAGGACATTGCGGTCCGGCGGCTTCTTCCGGGTGTATGACCTTCAGACATCAACCCGTTCCGGTCGCTACCGGCGGCTGTTCTTTCCCGGACCGTCGCCGGAATGGTCCGGCATTGCGCCGGGCTGTTCGCATCCGCACCGCAATCCGGACCGGGATCACATGCATACCATCGACCGGCAGGCGGAACAGCTTCGTGATGCCGGTATTCCCGAGACACCGCCGCCCACGACTGACTGGATTGACAGTGACCTCAACGACCTTGACCTGCCGGACCGGTTTGCCCTGATTGCACCCGGCGGCTCGGCCCACCGGCCAGAGAAACGCTGGCCTGCAGCCCATTATCAGGCACTGGTCGCAACACTCGCCGAACGCGGCCTGACCCCGGTCCTGATCGGCAGCGCCGGTGAGGCGGCATTGCATCAGCAGATCATCGCCGGACAGCCGGCAGCCCTCAGCCTTGCCGGACGTACCCGGTTTCAGGACATCGTCGCACTAGCCCGCAAGGCCACCCTCGCTGTCGGCAATGACACGGGCCCGATGCATCTGGTCGCGCTGACCCGCTGCCCGGCCCTGGTTCTCTTCTCCGCCGTCTCAGACCCGGATCTCTGTGCCCCGCGCGGCGCGGCGGTTGCCCTGCTGCGTTCCCCCTCACTGGCGGACCTGTCCCCTGCCGAGGTGGTCCGGGCACTTGGGAAAGCGCTGCCCTAGCGAAATTTCACTGCCGTTGACTGACGCTCGAGAATCAGCTGCCGGCCGGCGGCGAACTGTTCCAGGGTCAGCTGTTCTGACAGCTTCTTCAACTCCCACCTTGCGCCGATATGTCCGTTCACTGTCGCAATCTTCCACCAGGCAAAGGTCTCGGTCAGGCTGCGCTCGACCCCGTCACCCCTGGCATGCAGCAGCCCGAGACGATATTGCGCCGGGGCATGGCCCTGCAGCGCCGCCCGCCGGTACCAGTGTGCCGCCGTCACACGATCCTTGTCCGCGCCGCGGGCTTCGTCGCGCAACCGGGCATAATGATACTGGGCGTCGGACAGGCCGGTCGCTGCGGCCTCAAGATAAAGCGCCGCCGCTGCCGCCCGGTCTTCAGCGACACCACTCCCGGTTTCATAGAGCCGGCCCAGCCGGAACCCGGCCTCGGCGACACCATCCGCCAGGGCAAGGCGATACTGATCTGCTGCCCGTTCCGGTGATTCCATGGTGACATTGCCCGCCTCAAGGCGTCGCCCCAGCCAGAACATGGCCTGACCATGACCCCGGTCGCTGCAGGCCTGCAGTTCGGCCAGCGGTGCGTCGCGCCAGTCCGCATAGCGGCAGTCGTATGATGCCGGGGCCAGACCCGGCCATCCCAGCAAGACAGCAAGCAGAATAATCCGGCCGGGCATGATGGTTCAGAAGGTTTTCTTGACCATTTCGGTAATGGTCAGGCCGATCTTGTCATCGACGACCATGACCTCGCCACGGGCAATGAGATTATCACGCACCAGCAGGCGGGCTTCATCACCGACACGGGCATCCAGCTCGATCACCGCGCCGCGCCCAAGTTTCAGAATCTGCGAAACAGTCATGGTTGTCGCCCCCAGCAGGGCGATAACCTCGACCACCGCATCATTGATGGCATCTTCCGATTCTTCTTTACCGGCCATGTCCGTCTCCTGTGACTCGATGCAGTATAGCAGAACAGTCGACCGCCGTGGTCAACTCATTCAGAGGCCATGATTCGCGCATGGCGCATCACCATATCGGCAATCCCGGCGATATCTTCCAGCCCGAAGACCTGCCGGTCCGGTGCGCTGATATCAAGATCCGTCGCAATACCCAGAATCTGCGGATCATCGGGGTAAAGCAGCGGCTTGCCGGTTGCGGCCCGGTGGATTTCCAGTTTCGGGTGCGGATAGGCCTTGAATCCCTCAACCAGCAACAGCTCAACCGGCCCGACCGCGCTGACCAGCTTTGACAGGGGCGGATCCTCAAAGCCGTCATGCCGGCTGTCAATGGCGAAACGCCGGGCACCGAAGACACCGACTTCCCGCGCACCGGCATCACGATAGGCCCGGGCCGCCGGTTCATCCCGCAGCACATCGATGTAATGATGGGTATGTTTGACCGAGGCGACGGTGACACCCCGTGACACCAGTTCCGGCAACAGCTTCAGAATCAGTGTGGTCTTGCCGCTGCCACTCCATCCGGCGAGCCCGAACACCCGCATTGTCATGTTTCAGTTGCCTGTTGCGGACGGGTTGTTGAGACCGTTCAGTTCGACCCATTGCCGGACCAGATCCATTGCGGCATCGACCTCGCCGCCGGTCATCTGTTGCGCCAGCGATGTGCGGGCCGTCGCCGCTTCCGCCCAGCCATTGCGCACGGCAAGTTCCAGCCACATCATCGCCAGTACCGGGTCCTGCGGCACCCCGTCGCCGCTGAGATAGAGCACGCCCAGATTGTTCTGGGCCTGTGCCAGGCCAAGCTGGGCTGCCTGCTCGTAATATTCAGCAGCCCGCGCCAGATCCTGCGGGACGCCCAGGCCCTGTTCGTACAGCAGCCCGAGATTGAACTGTGCCGTCGAGATATTTCCCTTCGCAGCCACTTCCAGCCAGCGCGCCGCCGTTGCGGCATCTTCTGCGACCCCCCGGCCGGAGAGGTACATCACCCCGAGACTGAAGGCTGCCTTGGCATGGCCCTGTTTTGCCGCCGCTTCAAACCACCGTGCCGCCGCGGCATCGTCCGGCTCACCAAAAACACCGCGCTGCAGCAGGATCGCATAGAGAAACTGCGCCCGGGCATTGCCCGCCGTCGCCTGCTGTTCATACCAGCGCAAGGCATCACCGTAATTGGACGGCGGTGAGGCGGCCATCGCTGATGACCCGAGACTGACTGACAGAAAAAGCGGCAACAAAAACTTCATGCGGCAATTTAGACGAAGAACTGACACGAAACCAAGCTTTTACCGCAATCGATGGTGGTATTTTCAGCCTCTGCCCCGGCAAGAAATGCCGATAGCGGATTGCGACCGGTTACGAGTCCGACCGGCTGCCGGATCCCAGAGGCGGCGGGGCTTTCACCGGCAGTAACGGGTCTTCCTCCACCGGCGGGATACCGACAAATCCGGTCAACCGGCGACGGTCACGGTCGTAAGCCGCTGAATAACAAGTGATATCCGACAGGCTTTTGTAGCAGTAAAGCGGTCCGTCCTCTGGTGATGCACCGGTGGAGCGAACAATTTCCGGACCGCATCCGGCCAGCAGAGCGGCGGTTATCAACATTGTGGAAAGTCTGAACATCGGTGTCTCACTGGTTGAAGCCTGAACGGATCAGTCCTCAACCAGCAGATTCCGTGCCAGACCGCCGGTTCAGCCGCCGGCGATGTCGATGACAACCCGCCCCTGAACCTGACCTTTCAGAATATCGTTCGCCAGTTTCGGCAGATCATCGAACGCCGCGACGGTGGTGATGGCCTCCAGCTTGTCCATCGGCAGGTCACTGACCACCCGCTGCCAGGCTTTCACCCGGTTTTCATAGGGCTGCATGACAGAATCAATGCCGAGCAGGTTGACGCCGCGCAACAGGAACGGCAGCACAGTGCCCGAAATTTCTGCCCCGCCGGCCAGACCGCAGGCAGCGACGGATGCCCCGTAGCGCATGCCGGCCAGCGCATTGACCAGCGTCGTGCCGCCGACCGCATCGACACAGCCGGACCAGCGTTCGGTCAGCAGCGGGCGTTTCTGCGGCTCGGACAGTTCTTCCCGGCGGACAATACTGGTCGCGCCGAGTTCCCGGAGATAATCATGCGTGCTGTCGCGACCGGTCGAGGCGGCGACCCGGTAGCCAAGTTTGGCCAGAATCGCGACGGCAACGCTGCCGACACCACCGGCCGCGCCGGTGACCAGCACCTCGCCCTCATCATCCGGTGTCAGGCCCTGCGCTTCCAGCGCCATCACCGCCAGCATGGAGGTAAAACCCGCCGTGCCCACAGCCATCGCCTGACGGGTCGACAGACCTTCCGGCAACGGTGCCAGCCATCCGGCTTTCACCCGCGCCAGACCGGCATACCCGCCCCAGTGCATTTCACCGACGCGCCAGCCGGTCAGCACCACCCGGTCCCCCGGTTTGTACTGGTCATTGTCGGAACTGACCACGGTCCCGGCAAAATCAACGCCCGGCACATGCGGATAGTTGCGGACCAGGCGGCCAATGCCGTTGAGGATCATCCCGTCCTTGTAATTCAGGGTCGAATATTCAACCGCCACAGTAACATCGCCATCCGGCAGGTCGCCGGTTGTCAGTGTCTTGAAACTCTGGACAACCTTGCCTTCCGTCTCGTCAAGCACCAGGGCGCGAAAGCTATCGGTCATGATCATTCCTCATCAGCTGTTTCAGCGACCCTAAGCGGCCCTGCCGGTGGTCTCAAGCAATCAGGTCTTGTCCGTACCGGCATCCGGCGACCGGATCAGATGCACATCACGTTGCGGATAGGGAATGGTGAAGCCGTTGGCTTCCAGCCGCAGTTTCGACAGCCGGTTGAGCCGGAACAGCAGAGTCCAGTAATCCGCGCTTTTGCACCAGGCCCGCAGATTCAGATCGACCGAGCTGTTGTTCAGGGTTTTCACCAGTACTTCCCGTTTTGGCTCAGCCAGAACCAGATCCTGTTCATCGAGCAGCGCTTCCAGACAGCTGATCGCGGCCTCCAGATCATCGTCGTAATGCAGGCCGACAACCACATCGAGGCGGCGGCGCGGATTGCGGCTGTAATTGGTAATCGGGCGCTTCCAGATTTCCGAGTTCGGGACCGAACGGTAGAGACCGTCGAAGGTCTCAAGATCAGTGGTGAACAATCCCACTTCCTTCACCGTGCCGGCAATACTGTCCGCCTCGATATAATCCTCGACCCGGAAAGGGCGCAGGAACAGCAGCATGATGCCGGCCGCGATATTCGACAGCGTCCCCTGCAGGGCCAGACCAATGGCGATACCCGCCGCGCCGAGGGCTGCGACAATACTGGCGGTCTGGACACCGAATTCGGCCAGTACCGCAACCAGCACGAACAGCAGGATCGCATAGCGTACCGTCTTGGCAATCAGCGGCTTCAGCAGCGCATCGACACGGGCCGTGCGGCCAAGGGCCCGGCGGATAAGCCGGTAGACCCAGCCGGCTATCAGCCAGCCGATAATCAGCGTCAGAATGGCCTGCAGAACCGTCAACCCGAGGGTTGCACCACGGTCGACCAGTATCCCGACAATCTTTTCCTGATGCGCCAGAATATCCGCCAGTTTCAGGTTTGCTGCTTCATTCATGCGTTCCGTCCCGGTCCGTCCAGTCTCCAGTTTATCCGATTGAGCCCAGCAGGACAGCCCGTGCCCTTGCTTCCGGGCCAAGCGTTTGCAGCGCCCGGTAAAAGCGGATGTTCTGCGACAGCTCGGCACCTGACAGATCATCCGAGGCAACCCGCTCTGCGGCATCAAGATCACCGGCCAGCGCGTGAATCAGCGCCAGTGTCTGGCGGTCCCGGCGGCTGGCAGAGGGTTGTGCGATCAACTCCTTCATCAGGTCGGTTGCTGCATCGAACAGACCCCCCAGTGCTAACGACAGGGCGAGATTATTGTTCAGTGCCGGGTCATCAGGTACCGCCTGCAGCCCGGACAGATAGACTGTCTGCGCTTCTGCATGTGCGCCGGTGAGATCGCGCGCCACGCCCAGCGCATTGAGAATGGCCGGATCACCGGAGCGCGCCTTTGCCGCTGCATCGAGATGCGAAACCGCTTCCCCCGGAATGTTCAGGCGCAGCAGGGTCAGCCCCAGCCCGTATCGGGCATCGGTGTCCTCCGGCGTCAGATCGAGCGCCGCGCGATAGGCGGACCGGGCGGCATCATACTGCCCCAGCCTGCGCAATGACCGCCCGAGACCAATCAGCGGTGTCGGATCCTCCGGTGCGATCCGGCTGGCCCGTGAATACAGATCAGCCGCCGCAATATCATCACCGGCCTGCGATGACCCCTCGGCGACCCGCATCAGCTGGCCAACCCTGGCATCGCCGCTGCCGCCGGCGCTATCTGTACGCTGATCCGTCGAGCAGGCCCCGACCAGCAGAGCCGCTGCCAGTATCAATGCCAGTCTGTGAATACGCATGGACAGGCCTCCCGGCACAGGTTGTACCGGCGATCCTAGTCCGCCCTGGTAAGGGAAAGGTTAGCGGAGCAGCCGGGGCGTGTTGTCGCGCAGCACGGCAAAACGCTGTCGTGGATGATAACCGAGAAAACTGAGGAATGCATTCAACATGGTTTAATCCTTCGAGGCGGCCTGTCTGCCTGCTGGTCCTTATCGCCTGATGCGCCGCATCCCGCAGTGATCCGGATCACAAACCGGCAGCTTTTTGACAGAAACCGGAGCGCCCCCTAGAGTGCGCGTCACTGGCTGATCAACGGCCTCCGTAATCATAAAATCTTATTCAAATTTCGCTGGAGAAACGCCATGAACATTTCAGATTCATCGCTGCTGCGCTCACAGGCCTATATCAACGGTGCCTGGGTGTCCGCTGACAGCGGCAAAACCTATGCCGTCACCAATCCGGCAAACGGTGAGACAATTGTCGACGCGCCCCGCATGGGTGCTGCCGAAACCCGCAAAGCCATCGACGCCGCCAATGCCGCCCTGCCGTCCTGGCGCGCACTGCCGGCGAAGGAACGCTCAAAGATCGTCCGCAAATGGGGCGAGCTGATGCTCGAAAACGTCGACGATCTGGCCGCATTGATGACCCTGGAACAGGGCAAGCCGCTGGCCGAGGCAAAGGGCGAAGTGAATTATGCTGCCAGTTTCTTCGAGTGGTTTGCCGAAGAAGCCAAGCGCGTCTATGGCGATGTCATCCCGAGCCCGACGAATGACCGCCGCCTTGTCGTCATCAAGCAGGCCATCGGTGTCTGC
Source organism: Rhodospirillales bacterium (assembly GCA_040219025.1). GTDB lineage: Bacteria > Pseudomonadota > Alphaproteobacteria > Rhodospirillales > HT1-32 > HT1-32. Next base: position 426,500 of record JAVJTE010000020.1, on the reverse strand, counting down.
GCCGGGATCACGCCCTGGAACTTCCCGTCAGCCATGATCACCCGCAAGGTCGGCCCGGCAATCGCCGCGGGCTGTACCGTGGTTGTCAAACCGGCGGAACAGACGCCGCTGTCCGCTCTCGCGCTCGCCGAACTGGCCGAACGTGCGGGTATCCCGAAAGGCGTCTTCAACATCGTCCTGGGCGATGCCGAGGATGCACCGGCCATCGGCGGCGAGCTGACGTCCAATCCGATCGTGCGCAAGATCAGCTTCACCGGCTCGACCGAAGTCGGCAAGCTGCTGATGCGCCAGTCGGCAGATACCGTGAAGAAGGTCTCTCTGGAACTGGGCGGCAATGCACCCTTCGTCGTATTCGACGATGCCGATATCGATGCGGCAGTCGAAGGCGCGATGGTCTGCAAGTTCCGCAATACCGGCCAGACCTGCGTCTGCGCCAACCGGATTTACGCGCAGGCCGGGATCTATGAGGAATTCACCCGCAAGCTGGCGGAAAAGGCCGGTGCCATGAAAGTCGGCAGCGGCTTCGAGGCCGATGTCATGCAGGGCCCGCTGATCGACGTGCAGGCACTGGAGAAAGTGGAACGCCACGTCGCCGATGCCACGGCACAGGGTGCAACCATCGTTACCGGCGGCAAGCGCCATGCCCTCGGCGGTACCTTCTATGAACCGACGGTCCTCGCCAATGTCACGATGGAAATGGCCATGGCACAGGAAGAAACCTTCGGTCCGGTCGCCCCGGTCTACAAATTCGACACCGATGCCGATGTCATCGCGATGGCGAACGACACACAGTACGGCCTCGCCGCCTATTTCTACAGCCGCGACATCGGCCGGGTCTGGCGGACAGCGGAAGCCCTCGAATATGGCATTGTCGGCGTCAATACCGGGATCATTTCCAACGAAGTCGCCCCGTTCGGCGGCATCAAGGAATCCGGCCTTGGCCGCGAGGGTTCGCATTACGGCATCGATGATTATGTCGAGGTCAAGTATATCGCGATGGCCGGGCTCGACAGCTAACCTGTCAGATCTGACCCGGAGACGAGTGGCGGAGACCCGCCGGTAGAGACGGGCGGGCGGTTTTTTCCTGCACAGGGGAAACACTGCCCGCTATACTCTCCTTCACCCGGCAGAGCAGGAGAGCGTGGCTTGGCTAAATCCGACAGAAACCTGCCACAGCGGAAAAGTGGCAGATCGCATATCCCCGGTGCCTATCACATGGGCCGGGAACCGGCGTCGATGATCCCGACCACCCGGAAACGGGATCTGACCGGCCCCCTCTATCTCATCAATCTGATCGGGGCGATCTCGGCTGCGGTCTATATCGGCCTGCTGCTGCGCGGCAATGCATCGGTGATGTATGCGCTGATCTCTGTCTTCGTTTACACGCTCGGCCTGCTGGCCCCGTTTTTCGCCGAATATCTGAATGTCTCGAAAGGCTTCGACAAGGTCGACCAGACCTTTCGCGACCGCCATATCAATCCGGATCAGGATGTCGAGGTCTATTCGGACAGTCTGGAAACCGACCCGACCTGGAACAAATACTACAAGGTCAATATCGGGGCCTTTGCCGGGGCGATCCTCGGGACCGGCCTGTTCGCAACCGATATCATCCTGAATTTCTTTCTCGGCCAGCCCTGAACCGGCACCCGGTCCGGGAGAATATCGCCGGAGAGCGGAGAATGCCGCTTGCTTTAACCGCGCCAGGGATTACACCGTCGCGCCCTTTCACAGCCTGATGGTTTCGCCACCGTGAGTTCCCACAATGTCCTTGCCGACCGCCGGCTGCAATTCGCCCGAATGCTGTCGGAACGCGGCGACCATGACGCCGCCCTGTCGCTCTGCGAAGAGACGCTGTCGCTCGAACCGGCGTGGGACGCCGCCCATTTTCTTATGGCCGAGACCTTCGCGGCACTGGGACGCCATCAGGATGCGGTGGCCAGCTTCACGGACTATCTGCGGCTGGCGGAACGTGATGTCATGGGGGCGGAAGTCAGGCTGGCCCTGCTCGGCAAGGCGCCGGTTCCCGAAACCCTGCCTGCCCCCTATGTCGAAGCCCTGTTCGATGATTATGCCGGGCGGTTCGATCAGGCCCTGCTGACCCGTCTCGATTACCGGGCACCCCGGCAGTTGCGCTCCCTGATCGACCGGCTGTTTCCGGAAGGCAGGACCTTCGCCAGACTGCTTGACCTTGGCTGCGGCACCGGACTGGGCGGAGAGGCGTTTCGTGATCTGGCTGGCTGGATGCGCGGCGTCGACCTGTCCGGGAAGATGATCGCCGAAGCCCGGCGCAAGGGACTCTATGATGAACTGGCGCAGGCGGATATCCTGCAGGGCACAGAGGCCGCCTCACCCGCCTTTGAGCTGGTTCTGGCCGCTGATGTACTGGTCTATGTCGGAGATTTGCAGGCTGTATTTCAGACTGTCTTCGGAACCCTTCAGCCCGGTGGAATTTTTGCTTTTTCAGTGCAGCGTTCCGCTGCCGACGGGTATGAACTGGGTCAGGAATGCCGGTATTCGCATCACCCGGATTATCTCGGCCGGCTCATGGAACGGACCGGCTACGAGGTTCTCGCCTGCGAGAATGCCGTCTGCCGGCAGGAAGCCGGCAAAGATGTCCCGGGGATGATCTGCGTCGCCCGGCGGCCGCTGCTGCCGCTTCAGTTGCCGGAAATCGCGAGCGACAGGTTACCGGATACCAAACCACTGCCGAAACCGCTGATGAACTGACCGGATGCTTTCCTACCAGCATATCTATCATGCGGGTTGTCTGGCCGATGTGCATAAACATGCGGCGCTTGCGGTCCTGCTCGCCCGCCTGACGGAAAAACCGAAGCCGCTGACTTATATGGAGACTCATGCCGGGCGCGGGGCCTATGATCTGATGGCACCGGAAGCTCTGAAAACCGGCGAGGCAAAGGCCGGTATCCTGCGCCTGCTGACCAGCGGATCGGTTCCGGCGGCGCATCCCTATCTGCGGGCTATCCATGCCACGCGGACCCGTCTGGGCGATGACTGGTATCCCGGCTCGCCGGTGATTGCCCGGTCACTGCTGCGCCACGACGATGCCCTGCATCTGATGGAGCTGCATCCGCAGGAACATGCTGCCCTGAAACGCATGATGGCCCGTGACGGGGCGCAGATTCACAAACGCGACGGCTATGAAGGCGTGCTTGCCATTTCGCCGCCCGCCGCCCGGCGCGGGCTGGTGCTGATCGACCCGAGTTACGAAATCAAAAGCGAGTATGATCAGGTCAGCGATTTCATCCTCGCCCTGCATCGCAAATGGGCGGAGGCAACGATTCTGCTCTGGTATCCGGTCCTCGGACAGGGCTTTCACCGGCCCGTCGTCCGGCGGCTGGAAGCAGCCGGACTGCCGGATTTCTGGTATCGGGAAATCAGCTTTCGGACCGATGACAGTGAGACCGGCATGCGGGGCAGCGGCCTGCTGATGATCAACACACCCTATGGCGTGGAACCGGCACTGACCGGTGCAGAGGCAATCCTGGCACCGGCACTGGTCAAGGACGGGGGATAAGGCCCCCCGGGCGGCCCGGTCATTCAGTCTCCAGCCGGTATTTGAGAAACCGGACACCTTCACAGGTCGTCTCACCGACAAGAACGGCGCCAAGCCTTGCCAGCGCGCCCCGGTTTCTGCGCGACGGTGGCAGCAGGAATGTCACGAAAGGGATACGATGATCGGCCCGCGCAAAGGCCAGTGCCCTGCGTGAGACAGGCCGGCCAAGGCCGAAATATTCCGGCTTCAGGACCAGCCCGAAATCCCATTCGTCACCCTCTTTCTGGAACCCGCCCCATCCGGCATAGCTGCTGTTACAGAATATGGCCCAGTGCCCCAGCCCGTCACGGTGCCAGCAGGCCTCTTTCGCTGCAATGAAGCTGGCGACAGCATCATGATCCCAGTCCGAATGAAGCAGCGGCATATGTTCAGCAACCCTGGGGTCCGACATATGCGCCAGGATCTCTGCCGGAGGAACGACCGGCAGTCGCGCGAAGGTGATCTGACAGTCAGACGATGGCGGGAGCATCACCCGGACTCACGTCCGGATGTCTGAAGGACACACTGCAGGACCTGCTGCGCGGAGCGGATCAGCGCAGGTTGGCGCAGGCCCGCTGGATGCGTTCACAGGCATCTTCCAGCACTTCCGTTGCCGTGGCATAGGAGATGCGGAAATGCGGGGACAGACCGAAGGCCGCGCCATGAACGGCGGCAACGCCTTCTTCTTCCAGCAGATAGGTGACGAAATCCTCGTCATTTTCGATTACCTTGCCGCCCGGTGTTTTCTTGCCGATCAGGCCCTTGCAGGACGGATAGACATAGAACGCCCCTTCCGGGGTCGGACAATCCAGGCCGGTTGCCTGATTCAGCATCGAGCAGACCAGATCACGGCGTTCCTTGAAGACCGCATTATGCTCGGCGATGAAATCATGTGTGCCGGTCAGCGCCGCAACCGAGGCCGCCTGGCTGACCGATGACGGATTGGATGTGGACTGCGATTGCAGCATGTTCATGGCCTTGATCAGCACCAGCGGGCCACCGGCAAAACCAATCCGCCAGCCGGTCATGCAATAGGCTTTGGAAACGCCGTTGACGGTCAGCGTGCGGTCGTAAAGGCCGGGCTCGACCTCTGCCGGGGTGCAGAATTTGAAATCGTCATAGACCAGATGTTCATACATATCATCGGTCATCACCCAGACATGCGGATGCTTCATCAGCACATCGGTCAGCGCCTTCATCTCGTCCCGGGAATAGCCGGCCCCGGTCGGATTCGACGGTGAATTGAGGATGATCCATTTGGTTTTCGGGGTGATCGCCGCTTCCAGCGCCGCCGGCTGCAGCTTGAAACTGTCGGACTGCGGACAGTCAACAAAAACCGGCTCGCCTTCGGCCAGCAGAACCATGTCCGGATAGCTGACCCAGTAGGGGGCCGGAATGATGACTTCATCACCCGGATTCAGCGTCGCGACCAGTGCGTTGTAGAGCACCTGCTTGCCGCCGGTGGAAACCGTGATCTGTTCCGGTGTGTACTCAAGATTGTTGTCGCGCTTGAACTTTGCCGCGACGGCCTTGCGCAGCTCGATTGTGCCGGGCACTGCCGTGTAGCGGGTCTGGCCACCATCGATGGCTGCCTTTGCCGCGTCGCGGATATGTTGCGGCGTGTTAAAATCCGGCTCGCCTGCGCCCAGTCCGATGACGTCCCGTCCGGCGGCTTTCAACTCGGCTGCCTTGGTGCTGACGGCAATGGTCGGTGACGGTTTAACCCGGGACAGGCGGTTGGCCAGTATCGACATCTTGAAGCTCCGAAAGGGTGATTGTCTGCAGGAAGCCGCACGGTACGCCCGTGCCCCGCCCTGTTCAAGGCCACAAGCGCCGGCGCCACAGTTTTGCCCGGATTGATCACTGAATCGCCCTGTTATCGGTACGGTTTTTGCCCAAACCGGGCCGCTTACTGTCGTCATCGCATCGATCAGAGCATCGGAGACAGACAATGAACGGCCATTTTGCCCAGCATGAGCCCGACCACGCCGGAGACCACATATCCGCCGCACAACGCTATGAGCTTGCCGCTCTGCGAGAACCCGGGAACATCCGGATTGACCCTGTGTCGCTGGTCCGGGTCGCCCTGCGGGTTGCCGCGGTCATTCTGTCCCTGACGGCCCTGCTGGCCATTGGCCTGACCGCAACCGCCCACGCTGCCGGGGCAGACAGCGAGCGTCCCGGCCTGTATTTCGACAGCCCGCTGACCGCCCGCAGTCAGGCCCCGACAATTGTCGCGGACTATGATATCCGGGTCGATGGACCGGTCGCCCGGGTCTCGCTGAAACAGCGGTTTCTGAACCCCGACAGCAACTGGGTCGAAGGTCTGTACCTGTTCCCGCTGCCGGATGGTGCGGCACTGGATGCCATGTCGGTTGAGGTGAACGGTCGCCGCATCACCGGGCGCATCGCAGAACGGGCGGAGGCAACGCGACAGTACGAGGCGGCAAAATCTGACGGCAAGGCTGCTGCCCGGCTGGACCAGCAGCGCCCCAACATGTTCACCATGCATGTGGCGAACATTCCGCCGGGCGGCGATATTGCCATCAATATCGCCTACTGGCAGATCGCCCCGTTTGCCGATGGCGGGTTCGAGCTGCGCACCCCGCTGGTTATCGGCCCCCGCTATATTCCGGGCGAGGCGCTTTCCGCCACGACAGAACCTGCCTCCTTTGCCACCCGCGACGTGCCCGACGCCGCCAGCGTGACCGGTCCGGTGCGGCTGGACGGTACCGGAAATCCGGTGCGGCTGACTGCCACCCTGAATGCCGGGTTCGATCTGGCAGAGGTCCGCACCCCCTATCACAGCGCAACCGTCACCGGGGACGGCACGCAGACCCGGGTAACGCTGGACGGCGATGCGGTTCCCGCAGACCGGGATTTCGTCATGACCTGGAAACCGCAAGCCGGGGCAGAACCGGCAGCCGGCCTGTTTACCGAGACGATTGACGACCAGACCTACATGCTGCTGATGCTGACACCGCCGGGCCTTGAGCAAGCCGCTGCTGCCCCGGCCCGCGATATTGTCTTCATCATCGATACCTCCGGCTCCATGCATGGCGATTCCATCTTTCAGGCGAAGACCGCCCTGATCGGCGGGCTGGAACGACTGCAGGAAGGTGATCGCTTCAACATCGTCCGGTTTTCCGACACCACCTCGCGTCTGTGGGGTGAAAGCCGGGATGCGACACCGCGTAACCTGGCCGCCGCCGTCGACTGGATTTCCGGTCTGGATGCGGATGGCGGCACTGAAATGCTGCCTGCACTGGCGATGGCCTTTGCATCGCGTACACCAGATACCGAAAGACTGAGTCAGATCGTGCTGCTGACCGACGGAGATGTCGGCAACGAGGCCGACCTGTTCAGCCTGATTGAGCGGAACCTGAGTGACACCAGGCTGTTCACGGTCGGCATCGGCAGTGCGCCAAACGGCTTCTTCATGCGCCGTGCCGCCCGCTTTGGCCGGGGAGCCCATCTGTTTATCGGCCAGACATCTGACGTCGCTGAAAAGCTGGCACAACTGTTCGACAAGCTGGACAGCGCCATCCTGACCGATGTTGTCGTGCAGTGGCCGCAATCCGATGTGGAAATGCTGCCCCGCCAGATTCCCGACCTGTATCTGGGCGAACCGCTGCTGATTACGGCCCGCATTCCCTCGGCGACACTTTCCGGACGTATGACTGTTACCGGCGCACTGGGCGGATCTGTCTGGCATGGCGGGGTGGATCTGACCGCCGGCGCCGAGGCCCGTGGCATTGCCCGGCTATGGGCGCGGACAAAGATTGAAACGATCATGGATGCCGCCGGACATGATGACAGTGCAGCGCGAGGCGACGTTCTGCCGCTGGCCCTGAAACACGGGTTGCAGACCCGTTACACCAGCTTTGTCGCGGTGGATGAAACGCCCATCCGTCCGGAAGGCGAAGCCCTGGAGACCCGTCAGGCGCCGGGCAATCTGCCGAAGGGCTGGACCCGGCCGGATGCTGCATCGGCGCCGGATATTCAGCGGGCCTCTGCGGTCACCACCATACCGGTCCGCCTTGATGGTCCGGGAATTTCGCTGCCCGGCACAGCAACACCCTCCGGGCTGTATCTGGCGCTTGGCCTGCTGCTGATGCTGACCGGCCTGGCGCTGCTGGGCTTGCGTCTGCGGTCCGCCGGGCGGGCGGGAGAGCCGTCATGAACCGCCGGATGACACTGTTTGTCGCGATCCTGTGTCTGGCCGCAGGCGGCGCACTGGTCGCCGACGCCGTCTGGATCCAGGCCAAGGCCGCCGTCGCCAATATCATGATCCGCTCGGCCTGGATTAATGCAAAAGCCGGCGGTGCCTCGCCCCGTCCCTGGCCCTGGGCCGATACCTGGCCGGTCGCGCGCCTGCAGGCACCGGCACTCGGGGTTGACCAGATCGTGCTGGCCGGTGCATCCGGTCGCACGCTGGCCTTTGGTCCGGCACATGTTTCCGGCTCTGCCCGGCCGAATGAGACCGGCAACAGTGTTATCGGCGGCCACCGTGACACCCACTTCCGCTTTCTGCGGGATGTCGGCGCAGGCTCACGCCTGATCCTGACCTCGGCGGACGGGCGTGAAGTCTCCTACACCGTGACAGGCACGGCCGTCGTCCGTGCCGAAACACAGTTGCCGGTTGCCGCCGCATCCCGGAAACTGACCCTGGTGACCTGCTGGCCGTTTGATGCACTGATGTCTGCGGCGCGCGACCGCTTTATTGTTACGGCCATCGCGGACGAGCCGGCATGACCCGATCCGGCCTGCCCGTCGTATAAGACAGGAGAAATCTTTTCAGGGGGGCGTCAGGTGACATCACGACCGGATATCGAACTGTTCCAGTTCGCCCATTCGCATTACAACGAAAAGGTCCGCTGGGCGCTGGACTGGAAAGCCGTCCCGCATAAACGCACCTCGCTGCTGCCCGGACCACATATTCCGGTGATCCGCAAACTGACCGGCCAGACCGCCACCCCGGTGCTGCGGATTGGTGATGAAATCATCAGCGGTTCCGGGGACATCGTACTGCGACTCGACACCCTGTTTCCCGATCCTCCCCTGCTGCCCGCAGACCCGGAGCTGGCCGGCGCAGCCATCGCCCTGCAGCAGACCATCGACAATGGCCTGGGTCCGGCGATCCGCCATTGCGCCTTCGTTGCCTTCCGCAACGAGCCGGCCTTTCTGTGCTATCTGATGGCCGGTCATGCATCACTGCCCAAACGACTGGCCTATCGCGCCATTCTGCCGGTGCTGATGCAGAAAATAAACCGGATCCTGAACCTGGATGATCCCGTGCTGTTCGAAAAACACTGTGCAGAAATCACCGCGGCGCTGGATATGATCGCCCGCCGCATCAACGCTCACGGCTATCTCGCGGGTGAGACGTTCACACTGGCCGATATGGCGGCGGCGGCCATTGCCACCCCGCTGGCCAGACCGGCAGAGGCACAGATAACCTGGCCGGCGAACCCTCCCGACCGGGCCGCAGACTGGAACCGCAAATGGCGCGATCACGCAGCCTGCGACTGGGTTCGGGAGATGTTCGCCCGACATCGCGGCACAAGCGCCGCGACGAATTAGCCGGTCAGCGCAACCCGGCGCGGCGTTCGCGCACCCGGATCGCCCGGCTGAGCGTCGTGTTGACCGGCGCAGACAGGCCAAGCGCCTCTGCCGCCGGCGGGATAGCACCGTTGATCACATCGATCTCTGACATGCGCCCTGCCTCGATATCCTGCAGCAGGGACGGTTTCGAGTTCGGGATTTTCGAGGCGAAATTCCGCACATAGGCAACCGGATCATCAAAGTCGAGCTTGATCTTGCGGCCTTTCGCCACGGCGAATGCTTCCGTTACCGCCGCCGCTGTCAGACCAAACGCATCGGCATCTTCCAGCAGCTCGCCGACGGAATAGCCGGTGATACCACAGGGGCCGGACAGACCGACATTGCAGATCAGCTTTTCCCAGATCAGCTGGTCGATATCGTCAAAGCATTTCACCTTGAAGCCGCCGCTGCGCCAGGTTTCCGCGACCGTTTCAAGGCGCGGCGTGACCGGACCAACTCGTTCGCCGAGACGCACCAGTTCCATCCCCGCATGACGGGCATGACCGGGGCCGACCATCGACGCGCCGAAACCGCCAACCACGCCGACCATGACCCGGTCTTCACCGAGCAGGGACGCCGCAATATCCGGTCCGCCGAGTCCGTTCTGGATCGACAGCACCATGCTGTCCGGGCCGATCAGGGATGTGGCCGACTTGCAGGCGGCCGCAACATGCATGCCCTTGGTGGCAATAATCACCAGATCGCAAACACCGGCATCTGCCACTTTCGTCGTTGCATTCACCTTCACAACGCGGTCACCGCTGGCACCTTCGACCCGCAATCCCTTGGTCTGCATCGCGGTTACATGGGCTTCATTAACATCAATCGCCCAGATTTCATGTCCTGCATCCGCCAGCAGAGCCGCATAGATGCAGCCCATCGCGCCGGTCCCGACAATAGCAATCTTCATCTCCTGGTATCCTCCTGATATGGTTGCGGACGTTAGCTTGCGAAAAGTTTACTGTGCAAGACCCCATTGCGCCTGAATTTCGCTGGACGGAAAGGCCATGCGCAGAAATCATCATGTCCATGTTTGACAAAATACCCCTTCGAGCGCTGCGGATCGTCACCGTTCTGCCCCTGGTCCTGTTACTCTGGACCTGTTCCTCCACCAGCGGCGGGGTCCGCGAACGCGCCACCGACCTGGGTGTTGCGCTGACCGATCAGGATATCGAGCTGGTCAATGCGGTGATGTCCCGTGTTGTCTCGAATGCGCTGGTCGACAAAAGCAGCACCCATCTGATCGACGATGCGCTGGTAAAGATCCGTGATGCCGACGATGTACCGGCCGACCGGACCAGAGTGGATGTCGGCCTGAATGCGGTCCTGAAAGACCTTGATCCCTATGCGGTCTATCTGAATGCCGACCGGACCCGGCGCATGCGGGAACGGCTGAGCGGCAATTTTGAAGGCATCGGCGTCTTCATCGGCATTCGTGACGAAAAACTTACCGTTACCTCGCCGATTGAAGGGTCCCCGGCAATGTCGGCGGGTCTGCAGCCGCAGGACCGGATAACCCATGTCAACGGCACCCCGACACAGGGGCTGAGTGTCGGCGAAGCAGCAGCCCTGATGCGTGGTCGCCGCGGCACGGATGTCACAATTACCGTACAGCGCAAGAATCAGTCACCCTTTGATGTCGCCATCACCCGCGCCCTGATCACCGTGCCGACGGCCTCGTCACGGCGCTATGGCGATATCGGCTATATCCGGCTGACGCAGTTCACCGAAACCACGGAACCCGGCCTTGAAGAGGCCGTCAACAAACTGGTGCAGGGTCCGGGCGGAATTCCCGGCAGCTTTATCCTCGACCTGCGGAACAATCCCGGCGGGCTGACCACACAGGCCACTGCGGTCGCCGACGCCTTCATGGAGACCGGCCTGATCTGGTCAACCAGCCGCCGTGCGGGCCAGGAGACACGACGTTATTCCGCCACATCCGGCGATATCACCCTGGGCCGCCCGCTGGTGGTGCTGCAGAACCGGGGCAGTGCCTCCGCATCGGAAATTGTCGCCGGCGGCCTGCAGGGCAACGGACGGGCTGTCGTGATGGGCACTCGCAGCTTCGGAAAAGGTGTCGCGCAGTCACATTTCCGTCTTGGCAGCAACGGCACGCTGCGGCTGACCACCCTGCAATTCTACAAGCCTGACGGCACATCCGTACATAAGGTCGGGATACAGCCTGACATACTGGTGACCCAGCCGGATGACGACACCGAAGTCGGCGATGAGTCGAAGCCCCTGCTCGGTGAGGCGGACGGCACCCGTTGCCCGGAAGTCGATGCGGTTGAGGTCAGTGACTTCCAGCTCCGCTGTGCGATTGCCCTGCTACGGGCCGGTGGTGCCCCCGCCTTCATGGCGCTGCACCGCGCCGGGTCATGAACCTCCGGCGCGTCCTTCCGGCCTTTCTCGTCTGCTGCCTCGGCGTTGCCGGAGATCCGGCCAGTGCCGGACTGAGCGACACCGACCGGCAGCTTGTCGGGGAGGTCGTCAGCCTGATCGAGACCCATCACGGGCAGGCCCATGATCACACCGACCTGATGCGCCGGGCCACCGATGCGGTTGAGGCCGCTTATGCAAAACCGGCAACCCCGGCCGGCCCTTCGGCATCGGCATCATCGCCGGATGTCTCCCCGGCGGAGCAGGGCATCAAGGCCTTTGTTGCCGGGCTTGGTCCGCATAATTTCTACGCCACCGGCTCACAGGCCCGGCAGCGCCAGGCCTGGTTTGTCGGTGCACCGAAGGCCCGCCTCGGACTGATCGGCACGACAACGGCCCGGGGCTTCGCCATCCGGCTGATCTATCCGGACGGCCCCGCTGACAGGGCCGGGCTGCTGCCCGACGATCTGGTGATTGCCATCAATGGACAGCCGTTGCCGGGGCAGTCCCGCAAACAGGTCGCCGAACTGCTGCAGGGCACGGACGGAGAGCAGATCGGCCTGACACTGCGGCGCGGGGAAGCAACACTGGACGTTATGGCGATCTTTGACCAGACGGACACCGCGTCGGTGCTGTCACGGCGGTTCGGCAATACCGGCTATCTCTGGATCAGCCGGTTCAATCAGCAGATGGACACAGGCTTCCGACGGGCGGTCGACGATCTCACCCCGTTTGGCCCGGCAATCGAGCCGGTGACCGGGCTGATCATCGATCTGCGCAACAATCAGGGCGGCTATCTGCGGCAGGCCATCTCGCTCTCTGACAGCTTCCTCAGTGACGGGCATATTGCCCGGGTTGACGGACGTCACGAGACGGCACCGCGCCTGTATGACGCAAAGCCCGGCGAGGATTTCAGGGGACTGCCCGTGGTCATTCTGGTCAATTCGGTAACCCGCTCCAGCGCCGAGATTTTTGCCGCCGCCCTGCGGGACAATGGTCGCGCCGTGCTGATGGGCCAGACGACCTATGGCAAGGGCGTCGGACAGCGCACCTACAAGGTCGCGGCAACCGGTGGCTCGCTGACCCTGGTACGGACCATCGTCACCCCGCCGTCGGGCAGGGTCTTTGACGGTATCGGCCTGAACCCGGATATATCCCTGCAAGACAACAGGACCAGCGGACTGGACACGGCCCTCTGCCCGCCGCTGGCCGCCTCCCCCTTCAGCGACAGCGGTATTGCCTGTGCCATCGCCTACCTGAAGGCGGGGTCGGTTCAGGGCTTTTATGAAAGTCTGGGCACCATCGCGGGGCCCACCGCCGGTCCAGGACAGAAGCCGGAATAGGCCGCAACCGTTCAGACGACGGGCAGTTCGCCCTCGATCGGCTCGACACCCAGTCCCCGCATGACATCACGAACCTTCTCTGCCGCCACCGCCAGCTCGTCCGGATCCGTCCCCCGGAGCACAATACTGGAGCCCACCTGACCAGACCGGTAGAACGGGTAACTGCCGATATCCAGCCCGGGATGGGCGTTCTGAACCGCCTCCAGACCCTTTGCCATGAAGCTTTCACCGATGGTCGCGGTAACGGTCACAGACTGTACTTTCGTGCCACTCCTCAGACCCGCTTTCAGGCCATCGAACATGGCCTGCATGATCCGCGGAACCCCGGCCATCACATGGACGTTGCCGACAATGAACCCGGGTGCCGCACTGACCGGGTTGTCGATCAGATCGGCGCCGGCCGGAATTTCCGCCATTTTCAGGCGTGCTTCCGTCAGCTCCCCCGTGGGGTAATGATTTTCCAGCAATGCCACGGCCCGGGGATCGCGGATCAGGTCCCGCTCGAAGGCCAGCGCGACACAGCGGGCGGTGATGTCATCATGAGTCGGCCCGATACCGCCGGTGGTAAAGACATAGTCAAACCGGCTGCTGTGATCGCGCAATGTGCTGACAATCACTTCTTCGATATCGGGAATAACCCTCACCTCAAGCATCCGGATTCCGATGTCGGTCAGGTTGGTGGCAAGCCATGCCAGGTTCTTGTCCTGGGTGCGACCGGAGAGTATCTCGTTGCCGATGATCACAAGACTGGCAGTAACGGTTTCCGGCGTTTGCATCGTTGGTTCGCTTTCAGCATTGTTCTGACCGAAAACTAACGGGACCGCCAATTTACCGCAATCCTCTTGATCGCCTGACCGACCGGGCACCGGAGACTGAACCTTGGGCAAGACAGCACCGCTTCCGGACGATGAAGGCCAGCGTCTGGCCACGCTGCGGGATCTCGAAATTCTCGATACGCCGGAGGAAGAGGCGTTCGATGCCGTAACCCGGTTCGCCGCCGAAATTTTCGAGACCGAGATCGCACTGGTATCGCTTGTTGACAGTGACCGGCAGTGGTTCCTGTCGCATCATGGGCTGGAAGCGCGGGAGACCCCGCGGGAGCTGTCCTTTTGCGCCCATGCCATCCTGACACCTTCGACTGTCATGGTTGTCCCCGATGCCCGGCAGGATGACCGTTTCAGCGACAGTGCCCTGGTCACCGGCAGCCCGAATATCCGTTTCTATGCCGGTGCCCCGATCATTGCCCGCGACGGGATGCCCCTCGGGGCTTTCTGCATCATCGACAGCAATCAGCGTCCGCCGCTTGATGACCGACAGCAACACCTGCTGCGTCACTTCGCTGAACTGGCCATGCACGAGATCGAGTTGCGAAAATCCCGGCAGGACGCATTGCGGCGTAACCGGATATTGCAGGCCAAACAGGAACAGCAGCAACGGCTGCTCTCGGTCATCGGTCATGATCTGCGGGGGTCTTTCAACGCCATCCTCGGCTTCTGCAAGATCCTGTCGCGGCTGGAGCCTGAACGCGAGCCGGAGAAGGTTCTGGAATATGTCGACATCGTCGGCAAGGCCGGTGACCGGGCGTATCAGCTGATGGACAATCTGATCTCCTGGACCACCGCCAGCTTTCAGGACGGCAGGCCTGAATTCCGGACCGTCGATGTCAAGACCATCATTGCCAATGCAGTTGGCGCGACACGCGACGGGGCGGAACTTAAAACTGTGACGGTTGTTGATGACAGCCAGTCCGCCCCGGTCCATGTCAATTCCGACCAGATTGAGACGGTCGTGCGAAACCTGCTCGCCAACGCCCTGAAATATACACCCCCCGGCGGACGCATTTTGATCAGCACCGCCGACCAGGAAGACGGGGTGACGGTGACCGTCCGCGATACCGGTGTCGGCATGGATGCGGCAACCCTGCACCGCGCCCGCAACCCGGATATCGGCTCATCCAGTCCGGGGACCGGCGGCGAAAAGGGATCGGGCCTCGGGCTGATACTGTGCCGTGATTTTCTTCAGTCACACAACTCCCGCATGATCATCGAAAGCAGCCCGGGTGAGGGCTCCGGCTTCTCGTTCACCCTGCCCCGGGGTCCGTTGAAAGCCTAGAGAAAGTCCCGCAGCATGGCGACCAGCGGAACATCTGCCGGGGGCATCGGGTATTCGGCCATCCGGTTGGGCCGTACCCAGGCCAGACGCTGGCCCTCCCGCCCTTCCGGGGTGCCCCGCCAGACACGACAGAGGTAAAGCGGCATCAGCAGATGAAAATCCTCATAGAGATGGCTGGCAAAGGTAAAGGGGGCCAGACAGCTTTCGGTAATATCAATACCCAGCTCTTCATCAAGTTCGCGGACCAGGGCGGCTTCCGGCGTCTCCCCGGCATTGACCTTGCCGCCGGGAAACTCCCACAGGCCGGCCATCGACTTGCCGGCGGGCCGTTCGGCAATCAGCACCCGGTGATCAATATCAACCAGCGCCGCAGCAGCAACAAAGACAGTACGCACCGGCCCGGACGGGCTGGCATTGGGAAGGGACAGGCATCCCTGGTCGGCATTCTGTGCGGTCATGCCGTCGCTATAGCACATCATCACTGGCAGCACAGCGCCCCGTATGCTGTCGCGAAGGCGGTGAACCCGCGCCCGAACCATGCTATGCCAGCGCGATGATTGAATTCGCCGACATAGACGCACAGGCCAGAGAGGCCGGGTTTGATGCCGTTGGCATTGCCCCGGTCGGGACCGGTGAACGCGAGCGCCAGCGGCTGGAGAGCTTCGTCGCCACCGGACAGCATGGCGATATGGACTGGATGGCAACCCATATGGACCGTCGCCGGTCACCCCGCGACCTGTGGCCGGATGTGCGCAGCGTCATCGTGCTCGGCATGAATTACGGGCCGGATGAAGACCCCCTCGGCATTCTGGCACAGCCGGATCGTGGCGGCATCTCCGTCTATGCCCGGCACCGGGACTATCATGACATCGTCAAGCAGCGCCTGAAACAGGTCGCTCGCTGGCTGGTCGCTGCCACCCCCTGCGAGGTCAAGGTGTTCGTTGACACCGCACCGGTGCTGGAAAAGCCGGTCGCCGCACGCTCCGGCATCGGCTGGCAGGCAAAGCATACCAATCTGGTGTCGCGCGAATTCGGCTCATGGCTGTTTCTGGGTGAGATATTCACCACCCTGGACCTTGCCCCCTCCATTCCGGAGGCTGACCATTGCGGGTCCTGCCGGAACTGTCTCGACGCCTGCCCGACCGCCGCCTTTCCCGCCCCCTATCAGCTCGATGCACGGCGCTGCATTTCCTATCTCACCATCGAACATAAAGGCCCGATCCCGGCTGAATTTCGCCGCGCCATGGGGAACCGGATCTATGGCTGCGATGACTGCCTGGCTGTCTGCCCCTGGAACAAGTTCGCCGTCGGGGCACGCGAGATGAAACTGCAGGCCCGCGATGATCTGCGCGCACCCCGGCTGATCGATCTGCTGCAGCTTGATGACACTGCCTTCCGGGCGTTCTTCTCCGGCTCGCCGGTCAAGCGAATCGGGCGCGACCGGTTCATCCGAAATGTACTGATTGCGGCAGGAAACAGCGGTGACCCGGAGCTGCTGGCCGATGTTCAGCGGCTGCGGTCAGATCCGTCAGATGTGGTAAGAGATGCCGCGGACTGGGCCGCCGTAGAAATCAGCGCCGCCGGTCAGGGCCGGCGGGAGTAGCCCTGTTCCGGCACATAGAACTGCCGCTGCCTTGACGCCTCACCCGTCGCGGGGTTGACCAGACCCGGCGTTCCCACCGGCTTTGCGGTGGTATAGTTGCGCGGCTGGTCCGGCCGGGCGGTGCCGCCGTCACAGGCGAATGTCATCATCACCGGGCTGAAGGCCGGGCAATAGAACAGGGTCTGATCCGTCAGTCTGGCGCGGCCACCATACCGGGCACATTCATCCCGCGCCATCGCCAGCAGGTCCTGCGGATCAATCGTCGCCTTGTTATAGCAGATGTCCACGCCTTCCGGCTCGGACCGATCGATAAAGGCCGGACCGCACCCGGCCAGCGCCAGCAGACCCAGGCCCGCGGCCATATGCCGGATCACCCTCATCCTGCCCGTCGCATCCGGCTGTTCTGCTCGCTGAACAGATCAGCCATTTCCTTCATCATCGTGCCACCAAGTTCCTCGGCATCCACAATCGTCACCGCCCGGCGATAATAGCGGGTGACATCATGGCCGATACCGATGGCAACCAGTTCAACCGGCGACTTGTTCTCGATATAGCCGATCACTTCGCGCAGATGACGTTCGAGATAATTGCCGGGATTGACCGACAGGGTGGAATCATCAACCGGTGCCCCGTCCGAGATCACCATCAGCACCCGGCGATGTTCAGGGCGGCCGATCAGGCGGTTATGCGCCCAGAGCAGCGCCTCGCCATCGATATTTTCCTTCAGCAGGCCTTCGCGCAGCATCAGGCCGAGATTCTTGCGCGCCCGCCGCCAGGGAGAATCGGCATTCTTGTAGACGATATGGCGCAGGTCGTTCAGGCGGCCGGGACGAACCGGCTTGCCGTCGGCGATCCATTTCTCCCGTGCCTGCCCACCTTTCCAGGCGCGCGTGGTGAAGCCGAGAATTTCGACCTTCACACCGCAGCGTTCCAGCGTCCGCGCCAGAATATCCGCACTCATCGCCGCGACCGAAATCGGCCGGCCCCGCATGGAGCCGGAATTGTCGATCAGCAGCGAGACCACCGTGTCGCGGAATTCCGTATCTTTTTCATGCTTGTAGGACAACGCATAGGTCGGGTTCGTGACCACCCGGGTCAGCCGTCCGGCATCCAGAATGCCCTCTTCCAGATCGAACTCCCATGACCGGGTCTGCTGTGCCATCAGGCGGCGCTGCAGCCGGTTGGCAAGGCGCGAGACAATACCCTGCAGATTGGTCAGTTGCTGGTCCAGCTGATGACGCAGCCGCTCCAGCTCCTCCGGATCACAGAGATCCTCCGCCTCGACCACTTCATCATGGGCGATGGTGTAGGGGATATAGCCATCACCGGCGGAATTGGAATTCAGGCCGTCATCACGCCGGTCCGACGGGCCGGCGGGGGCATCTTCGCCCATCGCATCCGACATGCTTTCATCGGAATCCTCGAACGACCCCTCGGCCTCGTCACCTTCCGGTCCTTCCATGCTTTCGGAACCGAACATGGCTTCGGCCTCGGCTGTACCGGTATCGCCGGACTGGTCCTGATCGCCGTTATCGGCCTGATCATCGGACTCGTCGTCGTCATCCTGGTCAGTCTCGGGCGGCAGTTCGTCTTCCATCAGTTCAAGCTGGTTGATCAGCCCCCGGACGGCATCGGCAAAGGCATCCTGATCATCGATCAGTTCGGGCAGCCGGTCCATATCACCGCCAATCCGTTCGGTGATATAGTCGCGCCACAGATCGACCATCTGTCCGGCGCTGGCCGGCGGTGCCTTGCCGGTGATCTTTTCACGGACGATCAGGCCCAGCGCGTCAGCCATCTGGGTTTCCGCCCGTTCGGCAATCCGCTCATAGCCGCGCAACTGGCATTTGTCTTCCAGAACGGCATCAAGGTTGCGCGCAACACCCGCCATGTGGCGAGAGCCCAGTGCCTCGACCCGCACCTGTTCGACCGCGTTGAAGACTTCGCGGGCAACCGGTGATTTCGGGCTGGCCTTCTGGTGACGTTTGGCATCGTGGTAGCGGATCCGCAGGGCCAGCGAATCAGCCGTGCCGCGCAGCAGGCTGATCTGGTCACGGTCCAGCGCCCGGCCGGGCAGCGGCAGACGAACGGCCTTGCCGTTCACGTTCGGTGTACCGGCCGAGAAGGTGACATCCAGTTCACCTTCCTCCGCCAGCGCACGCAGAGTTGACGCGGTAACCCGCTTGAACTCCTCGACCGGACCGTCCGCCTGATTGCTCATGGCTTCAGTTCATCTTGATGAGGGACGAATCCGCCGGCAGTTCGGCGTCGAAGCAACGCTGGTAATATTCAGCCACCGTCGCCCGCTCGACCTCATCACACTTGTTGAGGAAGGTGACCCGGAACGCATAGCCGATATCGCCGAAGATATCGGCATTCTCGGCCCAGGTGATGACGGTCCGGGGTGACATGACGGTCGACAGATCACCATTCACGAAACCGGAACGGGTCAGCCCGGCCAGCGCCACCATCGAGGCGATCTGTTCGCGGCCTTCTTCCGTCTGGTACTGCGGAACCTTGGCCAGAACGATATCCTGTTCCTGCTGCTCCGGCAGATAGTTCAGGGTCGCAACGATGTTCCAGCGGTCCATCTGGCCCTGGTTGATCTGCTGCGTGCCATGATACAGGCCGGTGGTGTCACCAAGCCCGACCGTATTGGCGGTCGAGAACAGCCGGAACGACTTGTTCGGGCGGATCACCCGGTTCTGGTCGAGCAGCGTCAGCTTGCCGGAGACTTCCAGCACGCGCTGAATCACGAACATCACGTCCGGACGGCCCGCATCATATTCATCGAACACCAGGGCAACCGGGCTCTGCAGCGCCCAGGGCAGAAGACCTTCACGGAATTCCGTCACCTGCATGCCGTCGCGCAGCACGATCGCATCCTTGCCGATCAGGTCGATACGGCTGATATGGCTGTCGAGGTTGATCCGGATACAGGGCCAGTTCAGACGGGCCGCGACCTGTTCGATATGGGTCGACTTGCCGGTCCCGTGATAGCCCTGAATCATGACCCGGCGGTTATGGGCAAAGCCGGCCAGGATCGCCAGGGTGGTTTCCGGATCAAAACGATAGGTGTCATCGACATCCGGTACGTGATCCGTGGCTTCGCTGTAGGCCGGGACCTTCATATCGATGTCGATCCCGAAAAGCTGACGTACACCGACCATCATGTCCGGTTCGCCAGCAGGCATTTTTACATCCGCGTCGATGACAGAAGTCACGCTGTCGTCTCCCTCGATAGATAAACACTCAGGTTGAATTGGGTTGGGATACTATGAACTCAAAGACTTAACCAGCGTGTTGTACGCCTGATTTATACGTTTAAGGCGATCCTCCGCCTTGCGATCCCCGCCATTGAGGTCGGGGTGATATTTTTTCGCCAGCTCGCGATAGCGCAGCTTTACATCGGCCCGGGTGACCGGTGCTTTCAGCTCCAGCTCTGACAATGCATCACGCTCCTCTGCCGTCAGCAGGCGGCCATCGGAATCGCGGTCACCGCCAATCTGGGTCTGGCCGTCTTCCGGAAACAGCTGGAACGGATCGTTGAAAATGCTGTAGCGCTTTGAACGGCCGGACGTGCCCAGCATGCCCAGCGGCCAGGTCGGCCGGTCCCAGATGACATCCCGCTTGCGCGACGCCTCGACCTCATCATCCGACATGCCGTCATAGTAATTCCAGGCCTTGTTGTATTCCCGCACATGGTCGAGGCAGAACCAGTAATATTCCTCCAGCCGGTCCCGCGATACCGGTGCCCGGTGCTCGCCACCGGCCATGCAGGTCGGGTGATCGCACATGCGCAGACCCGCCGCCGGTGGTTCCGGCGGGGCAAGGCGGTTTCGGGCACGCTGTCGTGACGTTGTCATCAAATCAATATGTCCGCTTTGCCTGACCGTCTCAAGGTCTGGCGCATGACGGATTTGCATCCGGCCCCGGGAACGCCATATCTTGCGGCTGACACCCTATTTTGGAGAACAGGTAAAATGAGCGTCGCCGACCGTATCCGGGAAAAACTGCAGGCCGGTTTGTCACCTGCCTCTCTGAACGTCATCGACGAGTCTCACAAGCATGAGGGACATGCCGGCCACCGGCCCGGCGGGGAGACCCATTTTCATGTCGATATCGTCGCCGATGCCTTTGCCGGACAGAACCGTGTGAACCGCCAGCGGCAGGTCTACAAGCTGCTGGCCGACGAAATGGCCGACCGGGTTCATGCCCTGTCGCTGACCACACGAACCCCGGACGAGGTCTGAACAACCGGCCCCGGACCACCCGTACGGTGACCTCACCCGATGACAGGGCGCAGGCCTTCTCCCGCATTGTGGAGCGGCATCGTGCGGGCGATCATGCGGCGGCCATCGCCGGATATCAGCAGTTGCTGGATGCAGATCCCGGCTTTCACGATGCCCGGCTGAATCTCGGGGCCGCATATGTGGCGACCGGCCGGCATGACGAGGCTGAAGCCGCCTACAAGACCATTCTGGCCGACCAGCCGAAACATGCCGGGGCGCATTACAATTTCGGCAATCTCTGCCGCGACCGGGGCCAGCGCAAACCGGCGGAACAGCATTATCTGGCCGCCCTGCACGCGGAGCCGCTGAATATCGGGGTCATGGTCAATCTCGGACAGCTGTTCATTGACACGGACCGGCTGGAGGAAGCCCGGCGTCTGCTGGCCAAAGCCACCCGCCACGCCCCCGGCAATCCAGCGGTCTGGAATGCCCTTGCCATCGCGCATATGAATGCAAACCGGCTGCCTGCCGCCGCCACCTGTTTTCGCCGGGCGCTGGCCATCAGTCCCGGCTCGGCCGGGGCCTGGACCAACCTGGGCAGCTGTTATCGCATGACCGGCCAGCTGGAGGAGGCGATCACCTGCCATAACAATGCGCTCGCCCGCCAGCCGGAGAATGCGAAAGCCTGGACCAACCTTGGCGTCACCCAGGTCGATTTCAACGCAATAGAGGCCGCCCTTGCCTCCTACAACCGGGCCCTGTCGATCAATCCGCAGAGTACCGCCGCCATCTTCAACCGGGGCGTTGCCCGTCTGCTGAACGGTGACTTCCGGCAGGGGTTCGAGGATTACCGGATCCGCTGGCAGCGCCCCGATATTCCCGACCTGCCGGACGGTGCGCCCTTCTGGGAAGGTGAGGACCTGAAGGGTCGCCGCCTGCTGTTGTTTTCCGAACAGGGTTTTGGCGACACCCTGCAGTTTGTCCGCTATGCCCCGCTGCTGCAGGCACGGGGCGCGGAGGTCATCCTGCACTGTCAGCGGGCGCTGGTCCGCTTGCTGGCCACGGCACCGGGTCTCTCTGCCGTCGTCCCGCGCCATGATCCGCCGCCACCGCATGACCTGCGGGCCGCCCTGCTGGAGCTGCCGCGCCTGATGGAGACTGCACCGGAGACGATTCCCTTTGCTGATGGCTATCTGCCGCGACCGGCAGCGGTTCCGGTCACGGGCGACAGGCGGCTTCGCGTCGGCATTGTCTGGGCGGGCAGCCCCTCCCACAAGAATGACAGCAAACGCTCCTGCGGGCTGGGCGGGCTGTTCTGTCTGTTCGGCATACCGGGGGTTGATCTGTTCAGCCTGCAGTTCGGCAAGGCCGCCGCCGCGCTGGGGACGGCAGAGCAGGCTCTGGTGCAGAATGCCGTTGCCGGCTGTACCGATTTTCTGGATACCGCCGGGGTGGTCTCCGGCCTTGATCTGGTGATTACTGTCGATACCTCGGTCGCCCATCTTGCCGGGGCGCTCGGGATCAGGGTCTGGGTGATGCTTCCATACGCGCCGGACTGGCGGTGGATGCTGGAAAGGGATGACTCTCCGTGGTATCGGACAATGCGGCTGTATCGTCAGGCCAACCCTGCAGACGGGTGGGAGCCGGTGATACAGCGGGTTCGCCGGGACCTGTCGGAACTGGCGGAAGGTCACAACGCCGCCGCCGAATAGCTGGCCGGCACAGAGGGTCCGGGGAACAGATGGCGCGCAAGGCGGCAACAAAACGGAAAACCCGCAGCACCGGCGGCAAGTCGACAACCGCTGCGGCAGCGCGAAAAAAGACCGCTGCTCCCGATCCGGCAAAGGCCCGGGAAGTCTTCACAAACGCGCTTGAACTGCACCGTACCGGTGATCTCGACAAGGCCGCAGATGCCTATTCAGAAGCCGCATCACTTGACCCGGAATTTGTCGAGCCGCTGATCAACAGCGGGGTTCTGCTGCGTGGTCGCGGTGATCTGGCCGCCGCCATTTCGAGGTATGAGGCGGCGCTGGCAATCCAGCCCGGCCATGCCGGTGCGCATTACAATCTGGGCAATGCGCTGAAAGACAGCAATGAGCCGGACCGCGCCATGACCCATTTCCGGCAGGCGCTGGAGATCGAGCCGGATTATCACACCGCACGCTCCAGTCTTGCGATCCTGCTGAAGGATGCGGGCAAGCTGAAAGAGGCCGAAGCGCTGTTCGACGAGGTGCTGGTCACCCATCCGGATAATGCCGACCTGCGCAACGCGCTGGGTGTCATCCTCTGGGAATCCGGTCGCCGCGAGGCCGCTATCGCCTGCTACAGACGGGCCATGGCCGCGGCGCCAGCCATGGTCCATGCGCCGTTCAATCTTGCCAACGCCCTGATGACCATCGGGCGCTATGACGAGGCTCTGGCGCTCTATCGCCGGGTCATCACGCTGGATGCCCGCTATGTCGGGGCCTATTCCGGCATGGGCCAGACACTGACCAGCATGGGCCGGCCCGACGAAGCCCTCGGCTATCTGCGCAAGGCACAGGAGATCGAGCCCGACCATCTCGACACCCGTCTCGGGCTGGCCCGGGCCTACCTGCTGAAAGGCGATCTGCTGGCCGGATGGGAGGAATATGAATGGCGCTGGCACCGGGTTGACCGCAAACCCCGCTATCAGGATCGCCCGGTCTGGGATGGCAAGACGCCCCTGAAGGGCCGGACCGTGCTGTTGCAAAGCGAACAGGGACTGGGAGATTCAATCCAGTTTGTCCGCTATATCCCGCTGCTGCGCGAGCAGGGGGCGACCATCCTGCTGGAAACCCAGCCCGGTCTGATGCGGCTGTTCCAGTGCCTCGAAGGAGTTGAGAAAATCATCCGCGAAGGCGCGCCCGCGCCGGATTTCGATTTCCGCATCCCCATGCTGACCCTGCCGAAGCTGTTCGCCACTACATTTGACAATCTGCCGGTGCAGAAACGCTATCTGACGCCGCCGTCACAGCCGGAACTGCGGCTGAAGCCAGCCGTCAACCGGGCGATCCGGGTTGGTATTGCCTGGGCGGGGCGACCGGAACACAAGAACGATCACAACCGCAGTGTCGGCCTGCACCGGTTCATAGAACTGACGGAGATTGACGGCATCGAGTTCCGGTCACTGCAGAAAGGCCGGGGCGAGAGCGATATCGCCAAACTGTCCTGCGCCACCGTGCTGGCCGATTGTTCACCGGAACTGTTCGACATGGCAGATACCGCCAACATCATCGATCAGCTTGATCTGGTGATTACGGTCGACACCTCGATTGCCCATCTGGCCGCCGCCCTCGGCAAGGCGGTCTGGGTGCTGACGCCGCATGCGCCGGACTGGCGCTGGCTGCTCAATCGCGAAGATACGCCCTGGTATCCGACCATGAAGCTGCTGCGCCAGCCGTCACCCGGCGACTGGGACAGCGTGTTCGCACGGGTGAAACGCGAGCTGGAGGATATCGTGCGCCGCCGCCGTAATCAGGCGCTGAGCGCGGTTGAAGACCGGGGTGATATGATTATCGCCCCATCGGCCTTCCGGTTCCCCGATGGCCGTCCGACCTTTCGCATGCCGGTGCCGAAAAGCTATCTGTCCGATGCCGGTGTCGGCTTTCTGGTGCGCCATGAGACCCAGTTCGGCGGCTATGAATTTCCCGCCCGGCGCTTCATCATCGAGCATCTGGAGCCGGGCGACCTGTTCATCGATATCGGCGCCCACTGGGGCATCTTCACACTGTCCGCCGTCTCGGCCCATCCCGGCAAGATCAAGGCGCTGGCGATCGAGCCGCTGCCGGACAATGTCGCCCATCTGCGGCAGTGGCTGGCCTTCAACAACATGCAGAACCAGGTCGATGTGGTGCAGGGAGCCGCTGGCAACGGCTATGGCGAGGGCGTGCTGTTTGCCAATTCGACCATGGGCCACAGTCTCGTCGAGGGCAATATGGCACCCGGCGCAAAGGGCCGGGAAATCCGTGTACCCATCGCCTCGGTCGATGACCTGCTGGCCGCACGGCCGGAACTGCAGGGCCGCCGCACGATCCTGAAAATCGATGTCGAAGGCGTCGAGCCGGAAGTCGTCGACGGGGCCTGGAATCTGGTCGAGGCCGGACTGGTCAAGGCGATCATGTGGGAGAAAGGCCGGAACTATGACGAGCAGGAACGCTTTGACGCCATGATGCGCATGGCTGACCGGCTGTCCCGCGCCGGATTCCGCCATTACCGCTTCCCGCATGAACAGGCGGGCGGGCCGCTGCTGCCCTGGATCCCGACTGGCGAGATGCTGAACGTCTTCTCCGTTGCCAGCGATATCGAGCTGAAAACCCGCTACGCCAAGCCCTTCACCCCGACACCGAAAGTGTTCGGGGCCGATCGCGCCAACCTGCCGGAGGCACAGGCGATCCGGGTGAGCGAGGAACTGATCAAGCGGCGCGGCACCGATGCGGCCCGCTGGGGCATGCCGGAGCTGCTGCCGCCCGGCGGCGATCTCCGGGCTGCCGCCGCGGCGAAGTATCTGCCAAAATCCGGCACCATTCTGGATGTCGGGTCCGGCGCGATGGCGCTTCGCAAACATATCGATCCAGCCTGTGGCTATGCCCCGGTTGACCTGACGCCGACGGCAAAACAGACCATCGTCATGGACCTCAATCGCGGACATTTTCCGGGCGGCAGCTGTGCGGCCATCGCCGCCCTGCATATCCTGCCCTATATCCACGACGTCAACGCCCTGCTGACCCGCCTGCACAAGGCGGCGGGCCTGCTGGTGCTGGCCTATCCGGTCTGGGAAGAAGGCAAAGACCGCCGCGCCCGCCGCGCGCTCGGCTATTTCAACGACATGACCACCGAGGCCCTGAAACAGCGTCTTGCCGCCACCGGCTGGCAGGTAACAAACGAAGAAGCCGCCGGCGACGATCTGCTGCTGGTCTGCAAACGGGCGGGATAAGATCGCTGCCCGGTCTGTTGTACATCTTACAAACGGGCCGGGCAGCTAATCAGTCTAGTTGAACTGGGGTTCAACTCCCGGCGGCATCGAGAATCCCAGATCACCACGTTTGATGATCTTCTCCTTTCCACCGTTTTCTTCAATCATGCGGGCCTGGCTTTCGCGCACCGCCTTGTCGACGACGGTCGGGTCGCAGATCTTGCGAAGTTCAGCCAGCAGCTCGGCTTTGATTCCGGCACTGGCCGGGTCATCCGTCAGATCCGAAACTTCTTCCGGGTCATCATGCAGATTGAACAGCTGGGCCGGATAATCGGCGTAATAGACCAGCTTCCAGGGGCCTTTCCGGACCATGAAAGCGGCCGTCTTTGATCCCATCGCGTGATATTCGGAGAAGGCGACACGTTCCGGCGGGTCCTTCTCGATCAGCTCGAACAGGCTGGTCCCCGGAATATCTTCAGCCACGGTTTCCGCGTCTCTCTCGCCCACACAATCCATGATGAACGGATAGACATCGGCAATCGTCGACGGCGTCTCGACAACACGGCCCGCCGGGATGCCGGGACCGGCGGCAATCATCGGTACCGCAACGGCTTCTTCATACATCAGCGATTTACCCCACGCGCCGCGGGTTCCCATATTATCCCCGTGGTCGGTGGTATAAACGATACGTGTCGAGTCGCCGAGACCGGCTTTCTCAAGCGCCCCCAGAACCAGACCGACCTGTTCGTCCATGAACGAGACCAGACCGAGATATCCGGCCTGGGCACGCTTGACCATGTCCGGGGTCTCGAAATACTCGTCGTAGGCAAAGATCTTGCGGTAATCATCAACATAGGGATGAATCGGTTCATGGCGCTTGTCGTATAATTTGGGCGCCGGAAGATCCTGATTGTAGTACCGGTAGAAATGCTCCGACGGGGCCGTCAGCGGGAAATGCGGGGCGACCCAGGAGACAAACAGCACCCATGGTTTATCGGTATATTTCGGCGCTTCTTCGTAAAGCCAGGTCTGCGCATCAGAAGTGATATCCCGGTCGTACCGGGTGTACATGGATTCGCCCGGCCCGGCCATTTTGGCCATTTTCCAGGACGCACCGCGCTTCACCGTGTCTTCATCGCGGATCAGACCCAGCAGATCGCCCTTGGCCTCGATCAGATGCATGGGTATGCGCTCGTCCGAGAAGCCGTTATCGTCCTGGTCGGAGCGGAAATGCAGCTTGCCGATGGAGACCGTCTGATGGCCCCGGTCTCGCAGCAGGCTGTGCCAGCTTGGAATTGAGCCGTCGAAGGCCTTGGCATTATCCCAGGTCTCGATCTGATGGACATATTTGCCCGTCGCAAACGAGGCCCGTGCCGGCACACAGACCGGGCAGGTGGTATAGGCGTTATTGAATCGGACACCCCGGGCGGCGAGTTTGTCCAGGTTTGGTGTTGAAACGATGTCATGCCCGTAGCACCCGGAAACGCTTCGGGTATGTTCATCGGACATCAAGATGATCAGATTTGTGTTTTCCACGATGTCTGGTCCAGTTCTGGGTAGTGCAGGAACATCCGGCAGGTGCGCGGCACCTGCCGGAGGGTGAGTTACTTGATGAACTTGTCGTAGGTGGACTGATAGAAGGCTTCACCGGCTCTCATGTCTGCTTCGAATTTCGGGCCGGGAATCCATTCCGGCGGGAAACCGAATTTCTTGCCGAAAGCGACGAATTCCGGGTCTTTGGTTGCGGCCTCGGTCCAGGTAGCCAGCTGCTGAACGACTGCATCGGGTGTATCTTTCGGCACGAACAGGCCCCGCACCGCAGAAACACTGATCGGCTTGCCCATGCTTTCCAGCGTCGGGAGGTTCCGGAGCGGGGGATATTCGATATTCTCCAGCGAGCTGCCGGTGGTCAGGACATCGATCAGGCCAGCTTTGACCTCCTTCAGCAGAACCGGTGAATGAATTACCCCGGCATTGATCTGATTGGCGAGCAGCGCTTTTGCCAGATCGGCACCACCGGAATAGGGGACGATCCGCACATCAAGGTCATAGGCACCCTTGATCGCAGCCGCCATCACCATATGAGCCCCGGCCGCACCGCCAACCCCGATGGTGATCTTGCCCGGATTCGCCTTTGCGTCATCCAGGAACGCCTGGAAGTCCTTATAGCCGCGTTCCCTGTTGGCCAGCATCCAGGTCGGTGTCGTGAAGAAGCCGCCAACGAAGCGGGCATCATCCAGGCTGAACGGCAGACCTTTTGTAAAGGTCATGAAGGCCAGAATTTCACTGGTCCCGTTCATCAGCAGCGTGCAGCCATCAGGCTTTGACTGGATTGCCTTGATGGATCCGGTGGCACTGCTGGCACCGCTGATATTATCGACGATGACAGACTTCCCGGACTGCTTCTCCAGGGCTGCTGCCAGTCCGCGACCGATCCGGTCGGTCCCGCCACCGGCCTTCCAGGGCACGACCATCCGGATGGTGTCACAGTCCAGATCAGCCGCATGACCGGGGGCGGTTGCGAAGACGGCACCCGCCGCAAGTGCGGTCACCAGAGCTACAGGCTTCATAATCTTCATCATGGGGAATCCTCCTTGGTTTTTGTTTGAACAGGGGTCGGGTTAATCACTGATACCGATCCTGCTGCGCCTGCCCGCTGCGGCATCACGTATGCCGGTGAACAGTTCCCAGCCCAGAACGGTGACAATCAGCGCGACAAGAACCTGTCGCGGGGTGGTGGAGACGAAGGTCGTCCAGTCATTTGCCGACAGGACGAGAGCAAGCCGCAGGTTGGCTTCGATTATCGGGCCCAGGATAATTCCCAGTACAACCGTCACGACCGGGAAATTGCGTTTTTCGAGGAAGTAACCGACGACCCCGAAGAAGATCGCAATATAGACCGCATACACATTATTGACGGTCGCAAAGGCACCGATGGTTGCCAGCAGCAGGACAAAGGGGAACAGCCAGGCCCGATCCTGTTGCAGGACGATGATGAACAGGGAAATCGCCCGCCATGCGATCAGGAACATGAAGATTGTCGAGACCAGCAGGCCCGCAAGAATGCCGTAAACCAGATCGGCGTTGGTCTGGAACAGCATGACACCCGGCTCGATACCATGAAGCACAAGGGCCCCGAGAATCACCGCCGTCGAACCGTCACCGGGAATGCCCAGCGTCAGCATCGGAATCATCGTGCCGCCGGTTGTCGCATTGTTTGTCGCCTCGGGTGTGACGATACCGTCGGGTTCGCCCTTGCCCCAGTCATCCGGATTTTTCGCCTGACGTTTCATGGTGCCATAGGCCAGCCAGGTCGCCCCTTCGGCACCCACCCCGGGCACAGCGCCGACGCCAGTCCCGAACAGACTGCCGACAAGGACCGCTTTCCAGCGTTTCAGCATGTCGCGAATGCCGGGTAGCGCCATATTGCCCGCACCCGATATGATTTCGCTCCGGCTGCCGATCAGCTTCAGGTCGCTGAGCACCACGGCGATGCCAAAGAAACCTGTCAGCGCCGCTGCAAACGGCACGCCCGACATCAGATCGACGTAACCGAAAGTGTAGCGCAGTGTTGCATCGACCGGGTCCAGACCAATAGTCGAGATCAACAGTCCCAGCAGCACCCCGATCAGACCCTTGAGGGTCGACCCCCTGACGAAGGAGGAAACCATGAGCAGGCCCAGAATGCCGACCAGCGCGATATCGGCATTACCCGACTTCAGCGCGACGGAGGCCAGCAGAGGAATAAAGGTAACGGCGATTATCCAGCCAAAGATCCCGCCGAAGGTAGAACCCATAACCGCATAGCCGAGCGCCAGCCCAGCCTCGCCGCGCTCGGCCATCGGATGCCCGTCAAGCGCCGTACAGGCCCCCGCGGGCGTGCCCGGGGTGCGCAACAGGATGGCAGAAAATGACCCGCCGAGCTTGGTCCCCACATAGACCCCGATCATCACCAGCAGCGCCTGCAGCGGCTCCATCGTGTAGGTCAGCGGCAACAGGATGACGATCGCCATCGGTGAGCTGAGACCGGGCAACGCGCCGACCAGAATACCCAGCGCCGTCCCTGAAAATATCAGCAGCAGATTGAACGGGTGGCCAAGTTCCTGAAACCCGCCAACAAGACCTTCAAGCATAGGCGGGCCTCCCTAGTTCAGCGGCAGGTCGAGGATCAGAACGAAGAGGCCATGAAAAAACCCGCCACCCAGAAGGGCTATTACCCCCATACGGAGCGGCTCGGTCTGGCCGAAGATGAAGAACGCGATGAACAGGAAGATGCTCGCCAGGACAAAGAGCGGCAGCATTCCGATGGTCAGCGCAAAGATCACGAGCAAGGCCACCAGACCAATGACACGTGCCGCCAGATAGGCGGGCCCCGGAACGCCGGCCTGTTCATTTTCCCCCGCAGCTTCTTGATGACGGGATTTCAGCCAGGCCACGCCGCTGGCAACGGCGTAGATGCCGGTCAGCAGCATCAGCAACCCGGAGATGGCGGTCGGGAAGCTGCGAAAGGTGATCTGGGCATCACGGCTGTTCTGCAGGGCTTCGCCGGGTCCATACTGGATATAAAGCAGGCCCGCGAGACCAACAGAAAACAGAACGATCGCCAAAAAACAGTCTTTAACAGACTCATGCATGACCGGCTTCCTCCCGCCCGCTATCGTCACTCACACCCTTATCGCTTTCTTGCCGCTTCGACGCGTTTTGCTTACCATTGCGATATTGATGCATAGCCATAATGCTATGTCTTGTTATTGCTATATAGCATTATGGCTGAAACTAAGTCAAGATGGTCGTCGCCGGCCTCAATAAGGCCGGGAAAACGGGAAAGGCAGGCAGTTTGACACAACGAAACGACCCTGTTCGGGCGGCCCGGGTTATTACGGACCTGGATGACTTTCTGAAGAATGCCCTGACCCGGAACGCTGATTCCGGCCCCAAATATGCGCAGCTCCACACCGCCTTGCTGCAGGCCATTGAATGCGGCGTCGTCGGTGAGGGTGATAAACTGCCCAGTGAAGTTGAACTGACCTCGATGACACCGTTCAGTCTCGGGACTGTTCAGAAAGCGCTGAAGGCATTGATGGAGGACGGCCTCGTTATCCGGAAGATCGGTGCCGGAACGATCGTGAAGCAACCTGACGACAGAATGAAGCAACCGCTGCATTGCCGGTTCTCAGGCCCCGACGGTATTTTTCTGCCTGTTTTTCCGACACTGGTACGGCGCCAGATGATTCGGCAAGCCGGACCCTGGACCAGGGCGCTACCTGACGGGGCACAAATCGCAAGGCTGGATCGTGAAGTCCGCATCAGCGATATCTTCACCATGGTCACCCGTTTCTATGTCGACAGGCTGTCGTTCCCCTTCTTCATGGAAAGAGACATTGCCGACCTGCATACCGAGAATTTCAAGTTCCTCATGCAGCAGGAGACCAACATCACCGTGGCCGCGATTGATCACAAACTGACCTTTGTCAGACCGGAGCCGGAGATCGCCGAACGCATCCATGTCAGCCCGTCTGACCGGATTCTCAGGATCAGTGTCATCACCAGCGCCACCACCGGTGAGGCGATCTACTATCAGGAATTCTTCATCCCTCCGAATGACCTTGATCTTGCCATCGAGAGTCGGCTGCAAAGCAAACTCCAGATCACGGGATACCGGACCTGATTGTCGGACAAACTTCGGTTTTCAAAGAAAGAACAGGATAAAACGAGCCGATACGGGATGTCGGAACCCGGACATACCTCGGGAAGAAGGTCTCCGGGATCCCGCACCGGCTCGGGAAACAGACCATTCACACAGGAGAGGCAATCCGTCGCGAATGATTTGCAATTGCGTTATAAGGTCGCTTGCGTATTTATGCAAATGATATTCGTTCGCAATTAATTTTATTTTCCCGGTCCCTGCAATGCAGCCATGTCCTGGCCGCAGTTGACGGGCCGGGCAGGCAATGCCATCTCCTGATCCGCTGTTTCATTCCGGAGGATGTGATGTCCCGCAAGACCGTCCGTGCCATTCGTGCCATGAAGGGCAAAGGCATTGTTTCCCTGACCGCCTACACTGCACCCGTCGCCCGGATGGTCGATGATGCCTGTGACTTCGTGCTGGTTGGCGACAGCCTCGGTCAGGTGCTTTACGACTATCCCTCAACCATCCATGTCGATCTCGACATGATGATCCGTCATGGCGACGTGGTGGCGCGGACCTGCCGGCAGGCCTGTGTCGTTGTCGACATGCCTTTCGGCTATCAGGAAAGTCCGGAAGTTGCCTTCCGGATGGCGGCCCGCCTGATGCGCGAGACGGCCTGTGATGCGATCAAGCTGGAGGGTGGTGTCGAAATGGCCGACACCATCCGTCTGCTGGTCCGGAGCGGCCTGCCGGTCCTCGCCCATATCGGCCTGATGCCGCAGCATGCCGCACAGACCGGCTACAGGAAAGTCACCAGCGAGCAGGGCGAGCAGGTACTGGCTGATGCCCGTGCGGTTGCCGGGGCCGGCGCTTTTGCAGTCGTGCTGGAATGCGTCGATCCGGACCTGTCGCGCCGGGTGACCGCGGAAATCGATATTCCGACAATCGGAATCGGCTCCGGCAGTGATTGTGACGGCCAGATCCTGGTCACCGAAGACCTGCTCGGGCTGACCGGCTCGCCGCCATCCTTTGCAAAACCACTGACGGATCTTGTGACGCCGTCACGGAAGGCCATTGCTACCTATGCCGAAAGAACCCGCAACGGCAGATGAGACCTTCCGGCGGGGCTGTCAGGCCGCGGAACCATCTGCCGGCCGCGCGTGGCTGCGACTGGCCGGAAAGGTCATGATGACGGTGGAGCCGATGCCGAGTTCGCTTTCAATCAGCAGTTCGCCGTCATGCAGTTCGACCAGCCGTTTGACCAGCGCAAGCCCGAGCCCTGCGCCTTCGTGATCGCGAGTCATGCTGTCGGCGACCTGCACAAAGGGTTCGAGCACCCGTTCGATATCCTGCGCCGAGATACCGGTGCCGGTATCCTGAATGCGAAGCTGTATTGCCCCGGTCTCCAGTGACCGGGCAGACAGGCTGACCAGACCCCCGGAGGCGGTGAATTTCAGCGCATTGCCCAGAATGTTGAGGATAATCTGGCGGATAAAGGTTTCATCACCGAACAAACACGGCAGATCACTGTCGATGTCGAAGTTCAGGGTGATCTGTTTACGGTTTGCCTCAACCCGGACCATGGCATGGCATTTCGCGATCAGTTCATCCAGATCCACATCGGTTTCGAGAAAATCGACCTCGCCCGCCTCGATCTTCGAGATGTCAAGAATGTTGCTGATCAGCTGCAGCAGATGATTTCCGGCATCGCCGATATGATCGGCATATTCGACATAGCGCTGATCACCGACGGGGCCGAAAATCTGCATCTGCCAGACCTGGGAGAATCCGATGATGGCATTCAGAGGGGTGCGCAGTTCGTGGCTCATATTGGCCAGGAAGGTTGATTTTGCCCGGCTGGCCTTCTCGGAGGCCTCCCGGGCTTCACGCAGTTCCTTCGTCCGTTCATCAACCCGCTGTTCAAGGGTAAGATGTGATTCCACCAGTGCTTTCTCGATGGCTTCACGTTCAACAATCTGATCCTCCAGCTGCCGCGTCCGCTCGGCAACAAGCACCTCCAGCTGGTCCTTGTAATCCTGCAGGGCCGCCCGCGCCTCGACCTCGGCGGTGATATCGGTTGTTGCCCCGCGATAGCCCGAGAATTCTCCGGCGGCTGTGAGGACAGGAACCGCCGTGACCTGTTTCTCGATGATAACGCCGTGCCGCGACTTGCTGCTGAACCGGTGGTTGCGAACCGGCTGGCGCGCTTCCAGCAGTTCAAGCAGCCTGATCAGACCACTATTGTCATAGTCCTGATCCAGCTCGCCCAGTGTTTCGGCAATTTCGCGACGGGTCTTGCCGATGAACGGGCTGGGTTTGCTTGCGTCCGGGGTGCGGGTTCGCTGTGACAGGAATATCAGCCGCAGGTCCTTGTCCATCTCCCAGATCCAGTCAGAACTGGCCTCCATGATATGAACCAGACGCTGCTCGCTCTCGCGCAGTCTGGACATGGTGGCCCCCAGCGCATCCGCCACCTGATTGAACTCCCGGATAATGCCTTTTTCATAGCGCGGTTCGCTGTCACCACCCGTCACCCGGCTGGCAAAGCCCAGCAGCCCGCGAACCGGCGGAATTGTCAGCCGGGCGGAAACGATTGCGATGATTGCCGCAGCGGCAAGAACAAGGACAGCCATGAGCCAGAGATTGTTCCGGAAGGTCTGCAGATAGGCGGCGACCTGATCATTCGTGAGCGCGACCGTAATGACGATCGCACCGGAGGTGCTGCTGAACTGGTCCGGTTGCCAGCCATAGGTCACCAGCTTGCCGACTTCACGCTGCTGCCGGAGATTGTCCGGATCGATCAGGGATCTGGAATATCCGGCATCCGGATAGGTAGAGACCAGGATATCGTTCCCCTGTGACAGGATAACGCCATCCGCCTGCATGGCATCCCGTAACCCGTTGGCCAGCCGCAGATTGTGTGACAGCGGGAACGACCCGTGCAACAGCCCCTCGACATGACCGCTGTCCGGCGCAACCAGCGGCCGGGTGGTGAAGGCGGCCGTTACAGGCCCCCGGCTGTCTCCCGGCATTCTGCCGGTGGTCAGACGCCACACCCCTTCCTCCCATGGTTGCTCAATGGCGCTTTCAAGCAGGCTGTCGGAGGTTGAGAACGGTGAAAGGGCGCTTGCCCGGAATTCTTTCTGCAAGGTTGTGATTGCGAAGAGATCGATCTTTCCGTTCAGCAGGCCGGTATCCGGCTCCAGGATGATCTCTCTGAACGCTTCCGGATCATCTGCCCGCATGGCCTGCAGAATCCGGGGATCGGCAGACAGCCGGTCAATCTGCATTTCAGCAAAGGCAAGCTCGGTTTCCAGGAAAAGCCCCGCACTCCGGCTCTGCACTTCAAGCAGCCGCAGCGTTTCACGCCGGATCGCTTCCTGACCGATGCTCTGCGATATATACATCAGAATTGTCGAGACGATGATGATCGCCCCGGCCGAAATGAGCAGCACGACGGTTGTGAAGCTTATCTGAAAGGGTGAATTCAGGAATTTCTTCATCAGCTGATGTCAGTCCGAATATCGGAAAGCCCGCTGTTCGAGCACCGAGATCAGCTGATCGGATGTATATTTCGTCAGCAGGTGGAATTCACCTGAATAGACCAGCGGCACCTCGTCACTGCGTCCGGACTGGTCCAGCCGGATCGCATCCGCCATCGCAACACCGTTATCATCATTCATCCGCATCACGGTCAGATCCAGCTCGCCCGACCGCAAGGCGGCCAGTTCATTCGCGCCGCCACCCCAGCCGTTAATCAGGATGTCCCCGAGACGGCCCGCCTGCCGGACGGCATCCATGACCCCGAACGCGATATCCGTTGAGACACAGTAGATAAAATCAATCTCCGGATGGCGCTGCAGGAGCTGTTCCGTCGCCTGCCGGGCCTTCTGGCGGTCGAAACCGACATAGAATGCGTCCACCAGCTGCATGCCGGGATGGTCTGCCATCTGCACCCTGAAAGTCTCTCCCCGCATCTTGCTGACATAGCCCCGGGTGCCGTAAAGAATTGCGTAACGGGCAACCCCGCCGGTCATCTCGATATATTTATCTGCCAGCATCCGGGTGCCGGTCTGGTGATCAAACCCGACATACAGAAATGGCTGTCGCCCCCGCCAGCCGGCGACCGGGGTGGTGATGTTCTGCAGGATGAGCCGCGAGCCGCTCCGTGCAATCGCCTGTTCGATGAAAGCCGCATGTTCCTGAGCATCGAGCGTGAAGATCAGATAGTCCGGGTTGTCATGCAGCATGGCGGCGAGGAACTTCGCCTGTTCGACTGCCTGCTGTCCGGGCAGGGTAAAGGTTTTGCGGAGGGAATAGGGGATCGCGCTGTCCTCAAGCCGGCGACGCATCGACAGCAGACTTCGGCGCCAGTAATCGGAAACCTGGCCACCGGGATAGATGACCGAGATCGAGACCGGCTCCATATCGTCAACCGGCACGGCTGATGTCGAGACAGTCCGCGAAAAGTCTCTGGCACGCCGGGCCTCTTCGGGATTGCGGTCATGAAACTGTTCAAGCGGTATGTAGCGCGAGCCCGGGGCAGAGCCCGCGACAGATAGTCCCGGGCCGGCCATGACCAGCACCATAACCAGTATTGTTGATCGGATCTTCCTGCCCATAGCTCCGGATCTGTCGTCAGTTCATCAGGGGATCAGCCACTTGCGGGACAATGTGCCATCCTCCCGCGGAGCTTCCTATCAGGGATTATGCGTAGTCGCCCGACCGCATGTTCCGATAAAGTTGCCCGAATTGATCCTGATCAAAGCGGGCCGCGCCCCCAGCCTCTAGAACACGTCCATTATCGACGCAGTCTGTCGATGAACCAGAAGGACGGAAGAGGGAAGAATGAACCTTATCATCATGGCGCCGCTCGGTCTGGCCGGGTTACTGGGGTTGTTGCTGGCTGCAAAGTCGGCGGACAATGTCATGTACGGTCACGGCCTGTTACTGACCGCATTCTGTATTGCCGGGGTCATCTGGCTGATCCGCCGCGACGGAAACACCGGCCGGACACTTGATCCGACAGCCGGTGACATGGATTACAATGACGAGGTCATCCGGGCCGGGGTCATTGCCTCCACCTTCTGGGGAATTGTCGGGTTTCTGGTCGGCGTCGTTATTGCACTGCAGCTGGCTTTCCCGCTGCTCAACCTTGACCTGCCCTGGACGACATTCGGACGGCTGCGTCCGCTGCATACATCTGCGGTGATCTTCGCCTTTGGCGGCAACGTCCTGATCATGACCTCGTTCCATGTGATCCAGCGCACCTGCCGGGCGCGGCTGGCGGGCGGGTTTGCCCCCTGGTTCGTGTTCTGGGGCTATCAGCTGTTCATTGTGATGGCCGCGACCGGATATGTTTTCGGCGTCACCCAGAGCAAGGAATATGCCGAGCCGGAATGGTATGTCGATATCTGGCTGACCATCGTCTGGGTAACCTATCTGCTGGTTTTCCTCGGCACGCTGCGAAAGCGCCGCGAGCCGCATATCTATGTCGCGAACTGGTTCTATCTGGCGTTCATCGTCACCGTTGCCATGCTGCATCTGGTGAACAATATGAGCCTGCCGGTCAGCTTCGCCGGGGCCAAGAGCTATAGCCTGTTCGCCGGGGTACAGGATGCCCTGACGCAGTGGTGGTACGGCCATAATGCCGTCGGCTTCTTCCTGACGGCCGGCTTCCTTGGCATCATGTATTACTATGTGCCGAAGCAGGCGGAACGTCCGATCTACAGCTATCGCCTGTCGATTGTCCATTTCTGGAGCCTGGTGTTCCTGTATATCTGGGCCGGCCCGCATCACCTGCATTATACGGCGCTGCCGGACTGGGCACAGACCCTCGGCATGACCTTCTCGATCATGCTGTGGATGCCGTCATGGGGCGGCATGATCAACGGGCTGATGACCCTGTCAGGTGCCTGGGACAAGCTGCGGACGGACCCGGTTCTCCGGATGATGGCGATCTCCGTTGCCTTCTACGGCATGAGCACCTTTGAAGGTCCGCTGATGTCGATCAAGGCGGTCAACAGCCTCAGCCATTATACCGACTGGACCATCGGCCATGTTCATTCCGGTGCGCTGGGCTGGGTCGGCATGGTCAGTTTCGGGGCGATCTATTTCCTCGCGCCGCGCATGTGGGGCCGCCGGGAGCTTTATTCGCTGCGGCTGGTCAGCCTGCATTTCTGGCTCGCGACGCTCGGTATCGTGCTCTACGCCTCGTCAATGTGGGTCTCCGGCATCATGCAGGGCCTGATGTGGCGGGCCTATGATGCGCTCGGCTTCCTGGAATATTCCTTTGCCGAGACGGTCGATGCGATGTTCCCGTTCTATGTCATCCGTGCCTCAGGCGGCCTGCTCTATGTCGCCGGCGGCATCGTCATGGCATGGAATGTCTGGCGCACCGCCCGCGGGGATGTCCGGACTGAAAAGCCGTATCTCACCGCACCCGCAGCAGCCACCGCCTGAGGAGGATCTGAAAATGTTCGATCATGGCAAAATTGAAAAAAACTCGATCCTCATGCTGGTCTGCACGCTGATCGTGGTTTCCATCGGCGGGATTATCGAGATTTCGCCCCTGTTCTATCTGGAGAGTACGATCGAGGAAGTCGACGGTGTCCGCCCCTACACGCCACTGGAGCTGGCGGGGCGGAACATCTACATCCGCGAGGGTTGCTACAACTGCCACAGCCAGATGGTCCGTCCGCTGCGCGATGAGGTGGAGCGCTACGGCCATTACAGCCTGGCCGCAGAAAGCATGTACGACCATCCGTTCCAGTGGGGATCAAAACGCACCGGGCCGGACCTTGCCCGCGTTGGCGGCAAATATTCCGATGACTGGCATCGCGACCATCTGGTTGATCCGCGGGCACTGGTGCCGGAATCGATCATGCCGGGCTATCCGTTCCTCAGCACATCCCCGCTGAAAACTGCCGACATTGCCGATCACCTGCTCGCCAACCGTGGCGTCGGTGTGCCCTACAGCGATGACATGATCGCTTCGGCCCTGGCCGACCTGCAGGCGCAGGCCGACCCGGATGCGGATGGTACGGACGGCCTGGAAGAGCGATATCCCGGCGTCAATATCCGCAACTTTGACGGGGCCGCCGGTGCACCCAGCGAGATGGATGCGCTGATTGCCTATCTTCAGGTGCTGGGCACGATGGTCGATTTCTCGACCTATGACGCCAAAGCA
The DNA here is from genome assembly GCA_040219025.1 of Rhodospirillales bacterium. Taxonomy (GTDB): domain Bacteria; phylum Pseudomonadota; class Alphaproteobacteria; order Rhodospirillales; family HT1-32; genus HT1-32. The sequence continues at coordinate 387,923 of JAVJTE010000020.1, read as the reverse complement.
AACGAACGCTAGGGAGCAGAAAAATGGAATATGAAGCCGTGGCGGGTTTCGCCAAAACATGGGGCCTGGTTTATCTGTTCGCGATGTTCATCGCGGTGCTGGTCTATGCCCTCAACCCCCGCTCCCGGGCCAAGTTCAAGGACGCCGCCCGGATACCGTTGAAAGAGGACTGAGACCATGGCCGACAAGAAGCATGTTGACGAATTTAGCGGTATTGAGACAACCGGTCATGAATGGGACGGTATCCGCGAGCTGGATAATCCCCTGCCGAACTGGTGGCGCTGGATCTTCTACGCGACCATCGTCTGGTCGGTCGGCTACTGGATTGTCTATCCCGCCTGGCCACTGATTGACGGCTATACGAAAGGCGTCATCGGCTATTCCTCACGGGCAGAAGTCGCGCAGGAAATTGTCGATGCCAGGGCGGCACAGGCGGTCTATTCGGACCGGATCCGGACCAGCGATCTGGAGACCATCCGGACCGACCCCGAACTGCTCGAATTCGCCCTGTCCGGCGGTCGGGCGCTGTACAACGTGAACTGCTCGCAATGTCACGGCAGCGGCGCACAGGGTGCAGCAGGATATCCGAACCTGAACGATGATGAATGGCTTTGGGGTGGTTCGGTTGCAGCGATCTATCACACCATCGGTAACGGTGTGCGCAACAACCAGTCCGAGGAAGCCCGCGACTCTGCGATGCCGGCTTTCGGCAAGGATGGCATTCTGGAACGTCCCCAGATTGCTGCCATCGTCGATTATGTCCTGCATCTTTCGGGTAACGGCGAGATGACCGCGTCCGCCACGATGGGGCAGACCCTGTTCACTGACAACTGCGCCGCCTGTCATGGCGACCAGGGTCAGGGCCTTGTCGAATTCGGCGCACCGGCACTGAACAACAACATCTGGCTGTATGGCGGGGATCGCGAGGCCCTGACCATGACCATCACCAACAGCCGGGCCGGGGTGATGCCCGCATGGGGCAAGATTCTCGATGATGTCGCCATCAAGAAACTGGCGATTTACGTCCATTCGCTGGGTGGCGGCCAGTAACCTGCGGCATGGCAGGGAAGAGTACACTGCCGCATCGCACGGGGTGCCGGACATCCCGTCACGATGCGGCGGCAGTACCAGGAAACGGAAGTCATGACGATCAAGACAGAAACGACGCCTGACCGGTTTGAGGTTGAAGCGGTCAACAAGAAGGAAAACCGGTCGCTTTATGTCAAACGGGTGAAGATTCATCCGAAACGGGTTTACGGTCTGTTCCGGCAGCTCAAATGGATCCTCATGGCGGTCACGCTGGGCATCTATTACATCACGCCATGGCTCAGATGGGATCGCGGGGCGGGCGTGCCGGATCAGGCCGTGCTGATCGATTTTCCGTCGCGGCGTTTCTATTTCTTCTTCATCGAGATCTGGCCGCACGAAGTCTACTACCTTGCCGGGCTGCTGATCATGGCCGCACTCGGCCTGTTTGCGGTCACCAGCGTGGTCGGGCGGGCGTGGTGTGGCTATGCCTGTCCGCAAACCGTCTGGACCGATCTGTTCATCTGGGTAGAACGTCTGGTCGAGGGCGACCGGGGGGCCCGCATCCGGCTCGACAAGGCCCCGATGTCGGTCCCGAAAGCCACCCGGCGAATCGTGAAATACGTGATCTGGCTGCTTATCTCGGCGGCCACCGGCGGGGCCTGGATTTTCTATTTTGCCGATGCCCCGACGCTGTTCGTTGATCTGTTCACGCTGAACGCCTCGGTGGTTGCCTATGCAACGGTGGGCGTCCTGACCTTCACCACCTTCTCGCTCGGCGGCTTCATGCGCGAGCAGGTCTGCACCTATATGTGTCCCTGGCCCAGAATCCAGGCGGCGATGATGGACGAGGAGTCGCTGACCGTCAGTTACAAGCGCGACCGGGGTGAACCGCGCCGGCCTCTCCGGAAGGGCGAGAGCTTCGAGGAGCGCGGCGACTGCATTGACTGCAATGCCTGCGTGGTGGTCTGTCCGCAGGGGATCGATATCCGCGACGGCCAGCAGCTGGAATGCATCACCTGCGCACTCTGTATTGATGCCTGTGATGATGTCATGACACGGATTGGCCGTCCGACCGGCCTGATCGGCTATGATTCCGTTGCCAACGAGGTCCGCAGAAGCGAGGGCCGGCCGGCACCGATCCGTCTGCTGCGCCCCCGCACGATTGTCTATACGCTTGCCTGGGCCCTGATCGGGGCTGCCATGCTCATTGTCCTGTTTACCCGCAGCGACCTCGACATCAATGTCCTGCGGGATCGCAACCCGGTCTTCACAACCCTCAGCGACGGGTCGATCCGCAACGGCTACACCTTCAAGGTCCTCAATCAGGCCAACCGTGGCCGCCGGTTCATGCTCTCCATACTGGGGCGTGAAGACGCAAGGCTGACGATTGTCGGGTCAGAAGACAAAAGCGAATGGCGCCAGGTCTTCCTCGACGTGCCCTCCGACCAGCTGCGCAGCTTCCGGCTGTTCGTAACCCTGCCGCTGGACGCGCTGACCGGGGAAAGCACCGAAATCGAATTCGTTTTGATCGATGTCAATGGCAACGGTCGCGCATCCTACGAAAGTGTCTTCCGGGGGCCAGATCAGTGAGCACAAGAACCATGACCATCACCGGACGCACGGTACTGTTCGCCATGATCGGCTTTTTCGGCGTGATCTTTGCGGTCAATGGCGTGTTTCTCTATCTCGCGCTCGACAGTTTCCCCGGCCTGACCAGCAACCGGGCCTATGTTGAGGGCCTGAATTACAACCAGACGCTGGAAGATGGCCGCCGGCAGGCCGCACTGGGCTGGCAGCTTGAGGTTTCCCAACCCGTCAGCGGAACCGGCGGGACAGAGCTTCATGTCCGGCTGCGCGATGATGCGGGACAGGATGTTCCCTACCTCACCCTGACGGCGCGGCTGGAACGCCCGGCAACCGCGGCAGGTGCACGGACCCTCGACCTGGTACCCTCTGCAACCGGCCATCAGGCCACCCTGACGGGGATTGCCCCCGGGCGCTGGTATCTGACGATACTGGCCGCCCGCGATGGCCAGCCGGTCTACCGGATGACAGAAGAGATTTTCATCAGACCATGACCCTCGTCTCCTCCCGCAACGAGATCACCGCAACAGCCGGCTGCTGTCTGTCGTCCGCCGCGGGTGATCTCGCAACGGCGCGGGCCGGGAGCGATTCTGCCCGTCCGGCGGAAAGCCTGTCGGATTTCGTCACCGTCGACGGGGACGGTGTTTGCCGGATCGGGCTTTATACCGATGGTGTGCACTGCTCCGGCTGCATTGCCGCCATCGAGGGGGCCCTCGGGCGCTTGCCTGATATGCTTGAGGCCCGGCTGAACCTGACCAGCCGCCGCCTGCGCCTTGCCTGGCGGGGCGATGCCGAAAGGGTCAACCTGTTTGCCGGCACCGTCCGCAGCCTGGGCTACGCGGTCATGCCGGTTGACGATGATGCGGCTGATCAGCCGGGCAGTCGCGAAGAACGTCAGTTACTGGCGGCACTGGCGATTGCCGGGTTTGCCGCGGCGAATGTGATGCTGCTGTCGGTTTCCGTCTGGTCCGGCCATGTCTCCGGCATGGGCGAAGGGACGCGAACCCTGTTTCACTGGCTGTCGGCGCTGATCGCACTGCCGGCCATTGCCTGGTCCGGGCGGCCGTTCTTCCGGTCCGCCTGGCGGGCGCTGGCAAAACGTCGCCTGAACATGGATGTGCCGATTGCGCTGGCGGTTGTGCTGGCCAGCATGATGTCCGTCGCCCAGACCGCGATGGCGGCAGAACATGCCTATTTTGATGCGGCCATCACCCTGCTGTTCTTCCTGCTGGTCGGACGCTATCTCGACCAGCGCATGCGTTCGCGCGCCCGCTCTGCGGCGGCCCGTCTGGCGGGCCTGGCACCCCGCCGGGCGACACGGATATCGGATGACGGCAGGCTGACCGAGACCCGGGTGGAAGACCTGACCGCCGGCATGCGGATACAGATCATGCCCGGCGACCGGCTGCCGGTTGACGGCCGGATCGAAGCCGGAACATCCTCGCTGGATGCCAGCCTGCTGACCGGCGAAAGCCTGCCCCGGACCGTCCGGCCCGGCGACACGGTTCATGCAGGCACGGTCAATCTCGACGGCCTGCTGACTGTCCGTGTGCTGGCCGTCGGCAATGCAACATTGCTGGCCGATATCGCCCGGATGACCGAAGCGGCAGAAGGCCGGAAAACAGAATATATCCGCCTGGCGGACCGGCTGGCGCAATGGTACGCGCCGGTGGTTCATATCGTTTCTGCGGCAGCCTTCCTCGGATGGCTGCTTGTCGGGGGCGGCTGGGTCTGGTCACTGACGGTGGCGATCACTGCCCTGATCATCACCTGTCCCTGTGCACTGGGCCTGGCCGTACCGGCAACCCAGACCGTGGCTGTCGGTCGCCTGCTGGCACGGGGGGTGGTCGTCAAGGCGGCTGACGGGCTGGAACGGCTGGCCGAAATTGACACGGTCGTCTTTGACAAGACGGGCACCCTGACCGAGGGGCGGCCTGTCCTCCTTGATCCGGAAAATCATGACTCCCGGGATCTGGCGCTGGCCGCCGCGCTCGCCCGGCACAGCCGCCACCCGTTTTCGCGGGCGCTGGTCGCGGCAGGCGATCCCGGTGAGCTGATAATCCGTGATGTCCGGGAAGAAGCCGGCGCAGGGCTGGAAGGGCTGCTTGACGGGCAACCCGTCCGTCTTGGCAGCGCCCGGTGGTGCGGTGTCGGGGAACAGCTGCCGGAAACCGGCACCGACAGTCTGGTCTGGCTGCGGCGGGGTGATCAGCCCGCGATTGCCTTCCGGTTTGAAGACAGGCTGCGCGATGACGCAATCAGTGCCGTGACCGGGCTGCGGCAGGCAGGGCTTGCACTGTACCTGCTGTCCGGTGACCAGCCCGGGCCGGTAACAGAGGCCGCCGGGCGTCTCGGCATCACCAATGCACAAGCCGGGCTGTCGCCCGGCGACAAGCTTCGTATCATCGAGACCCTGCGGGCGGACGGGTGCCGGGTGCTGATGGTTGGCGACGGGCTGAATGACGCCCCGGCGCTGGCCGCCGGTCATGCATCGGCAGCGCTCGGTGATGCGGCGGACATCTCGCGCATGGCGTCGGATGTCGTGCTGCAGGGCAACCGGCTCCGCGATCTGGTTGAACTGGTTGTGGTGGCCCGCGCCGCAAAACGGATCGCCTTCCAGAATTTTGCCATGGCCCTGCTGTACAATCTGGTGGCCGTGCCGGTTGCGGTCCTGGGTTTTGCCACGCCGCTGGTCGCGGCCGTCGCCATGTCATCGAGTTCGCTGCTGGTCACGCTGAATGCCCTGCGGCTGCGGCTGGTTGCGCGGAGGATCGGCTGATGGATGTCATTGTCTGGCTGATCCCGGTGGCGCTGTTCCTCGGACTGGCCGGGCTGGCCGGGTTCTTCTGGGCCGTGCGCAGCGGTCAGTTCGATGACCCGGAGGGCGCTGCCAACCGCATCCTGCTGGATGACGACAGGCTCTGACCAGCCGGTCAGCCAAGCAATCTAGATAAAGACAACCGATCCGTCGCGACTGGCGTCGTTGAGCAGGGTCACCAGACCGGCGACCTCCAGCGGCAGATCATCGCGCAGGTCGGCAGCGCTCAACCCCTCTGCCCGCAACCCCGTCTCGCAGACAATGAACCTGACACCCAGCGCAGCACAGGCCATCAGCAGCTCGTCAAAACCGCCAATGCCCCTGTCGCGATAACCGGCATCCTTTTCTGCACCGCTCTGGCCATCCCCGGCCGGCAGATCATGCCAGCCGTCACCGGCAATCAGGGCCCGGGTGGCCGACATGGTGAAGAACAGGGTCGCCGGGCGGTTGATGGCGACAGCCGAGCTGGCCATCGCCAGCGCGTAATGCAGCCGGTCATAGCTGCCGCTGAACAGCACAAGACTGAGTTTCTGTGGTGTCAGATCATCCCTGGTCATGGGCCGACAGGTCGGTGATGGTCGGGGTCGTGCCGCAGAGCGCACAATCCGGGTCTTTCGGCAGCCGGATGGTCCGGAAGGTTGCGCCGAGGGCATCATAGAGAATCAGGCGACCTGCCAGACTGTCACCGATGCCGATGATTTCCTTCACCACCTCCGCCGCCTGCAGCGAGCCCGCAACCCCCGCCAGTGCACCGATCACTCCGGCTTCCGAGCAGCTGGGGATCATGCCGGCTGGCGGCGCGGCGGGCTGCAGGCAGCGATAACAGGGCGAGATGCCGTCATGCGCCCGATAGGTGGCGATCTGGCCGTCAAAGCGCAGGATTGCAGCCGAGACCAGTGTCCTGCGGGTCAGAAAACAGGCATCATTCACCAGAAAGCGGGTTGCGAAATTGTCCGATCCGTCGGCGACGATGTCATAGCTTCCGATGATATCCAGCGCGTTTCCGGCGGTCAGGCGCTGTTCATGCGTCTCGGTCCGGACATCCGGGTTGATCGCCTGCAGCCGGTCAGCGGCGCTGTCTACCTTGGCCCGGCCAATGCTGTCGGTCTGGTGCAGGATCTGGCGCTGCAGGTTCGACAGGTCGACATGGTCATCATCAATGACGCCGAGCGTGCCCACCCCGGCGGCGGCAAGATACAGCAGCAGGGGCGAGCCCAGCCCCCCGGCACCGATTACCAGCACCCGGGCATTGAGCAGCTTTTCCTGACCGGTCCCGCCGATTTCCGGCAGGATGATATGGCGGGCATAACGCTGAATCTGTGTCTCGGTGAAGGTCATGGCAACAGTCTATACCGACCGGGGCAGCCTTCGCCAACAGCCCGGCAGCGGGCTATCCCCGGGCGCGCGGATGGGCACCGTCATAAACGGTCATCATCCGGGCGCCATCCACTTCTGTATAACGCTGGGTCGTCGACAGCGAGGCATGGCCGAGCAGTTCCTGAATGGTGCGCAGATCACCCCCGCCGGACAGCAGATGGGTGGCAAAGCTGTGTCGCAGCGCGTGCGGTGTGGCGGATTCCGGCAGGCCCATAAGGTCGCGCAGGCGTCTGACCTGGCGCTGCACGACACCCGGATTCAGCCGGTCGCCACGAGCACCGATGAACAGCGGCTCCCCCCTGTCCGACGGAAAGGGGCGGAGCTTCAGATAGCGCCTGGTGACCTCGCGGACAATCGGCAACACCGGGACGACCCGCTGTTTGTTGCCCTTGCCGGTGACGGTCATCGCATCGCGCTCCGGCAGGTCGCCGATATTCATCGCCAGCGCCTCGGATATCCGCAGACCGCAGCCATACAGCAACGTCATCAGCGCCATGTCCCGCGCCTGTATCCAGGGCTTGTCGCTGATCTCGCCGATCACCGTCATCGCCTCCAGTGCCTCGTCCGCCGACAGCGGTTTCGGGACGGCGCGCGGCAGCTTCGGGGTCCGGACACCGGCAATGGCGGAGTTTTCGGCGATCCCGCGTTTCTCCATGAAACGGAAAAACCCGCGCAGTGTCGACATCGCCCGGGCGGTTGAGGTCCGGGCCAGACTCCGCGAGGCCCGCTCTGCCAGATAGCTGCGGAAATCGGTCGCGCCCAGCCTTGCCAGATCAGGTATCCCCGGCGGATGGCCGAGATGCTGGCAGAGGAAGTTCAGGAAGGCGGTAATATCGCGCTGATAGGCATCAATCGTATGGCCGGATGACCGCTTCTCGTCAGCCAGCCAGCGCCGCCATTCCCCGATTGCATCGAGGACGGCAGGCTCGGCCATCAGCGTCAGCTTTTCGGCTGCAGCCATTTTTGCAGCAAGGTTTCAGCGACATGGGCCAGGAAGCAGAGCAGCTCGGTGCCCTGCCCGGGCTGGAACAGACCCGCCTCGCGGGATCCCAGAGCCAGCAGGCCGGTCGGCACCGACGGTGTTTCATGCAGGCGGACCAGTGCCTGGGAACGAACCAGACCGGCAGCACCTGCGTAGATGACGGACGACCCGAAGGCTTCACTTTCCAGCATGACGTCCTGACCGGCACCAACAAGGGCGTTGACGCTCCCCGCCGGCAGCCGGCGAACCAGCGCTCCCTGCAGCTCGTGCCGGGTCGGGCCCTGCAGCTCGAAGCCGATGGTCACGACATCGATATCCAGCAGAACCGGCAGCTCTTCGGAAACAATTTCAAGAAACTGGTCAAGCTCGCCAGCACCGATCATCGCCAGCGCCGCGGCATGACTGCGCGCCTGAATGGACATGTTGCTGCGGCTGGCCGCAATGATTTCGGAGGCACAGAACTGCAGCCGGCCCATTTCCGACTGCATCCGTTCCAGCAGGAACTGCTGCATGTCGACAACCGGTTCGCCATCGCTGAACCGTTTCGGGGCACCCATCTGGGCGAGCACTTCCGGATGGCGGTCAAGAAAGTCCGGATTGGTTCGCAGATAGTCGGCAACCCGCATCGAATCGAGATCGATTTCGGTCTGGTCCTTCAGGCTTTCCGCTGGTTTTGACATTCCCCGTATCCCCTCTGTCGTGCCCGGCAACCCGGACAGGTCACTTCGGCAGAATTGATTGACCGGTCTTTTCCCAGTCGTCCAGGAATGCTTTTAACCCCTTATCCGTTAACGGATGGTTGTAAAGCTGACGTAAAGTTGCGGGCGGCAGGGTCGCGACATCTGCACCCATATGGGCGGCACGCACCACATGCAGGGGCGAGCGGACGGACGCGACCAGCACTTCCGTGGCAAAATCATAGGCCGCATAGATGTCGCAGATATCGCCGATCAGCTCCATTCCGTCCTGGCCGATATCGTCGAGCCGGCCCACGAACGGCGAGATAAAGGTTGCCCCCGCCTTGGCGGCCAGCAGAGCCTGCGCAGAGGAGAAGCAGAGCGTCACATTGACCTTGGTTCCGGCCCCGGTCAGGGCCTTGCAGGTGCGCAGGCCATCAACGGTCAGCGGCACCTTGACCGCGACATTGTTTGCAATCGCCGCGAGGTACTGGCCTTCCTTCATCATGCCCGCATAATCCGTGGCGGTGACTTCGGCGCTGACTGGACCATCGACAATGTCGCAAATTTCGGCGATGACATCTGCGATTTTTGCGCCAGACTTGGCGATGAGAGACGGGTTGGTGGTGACACCGTCAACCATGCCGGTTTCGTTGATGTCACGAATTTCGGTGACGTCGGCGGTATCGATAAAGAACTTCATCTGTTTTCCGATTCGTGATCTGGATCAGCAATATTTCGCGCATGCGACAGAATTACTTGGAACCTATAGTATAGCTCATGGAATCCGGCAACATAAATCAAGATCATATCCGGGTCTCTGTTCTGCTCCCCTTGCCCTTGTCAGGTGCTTATGACTATCGCGCTGATGTTTCCCTTGACCTGCAGCCGGGAGATATTGTCGAGGTCCCTCTCGGTCGGCAGCAGCGGACCGGTGTGGTCCGGGGACCGGCAGCGGGCGATGTCGCCGATGAACGCCTGAAGGATGTCATTCTGAAGCATGACGGTGTGCGCCTGCCGGAAGCCGTCCTGCAACTGGTTGACTGGATTGCCGACTATACGCTGAGCCCGCCCGGTGCGGTTCTTCGCATGGCGCTCAGTGTCCCGAAGGCGCTGGAGCCGCCACCGGTTCACCGGGCTTATCTGCTCGACCCCGGCTTTGATCCGGCCAGCCTGCGGATGACCCCGGCCCGGCAGCGAATACTGGATATCGCGGCGGACGGCCCGCCCCGGACAATGCGCGAGCTGGCGCAGGAGGCGGGTGTCGGCCCGTCCGTCGTCAAGGGTCTCTGGCAGGCCGGGGCGCTGCAGGAAATCCTGCAGCCGGCCGATCCCCGGATCATTGCCCCGGACCCGGACAGGCTGGCCCCCGGCCTGTCCGTCGACCAGCGGGCTGCTGCCGATGTGCTGGCCGGTGCCATCGGGCAGGGTTTTTCCGTGCATCTGCTCGACGGGGTAACCGGGGCCGGCAAAACCGAAGTTTATCACGAAGCGATTGCCGGGGCGCTGCGCCAGAACCGTCAGGTTCTGGTCATGCTGCCGGAAATTGCCCTGAGTCCGCCCTCGCTGGACCGGTTTGCCCGGCGGTTCGGGGTCCGTCCGACACTCTGGCATTCCGAAATCAGCCAGTCTGCCCGGCGCCAGAACTGGCGGGCCGTGGCCGATGGCAGGGCGCGGGTCGTCGTCGGTGCCCGGTCTGCCCTGTTTCTGCCCTTTGACGAGCTTGGCCTGATCATCATTGATGAAGAACATGACGCCGCCTTCAAGCAGGAGGAAGGGGTGATCTACAATGCCCGTGACATGGCCGTGGTGCGGGCGCGGATTGAGCAGATCCCGATTATTCTGGCGTCTGCCACGCCATCGCTGGAGACCATCACCAATGCAGAGGCAGGCCGGTATGCCCGTCATCGCCTGACCGCCCGGTTCGGCGGCGCAACCCTGCCGGAGGTCGAGGTGATCGACATGCGCAAGCAGGGGCCGGAAGACCGCCGGCACTGGCTGTCACCGAAGCTGACGGAAGCGCTGGAAGCAACCTTTGAAGCGGGCGAGCAGGCGGCCCTGTTCATCAATCGTCGCGGTTATGCGCCGCTGACACTCTGCCGGACCTGTGGCCACCGGCTGCAATGCCCGCGCTGTACCTCCTGGCTGGTTGAACACCGGCTGGCCGGGCGGCTGCAGTGCCATCACTGCGGCTATGCCGCCCGCAAACCGAAGAACTGCCCGTCCTGCGAGGCGGAAGACACGCTTGCGGCCTGTGGTCCGGGAGTTGAGCGGCTGGCGGAGGAGGCGACCGGCCTCTGGCCACAGCGCACTGTGCTGATCGCAACCTCCGATACGGTGCGCGGACCGGAAGCGGCGGCTGAAATGGTGCGGCAGGTGACGGAGCGCGAGGTTGATCTGCTGGTCGGCACCCAGCTGATCGCCAAGGGGCATCATTTCCCGTTGCTGACGCTGGTTGGTGTGGTCGATGCGGATCTGGGACTGGCGGGCGGTGACCTGCGGGCGGCGGAGCGGACCTACCAGCTGCTGCATCAGGTGGCGGGGCGCGCCGGGCGCGAGGACCGTCCGGGCAAGGTTCTGCTGCAGACCTATCAGCCGGATCACCCGGTCATTCAGGCGCTGGCATCCGGCGACCGCGACGGATTCATGGCGGCGGAAAGCGACGGTCGCAAGGCCGCGGGCATGCCCCCTTTCGGACGGCTGGCGGGCCTTGTCGTCTCGGGCAAGGATCTGGCCGCGGTCGAGCGTACCGCGCGGTCGCTGGCCGGAACCGCCCCGCGAGAGGCCGGACTGGAAGTCTGGGGCCCGGCACCGGCCCCGCTGGCTGTGCTGCGCGGCCGGCACCGGATGCGGTTGCTGATGTGTACCGAACGCCGGATCGACATTCAGGCGGCCCTGCGGGCCTGGATGCGGGCGACGGAGATTCCGTCAAATGTCCGCGTCCAGATCGACGTTGATCCCTATTCGTTCATGTAGCCTGAACAATCATCCAGAGGCCCATCGCGACCATCATCAGGTTTTCGGTCAGCGAGACAAAGCCGAGCGGCACGTTGCTGGCGCCTCCGACGCAGGCGCATTTGAGTTCACGTTTGTCGATATAGACGGCCTTGAATACCGAGATGGTGCCGACCGAACCGATGAACAGTGCAACGGGCGCCGACAGCCAGACCAGCGCGCCGGAAATCATCAGAATCCCGGCCAGTGCCTCGGCAAAGGGATAGATATAGCCATATCGCACCCAACGCTGCGCCAGCAGGTCATAATTCAGGAACATGGTTGAAAAGCTCTCGACATCCTGCAGTTTCTGAATGGCCAGAAAGCACATCGAAAAGGCAATGAACCATTCACCGGTCCGGATCGTGAACAGGCTGTCGAAGCTTGCCCAGCTGACCGCAAATGCCATCAGCAGGGCGACGGAGAAAATGACAATGACCGGCTGGTATCGCGTTTCATCATCATCCTTCACGTCCTGCCCGAAAAAGCTGCGCAAGGCGTCATAACCTCCGATCCGCTTCCCGTCGATAAAGACCTGAGGTGTGGTCTTTACATCATGGCTGTCCATGAAGCTGTCAGTCTGGTCACGGGTTTCCAGCCAGTTGTCATCAATCTTGTAGCCTTCCCGTTCCAGAAGGTCGCGGGCTTTCAGACCGTAAGGGCAGACATGATCTTCCATCACCATCCGGTAAAGCCGGGCTTCGCGCATTGTTGCCTTTGGCATGACCTGCTCCTTCCCTATTTGCCGTCAATTTCCGGGGTCGCCGCGGGCCCGCCTTCAAGATCTGCGATCAGGGCTTTCATCTCCGCGATTTCGAGGCGCTGGGCCTCAATGATGCTGTCTGCGAGGATGCGAACCCTCGGATCACTGATAATGGCCCGGTCACTGGTCAGGATGGCGATGGAATGATGCGGAATCATAGCCTTCATCCAGGAGACATCCTCAATCGTGTCCTGTGACCGGACAAGATACAGCGAGGCCGAGAAGGTCAGGGCGGCGGCGGCCAGAATGGCAAGGTTAGTCTTCGCACTGGTATACATCCCCAGCATGAAGGCCAGCATCACCACGGCCATCGCAGCACCCATATACAGCGCCATATAGGCCCGTGTTTCACTGAAAAAGACGTGATCGAGCGCATATGTGTTCAGGTACATAAGCCCGAACATGATGAGGGTGGACGTCGCAATCATGACGCCAAAGCGCAGATATCCGTTCATTTTCCGGTCCTCCATTCTGTGTGTTACCCCCTGTTAACGGGGTTCCAGCACTGGAAGGTTCCCGGATACCCGGAAAACCGGTCAGAAATGCTCGTCGCGGATGACTTCGGTGTCGGTCATGCTGATCACCCCGATATGACGGGACAGCAGATTGTGGACAGCCTCCAGCACGTCGCGGACGACAGAGGGATCGACAATCGCGATCACCATGACCATGCGTCCGGCATCAATGATCATGCCCTGACGCTCCCAGTCTCCTGTGGCACCGCTGCCCTGCATGACCGGCAGGACGGTATGGCCGCGAACGCCCTGTTCGCCCAGTATCCTGATCAGCCGGTTCAGCGCCGGTGCTTCAATGATGATTTCGAGTCGTTTCTTCTTGTGGGTCTGCATGATGTCTCCTCCCGGCCTCAGAGGGCCATACCGGCAACCGCCACATAGAGCGGAATACCGAGCGTCAGGTTGAAGGGGAAGGTGATCGCCAGCGACAGGGTCAGCGATATCGCCGGGTCAGCTTCCGGCAGGGCAAGACGCATCGCGGCAGGTACCGCAATGTAGGAGGCGCTGGCCGACAGGGTCATCAGCAGCGCCGCTGACCCGGTCTCCATGCCGGTCACAGCCGCGGCAATATAACCGATAGCCGCACCGATCAGCGGCATATAGAGGCCGAAGGCGACCGTCCGCCAGTCCAGTTTCGGGCCGCTGCGGGTAAAGCCGCGTCCGGCGATCAGGCCCATATCCAGCAGGAAGATGCAGAGCACCCCCTTGAACGGATCGACAATGAACGGGGCAATGATGGTCAGCCCGTCATGCCCGGTGATGCAGCCGATCAGAAACGAGCCGGCCAGCAGCAGGATGCTGCCGTTCACGGCGATCTCGCGCAGCAGCTCCCGGTCCAGCCCGCCGCCACCGGGCGCGTCGCCGGATCTGGCCAGCCCGGTGGCCAGCAGCAGCCCGGCGAGGATGGCGGGCGCTTCCATCACGGCGGCGACCGCAACCATATGACCGTCATAGCTGACGCCAAACTGGTTCAGCGCCTGGGTTGCAGCGATGAACGTCACGATACTGATCGAGCCGTAATGGGCCGCAACCGCCCCGGCATTGATGCGCGACAGGCCGGTTGCGAAACGCAGAATTGCAAAGGCTGCAAACGGGATGACGGTGCTGAGCAGCCCGCCGGCCAGCAGGGCCAGTACCAGCGACAGACTGATACCGCTGGCGGCAACCTCTGCCCCGCCCTTGAAGCCAATGGCCATCACCAGATACAGCGAAATACCCTTGGCAACTGCATCCGGAATCGCAAGGTCACTTCTGACCAGCGCGGCGATGAAACCAAGCGCAAAGAACAGCACCATGGGAGCCAGCAGATTGGCGACCGCGATATCAATAATTCCCTGCATTATTTTTTCCGTCCTTCGGTACGTTCGTTCCGGGGTAAGGCGGCAGCCGTGAATCCGCTCATCACAACGGCCAGACCAGCAGGATCATTGGTGTGCCGATGGCGATCAGCAACACCTCCAGCGGCAGGCCCATGCGCCAGTAATCGCCAAAGCGATAGCCGCCGGGGCCCATGACAAGAGCATTGTTCTGGTGACCGATCGGGGTCAGGAAAGCACAGGATGCGCCAATGGCAACCGCCATCAGGAAGGAGTCCGGATTGACATCCATGCCGCTGGCCGTGCGTACCGCGATGGGTGCCATCAGCACCGCCGTCGCCGCGTTGTTGAGCACGTCGGAGACAGTCATGGTGACGGCAAAGATCAGAATCAGCGCCAGTACCGGTGACTGCCCGACAGGTGACGTCGCCAGGGCATTGGCGGCGAGGTCTGCAAGGCCCGTCGATTCCAGCGCAGCCCCGACGGGGATCATCCCCGCCAGCAACACAATCACCGGCCAGTCGATGGCATCATACAGATCACGCATCGGCACGACATTCATCAGCACCACCAGCAGCGCGGCGATACCCAGCGCAATCGGCAGGGCGACCAGTTTCAGCGAGGCCAGCAGCACGGCCAGACCGAAAACACCGATGGTCGCGATTGCCTTGCGGCGCGCACCCAGTGTCACCGCACTGGCCATCAGCGGCAGAATGCCGAGCCGTTTTGCCGCCCCGTCGAGACGTTCCTGCTCACCATACAGCAACATGACATCACCCGCCTGCAGCCGGAAATGGCGCAGCCGGCCAATCTGCTGGCGACCCTGCCGCGAGACCCCGAGCAGATGGACTTCATGGCGGCTGCGGAACCTGACCGACTCGACGGTACGCCCGTCCAGCCGGGTGCGGGGCTGGACCACGCCCTGCATCAGGTGAAGATCGCCGGATTCCAGGGCGGAACGGCCCTTGGTTTCGGTGCCGCTGATCGTGAAGCCGGTTTCCGTGGCAAATTTGTCTGCCTGTTCGGCACTGGTCTCGATCAGCAGGATGTCGCCGGCCACCAGCGGTTCCCGCTTGGGAAAGCCGGACAACCGCCGGCCCCGCCGGACAATCGCCAGACCCTGTATGTCGCTCTCTCCGGCATCGGCCTCCACATCGGCCCAGCATTTGTCGATATAGTCGCTTTCCTTCGGAATCACGAATTCAAAGATATAGTTGTCGATCTGCACCAGATCCCCGTTTTCTGCCGAGCCGCTGCGTTCCTGCGGCATCAGCCGCCAGCCGATCAGGGCAACAAACAGAATGCCGGATACCGCGAGGACAATCCCGACGGGGGTGAAATCGAACATCCCGAACGGTTCACCCGCGCTGACGGCACGGTAGTTGGCGATAATGACGTTGGGCGGGGTGCCGATCAGGGTAATCAGCCCGCCCAGAATTGACCCGAACGACAGTGGCATCAGTATCAGCGCAGTCCGGCGTTTTGCAGCAAGCGCGGTCTGGATCGCCACCGGCATCAGCAGGGCCAGCGCGCCGACATTGTTCATGAAGCCGGACAGCAGCCCGCCAATCCCGGCCAGCCCGCCGATATGGGTTGTGGTCGTGCCGGTCATCGGACTGATCAGCCGAGCCAGCATTTCCGTCACACCGGAATTCGCCAGCGCACGGCTGAGGATCAGCACCGCGGCAACCGTGACAGTCGCCGGATGCCCGAACCCGCTGAATGCCTCCGCCGAGGGAATAAGGCCAAGAACAACCGCCGCCATGAGCCCGCCGAAGGCAACAAGGTCGTAGCGAAACTTGCCCCACAGGAACAGGGTGAACATCAGCACAAGCAGGCCGGTAAGCAAAATCTGGGGCATCGTCATGAGGGGAGCCTTGTCATGCCGGGATGGCAGTCATTCGGGTATGTTCCGGGGAAATGCAGGGCGTTCAGCGCAGTTGATCTCTGGCATAAGCCACCACATCACGCACCAGTTTGTCGAGATCCGCTTTCAGCCGGTCGAACCCTGCCGATTTCTCATAGTTCTCTTCATCCATGTACAGACGCCGGTTGATCTCGATCTGGATACTGTGGCGGTTGGCGGCGGGATCACTGTAGTTCCGGATCAGGGCCGCCCCCTTGTAGGGCCAGTTGATGCCGACATCGTAACCGTCCGATTTCAGCTGTCCGGCGACGAAAGCGGTGAAGGCCGGGTCAGAGGTCGTGCCGTCGCGGTCGCTGATGACGAAATCCGCCCGTGGTTTGCCGGCATCATCATTCATCCGGTTGCCCATCGACTTCATGGAATGACAATCCACATGCCAGACCCCGCCGAACCGGTCAAAGCACTGATCAAGCTGGCGTTTCAGGGCCGTGTGGTAGGGCGTGAAATAGCGGTCGATACGATCCTCAATCTCCGCCACGGTCAGTGGCCGTGCGTGAACCGGCTGGTCCGGCAGGGCAAGGGTGCGGATCAGACCGAAGCCTTTCGCACTTTTGTCGGTCGGGTTGAGCCCGCGTGTCCAGGTACCGTCGATCATCGCCGGGTCGATATCGTCTTCTGACCGGTTGGCATCAATGAACATCCGTGGAAAATGCGCTGCCAGCAGCGAGGCCCCTGCCGCAGGCCCGGCGCTGAACAGTTCGTCGACAAACATGTCGACGCCGGTGCGCAGGACCGGCAGCGGGACAATATAGTCGAACTCCGGCGGCAGCACCTCGCCGCTGTGCGGGCTGTCGAACACCACAGGGGCCGGATCGCCTGTCGCCTCCTGCAGGTAGAGCACGCCGGGGATGTCTGTCTTTCCGCTCATGTCGCTGTTCTCGTTTCAATACCGGTGATCCGTCGTTGGATTCGCATCACCCTGTTACCAGATAAACCAGATGGGTATACAGATCGTATGGTACAAACGCGACCTTCGCATCACCGATCATGCGCCGCTTGCCGAAGCATCGCGCAGGGGACCGGTTTTGCCGCTCTATGTGGTCGAACCGGACTACTGGCAACTGCCCGACAGCTCTGACCGGCAATGGCAGTTTACCCGCGACTGCCTGTCCGGCCTGCGGGAGGATCTGGCCGGCCTCGGGCTGACCCTGATTATCCGGCAGGGCGAGATCACCCGCATTCTGGATGACTTGCGGGCTGAACAGGCCATAGAGACGGTCTGGGCACATGAAGAGACCGGCAATGCCTGGACCTATGCCCGCGACAGACAGGTCATTGCCTGGTGCCGGGCAAATGGTATCCGCTTCCGTGAAAGCCGCCAGTCCGGTGTGATCCGGCGGCTGAAAAGCCGGGACGGCTGGGCCGCAAAATGGAACAGTTTCATGTCCCTGCCCGCAATCGACCCGCCCGCCCGGGTGACCCCGGCTGCAGGTGTGCATAGCGATCCCCTGCCGGAAAAGGTGACCGTCCGGCAGGGCGGCACAGAGGGTAGTCCGGGGCGCGATCAGATCCAGCGCGGTGGCCGCACCCGGGCCGTGAGCTGCCTGCAGAGCTTTCTGGACAGCCGTGGAGAGAACTATCGCCGGGCAATGTCGGGCCCGCTGGAAGGGGCTGACGCCTGTTCCCGGCTCAGCCCGCATATCGCACTGGGCAGCCTTTCGGTCCGGGAGATCGTGACCGCCCTGCGCCGGCGACAGTCAGCGCTTGAAGGACCCGGCAACACTCTCTGGAAACAGTCCCTGTCCTCGTTTTCCAGCCGGCTGGCCTGGCATTGTCATTTCATCCAGAAACTGGAGGACGAACCCTCGATTGAATTCAGGGATATTCATCCGGCCTATCGCGGGCTGCGCCAGACAGACCCCGGCCTTCTGCAACGCTTTGAAGCCGGTGAGACCGGATATCCGTTTGTTGATGCCTGCCTGCGGTCACTGCGGCAGACCGGCTGGATCAATTTCCGGATGCGCGCCATGCTGGCCTCCTTTGCAACACATCACCTCTGGATGCACTGGCAGGAGCCCGGATTCGTTCTGGGGCGCTGGTTCACCGATTATGAACCGGGCATCCACTGGTCGCAGATGCAGATGCAGTCCGGCTCCACCGGCATCAACACCATCCGGATCTACAACCCGGTCAAGCAGTCCCGGGAGCAGGATCCGGAAGGCCGTTTTATCCGGCGCTGGGTACCCGAACTGGACCAGCTGCCGGTCGAGGACCTGCACGAACCATGGCTTGCCTCGCCACTGATTCTGGCCAGCGCCGGCTTTCGCCCGGGCATGACCTACCCGGCCCCTGTCGTCGATCTGCAGCAGGCGGCGCGAGAGGCCAGGGACAGGCTTTATGCCGTCCGGCGTGGCAGGGACTTCCATGCTGAAGCCGACAGCATCCAGGCCCGGCATGGCAGCCGCAAGAGCCGCCGCCCGGTGGCAGAGCGGAAACGCAAGACCGGATCCGACCCCCGGCAGACAGAATTCAGCCTCTGATGCGGCGCGGCCCGAAAGGCGGCGGCAAGACGGTAAAGAAAGCGGATTTGCCGAGAAAGCCCTGTGCTGCTTGCGGTCTTCCGATTGTCTGGCGTAAGAAGTGGGCACGCGACTGGGACAATGTACGTTACTGTTCCGACCGCTGCCGGCGGTCAGGAAAGGCCTGAGCACCGCCGCACCGGATTAATCAGCGGGGATGACTTTTGGCGGACGACAGTTTTATCAGACGGATGCGGCAGGGCTATCAGAGCTTCAAGGGCCCGGAATTTGCCGAGGTTCACGAGCGCTATGCGCAGCTTGCACAGATCGGACAGTCACCCAAGGCGGTGGTCATTGCCTGCAGCGATTCGCGGGTCAACCCGACCCTGATCACCCAGGCTGAACCCGGCGAGCTGTTTCTGATCCGCAATGTGGCGAATATTGCCCCGCCCTATAACCCGGATGGCGGTTATCACGGCACCAGCGCGGCGCTGGAATTCGCCGTCTGCGGGCTAGGCATCCGCAATGTGATTGTTCTGGGCCATGCCAAATGCGGCGGGGTACGCGCCCTGATCGAGGACCAGCGGGGGGCCACCGATGTGGGCGAGTTTATCCCGCAATGGATCAGCATTGCCCGCGACGCCTATCAGCGGGTTGCCGACAGCTGCTGTTCTGCCGTCGATCTGGCCCCGGAGGTGGAGCGGGAAGTTGTCCGGCTGTCACTGGCCAATCTCCGCACATTCCCGTGGATCGCCGACCGTGAAGCCGCCGGCGAGGTTGCCCTGCATGGCTGGTATTTCGATATCGGCCCGTCACGCCTGCTGGCGCTGGATGAAAAGACGAATAATTTCACCGAACTCTGACGGCTTCCGTGCTGGCCGGCCTAGATCTTGTTGTGGAAACCGCGGAAGGCGCTGATCACCCGGTCGAGGCGATTGTCATCGATGTCGCGATGCAGGACGATCCGGATCACATCGCCACCGGCGACAATGATTTCGTGCCCGGCGAGATGTTCACGCAAGCTGTCACCCCGGCCTTCAGCCAGCCTTGCGAACAGCATGTTGCTCTGTGTCCGGCGGATATCCCGGACAATGCCCGGCATGTCCTGCAGCGCATCCGCCAGGATGGCCGCACGGCGATGGTCTTCCGACAGGCTGTCGATGTTCTCTGTCAGGGCGTAAAGACCGGCGGCGGCCAGAATACCGGCCTGGCGCATACCGCCACCCAGCATCTTGCGCAGGCGCCGGGCCTTCGCGATCAGTTCCGCCGGGCCGACCAGCACCGAGCCTACCGGCGCACCCAGACCCTTCGACAGACAGATCGAGACCGTATCGGCGATATCGGCGATATCCCGGGGCGCACAGCCCAGCGCAACAGCCGCGTTGAACAGCCGGGCACCGTCCATATGCACGGCCATTCCGACGGCTCTGGCCGGCGCGGCAGAGGCGGCCAGTGTGGCCGGGGACAGCACCATGCCGGAGACCGTATTCTCCAGCGACAGCAGGCGGCTGACCGGGTGATGCGGATCATCCGGTTTGATGGCGGCGGCAACATCTTCGGCGCGGATTGATCCGTCCGGCTGTACCGGCAGGATCTGGTAGACCGCGCTGCCAAGTACGGAGGCACCCCCCGCCTCGTAACGGAAGACGTGATAGGCATTACCGATGATGATCTCGTCACCCCGGCCGCAATGGGCCAGCACGCCGGTCAGATTGCTCTGTGTGCCGGAAGACAGATAGAGCCCGGCTTCCTTGCCCATCATGTCGGCCGCGACCTCCTCCAGCCGGGTCACTGTCGGGTCTTCGCCATAGACGTCATCGCCGACAATCGCCTCCGCCATCGCCGCCCGCATGGCGGCTGACGGGCGGGTTACCGTATCTGAACGCAGGTCAATGTAGCGGCTCTGGTCCGCGATCGCGGCGGTTGCTTTTGAACCTGCATAAATGTTCATGTCATCCTCGCTCTCTGATTCCGGGTAGGCTACAGGCTGGCCGATGAATTGAAAGGGCCGCCTGCGACACCATCTACCCGATAACATAAACAGATACAAAGGGGGGGCAGAGTCTTGTCCGATCTTTCAGAATTCCCGATCACCGGTCGCTGGCCGGCCAGACATCCGGACCGCATTCAGCTTTATTCACTGCCGACACCGAACGGCGTGAAGGTCTCGATCATGCTGGAGGAAACCGGCCTCGCCTATGAGGCGCACAAGGTCTCCTTCGGCACTGACGACCAGATGACCCCTGAATTTCTGTCCCTCAACCCGAACAACAAGATCCCGGCGATCATTGACCCGGATGGCCCGGGCGGCAAGCCGCTGCCGTTGTTCGAGAGCGGCGCTATCCTGATCTATCTGGCCGAGAAGACGGGCAGGTTCCTGCCGGCAGACCCGGCAGCCCGGTATGAGACCATCCAGTGGCTGATGTTCCAGATGGGGGGCGTCGGGCCGATGTTCGGCCAGTTCGGGCATTTCTTCAAATTTGCCGCCGACAAGATCACCGACAACTATCCGACCGAGCGCTATCTGAATGAATCAAAGCGCCTGCTGGGGGTGCTGAACCAGCGGCTGGAAGGTCGCGATTACATGATGGGTGACGACTATACCATTGCCGATATGGCGATCTTCCCGTGGATCCGGGTGATGGGCGGTTTCTACGGCGCGGCGAAGGAAGCCGAGCTTGAAACCCGGCCCAATGTCACTGCCTATCTGGAACGCTGTCTGGCCCGCCCGGCGGTCCAGAAAGGCCTCACCATTCCGGCCTGACCGGGCTTTCAGACGGGACCGGTTTCAGACGCCCTGAAACCGGACCGGCTGACCGGCCGGCTCGCCCTGCAACGCACCGTCACGCATCACGACATTGCCGCGAATCACGGTGGCCATCGGCCAGCCGCGCACCTTGCGGCCGTCAAACGGCGTCCAGCCACATTTGCTGGCGACCCAGTCATTGCTGATCGTGCGTTCCGCCTTCAGGTCGACAATGGTCAGGTCGGCGTCATAGCCACGGGCAATACGGCCCTTGCCGGCAATGTTGTAGATACGCTGCGGACCGGCGCTGGTCAGGTCGACAAACCGCTGCAGGGTCAGGCGACCGGCGGCCACATGATCCAGCATGATCGGCACCAGTGTCTGCACCCCCGGCATGCCGGACGGGCTGGCCGGATACTGACCGGCTTTTTCTTCCAGCGTATGCGGTGCGTGATCGGATCCGATGACATCGACAACCCCTTCCGCCAGCGCCCGCCATAACCGGTCCCGGTGGCTGGCATCGCGGATCGGCGGGTTCATCTGGGCCAGCGAGCCAAGCTCGCGATAGCAGTCGGGGGCGGACAGGGTCAGATGCTGCGGCGTACATTCGACGGTCGCATAGTCCTTCGCGTCTTTCAGCAGCTCCATCTCGTCGCCGGTGGTGATATGCAGCACATGTACCCGGCGGCCGGTTTTCTTTGCCAGCGCAAGAATGCGCTTCGTGGCCAGGATCGCGGTTTCGGCGTCGCGCCAGACCGGATGCATTTCCACATCGGCGCCGCCGCGTACCAGTTCGAAACGCTCCCGCAGGCGGGGCTCGTCCTCGGCATGTATGGCGACCCGGCGAATGCCGTTCGACAAAATGGCTTCCAGCGTCTCGTCATCTTCCGCCAGCAGGTCACCGGTCGATGATCCCATAAAGACTTTCACACCGGAGCAGCCGGGCAGCTTTTCCAGTTCGTGCAGCCGGTGCGCATTACCGGCAGACCCGCCGATGAAAAAGGCATGGTCGGTCCAGCTGCGGCCCTTCGCACGATCCAGCTTGTTCTGGAAATCATCTGCGGTCAGGGTCAGCGGTGAGGTGTTCGGCATTTCAAAGAACGCGGTCACCCCGCCCATTGCCGCCGCTGCGGACCCGGTCGCCAGATCTTCCTTATGTTCCAGCCCCGGCTCGCGGAAATGCACCTGGGTGACGATCACGCCCGGCAGCACATGCAGCCCCATCGCATCAAAGGTGTGCTCGGCGCTGGCCGAACCAAGTGCGCCAACGGCCTCGATGCGGCCATTGCGAATGCCGATATCGGCGGCAGCCACGGCCCGGCCCGGCAGAACACAGGTACCCTTGCGCACAATCAGATCAAACTTGTTGTCCATTCAGCCAGCCTCCGCCAGTAAATCAAAAACATCACCATCCGGCAGCATTCCCAGCCCGTGCCGCCGATGCCAGAGTGCATAGAACAGCAGACTCCAGGCAGCGAAACCCTGTTCAGGTTTCAGGGAAGAAAAAAACCGGACGATATCCTGTGGGTCTGCAATTTGTCCGATTCCCGGCTGGCGTGCAACCAGCTCGCCGAGATGCCGGCCTTTTGCAGCAATCCATTCGCCCACGGGAACGGTAAAGCCGCGTTTCGGGGCAAAGGGTTCGGCCTCCGGCATCTGCTGTTCCAGCCAGCGGCGCAGCAGCCACTTGCCCTGTTTGCCGCGTATCTTCATCGCATCGGGCAGGCGTGCCGCAACCGCAGCAACCGCCGGATCCAGAAAGGGCGTGCGCCCCTCGACACCATTCGCCATCAGGCAGCGATCCAGTTTTGTCAGCAGGTCATGCGGCAGCCAGTCATCGCAATCAATCACCTGCAGGCGCTGCAGCGGGGTCAGGTCATCGCGTTGCCCGGCGGCGACTTCACTGGCGGCGATACCGTCGCGCCAGCCCGTCAGGCCGGCGCGTAACAGGCCCAGTCCGTCGAATGTCCCCCTTGCCCGCATGGGACGGCCACCAAGCCAGCGATGACGCAGCGCACGGCGATAGCGGCCATAGCCGCCGAACAGCTCGTCCCCACCCTCGCCGCTGAGCACAACCTTCAGATCCTGCCGGGCCGTGGCCGCGAGTTTCCAGGTCGGCAGGGTGGCATAATCAGCCACCGGGTCATCCAGTGCGGCAGCGACCTGTGGCAGCAGGGACCAGAAATCATCCTCGCCAAAGGCGACCTCGATCACTTCTGCGCCTGCGGCTTCTGCAACCTTGCGGGCATGGGAGCGTTCGTCACGGGCAGCGGTTTCCGGGAACCAGGCGGTATAGGCCTGAACCGGTTTGTCATTCAGCCGGCGCATGGCGGCCAGAACAGCAGTCGAATCGATGCCGCCGGACAGAAACAGGCCGTAGGGAACGTCCGACCGCTGATGCACCCCGACGCTGTCCATCAGCGCATCGTCGAGCGCCGCGAGCGCCTCTGCTTCCGACGTCAGGGCGGGTCCGCAATCCTGTGGCCAGGCGGGAATTCGCCGGCGTTCCACGATCCGGCCCGCCCGGAGGGTCAGGGTTTCACCCGGCAGCAGGCGCTGAATACCAGGGAAGATCGTCTGGCTGCCCGTGGTGAACTGAAGCTGCAGCAGCTCGGCGCGTTTCAGCGGATCGATATCTGCTGCACCGTCATTCCCGTCACGCAGCGCCTGCGGTTCGGAGGCGAAACTGACGCCGTCACCGCTGGTTTTTACATAAAGCGGTTTGATGCCGAAGGGGTCACGCGACAGGGTCACGTCACCGCTGACCCGGTCATGCAGGGCGATGGCATACATGCCGCGCAGCGCCGCCGGAAAATCCGCCCCGTCACGGTTGTACAGAATCAGCGGCGGTTCGCAGTCGGAGCGGGTCTGCCAGTCCTGCGGTGCCAGCCCGTCGCGAAGTTCGAGATAGTTATAGATCTCGCCATTGGCGACGAGATGGGTGTCACCCGGTCCGTGCAGCGGCTGGTCGCCGGTCGCCAGATCAATGATTGCGAGGCGGGTCTGTATGAAACCGACATTACCGGCCAGCCACTGCCCGTGGCCATCCGGCCCGCGATGGGCAAGCGCCGTGGCAAAGCGGTCGAGGACATCCTGCGATACCGTATCGCCCGGCCGGCGAATCTGGCCGGCGATACCGCACATCAGCCGATGACCTTCTCGAAGAACTGCCGATAGCGTTCCACGACAACCTTTTCGGTATATTCCGCCTTGTATTTCTTCCAGCCATTCGTTGCCAGCCGTTCGGCCAGGTCATCGTCACGCAGCAGGCGCTTGATCTGCTTGGCCAGCGCGGTTGCATCATCGACCGGGGCCAGCAGGCCGTTGACACCTTCCGTGATCAGCATGCCCGGACCGAGGGAGTCCGCGGCAACGACCGGGCGGCCATGGGCCCATGCCTCGATCACCACATTGCCGAGCGGCTCATGCCGTGACGGGCAGACAAAATAGTCGCAGGCCGCCATCAGGGCCGGCATATCGGTACGCCAGCCGAGGAAACGGACGCGGGGGCGCACCCCGATGCGTTCCGCCAGCGCCTGCAGGTCTTCCTTCAGCGGGCCTTCACCAGCCAGCCAGAGATAAGCATCCGGCAGCTTGGCCAGCGCCTGCAGCAGGACATCGAACGCCTTGTTTTCATGCAGTCTGCCGAGCGCCAGCAGCAGCGGTGCGCCGTCCGGTGTATGCAGCGGCGCTCGGGCAACCGGTTCCGCCTGTTCCGCCGTGACAAAGTTCGGCAGGTAATGTGCCCGGTCCGCCGGCCAGCCCTTGCCGATGATGTGATCGACAATATCCTGTGTGTTGCCGATCAGATGCCGGCAGCTTTCGTAATATTTCAGATCGTAATAACCGCCGAGGCGTCCGACCTGCACATATTTGCCTTTCGGGCAGAACTGGCTGGCCCGGTTCATCCAGGTCAGCACGATATCCGGTTTGAAATCACGGGTTTCACGGCGGAAGGCGAGGCGCGATCCGATATCCAGTGCACCGCCGAACTTTACTGGGCGTACATCGCAGCCGGCAATCCGCAGCCGTTCCAGACGGTCGCCGACCGGGCGCACAAGCACGCGCTGTTCAATATCCGTACGGGCAACCGCACTGGCCAGCCGCACGAAAAACTCTTCCGCGCCGCCGAACTCTGCCCCGGCCATGGCCTGCATCAATCTCATCGGTTTCTCCGCTTTCAGGGCAGCAGTTGTTCGAAGCGGGCAGCTGCTTCCGGCCAGCCCCAGAGGCGCTGTTTGTCGCGTGACGCCTGTTGCTGGCTGCGCCAGAGCACATCATCGGTCAGTATTCTGACCGCCGCTTCTGCGAAACCGGCATCATCACCGCGAATATAGCCGGTTTCCCCGTCAATCACCCGCTCAATGACGCTACCGATGGGCTGCACCACACAGGGCAGGCCAAGTGCCTGCGCTTCGGCCAGCGCGTAACAGAAAGTCTCGTTGATATCGCCACGATAGAGCATCACCCGTGACGCCAGCAATTCGCCGATCAGCTCGGCCTTGCGCACCGGCTCACGCAGCACGACGCCGCTGTCGCCCATCCCCCAGGCACGCTGTAGCACCTTGCGCATCGGCCCGGCCTTGTCGATACCCGCCTGGCCATAGGTGCCGGGGCCACAGAACAGATGCAGTTCCGCCGCCGGAACCTGCGGCCTGATCCGTTCGTTCCAGACGTCCAGCAACCAGTCCAGCCCGCGCAGGGGGTTCGAGGTGAAGATGGCGCGGGGCGGGGGAATATCTTCTGCCGGGCCGGTATCGAGAAACAGCCGGGTAATGCCGTAGGGAATGACATGCCGCCTGCCGCCCGGCGCCCAGCGGGGATAGGTCGTCGCATGGTAATCGCCGATGAAGACAATATCCGGCCTGACCTTCCAGAGCTTCGCCATGTACCGCATCTTGACCATGTAGGTCGATGGATTATGGGTCCAGAACACCTGCTTGCGGGCAGATGGCAGGGCATCGATCAGCTTGTCGCCGCGATTGGCGATATACATGTCCGGACCATCCGGCAGACCCTGCGCAATGGGCCGCCAGGTCACACCCTTGTGGGTGATGGCCCCGGCACAGTTGTTGCAGACCGTGACATCGTGACCACGCGCAGCAAATTCTTCCGCCAGCGCGGTAAAGGCGGATTCTGCCCCGCCAAGGGGAGAGGCTTCTGCAACGCGGCCGTCGAAGCGGATTCCGTCGTCGGCCATGACGATACGGGCCATCAGCTATTCCTTCTCCAGCCTGGCTTTGAGATGCGACATCAGCGGATACATACCGGCGAATACGGCAATAAGGAAACCATACCCGCCTTCGCGGTAACCTTTGCGCGAGATATAGCATTTGAAAAAGCGGGAAAACAGTCGCCGTACATTGCCTGCCGTTGATCCCCATGTTTCGCCGGCATCGCGCAGGTCGCGGGCACGGGCGGTTGAATAATTATCGAGCCTGCGGATCATACTGGAGATGTTTTTGTCGACATCATGGCGCAGTCGCACCTTCAGCATCGGTCCCTTCCGGCCGGACCATTCCAGCGACGGATGGACCCGTTGCCGGGCCCATTTCTTGACGCCGCGCCGGAACAGGCCGGGATAGGCGGCCTTGCCGAAGGATGCCCCCCAGCCATGGCGCACCAGCCGGTTGCCGATATGGTTATCAACCGGAATTTCGTGCCAGTCGAAGGATGTGGCGGCAATCACCTGTCTGATTTCAGCCGCCAGCTCCGCGCCAACAGTCTCATCCGCATCAACTTCCAGTATCCAGTCGCACTGACAGGCCTCAATCCCCGCATTCCGGCGATCACCCTCGATCTCCCAGGCACCGTCAATCAGCCGGTCTGTATAACCTGCGGCGATATCCCGTGATCCGTCGGTACATTTGTCCAGCAGCACAACCAGTTCATCACCGAAGTCCAGATGCTTCAGGCAGTGGTCGAGGCGGGCTTCCTCGTTATGGACGGAAATCACGATGGAGAGTGTCGGCCCGGTCATGCGGCACGCTGCCTGACATCCTGCCACAGATCATTTACCGCCGTCTCGACTGCATCGACTGTCAGGCTGTCCATCAGGCTACCGGAGGTCCGGTGATCGAAATCCGCCGGAAAGATTGTCTCGAAACTTTCCCTGGTCCGGACCACGCGGCTGTCAAATCCCCAGGGAGCATAATGCCGTTCGTTACTGGGGCCAAACAGGCCGACGGTCGGAACCTCGGCGGCAGCCGCCAGATGCATGACGGCGGAATCATTGCCGATGTAGATAGCACAGCGTTTCAGGCAGGCGACCGCGGTCAGCAGGTCAATGGTGCCGACCAGATCAATCCGCCGGTCCACCGGAATTGCAGCAAGCACGGGATGTGCATCCTCACGTTCGTCCGGTCCGCCAAAGACCGCAACCCGGGCATCCGGGAACAGCCCGCCGGTCCCGGTCAGCCGCTCAACCAGCTCGATAAAACAGGCCGGCCGCCAGGTCTTTGCCCGCCAGTTTGTCACCGGCCCGATAGCGATGATCTGCCGCCCGTCGGGTATCAGCCGGCGGGCCTCGTCATCATGCCGGGCCGTGGTCCAGATATGGGGTGCCGGGGGTTCCGGCAGATCGAACAGGTCACCCAGCTGGCGCACCCGGTGGACCTGCTCGTCGGTCCGTTTGAGGATATAGCGTCGCCTTGCCGACAGCAGCCAGGAAATCGCAGAGCGGCGAAGGTCGATGACCATATCCCAGCGGATAAAGACCGCTTCGCGCCATAATCCCAGCCAGTGGCCGGCATGGCGCTGCTTCACCATGACGATAACCCGCTCGACATTGGGTGCTGCTTCAAAAAGCGGGGCCGCATGCTCACCGGCGGCAACCGTGATCCGGGCATCGGGGTGGGTACGGCAGAGATGATCGACCAGCCCGGTTGACAGCACACCGTCGCCAATCCGGGTTGATGTGATGAACAGGATGTTCATCGGCTGGCCACAAAATCGACCAGTTCCCGGGCCGCATTCTCCCAGGTCCGTTTCCCGTTTTGCCGGCGGGCGGCAGCCAGTGCAGCAGAATGAGTGCTGTCATCGCTGAGAACAAGGCGGGCAAGATTGACGAAGGCTTCTTCATCCGGCGCCAGAAACCCGGTCTCACCATCCGTCATCCGTTCGCTGACCGCACCACCCGGCAGGGCGACAACCGGAACCCCCGCCGCCTGTGCTTCATGAACGCCAAGCGCCAGCATGTCGGTCTTGTTGCCGCTATGGAGATGCAGCCGCGCCGACAACAGTTCGTCGGCCATCCCGGCATCGCCCATCGGACGATGAACGGTAACCCGGTGTTCCCGGGCGAGCCGCGCCATCGCGACACAGGACGAGATATCCTCGTCATAATCGGCCCCCAGCAGGGCGTGATTCAGCATCATGGAATAGACCCGCAGCTCCGCCGTCGGGGCCTCCGGCGCAATACGCTCGATCCAGAGCCGCAGAATATCCGTCAGCCCGTGGCGCGGATGGGCCGTTGTGGTGACGACAGGCCCGGCGGGCTGGGTTTCCGGGCGGTCCCCCAGATAGGAGGGACGGGCCGCCGGTGCCATGACAAGCCGGGGCAGGTCGGCAATTGTGTCAAAGCTTGTGTGATGGATGTCATCGGCCTGCATCTGGCTTTGCAGAATCAGGTGCGGGCGTGTGCTGAGCACCGCTTCCCGCGCCTTTGGTCTGATCAGATATCCCGGCGGTGCGGCAACCAGCAGCGCTTTCGCCTGCGCCGTCTCTGCCTGCTTCAGCAGCGAGGGCTTGCGATGGGCGATCAGCAGGTCACAGTCACTGAGGTTTGCCTGCGCCAGCGGGGTCCATTGTGCGCCGTCACAGCGGACCGGAAAGCCGCAGCGATTGAACACATTGACCTCGTGACCAAGCTGCGCCAGGGCACCGGCCAGGCTGGCAAAAATCTTTTCCGCGGCACCCAGCGGCTGCGATGCCGGGGTATAGCCGTCAAAAGACAGGGAATCGTCGAGCATGATGATACGCATGTGTGATTTATTATGACGCCGGTAACAGGCGGGCAAGCCTTGTCAGGGCCGGTCATCCGTTCCACCTATGGGAATGACAGGACAATCCCCCCGATTTACAGGAGCAGGAAGACAATGTCCGAGATAAAACTGGTGAGTCTGCCCGACCGTGGCGTGCTGCGCATTGATGGTGAGGACCGGGTTGCGTTTTTGCAGGGGCTGGTCTCGAACGACGTCAGCCGGGTCGCTGCGGATCGCGCCATTTATGCCGCGCTGCTGACACCCCAGGGCAAGTTCCTGCATGACTTCTTCATTGCAGCGCTCGGTGACAGCCTGCTGATTGAATGCGAAGGCGATCGCCGGGATGATCTGTTTCGCCGTCTGCGGATGTATCGCCTGCGCTCGAAAGTCGAGCTGACCGATGTCACCGGAGAGCTCACCGTACATGTCGCCTTCGGGGACGGCGCTGCCGGTCTTGCGGGCAGCAGCCCGGTTGCCGGTCAGGCGTCACCGGACGGCGACGGCATCCGTTTCATCGACCCGCGCCTTGCCGATGCCGGCCTGCGCTGGATTCTGCCTGCCGGTGCGGTGCCGGATACCGGCAACCAATCGGTCACCGATGCGACGGCTGACGATTACGATCGCTGGCGGCTGTCGCTCGGCCTGCCCGACGGCAGCCGTGACATGCTGGTCGAAAAGGCCACCCTGCTGGAAAGCGGTTTCGAGGCGCTGAACGGCGTTGACTTCGACAAGGGCTGTTACATGGGCCAGGAACTGACGGCGCGAACGAAATATCGCGGGCTGGTCAAGAAGCGCCTGATGCGGGTGCAGATTGACGGCGATCTGCCGGAACCGGGCACGCCGGTCATGGCCGGTGATCGAGAAGTCGGTGAAATCCGCTCAGGCCGCGGTGATCTGGCCATGGCCCTGCTGCGGCTGGATGCGCTGGAAGCCAGCGAGATGACAGCTGGCGATGTGAGAATTTCCCCTGCCGGAAACTGACCGGTAGCCGGGATCAGTTTTCTGCGGTAACGACCCGGTTCCGCCCGGCCTGCTTTGCCTTGTACATTGCCTCATCAGCAAGTTCGGTGAGGTCCTGGTCTTCCGATTTGAATTCGGCCACGCCGCAACTGAAGCTGCAGGTGAAGGTACCCTCGGCACTGTTATGGGCAACCTGCGAGAAGCTCTCACGGAAATCATCGAGAATCCGGCGGGCGGTTTCCAGATCGGCACCGGGCAGGACGGCGGCAAACTCCTCGCCGCCATAGCGTCCGACAATGTCGGTCTTGCGCAGCCGCTGAACCAGCATCCGTGACAGGGTCTTGATGACCCGGTCGCCGGTCGGATGGCCGTAACTGTCGTTTACCTGCTTGAAGTGGTCGATGTCGATCAACGCGAAGGACATCGGCTGTCCGGTCCGCACAGTCCGCGAGATTTCAACCTCCAGACGCTGCTTGATGGTGGTGTGGTTCAGCAGGCCGGTCAGGCTGTCCTGGCTGATCCGGGCACGGAGGTTGCGGAACCGGCGGGCGCGTGTGGTAACCGCAGAGACAAGATCCGACGCACTGACCGGTTTGGTCAGGAAGTCGTCGGCACCCCGGCGCAGTGCCAGAAACTGGGCGTCGATATCATACTCTCCCGACAGGAAGATGATCGGAACACCGTCGAATTCTTCCTTCTGACGCAGGGTCCCGGCCATCTCGTCACCGCTGCAAACCGGCATATAGAGATCGGTGACGATCATTTCCGGATCAAACTCCGTGCTGGCCACCAGCACCTCGCTCGGGTCGGTGATGCTGCGACATTCCATCCCTGCCGCCTCAAGGATCATGGTGTAGTAGGAAGCAAGACTGGCATCGTCATCAATGATCAGCACCCGGATCGGTGCCTGGCCCGACGGCGGCGAGAGCCGGTCCAGCGTGTCGACGATATCAACATCCGCAACCGGCCAGACCAGAAAGGCGTCGCTGCCGCAGCGCAAAGCCTTCAGCCGGGACTTGAAGTCGTCATGATCGGACAGAATGATCAGCGGCGGAGGCGTGGCACGCCAGTTGTTCCGGTCGGTCAGCCTCTCGATCAGGCCGGCCCCGTAATCCAGCAGCGAAATGTCGATCAGAATGGCCGTCGGGTTCTCGATATCCTTCAGCCCGCTCTCGACCTCCGCAGCCGATTTGCGGACAACCGAATATCCAAAACTGCCGATATTGCGTAAGGCTTCCGTGGTGTCGTCATCCAGTTCGCCGACCTGCAGCAAGGTGTTCGTGACAACATGACTGGCGAGCTTCTCCGGACCTTCCGTGGTCTCGGGATCGGCGATACTGGCCGCCGCGTCTCGCAACAGGGCGATATGCTTGCTGATCCGGTCATGGTCAATATTGCTCAGCCGCGGTTTTTCGAGCAGCGGTGTTACCGCCTCTTCCAGACCCGACGCTACTGCGCCGAGCTGGGTGAAGCCGAAAGACCCGGCCCCGCCGGCAAGACGATGGGCATGATAGCGAATATTGGCCATGACGACCGGAGACTTTTCACCCCCGCCCAGCAGCGCCTGCCAGGCCGCGGTGATAATGCCGATCTTGTCACTGATCGTATCGGTATAGTCCTGTCGCAACCGGGCGAGACGGTTCTCGATATCCTTACTCACCACTGGCTCTCCTGCTCACCTGCCCGGCCCATTATGCGTGTCCGATCACGGATTGCACAAGCAGTGGCGTGTCCGGAACGGTGCATTGAGCTTGTCTGCTGTCAGCTCCGGGAGCACAGCCAGACCACGTCGTCCGAACGCATCGCGGACGGCACCCTGAAGCCAGGCCTTTGCCTGTTCGTTGCGGCCATGTTCCAGACGGTTGCCGGTTGCCAGCCAGTCAGCATGCCGGGCTATTGCTGCTTTCAGGTCGGGCAGGCCGGTTCTGGCACGGGCCGAAACGGAGACGATGCCCGTGTGCCAGCCGCCACGACTGTTGCCCGTCACGGACAGCGCACCCTCTGCATCAGCCCTGGCGCGACGAGCCTCTGTAACCATGTCGGCCTTGTTGATGACCAGAATATGCGGCAGCTCAACCAGACCGGACTTGATGAACTGCAGGCTGTCACCGGATGCCGGCTGAATGCAGAGCAGCACCGTGTCGGCAATGCCGATGACGTCGGATTCCGACTGGCCGACACCGACGGTCTCAACCAGCACGATATCGAACAGGCTGCGCATCAGCGCAACAACCGGGAAAGTCGCCACCGATAACCCGCCCAGCCGGTCACCCGCCGAGAGAGAGCGAACAAAAACACCGTCATCTTCCGGGTCGAGCCGCAGCCGGATACGGTCACCCAGCAGCGCCCCGCCACTGAGTTTCGAGGACGGGTCAATGACGACCACGCCGACGGTTTTCCCGAGCGCCCGATAATCCCGGATCATGACATCCAGCAGGCTGGATTTGCCGACACCCGGAGGTCCGGTCAGGCCGATAACATGGGCCTGTGGTTGTTGCCATGCCTGATCCAGCAGATCGATAACCTCCGCTGCCGGATCCGCTACCTCCGCCCGGGCCAGGGCACGGGATAATGCGGTCTTTCCACCCTGGCGCAGGATCTCCGACGTCATGGCGGCTTCGGTCACATATCGTCCAGGGCGGCGTGGGCGGCAGCCAGACGCGCCACCGGAACGCGGTAAGGCGAGCAGGAAACGTAATCAAGGCCGATGCGGTGACAGAAGAAGACCGACGAGGGGTCGCCGCCATGCTCGCCACAGATACCCAGCTTGATGTCAGGCCGGGCCGAGCGGCCCCGTTCGACAGCGATTTTCACCAGTTCGCCGACACCCACCTGATCGAGGGAAACGAAAGGATCGGTCTCGTAAATTCCCATGGCCTGGTAACGCTCAAGGAACTTTGCACTGTCATCACGCGACAGGCCAAAGGTGGTCTGGGTCAGGTCGTTGGTGCCGAAAGAGAAGAATTCAGCGGTCTGTGCAATCTCGGCGGCCTGCAGACAGGCGCGCGGCAGCTCGATCATGGTGCCGACCAGAAACGCCGTGCGCTCGCCGGCTTCCCTGAAGACATCCTCTGCGATGGCGCGGACACGCTCGGTCAGGATATCCAGTTCCTTCCGTGCACCGACCAGCGGTATCATGATCTCCAGCCCGGTTTCGACACCGCGCTCGGCCTTGACGGCCAGCGCCGCTTCAAGGATGGCCCGGGCCTGCATCTCGTAGATTTCCGGGAAGCTGATACCGAGACGGCAGCCGCGATGACCCAGCATCGGATTGGTCTCGCTGAGCTGCTGCGCACGCTGAACGACAACCTCGACCTTCACGCCGGCGGCGTCGGCAACCTCCTGCATTTCCGATCGCGAGACCGGCAGGAACTCATGCAGCGGCGGATCAAGCAGACGAATGGTCACCGGACGGTCTTCCATGATCCGGAACAGCTCGATGAAATCCTCGCGCTGATAGGGCAGGATCTTGTCGAGCGCCCTGCGGCGGCCTTTTTCAGAATCCGCAACGATCATTTCGCGCACCGCAACAATGCGGGCCGGCTCGAAGAACATATGTTCCGTCCGGCAGAGGCCGATCCCCTCGGCGCCGAACTTGATGGCGGTTGCGGCATCCAGCGGTGTCTCCGCGTTCGTGCGGACCTTCAGGCGGCGAACCTCGTCAACCCATTCCATCAGGATGCCGAAATCGCCGGTCAGTTCCGGCTGGATGGTCGGTACTTCGCCGCGCATGACCTCGCCGGAGGCCCCGTCGAGCGTGATGATCTCGCCTTCGCCAAGCACCAGCTCGCCAATCCGGGCGGTGCGGGTCTGCTCGTCGATGTTCAGCTGTCCGGCACCGGCGACACAGGGCCGGCCCATGCCGCGGGCGACCACGGCGGCATGGCTGGTCATGCCACCCCGTGCGGTCAGGATACCCTGTGCGGCATGCATGCCGCTGATATCTTCCGGGCTGGTTTCCAGCCGCACCAGAATGACCTTCTCACCCTTCTGCGCACGTTCTTCCGCCTCATCCGCGGTAAAGGCAATCTTGCCGGAGGCCGCGCCCGGCGAGGCGGGCAGACCGCGCAGGATGACATTGCGCGGCGCTTTCGGATCGAGTGTCGGATGCAGCAGCTGGTCGAGCTGGCCCGGTTCCACCCGCCGGATGGCGGTTTTCTGATCGATGATGCCTTCACGTGCCATGTCGACGGCGATCTTCAGGGCGGCCTGGGCCGTGCGCTTGCCGGACCGGGTCTGCAGCATCCAGAGTTTGTCTTTCTGGACGGTGAATTCCATGTCCTGCATATCGCCGTAATGATTTTCCAGCCGGTCGCGGATGGCGCAAAGCTCGCCGAAAACCTTCGGCATCACTTCTTCCATCGACGGCAGGTCTGACCCGCCGGCTTCCTTGCCGGCGGTCGTCAGATATTGCGGCGTGCGGATACCGGCAACCACGTCCTCGCCCTGGGCGTTGACCAGATATTCACCGTAGAAGATGTTGGCCCCGGTCGACGGATCACGGGTGAAGCAGACGCCGGTGGCGCAATCCTCGCCCATATTGCCGAAGACCATCGCCTGCACATTGACCGCCGTGCCCCATTCCTGCGGAATGTCATGCAGGCGGCGATAGGTTTTTGCCCGGGCGTTCATCCAGGATCCGAACACCGCGTCGATGGCCCCTTTCAGCTGAACCATCGGGTCCTGCGGGAACGGCTCGCCCAGTTCTTCCTCGACCTTGGCCTTGTACTGGTCGACCAGCAGACGCCAGTCATCCGCGGTCATGTCGGTATCGAGCGCGTAATCCTTGTCGTCCTTGGCCAGGTCGAGCAGCTCTTCAAACAGGCCGTGATCAACACCCAGCACCACATCACCATACATCTGGATGAAGCGGCGATAGCTGTCATAGGCAAAACGGGCGTCACCGCTGGCTTTGGCCAGCCCCTCGACGGTCACGTCGTTCAGGCCGAGATTGAGCACGGTGTCCATCATGCCGGGCATTGAGGCGCGGGCACCGGAACGGACGGAAACCAGCAGCGGGTTGGCGGCATCGCCGAATTTCATGCCAACCGCGGTCTCGACATCGCCAAGGGCAGCCCGCATCTGCTCGTCCAGATCCGACGGATAGGTGCGGTCATTCTCGTAATAGGCCGTACAGACTTCGGTGGTGATGGTGAAACCGGGCGGGACCGGCAGGCCGAGATTGCACATCTCGGCCAGGTTTGCTCCCTTGCCGCCCAGCAGGTTTCTCATATCCGCGCTGCCTTCGGCGCTTCCGTCTCCGAAGCTGTAGACCCATTTGGTCATCTGCAACTACCCTGTGTTAGCCTTCAATTTCCGAGAAAAGTGCGACGGTTTCCATGACCGACCTGATCTGCGACAGCAGTTTCAGGCGGTTGATCCGGACATCCGTCTCATTCGCATTCACCGTGACCGCGTCAAAAAACCGGTCAACCGGCTTGCGAAGCATGGCCATGGCTGTCATCGCCTGACCGTAATCTTCCCGGTCGAGTGCAGCCCTGCACTGGGTGGCGACATCAGTCAAAGCCTCAAACAGCTGCCGTTCTTCCGGCTGCGCCAGCAGCGCCTCGTCCGGGTCCGGACCAAAGCTGGTGGCGTCCTTCTTCTCCTCAATCCGGAGGATATTGTTCGCCCGCCGGTAAGCCGCCAGAAGATTGGTGCCGTCGTCACTGTCCAGCAGACCGGACAGCGCGGCCACACGCCGGGTCAGGCGGACCAGATCATCCTCGCCACCCAGCGCAAAGATCGCCGCGACATGGTCATGGGCGACACCTTCACCGCGCAGATGGACTTTCAGCCGGTCGGCGAAAAAGGCCATGAGGTCGCGGTCGATATCCGCCAGCGACGCCGGCAACCCGCCCTGATAAAGCTCGAAGCTTCTGGCGAATACCTCTGACAGGCGAAGCCGGAAGCCGTTTTCCAGCAGGATACGGATAACGCCCAGCGCCGCACGGCGCAGCGCATAGGGATCTTTCGATCCGGTCGGGGTCTGTCCGATGCCCCAGAAACCGGTGAGGGTGTCGATCTTGTCCGCCAGCGCCAGCGCCGCAGAGACCGGTGCGGACGGGCAGGCGTCTGCCGGTCCGGCTGGTGAATAATGCTCGGCAATGGCATCGGCAACCGCCGCTGGCTCGCCGTCCTGCAACGCATAATAACGGCCCATGATGCCCTGCAGTTCCGGGAACTCGCCAACCATGCCGCTGACCAGATCCCCCTTGCAGAGGGCGGCAGCGCGGCCAGCCAGGGCCGGGTCGCACTCCGGCAGATGCCCGGCCAGCCATTCGGCCAGTCCGGCCATGCGGTCGACCTTCTGCTGGACGGTGCCGAGGTCAGCATGGAACACGATGCTGTCGAGACCCGACGCCTTTGATTCCAGCGTCGTGGCCCGGTCCTGGTCCCAGAAGAACTTGGCGTCGGACAGCCTTGCCCGCAGCACCCGCTCGTTACCGCTGGTCACCGTCGCACCGCCATCGGCAGTTTCGCGGTTGGCGACGAGGATGAACCGGGGTGCCAGTCTGCCGTCTTCGGTTTCCAGCGAGAAATATTTCTGGTGGCTGCGCATGGAGGTCACCAGCACTTCCGGCGGCACATCCATGAAGGCGTCATCGATCCGTCCGATCAGCGGAACCGGGCATTCCACCAGCCCGGCAACCTCGTCCAGCAGACCGGCATCAAGCCTGAGGGTCAGCCCGGCGTCGGAGGCCAGTTTCTCGGCAGTCTGCAGAATGGCGGTCTTGCGGTCATCGGCCAACAGCATGACATGCGCCGCGCGAAGCTTTTCGCGATAGTCGTCAAATCCGGTCACGGCGAAGCGGGCGGGGGCCATGAACCGGTGACCGCAGGTTGTATTGCCGGATGTCACGGGGTCAGCCGTGAACGGCACGACCTTGCCGTCGAACAGGCAGAGGATGGATTGCAGCGGGCGCACCCAGCGCCGGGCATGGTCACCCCAGCGCATGCTTTTCGGCCAGGGCAGATCATCGATAACGCCGGGCAGAATTTCGGCCAGCAATTCCGCAGTCGGGCGGCCGGGCCGCTCGATCACGGCGAAATAGAACGAACCCTTGGGTGTCTCACGGACAATCGCCTGATCCGCCGCAATACCGCTGCCCTTCAGGAAACCCTCGACAGCTTTTTCCGGGGCACCGACTTTCGGCCCGCGGCGTTCCTCGCTGGTATCGGCCGTGGCAATTGCGAGGTCGTCCAGCACCACCGTCAGGCGCCGGGGCGTGGCGAAGCTGCGGACAGTTCCGGTTTCCAGACCGGCGGCAGTCAGTCGTGTGGTGATCAGCCCGGCCAGATCCTCCGCCGCACGGTCCTGCATGCGGGCGGGAATTTCCTCGGAGAAAATCTCAAGCAGCAGTTCAGCCATCAGCCCTGCTCCGTCACGGACCGGGTGGCAACCCAGCCTTCGGCACAGGCCTTGGCCAGTGCCCGGACCCGACCGATATAGGCCTGCCGTTCAGTCACACTGATGACACCGCGGGCATCCAGCAGGTTGAAGACATGACTGGCCTTGATGCACTGGTCATAGGCTGGCAGCACCAGCTGGCCGCCGGTCCCGTCCGGTGAAATCAGCGACTGGCAGGCACTTTCCGCATCACGGAACTGGCGAAACAGCATGTCCGTGTCGGCCCGCGAGAAATTATGGTGGGAATATTCGACCTCGGCCCGGTGGTAGACATCGCCATATCGGGCACCCTGGCCGTTCCAGTCCAGATCATAGACGTTCTCGACACCCTGAATATACATCGCCAGGCGCTCAAGACCGTAGGTGTATTCCACGGTTACCGGGCTGCAATCGATGCCGCCGACCTGCTGGAAATAGGTATACTGGCTGACTTCCATGCCATCACACCAGACTTCCCAGCCCAGACCCCAGGCACCCAGCGTCGGGCTTTCCCAGTCATCCTCGACAAAGCGGAAATCATGCATGTCCGGGTTCAGACCCAGCGCATAGAGGCTGTTCAGATAGGCTTCCTGTGCGTTCTCCGGTGACGGTTTGATGACCACCTGAAACTGGTAGTAATGCTGCAGCCGGTTCGGGTTCTCGCCATAGCGCCCGTCGGTCGGGCGGCGCGACGGCTGGACATAGGCAGCCTTCCACGGGTCCGGCCCGAGGGCGCGCAGCGTGGTTGCCGGATGGAAGGTGCCGGCACCTACCTCCATGTCATAAGGCTGCAGAATAACGCAGCCATAGTTGGCCCAGTAGGCCTGAAGCTTGAGGATCAGGCTCTGGAAGTCTTTACGGTCAGGATCAAGCGGGCTCATGGTGTGACGGTCTGTCGCCGCGAAAAATGTTGCGGTGCAACCTAGTCAGTTGGTGAAACGCGGTCAAGCAACCCGGTCAATCTGCCTCTGACGGGGTGCCTGGCCCCCCGGGATAAGTCGCAAAACAGGGTGCGTCAGCGGGTGGCGGATAATAGTCACCCTGATCGGTCACAAAGATATGCCGGGCGATCTTCAGGCCTGTCGGGCTGCTCAGGCTGCCGACGGCGATGGAAATATCGGGACTGCCATTGGCACGCCAGAACAGGGTTGATCCGCAATCCGCACAAAATCCGCGCTCGGCATGGTCGCTGGACCGGTACCATTTCAGGCCGGCGTCCGAGGAAAAGGTCAGGGCATCAGCCCGCGACACAGTAGAGGCCAGATAATGCCCCGTCGTCTTGCGGCATTGCGTGCAGTGACAGCAACTGACAGGGGCCAGATCGCCGGACAGTACGAAGCTGACACTGCCGCAAAGACAGGATCCGGAATGTGCGCTGGTCATCGGTCTCTGTTCCTTATTTCTGTGTTCTGTCGCCGGTAACTTGTCCCGCGCAGGATGCGGCAGAGTATTTCGTTGTTCCTAGCCGGAATCAAATAAAATGTTCGCCTATTGTTCCCGTCAGGAGTGACATGGTTAAGCGACTTGGTAAACGTCTGAAAACCTTTTCAGATCAGTCTGTTATCAAGAACAAAGCTTGAACGAACAAAGTTAACGGTCAGACCGGGCGATCCCCGGCCAGCAGGATGCGGTTCATCCGGCGTGGCTGGTCCGCATAATCATGGTGGGCGCGGTGCATGGTACAGCGGTTGTCCCACATCAGGATATCGCCGGCCTGCCAGCGGTGGCGGTAGGTAAATTCCGGCTGTGTTGCGTGGTCGATCAGCTCATCCAGCAGGGCGTCACCCTCCGCCAGCGGCAGATCGCTGATCTGGTGCACCCGGTTCGGGTTGATATAGAGCGCCTTTTGCCCGGTGACCGGGTGGGTGCGGACCAGCGGATGGAAAACCGGCGGTGTCAGGGCTTCCTCCTCCGGCGTCCGGGAGGCAACCTTGCCGCGGTTCCGGCGCGAGAAATAGCGATGTTCCACCGTCAGGCCATCGATCTGCTGTTTCCGGTCCGCGGGCAGGGCGGCATAGGCGGCGCGCATATCGGCGAATTCCGTATCCCCGCCGGTCAGTGGCAGGATTTCGGCCTGCAGAATGGTCACCGCAGAGGGTTCGGCGGTGTAGGAATCGTCCGTATGCCAGGCCTTGCCGATGACGATCTTCCTGCCGTCTCCCTTGCTGTCGACCTGATCACTGGACAGGATCATGATCTCGCTGCGGACGGGGTGGCGGTATTGCTCATGCAACTGGGGCTTGGGGCGCCCCAGCCTCGACATCGCATCGACATAGATGCCGGCATCAAGCGGCTGATTGCGCAGACAGAGGACAGGATGGCGGCTGAAAGCCTCAGAGACCGTGGTCTCCCAGCCCTGTCCGTCCAGATTTGCGCCAACCACCTCGGCGGCGAGCTGATTTTCAGATAACCGGTTAACCTGCATGGATAGCCTCTCCGAACAACCTTTCCGCCGAGCATAACAGCAGACCGGGAGCCGGGGGAAGAGGTCAGCGCTGCCGCGTTGTCAGCATCGGGCAGCCTTCATGTTCGCAGGCGCTCTTGCCCGTGTCAGCGACATAGGCACCGCATTGCCGGCAGGCCACCATGGCGACGGTCTCGGGCTCCGGCTCCGCCTCGGGTGCCGGGCGGCGCTTCTTGACCCCGCCCTCCGCCTTGCGCTGGGCGTCGAGGCGGCCGAGAAACTTGAAGCCGTACCAGACCGCAGCCACGATCAGGCCAAGGACAAGCAGCTTTGAAAGACTGGGTAAACCGAACATGCGACCTTGATGCAATCCGCACCGCCCCGGGTCAAGCGGGATGTGGGGCGTATCACCTGCCGGAAGATCATCTTCCGGCAGGCGGAAGCGCTGTTTCAGCCCTTCAGTTTCATCCGGACGACAGTTTCCAGTTCGTTCAGGAAGTTCGACCGGTCCTGTTTGCTGAAGCTGCGCCCGCCGCCGGTGATGGTGCCGGTGTCGCGCAGATGGGTCATCAGGTCGCGGGTGGCCAGCGCCATGCCGATGCTGGCTTCATCGAAACGCTTGCCGCCATGATCGATGACGCCGGCCCCGCGTTTCACGCAGCGGTCTGCCAGCGGGATGTCGCGGGTGATGACAATGTCCCGTTCGGTGCAGTTCTCAGCGATCCAGTCATCCGCAACATCCGGGCCTTCCGGCACCACCACATTGCGGATCAGCGGGTTGCGAGAGGGGCGGATACCGCCGTTGGAGACCATATGAACAACCAGACCATGCCGGTCAGCGACCTTCTCGACCTCGTCCTTCACCGGGCAGGCATCGGCGTCGATATAGATTTCCGGCTGCTCAGCCACGGCCCGGTGCCCGGTCTGCCACGTAAGGATTGGAAGCCCGCTCGTGACCGAAGGTCGAAACCTGCCCGTGGCCCGGAACAAAAGCGATATCGTCGCCGAGCGGGAACAGTTTGTCGCGGATGGCACTGATCAGGCTGCCCTGATCGCCACGCGGGAAATCGGTCCGCCCGATGGAGCCCTGGAACAGCACATCACCGACAAAGGCAATGCGGTTCGCCGTATCGACAAACACCACATGGCCGGGCGTGTGTCCCGGACAATGCACGATATCGAAGGTCAGGTTCCCGAGCGTCACCTGATCGTCATCATCGAGCCAGCGGTCGGGCGTGAAACACCGGGCCGGCGGAAAGCCGTACTGCGCCGCCTGTTCGACAATCTGGTCGATCCAGAAGACCTCTTCCTTATGAGGACCCTCGATCGGTACGCCATAATGATCGGCCATGTCGGCGACCGCGCTGGCATGGTCCAGATGGCCGTGGGTAACGAGAATCTTGGTGATCTTCACCCCGTCGGCTTCGGCCTGGGCGATCAGCTTTTCTGTCTCGCCACCGGGGTCGACGAAAGCCCCTTCCATGGTCTCGCGGCACCAGACCAGCGAACAGTTCTGCTGGAAGGGGGTGACGGGCAGGATGCGGATATTGATGGTTGGTTCGGTCATGGGCGGAACATAACCTCCCGCGCCGCCCTGTTAAAGAGGCACTGCACGGGTCGGACCGGACGCACAGGTTGCAGCAAACGCCCGCGCGGGCTACATACCGGCGAAGCTTTCCACTTTACCTCAGACTCAACGGATCCAGCCATGGCCGCCTATCAGTATATCTACACCATGAAAAACCTGTCCAAGACCTATCCGGGCGGACGGGAATTGTTCAAGAACATCAGCCTGTCGTTCCTGCCGGGCGCGAAGATCGGGGTGCTGGGCATCAATGGTGCTGGTAAATCGACATTGCTGAAAATCATGGCCGGCATTGAAACCGAATTTACCGGTGAGGCCTGGGCCGCTGACGGCGTGAAGGTCGGTTATCTGCCGCAGGAGCCGAAGCTGGACGAGACCAAGAACGTGCTGCAGAACGTTCTGGAAGGTGCCGGCGAGATCAAGGAATACCTCGACAAGTTCGAGGAAGTCTCGATGAAGTTCGGCGAGCCGATGACCGATGACGAAATGAATGACCTGCTGGCCGTACAGGCTGACCTGCAGGAGAAAATCGACGCCGCTGACGGCTGGGAGCTGGAACGCCGGGTGGAAATCGCCATGGACGCCCTGCGCTGTCCGCCGGGTGATGCCGATGTGACACCGCTTTCGGGTGGTGAAAAACGCCGCGTCGCGCTCTGCAAGCTGCTGCTGTCGAAGCCCGACATGCTGCTGCTGGATGAGCCGACCAACCATCTTGATGCGGAATCCGTCGCCTGGCTGGAACATTTTCTTGAGGAATATACCGGCACCGTCGTGATCGTCACCCATGACCGTTACTTTCTCGACAATGTGACGGGCTGGATTCTCGAACTCAGCCATGGTCGCGGTTTCCCTTACGAAGGCAACTACTCGGCCTGGCTGGAACAGAAACAGAAGCGCCAGGAACAGGAAGAACGCGCCGAGGCCGGGCGTCAGAAAACCCTGTCGCGCGAACTGGAATGGATCCGGCAGTCGCCGAAGGCACGGCAGTCAAAAAGCAAGGCACGTATCACGGCCTATGAAGATCTGCTGGCCGCAGCCCAGGAACAGAAGATTGAAAGCTCCCAGATTGTCATTCCGGCCGGACCCCGGCTCGGTAATGTGGTGATCGAGGCGGAGGGCCTGACCAAGGCGTTCGGGGACCGTCTGCTGATCGACAATCTCAGCTTCCGCCTGCCGCCGGGCGGGATCGTCGGCGTGATCGGCCCGAACGGGGCCGGCAAGACGACCCTGTTCAAGATGATCACCGGCAAGGAACAGCCGACCTCCGGCACTTTCCGTGTCGGCGAGACGGTCGAGCTTGGCTATATCGACCAGAGCCGCGATTCGCTCAATGATTCGAAGAATGTCTGGGAAGAAATTTCCGACGGTCTGGACGAAATCACCCTCGGCAAGTCGACCATGGCATCGCGCGCCTATGTCGGCCGCTTCAACTTCAAGGGCCCGGACCAGCAGAAGAAGGTTGGCAAACTCTCCGGCGGTGAACGTAACCGGGTGCATCTGGCGAAGATGCTGCGGTCCGGCGCGAATGTGCTGATGCTCGATGAGCCGACGAACGATCTCGATGTCGAGACGCTGCGCGCGCTGGAAGATGCGCTGGAGAAATTCGCCGGCTGTGCCGTGGTCATCAGCCATGATCGCTGGTTCCTCGACCGGATCGCCACCCACATTCTGGCCTTTGAGGGCGACAGTCATGTGGAATGGTTTGAAGGCAATTTCGAGGATTATGAAGCGGACAAGAAACGCCGCCTCGGCTCGGATGCCGACCAGCCGCATCGCATCAAGTACAAGCCGCTGGCCCGCTGATTTCCCGCTGATTTCTCCCGGTTATTCCGGAACTGTGACACTCTGATTTCCGGCCGGCATCCGGGCTGCGCGATGTTTGCAGCCCGGATGTTTTCGTCATGGCGGCATCTTTTCCGGGAACCATCGGGGCCAGTCCTCGTTCTTCTTTCAACGGATGCGGGCACCTCGCCTGCCTGAACAGGAAAGGAGCATGAAAATGGCTCGTATGATGACAATGATGACCCTGGGTTCTGCTTCGATAGCAGCGACATTGCTGCTCTCCGCCTGTGTCGCGCCGCAGAGCACGCCGCCGACGCAGGTCAGTTCGGACACGCCCAGCGTGAAGTACGAATATCGCGGCGATGACCAGCTCATCAACGCCAACCAGCGGGCAATGGACTACTGCGCCCAGTATAACTCGGCACCCGGCAGTGCCGTTGTCAGCACCGGACAGAACGGCAAGACCGAAGTGAAATTCGACTGTGACCGTCCCCTGCCGCGCCCGGTGGCCACGCTGCCGCCGACCATTCCGGTCATGACCCGAACCTATCAGACGGATCAGCAGCTTGTTGCAGCATCACAGGATGCCCAGCGTTATTGCCAGGAACAGGGCAGCACACTGGCCAGGTCTTCCGTCAGCACCAATACGAACGGCAGCCGGACCGCAACTTTTGAATGCACCCCGCGCTGATCTGACAGCGCCTCTCTCCCCGACGGAAAACCCCGGGCCATCTGGTCCGGGGTTTTCTTATGCCCGGTTCAGCCTGCGGCCTCTTCGTCGGCGGCGGCAAAGACCGCCTTCGCATGGCGCATGCTGTCCAGCGCGGCGGGCATGCCGCAATAGATGGCGGTTTGCAGGATGACCTCGACAATCTCCTCACGGGTGACACCGTTGTTCAGGGCACCGCGCAAATGGCCGCGCAATTCGTCCGGACGGTTCAGCGCCGTCAGCATGCCGATATTGATCAGGCTGCGATCACGCTTTGGCAGGCCCGGCCGGCCCCAGGTTGCCCCCCAGCCGATCTCCGTGACCAGATCAACCAGTGGTTTTGTCATCTCGTCGGCGGCGGCCAGTGACCTGTCGACATGGGCATCCCCCATGACTTCGCGGCGCAGCTTCATTCCCAGATCGTAGCGTGCCTGATCCATCTCTCTGTCTCCGTTTGCTGTGAACATTACCGGGCGTCAGCCGCCGGTGCTGGCCGAGACGGTGTCGGATGGCCGGATGATATGCAAGCGTCCGGCGGCTGGCCGAACCGCAAGATTACGCTAAGCTGGATTTCTGTAACAATTTCCGACCCGGCGGTTCATGGCCCTCAATATCCGTCAGCTTGAAGCTTTCCGCGCCGTCATGGTGATGGGCAGCGCCACCGGTGCGGCACAGATGCTGCGCGTCTCGCAGCCAGGGATCAGCCGGCTGATCGGTGATCTGGAACGGGCCATCGGGTTCAAGCTGTTTGCCCGCCAGCGGGGCCGTCTGCGCCCGACACCGGAAGGGGCCAGCTTCTATGAAGAACTGGAACGGTCGTTTGTCGGTATGGAGCGGCTGCAGCAGACAGCGACAGAAATCCGGGACATGCGGCGCGGCAACCTCCGG
Organism: Rhodospirillales bacterium; assembly: GCA_040219025.1. GTDB lineage: Bacteria > Pseudomonadota > Alphaproteobacteria > Rhodospirillales > HT1-32 > HT1-32. The sequence goes on along the minus strand of JAVJTE010000020.1, from coordinate 343,036 downwards.
ATTGCCGTCATGCCTGCATTGTCGCTCGATCTGGTGCCGGATATCACCAGCCGGTTTCTCGCCGATCATCCGGAGATGCGGCTGACCATCGAGGTCCATGCCTCACCCCGCATTGTCGAATGGGTTGCCGCCCGGCAGTTTGATATCGGCATTGCCCAGCTGTCGCTCGACCAGCCGGGGATCGATGTGGTGCAGTCCTACCGGACCGGCTGTGTGGTGGTCTGTCCGCTCGGCCATCCCTTTGCCGAACGCGATGTCATCCGGCCCGGCGATCTGGCGACCGAGACCTTTGTCGCGCTGGCCCAGCATACGCGGGCGGCGATGCAGATTGACCGGGCGTTCGAGAACGCCGGTATCCGCCGCCAGATCCGGCTGGAGACCCAGCCCTCGGCCATCGCCTGTTCAATGGTGGTCAGGGGAATCGGCGTGGCCCTTGTTGACCCGCTGACCGCCGCCTTCTATGGCCCGAACCGGCTGGTCATCCGCCCGTTCGAGCCGGCGATTCCGTTCGGTTTCCGCATCATTCAGGCGGCGGACACCATCACCTCCCGTGCGGCGACCGCGTTCATCCGGGAAGCCGAAACCCTGTTCCGGTCTCACCCGTCGGTACAGACGGCATAAGCGGGGTATGTCAGGTGTCGTCGGGCCATCTGGTCTGCCGTTTTCCTGCATGTCCTCCCGGCGCAGGCCGCGACCCGTTCTGTCCGGACAAAATCGGACTTTCCGTCTGCGCGCCGGTTTCTATAATCAGGACAGGGAATAACAGGATACATCCATCATGACACCAGCGTCACAGCCCGCAAATGCGCCGAAGTTCGGCGATAACCGCTATCGGCGGATCACCGTTGCCCCGCAATCCGGGTCCATCGGTGCGTTGCTTGGCAATGTCGATATGGCGGCGGATCTGGATGACGAGATTATCGGCGAAATCCGGCAGGCACTGCTCGACCATCTCGTGGTCTTCTTTGAAGGCCAGGCGCATGTGACCCCGGATCAGCAGATCGCTTTTGCCCGCCGGTTCGGCGACCTCGTGCCCTATCCGATGGTGAAGGGGCTGGAAGGCTATCCGGAAATCGTGCCGGTGGTGAAGCTGGAGCATGAGAAACATAATTTCGGCGGTTTGTGGCATACCGACACCACCTATATGGAAGTGCCGCCGCTGGGCTCGATCCTGCTGGCCAGGGAACTGCCACCGTTTGGCGGCGATACCCTGTTCGCCAACATGTACCTGGCCTATGAAACCCTCTCGGCGCCGCTGCGCGAGATGCTCGACAAGCTGACGGTCATTCAGTCCTCGGCCAAGGGCGCGGTGGCACAAAGCCGCAAGGCAAGGATCGAGGAAGAAGGCCGGGATGCGAAGACCGCCCCGGTTTATATAGCGGAACATCCCGCCGTACGTACGCATCCTGAAACCGGCCGCAAGGCGCTGTACGTGAACAGCGGCCATTCCATCGGTTTCAAGGAGCTGACGGAAGAGGAAAGCCGCCCCCTGCTCGACTTCCTGTTCGCCCACCAGACCCGGCCCGAATTCACCTGCCGCTTTGTCTGGCGCGAAGGGACGGCAGCGTTCTGGGATAACCGGGCCTCGCAGCATAACCCGATCAACGATTACCACGGCTTCAGGCGGGTGATGCACCGGGTCACGATTGCCGGCGACAAGCCGTTCTAGGTTTCGTTCACCGGCCCGGTATGGCGTCGCGGGCCAGCTGGTCGGCGCGTTCGTTTTCCGGATGCCCGGCATGTCCCTTGACCCACTGCCAGTCAACCTGATGGGTGGCACAGGCCTGTTCGAGACGCTGCCAGAGTTCGGCATTCTTCACCGGCTTTTTGGCGGCGGTTTTCCAGCCGTTGCGTTTCCAGCCGTGAATCCACTTGGTGATTCCGTCGCGGACATAGGTCGAATCGGTATAGAGCACACAGGCGGACGGGCGCTTCAGGGTTTCCAGCGCACAGATCGCCGCCATCAGTTCCATCCGGTTGTTGGTGGTCAGGTCTTCCCCGCCGGAAAGTTCCTTTTCCGTCTCGCGCCAGCGCAGGATGGCCCCCCAGCCGCCCGGACCGGGATTGCCGGAACAGGCACCGTCGGTAAAAATTTCAATGGCATCACGGGTCATGATCATCCGGCGGCTTGTTGTTCAGAGGCCGCTTCCCTACACTTCCGGTCCCGCCTTGCCAAGGCGGCAACGACAGAAACCGCCGGCAGGCGACAGGAGTGAATTATCATGAGCGACGGTACCCCGGTTTGCGTACAAAAGGCCCCTTTCCCTGTCGAGGTCGAGGCCGGGAAAAAGTACGCCTGGTGTGCCTGCGGCCAGTCATCGACCCAGCCGTTCTGTGACGGCAAACACAAGGGCAGTGATTTTTCACCCGTGATCTATACAGCGGCGGAATCGAAGAAAGTGTATTTCTGTGGCTGCAAGGCGGCCGGCAAGGCCCCGCTCTGCGACGGCACTCACAACCGGATCTGACATGCGCCCAATGCTCCCGAAATTCGTTCTCTGCCTTGGTGGCATGATCCTGCTCGCGGCCTGTACGCAGCGTATCGCACCGCCCTGTCCGCCGCAGAACAAGCTGATCGATCATGCCCGCATTACCCAGTTCCGCGACGGCCCGGGACGGGACATCACGGATATCGACTTCAAGGCCGTGATGCTGGACCCGGTCGGGCAGTGCGTCTACCCGGACGAAAAAGACCGGATGATCATTTCACTGCAGGTTGTCTTCGATATCGAGCGCGGGCCAACCGCGACGACGCAGACAGAAGATGTGCCCTACTATGTCGCCATCGTCACAAGGGACCAGCAGATCATCCGGAAGCAGTCCTTTGTCGCCCAGCTGACCTATCCGGAGCGGGCATCGCGCATGCGCTTCATCGACGGCTTTGTGGATATCGAAATTCCGCTCTCGGAAAGCCTGCGCCCGAACATGATTGAAGTGAAGACCGGCTTCCAGCTGAGCGAAGAACAGCTTCTCTACAACCGGGCGTCAATCGCCCGCTGATGGCTGATTGCCGGGCGCTGTCTGACTGATCAGCGCCCGGCTTCAGACTGGCGTCTGCGGCTTGCGGTCAGGGTGCCCGGTTGGCAACCATTCTTGTGCAATCCCTCTCATCACGCAGAACACAGCTGTCGACCCTGATCTCCGGGTCGGCATCAACCTGGCTGCAGGGCAGTCGTTCAAAATTCAGGTTCATATGCTTGGCGGTATCAACCTGGATGTAGGACATCGCGTTTCCCGTGCTGGTCTGGCCACCGGAGACCAGCCGGAACTGGATATATTTGATCTGCGCATCGGCACCATTCTGAATCTCGGTCCGGACCAGACATTCGTTGGGGCTGCGCCATGTCTTCTTGTCGGTGATCGTGATGGTTATCGGCTCATCCTCGCCACAGCCAGACAACAGAAACAGACCGGTCAATGCGGCAACGACCGGTAATCCGGAACGCCAGGGATTCAGCCCACTCATTTGAGCGTTGCCGGCCAGTATTTTCCGGACCGGTCATGGAAGTATTTATACTTGTCGCCCTCGCGATAGAAGGTGAAGCAGGTTTCGCGACCCGGGGCCTCGCTCTGCGCGTCATTCTGCGCACAAAGTATGCCGTCATCAGCTATCTGATAGGTTCCGAAAACTTTGAGGCTGCTGTCGGAATAGGTGTACTTCCCGTCCGGACTGAACATGAAATTACCATTACCCTGCGTCCAGGGCCGGGCGACGAAGGTGTTCCGCACCTCGTCAGCGGTCAGCTTGATTGCGGGGTCGGAAGCAGTCTGACAGGCGGCAAGCCCGAACAGAAGGGCAGCCAGTATCAGAATACGGGTAAACAGAGTATTTGCGACGGTCATTATGGTCTCCTGTGGTGATCAGCAAATTTGAGAATCCGGAGAAACCCGGGTTGCAGGAACGTCACGCTCCGCGCCACATTGCGGCCCTCTCCGGCCCTGCAAAACAACCATTAGCCGGACCGCCGTTCTCCGGTCCCTGCTAAAATCGGAAGACTTGGAAAATTCGGAAAACAGTCTAAATTTCCCTTTTGCAACAGAATGTTGTTACATAAGTACAAGGTAAGATTGTATCGGGGAAAACAGGCGAGGGGATCTATGGACAAAAGCTGGCATGAATTACTGGACAGCCTTTGCATCGAACAGGGGCATCTCGACAATATCCGGCTGTCGACAGCATTCTGCGAGGTTGCCCGCGATACATCGCAATCTGCCTATGAATCGGCACTGAAGAACATCGGTCACTGGCGCAGTGGCCAGCACACGCCGAACAGACGCAACTTCCGCATCCTGACAATTATCCTGAAACTTGATGAACGTGAAGATATACGGGGTGACTGGAACCGGCGTTACGAGGATGCCCTTCGGCGCAAACCGGAAATCCTCTCGGAAGAAGCAGCAACAGACGAATCCCCGCCTTCTGCTACCCGACGCCGCCCGGTGCTGCTGGCCGGTGCTCTTGCGCTGGCAGTGGCGACGGGTGGAGCAGGCTTTCTGATCCTCGGGCCAGTATCTCAGCCGGTAGCCGCCAAGTCCGGCCCGCAGGTTATTGATGTGGCCGGGGATCTTGTACGCTGGCGGCGGTCAACTGAGCTGGTGATCGGTGAATCCGCCGTTATCCACGGTGAGCGGGGGGCCTGCGGTCAACAACCCGCACCCTGGGAGGAAACCGTGGTTCACCTGCCATCTCTGGATTTCGGTGTCTGGTCGGATGGCGGCGTCGGCCATCGGGTCAGCCGGGCCTGCGGCGGGCCAACCCCGGTAAGGGCGATTGTGTTTACCGGTCAGAAACCGGGTCTGGCAGAATTTGTACTGTTCGACGATGCAGTGCGGATTTCGGTAAAGTAGAGATTACCCGTCCGTCCGGCATCCGGGAATTTTGTTCTGCCGTGACATTCGGTTGATTTGAATCCGCATCGCAGACATATTGAACGAACCGGGCGCGGAAACGAAGCCCGGTTATACAGATGACCCTGGCGGGAGAGCCAGGTCCGCCTGCGCCGAAGGAGCAAATCGCCCCCGCGAAACTCTCAGGCAAAAGGACCGTCAGGTGATGAAGCTCTGGAGAGCGGATGGCTGCAAGGCCCTCCCACCGAAGATGTAAGACGCCGGCAGAATGCCCGGCGGCGAATCTTTCAGGTTCCGTGACAGAGGGGGGTGGCCACAGGGTTCCGGTAACAGGGAACTGCTGGTCCCCTGAAAGACTGTCGTAACGGAGGAAACCTGATGAACGACCCCGGCGAGACGCTGAAAAAGACCGCGCTGTTTGACCTGCATGTCGAACTTGGCGCGAAGATGGTGCCGTTCGCGGGCTATGACATGCCGGTGCAGTATCCGGCAGGCGTGCTGAAGGAACACAACCATACACGTGACGCGGCGGGACTGTTCGATGTCTCGCATATGGGTCAGGCGCGGCTGACTGGCGACAACCCGGCCGCCGCGCTGGAGACCCTGGTGCCCGCCGAATTGCAGGCGCTGGAGCCCGGACAGCAGCGATATACCCAGTTCACCAACGAGCAGGGCGGCATTCTGGATGATCTGATGGTCACCAATATGGGCGATCACCTGTTCATCGTCGTCAATGCCGCCTGCAAGGACGCTGATTTCGCACATATGAAATCGAAACTCGCCGGCAAGGCAGAGCTGGAGATCATCGACGACCGGGCCCTGCTGGCCATTCAGGGTCCGAAAGCCGGTGAGGTGATGGCCCGTCTGTCGCCGGAAATGGCGAAAATGACCTTCATGACCGCCGCCGAAGTCCGGATTGACGGGGTTGCCTGTCTGGCGACCCGGTCCGGCTATTCCGGTGAGGACGGGTTCGAGATTTCCATTCCCGATGATCAGGCGGAACGTCTGGCCCGGCTGATGCTGGACCAGCCGGAGGTTGAGCCGATCGGTCTCGGAGCCCGCGATTCCCTGCGGCTGGAAGCAGGTCTCTGCCTTTACGGGTCGGATATTGACGAGACCACAACCCCGGTCGAAGGCGGTCTGGTCTGGAGTATCGGCAAACGCCGCCGCACGGAAGGCGGCTATCCCGGCGCGGATGTTGTCGCCCGACAGCTTGCCGAAGGTGCACCACGCAAGCGTGTCGGCATCCGCCCGGAAGGCCGTGCCCCGGCGCGGGCCCATACGGAAATCCACAGCGGCGGCCGCAAGATCGGCGAGATCACCAGCGGCGGCTTCGGCCCGACCGTCGGCGGCCCGGTCGCGATGGGCTATGTCGAGACAGAATTTGCCAAGGCCGGAACCCCGGTCACCCTGATCGTGCGCGGCAAGGAAGCGCCCGCACAGGTCGAGAAAATGCCCTTCGTTCAACAACGCTACTATAGAGGCTAGGAGAAAACCGATGATCTATTACTCAGAAGACCATGAATGGATTGAAGTCGAAGACGGAATCGGAACCGTCGGTATTACCGCCTATGCCGCCGAGCAGCTGGGCGATGTGGTGTTTGTCGAAGTTCCGGAAGTCGGCAAGACGCTGGCCAAGGGCGACGATGCAGCAGTGGTTGAATCGGTGAAGGCCGCCAGCGAAATCTACAGCCCCGTCTCCGGCGAAGTGGTTGAAAGCAATGACAGCCTGCCGGATGTGCCGGAAACCGTCGGCGATGACCCGCAGGGCGACGGCTGGTTCTTCAGGATCAAGCTGGAAGACGAGAGCGAGCTGGAAGACCTGATGGATGAGGCCGCTTACAAGGCATTCGTGAAGGGGCTCGACTGATGCGCTATCTGCCGCTGACAGAGGCGGATCGCCAGTCAATGCTGGCGCGCATCGGCGCGCCATCGGTGGATGCCCTGTTCAAGGATGTGCCGGAACAGGCCTATCATGACGGTGATTTCGACCTGCCGGATTTCAAGGGTGAGCTGGAAGTCGAGCGCATCCTCCGGGGCTATGCCGGGGAAAACCTCGGGGCCAATTCGGTGCCCTGTTTCCTGGGTGCCGGTGCCTATCACCATCACGTGCCTTCATCGGTCGATTACCTGATTCAGCGGGGCGAGTTTCTGACCGCCTACACGCCCTATCAGCCGGAAATCGCCCAGGGCACCCTGCAATATGTCTTCGAATTCCAGACCCAGGTTGCCCTGCTGACCGGTATGGATGTGGCGAATGCGGGCATGTATGACGGTGCCACCTCCTGTGGTGAGGCGGTCGCCATGGCGATGCGTATCACCAAACGGAAAAAAGCCGTGCTGTCGGGCTGGCTGCATCCGCATTACCGCGAAGTGGTGGAAACCAACGCGCATTTTCTGGGAACGGAAATCCATTCCGAGCCGTCAGACCCGCTGACCGGCACTGATCTGTTCGCCCTGATCGATGACGAGACGGCCTGCGTCGTGGTGCAGAATCCCGGCATCTTCGGCCATGTCCGCGACTATTCCGATCTGGCTGCGGCCTGCCACGAGAAAGGTGCGCTGCTGGTGATGATCGTAACCGAGGCGGTGAGCCTGGGCGCGCTGAAATCACCCGGTGAAATGGGTGCCGATATCGTTGCCGGTGAAGGCCAGTCCTTTGGGGTGCAGCTGGGATATGGCGGACCCTATGTCGGGCTGTTTGCCACCCGTCAGAAATATGTCCGCAACATGCCGGGGCGTCTTTGTGGCGAGACGGTGGACGAGGATGGCCGCCGCGGCTATGTGCTGACCCTGTCGACCCGCGAGCAGCATATCCGGCGCGAGAAGGCGACCAGCAACATCTGCACGGCCTCCGGTCTGTGCGCGCTGGCCTTTACCATCCATGTCGCGCTGCTGGGCGAGGCCGGCCTCGACCGGCTGGCGAAGCTCAATCACGCGGCGGCGGTGACGCTGGCGGAGAAGCTGGAGGCGCTCGACGGTGTCGAGCTGCTGACGGACAGCTTCTTCAACGAGTTCACCATAAGACTCTCGAAACCCGCCGATACGGTGGTCGAGAAACTGGCCGGGAAAGGCATTCTGGGCGGGGTTCCGGCGTCGCGCATGATGCCGGGTGCCGGTCTGGATGACTGCCTGATTCTGGCAGCCACCGAAACCGCGACCGCGGAAGATATCGACCGGTTTGTTTCCAGCCTGAAGGAGGCCCTGGCATGACCAAGGATACATATACCGGCCATCGCGGCCTGATGCTGGAAGAGCCGCTGCTGTTTGAACAGGGACAGGAAGGCCGTACCGGCGTTGACCTGCCGGAACCGGCGGCGGTGAAAAGCCGTCTCGGTGCCTGTGCCCGCGGGCGCAGTGTGGCGCTGCCCGGCCTGTCAGAGCCGCAGGTGGTGCGCCATTTCACGCGGCTGAGCCAGCGCAATTACGGTATTGATTCCGGGTTCTTCCCGCTCGGTTCCTGCACCATGAAGCATAATCCCCGGATCAACGAGAAGGTGGTGCGGCTGGCCGGTCTGGGCGACCTGCATCCGATGCAGCCGGAATCGACCGTGCAGGGTGCGCTCCGCCTGATCGATGATCTGGCGGACTGGCTGATGAAGCTGACCGGCATGCCGGCTGTCGCCATGTCCCCGGCGGCCGGGGCACATGGCGAACTCTGCGGTCTGATGGCGATCCGCTCCAAGCTGGACAGCGACGGCCAGCAGCACCGTATGCGGATGCTGGTACCGGAATCGGCGCATGGCACCAACCCGGCCTCGGCGGCAGCCTGCGGCTTCACAGTTGACCCGATCCCTGCGAACAAGCGGGGCCGGGTCGATCTGGAGGCCTTCCGGGCGAAGCTGGGTGACGATGTGGCCGGCATGATGCTGACCAACCCGAATACCTGCGGCCTGTTCGAGAACGATATCATCGAACTGGCGGCGATGATCCATGACGCCGGGGGCTACTTCTATTGTGACGGGGCGAACTTCAACGCCATTGTCGGGCGGGTGCGTCCGGGCGACCTCGGCGTCGACTGCATGCATATCAACCTGCACAAGACCTTTTCGACCCCGCATGGCGGCGGTGGTCCGGGCAGCGGCCCGACGGTGCTGTCTGACGCCCTGTCCGACTTCGCCCCGCTGCCTTATGTGGTGAAGGACGGCGATCATTACCGGCTGGTCGAACATCCCGGTGATGCGGACGAAAAACCGTTCGGCCGGATGAAGGGATTCCACGGCCAGATGGGCATGTTCGTCCGCGCCATCGCCTACATGCTGAGCCACGGCAGGGATGGCCTGCGCCAGGTCTCCGGCGATGCGGTGCTGAATGCCAATTACATTCTGGCCAGCCTGAAGGATGTCATGACCGCCCCGTTTGGTGGCCCCTGCATGCATGAAGCCCTGTTCGACGACCACTTCCTGAAGGATACCGGCATCTCGACGCTGGATTTCGCCAAGGCGATGATCGACGAGGGCTTCCATCCGATGACCATGTATTTCCCGCTGGTGGTGCATGGCGCAATGCTGATGGAACCGACCGAAACCGAAAGCCGGGAGGCGCTGGACGAGTTCATCGGCTCCATGCGGTTTCTGGCCGAGAAGGCAAAGGCGGGTGATGTGGACCGGTTCAAAAACGCCCCGCAACTCACCCCCTGGCGTCGCCTCGACGAAACCGGCGCAGCCCGCAAGCCGGTCCTCCGCTGGACCCCGCCCGGGCCGGACCAGCAGGCTGCCGAGTAGAAACTGAACCGCGGTCCTTCGAGACGCACCAGTGGTGCTCCTCAGGATGAGGACGAGTAATACAGCCTCATCCTGAGGAGGACTGACAGCCCGTCTCGAAGGATGGCGGACAGCTACCCGGGCAAGACCGGGGCGCGGGGTTTTCTGTGGGCGACGATGATGCCCGCGGCGACCAGCAGCAGACCGGCCAGAAAGGACGGGCCGACCTGTTCATCCAGCAAGGCCCAGCCCAGTGCCGTTGCGGTGACCGGCCCCAGTGCCAGAAAGATGGTAACCCGGGTCGGTGAGGCCCGGCCCAGCGCCCAGAGCCAGAGAAAATAGGTTCCGCCCGACGACAGGCCGATCAGGATGACAATGACCCATCCGGTCTGGTCGAGCCGGGGGACGGTTGTGAAGAAGCCCTCATAAGCAGCGAACACTGCCAGAAACAGGACGGAGGCGGCCATCGCCAGCGTGCTGACCTGAACTGTGGGATAGCGTTGCAGATAGGGACGGTAGAGAACACTGCAGAGCGCGCCTGTCGCCGCGCTGATGAAGATCGCGATCTCGCCCCGCCAGTCACCGCCGCCAACCCCTTCGGTCAGCAGCTTGTTGCTGAGCGCCAGCGCGACGCCAGCCATGGTCAGGATCACCCCGATCGTGCGGAACAGCCCGAGGCGTTCGCGGCCCAGCAGGGCGGCAAACAGCATGGTCAGCAGCGGGAAGGAGGAGAATATCACCGCCGCCCGGCCCGACGGGATCAGGCCAAGGCCGTAATTCATCACAGCGATCAGCACACCGAACTGCAGGATACCGAGAACGGCAATCGGGGCGATATCCACGGGCGCAATACGGATCCGCCGGATTAGGCAGTAGGCCGGCAGCAGACACAGCGCGCCGATGCCATAGCGGATCATCGCCAGTGAGGCCGGGTCGATATCCGGCAGCACGAACCGGCTGGCCACCATTGCGGCGCCGACCTGGATGCCAGTGATGGCCGCCGCGATCCGGGTTGCCAGCGAAGGGTTGTCGCTCACAAATCACGCTCCCAGGTTTCGCCAATCAGGTCATGACCGAAACTGGTATGCGGTTCTTCGTGGACCAGCCGGAAATCCATCGCCTCGTAAAGCCTGCGGGCGTCCTTGAGGACATTGTTGGTCCAGAGTGTCATGCGCCGGTAGCCGGCCTCGCGGGCGAAGCGCAGGCATTCCTCAACCAGCCGCCTGCCGATGCCGTGACCCCGGACCCTCGGGTCGACCAGAACCAGCCGCAGCCTGGCCGTGGTCTCGTCGCGGGCCACAACAACGGCGGAGCCGACAGGCCGTCCGTCACGTTCGGCAATCCAGATGCAGTCCCGGACCGGGTCAAAACCGTCGATGACCTCGGCCACAATCCGGGCCACCAGCGCCTCGAACGTGATATCCCAGCCATATTCCTCGCCGTAAAGGCGTCCATGCGCCTCGACGATCCAGCCGGGGTCGCCGCTGCGATGCGGACGCAACAGCCAGCCCTGCGCAGACTCCGGCGCGCCACCGAAGATGTCCTCGATCGACTGCATGCAGGCCACCAGCCGCTGGCGGTCACTGGAAGCCAGCGGGGCCAGCAGGCCACTGGTCTGGCGCACGGAAGCGCGGTTCAGACGGTCGAAGGCTTCCCGCCCGGCGATGGTCAGGCGGAGCAGCATCTGCCGGGCATCCTGTTCGCTGCGCCGCCGGTCGATGACATCGGCTGAGCGCAGCCGCTTGAGAATGCGGCTGACATATCCCGGGTCCAGATCCAGCAGACGGCACAGATCACGGGCGGTCAGTCCGGTACTGTGCGCCAGCTCAAAAATGATCCGGGCCTCCGTCAGGGTCCAGGGACTGTCGAGCAGCCCTTCGCGCAGCAATCCGGCATGCACGGTAATAAACCGGTTGAATTGCCGGACCGCCTCGATATGCGGTCCGGAGACGGGGTCAGGGGGCAGTGTGGATGACATAATAATGTAATCGTCAATAAATCAGTTGCTAAAAGCAATTAAAAAAACCGTCTCCGGTTGCTCAAATCTGCAAAAGTTGTCCGTTCCGGGGGGTGCCGGCGGGTATCGATACTTGCCCGCCCGATGGAATGCGGCATACTGGCCCGCAAATGAACCCGGCAAATGGCTGTGCGGGCTGACCGTCCTGATGACGGTCCGAAGGGCAGATTTTCCGGGACTGATCCGTTAAGGGAATTTCCATGGCACGCAACAAGATCGCTCTCATCGGCGCCGGCAATATCGGCGGCACCCTCGCTCACCTCATTGGCCTGAAGGAACTCGGTGATGTCGTTCTGTTCGACATTGCAGACGGCATTCCGCAGGGCAAGGCACTCGACATCGCGGAAAGTTCCCCGGTTGAAGGCTTTGACGCCAGCGTAACCGGGTCGACAGATTATGCCGACATCGCCGGTGCCGACGTCATCATCGTCACCGCGGGCATCGCCCGCAAGCCGGGCATGAGCCGCGATGACCTGATCGGCATCAATGCCAAGGTCATGGCCTCTGTCGGTGCGGGCATCCGTGACAATGCGCCGGATGCTTTCGTAATCTGCATCACCAACCCGCTGGACGCGATGGTCTGGGCGCTGCGCGAGGCCTCCGGCCTGCCGCATAACAAGGTCGTCGGCATGGCCGGTGTTCTGGACAGCGCGCGGTTCCGTTACTTCCTGGCCGAAGAGTTCGGTGTCTCCGTTGAAGATGTCACCGCTTTCGTGCTCGGCGGCCACGGCGACACCATGGTGCCGCTGACCCGCTATTCCACCGTTGCCGGCATTCCGCTGCCGGATCTGGTGAAGATGGGCTGGACCACAGATGAAAAGCTGGAACAGATCGTTCAGCGCACCCGTGACGGCGGGGCCGAAATCGTCGGCCTGCTGAAAACCGGATCGGCCTTCTATGCACCGGCCTCATCCGCCGTGCAGATGGCGGAGAGCTATCTCAAAGACAAGAAGCGGGTGCTGCCCTGCGCGGCTAACCTCAGCGGCGAATATGGTCTCAATGATCTCTATGTCGGCGTGCCCTGTGTCATCGGGGCCGGTGGCGTCGAGAAGATTGTCGAGATCGAACTGAACGCCGACGAGCGGGCGATGTTCGATCATTCCGTCAAGGCCGTGAAGGGTTTGCTGGAAGCGACAAAAGGTCTTATGGCGGGCGGAAAATAAACCGCCGGTCAACACGGTGCGTCCCGGTCCGGGCCGCACCGTTTCTTTCTAACGACCCGGAAAGCGATCATGAATATTCACGAATATCAGGCGAAGCAGCTACTCGGTAAGTATGGCGTCGCCACACCGCGTGGCAGCGTGGCATATTCCGTCGACGAGGCGGTTGAGAAGGCCAATGAGCTGGGCGGCCCTGTCTGGGTTGTCAAATCCCAGATTCACGCAGGTGGTCGCGGTGCCGGTCGCTTCAAGAGCAACCCGGACGGCAAGGGCGGCGTGCGCGTCGTCAAGTCCGTCGATGATGTCAAATCAAGCGCCGGCGAAATGCTCAACCAGGTTCTGGTCACCAAACAGACCGGGCCCGAGGGCAAGGAAGTCAAACGCCTCTATATCGAAGAAGGCTGCGACATCGCCCGCGAACTCTATCTGTCGATGCTGGTCGACCGCGGATCGTCGCGCATTGTCGTGATGGCCTCGACCGAAGGCGGCATGGATATCGAGGAAGTCGCCGAGAAAACTCCGGAAAAGATCGTCAAGGTGTTCATCGACCCGATTACCGGGATGATGCCGTTTCATGCGCGGGAAATCGCCTTCGGCCTTAAGCTGGAGGGCAATCAGGTCCGCTCGGCAACCAAGCTGTTGCTGTCGGTCTATCAGGCCTTTACCGATCTCGATGCCTCGCTGCTCGAAGTGAACCCGCTGGTCGTGACCGGGGCCGGCGATGTCATCGCCCTCGATGCGAAGATGAACTTCGACGACAACGCCCTGTTCCGGCACAAGGATGTGGCCGAGCTGCGCGACGAGGACGAGGAAGACCCGTCCGAACTCGAAGCCGGCAAGCATGACCTGAACTATATCAAGCTTGATGGTGCCATCGGCTGCATGGTCAACGGTGCCGGTCTTGCCATGGCGACGATGGATATCATCCAGCTCTATGGCGGCTCGCCGGCCAACTTCCTTGATGTCGGCGGTGGCGCGACCAAGGAACGGGTGGCGGTGGCTTTCAAGATCATCACCTCCGATCCGAATGTCGAAGGCATTCTGGTCAACATCTTCGGCGGCATCATGCGCTGTGACATCATCGCCGAAGGCATTGTCGCCGCTGCGAAGGAAATCAGCCTCAGCGTGCCGCTGGTGGTTCGCCTTGAGGGCACCAATGTGGAGCGCGGCAAGGAAATTCTCGCCACCTCCGGTCTCGATATCATTTCCGCCGAAAATCTCGCCGATGCGGCCGAGAAGGTGGTCAAAGCGGTGAAGGAGGCAAACTGATGGCCGTTCTCGTCGACAAGAATACCAGGGTCATCTGCCAGGGCTTTACCGGCCAGCAGGGTTCTTTCCATTCCGAACAGGCGATTGCCTATGGCACCAGAATGGTCGGTGGCGTAACGCCGGGCAAGGGTGGCTCGAAGCATCTCGGCCTGCCGGTCTATGACACCGTGGCCCAGGCCCGTGAAGCAACCGATTGCGATGCATCCGTTATCTATGTGCCGCCGCCCTTCGCCGCAGACGCAATCCTCGAAGCGCTGGATGCGGAGGTGCCGCTGATCATCTGCATCACCGAAGGCATCCCGGTGCTGGACATGGTGAAGGTGAAGCGGGCACTCGGTGCCTCGAATTCACGTCTCATCGGGCCGAACTGCCCGGGTCTGATCACGCCGGACGCCTGCAAGATCGGCATCATGCCCGGTCATATCCACAAACGCGGCTCGGTCGGTATCGTCTCCCGTTCCGGCACCCTGACCTATGAAGCTGTCGCCCAGACCACAGCAGCCGGTCTCGGCCAGTCGACCTGTATCGGTATCGGTGGCGATCCGGTGAACGGCACCAACTTCATTGATTGTCTGGAACTGTTTCTGGGCGACGACGAGACCGAAAGCATTGTCATGATCGGCGAGATCGGCGGTGATGCGGAAGAAAACGCCGCCGAGTTCCTGAAGCAGTCGAAGGTGAAGAAGCCGGTTGTCGGTTTCATCGCCGGTGTGACGGCCCCTCCGGGCCGCCGCATGGGACATGCCGGTGCCATCATCTCCGGTGGCAAGGGCGGTGCCGACGACAAGATGGAAGCCATGCGCAGTGCAGGCATCTCGGTGGCAAAGTCGCCGGCGGCACTGGGCAGCACCATGGTCGAGCTGCTCAAGGGCTGATCGGCAGACAAGCGTCAAAGTGATTAGGGAGAGCGCGTCAGCGCTTCAGCGGAATGGCAGTTACTGATATCGATTCCTTCCTGTTTACCGGCAATCAGGTTTATATCGCCCAGCTATATGAGCGGTATCTTGATGATCCGGGTTCCGTTGATCCGGGCTGGCAGGACTTCTTTGCCGATCTTGAGGATGACGCCGGCGGCCTTGTCCGGGAAATGAAGGGTGCCCCCTGGGCGCCGAAGGAAAGCAACGTCATCGGCGAGATGGGCCTGACCCCGCTTTCCGAACAGATGTCAGAGGAACATGGCGACGGATCACCCGCACCCGGCGGGTTCAACAAGGCCGTCGCCCAGCGTGTCGGGGCCGATCAGGTTCGCGCGGCAACGCTGGATTCCATCCGCGCCCTGATGCTGATCCGTGCCTATCGGGTGCGGGGCCATCTGGAAGCTGATCTCGACCCGCTGAAGCTCGACAAGAAGGAGCCGCATCCGGAGCTGGATCCGGCCACTTACGGCTTTACGGACAAGGACCAGTACAAGGAAATCTTCATCAACTACGTCCTGGGTCTGGAGACCGCGACCTTGCGGGAAATCATCACCGTCCTGCGTGAGACCTATTGCGGGACGATCGGTGTCGAGTTCATGCATATCCAGGATCCGGACGAGAAAAGCTGGATCCAGCAGCGCATTGAATCAATCCGCAATCAGGCGCATTTCACGGACCGCGGCAAAAAGGCGATCTATGACCGTCTGGTGGAGACCGAGGGTTTCGAGAAGTATCTCGACAAGAAATTCACCGGCACCAAACGGTTTGGTCTGGATGGCGGTGAGTCGCTGATCCCGGCGCTGGAGCAGATTCTCAAGCGGGGCACGCAGCTCGGCATCGAGGAAGTCGTCATCGGGATGCCCCATCGTGGCCGCCTGAACGTACTCGCCAATCTGATGGGCAAGCCTTACGCCGCGATCCTGAACGAGTTTCAGGGTGGCTCCGCCCAGCCGGACGATGTCGGGGGCTCGGGGGATGTGAAATACCATCTCGGCAGTTCCGCCGACCGGGTTTTTGATGGCCGTTCGATCCATCTGTCGCTGACCGCCAACCCGTCACATCTGGAAGTGGTCAATACGGTCGTCCTGGGCAAGGTGCGCGCCAAACAGCGCCAGCGTAACGATACCAACCGTGAAAAGGTCATGGGTCTGCTGATGCATGGCGATGCCGCTTTTGCCGGTCAGGGGCTGGTTCCGGAAGCGCTCGATCTGTCACATCTGCGCGGCTACAAGACCGGCGGCACGATTCATGTGATCGTCAACAACCAGATCGGTTTCACGACCTCGCCGAAATTCTCCCGCTCGTCACCCTATTGCTCGGATGTGGCGAAAACCGTCGCCGCGCCGATTTTCCACGTGAATGCGGATTGCCCGGAATCGGTGGTCCATTGCGCCCGGATGGCGGTGGAATACCGCCACAAGTTCAAGAAAGACGTGGTGGTGGACATGATCTGCTACCGCCGTTTCGGCCATAACGAGGGTGACGAGCCGATGTTCACCCAGCCGCTGATGTACAAGAAGATCAGCAGTCATGAATCTGTCGGCGAAATCTATTCGAAGAAACTGATCCGTGAAAAGGTCATCAGCGAAGAGCAGGCGAAAGCCGTCATCGACAAGATGAATGCCGAACTTGATGCGGCCTTTGAAGCCTCGAAATCCTACAAGGTCAACAAGGCCGACTGGTTCGATGGTGTCTGGTCCGGCCTGTCAGTCGCCCATGGTGACGAACGCCGGGGTGAAACCGGCGTCTCGGTTGATCGACTGCGTGAAGTTGGCGAGGGTCTGACCCGGGTTCCGGAAAATTTCCATCCGCATTCCAAGATCCTGCGCCAGCTCGAATCCAAGAAAAAGATGCTGGAGACCGGCGAAGGTCTGGACTGGGCAACTGGCGAGGCGCTGGCTTTCGGCACCCTGTTGCTTGATGGCTCACCGGTACGGCTGTCCGGACAGGATTCGGGCCGAGGCACGTTTTCGCACCGGCATTCGGTGCTGATCGATCAGGAAACCGAAGAACGCTATATCCCGCTGAACAACCTGCGCTATGGCCAGGCCCCGTTTGAGGTGCTCGATTCACCGCTGTCGGAAGCCGGTGTCCTGGGCTTTGAATATGGCTATGCCTCGTCCGAGCCGCATATGCTGGTGATGTGGGAAGCGCAGTTCGGCGATTTTGCCAACGGTGCACAGGTCGTCATCGACCAGTTCATCGCCTCGGGTGAAGCAAAATGGCTGCGGATGAACGGCCTCGTGATGCTGTTGCCGCATGGCTATGAAGGGCAGGGCCCGGAACATAGCTCGGCCCGGATTGAACGTTATCTGCAGCTTTGCGCCGAAGACAATATCCAGGTCTGCAACTGCACGACCCCGGCAAACCTGTTCCACATCCTGCGCCGTCAGGTGGTCCGGAATTTCCGCAAGCCGCTGATCCTGTTTACCCCGAAGTCGCTGCTGCGCCATAAAAAGGCGGTCTCGAAGCTGGAGGAGATGGGCGACGGAACGACGTTCCATCGTGTGCTCTGGGATGAATATGCGCTGGGTCAGGACAAGGATGTCAAACGGGTCATCATGTGTTCCGGCAAGGTCTATTATGACCTTGATGCCGAACGCGAGGCTGCCGGGCGCAAGGACATCTACATCCTGCGCCTCGAACAGCTCTATCCGTTCCCGAAGAAGGCGCTGATTGCCGAACTGTCCCGGTTCCCGAAGGCAGAGCTGGTCTGGTGTCAGGAAGAGCCCCGCAATATGGGGGCATGGCATTATCTCGGCGAGAACTTCGACGAGATGCTGAGCGAAATGGACCGCAGCGGTGAGAAAATCACCTATGCCGGTCGCAAGGCGGCAGCATCACCGGCAACCGGATCGGCGAAAAAGCATGCCGTAGAGCAGGCGGCGCTGGTCAATGAGGCACTGGGTGAGGCCCCGAAAGCCGCTGCCCGCAGCCGGTCAGCCTCGAAGCCTGCGACCCGTAAATCACCCGCAAAAAAGAAATCCTGACGCCGTTGGTGTCCGGTAACCTGTAATCTGAGGAGCATCCTGAACCATGGCCGTTGAAGTAAAGGTCCCGCAGCTCGGCGAATCAGTCAGCGAGGCAATCGTTGCGAACTGGATGAAGAAACCCGGTGATGCCGTTGCTGTCGATGAGGCGATCTGCGAACTGGAAACCGACAAGGTCACCCTCGAAGTCAATTCGCCGGTCGCCGGTGCAATGGGTGAGATCATCGCAGAGGAAGGGGCCGAAGTTGAAGTCGGTGCCCTGCTGGCGTTGATCGAGGAAGGTGCCGAAGGCTCCGCCAGCGATGAGGCGCCGAAGGAAGACAAGAAGGAAGACAAGAAAGAGGCGCCGAAAGAGGAAAAGTCGGAAGACAAGCAGGACAAACAGGAGAAGCAGGAAAAGCAGGAGGCCAAGCCTTCCTCGCCTCCTCCTCCGCCACCGCCTGCAGCGACGGGCGGCAACAAGGCAGATCTGTCCAAGCCGCTGCCGCCTGCGGTCAAGAAGATGATTGCCGACAACGGCCTCAATGCGGCTGATATCCCGGCATCCGGCAAGGATGGTCGCCTGACCAAGGCTGATGTCGTGAACTTCATGCAGGGTGGCTCGAAACCTGCCAGCCGCCCGTCCACGTCACAACAGGGCACAGCCCCGGCCCGGCCCTCGTTCGATGCCCTGCCGCCACGCCCGGAAAACCCGCTGGAAGAGCGGGTGAAGATGACCCGGCTGCGCAAGGTCATCGCATCGCGCCTGAAGGAAGCCCAGAATACCGCCGCCATGCTGACCACCTGGAACGATGTCGACATGACACGGGCCATGGAAATGCGGGCGAAGTACAAGGACGGGTTCGAGAAGAAGCATGGTGTGCGCCTCGGCTTCATGTCGATGTTCGTTCGTGCCGCCTGCATCGCGCTGCGTGAATGGCCGGCGGTCAATGCCGAGATCTACGGCGACGAAATCATCTACAAGAACTACTACAATATCGGCGTTGCGGTCGGCACCCCGAACGGGCTGGTTGTCCCGGTCCTCAAGGATGCCGATGACATGAGCTTCGCCGGTATTGAAGGTTCGATCTCCGACTTTGGTCGTCGCGCCCGTGACGGCAAGCTGACCATGGACGAGATGACGGGGGGCACCTTCACCATCTCCAACGGTGGCGTGTTCGGGTCAATGAATTCGATGCCGATCATCAATGTGCCGCAGGCTGCGGTACTGGGCATGCACCGGATCGAAAAACGCCCGGTCGCTGTCGGTGACGAGGTCAGGATCCGCCCGATGATGTATCTGGCCCTGTCCTATGATCACCGCATCATCGATGGCCGCGAAGCGGTGTCGTTCCTGGTGCGGATCAAACAGTGCATCGAAGATCCGGGCCGCATCCTGCTGGACGTCTGAGCCTGAAACCCAACCCGACTGCCGGGAGCGAGAAATATGAGTGATACCTATGACGTTGTGATCATCGGCGGCGGGCCGGGCGGTTATGTCTGTGCCATCAAGGCGGCCCAGCTTGGTCTCAAGACGGCCTGCGTGGAAATGCGCGGTGCCCTTGGCGGCACCTGCCTGAATGTTGGCTGCATCCCGTCAAAGGCGCTGCTGCATTCCTCGCATCTCTATGAATCGGCGCTGCATGAGTTTGCCGAACATGGCATTGATGTCGGCAGCCCGAAGGTCGATCTGGACAAGATGCTGGCCCGCAAGGACAAGGTCGTTGTCGACCTGACGTCGGGCATCGAGTTTCTGTTCAAGAAAAACAAGGTCGATTATTTCAAGGGCCGCGGCAGCATTGAATCAGCCACCAGCGTCAAGGTTGCGAAGGTAAAGGGCCTCGACGGCTCGGAAGACAAGACGCTGTCGACAAAGAATATCGTGATCGCCACCGGCTCGGAATCGACACCGCTCAAGGGCGTTGAGGTGGATGAAAAACAGATCGTCTCCTCAACCGGTGCGCTGAGCCTGAAGAAGGTGCCGAAAAAGCTGGCCGTGATCGGGGCCGGTGTCATCGGACTGGAAATGGGCTCGGTCTGGCGTCGCCTCGGGGCGGAAGTAACGGTGATCGAATTCCTCGACCGTATTCTGCCGGGGATGGACGGCGAACTGGCGAAACAGTCGCAGCGCATCCTGGGCAAGCAGGGAATCAATTTCAAACTGGGGACGAAAGTCACCGGCGCGAAGAAGACCAAGACTGCCGTGACCCTGACCATGGAGCCGGTCAAGGGCGGCGATGCAGAAGAATTCAAGGCAGATGTGGTGCTGGTCGCCATTGGCCGTCGCCCCTACACGGAGGGTCTGGGCCTTGAGAAGGCCGGCGTGAAGCTGGATGACCGGGGCCGGGTGGCCGTCGACGAATATTTCCAGACGGAGGTCGAAGGCATCTTTGCCATCGGTGATGCAATTGTCGGCCCGATGCTGGCCCACAAGGCAGAGGAAGACGGCGTCGCCATTGCTGAAATGCTGGCCGGTGAAGCCGGGCATGTGGATTACGACAAGGTACCGGGTGTCGTCTATACCACCCCGGAAATCGCCGCCGTCGGCAAGACCGAGGAAGCCCTGAAGGAAGCCGGTATCGACTATGCGGTCGGCAAGTTCCCGTTCAGCGCCAACAGCCGCGCCCGTGCCGTCTCTGACACTGCCGGTTTCGTGAAAATCCTGACTGACAAGAAAACCGACACGGTGCTTGGCGTGCATATCGTCGGGCCGCTGGCCGGTGACCTGATCGCGGAAGCCGTGATGGCGCTGGAATTCGGTGCCTCGGCGGAGGATATCGCCCGGATTTCCCACGCCCATCCGCAGATGGGTGAATCCGTCAAGGAAGCCGCCATGGCCGCCTGGACCGGCAAGGCAATCCACGCCTAGGGGCAGGCTCTGCCAGACTTCAGGATTTCTGCATCCTTCGAGACGCGCTTATAGCGCTCCTCAGGATGAGGTTTTACCATACCAAACCTCATCCCGAGGAGCAGCGAAGCTGCGTCTCGAAGGATGACGAGACGGCGGCGCTCAGCCGAAAAGCCTGATCAGCTGATCCCCATCTGGGACAGTTGCGCCCGGAACAGGTCGCTTTTGCCGTCGCAATGGGTCTGCAACAGACCGAGATGACCATCACCCGGTGAAATCATCAGCTCGCCGCCGAATTTTTCCTGATATTGCCGGGACTGGTCGATCCAGCCCTCCGGCTCGACACCGCCGACCGTGGTCAGGATCGGGCAATCCGTCTTCGGGGTGGCAGTCAGTGCATTGCAGCGGGCGGCCATGTCAGCGGTCAGATGCAGGTCATCATTGACGCTGATATGACGCGCCGGTTCCGGATCATAGATGCCGCTCATCAGTGTCACACCCTTGATCAGGTCTTTCGGCAGGCCGCGTGCAGTCCAGTCCGTTGCCAGCGCCATTGCCGCAAGATGGGCACCGGCAGAGTGACCGGCGAGATAGAGCCGGTCCGGATTACCGCCGCGGGCGGCACTGTTCCGGGCGATCCAGTCGACCCCCTCGATGATTTCCGCCACGATATCGTCAAGCGTTACGGTCGGGCAGAGATCGTAATCCAGATTGATGGTGGTGACACCGCGGGGGGTGAACGCACCGGCCACAAAGCCGAATTCATCCTTGGTCCGGGCCCGCCAGTAGCCGCCGTGAATAAAGATCATGGTCGGCGCCGCCGGGTCATCTGCCGGAAAGATATCCATCAGCATCTGGTCGGCGGTGCCATAGCGGATCCCCGCTTCATGTCTGAGGCTGGACCGGGCGGCCGCACTCAGCTCGGCAAAGATACGATCAAAATCGCCCCGATTGGCCGGCACCGCACGCGGGTTGAACTGCAGTTCCAGCTCGTCAGTGGTCAGGGATTTCCAGTCAAAGCTCATCATCGTCTCCTGTCGGATATGTCAGTCCAGCTGCGGGTGGGTGTCGGTACAGCCGGTAGCGCGCTCATAGGCGCGGGCGGTACGGTAAAGCGTGGCCTCGTCAAACGGCCGCCCGGCGAGCTGGAAGCTCGAAGGAAGGCCGCTGGCGGTAAAGCCGGCGGGGACTGCCATCGTCGGAACACCGAGATAGTTGAACGGCCGGATATTGCGGGTCAGGCGGATCAGGGCCTGCAGGAAGCCCGGTCCGTCAGAGTGGTCGGTCTCGGCAATCGTCGGGACGGGAATGTCGAGTCCCGGCGCATGCATGACATCTGCATCGGCGAACATCGCCTTGCAGAAGGCCCGCAGAATCGGTGCACGGAGTTTCAGCGCCTGCTGATAGGTCACCGCCGGATAGAACAGCCCGGCCAGCATGCGCCCGCGTGTCTGGTGGCCGTAGCGGTCCCAGTCGGCGGCCAGGCTGTCGGCGTGATAGCCGGCGGATTCCGAACTTGAAAGCACCGTGGTCAGGGCGACCAGATCCTGCATGTCCGGAAACCGGACGGGCACGATAGTGGCCCCGAGACGGCGATAGACATCCAGACTGGCATTGGTCAGGGCGGCAACCTCGTCATCCAGACTGTCGCCGAAGAAGTCTTCGCAGACGGCAATCCGCAAACCCCGGATATCATCTTCGATCGTTGCAAGGAAATCCGGCACGGCACGGCGGCTGGTGGTCGGGTCACGTGGATCATGACCGGCAATGGCCTGCAACATCAGCGCGTTATCGCGGACGGTACGGGTCAGCGGTCCGACATGGTCGAGGGAGAAGGACAGCGGCATGGCACCCGCCCGGCTGACCAGACCATAGGTCGGTTTCATGCCAACCAGACCGCAACAGGCAGACGGTGTGCGGATCGACCCGCCGGTATCGGAACCCAGAGCCCCGAACACCAGCCCGGCGGCAACCGCAGAGCCGGAGCCGGAGGACGATCCCCCGGTGATATGCGCCCGGTTCCAGGGGTTGCGGACAGCGCCGGTATGCTGGTTATGGCCGGTCGGCCCGAGGGCGAATTCCACCATATTGAGCCGTGCAATATCCAGCGCCCCCGCCGCATCGAGCCGGCTGAGGGCCGTGGCCGTGGTCTGTGGCTGATAGGCGCCGCGGATGAGGGCCCCGCAGGCGGAAACCCGCCCGACACGGTAATACATGTCCTTATGCGCCAGCGGCACGCCATGCAGCGGGCCGGCAGGCTTGCCGGATTCCCGGGCTGCGTCGGCCCGCGCCGCATCGGCCAGTGCCAGTGCCGGGTCGACGCCGGCAATGCAGTTCAGCCTGTCACCCAGTGCGTCTATGCGGCTGAGACAGGCTTCCGTAAGCCGGACAGCGGTGAAGTCACCTCTGCGGATGCCGGCAGCGGCAGCTTCGAGCGAGAGATAGGGATCAATGTTCACTTGCCCTCACTCCCGGTCGCCGGGGGTGCCATGGCTTCAAGCTCCCGCAGATAATCCACGGGTTCGGCCTCTAGCGGCAGCCGGGCTGCCAGTTTGCGCACCACGGCACTGTTCGCGGCCGAAATCCGTGCCGGCTCGGCAATCATTTCCGGCGTAACATCAATACCATAGGTCTGGCGAATCCAGTCCGCCCGTTCCCTGTCCGTCATCGGGGGAAGTTCCCTGTCTATTCCTGTAAACAGAGTCTAGTCCCTTCATCTGGCCGGTGAAAGCACCGTTGACCCCCGGCAGGGGTACAACCATATGAAAGTCTGTGTTTCACTTTTTTCCCTGAAGGATCAGCCGATGACCGACACAGCGAAAGCTGCCGTAGAAGACGTTCGCCGCCGGATATCGGCGCTTGATCCCGACAGTCTCGACCTGATCCTGCGCGAGGCACGGACTCATAATGAATGGCAGGACCGGGATGTTCCTGATGACCTGCTGCGGCAGGTCTATGACCTCTACAAATGGGGTGCGACGAGCATGAACTGCTCACCGGCACGGGTGGTTTTCATCCGCTCCCCCGACGCCAGGGCGAAGCTTGAGCCGCTGCTGATGGAAGGTAACAGAAAGAAAACCATGGCCGCACCGGTCTGCGCCCTCATCGGCACAGATACCCGGTTCTTTGAGAAACTCCCGGTGCTGTTCCCGCACAGCAAGGGGGCTGCCGACATGTTTCGCAAGAATACCTCGCTTGCCGAAGTGACGGCCTTCCGCAATGGCACGCTGCAGGGAGCCTATCTGATGATTGCCGCCCGGGCAGTTGGCCTTGATTGCGGGCCGATGTCAGGCTTCGACAATGAGGCTGTGGACAAGGCGTTCTTTGCCGGCACCGACATCATATCGAACTTTCTCTGCAATCTGGGCTATGGTGAACCGGAGGTGCTGTTTGATCGCAGCCCGCGCCCGGCGTTTGACGAGGTTTGCAGCATCATCTGATATGACCGGGGCGCGTTGACGCGGACCAGTGCCAAACCTATGTTGCGACCGCAACCCGGGGCAGAATGATGGACGAGCAGAAAAGCGGCGTTATTGAACTGAACGAACGCTCCCGCGAGGTGTTTCGCCGGCTGGTCGAAACCTATGTCGAGACCGGCGAGCCCGTCGGGTCGCGGACGCTGTCGCGCGCCCTGCCGATGCAGCTGTCACCGGCGACCATCCGCAATGTGATGTCGGACCTTGAACATGCCGGGCTGCTGTTCTCGCCGCATACTTCTGCCGGGCGGGTGCCGACCGACCGGGGGCTGCAGATGTTTGTCAGCGGGTTGCTGCAGGTCGGCCAGCTGACGGAAAACGAACGCAATTCGATTGACGCCCAGTGCAATGCCGAAAACCGGACGATGGAGAATGTGCTGGAGGAGGCGACATCGGCGCTGTCCGGCCTGTCGCGCTGTGCCGGCATGGTGCTGTCGCCGAAACGGGAATCACCGCTGCGCCAGATTGAATTTGTACCGCTGGGTGATGGCCGCGCGCTGGCTGTCCTGGTCTCGGAAAACGGGGTTGTCGAAAACCGGGTTTTCGATCTGCCGATCGGGATTCCTCCGGGGGCCCTGACAGAAGCCGCAAACTACCTCAGCACACAATTGCGGGGCCGGACCCTGAGCGAAGCGTCGGAAAAGGTCCGTCTCGACCTGGATGCCCACCAGACCGAACTGGATGGCCTGACCCGCAGTGTGATTGATGCCGGTCTGGCAACCTGGTCGGGTGATGACAAACATGGCGCGCTGATCGTCAGGGGTCAGGCCAACCTGCTGGAAGATGTCAGCGCCCTTGAGGACCTGGAACGCATCCGCGGCCTGTTTCAGGCGCTGGAAGAAAAGCAGACCATGTTGCGGCTGCTGGACCTTGCCCATATTGCAGAAGGCGTCCAGATATTCATCGGTGCAGAGAACAAACTGTTCGGGCTGTCCGGATGTTCGGTTGTCGTATCGCCGTTTCGCGATACACAGGAGCGGATTATCGGAGCCATCGGCGTTATCGGACCGACCCGGCTGAACTATGCACGTATCATTCCCATGGTCGATTACACGGCCCGGGTGGTTGGCCGGATACTCGGTTGAACCACAGAAAGCAGAGAGGACAAGCAGATGCAGAATGAACAGGACAAGAAACCGGACGCCGCCACACCGCCGCCAAACGCCGGTTTTGAGGAAGCCAGACCCGAGGCCGAAGCGCCGGCAAACCCGGAAGAGGCGCTGTTTGTTCCCGAAGACCCGGCAGCAGCCGATACCGCCGCCAAAGAGCGGATTGCCGAACTTGAGGCGGAGATTGCGGAATGGAAGGACAAATGGGTTCGCCAGCATGCCGAAATGGACAATCTGCGCAAGCGCACCCAGCGCGAAAAAGAGGACGCGGGCAAATACGCCGTCTCCGGTTTCGCAAAGGACCTGCTGGCTGTCGGCGATAATCTGGGCCGCGCCCTGCAAAGCCTGCCGGAAGGAATCAAGGACGGGGACGGCCCGGTGAAGAATCTGGCAGTCGGCATCGAAATGACCCGCAAGGAACTGGACGCGGTGTTTGAACGGCACGGCATTTCAAAGGTGGAGGCGATTGGCAAACCGATGGACCCGAACTTCCATCAGGCGATGTTCGAGGTCGATGATCCGTCACAGCCAGCCGGTACCGTGGTGCAGGAAATGGCCCCGGGATATCTGCTGCATGGCCGTCTGCTGCGACCGGCAATGGTCGGTGTCTCGAAGGGCGGACCGAAGCCGGGTGCCGCTCCGGAGCCTGCGCCCGGGGCGGAGAAAGAACCGGCGGGTGCGGCGAATGATGCCACCATCGATCTGGAACCGGGTGATCCCTCCACCGGCGGACGCTTCAACCAGACCGTCTGACAAACCGCTTGCGGTAATTACCTATCTGTAAATTTTTGCCCGGTATAAGCTGCTCCCCTAGTCTTCAGGAACAAGGGAGGTGAGTTTACATGTCTGGCTGGATCAAGATGATTCCCCCGGAGGCAGCAAAGGGCAGACTGCGCGAGCTGTATGACGCGGCAACGACACCGCACGGCACCGTCGATAATGTGATGCGGGCACATTCCCTGCGCCCGGAAACTCTGGCCGGCCATGTCGCGCTTTATAAAAGCGTGCTCCACAACCCGGACAATGCCTTGCCGTTCTGGTTCCTTGAGGCGGTTGCCAGCTATGTCAGCCTGCTGAACCGCTGCCATTATGCAACGGCGCATCATGGTGCTAACATGCGGCGTCTGGCCCCCGATCTGTCGCGTGGTCAGGCCATGTTTGCGGCTCTGGCCTGTGACCGGCCGGAAGATGCTTTTGACGGTCTCGAACTGGCCCTGCTGCGCTATGCCAGAAAGGTGACAGTAGCGATCGGCGAAATGTCGCAAGGGGATATTCAGGCCTGCCGGGATGCCGGTGCGGATGACGGACAGATTCTGGAGGTCAATCAGGTGGCGGCCTATTTTGCCTTTTCCAACCGCGTGCTGAACGGCCTGGGGGTTACGACAGACGGCGACCGGATTGGCTATTATCCGGCAGAAAAGGACTGAATCATGGCCTATGCCACAGCGACCGAAATCGATATCGCGGACATTCCGGTGATTAATATCGCGGGCCTGCGGAGCGGCGATGCGGGGGCGGAACATGCCGTTGCCGCGCAGATGCTGTCAGCCGCAGGTCATCTCGGGTTTTTCTATGTCAGCGGCCATGGTGTGCCGCAACCGCTGATCGACCGGGCCGACCGGGAAGCCCGGGCCTTTTTTGCCGAACCACTGGAACAAAAGCTGGAAACCGCCATCAACCATCGTCACCGCGGGTTCCTGCGTGTCGGTGA
The DNA here is from genome assembly GCA_040219025.1 of Rhodospirillales bacterium. GTDB lineage: Bacteria > Pseudomonadota > Alphaproteobacteria > Rhodospirillales > HT1-32 > HT1-32. Next base: position 316,009 of record JAVJTE010000020.1, on the reverse strand, counting down.
GGCGAAGATGGAGGGCAACCGCCTGCCTGACCTCAAGGAAAGCTTTGTCTGGGGGCGGGAGACCCCGGCAGATGATCCGGTGGCAATGGATCCCGGCAATCCCTTTATCGGGCCCAACAACTGGCCGGAAGGCCGGCCGGAAATGGCCGTGGCGTTCAATGATTTCTACAGCGCCTGCAACGCCGTGGGATTCGATCTGATGCGGGCCTTTGCGGTCGCCATGGAGCTGCCTGAAATAACCTTCCGTCAGGCTATCGATTACCCCATCAGCCGGGGTGCCGCAGTCTATTACCCGCCGCAGCCGGCCAACCTTGACAGTGACCAGTTCGGGGTCGGTCCGCATACGGATTACGGTTGCCTGACTCTGGTTTACCAGGACCCGATCGGCGGCCTGGAAGTCCGCAGCAAGCAGGGCGAGTGGCTGCTGGCGACACCCGTCCCCGGAACCTTTGTCGTCAATGTCGGTGACCTGCTGGCGCGCTGGACCAACAACCGCTTCGCCTCGACACCCCATCGCGTGGTCAACCGGTCCGGGCGCGAGCGGCTTTCACTGGCCGTGTTCGTCGATCCGAATTATGAAACCGTGATTGACCCGGCAGATGTCTGCCGCGACGGGGACGAGGTGGCCTACCCACCGGTACTTTGCGGAGACTATGTTCTGAAACGCTATGATCATGCCTTTGCCTACCGCCGAAAGACCTGAGATCTTGGTTGACGTCAGATGCCCGGAACGGCCGGCTGATGGATAAACCGGTCTCAATGCCTGACCCCGGCTGCGGGGGGGAAGATGACCTCGTCACGACGCGGGAAAATCGCCTGCTCCGGCTCTCGGGTGACGGGTTCTGGGAATATTACCCCGGGACCGGGGAGCTCTGGCTGTCGCCACAATGGAAGCAGGCCCTCGGCTTTACGGATGACGAGCTGTCGAACAGTCTTGAAAGCTGGCGGGCGCAATGTCCGGAGGGCGGGTTTGAGGCGGCAATGGCGGCCCTGCAGCCACTCACCGAAGGTTCCGGCCAGCAGACTGCGTTTCAGCAGAAGCTTCATCATCGTGACGGATCTCTGTTGCTGTTCGAGACCCGGGCATCCCGGTCAGATATTGCGGGCGAACCGGTCATCACCGGCATTTCCCGAAAATCCGGCGGTGCGCCTGGCCAACGATCTGCCGGGCAGGGCCCCGAACTGAATTTCGAGGCGATCCGGGAAAATGAACGGGAAATGGTCAGCCGGAAACGTGCTGACGGCAGATTTCTGTTCGTCAATGACGCCTATGCCTGGCGGCATAATGTGGATCGCAACCAGATCGTCGGTACAGATATCTCAGATATCCTTAGTGAAGAGGTCTATAACCAGTTCAGGTCCGACATTGCGGCGCTGACGGTGGATGCGCCGGAATCCAGCCATGTACAGGAGACTATCGCCCCTGACGGAGACCGGGTCTGGGAACGCTGGAGCAATATCGGGTACTTCGATGACGCGGGCAAGCTGGTAGAAGTGTTATCCATCGGCCGCAATATTACCGCCCTCAAACGCAGCGAGATCATCCTGCATGAAGCCATTGAACAACTGCCGATGGCGTTTCGCATGTATGACAAGGAGGACCGGCTGGTTCTCTGGAACAGTCAGTATGAGGACTTTTTTCCCTATCTGAAGGATGAGCCGGACATTCGGGGCCGGACCTACGAGGACCTGCTCCGGCTTGGCGCTTTGCGGGGCCAGTTTCCGGGCTACACACAGGCAGAAGACAAGGCGGCGTGGATCCGGGAACGGATTGCTGACCACCTGGCCGCCAGCCGGCCGCCTTATGAGCGGGAGATGTCAGATGGCCGGTTTTACAGGTTTACGGAATACCGTACGACAACCGGTTCGATTATCGGCCTGCGCGAGGATGTGACCGCCCGGCGGAAGGCCGAGCGACTGCTGGAGGAAGTCATTGAGCAGATGCCGGGCTCGCTCTCGCGGTTCGATGCGGATGACCGGCTGATGATCTGCAACAGCCAGTTCCGGAAGGATTTTGCAGAGTTCGGGATTACCGGTGAGCTGATTGGCCGGAGCTATGAAGAGCTGCTCCGGATGCGGGAAGCCGCCGGGGCCTACCCGGCATTCCCATCGGCAGAGGAACGGGACAAATGGTTTGCCGGACGATTGCGCAACCACAGGGAAGCGGATGGCGAAATTACCGAGGTCCGGCTGGCATCAGGGCGCTACCTGAATGCCTTTCGGGCGCGGACAACCGATGGCGGGCTGATTGGCATCAGCATCGATGTCACGAAGCAGAAGCAGACCGAAATGCTGCTGCATCAGGCTATCGAACAGCTGCCCGGGCCCTTTGCAAAATTTGATGCGAATGACCGGCTGGTTTTGTGCAACAGCCAGTTTCTGAAGCCCTTTGACAGCCCCGGCTTTGCGGTTTCCCCGGTTGGTCTCACCTATCCCGAGGTGCTGGACCGGCTGCTGGAGATTGACGGCTATATGCCGTTCGACAGCGATGCCGCCCGGCAGGCCTGGAAGGAGAGACGGATTGCAGCGCATCGGGCGGCGGACGGGCAGCCCGAGGAGACGAAGTCAGGCGAGCGCTGGTACCAGATCACCGAGCGTCGGACAGAAGATGGCGGAATTGTCGGTATACGCCTCGATGTTACCGCAATGAAGCAGGCGGAACAGTTGCTGCGCGATGCCATCAACTCGATCCCGGCTGCCTTTACATTGTATGACAACAACGACCGCCTTGTGCTGCACAATGACAAGGTCCTGACCCATTTTCCGCATCTGGCAGAACTCGGTGAGCTGACCGGCAAAACCTATGAAGACATGGTCCGCTCCAGCGTCACCAGCGGTGCCCTGTCTCCGGAGGTGATGCCGGAGGGGCTGGAGAGCTGGATTGCCGCGCGTGTTGCCGCCCACCTCAACCCGACCTGGGAAGCCTTTGACCTGAATTTTGACGAAGACCGCTGGTTCCGGATCACCGAGACCCGCACCGCAGGCGGTGGTATTGTCGGTATTCGCTATGACATCACGAAAGAGAAACGGGCAGAGGAGCGGCTGCGCATTGCAATCGCCAACATGCCGGGCGCTTTCACCCTGTATGATTCCGACGACCGGCTGGTTCTCTATAACGAAGCGTTCCGCCGGTTCTACTCCTACCTTGACGATCTGCCGGAGATCGCCGGCCTGACCTATGCGGAGATTATTCGCAGAGGGTATGAAACCGGTGCTTTTCCGGCACCTCCCGGCGGGGACATCGATCTGGCAGTGGCAAAGCGCTTCCGGATGCACCGCAATCCGCCTGACGCCCCGCTCGAACTTGTTTTCAGCGACGGACGGGCAGTCAGTGTCTATGAAACCCGGACCGCCGCCGGCGAGATCATTGGGACCCGGGTCGACATTACCGACCTCCGGCGGGCTCGCCAGATGCTGCAGGACGCGATCGATGCGATGCCGGACGGATTTGCGCTTTATGACAGCGACGACCGGCTGGTGGTCTTCAACGAGAATTTCGCACGCTACTATGACCAGCAGGGCGCAGTGATCCAGGTGGGCCGTACCTTCGCGGAAATGCTTCGGGATTCTGTTGAGAGCGGTGTCATTCAACTGGGAGACGAAGATAAGGAGGCATGGATTGACCGGCGTATTGCGGTTCATTCCAATCCCGGCGAGCCGGAAGAGCGGGCGCTGACAAGTGGTCTGTGGCTGCGGATAAAGGAGCAGCGAACAAGTGACGGCAGCATCGTCGCGATCCTCAGCGACATTACCGACATGAAGAAGAGCGAGGAACGGCTGGCCAGCCTGTATCAGGTGGCCGAGGCCTCGCGCAGCATGCTCGATGAAGCGATTGAAGCAATCAACGAAGGCTTCATCTACTATGATGCCAATGATCTGCTGGTTGCAGTGAACAGCCGCCACAAGGCCATGTTTCCCGATCTGGCGGATGTCCTGATTCCCGGAACCCGGCGAGAGGATGTTCTGGGCAAGCGCTTCCGGCTGGGCCATGAGCCGAAAGCCGTCGGCCGGGAGGATGACTATCTGCATGCGGAACTGAAACGCCGTCGTCGCCCGCGTGAAACATTTGAGCGCCAGAATGAGGATGGCCGCTGGCTGCGCGTAACAGAGGTCCGCACACCGAGCGGCGGGCTGGTGGGCATCCGCACCGATATCACCCGGATGAAGGAAAAAGAGAACGAACTGACCGACACGGTCACAGATCTTGAAACTGCCCGCCAGACGCTTGAAGAACAGGCAATGATGATGCGCGACCTGGCCGAAGACTATCGCCGGCAGAAGGACCTGGCCGATGAGGCAAATCGCGCGAAGTCCGATTTTCTGGCCACCATGAGCCACGAGATCCGGACCCCCATGAATGGCGTTCTCGGCATGGCGGAACTGTTGCTGGAAACCCGCCTCTCGGCACAGCAGCGGGATTTCGGACAGGCAATCCTGAGTTCAGGCCGGGCCCTGCTGACCATTCTCAATGACATTCTCGACCTCTCGAAACTGGAGGCGGGAAAGCTGGATATCGAAATCGTTGACTATAATCTGGCCGACGAAGCCGGATCGGCCGTCAGCTCGCTGTCAAACCGGGCGGCGGCCAAGGGGCTCCGGCTGAGTCATCATATCGGCGATGATGTGCCGGAAGGACTGTCCGGTGACCCGTCGCGGCTGCGCCAGATACTGATCAACCTTGTCGGCAATGCCGTCAAGTTCACCGACCAGGGGTCGGTCACTCTGGAAGTCAGACGCAGCCAGGCAGCGAACGGAACTGATCGCCTGCGGTTTGAAGTTACCGACACCGGCATCGGTATCGGCCCCGACGTCATTGACCGGCTGTTTCAGAAGTTCAGTCAGGCGGATGTTTCAACCACGCGAACCTTTGGTGGTACAGGTCTGGGTCTGGCCATCTCCCGGAAGCTGGCGGAACTGATGGGGGGCGAGATCGGCGTCACCAGCCGTCCCGGCGATGGCAGCACTTTCTGGTTCGAGCTTCCGCTGCAGGAAGCCGCCGGGCCGGTGCCGTCCCGCAACAGCAGCCTGATCACACATTTCGAGGCCCGCCGGCCACTCAATATCCTGATCGCCGAAGACAATCCGATCAACCAGATGCTGATCCACAGAATTCTGAGCGATGTCGGCCATCTCTGCTACATGGTCGAGAACGGGAAACTGGCCGTCGAGGCATCGAAAAGCGGCGATTTCGAGCTGATACTGATGGATGTGCGGATGCCGGTCATGGATGGCCCGGAGGCCACCCGGCAGATCTGCAAACTGCCGCCGCCGCTCTGTGATATCCCGATCATCGCCTGTACCGCGGATGTGACGGTCGAGCATAAGCAGCAGTATCTCGATGCCGGGATGCTGGATTGTGTCATGAAGCCGATTGATCGTGCCGAGCTGTTCAGCGCAATCGATCGCTGTCTGGGCGAGGAAATTCATACCGGCAGTCTGCGGGAAGTCCCCGTTGCCGATGATCAGGTCGATGACCCGGCGACCGGTGATGAACCGCAAGAGGACGACGATTCAGACATCCAGGACTTCCTTGCCCGCCTGCAGGAGGAGGCCGGTGATCAGAGCAGCCGCAACTGATCGCCTTCACGTGCCGGTGCCCTGAAAGCGCCGGTATCCGGTCGCCAGACATGACGGTTGAAATCGAGCCGGGCAACAGCACGGTCAAAGCGACGGCCCAGCAGTTCCGCAAACAGGCCGCTGCCCCGCATACGCGAGCCGAAGCGGGAATCATTCAGCCGCCCGTTGCGCGACTGGCGCAGCAGGCTCATCACCTTGCGGGCCCGGTTCGGATAGGTCTTCACGAGCCAGTCGAAGAAGATCTCCTTCACCTCCAGCGGCAGCCGCAGCATGATGTAGCCGGCATAGATCGCCCCGGCCTCGGCCGCAGCCTCAAGAATGTTTTCCAGTTCCGTGTCGTTCAGGCCGGGGATCATCGGCGCAGCCATGACACCGGACGGCACACCCGCATCGGTAAGATGACGGATGGCCTTCAGCCGCTTTGCCGGGGTTGCCGCCCGTGGTTCCATCTTGCGGGCAAGGTCGCGGTCCAGTGTGGTGACCGACAGCATCACTTTCGCCTGACCACGGGCCGCCATCGGGCCGAGAATATCCAGGTCCCGCAACACCAGGTCAGATTTGGTTACGATGCTGACCGGATGATTGTGATCGCGCAGTACCTCAAGAATGGCACGGGTGATCCCGGCATCACGCTCTACCGGCTGATACGGATCCGTGTTGGTTCCCATGGCAATGACATCACAGCGATAGCCCGGTTTGTGCAGCTCGTCAGCCAGCAGGGCTGCCGCATTCGGCTTGTGGAAGATCCGGGTTTCAAAATCCAGCCCCGGCGACATGTCGAGAAAGGCATGGGTCGGGCGGGCAAAGCAATAGGTGCAGCCATGCTCGCACCCCTTGTAGGGGTTGATCGACCGGTCGAACGGAATATCCGGTGATTTGTTCCGGGCAATGATTGTCCGGCTGGTATCAACCAGCAGCTCTGTCGGCACCCGCCGTTCGTCAGCCGGAAGTGCATCACCGGTTTCATCCGTCCGCCAGGGCGCCTGATACCAGCCGTCATCGACAAAGTTTCGGCGCTCCGTTGAATAGCGGCTGGCCGGGCTGGTCGTGGCACCACGCCCCCGGGCACGGGGTGCCGCAGCCCCGGAAAAATCAAAATTGCTCTGGCCCGCAGTCTGGCCGCTGATCACTGACTGAATACCCATCGTTCTCTCCTCCAACAGGACAGAAACTCTAGAACAGAAAAAAGAACATAACAAGAACATTTGTTCCTGTTTCAATGAGAACAACAGATATGGGGCTGGTTCCGGTCATCACAAGCGGCAGGAAACAGCCGATATCCGGGTTTGACCGGAACCCGCGGCCATGGCGTTATCCGGAGATGAAAAGCCGGCTCGACATCATCATCCCCACCCTCAATGCCGGAACCTGGCTGGAGGCGACATTGCAGGTACTGACCCGTGACCTGCGGGCCCGCGACCAGATCCGGATTGTCGATGGCGGTTCAGATGACCAGACAACCGGCATCGCGGAAACATTCCGGAAAGCCGGCTTTCCCGTTGATCTTGGCCACTGCGACAGGGGGCGGGGGCGGCAGTTGGCCGCCGGCGCACGACAATCCGATGCCGACTGGTTGCTGTTCTGGCATGCCGACACCCGGCCCGGGGATAACTGGCGCCGTGCCGTTACCGCGTTCCAGACACAAGTCCCTGCCGGAACCGCCGGCTATTTCAGATTCCGGCTTGATGATCAGACAGATCCCGGTGCGCGACGGGTCGAACGCCTGGTCGACTGGCGCTGTCGCCGGCTCGGGCTTCCCTATGGCGATCAGGGCCTGCTGATCCGGCGCGCGGATTACCTGAAGGCCGGCGGCTACCGGGATTTCACGATCATGGAGGATGTCGATCTGGTCCGGCGGCTCGGGCGCCGCAACCTGCTGCCCGTCAACGCAGACGCCATCACCAGCGCCGCCCGCTACCGGCGCGACGGCTACTGGCACCGCCCCTTGCGTAATCTCGGCTGTCTGGCGCTGTATTATTGCGGCATGCCACCCGACCGCATCGCCCGGTACTATGCATGACGGCCCGGGTCATCCTGTTTGCAAAGCAGCCGGTGGCCGGACGGGTGAAATCCCGGCTGGCGACGGGGCTGGGTACCGCGCGGGCGACCGGGTTTTACCGGACCACGACCCGGGTCGTCTGCCACAGGCTGTCGCGCGATCCGCGCTGGCAGCTCATCCTTGCCCGCTCACCGGATCACTGGCTGCCGGCACCGCCGGTCTTCCCGCCGGGCCTCGTTACAACACCGCAGGGACGGGGGGATATCGGGGATCGCATGGCGCGGCTGGCGCGGCGGTTCGCGGACGGGCCGGTGGTGCTTGTCGGCTCCGACATTCCGGCGCTGCAGGCCGGCCAAATCGCCGCCGCCCTGCGTTGTCTGCAACGCGCAGATGTTGTCTTCGGACCGGCAACCGATGGCGGATTCTGGCTGGTGGCATACACTGCCCGCGCCGCAAGGCAGGCCGGTTTTACAAATATCGCCTGGTCAACCGGGACGGTGCTGCGGGACTGTCTGGCCGGGCTCGGGACCACCCGGGTCAGCCTGTTGCCGCCCCTGTCGGATATTGATGATGTCGGGGATTACCGCGCCTGGCGGGCCTCAGGAAAGATGCTCTTTCAACCGCGGCATCAGTTCGACCAGATTGCAGGGCCGGTGCCGGCTGTCGAGCTGATAGCGCAGAATATCATCCCAGCCATCCTTGCAGGCTCCGGTCGATCCGGGCAGGGCAAACAGGTAGGTGCCGTTGGCGACCCCGCCGGTTGCCCGTGACTGCATGGTGGAAGTGCCGATCTTGTTGTAGCTCAGCATCCGGAACAGCTCGCCAAAACCCTGGATTTCCTTGTCATAGACCGCGTGAAACGCCTCCGGCGTGACATCCCGGCCGGTCACACCCGTACCGCCGGTTGCAATGACGCAATCGACATCCGGGTTGGCGATCCAGTCTTTCAGCAGTTCGGTGACGACAGCGGCGTCATCCTTGCAGATGCGCCGGTCCACAACCTTGTGGCCATCCCCCTCGGCACGGGCGACCAGCGTATCGCCAGAGCGGTCGTCGTCGAGCGTCCGGCTGTCGGAAACCGTGAGGATGGCGATATTCACCGGCAGAAATTTCAGGTTTTCGTCGATACCCGGCATGGTTCAGTTTCCGGGCAGGCGGTCTGCAACCTGAAGATCCAGGCCGTCCTGCGGCTGGTAACGTGGCCAGATGCCGGCCGCCAGCTGATCGAGCGACGGTGTATCCTGACCCAGCCGGTCGCGATAGATCCAGAAGTTGGTCAGCACCTTTTCGATATAGCTGCGGGTCTCTCGCGAGGGCAGGCTTTCGATAAACAGCAGGGGGTCATCCTGATGATCTACAGTCCGCTTCCAGCGCGCCAGATTGCCCGGGCCGCCATTATAGGCGGCAACAAGACTGAACAGATCATCGCCGACCTGTTTGTGGTCCATCAGATAGTTCACATATTTCTGGCCGAGCGCCATGTTGAAGGCCGGATCAAACAGCCGGTCGCTGTCATCCTTCAGACGCCGGTCACCGGAAATATAGACCGCCGTCGAGGGCATCAGCTGCATCAGGCCACTGGCACCGGCACCGCTGCGGGCGTCCGGCAGAAAGCGGCTTTCCTGACGCATGACGGCGAAGATCAGCGCACGGTCGACCTGAAATCCGCCTCGGGGGGTCCAGTCCGGAACCGGATAGACCGCGCCATCGATACGGCGGCTGGTCCGCAGTTCATACAATGTGCCGAGACGGAGCGAGATGCCCGGCATGTTGCGCCGGGATGCCAGCGCCAGCATCGCCTCTACCGCCAGCGGCGAGGCATGCGGCAGCAGGCGCTTCAGTTCCTGTTCCGCCCGCGCATCCTGACCGATCTGGGTGAGCGCCAGCGCCCGCTGGCCGGCCGGCTTCGAGATCAGAAGATCAGCATGCGCCTCCGTGAAAACAACAGAGTTCCAGTCGTAATAGCTTTTGAAACCCAGTGTCCGGCGCGCCAGCGCGCCATAGAACGTGCGGGGGTATGCACCGGCGGCACTCAGCCAGTCGTTGACCCGGTCCGGCCGGCGGCTCACCAGATGCGATCGTGCCGCCCAGAAAGCACCCGCAGAACGCAGCCAGGGGTCCGCATATTCGGAGGCACCGACAATTTCGAAATAGGCCCCGGCACCGTCACGATCACCGCCCTGCCACAGCGCCAGACCCAGCGTCCAGGCGGCCAGTGGCACCTGCGCACCCGAACGCATGGCCTGTTTTGCCCAGTCCAGCGCCCAGTCGGAGCGACCATGGATATAATAGGCAAAGGCCAGCTCTGCCCGCAGGCTGTCATGCGCAATCGGCGGCAGGATACGAACGGCCTCACTGCTTTCGATCACCCGCTTGGCCGCCAGTGTCTGGCCACGGCGGAGCATCCGGATCGCCTTGTTCCGGATATCATAGGCCAGACGGGAAACGCGCTCGTTGGGGCTTTCGCTCTCGGCAATCGCGACACCCGTCAGGACGCCGGATGCACCACCACCATCCAGCCGGGCAACATGCGGGCGTTTCGGTGCCGGTTCCCCGGACGGCTTGCGCCGCATGGCCAGGCTGTAAATCTGTTCCGCTTCCGGCTGGTCGGCATACTGTGCCAGCCAGCGCCTCAGTTCGCGGTATTTCGACCGGTATTTTGTCGGATGCAGATATCGCTGGGCCATCACATGCCCCAGCAGCACGTCATTCCTCAGCCCGGCGATCAGTGCGTCCGCGCGGGACCAGTCGCCGTTTCGCTGTACCAGAAAGATTTCCTGATAGCGGGCGGCATCTTCCTGGGACAGGAGATCGGGAACGGCCGCTTCACGCACCGCACCAGGTCGCACAACCCCTGATAACGCGATTTCCACGCCGGTCTGTTGCTTCTCAGCAGTCTTTCGGGGGGTCGCAGAATCTGATGCGACAGCTATCTGCAATCCGCAGACAGAAATCGCGATTATCGCCAACCCCACGCCAGCGAACCGGCTTCTATACCCAAGCATCAGGCGGTTAATAATCTGTTTCGATTATTTGTACAAGCAGAAGATGGTTAACAACTATCCACAGGTTGTGGATACATGACGGCCAGTAATCAATATCTTGATTCAGGAAGACAAATTCGCGAGCTTGTCGCGAATCACCAGCAAATCCCACCAGGACTGGCGCTTCTGGGCCGGCGAGCGCAGCAGGAATGCCGGATGGAAAATTGCCGTCGCCGGGATTTTGCCGCCGCCGGACGGGGGAGCGTAATCAAACCATCGTCCACGCAGTTTCATGACGCCGTCTGTCGTCTCCAGCAGGGATTTTGCCGCCGTGCCGCCGACGAACACCAGCAGCTTTGGCCCGACCAGCTCGATATGCCGGTCAACAAAGGGGCGACAGGCGGAAATTTCCGCCGTACTGGGCTGGCGATTGCCGGGCGGACGCCAGGGCAGAATATTGGTGATGTAGAAGCCGGTGCGGTCGAGACCGATGGAGGCCATCATGCGATCCAGCAACTGTCCGCTGACACCAACGAACGGCTTGCCCTGACGGTCTTCCTCGGCCCCCGGTGCCTCGCCGATCAGCATGATATCGGCCTGCGGATTACCATCACCGAAAACCAGGCTGGTGGCCGTCCCCTTCAGACTGCAACCGTCAAAGGCGGCGATCGCATCACGCAGTTCCATCAGATTGCCGGCCGCCGCTGCCATCTGCCGGGCCGTGGCCTCATCCGGGCTGACGGGCGCAGTGCGGCCTGCCGTCATCGGGGTTACAGTTGCCTGCCTGCCGCCGGCCGAGGGGGGTGGGCCGGACGATGCCGGTGCTGCCGCAGCAGGTGGCGCAACGGCATAGCGATCCTGCACGGCTTCCTCGACGGCTTCATCGACACCGGCGTCGATATACCATCTGAGCAGGGCTTTTGCGGTCGCTTCGTTCAGCATTGTTGCCTTCCTGCGCATTGCGGATGCAGGCCGGATCATGACACGACCTTGTCCAGTCTTCACTGGATGATTAAGACTATATGTGAATTTGTTCAATTACCGGGGCGTCAGGCTCCGAAGGGGAGAGGCCATGGAACGGGAAGCAATGGAACTTGATGTGGTGGTGGTCGGGGCCGGTGTTGCCGGGCTTTCCGCCGCCATCCGCCTGATGCAGCTGGCTGAGGAACAGCAGCGGGAAATCACCGTCTGCGTCGTCGAAAAGGGCGCAGAGGTCGGCGCGCATATCCTGTCCGGCGCTGTCATGCAGCCGACCGCCATGAACGAACTTTTCCCGGACTGGAAAGAACGCGGCGCACCGCTGAATACCCCTGCCGGTGACGAGCGCTTCTATTTCATGACCGAGCAGAATGCTGTTCGCCTGCCGGTGCCGCCGCAGATGAAAAATCACGGCAACTACATCATCAGCCTCGGTAATGTCTGCCGCTGGCTGGCGGAACAGGCGGAAGCCATGGGGGTGGAGATCTATCCCGGCTTTGCTGCCGCCGAGGTGCTGTATCATGACGACGGTTCGGTAAAAGGCATCGCCACCGGTGACATGGGCCTGCAGAAAGACGGCACCCCCGGCCCGAATCACGAACCGGGTATGGAACTGCATGCCAAATGCACCCTGTTTGCCGAGGGGGCCCGCGGCTCACTGACCAAGGGCCTGTGCGACAAGTTCGATCTCCGGGCGAAGTCGGAACCGCAGACCTATGGCATCGGCATCAAGGAGCTGTGGGAAATTGATCCGGCAAAACATAAACCCGGATTCATCCTGCATTCGACCGGCTGGCCGCTGGACAGCGAAACCTATGGCGGATCATTCCTTTATCATCTCGAAGACAATCTGGTGTCCTACGGTTTCGTCATCGGGCTGGATTACAAGAATCCCTATCTCAGCCCCTATGATGAAATGCAGCGCTTCAAGCTTCATCCGCTGATCCGCGAGACCTTCGAGGGCGGACGACGGATTTCCTATGGAGCACGCGCGCTCAACGAGGGCGGCTTTCAGTCGATCCCGAAGCTGACCTTCCCCGGCGGCGCGCTGATCGGCTGTACAGCCGGCTTCCTGAATGTCCCGAAAATCAAGGGATCACACACCGCCATGAAATCCGGGATGGTCGCGGCGGAAGCCATCTTCGACATGCTGGCAGAGGGCGGCACCGAGCCCGTGACCTATCGCGAGAAGCTGGAGGACAGCTGGTTGTGGGATGAGCTCTATCGCTCCCGCAATATCCGGCCCTCGTTCCAGAAGGGGTTTTTCGCCGGCATGATCTATTCGGCTATCGACACCTACCTGCTGCGCGGCAAGGCGCCCTGGACCTTCCACCATCACGAAGACCACAAGCAGTTGCGCCGGGCCGACGAGGTGGACCGCATCGACTATCCGAAACCGGATGGCAAGATCACCTTTGACAAGCTGACCTCCGTGTCATTCTCCGGCACCAACCACGAAGAAAATCAGCCGGTCCATCTGACCCTGAAAGACGACAGCGTTCCCGTCTCACACAACCTCGCGCTTTATGACGGACCGGAACAGCGGTTCTGTCCGGCCGGGGTCTACGAGTTTGTGAAGGATGACAGTGGCGATGACCGCCTGCAGATCAACGCCCAGAACTGCGTCCATTGCAAAACCTGCGACATCAAGGATCCGGGCCAGAACATTCACTGGGTCACACCGGAAGGCGGCGGCGGGCCGGCCTATCCGAACATGTGACTGTTCAGCTCCGTCCAGCGCTGCAAAACCAGCAGCGACCAGAGTTTCAGGGAATGGTCACGATAGCCTTTCTGAAACTCTGACCTGAGCTGCATCACCGGTTCCGGCCGCAGGCCCAGCGCCTCAAGATTTGCCGGGGTCAGGGCCTCGTCAAGCCGCGACCGGAGATCACCCTTCAGCCAGACCCCCATGGGCGGATTGAAGCCGCGCTTCGGCCGGTCGACGATGTCGGCGGGCAGCATCCGTTTGGCCACCGCCCGCAGCAGCGCCTTCTTGCCGCCCTGCATCCGCAAGGCCGGTGACAGGGTCTGTACCGCCTCGATCAGCCGGTGGTCGATCAGCGGCACGCGCAATTCCAGCGCATGGCGCATGCTCATGGCATCCCCGTAAGCCAGCAGATTGCCCGGCAGGAACGTCTCCAGATCCGTCTGCTGCATCCGGTCCAGCACATCCCGCGAGGTGGCATTGCGGAAGCAGTCGGCGACCGGGCTGACAGGCATATCGCCACCCAGCAGGGCTGCCCGTTCTTCCCGCGTGAAATATTCCACCCAGGCCGCATACATCTCATCATCTGGCAACGAGGCAGAGGTCAGGAATTCGCGGGCCCGGCGCAGGCTGTGCAGACCGCTGGTACTTTCCGGAATCAGTCCTGCCAGGCGACGGATCAGCCCCTGCCGCAACCAGCGGGGCAGCTTGCGGTAACGCTGGGCCAGCAGGCCGCCATCATAGCGCGGATAGCCGGCAAAAACTTCATCCCCGCCATCCCCGATCAGGGCCACCGTGACATGTTCACGGGCCTTGCGGGACAGATCGTCAATCAGCAATGCCGTCGGGTTGCCGAACGGCTCGCCGAACGCCCGGATCATCGGATCGAGCTGGTCAGTCAGGGAGGAGCCTGCCGACAGCTCCGTATGCCGGCTGCCGATACGGGCGGCCACCGCCGCCGCCGCATCACGTTCGTCATAGGCTTTCTCGGCAAAGGTCATGGTGAAGGTGCGGATCGGCCCGGCCCCCTGGCGCTTCGCCTCTGCGGCCATGAAGGCGGCGATGGCGGAGCTGTCGACACCGCCGGACAGGAAACAGCCGACATCGACATCGGCGACCATCCGGTCAACAACCGCCTGACGCACCAGCGGCAGCACCTCCTCGACGGCTTCATCCATCGAGGGCTGGCGTCCGCCCGTGAAGGCCGGGCGCCAGAACCGGCGGATCGTCATCTCCCCGCCCTGCCATTCCAGCAGACTGCCGGGGGGCAGCTTACGGATACCGCGGAAAAAAGTCATCGGCGCCGGAACGTAGAGGCAGGCCAGATAGGCAGACAGCGCCTCCGGATCACGGGTCAGGTCAATCCCCGGCTGGGCAGAGAGTGCTGCAATCTCGGAGGCAAAGGCAATGCCGCCACCGGGCAGCCGGGCATAGAGCAGCGGCTTGATACCAAGCCGGTCACGGGCCAGCAGCAGCCGGGCCTCCTCGCGGTCCCAGAAGGCGAAGACAAACATGCCGACCAGCCGTTCGACCGCCTTCGCACCGTCGCGCATCAGCAGGCGCAGCAGAACCTCGGTGTCGCTCTCGCTGGTAAAATGCTCTCCCGCCGCTTCCATATCCTGCCGAAGCTGGCGATAGTTGTAGATCTCGCCATTGAAGGTCAGCGCATAGCGGCCGCAGGGCGAGCGCATGGGCTGCGCCCCGCCTTCACTCAGGTCGATGATGGCAAGACGGGTATGGGCAAAACCGATGCGGCCTTCCGGCTCTGTCCAGAGGCCGTCCGCATCCGGACCGCGATGGCCCAGACCGTCGGCAAACCGGCGCAGCAAGGCTTCGTCAGGTCTGGTCGTCCCGGCTATTCCGCACATAAGTCAGGCTCGCTGCTGGTGATCGGGCATTCGCATCGGCGGAGAGTATCTGCCCCGTCCCAAGCCGCAAGCGATCGATGATCGCGGAGTCCTGCTTGATATCGGCTGCAATCTGCCTAGCTTGGTGAAATGGATGAACTCGACATCGACATACCGAAACGCAGGCGTCTGCCGGGATCGGTTAAAAAGGTTTCCCTTGGCGGGCTGGTTATTCTGGTTCTGCTGGCGGCACTCTATTATCCGATTGGCATGATGCTCAGCCATTCGATCAATGACGATCCGGACTTCGGGCTGCTTGCCGGACCGGACGGAACGCTGGAGCCACCACAGACCGGCGGCAGCGAGGCCGTCCGTCTGACCGTCGAACTGCTGCGGCGCGAAGTCGATATCAATCCCTGGACGCCGAACGATCCGTTCTTCTTCCCGACCGCCGCCCTCGACAACATGCCGAACTATCAGCAGGGCATTCTCTACGCCATCTCGCGCTTCGCCATTGAAATGGCCGACCAGATCGGCCGGTCCCGCGGCTCCAGCCAGGTTGACCCCAATCTCGACAAGGCATCGGGCCTGCTGAAATACGCCGGCGATGTCTGGGTCTGGGATCCTGCCGTCTCGCTGGCACCAACGGCGACCAGCGAGGCACAGTACCGCGCCGGACGCCGCGAGCTTGAAGCCTATAACGACCGGCTGGCGCGCGGCGAGGCAGCGTTTGAACGGCGCTCCGACAACCTGCTGGCAACGCTGGAGCGCTTCACCTCGGATATCGGTTCAACCTCCGCGGTGATTGATGAACAGATCCGCAACCATGCCGGAGATGTCTTCGATTTCCGGGCGGATGATGTTTTCTACCAGACCAAGGGACGGCTCTACGGCTATTATCTGCTGCTGCGCGGGCTGAAGCATGATTATGCCAGCGTCCTGGCAGAACGTCAGATTGATGCAGCCTGGGACAACATGCTGGCTTCGCTGTCCGCCGCCGTCGCGCTGGAACCGCTGGTCATCACAAACGGTGCGCCGGATTCGATGATTCGCCCCAGCCACCTGACCTCGCAGGGCTTCTATCTGCTGCGCGCCCGCACCCAGATGAAAGAGATCTCGAACATCCTGCTGAAATAGGCCGGGAACGGTCGGACACGGAATTCGGAAAACATCTCCCCGGGGTCTGGACGTTCACCGCCCGGGGAGTAGCATCCCGCGATGCAGATCTACCTTCCGATTGCGGAAATCTCCGTTAACATTTTTCTGTTGCTTGGGCTTGGTGGCGGCATTGGTGTGCTGTCCGGCCTGTTTGGTGTCGGTGGCGGATTTCTGCTGACGCCGCTGCTGATCGTCATCGGCATCCCGCCTCCGGTTGCGGTGGCGACCGGGGCCAACCAGATTGTCGCCTCCTCTGTCGCCGGTGTGCTGTCGCACTGGCGACGCGGCAATGTCGACGTAAAAATGGGGCTTCTGCTGCTGCTCGGCGGGCTGGCCGGCTCCTCCCTCGGTGTTGGCCTGTTCAGCCTGCTAAGCCGGCTTGGCCAGATTGATCTGTTTGTTGCGCTGGCCTATGTGCTGCTGCTCGGCGCCATCGGCGGCCTGATGTTCGTCGAGGGGTGGCAAAGCCTGAGCCGGTCAAAGCGGGCAGCGGCACCGCGACGCAAGATGCATCAGCATACCTGGATGCATGGCCTGCCGCTGAAGATGCGGTTCCGTAAATCGCGGCTTTATATCAGTGCCCTGCTGCCGCTGATGATCGGTTTCGTGGTTGGTGTGCTGTCGGCCATGATGGGCGTTGGCGGCGGCTTCGTTGTGGTGCCGGCGATGATTTATCTGCTGGGCATGCCGACGCTTGTGGTGGTCGGCACATCTTTGTTCCAGATCATCTTCGTCACAGCCAATGCCACGATCCTGCAGGCATCCGTCAATCACAGTGTTGATATTGTTCTCGCCCTGTTGCTGATCGCCGGTGGTGTCATCGGGGCCCCGCTCGGTGCACGGCTTGGCAGCCGCCTGCCCGCCGAGAAAATCCGTATTCTGCTGGCCCTGATGGTGCTCGGCGTCTGTGTCTGGATTCTGATCGGCCTGTTCATCCCTCCGGAGGATATCTACGCACTTCAGCTTACCCGAAGATAAACAGGCGAAATTCTGGCCCCCGTGACAGGCCCCGCGCGGTAATTTGACGAATTTCACTTGTGATTTCGTCCACAAAAGCGCAATAAGAATCAATGATTTCCCCTCTGACGGGAAACAATCGTAAAAACTCCCGGCGATGCGTCCTTCATGCAGATCTACCTGCCGATCGCGGAAATTTCTGTCAACGTCTTCCTCCTTCTCGGATTGGGCGGCGGGGTCGGTGTGCTCTCCGGGCTGTTTGGCGTCGGTGGCGGCTTCCTGATGACGCCGTTGCTGATTTTCATCGGTATTCCCCCCGCGGTTGCCGTTGCGACGGAAGCCAACCAGATTGTCGCTTCCTCGGTGTCCGGCGTGCTGGCGCACTGGAAACGCGGCAATGTCGACGTCAAGATGGGCATGCTGCTGCTGGCCGGTGGTATCGTCGGCTCGACGGTCGGGGTCTGGCTGTTCAAACTGTTGCGCCAGCTGGGCCAGGTCGATCTTTTTGTCTCCCTCGCCTATGTCATTTTTCTCGGGGCCATCGGTGGCCTGATGTTCATTGAAAGCAGCCGCGCGATCCTGCGGTCGAAACGGCCCGGCGGACGCCGCAAGAAGCTGCATCAGCACACCTTCCTGCATGGCCTGCCGTTCAAGATGCGGTTCCGCAAATCGAAGCTTTATATCAGCGCGCTGTTGCCGATTCTGGTCGGCTTCCTTGTCGGCATCCTCTCCGCCATGATGGGTGTCGGTGGCGGTTTCGTCATGGTACCGGCAATGATTTATCTGCTGGGTATGCCGACAGCGGTTGTGGTCGGCACATCACTGTTTCAGATCATTTTTGTGACCGCCAACGCAACCATTCTGCAGGCCTCCCTCAACCAGACAGTCGACGTTGTGCTGGCCCTGCTGTTGCTCACCGGCGGCGTGATCGGGGCCCAGTTCGGGGCCCGGCTTGGCAGCCGGCTGCCCGGTGAAAAACTGCGTATTCTGCTGGCTATGATGGTGCTGGGGGTCTGTGGCTGGCTGCTGGTCGGACTGATTGTCACACCTGACGACCTGTTCTCCATCGGTGGCGGGGGTCACTGATGCGGGCCGCCCTGCTGATCGCCGGTCTGTTTCTTGCCACACCGCTACCGGCGGCGGGCGATACCCTGGTTGCAGATCTCTCGGACCATCTGATCGCCATCAGTTCCGGTTTTGACGGAGATGATGTGCTGATGTTCGGTTCGATTGAAGGGCCGGGCGATGTGGTGGTTGTCGTTCGCGGTCCGGAACAGAACCTGACGATCCGGCGCAAGCAGCGTATCTCCGGCATCTGGGTCAACAATGCCTATCAGACATTCGAGGATGTCCCGGCCTTCTATGCCATTTCATCAACGCGGCAGATCACGGATATCCTGCCCGACCCGGAAGAACGCAAACGTCACGCCATCGGCTTCAACCAGCTGCCGATAAAGCTGGGAACGGCAAGCCGGAATGTGCCGCAGGCAGAAGTCGAGAACTTCCGGTCGGCGATCATCCGTAACAAGCAGCGTTCCGGCCTGTACCGTTATTCCTCCGGCGAAGTAACCATGATCAGCGGCAAGCTGTTCCGGGCACCGATCCATTTCCCGGCGAACGTTGCCGAAGGCATTTACCGGGTCGAGGTCTATCTGATTCGCGGAGGCGAGGTGGTCTCGGCAGAAATCACACCGCTTTCGGTCAGCAAGGTCGGGCTGGAATTTGAAGTTTATGACTTTGCCACCCGTCAGGGCCTGCTTTATGGCATCTTCGCCGTGATCGTCGCCTGCTTTGCCGGCTGGCTAGGCAGTGCCATCTTCAGAAAACGCTAGGGCACCAGATATCTGCCCGCCAGCGGCTGCGATCACGTTTTCAGGCCGGGGGCTTGATGACCGCCGTCGAATACCTTATCTGTCTGGTCGGAATTAGATCGCTTATATGAGGCAGAAATGTTCATCCAGACCGAACAGACCCCGAATCCGGCAACGCTGAAATTCATCCCCGGCGAAATCGTGCTTGATGAAGGTACGGCTGACTTCAAGACCGCATCCGCAGCTGAAAAATCACCGATGGCCAGCCGCCTTTTCGGTATTGAGGGTGTCTCGGGGGTTTTCCTTGGCAGTGATTTCATCACAGTAACCAAGCAGGAAGATGAGGATTGGCAGGTCCTGAAGCCGCAGGTCCTCGGCGTCGTCATGGAACATTACACATCCGGACGCCCCATGCTTCTGGCCGACAGCACAGAGAATGCGGAAGATGGCGAAGATGACGACGAGATCGTCACCCAGATCAAGGAACTGCTTGATACCCGCGTCCGGCCTGCCGTTGCCCAGGACGGCGGCGACATTATTTTCGACCGATTTGAGGATGGCGTCGTTTATCTCCATATGCAGGGGTCTTGCGCCGGGTGTCCGAGCTCAACCGCGACGCTGAAGCACGGCATTGAAAACATGCTGCGCTACTATGTGCCGGAGGTCGAGGAAGTCCGCCCGGCCGGTCAGCAGGAAATTTACTGAACCACAGGTTTCAGGTCCGGCCTGCACTGAAGACCCGCTGACAGAAGCGGAGGGATAAGATGCTGAACGGTATTCTGGTCAATATTTCTGCCGGGGCAATGGCGCTGGGTGCTGTGGCGCTGGCAGCCAGGTTTGACGGCGGGCCGGTCGGGGCCGGGGTCTATGGCCCGGAGATATACAGTGCCTCCTACCGGGCCCGGGACGAACAACCGCATCAGAACTGGACCATAACCGCTGAGCTGGCTGATCTTATGGAGATGGAGTCCGTGCTCGCTCCGTTTCTGGCAGCCCGGCTTGATGCCAGTCATTATACCCTTGACCGTGTCATCGCCGGCGAGAACCAGGTTCCGCGCCTGTTTCTGCCAAAACTACCCGTGAAACTGAAGGATGTGCCGGACACGGATGCCCGGAAATCGCTTTTCCTGCGCACGGTGCTGCCTCTGGTGCTGCAGTCAAACCGGGAGATACTGGCAGACCGTCATCGGTTGCTTGCCGTCAGAAAGCTGATCGATGCGGGCAAGACACCTGCGACCAGCGAGATCATCTGGCTGGAACAGCTGGCCGCCGCCTACAAGACCCCGCCGGACGATCTGGAACAACTGGCACGGCGCGTCGATGTGGTTCCGGTCGCACTGGCACTGGCACAGGCTGTCGAGGAGAGCGGCTGGGGAAGTTCCCGGTTTGCCCGGCTTGGCAATGCTATCTTCGGACAATACACGACCGTTGATGATCACGGGATCATCCCGAAACAGGCCGGTGCCGATCCGGATTTCAAGATCAAGGCGTTCCCCGATTTGCTGAGCGGCATCCGCTCCTATATGCGTAATCTGAACACGCATCAGGCCTATGCGGAGCTGCGCCAGAAACGGGCGGAGATCCGGGCCGCCGGACGCCGGCCTGTCGGACGCGCACTTGCCGTCACCCTGACCGGGTATTCCGAACGCGGGGTTGAATATGTAAAGACCCTGCATCTGATCATTGATGCCAATGATCTGTCCGAACTTGAGAAAAAGGCCCGGCTGGCTGATCCCGCGCCGGTCAGCGATATCGCCGTCACACCACAGGTTTTGGCCGGTCTCCGAAAATAGCCGAGCCGACACGAACCAGCGTCGCCCCGCAGGCAATGGCCGTCTCAAAATCACCGCTCATCCCCATGCTGAGACCCGACAGCCCGTTCCGGTCTGCGATCTGCGCCAGCAGTCCGAAATGCAGGACGGCCTCGTCATCAACCGGGGGAATACACATCAGCCCGTCAATTGCGAGGCCAAGTTCATCCCGGCAAAGACGAACGAGATCATCAGCCTCTGCCGGTGTCACGCCGGCTTTCTGCGGCTCCTCGCCGGTATTGACCTGGATATAATAGCGCCGCTTCAGGCCCAGCTTTTCCTCAGCCTTCGCCAGCGCGCGGGCCAGTTTTGGGCGGTCAACGGTCTGAATCACATCGAACAGGGCAACCGCGTCTTCGCATTTATTGGTCTGCAGCGGGCCGATAAGGTGGAGTGCCACATCCGGATAGTCCCGGCGAAGGGCAGGCCATTTACCCGCGGATTCCTGAACCCGGTTCTCTCCGAAAAGCCGGTGTCCTGCCGCGAGTGCTTCGACGATGACCGGTGCCTCAAACATTTTGCTGACAGCACAGAGGGCCACGTCACCGGGCTGTCTGTCCGCTGCTTTTGCGGCGGCGGCGACGGTTTCGGTAACCTCGCGCAGCGACTTTTCAATCGTCATTTCCTGAGTTTCCCTGGCTTTCCAAATCAATCATCCTGATCAGGGCATTGTCCGAAGACCCTGCCAGCGTGATAATGCCGCTCCATTCCGTAACCACAAGGCGGGTATCTTCTCCATGCTACTCTGGCTGCAAAAACTGCTGACCCCTGAAGAAACCGGTCGGCTTCGCAAGATCGGCGATCAGGCAACCTTTCTTGATGGCGGGGCAACCGCGCCGGAACTGGGCCGCAAGGGGGTGAAGAAAAACCTTGAGCTGAAGATGCGCTCAAAGCAGCAGACCCAGGTTGAGGAGATCGTGCTGGCGGCACTGAACCGCAATGAAACTTTCCGGACCGCCGCCATACCGAAGCATATCCAGCGCCCGATCCTGTCGAAATATGAGACGGGCATGCATTATGGCACACATATCGACAATCCGGTCCAGCGCAGTCCGGAGCCCATGCGGCTTGATCTGTCACTCACCCTGTTTCTGACCGAGCCTGAGTCCTATGCCGGTGGCGAACTGGTACTGGATACCGGCTATGGCGAGAAACCGGTCAAGCTGCCCGCCGGTGATGCCATGCTGTACCCGACGACGATGCTGCACCGGGTGGCAGAAGTCACCGCCGGTGAACGACTGGCGGCGGTGACCTGGATACAGAGCATGGTCCGCGATCAGGCGCAGCGGCAGATTCTCTATGACATCGCGGTCAGCACGAACTGGGTTAATCAGGTCGCCCCGGAAACCCCCGAATTTCACCGGCTTAACAATGCCCGGGCCAATCTGCTGCGGATGTGGGCCACCGATTAGCTCAGCTATTCCCGGTCTTCGCTGTCATCATATCCGAGGGCTCGGACAAACGGAGCCAGCTCAGCCGCGACCGGGGCCAGTTGCGCCGCATAGTTTGCGTGCCGTCCGAGCGCCCGGCTGTAGAGGCCTGATGCCACATCACGGGCGGACGGGGTTGATATGGCCCGCCCGGCAGATTTCTCTGCAAAGCCCTGCATTTCATCTGTCCAGTCCAGCCCGAGGAAGGTCAGAATGCGCGTCGCCTCGCCCCGCAGATCGGCAACCACATCCTCATACCGGAAACGGAGGGTCTCGAGACCGAGGCTCTCCTCGAAAGACAGCAGCAGCCCCATCGCTGCGCAATAGGCCTCTGCCGTGCGCCCGATGGTCAGGAACTGGATCATCGCCGTATTGAGCTGGAAATTCTGACAGAACGCGCTGAGACAGACGTCCCGGGGGTCGCGAAGCGCAATGAGGATTTTCGCTTCAGGAAAGATCCGCCGGATAAACCCGAGATGAACGATGTTGAGCGGCAGCTTGTCGAGCAGCACCCTGCCCCGGACCGCCTCGCCAAACAGCGCCTCCGCAGATTCACGATAGGCCCGGCGGAAAGCCGGTATATGCCGGTCCTCAATCGCGTCAATGTCCCGGGGGTAGGCGAAGTCCCGGCCCAGAATCATTGATGCTGCCTGCGCCATCCCACGGACAAGCTCCCGCTCGTCAGTGGCCAGGACAGCCGGGTGTGCAGCCAGGATCTGTTCTGTCAGGGTTGTGCCGGAACGCGGAAAACCCACAAGAAACACCGGTGCCGGATGGTCATCGGGAACAGCCGTCGGCCAGGACCGCACCCGGTCCGGAGTGAACACATCACGGGCATTACGGATATCGGCAAAAAACGCATCGCGGTCCATCGGCCGGGCAGTATCGGAGCGATCATGAACCTCGTTACAGCGGGTAAAGGCCCGCCAGGCATCGTCATAGCGCCCCAACCGGTCAAGATTGGTGCCTATTTCAAAATACCGGGATGCCGCCAGCTCGTAGGCGAGATCATCCCGGCCTTCCATCGGCTCCAGAATATCAAGGGCGGCCTGATACTGTTTTGTGCGCCGCTTCAGGATGGCGGTGGTCAGCAGGGCTGCGGCGTCATCCGGGTCCAGTACCAGCGCGCGCGCCGCGAAATCCTCAGCTTCCTGCGTTCTGTTCAGTGTCTCCAGCAGACTGGCATAGGCAGACAGACCCGCAGCCCCGATATCGGTCTGCCGGATTGCCTGCTCATAGTGACCCGCCGCCACCTGCATCTGCCCTGCCGCCCGGCAGGCTGCCGCAAGGTTGAGCCGGTAATCCGGCCGGTCCGGTGCCAGGGCTGTTGCCTGTTGCAGATGTTCCACCGATTCTTCCGGAAAACCGCCGTTCGTGAGGAGAACACCGAGATTGTTTCGGGCGGCGGAATTCCCGGGGTCAAGTGCCAGCGCCTGACGGGCCGTTGCGATTGCCCGCTGGCTGTCCCCCGCCCCGGCCTGCGCCTCCGCCAGTTTCAGCAGGGTTATCTGGTCCTTCGGGTTGCCGGCTGAGGCTTTTTCAAGGGCGGTGACTGCCCCTGTGGCATCATCCAGCGCCAGCAGGGCCAGCCCGAGCCCGCGCCATGTCGTGTATCTGGTCGCACCCTTTGCCAGCGCCTGGCGATAGGCCGTGGCGGCTGCATCCCAATGCCCGGTCAGGCGGCTGGCTTCGCCCAGATGGTGCAGGATGTCCTGTCGTTCGGGGGCAAGAGACGCGGCTTTTGAAAAATATTCGCGGGCGGTCGCCGGATCAGTACGCTGCAGGGCAACCACACCGGACATGTTCAGCAGGTCGGCGTCACGGGGCCGGGTCCGGCGCAACAGTTTCAGTTTTTTGTCAGCCGCATCCAGACGGCCTGCCGAGATAAGGGCACGTATTTCCTCGACCGGGCTCCGCGGAAGCCCGCCCGGTTTTCGAAACCCCGGATTGAACGCCATCGAAAGACTCATGCCTTGCTGAGAACAGGTTCGTCAGATCAGCATTTCAGGTCCGAAAAGACAAAAAGAAAGGGCGGCCGAAGCCGCCCTTTCCAGGATCGATAACTGATCTGAACTTAGAAGCTCAGGTAGATACCGTTGATCCAGATCCAGCCGTCGTTCTCGTAACCAGCACCGCCCGGATTGGTCGGGGTGGTTTCGGTGTCCTGTTCGAACTGAACGTAGGAAACGCCTGACTTGAAGTCGACGCCGTCAGAGATCTTGTAGCTCATCGCCAGTTCGGAGACGAGAACGCCATCTTCACGACCGGCATCGCCGTTCGCGCCATTCGCCGTACCATTGTGGAAGCCGAAGGAAACGCCGTACGGGCCAGTCGCATAGGACAGACCGAGGTTGTAGGCGGAACCGTCCGTTGCGGCGCCCTTGTTCTGGTTACGACCCCAGCCACCACCGAGGGTGAAGCCGGCGTAGGACAGGCTGAGACCAGCGCTGTAAGCGTTCAGGTTGGTACCGCCCTGGTTGGCACCATGAAGGGCCGAAACACTGGTACGAACGCCAACACCGGCAATATCCGTATCCAGCAGCAGGGTGCCTTCAAAGACGTTGTGCGTCGAGGTGGTTGCAGACGGGCCTTTGCCATCTTCTGCGTCCGTGCTCGGCGTGTAGGAAACACCAGCCTGCAGCATGCCGGCAAGTTTCGGCGAGATGTAGGTGATCTTTTCGTTGTCACCGGACTGCGACACGTCGATCGAGGTCGGCGCGCTGGAACCCGTGTTGGTGAACCAGTAGGTGGCGTTCGAGCCGTCAACGCCCATCGGGCCGACGGACGGAGCATGCGTGGTGATCAGATCGCCAACGCCGTTTTCCGTACCGAGCTGCAGCTTGCCCCAGGTCTTGCTTGAAATCCAGGCGTAGCTTTCGTCGATCTGGTCACCGGCCTGGCTGTTGCCTTCGAGCTGGATGTCAGCACCGATTTCAAGACCGTTATCAAGGGTCGTGGTGCCCTTGAAGTGAACTTCCGTGTTGGACACGAGGTTGACCGTGGTCTGGCCGTTGCGGGAGTCGGCAACGCCAACTTCCTGCCACATGTAACCACTGACGCCGAGCTTGATCTTCTCAGCTGCATGAGCGGAGGTAACCAGGCCAGCTGCGACGAGAGCAGTCGTTCCGAAGAGGATTTTTTTCATTTCGATAATTCCTTCCGATTTACCGGATAATTTGTTCCAAACGTTTGGATGTCTTGCGACGAGGCGTATAAGCACACGGACCGGCTTTTGGGTCAAGCTGCGGAAAGACAGGTTTGTGATAAATATCCCATACTGTTGCAAGATTGCCACAAGACCTGTGCCGGGCAGACCGGAATCCGCGGCTTTGCATGGATTACAGTCAGGGAACTGGCCGGGCTTGGCGGCGCGGCGCAGAAACGTGTATAACACTGGCGCAAACTGAATCCGGGTAAACGTGATGCTGCAGACATACAGATATATCGGACTGGGGCTGGCCATGCTGGTCGGTCTTTCAGCCTGCGAGAATATTCCGGTTGAAGGCGACTATCCCAGAGAGCGCGCGCCCGGAGAGATTGATACCGGTGGCAACTATTCGGACAGCGACCGGGGTACCTCGGTATTTGGTGCCGGCGGCATCACCGGACTGTTCGACGGGGATGCCCGGAAGGGCGACGGCGGCAGCGGCGGGATCGGCGTCAATGCCTATCTGTGGCGCGCCTCGCTTGATACCCTGACCTTCATGCCGCTGTCATCGGCGGACCCGTTTGGCGGTGTCATCATCACGGACTGGTATTCGCCACCGGACGCGCCGGCTGAACGGTTCAAGATGAATGTCTATATTCTGGGGGGTCAGTTACGATCTGACGGTGTCCGGGTTGCGGTGTTCCGCCAGACCCGGGACCGCGCCGGTGGCTGGCTTGATTCCAGGGTCGAGCCGGCAACCAATACCCAGCTTGAGAACCAGATTCTGGCCCATGCACGGGAATTGCGCAGCCGCACCCTGTCGCAGAAACAGTAACAGGACCCGCGGCGGGCACCGCCCCGGTCAGACAACACCTCCACCGGCCACCGCTTCGGCAATGACCGGAAATCCCTAATTTTCAGGCAGACGAGAGAGCATTGATGGCGCGATATAACGCCAAGGAAACCGAAAGCTACTGGCAACAGCAATGGGCGGACCAGCAGGTCTTCGCCGTTCAGGAAGACCGCAGCCGGCCCAAATATTATGTGCTGGAGATGTTTCCCTATCCGTCCGGGCGCATCCATATGGGTCATGTCCGCAATTACACGCTGGGCGATGTGGTCGCCCGTTACAAGCGGGCACAGGGCTTCAACGTCCTGCATCCTATGGGCTGGGATGCTTTTGGCCTGCCGGCGGAAAACGCCGCCATTGAAAACCGGTCGCACCCGGCGGACTGGACCCGCGACAATATTGCCGCCATGCGCACACAGCTGCAGTCAATGGGCCTGTCCTATGACTGGGACCGCGAACTGGCGACCTGTGAGCCGGGCTATTACCGGCATGAACAGAAGATGTTCCTCGATTTCCTGGCCAATGATCTGGTCTATCGCAAGGAAAGCTGGGTCAACTGGGATCCTGTAGAAAACACTGTCCTCGCCAATGAGCAGGTGATTGATGGCCGTGGCTGGCGTTCCGGTGCGCTGGTTGAAAAGCGCAAGCTGGCGCAGTGGTTCCTGAAGATCACCGACTATTCCGAAGAACTGCTGAGCGCCCTCGACGGGCTGGAACGCTGGCCCGACCGGGTCCGGCTGATGCAGCATAACTGGATCGGCCGTTCCGAAGGGGCCCGGCTGCGGTTTGAGCTGGAGGGCCGCGACGACCGGCTGGAAGTCTATACCACCCGGCATGATACCCTGTTCGGTGCCTCCTTCTGCGCCATCGCCGCCAATCATCCGCTGGCGCAGGAACAGGCATCCTCGAACACTGACCTCGCCACCTTCATTGCGGAATGCAACCGCATGAGCACCAGCGAGGCCGATATCGAGAAAGCCGAGAAAAAGGGCTTTGCGACCGGCATATATGCCCGCCACCCGCTGCGGCCTGACGTCCGGCTGCCGGTCTATGTCGCAAACTTCGTCCTTATGGAATACGGCACAGGTGCCATTTTCGGCTGTCCGGCCCATGACCAGCGCGACCTTGATTTTGCGCTGAAATATAACTTGCCGGTGCTGCCCGTCGTCATCCCCGAGGGCGTCGATGCGGCGACATTCACTGTTGGAGAAACCGCCTATACCGGTGATGGCCGGCTCGGTAACTCGGAGTTCCTGGACGGCATGACGGTTGCTGAGGCCAAGACGGAGGTCGCCAGCCGGCTGCAAGCGTCCGGTATTGGTGAAACCTCCGTGACCTACCGGCTCCGCGACCGGGGCGTCTCGCGGCAGCGTTACTGGGGCTGCCCGATACCGGTCATTCATTGCGACGATTGCGGAGCCGTGCCGGTGCCCGAGACCGAGCTGCCTGTCGAATTACCACGGGATATCGACTTTGATGAGCCGGGCAACCCGCTGGCCCGGCATCCGTCATGGAAACATGTCGGCTGCCCCGCCTGCGGCAAGCCGGCGCTCCGCGAAACCGATACATTCGACACATTCTTCGAGTCCTCCTGGTACTTCCTCCGGTTCTGTGACCCGCATAATACTGACAGGGGTGTTGGCGACGCCGCCGCCTACTGGATGCCGGTTGATCAGTATATCGGCGGCATTGAACATGCCGTCCTGCATTTGCTCTACAGCCGCTTCTTCATGCGGGCTCTTAAGAAATGTGGCTATGTCACTCAGGATGAACCTTTTGACGGGCTGCTGACCCAGGGCATGGTCTGTCACGAAACCTATCGTGATGACAAAGGCAAATGGGTTCTCCCCGGCGATCTTCTGACGCTCGAGGATGGCAGCCTCGTCGCCCGCCCGGATAACCGGCCGGTCACCCGCGGTCGCTCGGAGAAGATGAGCAAATCGAAGAAAAACGTTGTCGATCCGGAAAGCATTCTGGAAACCTACGGTGCCGACGTTGCACGGCTGTTCATGCTGTCTGACAGCCCGCCGGACCGCGATCTGGAATGGACAGATTCCGGCGTCGACGGGGCCTGGCGCTATCTCAACAGGCTGTGGAAACTGGGTGAGGACATTCTTGGCGCCACAGCATCCGAGCCGGCCCGGCGCGACGGTGACGACGAGGTCAGCCGGGCCATCCACAAGACGATCGACGGCGTCACAAGTGACCTCGACCGGTTCCATTTCAACAAGGCCGTTGCCCGGATACGCGAGCTTTCCAACCTGATCGGCGGGCTTGACCTGAACCAGCCAGGCAATCCCGGCCTCGCCCGTTTCGGATTCGAAACGATTATCATGCTGATATCCCCCATGGCCCCGCATATCGCCGATGAGCTCTGGCGACAGTTTGGACATGCGGATCCCGTCATCCATGCCTCCTGGCCCGTTGCCAGCAAGGAGTTGCTGGTGGATGAAAACGTCACCATCGGCATCCAGATCAACGGCAAGATGCGGGCAACCATTGAAATGTCACTGGACGCTGAACGAGAAACAGTCGAGGCTGCTGCGCTGGCCGAACCGAAAGTCATCGCCCAGCTGGAGGGTAAAACCCCGCGCAAGATCATCGTTGTCCCCAACCGGATTGTGAACATTGTTGCATAGGCTTCTGCTCATCATTCTTCTGGCCAGCCTGACGGCTTGCGGATTCCGGCCACTCAACCATCCCCGGCTTGCCGGCGGTGCTGTCACGACAGGTCTTCAGAGCACCGAGATCGAGTTCATCGAGGACCGCATCGGTCAACAGCTTCGCAATGAACTGCTGGACCGGCTCAATCCCTATGGCCAGCCGGATAACCCGCAATACCGGCTGCTCGTTGAGTTGCAGGAAGCAGAGCAGGACCTGGGAATACGAAAGGATGATTCCTCGACCCGGGCCAACCTGCTGATTTTTGCGTCCTACCGGTTGCTTGCGAATAGTAGCGGTCAAACCCTTGTCAGCGGCAGCTATCAGAGCGTCAACAGTTACGACATTCTGGCTTCGCAGTTCGCCACACAGAGCGCCCGTGATGATGCCCGGCGACGGGGGGCAGAACAGATCGCCAACCAGATCAAGACGCGCCTGTCACTGTTCTATCTTGATCAGGCCGGGGCGCGCCGGAGCGGGCAGTGATCCTCCGGGATGGCAATCTCGACCGGTTTGTCACCGCGCCAAACCCGGAAACACGCCTGCTGCTGCTCTACGGACCCGACGACGGACAGGTTCGTGACCGTGTTGAGGCGGCCATCCGTGCGGTTGCCGGTGATCTTCAGGACCCTTTTCGTGTAACCGATCTGGATGCCGGCGATCTGCGCGACGATCCCGCCCGGTTAAGTGACGAAGCCTTTGCCATGGCCCTGACCGGGGGGCGCCGGGCGGTTCGCGTACGCAATGGTGCCGATCATATCGTAGGCGGGCTGGAATCGATTCTCGCCGCACCGGCCTGTGATAACCTTGTCGTCATCGAAGCGGGGAATCTCACGAAGGGCTCGAAGCTCCGGAAGCTGGCAGAAGACGAGAAAGCCGCTGTTGCCGGCCCCTGCTATGGCGACAGCGACAATGACCGGGCCGGCCTGCTGCAGAAACTGCTGAAAGAAGGCGGCTATAGCATTGATCGGGACACGACCGACTGGATTCTGGCCCATACCGGCTCTGACCGGAAGGCAACACTGAGCGAATATGAGAAGCTGATGCTTTATATGGGTGAGGAGAAGACGATCACCCTGGCTCATGCAACCGCCTGTTTCGGCGACAGCAGCGCAACCGCCATCGATGATGTGGTACAGGCCGCTGCCGGCGGTCAGACCGTCCAGCTGGAAGCCGCCATTCAGGCCCTCCGGGCGGAAGGTATGAGCGTGATTCCGATCATTCTGGCGGTACAGCGGCATCTGCACAAACTTCATTACGCAGCCGGATTGATGCGGCAGGGCCAAAGCGCAGATCAGGCGATTGCCGCCATCCGTCCACCGGTCTTTTTCAAGGTGAAAGACGCCTTCCGCCAGCAGCTCTCGATCTGGACCCTTGACCGGCTGTCAACGGCGATCGGGCTGCTGACCGAGGCAGAACTGGACTCAAAGACGACCGGGCGACCAGATGAGGCGATCTGCCATCGTGCGCTGATGCGTATCGGCCAGGCGGCACGGGCCGGCCTCAGACGGCGCTGATCCACGGCTGACTGGTCCGCTTGCTGACTGGCGCGCTTGCTGACTGGCGCGCTCAGGCCTGAGCCCCCGGGTTCTTCCAGCCGGACCCGCGAATGATCTCTTCCGACTTCTTTCCCGAAGCCGCCCGGACCGTCACTTTCGTATCGCCGGATTTCCATCCCATCTGCCCCAGGGCACCGGACGGGGCATCATCTGCGGAACCGCCATCTGCGGAACCGCCGGATTCTGCCTTGCCGGATTCTGCCTTGGTCGTATGCAGGTCGAGCTCGCTTAGCGCCGGCTCCCCGCTGTCCTCGTCTTCCGCCTCTTCGAGCAGGGCCCGCATTTCATCCTCGTCGAGCTCTTCCTTCGCAAACGGGTCGTCGTCTTCATAGGCATCCGGATCACTGCTCAACCGCGCCAGAATATCGTCGAGTTGTTCAAGTGAGCGATAGGCGACCACGATTTCGCCGCCCTGCCCCCGCGGATTGATAGAAACCGAAAGCCCGAGACGGTTCGTCAGATCCCGTTCCAGCGCCAGCGTGTCAGCATCTTTCGAGACCCCGCCCGACCGGCCACCGCCGCCGGCCCCGGCTTTTCCACCCTGTGACAGTCGTTCGGTCTGTCGAACGTTCAATCCTTTGGCAACAACCTGCTCGGCCAGCTGAACGGCGTGATCGGAGCCCAGCAAGGCCCTGGCATGGCCGGCGCTCAGGCGCCCCTCTTCCACCATCGCCCGGACGGGTGTTGGCAGATTGAGCAGGCGCAGCGTGTTCGCCACATGGCTGCGGCTCTTGCCGACGGCCTTGGCAATATCTTCCTGGGTATGCTGGAAATCATCGATAAGCCGCTGATAACCCTCGGCTTCTTCAATGATCGAGAGATCCTTGCGCTGCAAATTCTCGACTAGCGCCAGTTCCAGTGCTTCCTGATCCGACAGGGAGCGGATAACCGCCGGAATTTCATGCAGCTGGGCAATTTGCGAGGCCCGCCAGCGTCGCTCCCCGGCGATCAGCTCATAAGCATCCGCGTCTTCGGGATGTGGTCGGACAAGAATCGGCTGCAACACGCCCTGTGCCTTGATCGACAGAACGAGCTCATCGATATCTTCCGTGGTAAATATCTGCCGTGGCTGATAGCGGTTCGGGCGGATCTTGTCGGTCGGCAGGTTGCGAGCACCGCTGCCGCCCGTGCCTCCGTCTCTCTCCGTCCCGGTTGCGCCCGGCGCATCGTCACCCAGCAGGGCCGACAGACCACGACCGAGGGCGCTGCGTTTTTCCTTCTTGTCTGTCTTGTCGCTGTCGCTCATGCCGCCAGTCCGTTCTCTCTGTTCAACACTTCACTCGCCAGATGAATATAAGCCTGCGAGCCCGCACATTTCAGATCATAAACCAGAACCGGCTTACCATGTGACGGGGCTTCGGACACCCGGACATTCCGCGGAATGACGGTCTTGTAAACCTTGTCACCAAAGAAATCGCGAACGTCGGACATCACCATATTGGACAGGTTATTGCGCCCGTCATACATGGTCAGAACAATTCCCTGGATCTCCAGCCGCGGATTCTGATTGCGTTTCACCCGCTCAATCGTGCGCATCAGATCACTGATGCCTTCCAGCGCGAAGAATTCACATTGCAGCGGCACCATGACCGCCTGCGCGGCGACCAGCGCGTTCAGCGTCAGCAGCCCCAGCACCGGCGGGCTGTCGATCAGAACATAATCATAGCTGTCGATCTGGCCGGACATTGCGTCCCGAAGCCGGTATTCCCGGCGATGCTGGTCAACCAGCTCGACCTCGGCACCCGACAGGTCACGCCCCGAGGGGAGAACAAAAAGACTGGGGATGGCCGTCTCCTGAACTGCCTCTGACAGGGAGACCTCACCGATCATCGTATGATAGGTGTTCAGTGTTCGGTTCTCGCGCGGAATTCCAAGGCCCGTGCTGGCATTACCCTGGGAGTCCAGATCAATGATCAGGGTCTTTTTCCCGGCGGCGGCCAGCGCCGTTCCCAGGTTGATCGCGGTCGTGGTCTTGCCCACACCACCCTTCTGATTGGCAATAGCGATAATACGGGGACGCCGTTTGGCGGGGTCAGTTCCGATCAGCGACATGTCGAAACGCTCCAATTTTGAGGATAATACCGTCCGGATCCGTCATACTGGGGACCCGATGAGCCTCAATAAACCACTTTTTGTGTGCTTCGGTCAATTCCTCATCAACATGTTGTCCCTTGAGAAACAGACATTGTGTCTTTTCGGTCGCAATGAACTGCCCCAGATCGAGCAGTTTTGCCACCGGCGCGCAGGCTCTGGAGACGATCACACCCGCCTCCAGCCCCCGGCAATTCTCGACGCGCTCCGGATGAAGGCTGACTTCTGCACCCGTCATGCGGGCCGCCTCTCTCAGGAAAGCGCATTTTCGCTGATCGCTTTCGATCAGATGAACATCGCCGATTCCGGCAATGGCCAGCATCAGGCCGGGAAATCCGGCGCCGGATCCGATATCCGCAACCGGTCGCGTGTCAGGTATGTGCGGGAGCAGCTGCAGACTATCAAGGATATGGCGTTGCCAGAGATCATCCACTGTCCGGGGACTGACGAGATTTATCCGGGAATTCCACCGGATCAGAAGGTCTGCATAAATCTCGAGTCGCCGGATTGTTTCACGTGAAACAGCGAGCGCCTCAAATTGCTGTAAAGTCTCTTTGTCCGGCCCGGCCACGATGATCGTCTCTCCATATAAGGCAGAGACCCTGTTTCACGTGAAACAATGGCGCAGGTCAAGCGGCTTCTCGGCCCGCCTTTTTGACAAACCGCAACAGGGCGGTCAGGGCGGCCGGTGTGATGCCGGAAATCCGGGCCGCAGCGCCCAGGGATTCCGGGCGTGCCGCCGCCAGCTTTTGCTGGACCTCGTTCGACAGTGATCCGATGGAGCTGTATTCAAGGTCCGCTGGCAGGCGCAGCGCCTCATCCCGACGGAAGGCATCAATATCGGCCTGCTGCCGGGCAACATAGCCCTGATACAGGGCATCAATAGAGAGCTGTTCGGCGATTGCCGGCTCGATCTCTCCGAGCGCCGGGAAAATCTCAACCAGCCGCGCCCAGTTCACATCCGGATAGACCAGCAGTTCGGACGCATCCCGCCGCTGTCCGTCCTGGTTGATATTGATACCGAAGGCGATCAGCGCATTTGGTGTCGCCTGGCTTGCCGCCATCAGTCCCCGCGCCTGGGCGAGTTTCGCAGCCTTCGCTTCATAAGCTGCCCGACGACGAGCTCCGACAAGGCCGATCTCGATCCCCCTTCCGGTCAGGCGCTGGTCCGCATTATCTGCCCGCAGCAGCAGCCGGTACTCCGCCCGGGAAGTAAACATCCGGTACGGCTCTGAAACACCCTTCGTGGTCAGGTCGTCGATCAGCACACCCATATAGCCATCGGCACGGTCCAGGATGAAAATCTCTGCCGACCCGGCAGCGACCAGTGCCGCGTTTGTTCCGGCGATCAGCCCCTGCGCCGCAGCTTCCTCATAACCGGTCGTCCCGTTGATCTGGCCGGCGAGGAAAAGGCCGGGCAGCTTGTGCAGGGCAAGACGGCTGTCCAGTTCCCGGGGATCAACATAATCATATTCGATGGCATAACCGGGCTGCAAAATCACCGCCGCCTCAAGACCCGGAATATGCTTCAGAAATTCAGCCTGAACATCGGCGGGCAGGCTGGTTGAAATACCGTTTGGATAAACCGTGTGGTCATCCAGCCCTTCCGGTTCCAGAAATATCTGGTGCCGTGTCTTGTCTGCAAACCGGACGACCTTGTCTTCAATCGACGGACAATAGCGCGGACCGGTGCCGGAGATCTGGCCGGAATAGATTGGTGCGCGGTCGAGATTGCCCGTGATGACAGCATGGGCCAGCTCGGTCGTGTAGGTGATATGACAGGAGATCTGCGGAACGGTTATCCGCTCCGTCAGGAATGAAAACGGCGTTGGCGGATCGTCGGCGAGCTGTTCCTCAAGCTGGTCCCAGGCAATGGTTCGGCCATCCAGCCGGGGTGGCGTTCCGGTCTTCAGTCGACCCATCCGAAGCCCCAGTGCTTCCAGCCGCTCCGCCAGCTTTACAGAGGGCTGCTCCCCGACCCGGCCGCCGGATGTCTGGGATTCACCAACATGGATGACGCCACGCAGGAAAGTTCCCGTGGTGATCACCACCGCCCGGCAGCGATAGCTCGTCCCGCTTTCACCAATGACGCCGGAGATCACGCCCGCCGTATCCGTCATCAGATCGGCCACCGGATCGGCGATCAGGTCGAGGTTGTCGATCTGCCGGAGTTCGTCCTGCATGGCCAGGCGATACAATTTCCGGTCCGCCTGTGCCCGGGGTCCACGGACCGCCGGTCCCTTGCTCCGGTTGAGCATGCGGAACTGAATGCCCGCCCGGTCAATCACCCGGCCCATCAATCCATCGAGCGCATCAACCTCGCGCACCAGATGACCTTTGGCCAGACCACCGATTGCCGGATTGCAGGACATGACACCGATGCTGTCCAGCCGGTGAGTCAGCAGGGCGGTGCGTGCACCCATGCGGGCAGCTGCCGCCGCCGCTTCACAGCCGGCATGTCCGCCCCCGACAACGATGACATCATAATTCTGTTGCATAAGCCGGAATGTATGGATCGGAGCGATCCAAGTCAAAGGGGTTCGGGGCTTAAACAAAGGAATGTTTCACGTGAAACACTACTTGCCGATACAGAAGTCCCTGAAGATCACATCCAGCAGATCTTCAACATCCACCGACCCGGTAATCCGCCCGATCTCGCGCATGGCAAGGCGGAGATCCTCGCCCGCCAGCTCCGGCAGCGGAGCTGTCTGAAAACGGTCCAGACAAACCAGTGCCAACTCCAGCGCCTGCCGATGCCGGGCCCGGGTCAGCGGGGTATCTTCCGCATCCGGACTGCGGTCAAGATCAAGCCGCCCGATGATCGCCTGCAACAGCTCCGCGATACCTTCGCCGGTTACGGCAGACAAACCGATGATCCCGGCCTGCCGCTTTCCCGGATCCGCCAGCAGGTCGGTCTTGTTGGCGATAAGCAGAACCGGGATGTCGTTCGCCTCGATCTTCTCAGCCGGGAGGCCGCCGCGTGCATCAAAGACATGAAGAACAAGGTCCGCCTCTGCAATGCGCTGGCGCGACCGGAGCACCCCTTCCCGCTCAACCGGATCGCTGGTCTCTCTCAGCCCGGCGGTGTCGGCCAGCATGACGGGGAAGCCGGCAAGATCGAGATGTACCTCGATCACATCTCTGGTCGTTCCGGCAATCTCGGAGACAATCGCTGCCTCCCGCTGTGCCAGAGCATTCAGCAGGCGTGATTTGCCGACATTCGGCTCGCCCACGATGGCCAGCCGGAACCCTTCGCGGCGGCGTTCACCCCGACGCCCGTCATCAAGATGCCGGTTCATCTCCTGCTGAAGCAGGCGCACCGTCTCCCGCACCGGCGCCAGCATATCCTCCGGGAGGTCTTCTTCCGGAAAGTCGATCTCCGCTTCCACATGGGCCAGACATCTGACCAGCCGGTCCCGCCAGCCGTCATAGATCTGGCCGAGCGCCCCTGACATCTGGTGCACCGCCTGTCGTCGCTGGGCGGCTGTTTCCGCTTCCAGCAGATCGGACAGCGCCTCGACCTGGGTCAGGTCCATCCGGCCATTATCAAACGCCCGTCGGGTAAACTCACCGGGGTCTGCCGGGCGGCAGCCGGGATGCCGGGACAGAATGCGATACAGGTCGGCCAGAACCGCCCTGCTGCCGTGGCACTGGATCTCGACCACATCTTCCCCGGTGAAGCTGGCCGGGGCCGGAAACCAGAGCAGCAAGGCCTGATCGATGGTCTCCCCCGTCTCCGGATCACGCAGATAGCGCAGCGATGCCTGCCGCGGTTCCATCCAGCTGCCCGTGATCAGCCCCCGGGTTGCCGCCACCGCCTGCGGTCCTGACAGACGCAGAACAGCAACCCCGGAAATGCCGGAGCCGCTGGATCTGGCAAAGATCGTCGCCCGCCTGTCTCTGTCACTCACCGGGACCATTCAGCTGTCACTCTTTTCGGCGGTCACTTTTTCTCTGGCTTCCCGCTTGCCTGGAACTGTGACCAGAACATCTTCTGCAACTGCTCGAAGCCCTGCACACCCGCCGGCAGCCAGGTCTTCATCATGGTCTCTGCATCCATCCCGGCCAGATTCTTCGCCATGGCTTCCTGCATCTGCTCCAGCAATGCCGCCTGCATCGGCTGGACATCCGGCAAACCAAGAAAGCTGCGCGCTTCCTCCGGCGTGCAATCTATATCAACAGTGATCTTCATTTGATTATCTTCCCTTCCGTGGGGTGTTCGGCTGGTGCCCGACATACTAAGTTAAAACCTGACGCGTCATTATCATAAGGCTTTTCCGCATGGCTGACAGAAATCTGCTGTCGAACGAAACCAGCCCCTATCTTTTGCAGCATCAGGACAACCCCGTCCACTGGCGGCCCTGGGGGGCCGACGCCCTGAAAGCGGCGCGGGATGAGGATAAACCTGTTCTGCTCTCCATCGGATATGCGGCCTGCCACTGGTGCCATGTGATGGCCCATGAAAGCTTCGAGGATCCGGAGACCGCTGAAATCATGAACAGGCTGTTCATCAATATCAAGGTCGACCGGGAGGAACGTCCCGATCTGGATGCCATCTACCAGTCGACCCTGCAATTGCTCGGACAGCAGGGCGGATGGCCGCTGACCATGTTTCTGACACCGGATGGGGAGCCCTTCTGGGGCGGCACCTATTTTCCCGATACTCCGCGCTATGGCATGCCTTCCTTTCGCCAGCTTCTGAAAGGCGTCAGTTCCACCTATCAGCAGAAATCCGACGATATCACAAAGAATGTCGATGCCCTGCGGGACGGGCTGGCCAAAATGTCCGCCGGGGCGGGGGCCGGAGACGACGATATTTCGCTGGCGCAAATTGACGCCGCAGCAACCGCCCTGATGCGCGCCGTTGACCCTGTGAATGGCGGTCTGAACGGGGCGCCGAAATTTCCCCAGCCCTGTATCTTCAAGTTTCTCTGGCGGGCCGGCCTGCGCACCGGAAATCCGGACCTGAAACAGGCTGTCATCCGCACACTCGACGCCATGTCCCAGGGCGGCATTTACGACCATCTCGGCGGCGGCTATGCCCGCTACTCCACAGATGACGAATGGCTCGCCCCGCATTTCGAAAAGATGCTCTATGACAATGCGCAGCTGATCGACCTCCTGGTCGATGTCTGGCGCGATACCGGCAGTGATCTCTATGAGACCCGTATCCGCGAATGCATCACCTGGCTCGAGCGGGAAATGATCGCCGATGGCGGGGCCTTTTCCAGCACCATCGACGCCGACAGCGAAGGAGAAGAAGGCAGGTTCTATGTCTGGCAGGAAGCGGAAATTGACGCCTTGCTGGGCGATGACAGTCCGGTTTTCAAGGCCGCCTATGATGTCAGCCCGCAAGGCAACTGGGAGGGCAAGACCATCCTCCGGCGTACCAGAGCCCCGGAGCCGGGCGATCACAGCCAGGAGGCGGCACTTGCCGGCATGCGTGCCAGACTGTTCGCGGAACGGGAAAAGCGGATCCGGCCGGGTCTTGATGACAAGGTGCTGGCCGACTGGAATGGCATGATGATTGCCGCCCTCGCCGATGCCGGTGCCACCTTCGGCGAACAGGACTGGATCGACCGCGCCCGCACCGCCTGGTCATTTATCCTGCGGAACATGAGTGACGGGGACCGCCTGTCACATGCCCGTCGTCTCGGGCGCAATTCTGCCCCCGGTATCCTCGATGATTACGCCCAGATGGCCCGGGCCGGCATCGCCTTGTTTGAAGCGACCGGCGATCAATCCTGTCTTGATCGTGCCATCGGCTGGGTCAACCACGTGAACGAGCATTTTTCCGACCGGGAAAACGGCGGCTATTTCTTTACCTCCGACGATGCGGAAAGCCTGATTACCCGCACGCGGACAGCCATGGATAATGCTGTGCCCTCCGGGAACGGTATCATGATGGAGGTTCTGGCGCGGCTCTGGCGTCTGACCGGCGATGCGCAGTGGCGGAAGCAGGCTGATCATCTGTTCCGGACCTTCACCGGTGATTTCAGCCAGCGCTATATCAGCTACCCGACGCTGATCGGCGGCTATGAATTGCTGATCAGCTCCGTCGATCTTGTCATTCTCGGCCAGGACGAAGCCGATGTCCGGGACGTCTCAAGGGCTACCCGGCATCACGCCTTGCCCGCTGTCACCCGGCTTATCCTCAACAGCACCGAAGATCTGCCAAAGAGCCATCCCGCCCACGGCAAGATGATGATTGATGGCAAGACCACCCTCTATATATGCCAGGGCACAGTCTGTTCCGCTCCCGTAACCAGCCTTGCAGAGGTTGGGTCAGCCCTCAGTCAGAAAACCGGGACCTACTAGATCATGTATCAGCTGTCGATGCATAGTCCGGTCGGGGATCTTACCCTGACGGAAGAAGACGGACAGATCATTGCCCTGGACTGGGGCTGGGCCCCGGATGATTTCGGGCTGATCCGGGAGACCGCCTTGCTGGTAAAAGCCCGGGGACAGCTCGACGCCTATTTCGACGGGGATTTGCAGAATTTCGACTTGCCACTCGCGCCGGACGGTACCCCGCATCAGAAAGAGGTCTGGCGGGTGATGTCTGCCATCCCCTACGGCCGGACGCGAACCTATGGCGAGCTGGCTGCCGAACTTGGCTCCGGCTCGCGCGCAGTGGCCAATGCCTGCGGGCGAAACTGCATTCCGATCATCATTCCCTGCCACCGTGTTGTCGCTGCCGGCGGCAAGCTGGGCGGCTATTCCGGCGATGGTGGCGTGGAGACCAAGAAACAGCTCTTGAACATTGAGGCGCTGCTGTGAAATCCTGACTGTCAGGCCTGTTGAAAACCGCTCACCTGATCCGATCCGGAACCGGCGTGCAGTGACCGGAGTAATTCATGTTTGTTGTGACCGAATTCGACCAGCTCGTCCGGAAACTGGATCGCCGTAACCGGGTTCTGGTGCTGCATGTCAGCCAGTCGGAAGACGGGCGCGAACAGCCATCGCTCTGGATCGCCGCCGCCAAGGAACCCATTCGCAAGCTTGAGCTTGTCGACAGCGAACTTGTCGGACGGGCAATCCTCAGCGATCAGCTGGTCCGCGGGCCGGATGTGAATACCTGGTCGCACCGCAAACGCCTTGCCGCCAACAGAAAGCTGGTCGCCACTGCAGAATACAAGGCCGCCGTCTTTATCCGGCGCAATCTGATGGTCAACAAGGCCTTCGGCTTGCTCACCCTCGTTGGTATTGGTGCGGTGATCGCTACACTCGTCGTCATCGAGGTCACCCGGCCAAAGACCGACATGAGCGATCCTGTGACACTCCGGCAGGGCGCGGATGCCCTGTCAAAAGAAAGGGATGCGACAATCTGCTATCCCCGGGGCTCCAGCGCCTGTGTTGATTCCGCAAACTGAGCCAGTCAGCAGCACAGTCACGTCCTGATCAACCCGGCCGGAAAATCCCGCCGGATGATCGGGCCCGCTGGATCAGGAATTCATCGCGTCGAAGAAATCATCGTTGTTTTTTGAATGCTTCAGCTTGTCGAGCAGGAATTCCATCGCATCAACCGTGCCCATCGGGTTGAGGATACGGCGCAGCACCCACATCTTGGCAAGGGTACCCTTGTTGACCAGAAGCTCTTCCTTCCGGGTGCCGGACTTGCTGATATCAATCGCCGGGAAGGTCCGTTTGTCGGATAGTTTGCGATCAAGGATAAGTTCCGAGTTACCGGTACCCTTGAACTCCTCGAAGATGACTTCATCCATCCGCGATCCGGTATCGATCTGCGCGGTGCCGATGATGGTCAGCGATCCGCCCTCTTCGATATTACGGGCCGCCCCGAAGAACCGTTTCGGCCGCTGCAATGCGTTGGCATCAACACCACCGGTCAGCACCTTGCCCGAGCTTGGCACAACAGTGTTGTAGGCACGGGCCAGGCGGGTGATGGAATCCAGCAGGATGACCACATCCCGCTTGTGCTCAACCAGTCGCTTGGCCTTTTCCAGCACCATTTCGGTGACCTGAACATGCCGGGTTGCCGGCTCGTCGAAGGTTGAGGAGACGACCTCGCCTTTCACCGAACGGGCCATATCCGTCACTTCCTCCGGGCGTTCGTCGATCAGCAGAACAATCAGATAGGTCTCCGGATGATTGACCGAAATCGCATGGGCGATGTTCTGCAGGATCATCGTCTTGCCGGTCCGCGGCGGGGCCACGATCAGGGCGCGCTGGCCTTTGCCGATCGGGGCCACCAGATCGATAACCCGGGTTGTGTTGTCTTTCTTCTCCGGATTATCGACTTCCAGCTTCAGCCGTTCTTCCGGATAAAGCGGGGTCAGGTTGTCAAAGTTGATGCGGTGACGAACTGCATCCGGATCCTCGAAATTGACCTGCGCCACTTTCAGCAGGGCGAAATAGCGCTCGCCTTCTTTCGGAGCGCGAATCTGTCCCTCAACCGTATCACCGGTGCGCAGACCGAAACGGCGCACCTGGCTGGGAGAGACATAGATATCATCGGGGCCCGGCAGATAATTGGCTTCCGGCGAGCGGAGAAACCCGAAACCGTCCTGCAGGATTTCCAGCACACCCAGGCCGGAAATCGCGACGTCATTTTCGGCCAGCTGTTTCAGAATGGCGAACATCATGTCCTGCTTGCGCAGGGTGCTCGCATTCTCGACCTCAAGCTCTTCTGCAAAGGCGAGAAGGTCAGCCGGTGATTTGTCTTTCAGATCCTGAAGATTCATGAAGCGCTCGATTAGTGGAAATAAATGGGGGAATTAGGACAATGTCATGTTCGAAGACAGGCCGGACCTGAACCAGGACCGTGTACTGAGGCGTTATCGCCTTCGAATTGTTGATTGACGCGGCAGCCGGACAGCCACCGAACCATACATGTAGCTACAACCTGTTCATCCGTCAACGGCGATCTTCAGAACGGTTTTACGATCACCATGATGACAATCACAACCATCAGCACCGCCGGAACCTCGTTCATGATCCGGTAAAACCGCTGAGGGCGCTCATTTCTGTCTGCCAGAAAATCTTTCCGCCAGCGCCCGGCCATATGATGAAAGATCGTCATCAGGACAACCGCAGCCAGTTTGACATGCAACCAGCCGTCAAATCCGGCGGGTGCCAGCCAGACCACCATCATCGACCCGAAGACCCAGGTCCCAATCATCGCAGGGTTCATGATTGCGCGAAGCAACCGCCGTTCCATAATCTTCAGGGTCTCGGACTGATCAGAACCGGCAACCGCATCGCAGTGATAGACAAACAGCCGCGGCAGATAGAGCAGACCCGCCATCCAGGCGATAACCGACATGACATGCAGTGCCTTGATCCAGAGATACCAGTCACCAATCAAATCAGTCATGCTGACGCTCCCTGCAGTACCCGGCCGCCACCCCGGATATCGATGATACAGCCGCAGGGATCATCCTCTGCACAGGCCAGCGGCTGATCTTTCAGCGCATCCTGCACCAGACTGGTCAGACAATCGATGAAGGCTCTGTCCGTATTCAGGGCGGGAACCCGATAATAACCGGGAACATTGTTCTGCTCGGCCAGTTCCCGATATTCGATATCCAGTTCCACCAGTGTTTCCGAATGATCGGAGACAAAGGCAATCGGCAGAACGACCAGCGGAACCCCGTCTTTGCCAGCCCGCCGGATTTCATCTTCCGTCGACGGGCCGATCCATTCCAGCGGCCCGACGCGGCTCTGATAGCAGGTAACGTGATCAAGGCCCGCGACCCCCAGCCGCTTTACAACAGCCGCTGCCGAGGCCTCTACATGGCGTTGATAGGGGTCTCCTGCCTTGATTATCTTGCAGGGCAGGCCGTGCGCAGAAAACAACAACCGGGGTGCCCCCTTTGCTTTTGCCTGTTCCAGAACCGGGCGGGTCAGCTCTGCCATCGATTCGATGAAGCCCGGATGTTCCGGATAACAGCAGACCAGTTTTTCTTCTGCGACCAGTCCGACATCATCAACTGCGTCACGCCAGGCCCTGATCGCGGAACCTGTTGTCGTGGTCGAATATTGTGGATAAAGCGGCAGCAGCACCACCTTGTCCGCGCCCCAGGCTTTCACATCTGCCGCCACCTCGCCGCTCATCGGATGCCAGTAGCGCATGCAGACAAAGCATTTTATGTCATCTGCTTGCTGCTCCAGACTGGCTTCAAGGGCCTCCGCCTGCTTTCGGGTCAGAGGCAGCAATGGTGATCCACCACCAAGATGGGCGTAAATT
Organism: Rhodospirillales bacterium; assembly: GCA_040219025.1. Lineage (GTDB taxonomy): Bacteria > Pseudomonadota > Alphaproteobacteria > Rhodospirillales > HT1-32 > HT1-32. The sequence continues at coordinate 273,236 of JAVJTE010000020.1, read as the reverse complement.
TCGCGGGCCACCGGCCCCCGCCTTTTACAGATCAGTTTTGCGATCAGCCAGCGGACCGGCTTCGGTGCGCCAATGATTGCCGGGTCACGGAAGAAATTGAACAGAAAAGGTTCAACAGATTCCGGTTTGTCCGGCCCCCCGAGGTTCAGCAGAACAACCGCCGTTTTCGCCATAAATCAAATCCCTTTGTGGCCGGTCAGCGCGGCTTGCGAACCCGGTCAATCATCCGCTGAACATTTTCCGGTGGCGTCGGCGGCGTAATACCGTGACCCAGATTGAAGATATGGGGCCGGCCCTTACCGGCTTCCAGCACTTCATCAACCGCCCGGTCCAGCGCCTCGCCGCCACTGATCAGATGGATCGGATCAAGATTACCCTGAACCGGAATGCCTTTCACCAGATCAGCTGCAGCACCCAGTGGTGTCGATGTATCGATGCTGACCGCTGTGACGCCGGTTTTCTCAGCATATTCACCAAGCATCAGGCCCGCATCCCGCGGGAAACCGATAATCGGAATATCGGGATGCAGACCCCGGATACCCTCACAAATTCGCCAGGTCGGCTCGATTGACCATTTGCGGAATTCAGCCGGCGGCAAAATCCCGGCCCAGGTATCAAAAAGCTGCAGGACATCGGCCCCGGCATCGACCTGCCGGCACAGATAGACGATTGTCGTCTCGACCAGCCGGTCAATGATTCCCTGAAAATCATCCGGGCAGGCATAAGCCAGTTGCTTGAGCTTTGAGAAATCCCGGCTGGAACCGCCTTCAACCATATAACTGGCGACCGTCCATGGCGCCCCTGCAAACCCGATCAGCGCCACCTCCGGAGGCAAGGCGGCCCGCAACTGGCGAACCGTTTCCATAACCGGCGCCAGATGACCGTCGACTGCCTCTGCCGGATCAGAAATCAGGTTTGCTGCTGATGTCACCGGATCAAGTTTCGGTCCGACACCACCTTCAAACCAGACCCGTTGTCCGAGAGCATCAGGGATGACGAGAATATCTGAAAACAGAATGGAAGCGTCAAAGCCATAGCGGCGGATTGGCTGCAATGTGGCTTCAACCGTCATTTCCGGCGAATAGCAGAATTTCAGGAAATCGGGTTGTTTCTCCCGCAAGGCCCGGTATTCCGGCAGGTAACGACCAGCCTGGCGCATGATCCAGATCGGCGGGATCTCAAGCGCCTCACCCCGGAGGACCCTGAGAAACGGTTTATCAGCTGTCATTTTCATAATCGGGGTATGGCCTCTCGTCTCCTTCCAATCAAATATAAAGACTCTAATAGGATGAGGATAGTTGTAGTAGGGGATGCCTGAATCGGGGATTAAATTTCGTCCACAGATCGGCCCAGATTTATCCGGTCTGAATTTTTCGCTGTCTCCGCTATAACAAGTTTGAGGAAAACAGATAAGGAATCCTGATAAACCCTGCTGTATAAATGATCTGAATAACAGTGAATAACGAGGGTAGAATCCTGACCCTCCGACTTATCCGACTTCTGCCGGTTTGTGAAAGGGCGGTTGCCCTCATCCCATAACCGGGTAGGTTTCTTCAGGACAGTTAGGGGATAAAACCACCTTTTCGGGAAGGTGACGATTTTATCCCCGGGACATGAGAAATGACGCTGAACAATACACGAGATTTCCACATCCATCTGGTCTCTGATGCGACCGGCGAAACCGTGAATGCGGTGGCGCGGGCCTGTGTTGTTCAGCTCGAAAATGTCAATCCGATTGAACATGTCTGGTCGCTGGTCCGTACCCGCGGGCAGATGCAGCGGGTGGCTGCCGGGATTGCGGAAAACCCTGGTCCCGTCGTCTTCACGGTGGTTGACCCCGGCCTGCGGGTGGTGCTGGAAGAAAGCTGCCGCGAGATGGGTTTGCCCTGTATTTCAATCATGGATTCGGTCCTTGCCGGGCTTGCGGCCTATGCCGGATCTGCAATCCGTGGCCAGCCGGGCCGGCAGCATGTCATGGACACGGAATATTTCGAGCGTATCGAGGCCGTGCATTTTACCATGAGTCATGACGATGGTCAGCTGACCCATGATCTGAATGATGCGGATATTATTGTCGTTGGTGTCTCCAGAACCTCGAAAACCCCGACCTGCATCTATCTGGCCCAGCGCGGTATCAAGGTTGCAAATATTCCGCTGGTACCTGGCTGTCCGGTGCCACCGGAACTTGAAACTGTTACCCGACCGATGGTTGTCGGACTGACCAAGGATCCGAAACGGCTGATCGAAATTCGCCGGAACCGGCTTCGGATGCTGAATCAGGAAGACACAACCGACTATGTTGATCCGGATGCCGTCAAGGCGGAAACCCAGATGGCGCGGCGGCTTTGCTCCCGGCATGGCTGGCCGGTGATTGACGTCACCCGCAAATCGATTGAGGAAACGGCTGCTGCCATTCTGACATTTTATGGTGAATTCAAGGATACCCATGCATGAGTGATCTCCCCCCTTTTCCGGCCGGCCCGAACGCGGCGACCATTCCCCTGATTCTGGCTTCCGGATCGGAGGCACGGGCGGCGATGTTGCGCGCGGCCGGGCTGGATGTGCACCTGCATCCGGCAAATGTAGATGAAGAAAGCTTTCGTAATGCGCTCAGGGCAGACCGGGTGACCACCGCGGCTGCTGCTGAAGCCCTTGCCGAGCTCAAGGGCAGAAAAGTTGCCGGACGTTACGAAACCGGAATTATCATTGCCGCCGACCAGCTGCTGGATTGTGGTGGTGTCTGGTTTGAAAAGCCGGTGGACCGGGATCATGCGGCGGGTTCACTGCGTGCCCTGTCAGGCAAGAAACACCAGCTCGTCAGCTCGGTTGTCCTGTTTCGCAACGGGGCCCGCATCTGGCATCACACAGGCATTGCCGAGATTACCCTGCGGAATCTGTCAGACGATTATATCGACCGCTATCTTGATCATATCGGTGACGAGGTTTTTCAGACAGTTGGCGGCTACAAGATCGAAGGTCTGGGCATGCATCTGTTTTCCGAGGTGAAGGGCGACCATTTTACCATCCTCGGTATGCCCCTGCTGCCTCTGCTGGATATTCTGCGCGAGCAGGGCGTCATTGCATGACAGGGTTGAGCGGGGCCGCGAAACTAGCCGGTGTTCTGGGCTGGCCGGTCAGTCACAGTCGCTCCCCCCGCCTGCATGGTCACTGGCTGCGGCGCTATGGCATCGATGGGGCCTATCTGCCGCTGCCGGTTCGCCCCGATGATTTTGAAACCGTCTTCCGGGCCTTGCCAAAGGCGGGTTTTGCCGGAGTAAATGTGACCATCCCCCATAAGGAGATGGCCCTTTCGCTGGCAGATGAAGCCGATGATCTGGCGCGCCGGATTGCTGCCGCCAATACGATTATCTTTCGTGAAGACGGCTCCAGCCTGGCCAGCAATACCGATGGGTTCGGGTTCTTGATGAATTTGCAGGACCAGGCTCCGGACTGGAAGGCCGATGCGCCGGCGGTTGTGCTGGGGGCCGGTGGCGCGGCGCGGGCTGTTCTCGTTGCCCTGATTGACCGGGGGGTTCCCGAGATCCGGCTGCTTAACCGGACAAGGGCGCGGGCGGAGGCCATCGCCGGGGACCTCGGATCTCCTGTTCATGTTATGGATTGGCAAGAGCGGGAAACGGCTCTGCCGGATGCCGGATTACTGGTCAACACCACCAGCCTCGGTATGGAGGGTCATCCGCCGCTGGAGATCCGGCTTGATGATTTATCACCGCAGGCGACGGTTGCGGATATCGTTTACGCCCCTGTGGAAACCCCCCTGCTGGCAGCGGCGAAGGCGCAAGCCTGCCGGACTGTTACCGGGCCGGGCATGCTGTTGCATCAGGCCGTGCCCGGTTTCGAGGCCTGGTTCGGCCACCGGCCAGTGGTGGATGATGCGCTGCGTCAGGCTGCCTTCCCGGAAATCTACGGCACACCATGATTATTCTCGGTCTCACCGGGTCTATTGGTATGGGCAAATCAACAGCGGCGGCCATGTTCGCCCGGATGGGTCTGCGGGTTCATGATGCAGACCGGGCGGTGCACCGGCTGATGGAACCTGGTGGTGATGCTGTCGCGGCGGTTGAACAGCGGTTTCCCGGTGTGGTTCATGACGGGGCCGTTGATCGCAAGGCGCTGGGCGCAGAGGTCTTCGGCAATTCCGCTGCCCTGAAGGCGCTGGAGGCAATCCTGCATCCGCGGGTGCGTCAGGCTGAGGAAAAGTTCCTTCGTCTTGCCCGCGGCCATGGCTGTCGGGCGGTGGTGCTGGATATTCCGCTGCTGTTTGAAAGCGGCCGTGCCGGTCGCTGTGACTACAGCATTGTCGTCACCGCACCGAAATTTATTCAGACCCGTCGCGTGCTGTCGCGGCCCGGCATGACGCCGGACCGGCTGCAGGCAATCCGGACCAAACAGATGGGCGAAGCAGAAAAACGCCGCCGCGCGGATTTTGTCGTGCCGACGTCACTTGGCCGGGCAGAAACCTGGCGGCGTTTGACGGCGATTCTTGACCGGGTTACGACTTGATTATAACGGATATGAAACGAGCGAGCTGATGCGCCATATTGTTCTGGATACCGAAACCACCGGCTTTAACCCGCAAACCGGCGACCGGATTGTTGAAATTGGTTGTGTCGAACTGATCAATCATATTGCGACCGGTGTGGATTTTCATCGTTACCTGAATCCGGAACGCGACATGCCGACCGGGGCGTTCGAGATTCATGGCCTGTCGGAAGAGTTTCTGTCCGATAAACCCCTGTTTGTCGATGTGGCGGATGATTTCCTGGCTTTCATCGGGGATGCCCCGCTGGTCATTCATAATGCCGAATTCGATATGAAGTTCCTGAATGCTGAGCTGAAGATGATCGGGCGTGCAGAGCTGCCGATGTCACGCTCCATCGATACGGTTCAGATGGCCCGGAAGCGGTTTCCGGGAGCCCGGGCCAGTCTTGATGCGCTTTGCCAGCGTTTCGGGATCGATCTGAGTGCCCGCGACAAGCACGGGGCGTTGCTTGATGCGCAGTTACTGGGTGAAGTTTTTCTGGAACTTCAGGGCGGTCGCGAACCGGGTCTGGAACTGGGTGCAGGCTCGCAGTCAAATTCGGGAAGCGGTTTTATTCTGCGGCGTGAACATCGTGAGCCCCGCCCGCACGCGCCGACCGCAGCGGAGGGTGCCGCACATGACGCGTTTCTGCAGAAGCTGAAAGACCCGGCCTGGAAAAAAGCCGGGGTCGGGGAATGAACAACCCCCCGGAAGGGGGCTGGAGAGGACGCAATGACTGAAACAAGAATTGGTGTTGTCGGGTGTGGCGGCTATATGGGCCGGCTGCTGGTCAAAATCGCACAGGAGACAGCCGGGCTGGCCGTGACCGCCGGCTCGGAACGTGAAGGTTCGGAGATGATCGGCCGGGATGCCGGCGAGGTTGCCGGTATCGGTCCGATCGGGGTGGCCATCACCGATGACGCAGATGCCCTGTTCGCGGCCTGTGACCTGGCGATTGATTTCACTCATCATACGGTAACACCCGGCCTGATTCCGCTGGCCCGCAAGCATGGCACAAGACTGGTTGTCGGCACTTCCGGCCTGACGGCGGAAACCGAGGCTGATCTGGCGGATCTGGGGAAGGATGTGCCGGTGCTCTATTCCACCTCCATGAGCCCGGTGGTCAACATTCTGTTCGGCCTGACAAAGCAGGTCGCCGGAATGCTGGGCGAAGATTACGACATCGAAATCATTGACTTCCATCACCGCCGGAAGGTCGATGCACCCTCCGGCACGACGCTCAGCCTGGGCAAACTGGCGGCTGAAGGCCGGGGCGTTGCCCATGATGAGGCGGCGATCTATACCCGCGAAGGGGATACCGGGGCCCGTCCGGCAGGCGGGATCGGCTATGCGGTGCTGCGCGGCGGTGATGTGGTTGGTGAACACAAGGTGATGTTTGTCGGCGAAGGCGAACGGATGGAAATCGGAACGATGACGACCGACCGCAGCGCCTATGCCCGCGGCACCATCCGCGCCGCAGCCTGGCTCGCCGACAAGGGGCCGGGCTTCTATCACATGCGCGACGTTCTCGGTCTGCCCGGCTGAAACGGCCCGGTGACAGGTCGATCAGGCCTGGTCTCCGCCACCGCCATATCTGACTTTACGCAGCCCGGCCCGGATCTCGCCGGCCACCTCCAGCCGTTCCGGCGGGGTCAGGAAGCTGCCGAGTGTCAGGGAGCGGCCATGTGACCCGATGCTCAGCTGGCTGTGGCGTTCCGGCGGGTCATCCATTTCCACGCGCAGCCAGTGCGGCTGGAATTCGTGCCGTTCGGCCTGACCTCGGGGGTCGACCTTCTCTATCGCCAGCCTTGATTGCGTCAGATCAACCGTCTCGAAGGCTCGCCCGTCGCGATAATTGAGTCTGAACAGCAGATAAAGCAGCAGAATTTCGGCACCCATGAAGCCAAAGACCGGCCAGGCCCCGATGGAAAAGAAATATCCGCCGACAAGGGCATAGACGGTCATGACAGCCGCCATCAGCCAGATAAAACCGTACCGGCTCAGGCTGCGGTGCGGCCGCAGGATAAGGCTGAGAAGCGACGGTTCAGCTGACAGCGGATCAAGGTTTGGTGACATGAAACAGATATTAGCATTCCGGGCATCCGGTTAAAGTTTCCATTCGTTCCCGGGACAGGTAAATTTGCAGAATGACAAAAGCCATGAAACTTGCCGACGTCGACCGCTTCTACGAACGGCTGTGGCAGCGCAATCCGGAGCCGAAAGGCGAACTGGACTATCGCAATGCCTTTACCCTGCTGGTGGCCGTGGTGCTGTCGGCCCAGGCCACGGATGTCGGCGTCAACCGGGCGACGAAGAACCTGTTCCCGATTGCCGACACGCCGGAAAAGATGCTGGCGCTGGGTGAAGACGGGCTGAAACAGCATATCAAGACAATCGGCCTGTTTAATGCCAAGGCGAAAAACGTCATCAAACTTTGCGAACAGCTGATCCGTGACCATGGCAGCGAGGTACCGCAAACCCGCGAAGAACTGGAAAAGTTGCCCGGTGTCGGGCGGAAAACCGCCAATGTGGTGCTGAATATTTATTTCGGTCAGTTAACGATTGCGGTCGACACCCATCTGTTCCGGGTCGCCAACCGCACAGGCCTGGCACCGGGAAAGAATGAACTGGCTGTTGAAAAGGCCCTGATGCGCCGCACGCCGGATCGCTGGCGTCTGCATGCCCATCACTGGCTGATTTTGCATGGTCGCTATATCTGCAAGGCACGGAAGCCGGATTGTCCGGCCTGCCCGGTCAGCGATATCTGCCTGTCAAAAGAGAAGACAACGGTCTGACCGTTCAGTTTCGTGCGGCGTCCGGGTTCTTGTATCCCTGATACTTGCTGAGCCCCTGTGACATCGCCTGTGCGAACCAGTCGGCATCACTGTGTGCTGCACCCTTTCCGGCAATCTCCGGCGCGTTCTGCGGGCTGGTTGCGATCTGCGCGTCAATCAGGCTGGAACCGGTACCGGCCAGTGCCGGTTCCGGCTTTGCGGCTCTCTGTTCCGTACTGGTCTGTGCTGTCGCGGCACTTGCCGGATCAACCGGCGCGCGGCCTTCCACAGTCGCCTTTCTGGCACTGTAGCTGGTGGCCGGCACATTCATGCCGCGTGAATTGACCTGGGCCTGAAGCAGGGCGCTTTTGATCTGGGCCTCGCTGAGCTGCTGTTCCCTGACGCGCGGCTGGTCATCGCGGAAGCGGGTAACATCTTCCGTGGCCTGTGCAAATTCCAGCGGATTGGCTCGGGCACCAGGCTGTACCGGATTCCGGGGCTTGTTGACCGGGAACCATCTGGTCTCCGGGCTTTTCGCGGTAAAGGCGGCGGGAGTGACGGCAGCACTGCCGAGGCTGTTCGGCGTCTTCGTGGCAGTGGCCGGGGTTGTCGAGAAGGTGGCCGGCCCGGTGGGTGTGGCGCGGACGCTGCCGACCGGCGAGGCAGCGACCACATCATGAAACATGTTCGGGCTGGAGAAGGCATTGATATTCGCATTGTTGCCGGCAGCCGCTGTGGCCTGTACCCGGCTCCAGCCGGCACTGTCCGCAGCAAGCGACTGCTGGGCAAGGGCCACCGGATCGGTCTGCGTGGCGGCCTGCTGTGATGCGGCCTGTCCGCCGCTGCCCGCGACCACGACATCTTCCTGGCCGTATTCAACGGCACCTTTCCAGAGGGCGACAGCATGTTCACCGATATCCTGTCCGGACATCGCCTCAACGGCGACATTGGCCCCGGAGAAGGCCAGCCCGATCGGCCCGCCGAACAGCAATCCGCCAGCCAGCCGGGGAGCGGCACCGATTTCGTCACCGGTCATTTCACGATAGAGGGTATTGACGAAGGGGATGTGCTGCAGCGGGTTGATGACATCCAGCAGATCCCAGAAATCGAACCCGTCTTCACCCCACAGCGACAGCTCGCCGCCCCCGTCGTCCGGCAGATCCTCCAGCTGACTGTCCCCGGGCGGGGTGGCCAGTGCAGCCGGGATCTGTGCAGCCGGGATCTGTGCAGCCGGCTCTGGCGCGCCGGACTGGCGTTCCAGCCAGGGCAGGACTTCTGTCGCAGCCGGCTGTGGCGAGGCCGGTGCCGCTTTCCCGCTGATCGCACCGGCGGGCATGATGATGTCTGATGATAACGGTATCGTCATCGGAGGCTCCCTTTCGTCGCGGTTCTTCACGCAAAAGGGATGCCAGAAAAAATGTATTTTGAATCAGCCGGTTACAGGTCTGGCAATGTGATGAAGATCACAGGGTCGGCAGCTTCTGCCGGGCCACCCGGCTGTTCCTGCCGGTCAGTTGCGGAGCAGGGCCAGCGCCTGTTTCAGGTCGATCCGGCCGTCATAGATTGCCCGCCCGGAAATCACCCCGACAATACCACTGTCAGCTTCCGCCTTCAGGGCCTGCAGATCGTCCAGTGAGGAGACGCCGCCGGAAGCGATGACCGGGATGCTGATGGCGCGGGCCAGTGCTGCGGTGGCGGCGGTGTTCGGGCCGGTCAGCACGCCGTCCCGGTCAATATCCGTATAGATGATGGCGGCAACCCCGGCATCCTCGAACTTTCGTGCCAGATCAAGCACGGTCATGTCCGAGGTCTCGGCCCAGCCTTCGACCGCAACCCTGCCGCCACGGGCATCAATGCCGACGGCAACCCTGCCCGGACAGGCGGTGGCGGCTTCACGTACCAGCCCCGGGTCGCGCAAGGCGGCGGTTCCCAGAATCACCCGCTCGACCCCCCGCTCCAGCCAGAAATCAATGGTGGCGCGGTCGCGAATACCGCCCCCCAGCTGGATCGGCACGGAGACGGCGGACAGGATCGATTCAACGGCGGCGGCATTGACCGGCTTGCCGGCAAAGGCCCCGTTCAGGTCCACCACATGTACCCAGTCGCAACCGGCATCGGTAAAGCTTTTCGCCTGCGCACCGGGGTTATCTGCATAAACCGTCGCCTGATCCATGTCGCCCCGGATCAGGCGCACACAGGCCCCGTCCTTCAGATCGATTGCCGGAAACAGAATCATGTCAGTGCCTATAGTTCACGTACGTAATAATGCCCGGCGATGACCTTGCCATCGACCACGGCATAGTTTGGATTGCTACCCCAGCAGACAAAGCCCAGAGCCTCGTAATGCTGTATCGCGGCGGTCTGGGTTTCCCGGACATCGAGCGACAGGAACCGGAAGTTCTGGGCTTTCGCCTCGCTCAGCACAGCACGGGTCAGCATGTTGGCGACACCCTTGCCGCGTGCCCAGGGGGCGACGAAATTACCGGTCAGGGTTGCCGTTGCCGCCTGCGCCTCATTGTTTGCCGGCGGGCGAACCAGCTGGGCGGCCCCGCAGACCGTGCCGTCAAGGCGGGCCAGAAACAGGGTCCGGTCGGGAACCACAAGGACACCGCGCCAGTAGCGTTCGAGGGTTTCCCGGGGCGGTGGCCTGAGCCAGCCGAATCCGCCCCCGTCGATGATGGCACTGTCAGTCGCATCGCACAGGTCATGCAGGTCGGCGCCCTGTATCTCGCTGGCCAGTTCGACAAACGGATCCGTCATTGTCAGGCCTTCCAGTTCAGGAAATTCGCCAGCAGGTGCAGCCCGGTGCGCTGGCTTTTCTCCGGATGGAACTGCACGCCGACCATGTTGTCGCGGGCCACAATGGCGGTCAGCGGATGACCGTAATCCACGGTTGCTGCCACATGTTCGGGCTGCCGGCAGGTCAGGTGATAGCTATGGACAAAATAGGCATGCTCGCCGGATGAAATGCCGGCAAAGACAGGGTGTTCCGGTTTCAGAATCTGCAGATCGTTCCAGCCCATATGCGGGACCTTCAGGGCCGGGTCTTCCGGCGCGATATGAACGCAGTCCGCATCAATCCAGCCGAGCCCTTCATGTTCGCCATATTCCAGCCCCCGGGTCGCCATCAGCTGCATGCCGACACAGACGCCCAGAAACGGTTTTGCCTCCTGCTCGACCGCCTCGCGCAGCGCCTCAACCATGCCGTCGACGGCGCTCAGACCCCGGCGACAATCGCCAAAGGCACCGACGCCGGGCAGCATGATGTGGGATGCAGGCTTCAGGTCCTCCGGATGGCCGGTCACCAGCACCTCGGCCTGCAACGCCTGTTCGCGGATCACCCGTTCGCAGGATTTCGCGGCGGAACGAAGATTGCCGGACCCGTAATCGATGATGGCGAGACGGATCACGCGGCCTGCCCTGCCTTGTGCGCCCAGCGCCAGACGGCTTCATCCGCATCCTGGCCACTGACGATGTCATCCAGATACCAGCCGCTGCGCTCGATCTGCCAGCGGCGGATATCGTTAGCCATCAGCCCGAGCAGAAAATAGGCTCCGAGTGTCAGGACCAGCCGGGCAGCCGGGGCAATGCCGGACAGTTCCAGCCCGACGGACAGGCCGATCAGGACAAGGAAGATGGCTGCGCCGACCAGCCACATCCGGTGCCACAGCGCCCAGAAAAAAGTGAAGAAAAAGGCCGGCCAGCAGAATCCCTCGCGGATCGGTACCGGGTCAGCCGCTCCCGTTTCTTCCAGTGGCAGGTGAATGGTGAAAACGTTCATGTTGTTTCCTGCGGGCAGCAGCCGGTCTCAGAGAGACCCGCCGAGCACGCCCTTGGTCGATGGTACGGAATCCGCCTTGCGCGGATCAATCTCGATCGCCTGACGCAGCGCCCGGGCCAGTGCCTTGTAGCTGCTTTCGACGATATGATGGTTGTTTTCGCCATACAGGTTTTCGACATGCAGGGTAATGCCGGCTGCCTGGGCAAAGGCCTGAAACCATTCCTTGAACAGTTCGGTGTCCATATCCCCCAGTTTCGGGCGGGTGAAGTTCACCTTCCAGATCAGGTAGGGCCGCCGGGATACGTCCAGCGCCACGCGGGTCAGCGTCTCGTCCATCGGAATCAGCGCACTGCCATAGCGGGTGATGCCCTTCATATCGCCGATGGCCTCGGCAAAGGCTTCACCGATGGCAATGCCGACATCTTCCGTGGTGTGGTGAAAGTCGATATGCAGGTCACCCTTCGCCCGGACCGTAAGATCCATCAGGCTGTGGCGCGACAGCTGCTCCATCATGTGGTCGAGAAAGCCGATGCCGGTTTTCACATCATACTGACCGGATCCGTCCAGATTGATCTGGACAGAGACTTCCGTTTCCTTGGTTTTGCGCTCGTAAGAACCCTTGCGCATGGCAAATTCCTCCATAAGGCGGGCGGGGTATAGCAGTAACACGGGCCCGCGGAAAGGCCGCAGCGCTTGACCCGGCCCCATATCAACCCACATTGTGCCAGCAACTCCTTAAACCAAGATTTCCGGACAGAGCGATGAGCGATAAAGGCCCGATCCCCATGCATGGCACCACGATTCTCTGCGTCCGCCGCGACGGCAAGGTCGTCCTCGCCGGTGACGGACAGGTCAGCCTCGGTGACACGGTGGTCAAGGCCAACGCCCGCAAGGTCCGTCGGATTGGCGCGGATGACGGCGTGCTGGTCGGCTTTGCCGGGGCGACGGCGGATGCCTTCACCTTGTTCGAGCGGCTGGAAGCGAAGCTGGAGAAACATCCGGGTCAGCTGGCCCGGGCCTGCGTGGAACTTGCCAAGGACTGGCGCACCGACCGCTATCTGCGCCGCCTGGAAGCCATGCTGGCGGTTGCCGACAATGAAGTCTCCCTGCTGGTCAGCGGTACCGGCGATGTGCTGGAGCCGGAAGACGGCCTGATTGGTATTGGCTCCGGCGGCAATTATGCCCTGTCTGCCGCCCGGGCGCTGATGGAGGCGACCGAGCTGGATGCGGAGACGGTCGCCCGGAAATCCATGAAAATCGCCGCTGATATCTGTGTCTATACCAACAACAATGTGATTATCGAGAGCTTATGACCAATTTTTCCCCCCGCGAAATCGTCTCCGAACTGGATCGTTTCATCATCGGCCAGCAGGAAGCCAAGCGTGCCGTCGCGATTGCGCTGCGCAATCGCTGGCGGCGGCAGCAGTTACCGGAGGATCTGCGCGAGGAGGTTCTGCCGAAGAACATCCTGATGATCGGCCCGACCGGGGTCGGCAAGACGGAGATTGCCCGGCGGCTGGCAAAGCTGGCAAACGCGCCCTTTCTCAAGGTCGAGGCGACGAAGTTCACCGAGGTCGGCTATGTCGGTCGCGATGTCGAGCAGATCATTCGTGATCTGGTGGAGGCCGCGATCACCATGACGCGCGAGACCCTGCGCAAGAAGGTGACGGCCCAGGCCGAGCTGAACGCCGAGGAGCGGGTGCTGGATGCGCTGGTCGGCGAAGACGCCCGCCCCGATACACGCCAGAAATTCCGGGTGATGCTGCGCGAGGGCAAGCTGGATGACCGGGAAATCGACATCGAGCTGGTGGATGGCGGCGGCGGTGGCATGCCCCTGTTCGAAATTCCGGGAATGCCCGGCTCGCAAATGGGCATGATGAACCTGAACGACATGATGTCGAAGGCCATGGGCGGCCAGCGCAAGAAAACCCGCCGGATGAATGTTGTCGAAAGCTATGAAGTTCTGGTCCGGGAAGAGGCCGACAAGCTGCTGGACGACGATCAGGTGGTTGAGGACGCGATTGAGGCGGTTGAAAACAACGGCATCGTCTTCCTCGACGAGATTGACAAGATTACCGTCCGAAGCGAACGCGGCGGGGATGTCAGCCGCGAAGGTGTTCAGCGCGATCTGCTGCCGCTGATCGAGGGGACGACGGTTGCCACGAAGTACGGTTCGCTGAAGACCGATCATATCCTGTTCATTGCGTCCGGCGCGTTCCACCTGTCGAAACCATCGGATCTGTTACCGGAACTGCAGGGGCGCCTGCCGATCCGGGTCGAGCTTCGGGCCCTGACCCGCGATGATTTCCGCCGAATTCTGACGGAAACCGAGGCCAGCCTGATCCGGCAGTATGTCGCGCTGATGAAAACTGAAGATGTTGATCTGGTTTTCGGCGATGATGCCATTGATGCGCTTGCCGACCTCGCAGCGGATGTGAATCGCTCCGTTGAGAATATCGGCGCCCGGCGGTTGCATACGGTGCTGGAGAAATTGCTGGAAGAGATCAGCTATACGGCCTCCGACCGCTCCGGCGAGCGGATCGAGATCGATGCCGGCTATGTCCACAAGCAGGTTGGTGAACTGGCCAAGGACGCCGATCTCAGCAAATTCATCCTCTGATGATGGAACAGGCATGAGCCGGCCGCTTACCCCTGAGCGGATCTGACAGAGACAGGGTCGTCTTGCTTCTGATCTGCTTCTGGTCTCCGAGAGGCAGGGACTTAAAAATCAAACGGTTATCACTGTTTCCTCGGCTCACGTCTCAGCCTGTGGATGGAACGCAGTCTCTGTGAGACCGGGAAGACTGCGGAATGACAAAGACCGTCCTGAAAACCGGAGCGGTTATATAAATGTCGTATTATCAACAGGATACGACTTATTAGTAACAATTTACATAAAATACCTCATAAATCAGATGAACTTCGCGCCTGTGGATAAACCTGTGGATAAAACAATGGTTTATACGGTGTTCATGCGATCCGCGATGAAACCCGGTAATACCGTCCGGCGGGGCAAAGCACAGCGAAGCCAACTCATCTCAGAATTTAAGAGATAACTCTATCTTGTTGTAATTCTTCGAGAAGCCGGAGAATGGTCTGATCGTCGAGTGATCCGATTTGCTGGGCCAGCTGATTGGCCAGCAGGGTCGCCTTCGGGGATAGCCCGGCGGTATCAATCGTCACCCGGGGGTGCGACAGCTCGGCCAGCTGTTTCAGTTCTTCCGCCTCGTCCCAGATGACCCCGAGATAGCCGCAGACCTGCAGCACAAAGCCGGCCGACGGGCGACCGCGATGGCCATGTTCAAGGGCAGAGAGATAGGCAGAGGAGACATTAAGATCAGCCGCCATGTCCTTGAGAGGAATAGACTTCTGCCGGCGCAGCGCCCGAACCTTCTCGCCAAACGGCGTCATCCCCGTTTCCGCCGCATGATGACATAGAGTGCACCCTCTCCGCCATGACGGCGGTGGGCATAATTGAAGCCCTGTATCAGCTGCCGGGCATTGTCATTCAGCCATTTCGGCACCTGTTGACGCAAGATGCCGATTTCCCCGGTCTGGCGCAGTCCCTTGCCGGTAATGACCAGGACACATCTGCGGTCTCCCCGGTATGACTCTTCAAGAAACTGCATCAGCGCGTGATAGGCCCGGGATTGTGACAGGCCATGCAGATCAATCTTGCCATCGATGTCGACCTGGCCCCGGCGAAGCCGCTGATTGCGTCGCCGGTCGACCCCCGGCATGACGCCATGTACAAGCTCGGGATCGTTGTTGGGCTTGCGGATGACGGGTTCAAGCGCTTTTGGCCGGATCGGCAGCTTTTGTTTCGCAGCCGTAACGACCGGAATGTCGGGTTTTGCTTCCGGCTCAGGGTTTCTGCGGCGGACATCCTGCATGACATGTCGCCAAAGCGCGATTTCGTCCTGATCGGGAAGGCGCTTGCGGCTCATGTGGAATCGTCGAGCAACAGGATATGCAGACGGCGGGGACCATGCGCCCCCAGCAGCAGGGTCTGCTCGATATCGGCAGACCGTGACGGGCCGGTAATGAAATTCACCGCCCGGGGCATCACGCCCGATGCGCCCATATGCCGGCGCAGGCGGTCCCAGGAATCTTCATATCCGCCGACAATATCTGCTGTCCGGACAAGGACGATATGGGTATCGGGCAGGAAATTGAGGGTGATCGGTGACTGTGCCCCCGACGCCATAACCAGCGTGCCGGTCTCCGCAACCCCGCAGAGGGCGACACTCAGCCCCACCAGATCATCGCCGTCCGTGGCCCCGGTAGTGACAGAAAGCAGAGAGCCGGTTTGCCAGTCCGGGGCATCGAGCAGCGGATGTTCCGCCCGGCGCAGCGCCGTCGGCAGGTTCTGGCCGGCGAGGTAAGCACTGATTTTCCCCGGTGCCTCGGAGATATCCGACAGCCGGTCCAGTGACGCCGATGCCTCGCCCGCCATCGCGATGAAACGCTCGACCAGATCGGCAGGCGCTCCCTGTGCCCGCTGCGGGACAAGGTTGCGGGCAGGATTCGTCAGCCCGGAACTGACGGCTTTGGCGGCATCACCTTCCAGCGGTCCGCGACCGAGGGCGGTGCGGATACGGCCCAGCATGGCCTCACGGCTGCTCATTTCGCTGCCCTCCGGCCGTTTCGGTATTGCTGCATGAAGGTCGCCCCCTCCGGTGCCGGCAGATCCCGGTGGTCGGTCCATCCCCCCGCCAGCGGCAGGTTCAGGAAGTTGCCGTGCCGCCGCCCCAGCCGTCCCAGCAATCGCATCGCGAGCCCAGTGGCAAACTGGTAAAGCCGGGGCCGGCTGGCCAGCATCGCCCAGATATCAAGGCCCCGCCGCACGCTCTGCGGATTGAGGCCCTTGTCATGCTCGCGCTCGCGCCACGCCCGCAGCATGCGGGGCAGCGGGATATGCATCGGGCAGACCGCCTCGCAGCGGCCGCAGAGTGTCGAGGCATTCGGCATGTTGCCGGCATCCTCGATGCCGATCAGGCCGGGGCTGAGGACCGAGCCCATCGGACCGGGATAGACCCAGCCATAGGCATGGCCGCCAATCGCGCCATAGACCGGGCAGTGATTCAGGCAGGCACCGCAGCGGATACAGCGCAGCATTTCGGAAAACTCGCTGCCCAGCAGGTCGGTCCGGCCGTTATCCAGCAGCACGACATGGAATTCGCCCGGCCCGTCCGGGTCATCCGCCCGGCGCGGCCCGGTGGAAAAGGTGGTGTAGACAGAGAGCTCCTGACCTGTAGCCGAGCGCGCCAGCAGACGCATCAGGGTCGCGGCATCTTCCAGCGTCGGCACAATCTTCTCGATGGAGGCGACAACCACATGCGCTTTCGGCAGGGTCTGTGTCAGATCGCCATTGCCCTCGTTGGTGACAATCACGGTGGAGCCGGTCTCCGCGATCAGAAAATTTGCTCCGGTAACCCCGACATCCGCAGCAATGAAGCGGCCCCGCAATTCAGCCCGGGCCTCACCCATCAGCTGTGGCGGCTCCATCAGCTGACGCGCCGGGTCAAGATGGCGGTGATGTTCGCGGAAGGTCTCCTCCACCTGACGCATTTGCAGATGGATGGCCGGAGCGATGATGTGGCTCGGCGCTTCATGGCGAAGCTGGATGATATACTCCCCGAGGTCGGTTTCCACCGGCGTCACACCGTTGGCTTCGAGATAATCATTCAGCCCGATCTCCTCGGAGATCATGGATTTGCCCTTGGTCACGGTACGGGCATCCAGCGACTTGCAGATCCCGAGGATGGCGGCATTGGCCTCCGCTGCATCGGCGCACCAGTGTACCTTGCCGCCCGCCGCGATCACCTTTTCCTCGAAGGCTTCGAGATAATGGTCGAGATTGGCCAGCACCCGGTTCTTTATATCACGGCCCTGATCGCGGAGCGCGTCGAATTCCGGCAGCCGGTCGCGGGCAATGGCGCGCTTTGAGGAAAAGCCGGTTTTCATCCGGTCGAGACTGTCCTGCAGCGCCGGATTGGCCATCGCCTCGACGGCATTCTCCTTCATCCGGCGGGTTGTCGTCTTCATGAGTCAGTCCCCCGGGAAATCGGGGGGATGTCACCTGTCATGTCGGCCAGTACCTCGGCCACATGGCGGACCTTTACAGGGCGGCCCTCGCGGCTCAGCTTGCCGGCCATATTCATCAGGCAGCCCAGGTCCCCGGCCAGCAATGTATCTGCGCCAGTACCCGCAATATCTGCGGTCTTGTCGGTAACAATAGCGTTCGAGATATCGGCATATTTGACACAGAAGGTGCCCCCGAACCCGCAACAGACCTCGGCCCCCGGCAGTTCTGTCAGGCTCAGGCCGGCAACCTTGCCCAGCAGTTTGCGGGGCTGGGATTTGACGCCGAGCTCCCGCAGGCCCGAGCAGCTGTCGTGATAGGTGACGGAACCGTCATAGCTCGCCTTGATGCCGTCAAAGCCGACAACATCGGTCAGAAACGAGGTCAGCTCCCAGGTCTTGCCGGCCAGTGCGGTGGCGCGCGGCTCCCATAGTCGGTCACCGGCAAACAGTTCGGGGTAATGCTTGCGGATCATCCCGGCGCAGGAGCCGGACGGTGCGACCACATAATCGAACGGCTCGAACGCCTCGATCAGGCCACGGGCCACCTTCTGCGCGTTGTTCCGGTCGCCGGAATTGAAGGCCGGCTGGCCACAACAGGTCTGCGCCCCGGGCACCGAGACGTCGCATCCCGCCTGTTCCAGAAGTTTCAGCGCGGCAAACCCGACAGTCGGGCGAAACAGATCGACCAGACAGGTGACAAAAAGCGCGACTTTGCGTTGGCTCATAACGGCTCCAGTTAACGGATCTGCCGTTAATCTGAACGCAGGACCCGGCCCGGTCAACTGACGGGTGGTGTGAAACCCCTTGGCAGCAGCAGGAACATGTTGACCGGCTGGTTCATCAGCCCGGCCTTGTGTGCGGCCTGCGGTCCCGGGCCCCAGAACAGATCCAGCCGGACCACCCCCCTGATGGCGCCGCCGGTATCCTGCGCCATGGTCAGCCGCCGTATCGGACTGCCGTCATCCGGGTCGGTGGTTGATATCCAGACCGGCATGCCAAGGGGATAGTAGCGACGGTCGACGGCAATGCTGCGGCGGGGGGTCAGGGCGACACCCTCGGCCCCCACCGGTCCGTCACCGGTCAGTTCACGAAAGAACACATAGGAAGCGTTGGCGTCCATCAGGGCGGGGGCGCGGTCCGGATTGGCGTCCATCCAGCCGCGGATGGCCTGCATCGACATTTTCTCACGCGGCACTTCGCCATCCTGTATCAGGATGCGCCCGACCGGCGTGTAGCTGCGGCCGTTCGCCCCGGCATAGCCGACCCGCATGACTTTGCCGTCCGGCATCACCACCTGGCCGCTGCCCTGGATCTGCAGGAAGAAGGCATCAACCGGGTCATCGACCCAGATCAGCTCGAGATCACGGTTGGCCAGCGCCCCGCCGACGATCTGCCTGCGCTCCGGCATCGGCACCAGCTGGCCTTTCTCGACCCTGCCGGTAATCTTCTTGCCCTTCAGATCCTCGCTGAAATCACCGAGATTGACGGTCACCAGTTCGGGCGGGGTTTTGTAAAGCGGTGTCTGGTAGGGTCCGAAGCGGTTCAGGGCACCCCGCAACTGTGGTTCATAGTAGCCGGTTGCGACGCCTTTTGCGTCTTCCGCCGTGTCTTCGGCCCGCCAGACGGTGAACCATGTCTCAATGGCCTGCCGCGCAGCCTGATCATCGCCCTCCGGAAGATCCGCCAGGCGGGTACAGACATCATGCCAGTGCCCGGCGGTCAGTCCGAACCCGGCAGGGGTAACCGGACGGTCTGCCGGTCGCCGCAGATGCAGGGCGCAGCTGCGTTCGAGGGCGGGCAGAAACGCGCTTAGCCGGTCCTCCTGCCAGCCCGCCAGATCGGCAAAGCTGGTTGGTGTCAGTTTCAGGCCGGACGGTTTGTCGGCGGTTTCACAGGAGGTGATCGCCAGCAACGCGGTGAGGCTGAGGACAAGCTTCCAGCCATGCCGCATCGGGGTCATCATTCCGGTTCGGCGGTATCGACCAGCTGCCAGGTCGGATCGCTGGATTTCAGATCCCGCTCGAAGGTCCAGATATCGACCAGCTTCACAACCTTGTTCGGGTCGCCATCCACCACCTCGCCGGCCTTGTCATAGGTGACATTGACCTGCTCGCTCTCGATCTCGACGGTGATGCGGGCGACGGAGCCGTTCAGCTGGGCCTCCAGAATTTCGGTCCTGTTGATGCCGATCACCTGCTCTTCAATGCGCTCCCCGGCCTCGCGGCGCGCCTCTATGGCGCCAGAGAAGCTTTCGAAGAGATCATCGGACAGCAGCGGCTTCAGGGTTTTCGTGTCGGAATGGGCAAAGGCACCGACAATCATCTCGAAGGCGGCTTTCGCGCCCTCCAGGAACGTGTCGGCAGAGAAATTGCCGTCGGCAATGGTGATCCGGGTCAGACCGGCCCCGACCGGGCTGGAATCATCAATTCCCTGCGGCAGACGGTCAGCCGGGTCGGCATCTTCCGTCTTGCGGTCAGGCAATGCGATGACATTGTCATTATCCGAGGGATCGGCCTTCTTGCGACCAAAACCGGGCTGCGGGTCGCCCTCATGGCCGGACCGGTCGCCAAGTTTGCTGCGCAGACGCAGGACCAGGAACACCGCAAGCAGGGCGAACAGGATGATGTCAACAGGTATACCGCCCATAGTCTTTTCCGGATTCAGTTAGATTTTCGCCGCCCGGGTTGGAAACGACGGACAATGATTTAAGTTACAGTTCAACAGGCTTACGGTCCAGCGGACATCAAAGCCAAATCCCAGTTGTTGACAGATAGTACTGAAGTATTGCGAGAACAAGTATGGCCCCGTTAATCCTGCTGGCCTTCATTCTGGTGCCGATTGCCGAGATTGCCGTGTTTATTCAGGCCGGTGAGTTGATCGGGCTCTGGCCGACCATCGCCACGGTTATCCTGACGGCGATCATCGGCACGGCGATGTTGCGCCAGCAGGGGCTGGCCACCCTGACCCGGCTCCGGGCAACGGTGGACCGGGGCGAGATGCCGCTGCGCGAGGTCTTTGACGGCGTCTGTCTGCTGGTTGCAGGGGTGCTGTTGCTGACACCGGGCTTTCTGACTGACGCCGTGGGCTTCCTGCTGCTGATCCCGCCGGTGCGTCTTGCCATCGGTGCCGGCATCTGGCACCGGATGCAGCAGAGCGGCAATTTTACAGTTCACGCGGGGCCACGGCCTGACCCGTCGCAGCGGCCGGGCGGCGATTATCCGGATCAGGGACCGGGGCCGGTGATCGATACGGATTACAGTGTGATCGACGAGGATAAAGACAGCAACGACCGGGAGCCGCGCAGCTGATGTTACTGATCCGGCACGGAGAATCAGAATTCAATGTTCACTATGGCAAGACCCGGATTGATCCGGGAATCGAAGACCCGAGGCTGACCGAAAACGGTATTGCCCAGGTCGAGGCGGCGGCCCGGCGACTGGCCCGCGAGCCGGTCACCCGGATCATTACCAGCCCCTATACCCGCGCCCTGCATACCGCCCAGATTATTGCCGATGTGATCGATGTGCCGGTCGAGGTCGAGACGCTGGTGCGCGAGCGCTATCATTTCGCCTGCGATATCGGCACCCTGCGGGATGAACTGGCGGCGCAATGGTCGCATCTGGATTTTGCCCATCTGACCGACCGCTGGTGGCCGGAAGTGTCCGAGCCGGAAAGCTCGATTGACCAGCGGGCGGTCGATTTTCATACCGCCCGCGCCTCCCTTGACGATGTCGCCACGACGCTGGTCGTCAGTCACTGGGGCTTCATCCGGGCGCTCACCGGCGAACGGGTTGGCAATGCGCAGATCTTGCGGATCAACCCGGCTAATCCCCGGGAGGTTGTGGCGTTTCTTGATCCGTGATAGGCAGTAATCTCCGATTTATCCACTGGAGTGATGGCATCCATGGCCCGCAAGACGCGTTCAACTTCCAAGAAACAGGACGACAAGACAAAAACCGAAGCAGCGACAGACGCGCCGGAAACCGCCGCCGCGGATAGCAAGACCCCGGCAACGCCCGCAACGGCAGAAACCGCCTCGCCGGCAACCGGTGATGCAGCACAGCCGATGCTGGTTATCAACGGGCAGTATATCAAGGACCTGTCCTTTGAAGTCCCGAATGCGCCGGCGGTCTTCACCCAGACCGGCACCCCGCCGGAGATTCCGATCAATATCGACGTCAAGGCCCGCAATGTTCAGGCGAACGTTTTCGAGGTTGTCATCGATATCCGGATTGATGCCAAGATCAAGAATGACCCGGCTTTCATTCTGGAGCTCAGCTATGGTGGTGTTTTCACCATCAATGTGCCGAAGGAAAATCTGCAGCCGGTGCTGCTGATCGAATGCCCGCGTCTGATGTTCCCGTACGCGCGGAACATTGTCTCTGACATCACCCGTGATGGCGGCTTCGCACCGCTGATGCTGTCGCCCATCGACTTTGCACAGCTCTACCGCCAGCGCATGCAACAGGCCGCAGAAGCAAAAAGCTGATTATCTGACGCCAGATTCGCCATCCCTGCTGTTGCGGGGGTGGCGTTTTGCTGTCCGGGTTCCGGCACTACCTGTCAGGAGGCCGGGGCCGGGCCGATGCTGTTGATGATCCGGATGGCATCCTGTTCGGAGATTGCGCCACCCCGGCGGCAATATTTCCCGGCGACCCGATAGCCCGGGTCCGCATCGTCTTCCACTCCGGAGGAATCTGCCCCATCGTTGCGCAGTCCGGTCTCAAAATACAGACAGGCAATTTCCGGAGTTGTCAGCGTAATCATCCGGGGATGTCCGGGGATCGGGTCCGGGGCCAGAAAATTGAATTCAGAAAGACGGCCGGATATCTCTGCCAGTCTGGTCTGGGTCATTTGAGGCGTGGGACGGAGCGAGAAGAACTCGCGTTCGTTTTCTGACAGGTGAGCCGACTTCAGGATGTCCAGTCGGGCTTCAGCCTGATGAGGAGGCCGCGCCCGGAAGAACATCCGTGTCATTGAGGAGTCTGGCCGGTCGTCGAAGCTGCCTTCAAAGACCAGGCCGGGTTCGCCGGTGATATCCTGAAGATTGAATCTTATCCCGGTCCGGTCTTGTTCGACAATCTGCATAGCCGGCCCGAGACGGGTGGTTATCCTGTCAAGTTTGGTGTCGGACCGCTGCAGCATGGTTGCATAGGCTTGCGAGACCCGCATGATCGCAGATCCCTGCGGTTCCTGCGGCTGACTCAGTCGATAGAGCATTGCCAGGGTTAAAAAGTCCCAGTTTGTCAGTGAGGTTATTTCGTGCGCGTAACTGATGGCGGATGGCAGCGTATGCGAATGTCCGTTTACGCCGATAGCATGCATAAGTTCGTGAACAATACAGCTGTCGCTCATAACGGGATCATCATCCGGAAGATAGATTGTGGCCTCGACAATGTGCCCATATCTGCTGTTGATCTGGGTGTAGCAGCTGACGAGTTCGTGATTTCTGGCCTGAATCTCTGCCCGGGGCAGGGTGCGGACGATGATTTCGCCAGATTTGCGGCCCGGGTGATACTGCAGTCTGAGGCCCGTTGCTTCTGTTATGGTTGGTATGGCCCCGCGGATGTTCCGGATTGTCTGATCGCTTAGTCGTTTGTCTCCGGCAATGACGAGGTAGCTTCCGGCTGGCCAGCGAATCACCTGCAGGTGATTCTTGCCCGGTCGCCCGTGGACGTCAGAGACGTTATCAAACACGGCTTCGCCGAAGAACTGCACCAGCCGGCGGTGGGTGACAGCAAGATCGGCAGGGACGTTTTTTTGCGGAACAAAGACCCGCGATTTTGTGGGATCGGAGCTGGTGACACAGCCTGTAATCAGAACCGGCAGCAGCGCAGCGATGAGGGACCAGACAGCCGACCGTCTCATCCCGTCAGCTTCCTGCCACAGGGCCGGGCCGCTCGCGCAGGCCGGACAGCAGGCCAGGGACCAAGTCTGTGCCGAGGCCGCCCCTTTCACAGTGATAACCCCGGAAGAATCGGCCTTCTGTATTGCCGGAGCGCACGAAAACCACGCAATCACGGCCATAGCTGCGGACGATCTTGAAGATCGAGGAGAAGTCTCCGACTGTCCGTTCCTCCGGTGAGTCCAGTGTTGAGACGCCGCGGGCGATAAGCCGCCAGCGTTTTGAGACTTCCGACCATTGCTCTTTCAGACTTGTCCCGGACGCCAGGGTGATTTCCGCCCTGGGATCGCCGTCTGCCGGGGCAAAGGTTGCCCGTGTCTGGACCTGACCGGTGCTGCCGGACCGGTAGCCGAGCGCCAGCCGTGGCAGGTCCGGAAGTCCTTTTGCACTGTAGGTAAAGGGCGTCTCATCAGCGAAGACAGCCCAGTATTCGGGACCGAGTTCGGGCAGCGGTGTTGTCCCGGCGGTCAGCCGGTTCAGTTCCTCGGACAGCAGGTTCTGCAGGATCGGCCATGCCGCCTCGCGATGCATGCCGGTTGTCAGCGCCGGGCTGTAGAGGGTGCGCAGCATGATTTCGTCCCAGGCCGTGAGCCGCCCGAGATTATGCATATAGCTGAGGGCGGAACTCATGCGATGAGAATGCCCGCCAAAGCCGAAGGCATGCAGCAGTTCATGATCGAGGCAGTCGTTCAGCAGTCTTTCACGATCATAGGGCAGAAAGATGGTGGCCGAGGTGATGCCTCCGGAGGACTCGCGGGTTCTCGCAAAACAGGCGGTATCATGGCTTGCCCGCTGCCGGATACCACTGGTCGGGCTGAGGACGATCTTCACGTTGTAGCGTTTTGCATCCCGGCCTTCCCAGACCAGCCGGACGCCGGTCAGTTCCTGAAAATATTCGAGCCGTTCGCGCACTTTCTTTTCCACCGACGCGCTGACCACCCCGCCGATGGTAATGCGCATTGGCAGATCCCAGCGGGTCAGCACCCGTTCGTAGGATTTGATCTCGCCGCGCATCAGCACGTCATCATGGCCGAAAGCTGCCTCATCGAAGAAGGCTGCAAGCCGGCTGAAGGCCGGGTCATTCGCGGTCTCGGCCAGATTATAAGTATGATCGAGTGCTTTCAGCCGGGTCGGGTTGTTCACACAGGCCGCAAGCCCGAGAACGACAGCAAGGCAGGCCAGCCTCCTCATATGCCGGCTTTTTTCAGATCTTCGGCATAGGCGGCGCGGTCGCCGACCTTCTGCACATTGGCCAGCATGTCTTCAGTCGCCCGGATGAGGTCATCGTCACCACAGGTCCAGGCCTCGATAACGGTATCGATCAGTCCCCGGTCGTTGTCATAGGGCGTGGCTCCGCCGAGGCGATAGCCGCCGCGGGCATAGAGGCAGTTTACGGTACTGCGCTTGAAGCGGGCAGAAAATCCGCGGGTCCGGACCCGGTCGTTATGGGCCAGCTCTGTAATCTCGCCGTCAATGGGCCGGTTGTTCGTGATCGTCTGCAGGCGTTCGCTGAATTCAGTCCGGCTGGCCATCCGGTCTTCGGTTTTCTCTGAAAACCAGTTTGCCGCCCGCTGGGTCTGGACACTGCCCTTCTCGCCGAGATTGTAATTGTCGATGGGAGAGGTGTTGTCCCTGATTTCCTGGGTGACCGAGGCGATATATCCATGCAGGTAAAGCGGGACGGTCAGGTCGGTCTCCGGGAAGACAATTTCCTGTGCGGCCGAGAGTTGCATCACAGTGCCGCCGCTGTCGCGCTCTCCGGTTACGCAACCGGTCAGCGACAGGACGGTTACCATCAGCCCCGTTACGAAAACCTTCATCGGCGACCCCCTGTTGAGAGCAAGCATCGAAGACTAGGAAACGGCGCGATAAGGTTCAACCATTCATTGACGGGAACCGCTGGTCCCGGCCCTGTTGTCAGGTCTTTGCCAGCGCTCTGGCATAGGCTTCCCGATCATCAACTTTCACCACATTCGACAGCATTTCAGAGGCTGCCGCGACCAGTTTCTCGTCACCGCAGATCAGCGCATCAATGATGGTATCGGCATTGCCTGTCTCGTTGCTGTAGATGGTCAGTCCCCGCATCCGGTAGCCCGTATTGGCATACAGGCATTTGTTTGTGCCCTGACTATAGACGGCCTTGTACCCGATTGGCCGTTTGTTGCCGTTATGGGTAATTGCTGTGATCTGGTTGTCTGCAACAGACCGGCCACTGGTGACCCGATTCAGTTGCTCGATGAAATTTTCACGGCTGCTGATCTGTTCCTGGGTCTTGTCGCCGAAAAAGGCGCTGACCCGCTGGGTCCGGATCGATCCCTTGTCGCCCAGATTATAGGTGTCAATCGGCGCTGCATTGTCCCGGACGACCTGGGTTACCGAGGCGATTGAATCACCGAGATAAAGCGGGATATCGAGATCGGTTGCGGAGAACTCGATTTCCGTTGCCTGCGTCAGCTGCATGCCCCTGCCGCCGCTGTCGCGCTCTCCGGTAACGCAGCCGGTGAGAATGAGCAGGGCAGAAAGCAGGGTGACGGTGAATTTCATGGATTGCGCTCCTCAGGTAACAACACAGGAGAAAGCGTATGGATAATAAAAAATTATTCAACCATTCATTGGCCGGAATTTCTGCCGCAAGCGATACCGGGCGGGCGTCAGTTCAGGCCGCTGCGGCCCATCTCCAGAAACTTCTTGCGCCGTCCGGCGCGCAGCGCGTCCCCGGACTGCCCGGACAGTTCGGCCAGCGACCGCTCAATCTGGTCACCGACGGTGGTGATGGCCACCACCGGGTCGCGGTGCGCTCCGCCAAGCGGCTCGCTGATGACCTGGTCGATGACGCCGAGACGGAACAGGTCATCTGCGGTGATGCGCATGGCGGCGGCGGCATCCGGTGCTTTCGTGCCTTCCCGCCACAGGATCGAGGCGCAGCCTTCCGGCGAGATGACGGAATAGACTGCATGTTCCAGCATGAAGACCCGGTTTGCGACCGCCAGGGCAATGGCCCCGCCGGATCCGCCTTCACCGATGACCACGCTGACCAGCGGGGTTGTCAGGTCGAGGCAGGTTTCAATCGACCGGGCGATGGCTTCCGACTGGCCGCGGGCTTCGGCATCGATGCCGGGATACGCCCCGGAGGTATCAACCAGCGTCACGACCGGCAGGTGGAAGCGTTCAGCCAGACGCATCAGGCGATCCGCCTTGCGATAGCCTTCCGGCCGGGCCATGCCGAAATTATGCTTCAGGCGGCTTTCCGTATCTGCCCCCTTCTCGTGGCCCATCAGCAGGATTGATTTTCCGCGAAATCGGCCAATGCCGCCGATGATGGCGGCGTCTTCGGCAAAATTGCGGTCGCCGGACAGCGGTTCGAACTCTTCCATCAGCTGAGCGGCATATTGCAGGAAATGCGGGCGACCCGGATGGCGGGCAACCTGGGTCTTCTGCCAGGGCGTCAGCTTGCCATAGGTCTGGGTCAGCAGCTTTTCGACCTTGCCCTGCAACCGGCTCACTTCCTCGGCGATATTGAGCTCGCCCGATCCGGAGATGTGACGAAGCTCGTGGATCTTGCCTTCAAGCTCGGCGACGGGTTTTTCAAAATCGAGATAGGATTGCATGATTATGTCCTAGCACAGGCGCTGTGGTTTGGCGATTGCCGGCTCTTGTCCGGATTCAGTGACCGGCGATCTGTGCGGCCTTCTGTACCATGACCTCGGCCTGCTTGATGGAGGCAATATCGATCAGGCGGCCATCCAGGGCAACGGCGCCCTTGCCTTCCTTCTGCGCCTTTTCCATGGCTTCGAGAATGCGCTTGGCCTGGGCGACTTCTGTTTCCGACGGGCTGAAGACCTCGTTCGCCAGCCCGACCTGGCTCGGATGGATGGCCCATTTGCCCTCGCAGCCCAGAACGGCAGAACGGCTGGCCTGTGCCTTGTAGCCCTCAGGGTCAGAGAAATCGCCGAACGGGCCGTCAACCGGGCGCAGCCCGTTGGCGCGGGCGGCGACGACCATGCGGTTGATCGCATAATGCCACATGTCACCCCAGTGATAGTCCCGGTTGCCGCTCGCGTCCGGGTCGGTCAGCACGCCATAGCCGGCATTCGGACCGCCGATGCCGGTGGTCTTCGCCTTGGTCGAGGCGGCATAGTCGGCCACCCCGAAATGCAGGCTTTCATTGCGTGGCGAGGCGGCGGCGATGGCATCGACATTCGCCATGCCGAGCGCACTTTCAATGATCATCTCGAAGCCGATCTTGCGCGGCCGGCCCATGGCCGTCTCGATCTGGGTGACCAGCATGTCGAGGGCATAGATATCCGCAGCGGTCCCGGCTTTCGGGATCATGATCAGGTCAAGCCGCGGGCAGGCTTCGACAATATCGACCACATCGCGGTACATGTAGTGGGTATCAAGCCCGTTGATGCGAACGCTGACCGTCTTGTTGCCCCAGTCCACATCATTCAGGCCCTCGATGATATTCTTGCGGGCCTGCGGCTTGTCATCAGGTGCCACGGCATCTTCGCAATCGAGGAAGACCACATCGACCGGCCCCTTGGCCGCCTTCTCGAACAATTCCGGGCGGGAGCCGGGGACGGCAAGTTCGCTTCGGTTCAGTCGCGGTGTGGCCGGATCGACGATGGTGAAGCTCATTGCGGGACTCCCGTGTTGATCATGTGCGTTTGTGCAGTGCAATGAACAAATGCCGGGCCGCAGGGTCAAGCGGAATCGGGGATCAGCCCTTTACCAAAGGGCGGATACCGCCCAGCGCCTGGGTCGCTTCCTGGGCCACCATCTGCACCAGCCGGCCCAGAACCGGGATGCGCTCGTCGGTCACCCGGGCGGCGGGGCCGGAGACGCTGACTGCGGCAATCGGATCGCCATGTTCGTTAAACAGGGCCGCCGCGACGCAACGCAGGCCAACCGCATGCTCCTCGTCATCAATGGCATAGCCAAGTGCCCGGGCCTGGGCCAGTTCCGCCTTCAGCGCCGCCGGTGTGGAGATGCTGCTGCCGGTGACCTTCTGCAGGCCGACACGGTTCAGCAGCCGCGCCACCTGTTCGTCGGGCCGTGCCGCCAGCATGGCCTTGCCGACGGCGGACGAGGTCATCGGCACACGGGCCCCGGGTTTGGCAAAGGCCCGCATCATTTCCCGGCATTCGACCTGCGCCAGATAGACGGCCTCCTCCCGGTCTTCGACGGCAAGGTTTGTCGTCTCGCCGCTTTCTTCCATCAGCCGGCGCATATAGGGGCGCACCATGCTGATCAGTTCGCGTGACCGGACAAAGGCATTGCCAACCGCAAAGGCCTGCAGGCCGACCAGCCAGACCGACCGCTGGTCATCAAAGCGCACGAAGCGCTCCTGCTGCAGGGTGGTCAGCAGACGGTGGGTGGTCGACGGGGCCAGGCTGACGGTGTGGGACAGTTCGGTCAGCGTCAGGCCGTTCTCCTCGACCGACAGGGCGTTGAGGATACTGATGGCGCGCGTCACCGACTGCACCTGACCGGAGCGGTTGGCTTCATTAGCCGGTTTTTTGGAAACTGTGTTCATATGGTGGAAAGTTGCACTTGCCGCCGCAGTTTCAATCAGCCTTTCCATCATACGGAATTATACATCTAGAAAATGGAAATTGCTATGACGCCGGCTGCAACAAACAGGGCTGCCGTGATGCGCCGCGGACCAAACCGTTCGCCGAGAAAAAACACCCCGATCAGGGCGGCAAACAGGACGCTGGTTTCGCGCAGGGCAACCACGCCGGCGGTGGCACCGAACTGGAAAACCCAGACTGCCGCGCCATAGCTGACCCCGGCAATCAGGCCGCCGCCAATCCAGATATGCCGGGTGCGCCGCAGTTCCGGCAGCAGACGGGAGCGCCGCCGCAGGATGGTGAAGATCACCAGCGGCAGGCAATCCAGTGCCAGCAGCCAGCCGATATAGCCAAGGCCGCTGGCCGAGGCCCGGATGCCGGCGGCATCGACGGAGGAATAGGCGGCAATACAGACGGCAACACCCAGCGCCCATCCGACCGTGCGGAAATGCGCGATGCCGCCCATCCGGATATAGGCGATGACCAGCACCCCGACCGAGACCATGATGACGCCACCCAGCTGCACCGGCCGCAGCCCCTCACCCAGCAGCAGCCAGGCAATGGCGGCGGTGAACAGCGGCGCACTGCCCCGGGCAATCGGATAGACCTGACTGAGATCGCCCTCGCGATAGGCGGAGAGCAGGCAGAAATAATAGACGATATGGGTGGCGATCGAGGCCGCGAGCCAGGGCGCTGCCGCCCAGCCCGGCGGCTCGACGAACGGCAATGCCGCAACCCCCATCAGGCCGGACACGCCGACGACGGCGGTCAGCAGAACCAGCCGGTCACCGGAAGATTTGATCAGCGCGTTCCAGCAGGCATGCAGGAAGGCCGACAGCAGGACAAGACCAAGGGCACCGAGAGGCAGGGAGAGGGTCATGGAGTTTTCATGCAGAAGGGAGACTCTGTTTATAGATTTTTAACCCTGTTTGCGCTACGAGTTTCCGATGACCATCGGACCAACCAGCATTGACACCCGCGTCGGCGGTGCACCGCCGCAGTCGCGAGACTATGACAGCGCGGTGAATCTCGAACGCCGGGTCAAGGTTTCCAACTTCCGGCGCGACCCGATGATCGAACGCGCGGTCGAGCGCCTCGATGCGCTGCTGGCCTCCGGGCAGCAGCTGCGGACCGATGTTCCGCGTGGCTATTACATCGATATCGTCGTCTGACCGCGGATTTCCGCGGCCCGAGGTCTCGACTTTGGATGAATAGCGCACTATACCGTCGCCTTTCCGTGCCCCAGACAGGAACCGTACGCCATGCCGGTCATTCTTATCCCTATCGCTGCAATGGCCTTTGTCATCGCCCTGTCGAACTTTGCCGTCCAGTTTCCGGTCAATGACTGGGTAACCTGGGGCGCCTTTACCTATCCCGTTGCCTTTCTGGTGACCGACCTGACCAACCGGGTTGCCGGGGCGCAAAAGGCCCGGCTGGTGGTCTATACCGGGTTTGCCGTCGGTGTTGCCCTGTCGCTGTGGCTGGCGGACTGGCGGATTGCCGCCGCCTCCGGAACCGCCTTTCTGGTTGCCCAGCTGCTGGATGTCGCGGTCTTCGACCGCCTGCGTCAGGGGCGGTGGTGGAAAGCACCACTGGTCTCCACCCTGCTGGCCTCTGTCGTCGATACGGTGCTGTTCTTCTCGCTCGCCTTTGCCGGATCCGGTCTGCCCTGGGTGACCTGGGCGACAGGTGATTTTGTCGCCAAGCTGGCGATGGCGCTGTTGCTGCTCGGCCCGTTTGGTCTGCTGAGCCGCCGGTTGCCGACGCTGTCCGTCGAACGCGCGCTGCGCGCCTGAACCGTCAGCGGCGGGGCGGGCAATGCTGGTCGATATCTTTGACTTTGAGCTGCCCGGGGAACTGATTGCCCAGACCCCGGCGGTCCCGCGGGAGTCCGCACGTTTGCTCGACCTTTCCGCAGCCGGAATGACTGACCGCACGGTCGCTGACCTGCCCGCTCTGTTGCAGCCGGGCGATGTTCTGGTCAGCAATGACACCCGTGTCATTCCGGCCCGCCTGTTCGGCCAGCGGGGCGAAGTCAAGGTCGAGGTCACGCTGCATAAACGGGTAGGCCCGGCCGCCTGGCACGCCTTTGCCCGTCCGGGAAAGCGGCTGAAGACCGGTCAGGAAATCCGCTTCGCCGATGACTTCACAGCCACCATTGCCGAAAAGTTTGAAAGCGGCGAAATTCATCTGGATTTCAGCCTGGGTGAAGGCGCGCTGTTTGCCGCACTTGAGCGTTACGGTGCCCCGCCCCTGCCCCCCTATATCCGTCGCGAGCGGGGCGGTGATCCGACCGACCGGGAGAATTACCAGACCATCTTTGCCCGGCACGACGGTGCAGTTGCGGCCCCGACCGCGGGTCTGCATTTCACCGACCGGCTGCTGGCCGAGGTGGATGCGCGCGGTATTGCCCGCGAGACCATCACCCTGCATGTGGGGGCCGGCACCTTCATGCCGGTGAAGGTGGCGGATACCGCCGATCACCATATGCACAGCGAATGGGGCGAGATATCGCCGGAGACCGCAGAGCGCCTGAACCGGGCGCGGGCTGCCGGTGGCCGGCTTGTTGCCATCGGCACCACGTCGCTCCGGCTGCTGGAATCGGCGGCGGATGCAAAGGGCGTGATCCGACCGTTTTCCGGAGAGACCGATATTTTCATCACCCCCGGCTACAAATTCCGCGCGGTTGACCTGCTGCTGACCAATTTTCATCTGCCGAAATCGACCCTGTTCATGCTGATCAGTGCCTTTTCCGGCCTTGACCGGATGAAACGGGCCTATGCCCATGCCATTGCCGGGAGATACCGGTTTTATTCCTATGGTGACTGCTGCCTGCTGGCGCGGGATGACGCATGACGGATTTTTCCTATGACCTGATCACCACGGACGGTGCGGCGCGGCGCGGGCGGGTGAAGACGGCGCATGGCAGTATCGAGACCCCGGCTTTCATGCCGGTCGGCACGGCGGCCACCGTCAAGGCGATGTTCCCCTGGTCGGTTGAGGAAACCGGGGCCGGGATCATTCTCGGCAATACCTATCATCTGATGCTGCGTCCGGGGGCGGAGCGGATTGACCGTCTCGGCGGGCTGCACCGGTTCATGAACTGGGACCGGCCGATCCTGACGGATTCCGGCGGCTATCAGGTGATGAGCCTCGCCAAGCTGCGCAAGATTGACGAGAACGGGGTGACCTTCCGGTCGCATGTCGACGGTTCTGCCCATGAGCTGACCCCGGAACGCTCGATTGATATCCAGCGCCTGCTGGATGCCGACATCACCATGTCCTTTGATGAATGCACCCCCTATCCGGCGACAGAGAAAGAGGCTGCGACCTCCATGCGGCTGTCGATGCGCTGGGCGAAACGCAGCCGCGACGCCTTTGTCGAGCGGCCCGGCTATGGCATTTTCGGGATTGTTCAGGGCGGGATTCATGCTGATCTGAGAGCGGAGTCCGTCGCCGCGTTGACGGATATCGGTTTTCACGGCTATGCGGTTGGCGGGCTGGCGGTTGGCGAAGGTCAGGACCTGATGTTCTCGACGCTCGACGTGACCACGCCGCTGATGCAGACCGACCGGCCCCGTTATCTCATGGGGGTCGGCAAACCGGATGATCTGGTGGGTGCCGTGGCCCGGGGTATCGACATGTTTGATTGCGTGTTGCCGACCCGCTCCGGCCGCAACGGCCAAGCCTTCACCTGGCGGGGCACGGTCAATCTGCGCAATGCCCGCCATGCGGACGACCCGCGCCCGCTGGACGAAAACTGTGCCTGTCCGGCCTGCCGCAAGTTCAGCCGGGCCTATCTGCACCATCTGGTCAAGGCGGGCGAGATGCTGGGGCCGATGCTGGCCAGCTGGCACAATATTCAGTTCTATCAGGATCTGATGGCGGCCATGCGCGCTGCTATTGAGCAGGGCCGGTTCCGCGCTTTTGCCGATGACTTCGCGGCAACTTACGGCAGGGGCGATATCGATCCGGTCTGACGCGGCCACAGATACAGCGTGGCATTGGTGATATCGGGCTGCTTGCTCCTCCGGCCCGGCGGGATGCCGGCGATGGCCACTTTCGCCCCCTCTGCGACAAACCTGCGGGCAATGCCCTCGCCAAACCCGGACCCGGCACCTGTCACAATCACCTGTTTCCCTGCAAGTCGCATTCGACTCCTGCCCGAAGCTGGTTATATATAGGCGAAGAGTATGTGTCGTACGAAGGCAAGCAAGCGATGCATGATCGCTTATCAGGAGACACGGATTGACCGGCAAAGACCAAAAATCCAGAACGGGCCGTATTCGGGTCAGTGAAGCAACAACCGACGAACAGAAAGAGCGGCTCTACCGGTTCCGCTACGAGATCTACGTCGACGAGCTGGGTAAAAGCGGTGTGTCCGCCGCCGATCATGACAACCGGATGCTGGTGGATGACTATGATCTGGACGCCCGCCAGTATTATGTCGAGACCGGCGACGAGCTGACCGCCTGCCTGCGGATTCTGATGACCGGCAGCCGGGACGGCGACAGTGCCATGCCGAAATCGCTGGAAGATCTGTATCATGTCCGCCCGTTTCTCGATTTCTCCCCCCGCGCCCGGATTTCCTTTACCTCGCGCTTGATGGTGGCGGCCGGCCAGCGCGGTTCGGCTGCACTGCATCTGATGTTGTCGCAGGCCTATGAGGTGGCGCTGGATCAGGGTGTGCTGTTTGATTTTTGCCACTGTTCTCCGGCGCTGGTGGAGCTGTACGAGCATCTCGGCTACCGCCGCTATGCGCCGAATTTTACCGATCCGGATGTCGGCTACCGGGTACCGCTGGTGCTGCTGCTGCGGGATGCGGACCATCTCCGCGCCATCCGCTCGCCGTTCTGGCGCAAGCTGCGGGAACGCCCCAACCTCTGGCATTCCGAGACGGTCGGTGCCTGGCTGCGCGCTGAATTTCCGATGTCGGCCACCATCAGCGAATGGCTGCTGGATGAAGAAAGCTTCTGGGAATTTCTCGCCAACAAGCTGCTGCCTGTGCCCCGGCAGGACATCCCCTTCCTTGACGGCCTGTCTGATGACGAGACCAAGAAGGTTCTGCGCAGCGGTACCGTTCTGTCAGCCCAGTCGAATGACACGATCATCCGCGCCGGCGAGGTTGGCAACGAGCTGTTCGTGATTCTGTCCGGACTGGTCGAGGTGCGGGCGGCGCAGAGTGGCCGGCCGATTGCGGTGTTCGAGCCGGGTCAGGTGTTCGGTGAAATCGCCTTCATTTCCAACACCACCCGCTCCGCCGATGTGGTGGCGCTGGATGATACGGAAATCCTTGTGGTGACGCAGGGCTGGCTGAAGAAAATGATGCTGGGCTCGCCGGAGCTTGCCTCGAAAGTGCTGCTCAACCTGTCGCGCATTCTCTGCGAGCGGCTGGTGGTCAGCACCCGCACCTGGGTCGGCTCGGAAAACCTGTCTTCGGCCTATATGAGCGACGAGAAACTACCGTTTCAGTAACTGTTCCGCGGCCTGATTAAGCAGGCTCATGCGCTCGTGGCTGCCGAATTCGCTGTCCGGATGATGGACGGTTGCCAGCATCCGGAACCGCGCCCGGATTTCGGCCTTTGCCGGTGAGCCACCGGGCACAAAGCCCAGAATATGCAGCGCGTCGCGGGCCGACTGAACCCCGTCCGGCGGCGCGTCATTGACCAGCATTCCCGCAATGCTGTGCAGCCGGTCGATCTGTTCGCGCTGATGGGCACAGAGGCGTTTCAGCTCGGCCTCCGCGGCAGTTGGTCCGGGCGGCGGCGGTGGGGGATCGCCGGGAAGCGAGACGGTCATTTCGACATCATTACAGGCAAGCAGCAGGGCCAGATTAAGCGCCTTGCGCAGGCGCACCGGCGGCACTGCGTCGGGCATCCGCAGTTGCAGCCGGGGCTTGCGGCGCAGCTCGCGGCCGCTGGTTCTGCCGGATTTCAGGATAATTGTTTCACGGTCGTCATCTGCGGGCTCGCCCGGGTCGGGGCAACGGTCAATATCCGCTTTCGGGATGGTCAGCAGGATCGAGCGGGCAAGATCGGCTGCGTTCACACCCTGCTTTTCGGCCAGCGCTTCAACCTGATTCCTGAAGGCGGAACTGCAGGGCACGGTACAGGCAATTTTTGACAGGATATCCTCCGCTTTCAAGACCGGATCAGCAGGATACCAACCCTGTGGCCGGCCGGAAACTACATAAGTGTTTTCCACAATCGACAAATCGAGGAATATCTGGATAAGTCTTCTGAAGTGATCATAACCATCTGATAATCATAAATAAAAATATCCACAACATGGTCTCTTCGAGACTTTCCTGGTCGTTGCCCGGTGGTCTGTTTCGACAGCCAGGACGACTTTTTCGTCGTACTGCGGGCTGTGGTTACAGTCGGTAACTTTATTTGTAGTACGAAGCGCGATTTCCGGGCCCCGGGCCCGCCTTGTTCGGGCAGATTGATCGGGCTACAGCTGTCGGGGCAGGCGATCCCGTGGAAACAGTTGTCATTCAGAAATGAAAACATCCGGTCGCTCTCTGCTTGAAAAAGAATCTGAACCCGCATAATGTCCCGCCAAATCGCCGGAAGCCGCCTTAGCTCAGTTGGTAGAGCATCGCATTCGTAATGCGGGGGTCGGGTGTTCGAGTCACCCAGGCGGCACCACGATCGCTTCACAAAGTGAAGCGATGAATTCCCCCAGGATCTCAATCAGCGTCAGCCGTTTCGCAGAAACGGCGAGAGCGTGAGGCGTTCCTCGCCCTCTCCTCTGCTTGTAATTCCCGCCTCACTTCATCAGGGAATTGGTAACCATATCAGGCCAGACTGTGTCCGATATTCTGACCCCATCCGGTGAAACCTGATTTGCAAACCAGCCCACCCGGTCCCGGCGACCGTCTGACAGATTTTCTGCTGACCGATCAGCAGGGACTGCCTTTTTCGCTGTCCGGTGGTGCGCGGGGGCGTGCTGTCCTCGTCCTGCTCTGTGGTGATGCGGGTCGTGAGCCGTTGCAGAGGCTGGCGCTTCAGCAGGCGGCGATGGATGAGGCCGGTCTGGATATTGTGCTGATTACCCGTGCGAGCGTTGCCGAAAATGCTCAAGGATGCGCCGGCACCGGAGCGGAATTCCCGGTGCTGGCGGATCCGGATGGCGCGACCTGCCGGTCATGGCTTGCGGCGGCGGGGCGGACAGCGGGGCCGCTCGGCTATCTGATCGACCCCAATCAGCGGATCATTGCGGTTCTTGACGCAGATGCTGACCTCACGGACGTTGCGGCGCTGGCAGCCATCGCGGATCAGCCGGAAATACCGCCGCCGGTGCTGTTCATTCCCCGTGTCGTTGATCCTGACCTGCGGGCTGAACTGATCGGCCTCTGGCGGGCGCAGAATGAAGAGATCGGCTATTCCCTGGGCCATGGCGACGACCGCGACCGGGCGGCGAAGTCGAGCCGCGACCATGTGGTGCGCGACCCCCGGATGAACAACCGGCTGGTTGATCTGGTCAGGCGGCGGGTCTGGCCGGAGCTTGAGCGGGCCTTCGGCCTGCGCGAGGCGCTGGATTTCGAGGTGTTTGTGATCATCGGCTACCATTCAGGCCGGCGGGATTTCTTTGGCCCGCATCGCGACAATGATGCCGCCCGTATGGCGCATCGCCGGATCGCCATCTCGATCAACCTGAATGACGAATATGAGGGCGGGGAGTTGCAGTTTCCCGAATACAGCCTGCGGGGATACCGCTTTCCGGCAGGTATGGCGGCGGTCTTCGGCTGTGGTCTGCTGCATCAGGCCCTGCCGCCGGTGAGTGGCGAGCGTTTCGTGCTGACCACCTTTCTGTGCGATCCTGAAGCGGCGTGATCAGGCTGGCTGCTCTCAGATTGGTCTGGCCGTGCCGTCGTCCTTCACTTTCTTCAGGCGGGATTCCCGGTAGGTGATAAAGGCGGTCGATCCGAAGATCACGATGGCACCGACAAAGGTCCAGATATCCGGCATTTCCATGAAGATGATCCAGCCGAGAATGGCGGTGACGATGAGACGGGAGAAATCAATCGGCATGACCACGCTGGCGTCGGCCTCGCGGAAGGCCTGGGTCAGGCAGAGATGGGCGACAGTTGCCAGACAGCCGATGGCGACGAGGCGGACATATTGCGAGGCATCCGGCCAGACCCAGACCGGCCAGGCGGCGATCAGCGAAATCGGGGTCGAGAACAGCGCGGCATAAAACACGATGGTGACGCTGGAATCATCCCTGGAGACCAGCTTGACGATGGTCAGGGAGGCCGCCCAGAACACGGTCGAGGCCAGCACCAGCAGGGCACCGGCATCGATTTCCACCAGCCCCGGGCGCAGGATGATCATGGCGCCGACAAAGCCGAAGAACACGGCGGCCCAGCGTCTGGGCCCGACCGATTCCTTCAGCACAAGCGCGGCGGCGATGGTGATAAAGACCGGCGCGGCAAAGCTCAGCGCGGTCGCCGTGGCGACGGGCACCATCGACAGCGAATTGAACCATGTCAGGATAGCGAAAGCACCGATGATACCACGCAGGGTATGCAGCCAGGGATGGCTGGTCCGCCAGGTGGCGGGGCCGGAATTCAGGATCATCGGTGCCATGAAGACCAGCGTGACGAGATTGCGGAAAAAGGCGATCTCGAAGGCATGAACTTCCCGGCTGAGTTCCCGGATCATGACATGCATGACGGAGACGACCATGGTTGCCATGGTCATCAGGATAATGCCGCGGACAGGCGCGGAGACTCCGCTGAAAAGACGGTCATACAGGCGGGCGATCATGGCTCAGTCCGATCGGAGGATGTCGAAGGCGATGGAAATCCGGGTCTCGTCGGAGGTGAACGGGACGGTGCGGTGGTAAAAATAGGACGGAAACAGAAACAGCCGGCCGGTCTTCGGCTGAACCGTCCGCAGCGGGCTCGGCCGTTGTGGCCGCAGGTCAGGCTGGGGCTCGCCAAATTCCAGCCAGCCCTCTTTTGCGTCCGACCCGGCGGCGACAATCGACGGAAGCTTCGCGTAATAGACCCCGCTCAGCCAGGCGACGGGATGGATATGCGGAATCTGGTGGCCCATTGCCCGCATGACCACAGCCCAGACCGTCAGCCGCCAGTCGGCCGGCGGGTCCGACAGGAAGGGATGGGTGGAATCCCTGCCCTGTTCCTCAAGATACCGCCGGACTGCCGCATTGACCGCCTGTTCAAACGCCGTAAACGGGCCTTTCGGCTCGCTCAGCAGCTCGCCGGTGTGCTGGCCGTTGCGGGTGGCGTGATTGGCCGGATCTTCCTGCAGGGTCGGGTGGGACAGGATATGCGCTTCCAGCGCGGCGTTGAAGGCGTCGATATCGCTGTAACCTTCCGGCAGATCGATATCCACAGGCAGGATGAAGCGATCCATGTCCACCAGTTCTGCGGCCTCGGACGTCCGGCCTGCATCGTTCAGGGCGACCGCCCGGAAGGCCAGTGCCCCGGCATCATCGGACCGGCGCTGCAACATTTCGTCACAGGCGGTCAGGCAATCCGCTGTCCTGCCGTCTGCCTGACAGGCCTTGGCCAGGTTGTAGCGGGCCTCCCGGCTGTCCGGATTGCCTTTCAGGGCGGCGTGATACTGGTCTGTTGCGTCTCCGTAACGACCGAGATCCTGCAGCGCATTGCCGAGATTGACCCGGGCATCAACAAAGTCCGGCTTTTGTTTCAGGACGGTCTGAAATTCCGTGATTGCAGACTCTGCCGCGCCGGATTTCAGCAGGGCATTGGCCAGGTTGTAGCGCGCACCAAGGTTGCCCGGTTGCAGGCTGAGGGTCTGTTCGTAGGCGATGCGGGCGGCTGCCGGGCGCTCCAGCGCATCCTCGGCGGTGCCCAGATTGAACCAGGCATCGGCATTGCCCGGCTGCAGGCGGACCGCTTCGCGGTAATGCTGGCAGGCTTCGGTGAACTGCCCGGCCTGTTGCCGGAAGACGCCCTGAACATAATGCAGCCGGGGCTCGCCGGGGGCGAGGCGCAGTGCGCGGTCAAGGCAGTCCATCGCCTGCACCAGATCACCCTGACCCTGAAAAAGCATGGCGAGGTTATAGAGCGGCTGGGGGGCTCGTGGCGCGGTGGCGGATGCTTTCTTCAGCCATCTCACTGCCTCGGCGGGCTGTCCGGCCATGGCGGCGGCGGCCCCGCCTAGCGCCAGAATGTCCGGATGGTTCGGTGCTGTCTTCAGGGCCTTGCGACACTGCGCCAGTGCTTCCGCTGCCTGCCCGGCATTCTGGGCGGCCTGTGCAGCCTGAAAGGCACGGGCGGCGCGGGGGTTCATGCGGTCACCGGTTCGATGTCAAAGGCGATGGAGACGCGGGGCCGGTCACTGTCGAACGGTATGGTCCGGTGGAACATATAGGACGGAAACAGCAGCAGGCTGCCTTCACGGGGTTCGATCATCCGGGTGACCGGCTCCTGCTCGCAGGGAAACTCCTCCCCCGGTCGCCCGAACTCGATCCAGCCTGCATCGGACCGTGCGGCCGCCATCTCCGGCGGCAGGGC
Organism: Rhodospirillales bacterium; assembly: GCA_040219025.1. GTDB lineage: Bacteria > Pseudomonadota > Alphaproteobacteria > Rhodospirillales > HT1-32 > HT1-32. Next base: position 234,063 of record JAVJTE010000020.1, on the reverse strand, counting down.
GGCGTAATAGACCCCGCTCAGCCAGGCCCCGGGGTGGATATGGGGGGCCTGACGACCCTGCCGGCGGAGCAGCGTCCCCCACATGATCAGCCGCCATTTCCGGGGCGCGAAGGCGAGATAGGGATGCCGGGCCGGGTCCGCATCGGTGATATAGGCGTCAACGGCGCGTCTGACTTCTGCCTCAAGCTGTGCAACCGGCCCGGCAGGGCCCGCCAGCAGATTCTGCGTTTGTGATCCGCCCTTTGTGGCCTTCAGGATCGGCTCATAGGTCAGGTCGGGCCGGGCCTCGATATGGGCGACCAGCGCCTTGTTCAGGCCCTCCAGTTCACCTGCGGTCATATGACCGGCCAGATCGACCCGGCGCATCAGGCTGTCAAAATCAAGAATCTCTGCGGCTTCGTCACGGCGGCCCAGTTCGGTCAGGGCAATTGCCTGATAGGTCAGGGCGCGACGATGGCCGGGGCTGATATCGAGGGCGCGGGCGCATGCCTGCTCTGCCCCCGGCCAGTCTTTCAGGCGGAGCGCGGCTGCCGAGCGGTTGACCCAGATATCGGCATCCGACGGCTCAAGCGTCGTGGCCTGTTCATAGGCGGCAAGGGCATCCTGAAGATGTCCCAGTTTCTGGTGCGACGCACCGAGCGCCGACCAGGCCTGCCCGTTGCCCGGTTGCAGGCGGGTTGCCCGCTCCAGCGCCCGCACAGCGGTCTCTGCCCGGTCCATCTGGAACAGGGCAATGCCATACATATACTGCAATCCGCCCTGATCCGGCTGCAGCCGGGTCGCCCTCTCCAGCAGGGGCAGGGCTTTCTCCTTCAGTCCGCGCCTCAGGCAGAGTTCAGCGGCAACAGACAGGGCGGAGATGTCATCGGGGCTGTCAGCCAGCGCCTGATCGCACAGCCGGAGCGCATCCTCAAAGCTGCCGCGTGCGGCTGCGGCCCGGGCTTCGGCCACCAGCAGGACAGCGACCGGTGATGGTCCGGGGGCTGGCGGGCGGCTGGGTTTATGGCGCGGGCTAAAGGGCATCGGTCAGTCTGAATCAGGAAGGAACGGATGCCAGACGATATCACCTGACCGCCACCCGGCAAGCCGGTCCGCGATCAGGACCTGCCGGTTCCGGCTTGTTTCAGACGCCCGGCTGCATCAGTTTCGTTTCATTCAATCCGGTGAGGCCGACGTGGCGAAGCGTGCGACTGTTATTTCCCCCTGTATCGGGGTTTGTATTCTGGACCCGAGATCCGGCCAGTGTGCCGGCTGTTTTCGCACGGCAGCCGAGATTCAGGCCTGGCCCGGCGATGATGACGAACGCCGGCTTGAAGTCCTCGAAGAGCTGAAAGCACGCCGCCGCGCCGCCGGTCTTACCAGCCCGGCTGATTCCCGACCGCGTCGGCGCCAGCGCCGCCAGACCACGGGAAAACAGTGATGACGGGGCGGGTGGCAACCAGCTGGGGTCTGGTCTGGCTGTGTATCGGGGCGGGTATTGTCAGCGCCCTGCAGATCGGCAAGGCACCGCCGGTCATTCTCGAAATTCAGGCCGATCTTGGTCTCGATAAGATCACTGCCGGCTGGGTGATTTCGCTGATCAGTGCGGTCGGCATGACAATCGCCGCATTTGTCGGGGTGCTGGCGGGTGTGCTCGGCGCAAAGCGGGTTCATCTGTCGGGCTACCTGCTGATCGCGCTGGGTAGCGGGCTGGGTATGACAGCCGACAGCGGCAGTTTTCTGCTGTTCAGCCGTCTGGTCGAAAGTCTGGGCTTTCTGGCGATTATTGTTTCTGCACCGCCCCTGCTGCAGAGGGTCATCGCGCGGGCTGACCTGGGCCGGGTGATGGGGTTCTGGGGCTGTTATATGCCGGGCGGTATGGTGATTGCGCTGGTGGCCGCCCCGACGCTGGCCGGGCTGGTCGGCTGGCGGGGGCTCTGGGCCGTGCTCGCCGGGGTGACGCTGCTCTGGGGTCTGCTGGTGCTCTGGCGGATGCCGGCCGACCCTTCCGATGCGCGGGCGCGCCCAAACTGGTCGCTGGTCATCAGTGCCTTCTGGCGTCCCCGGTCATGGCTGCTGCCGGTGATCTTCTGTGTCTACAACATCCAGTGGATGAGCGTGATGGGCTGGTTGCCCAGCGTGCTGGAAGACGGTTTCGGACAGACCGGACAGGCCGCAGCTCTGCTGACGGCGGTCCCGATTGCGGTCAATGCCTGCGTCAACCTTGTCGCCGGACGGCTGATGCATGGCGGGGTGCCCCGGTGGGGGCTGATCATGTTCGCGTCGCTGGTCATGGCAGGCTCCGCCACCGGGATCTTCAATTCGGGACTGGCCCCGGAGATCCGGTTTGCCCTGGTTGTGCTGTTCGGCGGGATTGGCGGCCTGATCCCGGCCTCGCTGTTTGCCATGGCCCCGCGTGTCGTGGCCGAGCCCGCGCAGCTCGGGGTGATCAACGGGCTGCTGATTCAGGGATCCAATCTCGGCCATGTCATCGGCCCGCCGATGGCGGCAGCGGTGGCGACGGCTTATGGCGGCTGGAACGCCTCGATCTGGCTGATGCTGGCCGCTGCCGCGGCGGCCATCCTGCTGGCGGCCATTCTGCGCCCGATCGAGCGCGGCACGGCATAACCATGGGCCGGTCGGTCGGCCTGACCAGACCCGGACCGCTTGCACTTGGGGTGTTCCGCCGCAATGCTGCGGCAATCCGATTGAAACAATTCATCCAGACATCATGATCCTGCCTGCCTTCGGGTCCCGTCAGTCACAGCGTATCGGCCTGCTTGGCGGCTCCTTCAATCCGGCCCATGACGGCCATCGGCATATCAGCCTGATCGCCCTGAAGCGGCTGCGGCTGGATGCTGTCTGGTGGCTGGTTGCCCCGCAGAACCCGCTGAAACCGTCGAAAGGCATGGCGGATATCGATACACGGCTTGCAAATGCCCGTGCGATGGCCGATCACCCGCGCGTCGTTGTAACGGATCTGGAGCGGCGACTCGGCACCGTCTATACGGTCGACAGCATTGCCCGGCTGCAGACAGTTTATCCGGGGATGCGTTTTGTCTGGCTGATGGGTGCCGATAATATGGTCCAGTTTCCGCGCTGGAGCGGCTGGACCAGAATCATGAAACGCGTGCCAGTTGCGGTGATCGCGCGTCCGTCATATGTTGGTCATGCCTTGTCGGGCAGGATGGCTGGACGATTCGCGGGTGACCGGTTGCCTGCAGAAGCCGCGGGACAATTGGCCGATGCGGCCCCTCCGGCCTGGGTTTTTATCCATGGCCGGCTGCATTCAGCCTCGGCAACGCAAATCAGAGCCGCCGCCGGCCCTGCGTGACGGGCGGCATGTGAAACGGTGTTGGCAGGAAAGGACAACCTCATAGCAACACTGAAAAAAGCCCTGCTTTCAGCAGGCGACATCCTCGGGCTGGTCAATACCTCCCTTGATGACAACAAGGCTGAAGACGTTTCCGTCATCGACCTTAAAGGACGTTCCGACGTCGCCGACTACATGGTCGTTGCCAGTGGCAGGTCTTCACGACATGTCAGTGCCCTGGCCGATCACATCATCCGGAAACTGAAGGAAGAAAAACTCGGCATGGTTCGCGCCGAGGGCAAAGCCACAGGTGACTGGGTGCTGATCGACGCCGGCGACGTGATTGTCCATCTGTTCCGTCCGGAAGTGCGCGAGTTCTATGAACTCGAAAAACTGTGGGCGCCGGTCGCGGCAACAACCCGCACACAGGCTGCTCACGCCTGAACGGCGGCGCGGCTAGCCGCGGCGGAGGTGAGATGAAAATCGTCATTGCAGCGGTCGGCCGCTCCAGGCCCGGACCGGAGAGGGAGCTTTTTGACAGCTATCTCCAGCGGGTTACCTGGGATGTCGACCTGCGCGAGGTGGAGGTCAAACGCACCCTCCCCGATCCCAAACGGATTGAGGCAGAAGGCGAGATGCTGCTGGCGCAGGTTCCGCCCGGCAGCCGGATTGTCGCCCTCGATGAACATGGCAAGACCACCACCAGCCGCGCCCTGGCGACGGTTCTGTCAGCCTGGCAGGACGATGCGGTCCCGGCTGTCTGCTTTCTGATTGGCGGCGCGGACGGGCATTCCCCGTCGGTGCTGCGCCGCTCCGGCATGATCCTGTCCTTCGGCAAGCTGACCTGGCCGCATATGCTGGCCCGGGCAATGCTGGCCGAGCAGATCTACCGCGTCCAGACCATCCTGACCGGCCACCCCTACCACCGGGACTGAATTCTGTTCGGGGGATGCGGCGTTTCTGTCGATCCTTCGAGACGGCGCACAGCGCCTCCTCAGGATGAGGCCGCAAGCTGAATTTTCCTCATCCTGAGGAGCAGCGCAGCTGCGTCTCGAAGGATGGCGACGACGCCCGGACATCAGGGCTTGCACAGGGTTCAGGGAGGACAGACTGCCCCTGTTCCCGCCTAGTGGGCTTCGGCCCAGTTTGCGCCGGTGCCGGCATCGACGGTCAGGGGTACGCTGAGGGTCGCGGCGGCTTCCATTTTTGTCCGGATCAGGGCGATGGCGTCTTCGACCTCGCCTTCCGGTGCCTCAAAGATCAGTTCATCATGGACCTGCAGCAGCATGCGGGTTTTCAGGTTGCTCTCGTTCAGGGCGGCATGCACCCGGATCATGGCCCGCTTGATGATATCGGCGGCACCACCCTGAATCGGTGCGTTGATGGCGGCCCGTTCGGCAAAGCCCCGCATGTTCGGGTTCTTGTCGCGGATGGAGGGTGTGTGGATCCGGCGACCGAACAGGGTCTGTACATAGCCCTTTTCAGCCGCCATTGCCTTGGCCTGATCCATGTAATCGCGGATGCCCGGATAGCGTTCGAAATAGGCGTCGATATACTGTTTCGCCTCGCCCCGTTCGATCCCGAGCTGGCGGGCCAGCCCGAAGGCCGAAATGCCGTAGATGATGCCGAAGTTGATCGCCTTGGCCTTGCGCCGGATCATCGGATCCATGCCCTCGACCGGAATGCCGAAGACACCCGACGCCGTAATGGCGTGAATATCCTCGCCATCGGCGAAGGCCTGTTTCAGCACATCGATATCGGCGACATGGGCCAGCAGGCGCAGTTCGATCTGCGAATAATCTGCGCTGATCAGGGTACAGCCCTGCTTCGGGATAAAGGCTTCGCGAATTTTCCGCCCCTCATCCGTACGGACCGGAATATTCTGCAGGTTCGGCTCGTTGGAACTCAGGCGGCCGGTCGACGCCCCTGCCATGCCGTAATTGGTATGAATGCGTCCGGTATCCGGGTTGATTTCGTTGACCAGCGCATCCGTATAGGTGCTTTTCAGCTTTGAAAGCTGACGCCAGTCGAGAATCCGCTGTGGCAGCTCGTGGCCCTGTGCGGCCAGATCGTCCAGCACCTCGGCACCCGTAGCCCAGGCACCGTTCTTGCTCCGCTTGCCGCCGGGCAGCGACATCTTGTCGAACAGGATCTCGCCCAGCTGCTTGGGAGAGCCGACATTGAATTCCTCCCCGGCCAGTTCGTGAATCTGGGTGACGAATTCCGCCATCCGCCCGGCAAAATCCTCGCTGAGGGCGCGCAGCTGTGCAACATCGACGAGGATGCCTTCCCGTTCCATATCGGTCAGCACATGGATCAGCGGGCGTTCAATGGTTTCATAAACGGTCGTCAGCTTTTCCAGTGGCAGGCGGGGTTTCAGCACCTGCCACAGCCGATAGGTCACATCGGCGTCTTCTGCGGCGTAATCCAGCGCTTTGTCGAGGGCGACTTCGGCAAAACCGATCTGTGATTTTCCGCTGCCGACCACTTCCTTGTATTTGATGGTTCGATAGCCGAGATGCAGCTCCGCCAGCTCGTCCATGCCGTGACCATGAAGACCGCCCTCCAGCACATGCGACAGCAGCATCGTATCATCGCAGGGGCTGATCATGATGTCGTGGCGGGCCAGCACCTCGATGTCATATTTGATGTTCTGGCCGATTTTCAGGACAGCCGGGCTTTCCAGCATCGGCTTCAAAAGCTCGATCGCGCGGGCCATTGGAATCTGCTTCGGGGTATCCTTGCCGCTGCTGTCACCGCTGTCGCCGAAATCAAGCGAGCCCTGACTGCCGCCACCGACATGGCCGAGCGGGATGTAGCAGGCCTTGCCGGCCTCCGTCGACAGCGAGACGCCGACCAGCTTTGCCTTCAGCGCATTGAGCGAGGTGGTTTCCGTATCAACGGCGACCACGCCAAGCCGCCATGACTCCGCAATCCAGCGTTTCAGCGCGGCCTCGTCCTGAACCAGTTCATAGCTGCCGTAATCGACATTCTCCGCCGTCGCGGTCAGCGTATCTTCTGCCCCGAGCGCGGTCGCATATTTGGTATAGAGCGTGCGGAAATTCTGCTCTTCCAGAAACGGCAGCAGCACTTCCGGGTTCGGCTGGTTGATGATGAAGGCATCAAGATCGCGGTCAACATCCACATCGTCGCGGAGGCGGACCAGCTGCCGCGAGATGCGGGCGGATTCGGCAAATTCAATCAGGTTTTCCCGCCGCTTGTTCTGTTTGATCTCACCGGCGCGGGCCAGCAGCGTATCCAGATCGCCATATTCGTTGATCAGCAGGGCAGCGGTTTTGACGCCAATCCCCGGCACGCCCGGCACGTTATCGACGGAGTCACCGGCCAGGGACTGCACATCGACCACCCGGTCCGGGGCGACGCCGAATTTTTCCATCACCTCGTCCAGGCCGATCTTCCGGTTCTTCATCGGGTCCATCATGGCGACGCCATCGCGCACCAGCTGCATCAGATCCTTGTCGGAGGAGACGATCGTGACCTCGGCCCCCTTCTCGCGGGCCTGCCTGGCATAGGTCGCGATCAGGTCATCGGCCTCGAACCCTTCCATCTGGATGGGTTTCAGGTTGAAGGCCTCGACGGCCTGGCGGATCAGGGCAAATTGTGGGATCAGGTCTTCCGGCGGGGCATCGCGGTTGGCCTTGTAGTTCGGATAGATATCGTTGCGGAAATTCTTGCGCGCGGCATCGAAAATCACCGCGATATGATCCGCCTCCGTATCCTCCATCAGCTTCATCAGCATGTTGCAGAAGCCATAGACCGCGTTGGTGGGCGTACCGTCCGGGCGGTTCATCGGCGGCAGGGCATGATAGGCCCGGAAAATATAACCGGAGCCGTCAACGAGATAGAGATGTTCGAGCGCACGTTCTGTCATGCGCGGAAGTATAAAGCCTGCCCTCCCGAGAGACAGCGCGAAGTCTGTGGATAACGCGCCGATGGGACAGGAAATCCGGAGGTTATGTTCTGCCCTGCAGATGCGTCAGCAGGCCGCGGCAGCCTTCCTCGATCAGGTCGAGCGCCAGCTCAAACGCCTCCGGCCCGTCATAATAGGGGTCGGGGACATCCGTGCCGGGCCTGCCGGCATAGTCCATCATCATCCGGATATCGGTTGCGGAGGTCGCCGCCTTCATCCGGTTCAGGTCCCGCAAATGGCCCGAATCCATCGCGATTACATAATCGAACCGGCGAAAATCATCCGCTGACAGCTTGCGGGCACGCAAGGCCCCGAGTTCATAACCGCGTTTCAGGGCGTGGGCCTGCGACCGGTCGTCGGGGGCCTTGCCGATATGCCAGCCCTCAAGGCCACAGGAATCGACGGAAATGCGGTCACTCAGCCCGGCGTCGTCGATCATGCGACGCAGCACGCCCTCGCCGGAGGGTGAGCGACAGATATTGCCGGTGCAGACAAACAGAACCTGAATCAAATGCTTTCTCCCGCTGACCGGCGGATTATCATGGCATCGGGGTAGCGCGGCAAGGCCGGAGCAGGGCGGGGAGATCTGAGGAAATGGCGCGCAATATCGTCGTGTTGACCGGGGCCGGGATATCGAAGGAGTCCGGTCTCGATACTTTCCGGGATGCGGACGGCATCTGGTCGCGGGTGCGGATTGAAGATGTCGCAACGCCCGAGGCCTTTCACGCCAGTCCGGCGCGGGTGCTGGATTTCTATAACATGCGCCGGCGCGGGCTGCTGGCGGAGACCGTAGCACCGAATGCGGCGCATCTGGCGCTCGCCCGGCTGGAGGCGGACTGGCCGGACGAGGTGCTGATTGTCACCCAGAATATCGATGACCTGCACGAGCGTGCGGGATCGAAAAACCTGATCCACATGCATGGCGAGCTGCTTAAATCGATCTGCCGGCATTGTCAGGCCATCAAGGAGGTGCGGGCCGACTTCTTTCCGCATAGCGCCTGCACCGGCTGTGGCAGGACGGGGGGCCTGCGCCCCCGGCTGGTCTGGTTTGGCGAGGAGCCGCTGCTGATGGACCGGATTTACCGGGCGCTGGATTGCTGCTCGCTGTTCATCTCCGTCGGCACCTCCGGCAATGTCTATCCGGCAGCAGGCTTTGTGCAGGTGGTGCACAGCTCCGGTGGCGCCCATACAGTCGAACTCAGCCTGGAGCCGTCGGATACCGCTACCCTGTTCGCCGAGGCCGGGTATGGCCCTGCTACCCAGCTTGTGCCGGCCTATGTTGACAAGATTCTGGCGGAACAATGGTAGCGGGTAACGGTCAGTCCCTGCCCGACCTGCTGCGCGATATCCGCGCCTGCCGGATTTGCGAGGAGCATCTGCCGCTGGGGCCAAGACCAGTTGTTGTTGCTGAAAAATCAGCAAGAATTCTGATTATCGGTCAGGCACCGGGCACCGCCGTACATGCTAGCGGGGTGCCCTGGGACGATCCGTCCGGTGACCGCCTGCGCGACTGGATGAGCCTTGGCAAGGAAGCCTTCTATGATCCGGCGCGGATTGCCATCATGCCGATGGGTTTCTGCTACCCCGGTAGGCTACCCAAAGGTGGTGACGCCCCGCCCCGCCCGGAATGTGCGCCGCACTGGCATGACCGGCTGCGGGCGCAGTTACCGCAGATCGAACTGACCCTGCTGGTCGGCAGCTACGCCCAGAACCATTATCTGCATGATGACCGGTCAAGGAACATGACGCAGACGATCCGAAACTGGCGTGACCTTGGCCCCGGCCTGCTGCCAACCCCGCATCCGAGCTGGCGCAGCGGGATCTGGCTGAAGAAAAACCCGTGGTTTGAGGCAGAGCTTCTGCCGGTATTGCGTGAGCGGGTCGGAAAACTTGTCGGCTGAAATCTCAGATGTTGTCGCACCGGCAACGGGCGGTCATGATCCGGCCATGAATAAAGTCAGCGATGAAATTATCTGCTCTGGCATCCTTCGGGACGGGATGTTGTCCCTCCGCAGGATGAGGTTCTGCAATGCGCTGCCTCATCCTGAGGAGCGGCTCTGCCGCGCCCTGAAGGACCAGAGAAGCTACAACAGAGGTTACAAACCCTCATGACCGGCCCGGCCACACCGCTTCTCGAAGTCACCGGACTCAGCCGCGCCTTTGACGGTGTTCCGGCGCTGCAGGATGTGGACCTGGCCGTCCACCGGGGTGAGTCCGTGGTGCTGATCGGCGAGAGCGGGTCCGGCAAGACGCTGCTGCTGAAATGCATTCTCGGCCTGATCGAGACGGATAGCGGCATTATCCGTATCGGTGGCGATGACCTTGCGGAAATGTCCGGCGCCGAACATGAGCAGGCCGTCCGGCGCGTCGGCATGCTGTTTCAGCGCTCGGCCCTGTTCGACAGCCTGCCGGTCTGGGAGAATATCTGCTTTCGCCCGCTGCAGGAAAAGCGGCTGGACCGGGCGGGGGCGCGCGACCTCGCCGTGGAGAAACTGGCAATGGTCGGGCTGGATGCGGATGTGGCCGATCTGCTGCCATCGGAACTGTCGGGCGGGATGCAGAAACGTGTCGGGCTGGCCCGGGCGGTGGCGGATGACCCGGAAATCCTGTTTCTAGACGAGCCGACAGCCGGCCTCGACCCGATCATGAGCAATGTCATCAACGACATGATCCGCCAGATCGTCAGTGACCTCGGCGCGACCGTGATCTCCATCGACAGTGATATGGCCGGGATGCGCCGTATTGCCGACCGGGTGGTCATGCTGCAGCAGGGTGCCAAGGTCTGGGACGGCCCAACCGCCGATCTCGATCAGTCCGGCAATGAAGACCTCGCCACCTTCATCGGCTCAAAACCGCTGCCCACCCTTACCGAACGGCGGGCGGGGTAAGCTTACCGCCCTATTTGAACCGTCGCAGATCCAGCGTCATCGGGAATTCCGGATTGCGGGGGGTGTCCTTTGGTGTGAACCCGCCATCCGTGTGGCCGATATCGAAGAAGCGGGCGAGACGGCGGCTTTCGGCTTCGTAGGAATTCACCGGGGCGGTGTCGAAGTTCCGGCCACCGGGATGGGCCACATGGTAGGTGCAGCCGCCGATGGCCCGCCCTGACCAGGTATCATAGATGTCGAAGGTCAGCGGGGCGTGGACGCCGATGGTCGGATGCATGGCGCGTGACGGCTGCCAGGCCCGGAAGCGCACGCCGCCAACGCCTTCGCCGTCAATGCCGGCGGGATGCATCGGCACGTCATGGCCGTTACAGAGGATCCGGTAGCGTCCGCCGGTCAGGCCACTGGCCCGGACCTGCAGGCGTTCCACCGAGGAATCCACATAGCGGGCGGTGCCGCCGATGGCGCCGTCTTCGCCGAGCACATGCCAGGGCTCCAGCGCCTGACGCAATTCCAGCGTGATGCCGCTGCGTTCGATTTCGCCATAGAGCGGAAAGCGGAACTCGCGATGGGCCGCAAACCAGTCATCCTGCAGCGGATAGCCGGCGTCGCGCATATCCTGCAGCACGCCCGTGAAATCCTGCCAGACAAAATGCGGCAGCATGAAACGGTCATGCAGGGCGGTGCCCCAGCGGACCAATGGTTTGTTGTAGGGTTGTTTCCAGAACCGGGCGATCAGGGCACGCAGCAGCAGTTGCTGGGCCAGACTCATCTCCGCATGGGGCGGCATCTCGAAGGCCCGGAATTCAACCAGCCCGAGACGGCCGGTCGGACCATCCGGAGAATAGAGCTTGTCGATGCAGATTTCCGTCCGGTGGGTATTGCCGGAGGAATCAATCAGGATATCGCGCAGAATACGGTCCAGAATCCAGGGCGGGCAGTCGCCCTCTCCCCGTTTCGGGATCTGCTGAAAGGCAATTTCCAGCTCGAACAGGCTGTCATGCCGGGCCTCGTCAATCCGGGGGGACTGGCTGGTCGGGCCGATGAACAGGCCGGAAAACAGATAGGACAGCGACGGGTGGTTCTGCCAGTAATTGACCAGACTTTGCAGCAGGTCGGGCCGTCGCAGGAACGGGCTGTCACCGGGCGTGGCACCGCCGACCACCACATGGTTGCCGCCGCCGGTGCCGGTGTGACGGCCGTCGACGAGAAACTTTTCCGTATCCAGCCGGGTCTGGCGGGCTTCCTCATACAGCGCCTCGGTGGTCTCGACGAGGCCGGTCCAGTCGCTGGCGGGGTGAATATTGACCTCGATGACACCGGGATCGGGCGTGACCTTGATGACATTCAGCCGCTCGTCCGAGGGCGGGGTATAGCCTTCAAGATGGATCGGCTGATCCAGCTTGTCCGCGGTCTGTTCGATGGCGGCAATCAGCTCGACATATTCCGCCGCGGATTGTGTCGGCGGCAGGAAGACACAGATGCGGCCGTCCCGGGGCTCGACGGCAATCGCCGTGCGAACGGCACCACCGGCATCCGGTGACCCTTGCTCGACCTGTTCCTGACGTTCGGACTCCGGGCTTGCCGCCTCGGCGGTTGCGGTACGCATCTGGGTGACCGGCGCCTCGGTTTCCCGGGTCATTTCCGGATCAGTCAGTGGCGGGTGCGGGGCAAACGGGTCCAGCGGATTGAAATAGGGATAGTCGGATTTCGCCACCCAGGGCAGCGAGCCGAGCGGCAAACGATAGCCTGCCGGTGAGTCACCGGGTGCGAGGAACAGCTTGCCACGGCGGAGCGACCATTTTTCACTGACCCATCCGGCACCGGCGGCGGCCTGTGCCCGCTGAATCGGCAGGGCATAGCCAACGGCAGTACCCAGCCCGCGCGAGAAGACGCGGGCCAGCCGGGCACGTTCTTCCGGGTCATCCAGTTTCGAATCCAGCGGATCGACATTATCCGGCAGCCGGGCTTCTTTTGAGATATAGGGCAGCGGGTCTTCATAGGCCGGCAGCACATGATCGCTGCTGACACCCAGGGTTTCCGCCAGCCTGCGGGTGAACGTCTCTGCCATCTCCAGCGTTGCCCTGCCGGTATTGACCTCGTCGGCGATCAGCTTCGGATTGGTCCAGAGGGGCCGGCCGTCACCACGCCAGTACAGGGCAAAGGCCCAGCGCGGCAGGCTTTCACCGGGATACCATTTCCCCTGTCCGAAATGCAGCAGGCCGTCCGGCGCGAACCGGGCGCGCAGCCGCTGGATCAGCTCGGAGGCCAGCGCACGTTTGGTCTCGCCAACTGCTTCCGTGTTCCATTCCGGCAGGTCCGGATGATCGATGGAAACGAAAGTCGGCTCTCCCCCCATGGTCAGCCGCACATCGCCGGATTTCAGCTCAGCGTCAATTTCATGACCCAGCGCCTCGATCGCGGCCCACTGCTTGCGTGTGTAGGGCTTGGTGACGCGCGGTGATTCATGAATCCGCTCAATCTGCATGTCGAAGCTGAATTCGACCTTCGCCTCCTCGGCCATGCCGGTAATCGGCGCAGCACTGGTCGGGCTTGGCGCACAGGCCAGCGGAATATGGCCTTCACCGGCCAGCAGACCGGAGGTCGGGTCGAGGCCGATCCAGCCCGCGCCGGGCAGATAGACCTCTGTCCAGGCATGCAGGTCGGTGAAGTCGACTTCGGTGCCGGACGGCCCGTCGAGCGATTTCACATCCGCTTTCAGCTGAATCAGATAGCCGGAGACAAAGCGGGCGGCGAGGCCCAGATGACGGAGGATCTGCACCAGCAGCCAGCCGGAATCCCGGCAGGAGCCGAGCGCCTTGCCGAGGGTTTCCTCACAGGTCTGAACCCCCGCCTCCATGCGCACGACATAACCGATATCGGATTGCAGACGCTGGTTCAGGCCGACCAGAAAATCGATGGTGGGGGTGGCTTTGCGATCCACCCCGGCGATCCACTCGGTCAGTAACGGGCCGGATTCCTCCACCTCAAGGAACGGTTCAAGCTCCTTCTCCAGCCGGGGCTCATAGGCAAAGGGAATGCTCTCCGCTTCCGGCTCCAGAAAGAAATCGAACGGATTGAGAACGGCCATTTCCGCAACCAGATCAACCCGGACCTCGAACAGATCGGTCTTTTCCGGAATCACCAGCCGACCCAGGAAGTTACCCTGCGGGTCCTGTTGCCAGTTCAGAAAATGTTCTGCCGGTTCGATATGCAGGCCATAGCTGAGGATGCGCGTGCGGCAGTGAGGTGCCGGGCGCAGCCGAATGGTCTGGGGGCCGAGCGCAACGCGACGGTCATAGCGGTAGCGGGTGATATGGGTCAGGGCGACCTGTATGGTCATGGTGGCTTCAGCTTCTCGTCAGTTGCGGGAAAGCGGCGAATATCAGACTTTGCTGATGGCCGGGCAGATTATACTGCAACGCATCATTCCACAGGATAGGGGTGAACCGGCGGAAATGCACCAACCAAACCTGTTCCTGTCCTCCGGCTCTGGTATGCTGCAGGATACATTTTGATCTTCATTTGACCGGGATACCGCCAATGACCGCCCCTGCCAGCTCGGATATGGACCTTACCGGCCAGACAGCGCTGGTCACCGGCGCCGCCCGGGGCATCGGTGCAGCAATTGCCTGCTCGCTTGCAAGGGCCGGGGCGCTGGTCGTTGCGGCGGATATTCTGGACGTGGCCGGGACTGTCGGGCAGATCGTCGCTGATGGCGGTCAGGCTGATGGCCTGCTGATTGATGTCTCGGATCGCATATCGGTTGAAGCTGCTGTTGCCGGGGCGACAAAGATAACGGGCAAACTGGATATTCTGGTCTGTGCCGCCGGTATCATGCCGCTTGGCCCGGTGGTGGCTGACCCGGCCCAGTGGGACCGGGTGATTGCTGTCAACCTGACCGGCGTACAGAACTGTCTGGCGGCGGTCTGGGACGGGATGGCGGCGGCCGGCTATGGCAAGATCGTGCTGGTTTCTTCCATTGCCGCGCATGCGGGCGGCAGCCTCGCCGGGCCGGAATATATCGCCGCCAAGGCCGGGCTGCTGGGCCTCTGCCGTCATGCGGCGCGCAATGGCGGACCGCTTGGAATCTACTGTAACGCGGTGACACCGGGTGTCATCGAAACCGACATGAACCGGGATATCGGCAAACCGGCTCCGGAGACAATACCCCTGCAGCGGCTCGGAACTGCGGAAGATGTTGCCGGCCCGGTTCGCTTCCTCTGTTCGCCCGCCTCCAACTATGTCACCGGGGCAATTATCCCGGTCAATGGCGGCCAGCTTTTCAGCGCCTGATCCTTAAACTTTCTGACAATCGGAATACCGACCCATGACTGAACAGACCGTCGCACAACTGCTGATGAAAACCCTGGCCGAGGCCGGATGTCCCCGCGGCTTCGGCGTGCCCGGCGGCGGCTCCAGCCTCGACCTTATCGCGGCGGGTGAGGCCAATCACATGCCCTTCATCCTGACCCGGACCGAGGCCGGGGGGATCATGATGGCGGCGGCAACGGCAGAGATGACCGGCGCACCGGGATTTGCCCTGACCACCAAAGGCCCGGGCACGGCAAACGGTGCCAACGGGGTGGCCTATGCGTCACTGGACCGGGCCCCGACCGTGGTCGCGACCGACGGTTTTTCCCCGGCGATTTCAGCCTATGTCACGCATCAGTATTTCGATCAGAAGACCATGTATGCGCCGGTGGTTAAGGGGCATGCGCTGCTGACCGGGGATCATCCGGGGGCTGAAATCACGGATCTGCTGCGGGCGGCCTATACACCGCCGCTCGGGCCGGTGCATGTGGAGCTGACCACCCCGGCGGGCAAGCGGATCACATCGGACCAGCTTGATGGCGCGGCGTTACGGGTTAATGAACCTGGCGAGACACCAGAGGCCGGGGCTGTTGCCCGGGCAACCGAACTGCTGGCCCGGGCCCGCCGCCCGGTGGTGGTGGCCGGTGTCGATGCACGCAGTCCGGCAGCGGCGGCGGCGACCCTGAAGCTGCTGGAAAAACTGGGTTGCCCGGGTTTCGTCACCTACAAGGCGAAGGGTGTCATTCCGGACAATCACCCGCTCTATGGCGGCATCTTTACCGGCGGCGTGGCGGAGAAGGCGATCATCGACAAGGCCGACCTGATCGTACTGGCCGGCCTTGACCCGGTTGAGCTGATCCTGCAGCCCTGGCCACATGCGCAGCCGGTTGTCGATCTGGCCCTGCGGGACTGGGACCCCCATTACACCACGCCCGAGGCCCGGGCGACGGGGCGGGTCGGCGAGATGATCGATGCCGTGGCCGATGGCCTGTCGGCGGGCAGTGACTGGCAGCAGACGGGGATTGCCGAAGACCGGGCCGCCATGCGCCGCCGCATCGCCTTTCCGGGCAACGAGCCGCTGAACCCGCAAAGCATTGTCGAGCGGGTCTGGTCGGCAACCGGCGGTATTCCCCGTGTCACGGTTGATGCAGGGGCGCATATGTTTTCGGCCACCGCCTTCTGGGAGGTCACCCGGCCGAACGATATTCTGATTTCCAATGGTCTGGCGACCATGGCGCTGGCCCTGCCCGCCGGCATTGCCGCCGCCCTGCAGGACCCGCAGCGGGGTGCTGTTGCACTGACCGGCGATGGCGGGCTGATGATGTGCGCCGGCGAACTGGCGACGGCGGTCCAGTACAACGCCAATCTGCTGGTTGTCGTGTTCAATGACAGCGCCCTGTCACTGATCGACATGAAACAGCGGTCCCGCCAGATGGACCGCAGCGGCGTGGCTTTCGCGGGCACGGATTTCGCCGCTGTTGCCCGTGGTTTCGGCCTGCAGGCCTGGAAAGCCGACACGATTGCGGAATATAACGCGGCCCTTGATGCCGCGACCGCGACGACGGGGCCGCGCCTCATCGACGCCCGGTTCGACCCCTCAGGCTATGCCGGGCAGCTGAAGGCCATGCGGGGCTGACGGGCGGGCAACTCTCTCCGTCTTCTCCTCATCCTGAAACGAGTTCAGGATGAGGGGCAGGAAATGGAGCGGGCTTTCGTTCGGAGCGTCAGATGGCACCGTGGCAGTGTTTGTATTTCTTGCCGGAACCGCAGGGGCAGGCGGCGTTGCGCTGGACCTTGCCCCAGGTTGACGGATCGTTCGGGTCGATCTCGGCGACGGCGGCGCGACGGACCGGTTCGCGGACCCGGGCTTCCTCGCGGGGCTGTGACGGGGCAAGACCGCCCATACCGGCACCGCCACCAAGACCGGCGATATCGTCATGCTGTTCCTGCATGTCCTGCTGCGGTTCAGGCATCAGGTCCTCTTCGGACGGGGCCGCCTGCAGCTGGACATGGGACAGCACGCCGGTTACCCGTTCACGCAGCTGAGCCAGCATCGTCTCGAACATGTCAAAGGCTTCGCGCTTGAACTCGTTCAACGGATCCTTCTGGGCATAGGCGCGCAGGCCAACCCCCTGACGCAGATGGTCGAGGGCCAGAAGATGTTCTTTCCAGCTCTGGTCCAGCAGCTGCAGCAGCAGGCTTTTCTCGACCATGCGCATGACGTCCGGGCCGAAATTGGCGGCGCGGGTCGCCATCAGACGGTCGGATTCCGCCAGTACGCGGGCCTTGATCTCTTCGTCGGCGATACCTTCCTCGGCGGCCCAGTCCCTGACCGGCAGGTCGAGGCCAAGCAGCCGCATGCATTCCTCATGCAGGGCATCGACATCCCATTCGCTGGCCATGGCTTTCGGCGGGATGCAGCGGGCAATCATGTCGTCGATTACCTCATGGCGCATGTCGACCACGGTCTCATGCAGCTCTTCGGCGCTCATCAGATCCTTGCGCTGTTCATAGATGACCTTGCGCTGGTCATTCATGACATCGTCATATTTCAGCAGGTTCTTGCGAATGTCGAAGTTGCGGGCTTCAACCTTCGACTGTGCCTTTTCGACCGCCTTGTTGATCCAGGGGTGGACGATGGCCTCGTCTTCCTTCAGGCCGAGTTTCTGCAGCATGCCGTCCATGCGTTCGGACCCGAAGATGCGCATCAGGTCATCTTCAAGGCTGAGATAGAATTTTGACGCACCGGGATCACCCTGACGACCGGAACGGCCGCGCAGCTGGTTATCGATGCGGCGGCTTTCATGGCGTTCGGTGGCGATGACATAAAGCCCGCCGGCGGCCCGCACAACTTCCCGTGCGGCGGCGACTTCCTCACGAATGCGGTCGGCCTTGCCCTTGTTGATGGCCTCATCCGTTCCGTCGCCGATTTCGGCGGCAATCAGCATCTCGGCATTGCCACCCAGCTGAATGTCGGTACCGCGACCGGCCATGTTGGTGGCGATGGTGACGGCACCGGGCTTGCCGGCCTGACCGACGATATAGGCTTCCTGCTCGTGATAACGGGCGTTCAGCACATTATGCGGGATGTTCTTTGCCTTCAGCAGGCTGGCAAGATGTTCGGATTTCTCAATCGAGACGGTACCCACCAGAACCGGCTGGTTGCGCTCCCGGCAGGCTTCGATTTCGGCGACGATGGCGCGGTCTTTTTCGGCGGTCGTGCGATAGACTTCGTCATCGTAATCGACCCGGCTCACCGGTACGTTGGTCGGGATTTCAACAACTTCGAGACTGTAGATCTCGGCAAATTCGGAGGCTTCCGTCATCGCGGTGCCGGTCATGCCGCCAAGTTTCGGATAAAGCCGGAAGTAGTTCTGGAAGGTGATTGAGGCGAGGGTCTGGTTTTCCTGCTGGATCTCGACGCCTTCCTTGGCTTCCAGCGCCTGATGCAGCCCCTCGGAATAGCGCCGGCCCTCCATCATGCGACCGGTAAATTCGTCGATGATGATAACCTTGTTGTCCTTGACGATATAGTCCTTGTCGCGCTCGAACAGGGTGTGGGCGCGCAGGGCCTGATTGGCGTGGTGGACCAGACTGACATTGCCGATGTCATAGAGGTCTTCCGACTGCATCAGACCGGCCTCTGTCAGCAGGGACTGCATCTTCTCGATACCGGCATCGGTAAAGCTGACGGAGCGGGTCTTCTCGTCCTTTTCGTAATCTTCCGGCGTGATGTTGGGAATCAGCTGGTCGAGTGCGAAGTAAAGTTCGGTCGCGCTTTCCGCCGGGCCGGAGATGATCAGCGGGGTGCGTGCTTCATCAACCAGGATCGAGTCGACCTCATCGACAATGGCGAAATTGAATTTGCGCTGCACCATGTCTTCCAGACGGAATTTCATGTTGTCGCGCAGATAGTCGAAGCCAAGCTCGTTATTGGTGGCGTAGGTGACGTCCGCAGCATACTGGGCGCGGCGTTCCTCGTCGGTCAGGCCGTGGGTGATACAGCCGGTCGACAGGCCGAGGAAATTATAGACCTGTCCCATCCAGTGGGCATCGCGGCTGGCGAGGTAGTCGTTGACGGTGACCACATGAACGCCCTTGCCGGAGAGGGCATTGAGGTAAACCGGCAGGGTTGCGACCAGCGTCTTGCCTTCACCGGTCTTCATTTCCGATATCATGCCGGAATGCAGGATGATCCCGCCCAGCATCTGGACATCGAAATGTCGCTGCCCCAGCGTTCGTCTTGCGGCTTCCCGGACTGTCGCAAAAGCGTCAACCAGCAGCGCATCAAGGGTTTCACCGGCTTCGATACGGCCTTTCAGCCAGTCCGTCCGTCCACGCAGGGCGTCATCGGACAGTGCCTCGATTTCCGGCTCCAGCGCGTTGATCGCATCAACGGTCTTCTGGTGGGTTTTGACAAGGCGGTCATTGGCGCTGCCGAACAGCCTGCGAGCTATATTTGAAAACATATGGGATCTCTGTTGTTCTCCGGGCGGGTAAACATTGCCGGAAATGCGCCTCACAGATAGACGCGGCAGGGGCCTTCGTCAACGTTACCACCCCGCTTCATGCCAGTCTTTGGCGAGTTGCGGTTGACGATTCGGTGATTGGCGGAACATGTTACGTCAAATCCCGCTTCCGACAGGCCACTTGATGAGCAATTCCCGAATGTCGCCGCTTTTTGCATTAGGTGCCTCGCTGGCCTACATGATCCGTGCGGATGGCGAGACAAAAGTCGAGGAGCGGGCAACCTTTCTCACGGTTTTCGGCAAGCAGGTCACCAGCGGTACGATGACCTCCGACCAGCTGCAGATGCTGACCGCAGCCTCGTTCCGGTTTGCCCGGCAGACCCCGCTGAAAGATTTCCTGATCGTCGCGACCCCGCGTCTCAGTTTTGCCCAGCGGATGGCAATTTTCATGAATATTTACGAAACCGTGCTGGTCGACGGCATGATCCGGGAGGGGGAGAAGCGGATGCTGCATGAGTTTGAACAGCATTTCGGGATCAGCCGGGAGAAGCTGCGGGCCGTCCGCGAACTGCTGATGCTGAAGAACGATACCAGCCTGTTCACCGACGAGGCACATCCGCAGAACGAATCCGGCTACAGCTTCGACCTGATCTTTATCGGCTCGGGCGACGATATGGACTGGTCGGGACGCACTGGCCAGTCATGACGACCGGAATAACGGTTGTTCGTGTCATTCCCGCACAGTTCGTTCCGGCGACCGTTGCCTGAAAGAAAAACCGCCCGGACCATCGGCCCGGGCGGTTCATTTCAGTCAGTCATTCCGGCCGGCGACTATTCGCGGTTGCCGAGGAACTGCAGCAGGAACAGGAAGATGTTGAGGAAGTCGAGATACAGACGCAGCGCGCCCATGATTGACTTCTTCTGTGCGTCTTCACTGCTGTCACCCGCATAATACATCATCTTGATCTGCTGGGTGTCATAAGCGGTCATACCGGCAAAGATCAGCAGCCCGACAACGGAGATGATCCACTGCATCATCGTGCTGGCGAGGAAGATGTTCACGACCATCGCGATGACCAGACCGATCAGGCCCATCATCAGGAAGGTGCCGAAGCCCGACAGGTCTTTCTTTGTCGTGTAGCCGTAGAGGCTGAGACCGGCGAAAGCACCGGCGGAGATGAAGAACACCCGCGCCACGCTCTCACCCGTATAGACGACGAAGATCGAGGCCAGCGACAACCCGACAAGGGCGGCATAGACCCAGAACATGGCCTGAGCCGTACTGGCCTGCATCTTGTGGATGCGGGCAGACAGGAAGAACACCATGCCGAGCGGGGCAAGGATGGCGACCCATTTCAGCGGTGTGCCGAAGATGAGGTTGAGCATGTACGGTGACTGCGAAACCGCCAGGGCGACAATTCCGGTCAGAACGACGGCTGACGCCATGTAGTTGTAGACACCGAGCATATACTTGCGCAGGCCGGCATCCAGCTCCATCGAGCCGGTGCGGCCCTGCGGCATTGCACGTTCGTTAATACCAAAAGCCATTTGAACACCCCTACGGTTCTGCGAATTACTAAGCGTCCCTAATATGGCACGGTCAGGGAAGGATTCAATAACTGTAGAATCGAAAAACGCGTTATTATTTGCCGTTACTCGTTTCTGAGTAGCGGCGCGGCCTTTTTCCCCAGTGCATTCCATGCCCCGCCAAATCCAAATGCCAGTGTTACGGCAATACAAAGCAGTGCCGTCAGCAGGGCCAGCAGGGGCTGGAAGGTAAAGCCGGTATTCATGACCTGGGTCATGACCGCCCATCCGGTCAGGCTGCCGACACCGATGGCGATCAGCCCGGCGGCCAGCCCCAGCAGGCCGTATTCGATCAGGAAAGCCCGGAGAATATCGCCACGGGTCGCCCCCAGTACCTTCAGCACCACCGCGTCATAAATCCGCCGCCGGTGCCCGGCAGCGACCGCGCCGGCCAGCACCAGAGCCCCCGCAAGCAGCGTCAGCCCGGCGGTCGAGCGGACGGCGAGGGCGATATTGCCCAGCATCACCTTCACCAGATCCAGCGCGTCACGGATGCGAATGGCCGAGATATTCGGGTATTCGCTAATGACCGCCCGTTCGATGCCGTCTTCTGCCGCCGGCGTTGCCTTGGCGGTTGCGATATAGGTGTAGGGTGCACCGTCGAGCACGCCCGGCGAAAAGACCATGACGAAGTTCAGCCGTAATGTCCCCCAGTCGACATCCCTCAGGTTGGCCACTTTCGCCGTAATCTTGCGGCCCAGAATATTGACGGTGATCTGGTCACCGACATTCAGCCCGATACCTTTTGCGGCATCCGCCTCGAACGAGACCAGCGGCTCACCCCGGTAATCGGCGTCCCACCATTCGCCCGCGACGATATTGGCGTCCGGTGCGGGCCGGGCGGCATAGGTGATCGAGCGGTCGCCCTGCAGCACCCAGGCCTGATCCGGGTCGGCGGCAATTTCCGATGCCGGTCGCCCGTTCACCCCGACGATCATGCCGCGCAGGGTTGCCGTGCGTTCGATCTCTCCGGCACCCTCGACCTTGCGGACGGCGGCTTCAAAACCGTCGATCTGGTCACGCTGGATATCGATGAAGAAAAAGGCCGGGGCTTCGTTCGGCAGCTCCTGATCGACCTGCTGGCGGAGGTTGCCCTCGATCTGTCCGATGGCGACGAGAACCGCGAGGCCAAGGCCGAGCGACATGATCACCGCGGGGGTTGCGGCACCCGGCCGGTGCATGTTGGCCAGCGCCAGACGCAGACCGGCATCGCGACCGGGATTGACGCGGGCCGCCAGCTTCATGACCCCGAGGGCACAGTAGCGAAAGGCCATCATCGCGGCGACAGAGCCGATGACAAAGGCAATGGCAAATCCGGGCCGGCTGGCGCCGAGGACGGCCAGTGCAACCAGCGCCGTGGCTGCGATGGCGAGCGTGATCAGCACCCCGCCCCGCGGTCTGCCGGCGGTCGGTGCGACCAGATTGCGGAACAGCGCAGCGCCGGGAATGACACCAACCCGGCCCAGCGGCCAGAGGGCGAAGACCAGTGCCGTCAGCAGACCGAAGGCAGTGGCCTGAACCATCGGCAGCAGATGAAAACCGAACGGAATATCCGTCGGCAGGGCGGCTTCCAGCGCCCGGGCAAACAGCAGGGGCGAGAAGGCACCGAGCAGCAGGCCGATGGCTGTCCCCAGCAGTGCGATCAGCATGACCTGGATAAGATAGGCCCGGAAAATCACCGATGACGTTGCGCCGACGCATTTCAGGACCGCAATCGATCCGATCCGGCTTTCCAGATGTGACCGGACCGCGTTCGAGACACCGATGCCGCCGACCAGCAGGATGGTCAGGCCGACCAGGGTCAGGAACAGCCCGAGCCGGTCGACGAAACGGGTGACCCGCGGGGCGGCATCTTCGGTCGTGCGGATGCGCCAGCCGGCATCGGTGAAGTCATCCCGCATTCCGTCGAGCCAGAGCCCGCGGTCAACGCCGTCGTTCAGCCGGACACGGTAGTAGTTGCGGACCAGGCTGCCGGGCTGAATCAGACCGGTGGTCTCCAGCGCATCGCCATGGATCATCAGACGTGGCCCCAGCGTGAAGACGCTGGTCACCCGGTCGGGTTCACGGGCAATCGTGCCGCGGATTTCAAGCAGCGCATCGCCCAGACGCACCTTGTCCCCGACTTCTGCGGTCAGCCGGGTCAGCAGGTTCGGGTCGACCAGCGCGCCATAGATGCCATCGCGGGGCGCCAGCGCGTCTGTCAGTGAAATATTCTGGTTCAGGGTAATCGCGCCATACAGCGGATAGGCATTGTCCACCGCCTTGACCTCGACCAGTGTTCCCTGGTCCGGAACATTTTCCAGCCGGACCATGCCGCGCATCTGCCGCGAAAACGAGATCTGCCCTGCAGCCTGCATGGCCTCGACCTGTCCGTCAGCCGCCTCGCGATGCAGCAGCCGGAACTCCGCATCGCCCCCGAGGATGGCCTGGCCGTCACGTTCCAGACTTTCGACAACACTGGCCGACAGGGCACCGACGGCGGCAATGGCGGCAACACCAAGCGCCAGACAGGCGATGAATATCCTGAATCCGCGAATGCCCGCCCGCAGCTCGCGCAGGGCAATCCGGAGTGCTACCGGCAAGGATGACATCAGGCGACAGCCTGCAGTTTTTCACTGACAATCCGGCCATCCGCCAGAGTCAGGGTGCGGTCGCATTTTGCCGCCAGTTTGGGGTCATGCGTGATCAGCATCAGGGTGGCCCCGCGTTCGTTACGCAGCCGGAACATAAGATCCACGATCTGCTGTCCGGTCTCGCCGTCCAGATTGCCGGTCGGCTCGTCCGCCAGCAGGATATCCGGTTCAATCGCAAAGGCGCGGGCCAGTGCCGTGCGCTGCTGTTCCCCGCCGGACAGCTGGCCCGGATAATGCCCGAGCCGATGTGACAGGCCGACCGCGTCCAGTTCGCGCTCCGCCCGTGCAAAGGCGTCGTCATGGCCGGCCAGCTCCAGCGGTATGGCAACATTCTCCAGCGCGGTCATGGTCGGGATCAGATGGAAAGCCTGAAACACAATGCCGACATGCTGGCGCCGGAACAGGGCAAGCTGGTCCTCCGAAAGGCCGTCGAGAGAAGTACCAGCGACTGCGACCTGACCGGATGTGGCCCGTTCCAGACCGGCGATAACCATCAGCATGGAGGTCTTGCCGGAGCCCGATGGCCCGACGATGCCGACGGCCTCTCCCCGGGCGACCTGCAGATCAATCCCGCGCAGGATGTTGACCTCCCGGGACTCTGCACCCAACGTAAGGTGTAAGTTGTCGAGCCGGATGGCCGGGTCGCTGTTTCGCGGAGTATCGTTCATGTCGGGGCTTTCACTCAGGGATCGACCGGTTGGTAGTGCAACCGCATATGGCGGATTTCGACAGATTTTCAACGTTGTTTTTACGCTCATCGCGGTTGTTGCACTTTCCGGAACCTCCATTGCGGCGGATCGTGACCCCCTGAAACTGCTCGTGCTGGGTGACAGTCTCACGGCGGGCTACGGCGTCAGGCAGGGCGAGGCCTTCACGGACCAGCTGTCAGAAGCGCTGCAACAGGCCGGGCGGAAGGTGACGGTCATCAATGGCGGTGTCTCCGGCGATACCACGGCCGGCGGGGCCAGCCGGCTGGGCTGGTTGTTATCAGACCGGCCGGATGCCGCGATTGTCGAGCTTGGCGCAAATGATGCCCTGCGCGGCCTCGAACCGGCTGCAACCAGAGCCAATCTGGACCGCATTATCACGGAGCTAAAAGCGGCAAACGTACCAGTTTTACTTGCGGGAATGCTGGCACCGCCTAACCTTGGCCGCGAATATGGTGAAGCTTTCGGCAGAATTTACCCTGACCTGGCGGAGGAGAAAGAAGTGCTGCTGTATCCGTTTTTTCTCGAAGGTGTCGCCGCCGTGCCGGAACTGAACCAGCAGGATGGCATTCATCCCAATCCGGAGGGTATTGCTGTCGTGACAAAAAGAATTCTGCCTTACGTCCTGAAGCTGCTCGACCAGGCTGACGGCGGGAGCAGCTGACCCTTGGGTTTTGCTGCCGCAATCTCCGCCGGGACGAACTGGCAGACTGCCACGGCCGGCGTTGTCGAGCAGCTGGCCGGACGTACCGACGGGCACCGGCTCGGCTTCATCTATGCCACGGACGGTCTGACGGAAATGCTCGACCCGATCCTCGATATGCTGAAGCAGGAAACGGGGGTTGCCGACTGGACCGGGACCACAGGCTATGGTGTCTGCGGTGGCGGTGAATCGCATTTCGACATGCCGGCCCTGTCAGTCATGACCGGCGACCTCGCGGCCGGTGACTACCAGCTGTTCAGCCCGTCGGGCGAGCTGGCGGCGCTCGAAGCCGGTGGCTGGACAGATTCCTTCGCCCCGCCGCTTGTGATTGCCCATGGTGATCCGGGCAGCGAAAATCTGCTGCAGGCAATGGCCGGCACGGCCACGACGACCGGCGGGTTTCTGATCGGCGGACTGACGGCGTCACGGGGGCGTGGTCGCCAGATTGCCGGACGGATGATTTCCGGGGGGCTCTCCGGGGTTCTGCTGTCGCCGGAGATCGAGGCGATCTGCGGATTATCCCAGGGCTGCACGCCGGTCGGGCCGTTTCATACCGTTACGGAATCTGTCGAGCATGTTCTGGTGAAGCTGGATGACCGCCCGGCGCTGGCGGTGATGAAAGATGATATCGGCGAGCTGCTGTCGCGCGACCTGCAGCAGATTGGCGGCCTGATCCATGTGGCGCTGCCGGTTTCGGGGTCCGATACCCGCGACTATGTTGTGCGCAGTCTTGTGGCGCTTGATCCGGAACGTGATCTGGTCGCCATCGGTGACCATGTCCAGGATGGTGACCGGCTGATGTTCGTGCGGCGGGATCCGGAGGGGGCAGAGCAGGACATGCATCGGATGCTGGAGGATGTGGCCCGCCGGCTTGATGGCCGCCAGCCACGCGGGGCGCTCTATTATTCCTGCATTGCCCGCGGTCCGGGACTGTTTGCCGATCCGCATTTCGAGGCAAAGGCCATCCGGGAACAGTTCGGGGATATTCCCTACACCGGCTTTTTCGGCAATGGCGAGATTTGCAACAATCGCCTCTACAGCTATACAGGCGTCCTCACCCTGCTGATGTAACGTCAGCGTCATATCCGCGAGTTAAAAGAGATTCTCATGAAATACAGACCCCTTGGCCGCACCGGGCTTGATGTCAGCCTCGTTTGCATGGGCACCATGACCTATGGCGAACAGAACGGCCCGGACGAAGCGTTTGAGCAGCTCGACTATGCCTTCGACCAGGGGGTGAACTTCATCGACACCGCCGAGATGTACTCCGTCCCGGTGAAGCCGGAGACCTATGGCCGGACAGAGGAAATTATCGGTGACTGGCTGGCCGCAAGGGGTAACCGGGACAAGGTCATTCTGGCGACAAAGGCGCTTGGCCCGGGCGACCGCTTTCCAAAGGCCCGGCCCGGCGGCGCAAGGCCGACACTTGATGCCGCGGATATCCGGGTGGCTGTCGACCAGAGCCTCCGGCGTCTGAAGACGGATTATATCGACCTGTACCAGATCCACTGGCCGGCCCGCAGCACGAACTATTTCGGTGCCCTGAACTACACCCATGACGATGTGGAAGAGGTGACACCGATTGCCGAGACGCTGGTGGCGCTGGGCGAAATGGTCGCTGCCGGAAAAATTCGCCATATCGGGGTCTCGAACGAGACCCCCTGGGGCTTGCTGGATTACCTGCGGCATTCCGAAGCCGGGGAATTGCCTCGTATCGCCAGCATTCAGAACCCCTATAACCTGATCAACCGAACGTTCGAGGTCGGCACAGCCGAAATCGCCATCCGCGAGGATGTCGGGCTGCTGGCCTATGGCTGCCTGGCATCGGGCATGCTGACCGGCAAATATCTTGGCGATGCCCGCCCGGATGGTGCCCGTCTGTCGCGCTGGCCGGATTATTTTCCGCGCTACATGTCGAAAACCGCTTTCGACGCGACAGAGAAGTATGTTGCGCTGGCAAAGCAGCATGGCCTCGGAGCCGCTGAAATGGCGCTGGCGTTCTGCGGGTCGCGCAGATTCATGACCAGCGTTATTATCGGTGCCACAAAGATGCCGCAGCTGAAGGCGAATATCGAGGCGGTAACAACCGATCTGTCCGGCGATGTCCTGGACGGAATTGAAGCGATCAATGCAGAGCGGCCGAACGCCTACCTCTGACCGGCCGCCGGGGAGATGACGCATGTTGCGCCTGTTTGTCGGACTGACACTGCCGGAAGAAGTTCGCCGGCAGCTTGAACTGCTTCAGACCGATCTGCCCGGTGCCCGGTGGGTGCCGCCGCAAAACATGCATCTGACCCTCTGTTTTCTGGGCGAAATTGACCGCCATACTGCCGATGATGCTGATCTGGCACTGGAGGGTGTGCGCTCGCCATCCTTTGACCTGCGGCTCTCCGGCGTTGACTGGTTTGGCCAGAAGGCGCGCGCTGGTGAAGGGCGGCTGCTCTATGTCGATATAGAGAAAAACCCCGACCTCATCCAGTTGCAGGAACGGATTGTCTCTGCCCTGCAACGGTTCGGGATACGTCCGGAAAAGCGCAGGTTTCATCCCCATGTGACGATTGCCCGTCTGCGTGACATCCGGTTTGATCGTCTGGCGGGGTTCTGCCGGCAGAAAAACCTGTTTGCAACGCAGCCCTTCCCCGTTGAAGATTTCAGCCTGTTTTCCAGCGTGCTGACGCGGGATGGCTCACATTACGCGATCGAAGCCAGCTACCCGCTGACGCCCCAGCCCATAACCGCCCGATCGGGAGATCCTGTTCTATGAAGCTCGTCTATTCACCTGCCTCGCCCTATGCCCGCAAATGCATGGCTGTCGCCATTGAAACCGGCGTCGTGGACCGGGTCGAGAAAGTGCCTGCAGATGCCAGCAAGCCGCTGCAGGGCATCAACCCGCTCAGCCCGCTCGGCAAACTGCCCTCGCTGGAAACTGATGACGGTGACCTGCTGTTCGATTCCTCGGTGATTACGGAATATTTCGATACCCAGCATTCCGGCCACAAGCTTTACCCGGCAGAGCCGCGCGCCCGCTTCAGGGCCCTGACCCTGATGGCGCTGGGCAATGGTATGGCCGATTGTTCGTTCCTGATTGTTCATGAAGGCCGCATCAACGGCGAACGCTCCCCGACCTGGGGTGAACGTCACTGGAACGGTATTCGCTCGGCGACGGAAGCACTGGAGAAAGACATCTCGCAGCTCGACGGCGATGTGCATATCGGTCATTTCGCAATCGGTGCGGCGCTCGGCTATATCGATCTGCGGCATGACGAAAAGAACTGGCGCGAGGGCCGGCCGAAACTGGCAGCATGGTTTGCCGAATTCTCAAAGCGCCCGGCGATGGTCCAGACCGTGCCGGTGGGCTGACCCGCCGGCTCAGTCCCTTGTCATGAAGGTTTTGGTATAGGCTTCGGCACCGGAGGGCAGCGGGTCCTCCGGTCGCCGGATCCAGCTGGCAATGTCGCGCCAGACCACCTCGCCCTGAAGGTCGCGCAGCAGCATGTGCCAGCCCTCCGGATAGACCGCAATGCGTCGCCGTTCAGCCGTGTCCGGGGGCAGGTTGCGGAGCATCTGGCGGGTTGGCTTCGGCGGAATCACCTCATCCTTTGCGCCATAGAGAACAAGTGCCGGGGTTTTCAGGCCCCGGCTGGCCAGCAGCGCTGAATCCATCAGCCGGACGAGACCGTAGACGGCATCGATCCGGGTTTTCTTGATCACCTTGGGATCGCGTCCGAGGCCGCGCAGCATCTCGATATTGTCCGAGGCCTGAATGCCCAGCCCCTGGCCGGTTGGCCGCATCCAGGGAATGGTATGGGCGAACAGCCAGAGGCCGCCCCGCTGCCACCAGGGCTGTGTGGAAGCCCCCCAGATGGCGGGGGCGAGCAGGATGGTGCCCTGCACGGCCCGGCTGACCCGGGGATCGGTGAGGCTGGCAAGGGCAACGGCACCCCCCATGCTGACCCCCATCAGGTACAGCGGAATACCGGGATAACGCTGGCCCAGCAGGTCCAGCGCGGCCGCCACATCACCGGTAAGTGCGGTCTCGCTGTGCCAGTAACCCCGCCCCGGCGCGTCACCGAAGCCGCGCTGGTCGATGGCAAAGACCGCCAGGTTCTGCTGTGTGAACCAGGGTGCCGGCGTGCTGAAGGCGTTGGCATAATCGTTGAAGCCATGCAGGGCGAGGATCACCGCGTCCGGCCGGTCAACCTCCGGCAACCACCGCCGCAGGGGCAGGGCGGTGCCGTCAAAGCTGATCAGGGAGGACTGGTTAAGTGCCGGCTGCTGTTGTCCGGCGCCCGGCGGAATCTCGACCGGGGCACAGGCCCCGGTCAGGATGACGAGAATCAGCGCCGCGCCCGGGGCAAACCGCCGCATCATTGCCGGCCCCTTTTATCCCGCCCCGCCCCCGGTCTCGCGATGGCTGGTGAGCGAGAGGAAAATATCTTCCAGATCCGCCTCGACAGTCGACAGATCACTGATGGTCAGACCCGCGGTTCGCACCGCATCCAGAATTGCTGCCACATTGACCTGCGAGGGCGAGTAGCGGAACACCATCCGGTTGTCGCCGCGCAGTTCGGGATCATAGACCTGCAGGGCATCGGGGATGGTGGACAGGGTCTCGCCGGTCTGGATCTGCAGCTCCTTGGAATCCATCCGCTTCAGCAGTTGCTGTGTCGGCTCGCAGGCAATCAGCTTGCCGTGGTTGATGATCGCGATGGTATCGCAGAGCTCTTCTGCTTCTTCGAGATAGTGGGTTGTCAGCAGAACCGTGGTGCCCTGGCGGTTCAGTTCGCGCACATAGTCCCAGAGCTGGCGGCGCAGTTCGATATCGACCCCGGCGGTTGGCTCGTCCAGCACCAGGACGGGCGGTGTATGCACCATCGCCTTGCCAACCAGCAGGCGCCGGCGCATGCCGCCGGAGAGTGACCGCGCATAGGCTTCCGACTTGTCGGACAGACCGATGGCCCTGAGAATTTCGTCCGTCCGGCGTTCGCGTTTCGGCACGCCGTAAAGACCGGCCTGAATATCCAGCAGGGCCCGGGGCGTGAAGAACGGATCGATATTCAGCTCCTGCGGTACGATGCCAATGGCGGCGCGGGCCTGGCGCGGGCGGGTATCGATATCCCGGTCCCAGATCTTCGCTGTTCCGCCGGTTTTCAGGACCAGTCCGGCAAGAATATTGATCAGGGTCGATTTACCGGCACCGTTCGGCCCCAGCAGGGCAAAGAACGCGCCGCGGGGGATGTTCAGCGAGACATTGTCGAGCGCCCTGACCTCGCCGCCGGTTTTCGGGCGATAGGTTTTTGACAGGTTCTCGATTTCGACGGCATAGCGGGGAAGTTCGGTCATGGCCGTTCAGGCTGTTGATCGGAGCGTGCGCATGGGTATCATTCAGTCTTGGGGTGGTCAACGACCGCCCGGAGAAGCCCGCAACCCTGTAACTCCCGGATTGTCGCCATGGACCCGTTTGAAGTCATCGAAGTTGAGACCCGCAAGGCCGCCTGTGATGGTGGAGGTGGTTCGCTCGGTCATCCCCGCGTCTATCTGACCATCGGCGCGGGTGAAACAGAAATCGTCTGTCCCTACTGCTCGCGCACCTATCGCCTGAAGGCCGGTGCCGAGGCGGTCTCGCACGGCCACTGACGCTGATATCCGCCGTACAGGCGGGAAATCCGTAACCCTTCCTGTTGCTGACCGCCTTCAGCCGGACTGATATCCGGATGGTTGTTCTGCCGGCTGTCCGGCAGAAGGCTGTACCATTGATGACGCGATCCGGAGCATTTTTGACTCCCCGGTGATCCGCGCACTCCCCCCTGCCGTAGATGATGTGAATATGAAACACACCCGGTCACGGTGACCCTGCCGTGGCCTGCTTTCTGGCCGGAGGGGACCATGGCACAGGCGATCAGCGAAATATCCACCACACCGGAAGCCAACCTGTCGCGGTACATGCGCGATATCCGCAGCTATCCGATGCTGGAACATGAAGACGAGATGGAACTGGCCCGTCGCTGGCGCGAAGAGGATGACGAGGATGCCATGAACCAGCTGATCAACAGCCATCTGCGGCTGGTGGTCAGGATTGCGATGGGCTATCGCGGTTATGGTCTGCCGGTCGCCGAGCTGATCTCCGAGGGCAATGTCGGCATGATGCAGTCCGTTCGCCGCTTTGACCCGGACAAGGGTTTTCGTCTGGCAACCTATGCGATGTGGTGGATCCGGGCGGCGATCCAGGAATATATCCTGCATTCATGGTCGCTGGTGAAAATGGGCACCACAGCCTCGCAGAAGAAACTGTTCTTCAACCTGCGCAAGCTCAAGGGCAAGATGAAGGAGCTGTCGGAGGGCGATATGCCGGTCGAGGCGGTTGACGAGATTGCCCACAAGCTGGCGGTCTCCAGCGGTGATGTGATTTCCATGAACCGCCGGCTGTCCGGACCCGACCAGAGCCTGAATGCCCCGCTGAGCATGGATGGCGATGGCGAGTGGATGGACTGGCTGGAAGACGATTCCGAAAATCAGGAACAGCTGCTGATTGCCGATGATGAGTCACATTACCGGCGCGACCTGCTGCAGAACGCGCTGACCAGTCTGAACGAGCGGGAACGCCATATCATCGTGTCCCGGCGTCTGGAGGAAGACCCCAAGACGCTGGAAGATCTCAGCCATGTCTATGGCGTCTCGCGCGAACGTATTCGCCAGATTGAGGTGCGGGCCTTCCAGAAACTGCAGCGCGCGGTTCGCAATGCCGACACGGAAAAGCGGCTCGGGCTGTAACGTGGTCTCCCGTGGAATACATATGGTATATGTGTCGTAATTTTTACAACTAAACCGTTGTTGAGGGTTTATACCTATTAGAACGATTCCCCTGGCTGTGGCATGCTCTGGTTTCGGCAAACCAGACAGAGGGGCAGCATGTCTGATTTTCTTGGTTGGCTCGCGAACTCCGAGGGCTTTGCAGCGCATGGCTATTGCCTGATCTGGGATCCGGCACTGATCGATTTGTTTGTTGCGACAGACGCTGTTATTGCGCTTTCCTATTTCAGTATTCCCCTCGTTCTGCAGATTATCGCCCGGCGACGACCTGATCTTAACTCTTACAAATGCCTGCATCTGTTCAGCGTCTTTATCCTGTTCTGCGGCGTGACCCATGTGTTCGGCATCGTCACCCTGTGGGAACCGATCTATGCCGCCGCCGGTATGGCCAAACTGGCCACCGCCCTGATCTCGCTGGTCGTTGCGGTCATGCTCTGGCCGCTGTTGCCGAAGGTGCTTGCGACACCTAAAATTGAAGAACTGGAAAAGGCGAACAGTGACCTCCGGGCGCTGGCGGAAAGTCTCGAACATATTGTCGAGGAGCGCACCCGCGCCCTGCGAAATGCCTTTGCCGAGGTCGAGGCCGCGCGACAGCAGGCGGAGGAGACCAGCAGCTTGAAATCCCAGTTCATGGCGACAATGAGCCATGAGCTTCGCACACCGCTCAATGCGATCATCGGTTTCACCGACATGATCCGTGGTGGATATGCCGGTGATCTGAGCAATCAGCAGAAAGAATATGTCGAGGATATCCATTCGTCATCGAACCTGCTCTATGCCCTGATCGGCGATGTGCTGGACATGCAGCGCCTTGAAATAGCCGACGAGCCGGAGCAGCGGGTCAATCTCCATGAGCTGACGGCAGAGGCTGTTACCATCATCAGTGGTATGGCCCGCGAAAATAACGTCGAGATCGAGATTGATGTGGCGAAACAGCTCTATCTGACGACACGGCGGGGTGGCCTGCTCAGAGTTCTGGTCAATCTGCTGACCAATGCGGTGAAATATATCGGCGACGGCAACAAGGCGGGTGTCCGCTTCAGGCGGCTGCCGGATGGCCGGGTCGCGCTGGAGGTCTGGGATAACGGAATCGGCATTCCGCCGGACCGGGTCGACAGCATTTTCGAGCCCTTCGTCAGGCTGCATGGTGATACCAGCGGACCCTCCGGAACCGGCATCGGTCTGGCGCTGGTCCGGCAGGTCATTGAAAAACTGGGCGGGAAGATCGAGGTCGAAACTGAACCCGGAAAAGGCTCCTGTTTCCGGATTGATCTGCCGGATCACACGATCGGCCTGATTGACGGCGCTGCAGACTAGGCGTCTGCTTGCGGCCTCTGTCCACGAATGAGGCGTTGTTCCGTGACCCTGCTGCCGCTTGAAGATGTGACCGTCATTGATCTCTCGACCCTGCTTCCCGGGCCGCTGGCGACGCTGTATCTGGCCGAGGCGGGGGCACGCGTCATCAAGGTCGAACGCCCGCCGGACGGTGATGAGATGCGGTTCTTTCCGCCAGCCTTTGGCGAGAGCAGCGCCTCGTTTCTGCTGCTGAACCGGGGCAAGCAATCGGTCAGCATTGATCTGAAGACGGCAGATGGCCTGGAAGAGATCACGGAGCTGCTGAAAGACGCCGATATTCTGGTTGAGCAGTTCCGTCCGGGTGTCCTCGCCCGTCTGGGGCTCGGGCCGGAGATGCTGCAACAGGTCAATCCGCGACTGATTACCTGTTCGATCACCGGGTTTGGCCAGACCGGCCCGCGGGCCGCGGAGGCGGGTCATGACCTGACCTATATGGCGGCAAGCGGCCTGCTGTCCCTGGCGCGGGGCGCTGACGGTGCGCCGGTTGTTCCGGCCACGCTGAATGCTGATATCGCCGGCGGGGCCTGGCCGGCGGTGATGAATATCCTGCTGGCGCTGCGCCAGCGGGATCGCAGCGGGCGGGGTCTGCATCTGGATATTCCGATGGCTGACAACCTGTTTCCCCTCGCCTTCATGGAACTGGCCAGGGGATATACCGGCGACTGGCCGGCCGGGGGTGACGGTCTGCTGACCGGCGGGTCGCCGCGTTACGCGATCTATCGCACGGCGGATAACCGCTTTCTGGCTGCGGCCCCGCTGGAGCAAAGATTCTGGGACCGGTTTTGCGATCTGACCGGATTGCCGGACAGCCTGCGGAATGATGTCCCTGATCCGGCGGCAACAAAGGCTGCTGTGGCAGTGCTGATTGCGCAGCGGACGGCCGCAGAATGGCAGGAACGGTTTGCCGGACAGGATGTCTGCTGTACGGTGGTCGCCTCGCTTCAGGAAGCGGTTGGTGATCCGGCATTTGCCAGCCGGGGGCTGTTTGCCCGTTCTGTGAGGGATGCCGGCGGCAACCGTCTGCCGGCCCTGCCCCTGCCCCTGGATCCGTCGCTGCGGGACAACCGACGGGAAGTTGATTGTCCTGAAGAACAGAATTCCGGCTAGACTGCAGACTTGAACCGGGTGACCACTGTCACCACGAACATTCTGTCGATTATTCCGGAGCTTACGCCAATGAGACCATGGACAGGACAACTGGCGGCGCTGCTGTCGCTCGGGGTTTGCCTCGGGCAACCGGCCGTGGCGGCAGACCCGCTGCCGATTGCCGATTCCCATATGCATTACAGCCACGATGCCTGGGACATGCTGCCGCCCGCACAGGCCGCGGAGATCCTGCGCAAGGCAGGTCTGCGGATGGCCATGGTGTCGTCCTCCAGCGATGAAGGTACCCGGATGCTGTATGAAGCGGCGCCGGATATCGTGGTGCCTGTCCTCAGGCCCTATCGCCGGCGGGGCGAGCTGGGCACCTGGTTTCGTGACCTGACGGTGATCGACCATCTGAAGGACCGGCTGGCGAAATACAAATATGCCGGGATCGGCGAGTTTCATATCTACGGATCGGATGCGGACAGCCCGGTGATGCGGCAGGTGGTTGAGCTGGCAAAACAGCACAACATTTTCCTGCATTCGCATTCCGATGCCGACGCCGTTTCCCGGCATTTTGCCCAGTGGCCGGAAGCGACGGTGCTCTGGGCGCATTCCGGGTTTGATTCACCGGCGGATATCCGCGCCATGATGGAACGCCACCCCCGGCTTTACGGCGATCTGGCCTACCGGACAGACCATGCCTTCAAGGGCAAGGTGTCCGATGGCTGGCGGCAGCTGTTCCTCGATTTCCCGGACCGTTTCATGCTCGGCTCGGATACCTACACGCCGGAACGCTGGTACTATGTCATCGACCATGCGAACTGGAGCCGTGAATGGCTGGCCGATCTGCCACCGGCTGTGGCTGAACGGATTGCCTGGAAGAATGCGAGGGAACTGGCGACATGGGCACTTGGTACAAACTGACTGTTCTCGCAGGCCTGTTTCTGCTGATATCCGCACATACGGCGATGGCCGGCTGCCCCGGCGGTGAAGGTGCAACGCGCCTGACGGCCGGCTCTGCCAGGCTGGTCTATCGCCCTGTCGGCGAGATTACCGTCGGCGAGCCGTTCGAGCTGGAAATCTGCATCGACCCGGTACCGGCGGATGTCCGGCTGACGGTCGATGCGATCATGCCGGCCCATGGCCACGGGATGAACTATCAGGTCGAGGTGCGGGAGACAGAACCCGGCCTGTATGTGGCCGAGGGGTTTGTCCTGCATATGCCGGGCCTCTGGCGGTTCCGGTTTGTCCGGCAGGCGGGCGGCGTGGAGACCACCTTCTCGTCTGACCGTCAGGTGCAATGAGGCACAGGCTGTCAGGCCTGCTGGCGCTGGCCCTGCTGGGCGCTGCCTCTGCCGGTCTGGCCGCTGACTTTACGGCGGACGAGACGGCGATCATTCTGTCACATGGCCCCTGGCCACCCGCCCGGCAGCCCGATTCAACCAACCGGGTTTCCGGTGATCGCAAGGCCATCCGGTTTGGCGAGGCTTTGTTCCGTGATCCCCGTCTGTCGACAGACGGGGCGATGGCCTGCAGCGACTGCCATCATCCGGACGTTGCCTTCAGCGACGGTCTGGCGACGCCCGCCGGACGGGGCGAGATCACCCGCAATACACCGGCCACCCTGAATCTGGCGGGCCGCCGCTGGTATGGCTGGGACGGGGCCAGTGACAGCCTCTGGGCGGCCAGTATCCGGCCCATCCTGAACCGGGCAGAGCTGAACAATACGGCAGAAGGTGTTGCCGCGACCATTCGGGAAAACCCCGATCTGCGGGATGGCTATCGCAACAGTTTCGGTAAGGTGCCGGAGCAGGTTGCGGCAGACCGCTTGCTGGCCGATATCGGCAAGGCGCTGGCCGCCTGGCAGGAAACACAGACGACACCGCGCACCGCTTTCGACGATTTCCGTGACGCGCTGGACCGCGATGATGCGGCGGCAATGGCACGCTATCCGGAACCGGCGCAGCGTGGCCTGAAACTGTTTGCCGGAAAGGGGCGCTGTTCGCTCTGCCATTATGGCCCGGCCTTCTCGAACGGCGAGTTTGCCGATGTCGGTGTGCCGTACTTTATTCCGGGCGGCGTCGACCGGGGCCGTTATGGCGGTATCCGCGCCCTGCAGGACAATCCGTTCAGCCGCACCGGCATCTATTCCGACGATCCGTCAGATGCGGCCCGGCGCCAGACCCGTCAGGTCCGCCTGCTTCCGCGCAATTTCGGCGAGTTCCGGGTGCCTTCCCTGCGCGCTGTCGCCCGGACCGCCCCCTATATGCATGATGGCAGTCTGGCCCGGCTGGAAGATGTCATTGATCATTATTCGGAGCTGGATGAAAGCCGCCTTCATGTCGACGGCGAACGCCTGCTCCGCCCGCTTGCCCTGACCGCCGCCGAGAAGGCCGACCTGCTGGCATTTCTGCGCACGCTGTGAGGCTGGCCGTATCCCCCTCGTCCTGAACTCGTTTCAGGACCTCCCGCAACCCCCTCATGCAGTTGTGAAGGATCCTGAAACGGGTTCAGGATGAGGCCTGTTGAGATGAGCAGGGAGTGGCCCGGACGGGTCCGCCTTACCCGGCCAGCGTCCGGGAGAGGGCGCGGGCGGCCGGGGACAGGCCGGTGAAATCGCGGGCAATGAGGACCAGTTGCCGGATCGCCCAGGGTTCATCAATCGCAATGGCGGTGACGGCCAGCCGGTCAAGATAGGGATCGACCGCGCCGCGTGGCAGCACGGTGATCCCCAGGCCGGCAGCGACCATGCGGCGAATGGCGTCGAAGCTCAGCATTTCGACCCGGATCGCAAGACTGCCGCCCAGTTGCGCGGCTTCTGCCTGCAGCAGGTTACGCAGCGAGCTTTCACCCTGCAGGGCGATAAAATCGAGATCGGCCATATCCGCCATCTGCACCGTCCTGCGACTGGCCAGCGGATGGGCAGAGGGCACGACGGCGACCAGCCTGTCCTGCCGGTAGGGCCGTGCCTGCAGGCCCGGCATGGGAACATGCGCGGCGGCAATGCCGAGATCGCTGAGGCCGTCTGATACCGCGGCGACGATATCGCCGGAGACCAGTTCCCGCAGTTCAATCCGCACATCCGGATGGGCCTGTCCGAAGCCCGCCAGATCGTCCGGCAGATACTGGGTGACAGCCGAGGTATTGGCGGCCAGCCGCACCGTGCCGCGCACGCCGGTTGAAAAATCGGCCAGATCGCCGTCGATCCGGTCGGCAAGACGCAGCATATCCTCGGCCCGGGCCAGCAGTGCCTGGCCGGCAGCGGTCGGGGTTACCCCGCGTTTTGATCGCTCCAGCAGGGTTACGCCGCTGGCGGCTTCCATATCGGCCAGTCTGCGGCTGACCGCCGATGCCGCGATGTGATGGGCCGCCGCCGCAGCGGTGATCGATCCGCGTCGGCAGGCGGTCACAAACAGTTGCAGGCTGGCGAAGTCGATCCGCATCGAGTGGTTATTGCGCGGCTGCGGCGTGCTGGACCGAGGTGACGCGGGCTCTTGGCAGCAGGCGGACATGGCCCCCGGCCTGCGCCGGCTCGACCGCTGCACAGAAATCGGCAGCCTCCAGCAGGGCATCGAGATCGACGCCGGTGCTGATCCCCATATGCTCGAAGGCAAAGACCAGATCTTCACTGGCGGTATTGCCGGTGGCCCCCGGTGCGAAGGGACAGCCACCCAGACCGCCTGCCGCGGCATCGAAAATCCGCACCCCGGCGTCAAAGGCGGCGATGGCGTTGGCAACACCCAGACCAAAGGTATCGTGGCCATGAAAGGCGAAGCTCGCCGTCTCGCTGCCGTAATCGGCGATCAGGCCCTGAAACAGGTCGCGGACATGGCCGGGACTGGCGCGACCGGTGGTGTCGCAGATGCCGAACTCCGTCTCCGGCCGCAGGCGAAGTGCGGCCTCAACACAGTCACGCACCGCCTGAATGGCGACGGTGCCGTCAAACGGGCAGTCGAAACAGGTGGCGAGGTTGAACCGGAAGCTGAACTTGCGGTCCCCGGCTTCCGCCAGCGCACGTTCAAGATCGGCAAAGGAATCGGCCACCGACCGTCGCACATTGCTCCGGTTATGTGCTTCGGAGACGGACAGCACGAAGACGATGTCTTTCGCGCCTTTCTCCAGTGCCAGCGCAACCCCTTTTGCGTTCGGGGCCAGTACCGCTGCACGGTAGGGTTTGCCTCCGGCTTCCGCCAGCAGGGCATCAATATCCGCCATCTGCGGGATTGCCTTCGGGCTGACGCAGGCCCCGATCTCGATCCGGCTGAACCCGGCCCGCTCCAGCTTTCGCAGGGCCTCGATCTTGGTTTCTGTCGGGATGAAATCCCGCACCGCCTGAAAACCGTCACGCGGTGCGACATCGACCAGGGTTATGTCGCTCATATCACTTTCTCCTCTCTGAGGGTCCGGACGGTCTCGTCATCCAGTCCCAGGGATTTCAGAATATCGTCGGTATGTTCGCCGACGGCCGCGCCCGGCCAGCGGACAGCGGATTTGCGGTCAACACCGCCGAAGACCGGCACGGCACCGGGATGGCGGGTTTTCCCGAAATTCGGATCCTTGACGTCATGCACCATATCGCGGGCAAGGAACTGTTCGTCTGCCGCACAGTCGGCGATGGTGGCAACCCGCGTTGACGGGATATCTGCCGCCTCCAGCAGGTCGAGGGCGGTTGTCGCATCCATGCCGGTCGCCCAGTCGCTGATCAGGCTGTCCAGCATCTCCCGATGGGCGACACGGGACGGGTTGTCGATATAGTCGGGATTGTCCGGCAGGTCCGGTTTGCCGATCAGTTTCGACAGACGCCGGAACAGCGGGTCCGAATTGGCGGCAATCAGAATCCAGACGTCGTCCGCCGTGCGATAGGCGTTCGAGGGGGCGTTGGTCGGCAGGGTCGATCCGGTTGGCTGGCGAATGTCCCCGGTCAGGCCATATTCGGGCAGGGCGCCTTCCAGCAGGGTGAAGACCGATTCATTCAGGGCGACATCGACAATCCGGGCTTCGTCGCCGCCTTCACTGCGCTGGCGCAACAGGGCGGCCAGCGCCCCCAGTCCCCCGTAAAGCCCGGCAACACTGTCGCCCAGGCTGATGCCGGTACGGACCGGCGGCAGGTCAGAGACCCCCGGCGGGTGATCGCAGAGATGCCGCAGCCCGCCACGGGCCTCGCCGATAACACCGAAAGAGGCACGGTTGCGGTCCGGTCCGGTCTGACCATAGCCGGAAATCCGGACCAGAACGATGCCGGGACGGGCTGCCGCAAGGACCTCCGGGCCCAGCCCGAAGGCTTCCAGCTGACCGGGGCGGAAGTTCTCGACAACGATTTCGCAACCCCGGACCAGATCAAGCACCAGCCCGACGGCCTTCGGATGTTTCAGATTGACGGTCATGGATTGCTTGTTGCGGCCATGCACCGACCACCAGGGCGCACGCCCGTCGATCTGCATCCCCCAGCTGCGGACCGGGTCGCCCTTGCCCGGCGGTTCAACCTTGATGACATCAGCCCCCATATCGGCAAGCACCCGCGTGCAAAAAGGGGCAGCAATATAATGGCCAAGTTCCAGAACCCGGACCCCGGTCAGCGGCAGGTGAGTGTCAGTCATAGGTTGATACCTCCACCAGATTATCGTCGGGATCGCGGAAATAGACCGAGGTGATCGGCCCGGTTGCACCGGTGCGGCTGCTGGGGGCAAGTTCGATCTCGACCCCGCAGGTCTCCAGATGCTTCACCACCTCGGGAATGGCGGTGGTGGTGATCAGGCAAAAATCGCTGCCGCCCGGTGTCGGGCGGGCGGCTCTTGGCTCCGGCTCTGCACCGGCCTGATGCAGGTTGATCTTCTGCCGGCCAAAGGTCAGGGCGGTGCGCCCTGCGCCAAAGGTGACAACTTTCATGCCCAGCACCCGCTCGTAGAACGCTGCGGTTGCCGTGACATCCCGTGCGGTGATGACAAAATGATCAATACGGTCGATATCCATGTCGCCTCTCTCCCAGTCCTGTGGGCAGTATAGCCCGGTCCTTGATATGCTGAAATGAGAGAATTGTTGTGTTTATCATGCCCAAATAAGATGGATAAACAGCCATGGGATGGTTGTTGATCCCCCGTCTCAGGGCCCAACATCAGGGCAGGTTAAACCTGAAGGAGAAACCGGATGCCAAAACTCGAAGGTAAAGCGCGAACAGAGGCTCTGGCTTCCCTGCCGGACTGGCGGGAGGTTGAGGACCGGAATGCCATCACAAAGGTCTTCTCGTTCCGTGATTTCAATGAGGCCTTCGGTTTCATGACGCGGGTCGCCCTGGCCGCAGAGAAGGCCGACCATCACCCGGAATGGTTCAACGTCTACAAGATGGTCGAGGTGACGCTGTCGACCCATGACGCAGGCGGTGTGACGGAGAAGGATATTGCGCTGGCCCGCCGGATGGAGGCCTTTGCCGCCGCCTGATCAGCTGTTCAGCGGTGCCGTCGCCCGGGCCAGCCAGTCGGCTGCCGCCCCGTCAAGCTGTGGCCCGATCAGCCTTGCCACGTCGGCATGATAGGCATCCAGCCATCTGATTTCCACTGGGTCCATCAGGGCCCGGTCAATCAGCCGCCGGTCAATCGGGGCCAGTGTCAGTGTCTGAAAGCCGAGCCAGCCCCCCTCGCCCGTATTGTCGATATCTTCCACCAGCACCAGATTTTCGATGCGGATACCGAAGCCGCCGGTTTTGTAATAGCCGGGTTCGTTGGAAATGATCATGCCCGGTTCCAGCGCCACATCACTCATCCCGCCGATCCGCTGCGGTCCCTCATGGACGCCAAGATAGGAGCCGACGCCATGGCCGGTGCCATGGTCATAGTTCAGGCTGTGGCGCCAGAGATGCTCGCGCGCCAGGCTGTCGAGCTGTCCGCCCCTTGTTCCAGTCGGAAAATGGGCGGTGGCCAGTGAGATATGGCCTTTCAGCACCAGTGTGAAGGCACGCTTCATCTCGTCATCGGGTGTGCCGATCGCGACGGTGCGGGTGACATCGGTTGTTCCGTCGAGATACTGGCCGCCGGAATCAACCAGAAACAGCTCCCCTGCCCCCAGCTTTCTGTCGGTCGCTTCCGTCACCCGGTAATGCACGATGGCACCGTTCGGACCGGATCCGGCGATGGTATTGAAGCTGGGGCCGCGATAATGCTCGCCCCCCTCGCGGAAGGCAGCGAGCTGGCGAACGCAATCCAGTTCGCTGACCCCCGGTGCATTCTCGTCCAGCCAGTGCAGGAACCGTGACAGGGCGGCACCGTCCCGGCGGTGGGCGGCGATGGTCCCCGCCCGCTCGGCATCGTTTTTCAGTGCGCGGGGCAGGATACAGGGGTCGTCTTCGCTGATGATCTCGGCCCCGCCGGTCAGCAGTTGCAGGCGAATCCATTCATTCGCACCATTCGGGTCGATGCTGATTCCGGCCCCGTCTGCCCCCAGCGCCTCCAGTGCGGCACCCAGCCGGTCCGGTTGGTGCAGGGTTACGGCCTCACCGAGATGCGTCCGGGTGGCCGCGGTCAGTTTCAGCGAATCGATGAACAGGTCGACGGATCCGTCTGACCGAAGGATGGCGTGCGACAGCGGCAGCGGCGTGCTTTCCGTGTCCTGTCCCCGGATGTTGAGCAGCCAGGCAACGGACTCCGGCTGCGACAGCACGGTGGCCACCGCGCCGCGCGCCCCGATGATCTGTCCGATACGCTTGCGCTTGCGCTCGGCGGGCTCGCCGGCAAAGAAATCCGGATGCGGCAGGACGGGTGACAGGGGCCGGAGCGGACGGTCCGTCCAGACCGTATCCACCGGATTATCGTCGACCGCGACCAGTTCGCCGCCGGCAGCTTCAACGGCCTTGCGCAACCCGGCGGCGGCGCGGATGCCATGCAGCCGGGCGTCAAAGCCGATCCGCATACCGGCCGTTACCTGTTCTTTCAGCCAGTCGGTTGCGGGTTCGCGGATCAGATGGCGGAACGTGAAGACTGAGCCGTCTGCCTGATCCCTGACCTGCAGGGTATAGCGCCCGTCGATGAACAGGGCGGCCCGGTCGGCCATGACAATCGCCAGACCGGCGGACCCGGTGAACCCGGTCAGCCAGGCCAGCCGCTCGGAATCTGCGGGCACGAATTCACCCAGATGCTCGTCCGAGCGGGGGATGATGAACCCGTCCAGTTTCAGCTCCGCCAGCCGGGTCCGCAGCCGGGCAACCCGGTCACTGCCGGGCTTGTCCGCGACGGGTTCCAGTCCGCGGCGCAGCGACAGCAGGGCGTCACGGGTGGGCGCGTCGGCGTCGGGTGCGATCAGGTCGATCCAGCCATCGGCGGGCCAGGCAACCGGGGCTGCCGCGGCCCGCGCCACCGCTTCGCCAAAGGCCTCAACCGACAGGCTGCTGCCGGAGCGGGCATGGAGGTCACGAATGTCGGTCAGGCGCTGGTCGTCGGGCATGGTCTCTCCGGGGTCGGGGATGCAATTCAGATCATGTCAGTTAACCACGGCATCACGCCTT
Source organism: Rhodospirillales bacterium (assembly GCA_040219025.1). GTDB lineage: Bacteria > Pseudomonadota > Alphaproteobacteria > Rhodospirillales > HT1-32 > HT1-32. Next base: position 191,796 of record JAVJTE010000020.1, on the reverse strand, counting down.
GGCAATGGCCCCGCCGTCTTTCCGCGGGACAATTCACAAAGCGGGGTCGTTTCGGCCATCACACCAGCATGACAGAATGTGATGCGAGCTTAGTGACACTTAATATCCCGTTCATCCGTGTTCGTCTGTGTCACAAACCGGCTTTTGCCATTGCCCCGGTTCCTCTGATGTCCGGATTACCAATAATGTACCGGTCTGACGGTTCGCAAATGACACAGATGAACACGAATGAACGGGATGAACGGGCTGGCCGGGACCTTCTCGCCTGTGTCGCTATCCTGAAGCAGCAGTTTTCCATTTTGCATCCGGGCTTTCCCTGATCGGGTATTCGCGATAAGTCCGGGCCATGAGCGGGAATGACGGGTTGGTATCGGGGCCGGGTCAGACGGACTGGCGCAGTATTGCGGCGGTAACCGTCGGCATCAGCGTGCTGTCGGTGATGATCGGGCTCAGCCACCCCCTGATTGCCTTCAATCTGAACAGTCAGGGCGTCAGCCCGACCATGATCGGGCTGAATGCGGCGATGCTGGGTCTTGGTCTGCTGATTGCCGGCGGTGTGATGCCGTCGGTTCTGTCACGCTTTGGTTTGCGCAGAACGGCTATCGTCTGTGTGGTTCTGACCACCGGAATTTTTGTGCTGTATCCGGTGTTTCCCGGTCTGGAAGCATGGTTTGTGATCAGGTTCCTGCACGGGCTGGCCTCCAGCGGGATCTTTATCATCTGTGATACCTGGATCAACCGGCTGGCCCCGCAGCGGCTTCGCGGGCGCATTCTCGGGCTGTATGCGACGATCTTTGCACTCGGGTTTGCAATCGGGCCGGCCATTCTGGTCCTCACCGGGGCAGAAGGCTGGCCACCATTCCTGTCAGGGGTAGGCTGCGGAATTGTCTCGCTGGCCGGGATCATGTTCGCAACCGAACCCGCCGATGACGAGGCGGAGCAGGCCGCACCGGGTGTCTCTGCGCTGGGATTTGTGCGCCATGCGCCTGCGCTGCTGATTGCCTTTCTCGGTTTCGGACTGTTCGAGGCAGGTCTGCTGTCCCTGCTCCCGATCTATCTGCTCGATTTCTCCCATACGGAAAGTGCGGCGGCCATATTGCTGGCGACGCTGATTCTTGGTTCCGCTCTGTTGCAGATACCGATCGGGTTTATGGCCGACTGGCTGCCGGGCCGGACAATGTTTTTCCTGTGCGTCGGGCTTGCTGTGCTGGCCCCGGTCCTGTTACCGGCTCTGGCGCCAACCTGGGGCCCGCTGCTGGTATATCTCTTTTTGTGGGGTGGTTTCGCGTTCGGGATCTATACCCTGGCCATGAAAGAACTGGGCGACAGGTTCACGGGCAAGATGCTCATCGCCGGGAACGCGGCGTTCGCGATTGCCTGGTCTTTCGGTAACCTGATCGGCCCGGCAATCAGCGGCGGCATGATTGCCTGGACAGGACTGGCCGGACTGCCGGTGTTTCTGGGCGGGGCTTTCCTGCCGGTGCTGGTGATTGCCGCCGTCCGGTCGCTTGCCCGGCGCCGGCGTCAGTCTTCCGAATGATCGAAGACGCGGCCTTCAAACAGCTTGCGGGCGGTTCGCAGGAAGGCAGCGCGGTCGATGGAGACGTTGCCGTCCTCCTGCTCGCTGACTTCCATGATGACATCCAGTGCGCCAATCGGATGTTCGACCGCCATCTGTTTGGATTTGCTGGCGGGCACCACCGCCAGTTCTGCGGCGGGTGATCCCGGCAGCAGGCAGGCCGTGGCGACGCTGACCGCGCCGAACACACCGATGGTGGCGTGGCACCGATGCGGGATGAAGGTGCGGGTCGAGATACAGCCGCCTCTCATCGGCGGCGAGACCATGGTCATTTTCGGTACGGTCTTGTCGGTAACATCGCCAAGATTCATCAGATGTCCGGCGGCCAGGCGGACTTGCTCCAGCCGCGCCTTCAGTTCCTCATCAGCTTCCAGTTCCTCACGGGTTTCGGTGCCCCTGATGCCCATGTCCGAGGCCCGCAGCACAACAACCGGCATGCCGTTATCGACCATCGTCACCTCAACCCCGGCGACCAGATCAACGTTATTGCCGGTTGGCAACAGCGCCCCGCACATGCTGCCGGCTGCATCAACGAAGCTCAGCGGCACAGGGGCTGCGGTTCCCGGTACGCCATCAATGCTGGCCTCCCCGCGATAGGTTGGTTTTCCGCCTGGCGTGGCGATGGTAGCGACGGCGGTCTGCTCGCTGTTTTCCATAAAGATGGTGATTTCGGTTTCCGGATCACCGGCGGTGACCATGCCCTGTTCGATGGCGAAATAGCCGACGCCGGCCAGAATATTGCCGCAGTTCTGGCCATATCCAACCCGGGAATCGTCAACGAAAACCTGAGCGAACAGATAGTCGACATCAATCCCCGGTCGTTCCGACTTTGTGACGATGGCAATCTTGCTGGTCAGCGGATCAGCACCGCCGATGCCATCAATCTGGCGCGGATCGGGTGAGCCCATGACCGACAACAGAAAGGCATCCCGTGCCGTGCCCGCAGGTGGCAGGTCCTCGCTGCGGAAATAGGCGGCCTTGGATGTGCCGCCCCGCATCATCGTGCAGTTTACGCCGGAAATGGCTCAGCCCTCCTTGCTGTAGTCGGCGTGGGTGACATAGCGCAGCCCTTTTTCCGCCAGCCGTTCACGCATGCCGTAATAATCCAGCCCGAGTTCACCGGACATCAGCTTCGCGCGGGTGATGTCTTCCTTGGCAACGCGTTGCCGTGACTTAACCAGCACCGCATCCGCCGATTCCCGGCTGACCACACAGACGCCGTCGTCATCGGCAATAATGACATCACCGGGGTTGATTGCCGCACCGGCACAGACGACGGGAAGGTTTACCGATCCGGTGGTCTCTTTCACGGTGCCCTGTGCGGAGACCGCTTTCGACCAGGCCGGGAAGCCCATTTCCGTCAGTTCGGCGACATCGCGTACCCCGGCTTCGATGACAATCCCGACCACACCGCGTGATTTCAGTGACTGGGCCAGCAACTCGCCAAAATAGCCGGCATCGCAGGGGGATGTCGGCGCGACGACAAGAATGTCGCCCGCGCCACATTGCTCGACCGCGACATGCAGCATCCAGTTATCGGCCGGTGCGACCGAGACTGTGACCGCAGATCCGGCAATGCGGGCGCCGGGATAAATCGGGCGCATGTGGCTTTGCAGCAGGCCGGTGCGACCCTGTGCCTCATGTACTGTGGCGACCCCGCATTCCGCCAGCCCGGCGATGGTATCCCCGGCTGCGCGGGGAACACCGGTGACAACAATGCCGGTCATAGCTGGTCGACCGTGCGCGGGAAGATCGACTGGAAGGCTTCTGCATAGCGGGCCGGGCGACCACCGGCCTGGCCACCGGAATTGCGGCGGAACTGGTTGCCCCGGTTTTCACCGACATTGGTGTAGTAATCCCAGAGATGCTCCTGCCCGGCCATGCATTTGATGGCGGCCATTTTCTTGTCCCAGACATCGGTGATGTCGAGGATGGTATCCGGCTTCCAGCCGCATTGTTCGGTCTGGTGCGGCTCGAACAGATACATCTGCGGCGCACCCAGCACCTTCTCGCCGGGATTATGCCCCCAGGCCTGCGCGATCATGCGGCATTCCATGGTCACCGCCGTCGCATAGGGATGATCGGTGTTGTACGGGTCTGACTGGGAATGGGACATGATGAATTCCGGCTGGACCTGGCGCATCACGTCGACCAGACGCATCTTGCCGTCCATGTCCATGACCAGCGGATAGTCGCCCTGGTCGAAGAACTGGATATCGTGAACGCCCAGCGCCTTTGCGGCGGCTTCGGCCTCGCCACGGCGGTCGGTCTTGACCTGCTCCAGCGTGACATCGCCTTTTTTCCAGAGTTTTGCCGACTCACCCCGCTCGCCGAAGGACAGGCAGACAACAGTGACATTGTAGCCCTTCGCCGTATGCAGGGCGATAGCGCCGGCGCAGCGCCAAACGAAGTCGGCAGCATGGGCGCTGACCACCAGTGCGGTTTTTGAAGCCATAAGACGAATCCTGATCTGTTACGGTTGCCAAGCCTACTCCTGCCGGGCCGGGAGAGAAGTGCGTTCTGTGCATCCATCCATCACTTTTTGCTATTGAGAGAGATATCTAGGGTCCGGAGAGTCGGAAAAAATACGGGAATATTTGTTTTTATTTAGGGATTCCAGCCGATCAGCCCGGCTATCTGCTCACGCTATTACGTCTGGCTGAACCGGGATTACCGGCGGATCGCGGGAATCGGACAGACTGGCTGTCACGGCGGGCTGTCACGGCGGGCTGTCCCTGCCGGACGTATGGCGGTCCGGGTGCCGGAAAATATTTCCCGCCGCGGGGTTGCACTGTTGTTTCCCGTTGACTCGATTCTCAAACTCGGCTGGTATACCGGTATGTCGGATGAATCGATCTTCGAACGTGACCGCGCCTATCAGCGTCTGCTGGACCGGATTCTCGGTGGAGAATTCGATCTCGACATGCCGTTATCCGAGCGCAAGCTGGCGGACAGCCTGGGCATGGGCCGTACGCCGGTCCGCGAGGCGATCCGGCGGCTGACGACAGAGGGGCTGCTGAGTGTTCGCCCGGCGCGGGGAACCTATGTCAACAAACTGACCCCGGCCGATGTCACGGAGATTTACGAGGTGCGGTTCGGGCTGGAGGGCACCGCCGCCTATCTTGCGGCGGAACGTGGCCCGACGCCGGAATTTGCCCGGTTCCGGCAGTCCTTCGTCGATATGATCGAAAACCCGGGCTCCCATGACCTGAATGATATCCACAGATGCGGCCAGGAATTTCATGTCGAGATGTTCCGCGCCGCCCGCAACCGTTATCTGCTGGAGATCTATGAGCCGATGCGGCTGCGCCATTCCGTCACCCTGGGCCTGCCCCGGCATTACGACCATGGCTGGGTGCTGGAGTCGGTGCGCGAGCATCTGGGTATACTGGACGCCATTGTCAGCGGCGATCCGGTTGCTGCCCGGCAACTGGTCTGCGATCATCTGGTTGTCGGCCTCGAAGTGCGGTCGCGCATCTTTGAAACGCTGCATGTCGCTGTGCAGCCGGACCTTTATCGGAAAGTGGTGGGGGCATGAGTTACATCGACAGTATAACCAGCTGGCACAGCGGCGAGCCGGTGGGTGACCTCGGCTCATCCACTCTGGCACCCGGTGATTTTCCGGTTGTCTCCTATGATCTGAAACGGTTGAAAGCCGAAGTTGACCGGGACTCCATCAGCCGGGGACCGACGACACTCTGGCGCTATGCGGATCTGCTGCCGGTGGAGACGCCGGAGACGGCGGTCAGCCTCGCGGAAGGCTGGACACCGATGCTGGCGACACCGTCGCTGGGCCGCCATCTTGGCTATGAACAACTTTATCTGAAAGACGAGGGGCGCAATCCTTCCGGAACCTTCAAGGACCGGGGCGCCAGTGTTTCGGTGACCCGGCTGCGTGAGCTCGGGGTGACCGCGGTTGTGCATAACAGTTCCGGCAATGCCGGTGGCTCCTGGGGCCTGTATGCTGCCCGCGCCGGCATGCGCTGCATCAATCTGATGCCCGATGACGTGCTGCCGGCCAGTCTGCAGCAAAGTGCACTGGCCGGCGCTGATACCTGCATTCTGGATGGCCCCTGGCGCGATGCCGGCGGCATGGTTGCCGATGCTGTGGCGGCAAAGGGCTGGTGTGACGTGCGCACCCTGAAAGAGCCCTACCGGCTTGAAGGCAAGAAGACCATGGGTCTGGAAATTGCCGAACAGTTCGGCTGGACCCTGCCGGATGTCATTGTCTATCCGACCGGCGGCGGGCTTGGCGCGATCGGGATCTACAAGGCGTTTGAGGAATTGCAGGCGCTGGGCTGGATTGCGGCGGGGCCACTGCCGAAACTGGTTGTTACCCAGTATGAGGGCTGTGCGCCGATTGTCCGTGCTTTCGAGAACGGCGCGGATCATGCCGACCTGTGGCCCGATATCGATGTGCCACCGGGCGGACTGAAATCAACCCGCCCGCCCGGCGACCAGCGGGTGCTTGAGATCGTCCGGCAGACCGGGGGGACAGCGGTTACCGTCTCGACCCGCGATGCGGTGGAGATGGTCGGGACCATTACCCGCCATGAGGGGATTTTTCCCTGTCCGGAATCAGCGACAGCAGTTGCCGGCTTGCGCAAGGCGCGGGAACTTGGCGTAATTGACGGCGGCGAGAAAATTGTCGTTGTTTCGACGGGGGCCGGAATGAAATCGATTCCGGTACTGTCGGCACCGGATGTGCGTCATATCCGGTCGGGGGAGGCTTTATAGTGACAGCAGACAAGTACCAGAAGGTATGGTTGTCACTCGGGAATGTCCGGTACTGCCAGAGTTGCAGACCGGATATTGACGGGAGGAGTTTATATGGTGCGCGCCAGCCGTCCGCGCTCGAAACAGGGAGACTTTCGATATGACAAGGATACTCAAGACACTTTCGATGCTGGCGGTTGCCGGCGGCGTCGGTTTAACAGGTACAGCACCGGCTTTTGCTGAAGACGGGCCTACTCTGAAAGCGGTGAAGGAACGCGGCGAACTGCTCTGCGGTATTCATCAGGGCCGCTATGGCTTTGCCTCCGCTGACAGTCAGGGCAAATGGACCGGTCTGGATGTTGATTTCTGCCGCGCGGTTGCCGCTGCCGTTCTGGGCGATGCCAGCAAGGTGAAATACATCCCGCTGGGCAGCGTCCAGCGTTTCCCGGCGCTGCAGTCCGGCGAAATTGATATGCTGTCGCGTACTACCACCATCACGCTGACCCGTGATGCGGCGCTGGGCCTGAACTTTGGTCCGCCGACCTTCTATACCGGCACCGGCTTCATGGCCCGTACGGCCATCGGCGCCAAGAAAGTTGAAGATCTGAACGGTGCGACGATCTGCGTCTTCCCGGGGTCGACCACGGAAAAGAACATCGCCACGCTGTTTGCGACAAAGAAGCTTGAATACAAGCCGGTGGTTATCGAAAGCTCAAGCCAGCTTGTCGGTTCCTACATGTCCGGCCGTTGCGATGTGCTGTCGATGGATCAGGCCGGTCTTCCGGGCCACCGTCAGTATGATGCGAAGGTTCCGTCAGAGCATGCCATTCTGCCCGGCGTGTTCTCGAAAGAACCGCTCGGCGTCGGCGTGCGCGCCGGTGACGATCAGTGGTTCGATATCATCAAGTGGGTGACCTACGCCACGTTCAACGCAGAGGAAGATGGCATTTCGTCGGCCAATATCGACGACCTGAAAGCCAATTCGACCGATGTGGGGATCCAGCGCTTTATCGGCACCAAGGATGATCTCGGCGCAAAGCTCGGCCTCAGTGCCGACTGGGCCTACAACGTCATCAAGCAGGTAGGCAACTATGCTGAAATCTATGACCGTAACTGGGGTCCGCCGCTGAATCTTGACCGGGGACTTAACAACCTCTGGACGAATGGCGGCCTGATGTACGGCTTCCCGATGCAGTAAGACGAGGACGGTTGTTCCGCCGGGGTGATTTTCCACACCGGCCGGAACAACCGGTTCCGGATTTGCCGGGCACGGTCGTTCCGCAGATGCGGAGCGGTCGCAGCCCAGACTGACCTGCGCGAATGTCGCGCTGAACAGGTGCTATCCAGTCGATGAATACGAACAAGACCGATCAGTCCTTCTTGCATAACAAGGCGTTCCGCAGCTTTGCCTATCAGGGGGCTCTCTGCCTGCTGCTGGGCAGTCTGGCCTGGTATCTCTACGACAATGTGAATGAGAACCTGTCCCGCCAGGGTATTGCCACGGGCTGGAATTTTCTCACCACCACGGCGGGTTTTGATGTCGGGGAATCCATCATCCGCTATGACGCCAGCGACACATACGGGCGGGCGCTGCTGGTCGGTATTCTCAATACCCTGCGGGTTGCTGCTCTGGGTGTTGTTTTTGCAACTATCCTTGGAATTCTGATCGGCGTGGCGCGGGTATCGAACAACTGGCTGCTGTCTACTCTGGCCTCCATGTATGTCGAGGTCTGCCGCAACGTGCCGGTGGTGCTGCATGTGATTTTCTGGGGCGCCCTGATCCATCTGATGCCGGCGCCGCGTGACGCAATCATTCCATTCGAAGGTGCCTTCATCATGAACCGTGGTGTGGTGATGCCATACCCGGTCTATGACAGCGCCTATCCCTGGGTCGGGCTGGGCCTGATCGCCGGTATTCTCGGCGTGTTCTTCCTCAATCGCTGGGCCCAGCGGCGCAGAGAGCGCACCGGTCGATATATCTCGACGCTCTGGCCCGGGCTTGCTGTTCTGTTCGGACCGGCGCTGCTGATCTGGGTGATCGCAGGCGCGCCACTGGTCTGGGATGTACCGGCGCTGCGCGGCTTCAACTTTCAGGGCGGCCTGCAGCTGTCGCCGGAATTCATTGCGCTGCTGGTGGGCATTACCGCCTATACCGCCGCGTTCATTGCCGAGATCGTCCGCGCTGGCATTCAGTCGGTGCCGCATGGCCAGATCGAAGCTGCCCGGGCGCTGGGTGTCAGACCCGGCTTCATCATGCGCTATATCACCATGCCGCAGGCGCTGCGCGTGATTGTGCCGCCGACGACCAGCCAGTATCTCAGCCTGACCAAGAATTCCTCGCTTGGGGTGCTGATCGGCTATCCGGACCTGGTGAATGTTGGTAACACGACGCTGAACCAGACCGGACAGGCAGTTGAGGCCATCGCTGTGATGATGACGGTCTATCTGTCGATCAGCATTCTGATTTCGGTTTTCATGAATATCTACAATCGCTTTGTCGCGATCAAGGAGCGCTGAGATCATGGAAACCGATCTGAAAACCACCGCCCCTGCAACGGCTGGTCCGGGCCGCACGGCACCGCCGCCAACCGAACGGATTCCGGTGCTGCGCTGGATCCGGGAAAACCTGGCCAGCAGCCCGTTTAATATCGCCGTCACGCTGCTCTGTCTGGTTGCACTTTATTACGCGGCTCCAGCCTTCCTCAGCTGGGGACTGATCAATGCGGTCTTTGTGGCGGAGAGCCATGAAACCTGCCGCGCTGCGACAGGTGCCTGCTGGGCGGTTGTGGCTGAAAAACACCGGCCGATGATGTTCGGCGTCTATCCCTATGAAGAACATTGGCGGCTGATCGTGGCGCTGATCATTTATATCGGCGTCATTGCCATGACCATGATCCCGCGATTCTGGAGCTACCGGATTCTGGTGCCGGCCTGGTTGCTGGCGCTGGCATCGACATTGACCCTGCTGTGGGGCGGCGTGTTCGGACTGATGGAGGTGGACACCAGCCAGTGGGGTGGTCTGCCGCTGACCATGGTGCTGTTTACCGGGACGCTGGTCATCGGCTTTCCGGCGTCGGTTCTGCTGGCGCTGGGGCGGCGGTCGGATATGCCGGCGATCAAGGCGATTTGTGTTATCTTCATCGAAAGCCTGCGCGGGGTGCCGCTGATCACCATCCTGTTTGTGGCGGTCAACGTGTTCCCGCTATTCCTGCCGCAGGGCCTGGAATTCGACAAGCTGATGCGGGTGATGTTCGGGATGGCGATTTTCTTTGCCTGTTACGAGGCCGAGGTCATCCGCGGTGGTCTGCAGGCGATTCCGCGCGGCCAGTATGAGGCGGCAGAGGCGCTGGGTCTCGGTTACTGGAATACGATGATCCGGATCATTCTGCCGCAGGCGCTGCGGATTTGTCTGCCGGGGATCGTCAATCATGTGATTGCGGCCTTCAAGAATACCTCCTTTGTGCTGATCATCGGGCTGTTCGACATCCTGACTGCGACGACTTCGGTCATGCAGGATCCGGTCTGGCGGCTCTTCACGGTCGAGGCTTACCTCTGTGTCGGTCTCGTCTATTTCTGCTTCTGTTATGTGCTGTCGAAGTACAGCCAGCTGGTTGAACGCTGGCTGGGCGAAGGCAAACGGTTCTAGGTTCCGGGAAAACAATGATGAATGACCAGACGACAACATCCGTTTCTGATGATCTCGCCATCGAGCTGATCGATGTGAACAAATGGTACGGCGATTTTCAGGCGCTCTGCGATGTGAATATCAATGTCGGGCGCGGCGAGAAAGTCGTGGTCTGCGGGCCGTCCGGCTCCGGCAAATCGACGATGATCCGCTGCATCAACCGGCTGGAACATCACCAGCGGGGCCGCATCATCGTCGACGGCATCGAACTGACCGATAATCTGAAGAATATCGAGGCGGTGCGCAGCGAGGTGGGCATGGTGTTCCAGTCGTTCAACCTGTTCCCGCATATGCGGGTGATCGACAATCTGACACTGGCCCCGATGCTGGTCCGCAAGATGCCGAAGGCGGAGGCGGAAGCCATTGCCATGCAGTATCTGGAACGGGTGCAGATCCCGGAGCAGGCCTACAAATATCCCGGCCAGCTTTCCGGCGGCCAGCAGCAGCGTGTCGCCATTGCCCGCTCACTCTGCATGCAGCCCAGGGTGATGCTGTTCGATGAGCCGACATCGGCGCTGGATCCGGAAATGATCAAGGAAGTGCTCGACGTGATGGTCGAACTGGCCGACGAAGGCATGACCATGGTCGTGGTCACCCATGAAATGGGCTTCGCCAAGACCGTCGCCGATACCATGATCTTCATGGACAAGGGCGAGGTGGTCGAAGTCGCGAAACCCGACGTGTTCTTCACCAATCCGGAAAACGAGCGTACCCAGCTTTTCCTGAAACAGATTCTGACTCACTGACAGTGACAATAAAAGAAGGCAGGGCGCGATGAGCCAGACGACAGCCTCCCCGGTTGACTGGGAGGCGCTGCGTGGTGACTTCCCGACGACAGAGAAATTCTGCTACCTGAACCTTGCGAACAAGGCGATCCTGCCGCGCTCGGTCGAGGCCAGCATGCAGTCATGGATGGCCGATATCTATGATGACGCCGGCGATACCGCCTTTTCCATGGGCGAGATCGAGAAGACCCGTGATGCAGTGGCTGACCTGTATGGCGCGGACCGTGACTGTATTGCGCTGATCAAGAACACATCCGAAGGCGTGAATATTCTGGCCCAGGGCTTTCCCTGGAGGGCCGGAGACAATGTCGTCATCAGTGAATTCGAACATGAGAACAACACCTTCCCCTGGCGGCATCTGGCCCGGCGCGGCATTGAAATCCGCATGGCAGAGCCGGATGAGGAAGGTCGTGTGACCATCGACCAGTATCGCAGGCTGGTGGATGAACGGACGCGTATTCTGGCCGCCGCCTGGGTGGTCTATGGCAACGGTTTCCGTACCGACCTGCCGAAGCTGGCCGGGTTCTGCCATGAAAACGGGGTGAAACTGATGGTCGACGGTATTCAGGCCGTCGGCATTCTCGGCGATTCGATCCGCGATCTTGGCGTCGATGTGCTGATCGCCGGCGGGCACAAGGCCCAGTTCAGTCTGGCCGGTGCCGGGTTCATGTATATGACGCCGGAGATGATCTCGATGGTCCAGCCGCCCTATGCGGCGAAGTTCAGCTTTAACACGCTGGACCGCACGGTGCCGGAACCCGCCCTCGCCGATGATGCGCATCGTTTTGAATATGGTAATCCGAATTTCCTCGGGACCTGGGTTCAGCGGCGCTCGGCGGGCTATGTGAAATCCATCGGCCTCGCGAATATCGAAGCGCGGGTCTGCGAACTGACCAGTTACCTGATCGAACAGGCGGACCGTCACCAGATCCGGGTGCGCACACCCCGTCCCTGGGCCGACCGGGCGGGTATTGTCAGCCTCGACCTTGGGCGCCATGCGGGGGAAACGGTTCAGGCTCTGAAGCAACGCGATGTCATCGTTGCGGAAAAGGACGGTCATCTGCGTGCATCGCTGCATTTCTACAACAACCGGGCGGATATCGACCGGTTCTTCACCACCCTGCAGACGGTGTGACGGCCATGACCGGAATCCGCATCGACCTTTCCAGCGATACCTCGACCCGGCCATCCGCCGGCATGCGCGAGGCCATGGCACGGGCAGAGGTGGGGGACGAGCAGAAGGGCGAGGACCCGACAACCAACGCCCTTTGTGAGCGGGTGGCCGGGATGCTCGGCAAGGAGGCGGCGATGCTGCTGCCCTCCGGTATCATGTCGAATGTCGTGGCGATCCTGACCCATTGCCGGGCCGGGGATGACATTATCTGTGATTCCCATGCCCATATCATCGGGTCAGAGGGCGGTGCCCCGGCGGCGCTGGGCGGGGTATCGATCACGCCGATTCCGACCAGCCTCGGTATCTATTCGGCGGCTGAACTGAAGGCCGCCATTCGCCCCGCACGGTCGCGCTCGCCCCGCTCCCGGCTGGCGCATATCGAACAGACGACGAATCGCGGCGGCGGTGTGGTCTGGCCGCTGACCACGGTAACGGAAGTGGCGGAGATGGCGCGGTCACACGGGCTGAGCGTGCATATGGACGGGGCGCGCCTGCTGAACGCGGCGGCGGCGTCGAATGTCCCGGCGGCGGCCTTCGCGGCACCCTGTGACAGTGTCTGGATTGATCTGTCGAAAGGGCTGGGTGCGCCGATCGGCAGCGTTCTGACCGGCAGCCGTGATTTCATCGAACAGGCCTGGGACTGGAAGCACCGGCTGGGCGGTGCTATGCGCCAGTCCGGGGTGATTGCGGCGGCGGGGCTCTATGCGCTGGATCATCATCTGGACCAGCTGGCCGTTGATCACGCCAATGCCCGGACCTTCGCCCGCCAGATCGCCGGCATTCCCGGCATCCGGCTGGACCCGCCGGAGGTGATGACCAATCTGGTGTTCTTTGATGTTGCCGAAACCGGCCTGACCGCCCCGGAGGTCGCGAAGCGCCTGCTGGAACAGGGCATTCGTGTCGGTGCACAGAACCAGCGCCGCATTCGTGCGGTCACGCATCTCGATGTCACCGAAGATGACGTCAACACCGCCGCCGACGCCATCCGTGCCATTGTCACGGACGGCGATTAGGCGCGCTACGGCATCAGCCTCAGGTCAGTGCGGCGCAGGCGCGCTGGATGCGTTCACAGGCTGTTGTCAGTTCTTCCGTGCTGGAGGCATAGGAGATCCGGAAATAGGGCGAGACGCCATAGGCACCGCCATGCACGGTTGCCACATATTCGGTTTCCAGCAGATATTCGACGAAATCGAGGTCGTTTTCGATCACCTTGCCTTGGGGGGTTTTCTTGCCGATGACCCCGGCGCAGCTGGGATAGACATAGAAGGCACCTTTCGGTCGCGGACAGCTGATGCCCGGAGCCTGGTTCAGCATGGAGGCGACGAGATCCCGGCGTTCCTCAAAGGATTTCGCCCGTTCTGCAAGATACTCCTGCGGCCCGTTCAGTGCCGCAATGGCCGCCGCCTGACCGACAGAACTGGCACCGGAGGTCACCAGTGACTGCAGTTTGTGCATCTCGGAAATCATCGATGCGGGTGCGCCGGCATAACCAACCCGCCAGCCGGTCATGGCAAAAGCCTTGGAGATGCCGTTGACGGTGACCGTGCGGTCTTTCAGGGTGGGCTCGACGGCAACGATGGTTGTCGGCTTCAGACCTTCAAAGGCGATATGTTCGTAGATGTCATCAGAAATGATGCCGACATGCGGGTGGCGCAACAGCACGTCCGCCAGCTCCCGGAGGTCAGCCTCTTCATAGACCGCGCCGGTCGGATTGTTCGGTGAATTCAGCATCAGCCAGCGGGTTTTCGGCGTGATCGACGCTTCCAGCTGCGCACCGGTCAGTTTGAAGTCGTTTTCTTCACCGCAGGGGACGGTCACCAGAACACCGCCGGCAAATTTGATCATGTCGACATAGGCGACATAGTAGGGGGCCGGCATGATAATCTCGTCACCGGGCTCCGTCCCGGCCATGAGGGCGTTGAAGATGACCTGTTTTGCGCCATTGCCGATGATGACCTCATTCATGGCATAGGTGATGCCGTTCTCACGCTTGAACTTGTCAATCGCGGCCTGCTTCATCTCCACAGAGCCGCCGATGGGTGTGTACTTGGTCTCGCCCCGCAGCATCGCTGCATGGGCGGCTTCCAGAACATGGTCCGGCGTCGGGAAATCCGGCTCGCCCGAGGAAAGTGCGATCACCTCAAGCCCTTTCGCCCGCATACTCCTTGATTTTTCGGTCATGACGGCGCTGGGGGAGGTCCGGATATTGCCCATACGGGTAGCGAATTTCATCGGTGATGCCTTTTGTTACATGTTCTGGTTCTGGCCGGCAGGAAAGCCGGGGTGGTTACGTCCGGGACGACTGCCAGTCGCGGACCAGGCTTTCCGCCCGGTCAATGTCGGCTGTCGAGTTGTAGATGTGAAAGGCGAAGCGCATCATGCCGCGGCGGATGCTGTGAATAACGTCATGCGCGGTCAGGTGATCCGACAGGGCCTGTATGCTGTCGTCATCGGTCGAGTCATGGCCTTCCGACAGGCGGCCGATCGAGACGATGCTGGCCAGATGCGGCCCCGAGGGCCCGCCCATGACCGGCAGGCCAAGGGCCAGCATCCGGTCGGCAAAGTCGCAGGACAGGCCGGTGACATGACGCTCGATTTCCGCCATGCCGATATCGGACAGGATGCCGAGTGATTCATGGACCACGGCGGTTGCCGGGAAATTGTAGTTGCCGAGGTCAAAGCGGCGGGCACCGGGCATCAGCTCATAGCCGAGGGTCGCGGTTGCCGCCTCGCTTGCACCGCCACCGAGGTCGACGCCGAACCGGGCGAGATAGGCCGGCGTCATCCGGTCAGCCCAGTCACGCCGGCAGTACAGAAAGCCCATGCCGTAGAGGCCGCAAAGGCCCTTCTGGGTCGAGACCGCGAAACCGTCGACCATCATCTCCTGAACGTCACACTGCATCACCCCGACGGACTGCACCGCATCCACCAGCAGGAAGATGTCCCGTTCACGGCAGAAGGCACCGATTTTCCGGGTGTCGGCGCGAAAGCCGGGAGAGAAGGTCACGGTCGGCATGGTGACAAGGCGGGTATTGCCGTCGATAGCGGCGATCATCGCGTCAATATCGATATGGCCGTCGCGTTCCGGCACGATGCGAACCTCGACACCGGACCGTTCCTTCTGGTTCAGCCAGGGAAAGACATTGTTCGGATGTTCCAGGCCCAGGGTGACAACCACATTGTCGCCGGCCTGCCAGGACATGGAGGCGGCGATGATGTTCAGACCTTCCGAGACGTTCTTGGTGAAGGCAATCTCGTCTGCATCAGCATTGACCAGCGCGGCAAAGCGCGAGCGGGTCTGTTCGATCAGGTCGAACAGGGCGGCCTTGTCGGTGCGCCCGGTGACCAGACTGTCGAGATGCCGGTCCAGCGCCTTGCGGCCCGATGCGGGCAACAGTCCCCGCATGCAGGAACTGAGATAGGTTGAGTCTGCCGCGCCGGGAAATTCGGTCCGCGTCAGCATGGCGGGACTGATGCCACTCTGTTCGATGCGATGATCCATCGTTCTGTCCTGATGTCATTAAGCCGGGCTGGCCGGAAACGGAGCTGATTTGCTGCTGACTGCCAGTTTGCCCTGAATTTGTCCGGTCCGGTAGTGATAATCTCCCCGGAACAGATTAGATTTAGCTATTCAATAACAGGAACAGCCACGTGACCAGACGGCCCAACATCCGCCATCTCCGCGCTTTCAGCCTGACCGTCTGCCATAATAATGTCAGCCGGGCGGCCCAACTGGCGCATCTGTCGCAGTCCGCGGTCAGCCAGGCGATTGCCCGTCTGGAGGATCATTATGGCTGCAGCCTGCTGGAGCGCCGCAATACCGGCGTCTACCCGACCGCATACGGCATGATTGCCGCGCGGCGCATTGACCGGGCGACCGACCGGCTGCGCCGTGCTGTCGAGCGGCTGCTGGTCAATCGCCGCAATGCAGGCCGCCTGACGGTTGAGGTGGACCGGATGATCTCCGTCTCACAGCTCTCTGCGATCTGTGCCGTCGCCGCGACGGGTGGCTTCAAATCCGGCGCGGACCAGCTTGGTCTGGCCCAGCCCAGTGTGCACCGGGCGGTCCGGGATCTGGAGTCGCTGCTGGGTATCGCCCTGTTCGAGCGCACAAGCCGGGGGATTTCGCCAACCCGCACGGGGGCGGCATTCGCGCTTGAGGCGACACTGGTGCTGAAGGAAATCGACAATATCGGTGATGACCTCGATATCGCGCGGGGCCGGTTTGAAGGACGCATTGCCGTCGGCTCACTGGCGCTCGGGCAGTCCGACCTGCTGCCCCGGGCGATAACCGGGGTCAGCCGGCGCTTTCCCCGGGCCGATTTTTTCTTGCAGGACGGCTCGTTCGAACAGCTCCACCATGCCCTGCAGCATGGCGAGATTGATATGGTGATCGGGGCAAGACGCCTGCAGCCGGAGCCCGGACTGGTGCAGGAAGTGCTGTTCACGGATCAGCTTTCAGTGATGGCCCGGGCAGGTCACCCGCTGGCGGGGAAGGCTGATATAAATGTTGCTGACCTCGCCGCCTGGCCCTGGGTGCTGCCGCGCCCGGCGACACCGACCCGTGCCGTCTGCGACGCCATTTTTGACGGCAGCGGATATGCTCCGTCCGGCGGCGTCATCGAAACCGGGTCAATGCTGATGGTCCGTGGACTGCTGGCCGCCAGCGATCGCCTGACCGTGCTGTCACGACGCCAGGTGCGGGTCGAGGAAGCGGCCGGCTTGCTGGTGCCGCTTGATTTCCGCTCGCCCGGCATGGCGCGGGACATTGCCCTGATGCACCGCCTCGACTGGCGCCCGACCGAACTGCAGGAAGCCCTGATCCAGCAGTTGCGTGATCTGGCACCAGGGTCTTCTGACGACTGACCATTCCGCCGTACGGCTGACCGGCGGCGATGGTCTCGGCCAGCATGATCGATTATCATTCCGGTGCGTTCCGGTATTATGCCGGGGCCGCAATCAGGGCCGGCAACCAGGCTGCCGGCCTTTCACCTGACCCGAGGACACAGACCGTGGTTTCACCTGGCTATCTGGCGTTTCACCCCGATCCGAAAAAACCGGATATCACCCTGCCCGATCTGGCCTGTGACAGCCATTGTCATGTCTTCGGGCCGGGTGATGTTTTCCCGTACGTGCCGACCAGCAGCTATATTCCGGTCGACGCGTCGAAGGAGACATTGTTCCAGCGCCATGAATTCCTTGGTTTTCAGCGCTCTGTCATCGTGCAGGCCAGTTGCCACGGTACCGATAACAGCGCCATGGTCGATGCGCTGATTGCCGGAGGGGATGCCTATCGCGGCATTGCCATCGTGCGCCCGGACATCGACATGGCAGAGCTGGAGCAGTTGCATGAAGCAGGCGTACGGGGCGTACGTTTTAATTTCGTCAAACGACTGAAAGCCGCGCAGCCGGTTGAGGTGCGCCGCGCAATCATCGACCGCATCGCCCGCCTGGGCTGGCATCTCGTCGTCTATTTCGAGACTGAAGACCTGCCGGGTATCGAGGATTTTCTGAAAGAGGTCCCGGTTCCGGTGGTTATCGATCATATGGGCCGTGTCCCTGTTGAAGGTGGCCCGGAATCTGAGGCTTTCGCCCGTCTGGCCCGCCTGATCGAAGGTGATGACAAGTTCTGGATCAAGGTCAGTGGTTCCGAGCGTATGTCAGAGGCCGGCCCACCCTACAGCGACGTCGACCGGATCGCCCATGCGCTGGTTGCCCTGAAACGGGACCGCATGCTCTGGGGGACCGACTGGCCGCATCCGAACATAAAATCCCACATGCCCGACGACGGCCAGCTGGTTGACCGGCTGAGGATCATTTGCCCCGATCCGGCGGATCTTCACCGCCTGCTGGTCGACAACCCGGCGGAACTGTACTGGCGCTGAAACCATGCTAGCCTCCGGCACCGGCGCCGATTGCCGGGCCGGAGGGGAAGTGACATGAGCCGCCTGTTTGAAGAACTCGACTATCGCGAGACGCCGATCGGGCCGGTCAGTCTGCGCCGCCGCCGGGTGATGGCGCTGGATGTGGATGTCTTCGAGATCATCCTCGGTGACGAGCATCTGATGTCGAGCCTGTTCACCGCGTCCGAGATCGCGCTGGCCGACCTCGGGCTGGCGGAACTTGACGGTGATCATCTGGATGTACTCGTCGGCGGTCTCGGCCTGGGCTATACGGCGCGGGCCGTGCTGCTGGACGACCGGGTCGCCTCCCTGACGGTGATTGACTATCTCGATGCGGTGATCGACTGGCACCAATGCGGCCTGCTGCCGCTGGGACCAGCCCTTACCGGCGATGACCGCTGCCGTCTGGTCTCAGGTGATTTCTTCAGCCTCACCGCCTCGCCCGGCGGGTATGATGCCGACCGGCCGGGCCGTCTGTACCACGCCATTCTGGTGGATATCGACCATGCGCCGGATTTCTTCCTGAACCCGGCCAATGCGTCGTTCTATACGTCCGGCGGCCTGTCCGCCCTGTCACGTTTTCTGCATCCGGGCGGTGTCTTCGGTCTGTGGTCCAACGACCCGCCGGACCCGGCCTTCACCCGGCAACTGGCGGATGTCTTCAGGACCGCTGTGGCAAAGCCGGTGACCTTCGCCAATCCGCTGCAGCAGAATGCGGAGGTTACCCAGACCGTCTATCTGGCAAGCATGTGAGAGATGGCCGGAGGCTAGCGCTCCAGTTCCCGCAGGGTGGCGGAGGTGGCGGCGAGGCGTTTGGAGAGTTCCCGTGACAGGCCGCGGACAAGTGCCAGTGCGGTTGCCGGGTTGTCCCGGCAGATCGCCTCGAAATCGGTCGCGGTGAGCCGGTAACAGACGGCAGGGCTGTCGATGACGATGTCGGCGGTGCGGGCGGTATCGCCCAGGACGCCCATTTCGCCGAGAACCACACCGGGCAGGTAGGTGGCCAGCCGCACGGCGCGACCGTCGGGCAGGGTCTTCAGCACTGACGCCTGGCCGCTGGCCAGAATATAGATGGCATCGCTGCGATCTCCTTCCACGATCAGCCGGTCACCGGCGCTATAGGACTGGCGATGCAGATAGCCCGTGACCAGATCAAGTGCCGGGCGGTCCAGTGCAAGGAACAGGTCAAGTTCTTCCGGGGCCAGAACCTTGTGGCTGGCGGAGGCATTTCCGCTTTCCGACAGCAGCCGGTTTTCGGCGGTGGTCAGCGCGCTGTCAAAATCCGCGAACAGGCGGCTGTCATCCTCGAACGCCATATGGCCTGCCTCGCGGATCATGGCCCGTCCGGAATGGCCCTCGCCAAGACCGGCCAGCAGCAGTTGCACCCCGTCCCGTGACAGGTTGCGGTCGATCTGGGCCAGCGCCGCCGCACCGGAGGAATCGATGCTGGTGATGCGGCGAAGATCGAGGATCAGCGTGCCCTGTTCCGGGGCAGACTGTTCGACGGCAACCATCAGCGAGTCGGTGGCCCCGAAGAACAGCGGCCCCTGCAGGGCCAGAATGCGGATCGCGTGACCGTCATTTTCCAGCCGCTGCAGGTCGCGGAGCGGGCGGGCGACCCGTGAGCGGGTGCTGCTGCCGTCGAAGGCCCGGTGAACAACGGTGCGGCTGGCGGTCTGCAGATGCGCCAGCAGGGAAAGTGCCATGCCGACCCCGACGGCAATCACCAGATCGGTCAGGGCCACCAGCAGGGTCACGACGATGACAATGAACAGGCTGCCGCCGATTTCCCGGCGGATGGCCGGGTCGCGGCTGGTGGTCCAGCCCCGGATCAGTTGCCCGGTCCAGCGGTCGACCACGCCGAGTGCGATGATCAGGATCATGCCGGCGACGACGGCCTTCGGCAGCCAGGCCATCACCGGCTCTGCGGCAAACCCGGCCACCGCCAGCAGTACGGCGGCGAGCAGGGCGGTACGCCGGCCAGTGCCACCGGCGGTCAGGGCGGCACGGGTGTAGGGCACGGTGCCGCTCGATGTCATGCCGCCCAGCGCACCGGACAGCATATGGGCAATCCCCTGCGCCCGCAGCTCGCGACCGGAATCGTGGCGGACACCGGTCTCGCCGTCGATGGCAGCCGCCGACAGTAATGTCTGGATGGCATTGATGACGGCCAGTGACAGGGCGGTCGACAGAATGACCGCCAGCAGGCCGGTTGTCGCCGGGCCGGTGAACAAAGCCGGGAGTTGCCCGATGGCCAGCGTCAGGCGGATCGACTCTGCGCTGTCGCCGATCACGCCGCCCATATTCAGCAGGGGCCAGACCATCAGACCGATATGATAGAGACCGGCACCCGTGATCAGCCCGATCAGCGGTGCCGGCAATCCCGGCAGCCGGGCCCGGCTGATGATCATCACGATGATGGTCAGGGTACCCAGTATCAGCGCACCGGGGCGGACCTGCGACGGATCGGTGATGACGGCGTCGAGACCGCCGGAAATGCCGGTCAGTGCCGGCAGCTGCGAGAGCACGACCAGAACCGCCAGCCCGTTCAGGAATCCGGCAATCACCGGCTGGGGGACAAATTTGACAAAGCGGCTGAGACCGGTCGCCCCTAGCGTGAATTCAATGACACCGGACATCATGACTGCGGCGAAGACCGCGAGGACAATCTGCCCGTCGCTGAGGCCAGCTCCGGCGGTCATCAGCTGTGTGCAGGCCCCGGCAAGGATGGCCGCGACCGCAGTCTTCGGACAGGCCAGATGAAAGGCAGAGCCGCCGATCAGTGCCAGAGCAATGATTGAGACAACTGCGGCGACGAAGGCAGCGGTAATGCCGGTTGTCAGCCAGCCGGCCCCGAGCGGCGCAAAGATCACCACGCCGGATGACAGCACCGCAGGCAGGATGGCCGCCGCCCCGGTCAGGGCAGCCTTCAGGTCATTCAGGATAGCGGGTGATGTCACGACAGATCCTAGCCGACAGGGCGCATTTCAGAGTGATCATACAGGATCAGCCGTCTTCGGCGATCCTGTCTTCCAGCGCCTTGATCCAGAGAGGATCGGGTATTTCGCCCCGCGCATGACCGATACGGGCATGATCGAGCGCCTTGTGATAATTCCCCATCCGCCGGTACAGGATCGAGAGGGCCAGATGAACATTCGGCGTCTCTGCATCCAGCACCAGTGCCTGCTGAAAGGCAACCAGGGCTTTCCCGTCCTCGCCCAGATCCGCCAGCAGACGGCCGTAATGCATGCGCAGCGCCGGATCGTTCGGCTGGCGGTTGATGGCGGCAACTAGTTCCTGCCGGGCGATCTTCGGCTCGTCATCGCGATAGTGGCGGATCAGGGCAAAGCCGGCGGCAACCGTCGGGCTGTCCGGGTCCAGCGCCCAGGCGCGGTTGAGCAGGGATGCGGCCTCGTCATAGTTGCGGGTCAGCAGCCGTTCCCAGCCCAGCCGGGCAAAGGCCATGGCCGCCTGCCGGTCGGTCAGGCCGCGCTCCCTGGCATTGGCCGACAGCTGTGCCGTGAAGGCTTTCAGTTCAGCATCTGCCGGCGTCCCCAGTCTGACCGCGCGGTCATCAAACCCGTTGGACGCGGTCTGGCAGCCGGTCAGCAGCAGGGCAAAGGCGAGCAGGAGCGGGCGAAGGATCAGCATCGCCTATCCTAACCCGGCCAGCAGGTCTGCCGTCAATCGCATCCTGATGTTTCAGCCGGCCAGATCACTTGCGGCCTCCTCCTCGATCCAGGCAATGAAGGCGGCAATTACCGGGTCATCCCGGCGGCTGCGCTGACAGACGGCCGAAAAAACCAGTCCGGTCGACAGGTCGATGTCAAAGGGGGCGACCAGTCTTCCGGTACGCAGATCATTGACGGCCAGCCGCCGCCGGCCCAGCACGACACCGCCACCGCCAATCGCCGCATCAAGGGCATGATCCGCGTGGCTGAAATCCGGACCACGCAGGGGGTTTATCCCGGTGACGCCGGCCATGCTCAGCCATTCAACCCAGCCCGGTGCCCCGTTGATGGTGGCCATGGATTCATCGCGGATCAGTGTGTGATGGGCCAGGTCTGCCGGGGTCTGCAAGGGCTTCGGCCCGCGCAGCAGTTCCGGGCTGCACATCGGCGTCATTATTTCCTCGAACAGGATCACCCGGTGCAGGCCGGGATAGGGGCCGGGGCCGAAGCGGATGGCGACATCAATTCCGTCCTGCCCGAGATCCATCAGGTTCATGGTCGCGGCCAGCCGCATTTCGATTTCCGGATGGCGTTCCATGAAATGGACAAGACGCGGGGCCAGCCATTTTGCTGCGAAGGCCGGGCCACAGGTCACCACCATCACATTGCCGGAGCGTCCGGGCTTCATGATGGCGGTGGCTTCGCGCAGCTTCTCGAAACCCTCGCGTACCTTGGGGACCGACAGCTGGCCAACCTCGGTCAGCAGAATCGACCGGTTGCGCCGCTCGAACAGCTTCACACCAAGGATATCCTCAAGATTTCTGATCTGATAGCTGAGCGCAGCCGGGGTGACGTTCAACTCGTCCGCCGCCTTGGCGAAACTGAGATGTCGTGCCGCAGCTTCAAAGGCGCGAAGGCCATTCAGGGGTGGTAAACGATCCGGCATTTCAGACAAAAATATTTTAACCGAAGCACAAGATTAACCCGTTTGTCGGGGAACGCAATCAGGCCCACATTCAGGTCAACAGGAACGCCGGGCCCTGATATGCCCGGTCACCACAAAGGATCATTATCATGACCTACAGAAACGGACTGATAACTGCGACTGAACTTGACGCACTGATGGCACGCGGCCGCCGCGAACGCTCGGAAGCTGTCCGGGGCTTCTTCTCCCGCCTGTTTTCCCGGATTGGCGGCCTGTTCCACCATGACCGTGCAGCGGGCAGAAACCTTGGTACGGCCTGTTAAGACCGGGGCAACTCCCGCGTGACGGCCTGACATCTCCCGGAGGTAAAAAAACCTCCTGCGGCGAATCTCACCTCACAGGGATTCGCCGCTTTCTTTTGGTGCTCCGTGACGACGCCGTGGTTGCGGGTGACCGCGCAGACTGCAATATCTTGGACATGAGCCCGGACAGCAGCACAAGCAAGGCGGAGACAGCCGCCGCAACGCCGATGATGGCCCAGTATCTCGGCATCAAACAGGCCCACCCGGACTGTCTGCTGTTCTATCGCATGGGCGATTTCTACGAGTTGTTTTTTGACGATGCGGTGGCGGCATCTGCGGCGCTTGATA
Organism: Rhodospirillales bacterium; assembly: GCA_040219025.1. Taxonomy (GTDB): domain Bacteria; phylum Pseudomonadota; class Alphaproteobacteria; order Rhodospirillales; family HT1-32; genus HT1-32. The sequence continues at coordinate 168,708 of JAVJTE010000020.1, read as the reverse complement.
TCACGCTGACCAAACGCGGTAGCCATGACGGTGCGGATATTCCGATGTGCGGGGTGCCGGTCCATAGTCATGAAGGCTATCTGTCGAAGCTGATCCGCAAGGGATTCAGGGTTGCGGTCTGTGAACAGACGGAAGATCCGGAGGAGGCGCGAAAACGCAAGGGCAACAAGCTGGTGGCCCGGGACGTGGTGCGCGTTGTCACGCCGGGCACCCTGACCGAAGACAATCTGCTGGATGCGCGCAGCCATAATTATCTCGCCGCGCTGGCCGACGCGCAGGGAAAATTTGGTCTGGCCTGGGCGGATATGTCGACCGGCGATTTCCAGACCGAGCCGGTCACGGCACAGGGTCTGGCGGCTGCCCTGGCACGGATTGCGCCGGGTGAGCTGATTGTGCCGGACCGGCTTTATGGCCGCGAAGACCTGCGCGATGTCATGGATGACAGCCACGATATTCTGAGCCCGCTGCCCGGATCGCGTTTTGACAGTGCCGGGGCGGAACGGCGGATGCTGGACTGTTTCAATGTCCGGGCGCTGGATGCCTTCGGTGACTTCTCCCGCGCGGAGATCGCGGCGGCCGGGGCGCTGATCGATTATCTCGACCTGACCCAGAAAGGCCGGATGCCCCGGCTTGGCCTGCCGAAGCGTCAGGCGGCCGGTGCGGCAATGGAGATCGATGCGGCGACACGGCGCAATCTGGAGCTGACCCGCACACTTGGCGGTGATCGCAATGGCAGCCTGCTGGCAACCATCGACCGCACGATTACCGGCCCCGGTGCCCGCCTTCTGGCCGACCGGCTGGCCGCGCCGCTGACCGATGCTGCCCGAATCGGTGCCCGGCTGGATGCAGTGCAGTTCTGCCTGACACAGCAACGCTTGCGGGAAGACCTGCGGGCGGCGCTGAAACAATGCCCGGATATCGAACGCGCTTTGTCACGTCTGCTGCTGGGGCGGGGCGGGCCGCGGGACCTCGCGGCAATTCGTGACGGACTGGCGCAGGCGGTCGGCATTGCCGCGGCCCTGCCTGCAGACAGCCTGCCCGCCGAGCTGCAACAGGCCTGCCTGTCGATTGGCGATCATCAGGCGCTGATTACACAACTGACCGAGGCGCTGGCCGAAGACTTGCCGGTGAATGCGCGCGACGGCCGCTTCATCGCCCGCGGGTTTTCTGCCGAACTCGATGAACTGATTGTCCTGCGCGATGAAAGCCGACGGCATGTGCTGGAGCTGGAAGCCCGGTACCGGGAAGCCTCCGGCGTCACCAATCTGCGTATCAAGCATAACAATGTGCTGGGCTATTTCATTGAGGTCTCGGCCAAGGCGGCGGATCAGATGCCATCGGATGGCCCCTTCATTCACCGGCAGACGCTGGCCAGTGCTGTTCGCTACAGCTCCGTCGAACTGGGTGAACTGGAAGGTCGGATATCGCAGGCCGCCGATCGGGCACTGGCACTGGAGCTGGAGGTCTTCGACCGGCTGATCGCGGCAGTGACCGCCGAGGCCGAGGCGATTTCCGGCGCGGCCCGCAGTCTGGCCATCCTTGATGTCTCCACCGCACTGGCGGAACTGGCCGAGGACCGGCGCTACAGCCGGCCTGTCGTCGACGACAGCCGGGCCTTTCGCATCGAAGCGGGCCGTCATCCGGTGGTGGAGGTGGCGCTGGCGGCGTCCCAGGAGGGGGCGTTCACGCCGAACGACTGTGATCTGGAAACCGATGCCCGGCTCTGGTTGCTGACCGGGCCGAACATGGCCGGTAAAAGTACCTTTCTGCGGCAGAACGCACTGATCGCGATTCTGGCCCAGACCGGCTCTTACGTTCCGGCAACCACCGCCCGTATCGGCATCGTCGATCGGCTGTTCAGCCGGGTCGGTGCGGCGGATGATCTGGCCCGCGGCCGCTCGACATTCATGGTCGAGATGGTGGAGACGGCGGCGATCCTGAACCAGTCGGGAGAACGGGCGCTGGTCATTCTGGACGAGATCGGCCGGGGCACGGCGACATTTGACGGGCTGTCGATTGCCTGGTCGGTGGTTGAACATCTGCATGAGGTCAATCGCTGCCGGGGGCTGTTCGCGACCCATTATCACGAACTGACGGCGCTGAAATCACGGCTGGATTTTCTCGCCTGCCATTCCATGCGGGTGAAGGAATGGAATGGCGATGTGGTGTTCCTGCATGAAGTCATGGCCGGCGCCGCCGACCGCTCCTACGGCATTCATGTCGCCCGGCTGGCGGGACTGCCGGCGGCCTCGATCTCCCGCGCGGAGGAGGTGCTGCGCAGCCTTGAGGCCGGTGACCAGTCCGGCGCGGTAACGCGGCTGGCGGAAGACCTGCCCCTGTTCGCGGCGATGGCGGAGCGCCCGAAAGCCGGCATGCTGAAATCCGGCGAGCCGGACCCGATCAGAGGGCGGCTGCGGGAGATAAATCCTGACGAACTGACTCCGAAAAGCGCCCTTGACCTGCTGTACCGGTTACGGGCCGAGGCAGACGGAGAGCCGTGAGCCGGGCGCTGCGCTATGTTGCGGCCCTGCCGGTCTGGGGTGAATTCTACTGCAATTTCTTCCTGAAGGCGGCGCTGCCCGGCCTGTTGCAGCCCGGCAATCTGCCGGCCTTTGCGACACCCGCAACCGTCACTGCACTGGTCTATACCCGTCCGCAGGACCTGCCGGTACTGACCGGCCATCCGCTGATGCAGCAACTGGCCCGGTTCTGCGACGTCCGCTTCAAGGCACTGCCGGAGGATATCGAGGAATTCAGCGTCGCCGCTGATGGTATCCGGCAGAAGCTGAGCATCATGTCGCGCTGTCTGGAGGTGGCAATCCGGGCGGCAGAGGATGACCCGGATCTGGTTGCGCTGTTTCCGCTGGCTGACCTGATCTGTGCGGACGGTACGCTGGGTGAAATTGCCCGGCGGATGGCAGACGGGGTGCGGGCGGTGGGTGTCGTCACGCCGCATGTCACCTGCGAGGCGATACAGGATATGGCCGATTCTGATTTTGCAGCGGTGATCGCTGATCCCCGCCGGCTGTTGCGTTTCACCCTGGATCACGCCCATCCTTCGTTCCGGCATCAGTTTATCGACAGCCAGCCGTTCAGTGGCCGTCCCAGCCAGTTCTATGTTTCCGCCGGTGCGGCGGGCTTTGTCGGCCATGCGCTGCATCTGCATCCGTTTGCGGTGCGCCCGGCGGTGCGGGTGAACCGGCTGCGGGCCAGTATCGATACGGACTATTTCTTTTCTGCGGTGCCCGGGGCCGGTGACCGCAGCGTTATTGACAGCAGTGACGATGCGCTGATTGTCGAATGTTCGCGCCGGGCCTATCTGGCCGACCTGCCGGACTGGCCGGCCTTCAGTGACGAACGTATGGCGGCCTGGGTGAAGCAGCTGACCCTTGTTCCGGGACAACGGGAGTTGCTGGCAACACCAGTGAGATTTTATCTCGACGGGGGACCGGACAGCCTGCGCACTGCGGAAGCACAGTCCCGGGCCATTGCCGACCGACTGCGCCGGGCCTGACATCCGGATTGCAGGCTGCCCTCGTCATTACCGGCGACAGGCACTATGTTTGCGGGACTGACTTCACGACGGAAAGACAGATGCTCACCCCGAAGGTACGCAGACGAAAAGAGATTATCGATCGCCGAAAGCTGGTGGTCGAACTGGAAGCGCTGGTTGGTGAGGCAAATGCCCGCAACGTTATTCTTGCCCGCCTGAAAGCAGCGCTGGAGGCCGGGGAAGCGGAAATTGAATCCCGCTTTCTGGATCGCAAGATGACCGGGGTCGAGGCGGTCGCCGGTCGCTCCTACCTGATCGACCAGCTGGTGCGAATCATTCATGATATTGCCGATCAGCACGTCTATTCCGCCGGCTCACGAACGACGTCGGACCTGCTGACCATCATCGCCGTCGGCGGCTATGGCCGCAACCGGCTGGCCCCGCAATCCGATGTCGATCTGCTGTTTCTGCGCGCCTACAAGGATGCGCCGCGGGTTGAGCAGATCGTCGAGTATATCCTCTACATGCTGTGGGATCTGGGCCTGAAGGTGGGGCAGGCGACACGCACGGTCGTTGAATGCATGCGCTATGCGACGGATGACCTGACGATCCGCACGTCGATGCTGGATGCCCGCTGGCTGTGGGGGGATCAGGAGCTTTATCACGAACTGCGCGACCGGTTTCAGACGGATCTGGTGGCCAGGACCAGACCGGAATTCGTAGCGGCAAAGCTGAAGGAGCGGGACGACCGGCATGACCGGCTTGGCGATTCCCGTTATGTGCTGGAACCGAATATCAAGGACGGCAAGGGCGGGTTGCGTGATCTGCAGACGCTGCGCTGGATTGGCCGCTATATCTACAATACCGAGGATGTCAGGGAGTTGCAGGATTGCGACGTCATTGATGCGACGGCGGCACGGCAGTTCGACAAGGCGACCGACTTCCTGTGGACGGTGCGGATGCATCTCCACATGATTGCCGGGCGCCCGGAAGAACGCCTGACCTTCGATGTGCAGCCGGAGATCGCGCGGCGGATGGGCTACAAGGACCATGCCGGGGCGGCCGCGGTCGAGCGTTTCATGAAGCATTATTATCTGATCGCCAAGAATGTCGGTGACCTGACGCGGATGATCTGCGCTGTGCTGGAGGAACGCCACAAGCCGAAACGCCGGCTGCACCGCCGGGTGATCGACAAGTTCCGCCGTCAGTCGCAGGAAATCGCCGGGTTCAGGCTGAACGGCGACCGGCTGACGGTCGAGGATGATGCGACACTCCGCGAAGAGCCGGTGAACATTATCCGCTTCTTCAACATTGCCGAAAAGCACGGTCTGGACATTCATCCGGACGCGCTGCAGGCAATCAACGAGAACCTCAAGCTGGTGAATGGCAAGCTGCGCAGCAATGAGGAAGCCAACCGCCTGTTCATGGAAATACTGACCTCGCCGCGTGACCCGGAACAGGCGCTGCGCTGGATGAATGAATGCGGTGTCTTTGGCCGGTTTCTGCCGGATTTCGGGCGCGTCGTCGCGCAGATGCAGTATGACACCTATCATGTCTATACCGTTGACGAGCATACCATCCGGGCGATCGGGATGCTGCACCGGATCGAACGTGGTGAGCTGAAGGACGAGGTTCCGATTGCCAGCGAGGTCATCGGCAAGATCGATTCCCGCCAGGCACTCTATCTGGCCGTCCTGTTGCACGATATTGCCAAGGGACGGGGGGGTGACCATTCGGAACTGGGAGCGGAACTGGCCCTGAAGATTGCCCCGCGCATGGGACTGAGCCCGGCCGGAACGGAAACCGTCGCCTGGCTGGTCCGTCATCACCTGCTGATGAGTGCCACCGCCTTCAAGCGTGATATCGATGATCCGAAAACGGTGGAAGATTTTCTGGCCGTGGTGCAGTCGCCGGAGCGGCTGAAGCTGCTGCTGGTCCTGACCGTGGTCGACATTCGCGCCGTCGGCCCGAATATCTGGAACAACTGGAAGGCGGTTCTGTTGCGCCGGCTGTATTATGCCTGTGACGACATGCTGTCCGGCGGTCTGACCATTGAAAACCGTGACACACGGGTCGAGCGCGCCCAGCAGGCGGTGCGTGAGCATCTGACGGGGTGGAGCGATGAGGACTGGGAGGCGCTGGTCGACAAGTCCTACCCGGCTTACTGGCTGGCCTTTCCGCCGGATGCGATCATCCGTCACGCCCGGGTGATACGCGATGCCGACCGTGCGTCGGCACCGCTGACGATTACCCACCGCCATGACAGCTATCGCGGCTCGACCGAACTGACGGTCTATGCCGCCGATCATCCCGGGCTGTTTTCACGCATTGCCGGGGCGATTGCCCTGAAGGATGCAAATATCGTTGATGCCCGCATTGTTACCATGGCCAACGGCATGGCGCTCGACAGCTTCTGGATTCAGGATGACGACAACCGGATGTTCGACAATCCGAAACGGCTGGCCCAGCTGACCGTTGCCATCGACGAGGCGATTGCCGGGGAAGGCAAGGTGGTGGCGGCACTGGCCAGACCGCCGGTCATCAAAAGCCGACGCGATGTCTTCAAGGTGCCGACCCGGGTGATGATTGATAACGCCGCCAGCAACAGCCGCACCGTCATTGAGGTCAATGGCCGTGACCGGCCGGGCCTGCTCTATGACATCACCTCGGCACTGACCGAGCTCGGTCTGTCGATCAATTCCGCCCATATCACCACCTATGGCGAGCGGGTGGTCGACGTGTTCTATGTGAAGGATGTTTTCGGTCTGAAGGTTGAGTCTGCGGTCAAGCTGAAGAAAATCCGCGAACGTCTCGTCAGGGCGGTTGATAATGGCAAGACACGCGATCGCAGCCGGCCTGCGTCCAAGCCCGGCGGCACCCGCCCGAAGCGCCGCAAGACCCCGGCTGCGGCGGCGGAGTAAGCCGTCCGTCCGCGGAACGGTCTAGAAATCCAGATCGGTGTAATGTGCGGGGGGCGGCAGGCCGGGAATCAGGTCGGACAGCAGGGGGCGGAAAGACGGGCGGCTTTTCACCCGGGCATACCAGTTCTTTGCTTCCGGATAATCTGACCAGGGCACGTCCCCGAGATAATCAACGCAGGAGAGCTGCGTTGCCGCGGCGATATCCGCGATACTGAAGGCATCGCCGCCGAGCCAGCGCCGCCGGTCACTGAGCCAGGTGATGTATTCCAGATGCTGATGCAGGTTGGACAGACCGGCCCTGATCGCCGCACTGTCCGGCTGTCCGAGGCCGAGAAACCGTTTCATCACCTTTTCGCCGACCAGCTGGTCATGGACTTCGGTCTGGAATTTCCGGTCGAACCAGTCGGTCAGGCGACGTGCCTCGGCGCGCTCACCGGCGCCGGCGGGCAGCAGGGGCGGTTCGGGGATGCTGTCTTCGAGAAATTCGGTGATGACCGTATGGCCGCATACCGGTGTGCCGTCCTGCATCAGAACCGGCACCTCGCCTGCCGGGTTGACCGCCAGAAAGGCCTCGCGCCGTTCCCAGACAGGTTCAACCATCATCGAGAAGGTGACGCCTTTCTCGGACAGCGCCACGCGGACCTTGCGGCATTGGGCGGACAGCCAGATATGGTGAAGCATATGCATGAATCGTTTATAGCCCCGCCAGCCCGCCCGGCAAGTGGTACAGAGAGTCTGACAGACGGAAAGTCCGGTTTCGATCACCGGAGGACACTTTTCGGTGCAGGCAACTGATCCTGTTTTGCGTCAGCCGACCAGGCCGGACATACCGGCAGCCAGGAAGGAGGCCAGAATAAGCGCAACGATCCGGTGGATACCGGTATAGATCTGGGTCCCGATGCTCATGGTCTGGGTCAGTGCCCAGTGCTCCTCGGGGTTCAGATCGACAAAGGGAATCGACATGTCGAGGCTGTAGAACAGGCACCATCTCAGGCCGAGCTGTCGTCCGACCGGGGTCCAGTAGATATACAGCCCGCCGCCGATCATCAGGGCAAACAGCCAGAGGACGACAATCAGCACCTCATAGCCGTAACCGATGAACAGCCAGGTGAAGGTCAGCCAGAGGCGGATGCCGATGGTGGTGGCGTCATGGGTACGCTCGTGATCACGGAGCGCATAGAGAATATCCTCGCCTTTCTCGGTCTGGCCGGTCTGGCGGAGGATCCGGCCAAGCTGCTCATAAGGTTGCGGCATGAAGGCAAATTCACGGTCCTGCTGCATGCTCAGCCAGTCCAGCAGCCAGTCCTCGTCGCGGGCAGCCATGGTACTGTCCCGGGTCGAGCGCAAACCGCCGAGCCGTTCATAGGTCAGTCCGACCAGATCCAGCCTGCCGTTCAGGTTGTCCCAGGCATTTGCCGTGTCCTGAATGGCACCGGCCGTGACGTTTCGCAGGATCAGATGCGCCTTGTCCGTCCAGATCGGCGGCGGATGGTTGGTCGGGCCATCGGCTGTCCGGTCTTCCGGCGGCAGTGGCGAGGTCAGGTGAAGTTCGCGGGCAATGGTTGCGTTGGTGAGGTCGAGTCGGCCATCAAAGGTACTGCCGGTCAGTTGCAGGCTGTCCCCGATGGTGGCGGCAGACAGGTTCACATCCTTGAAGGTGGACTGGTCCTTCAGGAAGGCGCCGCCATTGACGTTGATGCCATAGAAATCGATCGGCTTCTCGAAAACCGCGTTTGCCGCTTCCAGTGATCCCGAAATCTTGGCCCGGGGGAACCGGACGATATCCTTGAACACGGCCCCGTCGCGGATAATCAGCGTACCGCCGATGGTCGCCAGATCACCGATGAACGGGCCATTGAAGGTTGAGGATTCCGCGTTGACGTTACGGCCGATGGTCGCGCTGGCCATCCGGACTTCGTTGAAGATCGATTTCTTGTCGAGCAGCACGGAACGCTCGATTTCAGCGCTCGACATATTGAACAGGCCGTCGAACCGGCTGGAATCCGCATAGACGTTGCCCTGCACCAGGGCGGAATCGAGGGTGACAATATCGCGGAAGCGCGACCCGCCGCGCAGGTTGACCGAACCTTCGACCCGGCTCAGCGTCATGTTCAGCGGTCCGTTGAAGGTCGCACCCACGGCAGTGATGTTGAAACCGAAGCGGCTGGAGGCCATCAGCACGGCATTCATCTGCGACCCGTTGAAGGTCGCATTGCGACCGACATCGGCATTATTGAGCCGGAAGGTGCCTTCAAATACCGACTTGTTGGCTTCGATATTCCCCAGCACCCGGGCCCCGGTCAGCCGGACATCCTTCTCGAACCGGGAGCCGTTCGACAGCAGCAGATCGCTGGCAAGCTGCAGGGCATACCCCTCCAGCCGTTCGCTGACCACAGAGCCGATGATGGCAAGGATACTCTCTGACCGGAAGCGGACGAAGATCCCGCCCTTCTCCAGCCGGGAATAGCCGAAGATCAGCGGCCGGTGGAGCTGCGAGTCGTTCAGGCGGATTTCGTCACGGATACGGGCGCAGTAAATTTCGATCCCGCGGTCATGCAGCAGCCGCTTGTAGAGCGGCTGGCGGATCATCGTCTGGATGAAATCCGCCGACAGCTCCGCTTCAACGGGATAATAGTCCGGGCGGGAGGCGCGGCAGGTAAATTTCCGGCCATATTTCTTTTCGTAATAGACCCGCATGTCGATGCGTTCGCCCAGACAGGCGCGTTCTTCCCAGGCCCAGACTTCCTGCGGTGTCCAGTCAAAGCCCTCCGGCAGCTTCAGTTCGCATTTGCTGTAGGACAGCAGCGGCGGCAGTACCTCGACCCGCGACAGGTTAGCCGGATCAATTGCCGGCTTCCCCGTAGTGCCGGACGGTTTGCGTTCTGATTTTTCCTCACTGGCTTCCTGTTCGGTCGGCTGGGTGCCTGAACCGCCGAGGGCATCATCGTCAATCGACTGGCCGAAAGCAGTCGTCAGGGAAAACCAGGCGAGGCCGAACACGGCCACGGACCCGATCGCAATCCCCCTGATTGAACGCTCCCACATATGGTGACATTAGCAGACCTGTTATCGGCGGCAAGCAGCAAGCGTGCGGGCTGTCCGGCCCGGCAATTTGATGATGCGCGGCTTGCAAGGCCGGGGGTGCAGGGCTATAACCCCGCGTTCCGCGCCGAAGGGGCTTATTGGGTATGCCTCCCGGCAATGTGATAACGGCTTTCAAGCCTTTGAAAATAATGGAGTTTAAAATGCCCAAGATGAAGACCAAGTCGAGCGCCAAGAAGCGTTTTCGCACGACCGGGACGGGCAAACTGCGCCATAACGTCGCCGGCAAGCAGCATGGTATGATCAAGCGTACCAATAAATTCATCCGGTCCGCCCGCGGCACCGACATCGTATCGGCTTCGGACGAGCGCATTATCAAGCGCAACTTCATGCCGTATGATCGCTGAGCGGAAAGGATTAGATAGATGGCACGCGTATCACGGGGCGTCACAAGTCACGCCCGTCACAAGAAAGTCCTGAAGCTCGCCAAGGGTTATCGGGGTCGTAATTCAACCAACTTCCGCATCGCGCTGGAAAAGGTCGAGAAGGGGCTTCAGTACGCCTATCGCGACCGCCGCGCGAAAAAGCGGACATTCCGTCAGCTCTGGATCACCCGAATCAAAGCCGGTGTCAGTCAGTACGGCATGACCTATTCCCAGTTTATGAACGGCATGAAGCTCGCCGGGATTGAGCTGGACCGCAAGGTGCTTGCCGACATGGCAGCGCTGGAGCCGGAAAGCTTCAAAGCCCTGGTCGACACCGCCCGGGCCGCGATCGCCGAATAAATCCCGCCTTAATCAGGCAGGATCGGAGACCAAGGGGCCGGCCGCCTAAGCCGGCCCCTTTTTTATTTTTTACCGGACAGAGAAAACGATGAGCAACATCGACGATCTGAGACAGCAACTCGCCACCGCCGTAGACCAGGCCGCCGACCTCAAGGCGCTCGAAGCCATTCGCATCGATGCGCTGGGCAAGAAGGGCCGCATCACCGACATGATGAAAAGCCTCGGCGGTATGGACCCGGACGCCCGCCGTGAAGCGGGCCAGTCACTGAACGCGCTGAAAACCGAGATTGCCGCCGCTATTGATGGCCGCAAGACAGCACTGGAAGATGCCGAGCTGGAACAGCGCCTTGCCGCGGACCGGATCGATGTCACCCTGTCGTCACGGCCGGAGACGGACGGGCGGCTGCATCCGATCAGCCAGACCTATGACGAGGTTGTCGCGATCTTTGCCGAGCTGGGTTTCACGGTCGCCGAGGGGCCGGATATCGAAGATGATTTTCATAACTTCACGGCGCTGAACATTCCCCCGGAACATCCTGCCCGTCAGATGCATGACACGTTCTATCTGCCGGAAAAGGAAGACGGCTCGCGCATGCTGCTGCGCACCCACACCTCGCCGGTTCAGGTGCGCACCATGCTGTCGCAGAAGCCGCCGATCCGCATTCTGGTGCCGGGCCGGACCTTCCGTTCGGACAGCGACATGACCCACACGCCGATGTTCCATCAGTTCGAGGGCCTGGTGATCGACAAGGCGACCCATATGGGCCATCTGCGCGGCTGCCTGCTGGATTTCTGCAAGGCCTATTTCGAGGTTGATGACCTGCCGATGCGGTTTCGCCCGAGCTATTTCCCGTTCACGGAACCCAGTGCCGAAGTCGATATCGGCTGTTCACGGGCCGGTGGCGAGCTGCGGATCGGTGCCGGGGATGACTGGCTGGAGATTCTCGGCTGCGGCATGGTGCATCCGAAGGTGCTGGAATATTGCAATCTCGACCCGGCTGAATATCAGGGCTTTGCCTTTGGTATGGGGCTGGAGCGGATGGCGATGCTGAAATACGGCATTCCCGATCTTCGTACCTTCTTCGACAGCGATCTGCGCTGGCTGCGTCATTACGGTTTTGCGTCGCTGGATGTACCGACCATGAGCGGGGGGATCAGCCAATGAAGTTCACTCTGTCCTGGCTGAAGGATCACCTGGAAACCGACGCTACCGTCGATCAGGTTGCCGAACAGCTGACCATGCTGGGCCTCGAGGTCGAGGAAATCGTCGACCGTGCGGCCGCACTCAAGGGCTTCACCATCGCTTATGTCCGGGAAGCCCGGCCACATCCGAATGCCGACCGGCTGCGGGTCTGTGACGTGGAGACCGCTGACGGTATGGTTCAGGTTGTCTGCGGTGCGCCGAATGCACGAACCGGCATGAAGGGTGTTTTCGCCGCCTCGGGCATGGAAATTCCGGGGACGGGTATCACCCTGAAACCATCGAAGATCCGGGATGTCGACTCCAACGGCATGCTCTGTTCCGAACGCGAGCTGATGATTTCCGACGAACATGACGGCATCATTGATTTGCCGGAGGACGCGCCGGTTGGCATGTCCGCGGTGGAATATATGGGTCTCGACGATCCGATGATCGAAATTGCGATTACCCCGGACCGGGGGGATTGCCTCGGTGTGCGCGGGATTGCCCGCGATCTTGCGGCAGCCGGTCTTGGCACCCTCAAGCCGCTCGATACCAGCGCGGTAAAAGGCAGTTATGTCAGCCCGGTCGGCCTCTCACTCGACAAGCTGGCGGGGACACCGGATGCCTGTCCGATGTTTGTCGGCCGCCATTTCACCGGCGTGAAGAACGGTCCCAGTCCGGACTGGCTGCAGCGTCGCCTGACGGCCATCGGCCTGCGCCCGATCTCGGCGCTGGTCGATATTACCAACTATGTCTCCTATGACCTTGGCCGGCCGCTGCATGTCTTTGATGCGGACACGCTTTCGGTCCGGATTGCCCCCCGGCTGGCGAATGACGGCGAGACATTTGTGGCTCTCGACGACAAGGAATATGTCCTGAATGATGAAGTCTGCGTCATCGCCGATGATGCGAAAGCGCACGCCCTTGGCGGCGTCATGGGCGGGGCCGAAAGCGGCTGTACGGACGAGACCGTAAATGTGTTTCTGGAAGTTGCGACTTTTGATCCCGTCCGCACGGCGATGGCCGGTCGCACGCTGGGGATCGATTCCGATGCCCGTTACCGGTTTGAACGCGGTGTGGATCCGGAATTCCTGATTGATGGCGCAGAGATCGCCACCCGGATGATTCTGGATTTCTGCGGTGGCGAAACCTCCGAACTGCTGGTGGCCGGGTCCCCGCCGGAATGGAAGCGCAGCTATGCGTTCAGGCCCTCCCGTGTGGCCGGACTTGGCGGGCTGGATGTGGCGGAATCCGAAAGCGTCAGCATTCTGGAGTCCCTTGGTTTCATCGTTGCGAAGGCCGGGGAGGCGATCAGCGTCTCACCGCCGTCCTGGCGCTGGGATGTGCATGGCGAGGCCGACCTGGTCGAGGAGGTCCTGCGGGTCAGGGGTTTCGACAATATTCCGGCGGTTTCACTGCCCCGTGAACAGACCATACCGACGCCGGTACTGACCCTGAAGCAGCGCCGCCGGGCGACAGCCCGCCGGCTGCTGGCGTCGCGTGGCATGCATGAATGTGTGACCTGGTCGTTCATGCCGCTTGCGCTGGCCAAAAAATTCGGCGGCGGACAGGATGCGCTGATGCTGGCCAATCCGATCTCGTCCGATCTCGACTGCATGCGCCCGTCGATCCTGCCCAACCTGATCGATGCGGCCCGTCGCAACGCGGCCCGCGGCATGGGTGATATCGCGCTGTTTGAACTGGGCCCGCAATATGCCGGTGACCAGCCCGACGATCAGGCCATTGTCGCCGCCGGTGTCCGCACCGGGGACAGGGCTGGCCGTCACTGGTCCGGTGCCCGTCGCGCCGTCGATGCCTTCGACGCCAAGGCCGATGTGCTGGCTGCACTGACAGCAATCGGTGCACCGGCAGACCGGCTGCAGACCGACCGCGATGTGCCGGGCTGGTATCATCCGGGCCGCGCCGGCCGCCTGTCACTGGGGCCAAAGAACACGATTGCGGTGTTTGGCGACATTCATCCCCGCGTGCTCAGGGCGCTGGATATTTCCGGCCCTGTGGTGGCCTTCGAGATCTATCTCGACAATCTGCCGGAGCCGAAATCGAAGGACGCCCGCACCCGCCCGCTGCTGAAGGCCTCCATCCTGCAGCCGGTCGACCGCGATTTTGCTTTCATCGTTGATGAGGATGTTCCGGCAGAAAAGGTCGTCCGGGCCGCGCTCGGCGCCGACCGCAAGCTGATCGTTGCGGCGGATGTCTTCGACGTCTATCGCGGCGACAATATCGGCACCGACCGCAAGTCGCTGGCGCTCAGCGTGACCTTGCAGCCGGTCGAGGCAACCCTGACCGACGAACAGATCGAGAAGGTGGCGGCGGCGGTCGTCAGCAATGTTGCGAAGGCAACGGGTGGCGTCCTCAGAGGATAGTCGGCTGCTGGTCAGCCGGGTTTGCCCGCGTCTGTCGTTCGCCGGACCTCCTGTTTCAGCCATCTGAGCAGGCGGGCATGGCGTTCGGTTGCGGCAAAGGCCGGGCTTGAGACCAGCCAGCAGGCGGATCGCATGGGAACCGCCCTGTCCAGCGGCCGCAGGAAGCCGGCGCGAATATCGGCCTCGATCAGCAGGGTCCGGCCCAGGCCGATACCGGCACCGGCGATGGCAGCCTGCAGCATCAGGTCGGCACGGTCGAAGGTCTGGCCGGGTCTGAAGTCCGGCAGGCCGGCCCCCGTCCCCTTCAGCCAGGCCTGCCAGCTGAAGCCGGTCTCGTCTGCCTCCCCCCGGCGGTCGCCCAGAAAGGCCACGGCCTGTGCAGCGATAAGCCCGGGGATATCGCGTCCGCCGGGGTCATAGCCCGCTGCGGCAACCGGCTGCAGGTGGCAGGCGGCAAGCCGGGTGGCATGCAGTCCGGGATAGGGGCCGCGTCCGAAACGAATGGCGGCATCCGCCTGCCGCCGGGTGAAATCAACCAGCCCGTCTGCCACATCGATGGCGATATCCAGACCGGCATCAACCGCCCGGGGCAGCGCCGGCAACAGCCATTTCATCGCCAGTGACGAGGGCAGGGACAGACGGATCCCGTCGCTGTCCCGGTTGCGTCGCAGCTGATCGGTCGCGGCCTGCCACTCCGCCATTGCTCTGGTTGCGGCGGTACAGAGAATTTCCCCGGCATCGGTCAGCGCCAGTTTTCGGGTGGTCCGCTCAAACAACGGCATCCCCAGCGCCTCCTCCAGCCCGCGCACCCGGTGGCTGACCGCCGACTGGTGGACGCCCAGCCGTTCGGCGGCTTTCGAGAAACTGCCGTCACGGGCGATTGCCGCCAGCAAAGCGGTCGCCTGCGACAGCTTTTCCGGAATTGCCGGATCATCATTATTCATGAGAAAAACACATGTTTATATGAGTCGATATGTCGAAAAACATACGATATCAGAACAATCAATTGAGTCATATACATGAAATAGGGAGACAGAAATGTCTGGTACAGCGTTCGTGAAGAAAACCGTCTCGGTGGGCGTTGTGAACGCCTTCGTCGTCGACGGGCAGGGCGGCAACCCCGCCGGTGTCGTGCTGGACGCCGATGATCTGGGCGAGGTCGATATGCAGGCAGTCGCCGCCCGGGTCGGGCTGTCGGAGACGGCCTTTGTCTCCCGCTCTGATGTCGCCGGGTTCAGGCTCGACTTTTTCACGCCGAACCGTCGCATTCCTCATTGCGGACATGCCACTATCGCGACCTTCTCCTATCTTGCGGAGCAGGGAAGAGTCGGGGATGGCGAGACGTCGAAACAAACCATTGAGGGACCCCGAAAGATTGTTATGCGGGATGGCATGGCCTTCATGGAACAGCTGGCGCCGGCTTATCGAGCTTCAGCGGACTGGGTCGCCGACGGGGTAACCGAAGCGCAACTGCTGGCATCAATCGGGCTGTCGGCTGACCATCTTGATCCCCGGTTCGGCCCGGTGATCGTCAATACCGGTAACAGCTTTGCACTTGTCGCGGTCCGGTCGGGTGAAGATCTTGGTAATCTCACCCCGGATATGGATGCCATATCAGCGATCAGTGAAAAACTGGATCTGATCGGCTACTACGTCTTCACGACGGACGCGACAGCCACCAGTGGTGATGCCACCACCCGGATGTTCGCCCCGCGCTTCGCGATCCCGGAAGAAGCCGCAACCGGCATGGCCGCCGGTCCGCTGGCCTGCCTGCTGCAGGACAGCCTGCCGGAGAAGAAGGCGACCTGGATTATCGAGCAGGGCCATTACATGGCGACACCCTCGCCAAGCCGGATTACGGTAGAGCTTGATCTGGACGGCGACCGGATCACCGGCCTGCTGGCTGGTGGCTATGGCCGGCTGATGCGCGAAATGACGGTCACACTTGATTAGGGGACGCCCAATGCCTGCCTGGCCCGCGTAAAAGTGGTGCCAGGCAGCCCGGCCCGGCCCCAATTGACTTAAGCCGCTAACCCGCAGATACTCTTGAACTTCGTCTGGCGCGGCCCAATGGGCCGCGTTTTCAGTTTTGTCGTTACAGTGAGGAGTATGTGTTGTGACATCTGCCGTGATGCCGACCTATGCGCGGTTCGACCTGGAGTTTGACCGGGGTGAAGGCTGCTATCTGTATACGGTGGATGGGCGACGATTCCTCGATTTTACATCCGGCATTGCGGTCAACGCGCTGGGTCATGCGCATCCGCATCTGGTAAAAACGTTGCAGGAACAGGCGGGCAAGCTGTGGCATGTTTCCAACCTGTACCGGATTCCGGATCAGGAGCGGCTGGCGGAACGGCTGGTCGCCCATTCCTTCGCGGATTATGCGTTCTTCTGCAATTCCGGCGCGGAAGCACTGGAATGCGGAATCAAGATGGCGCGCAAGCATTTCTACGACAAGGGCCAGACGGAGAAATACCGGGTGATCTGTGCTGACGGCTCGTTCCATGGCCGGACGCTGGCGACCATCTCTGCCGGTGGTTCCGCCAAGGTGAAGAAGGGCTTTGATCCGCTGGTCGATGCCTTTGACCATGTGCCTTTCGGCAATATGAACGAGCTGCGTAACGCCATCACACCGCAGACGGCGGCGATTCTGGTCGAGCCGATTCAGGGCGAGGGCGGTATTCAGGTCGGCAAGCTGGATTACCTCCGGGCGCTGCGCGAGACGGCGGACGAATTCGGCATCCTGCTGCATTATGATGAAGTCCAGTGCGGCATTGGCCGGACCGGCAAGCTGTTCGCCTATGAATGGGCGGGCAAGGCGGCGCCGGACATCATTTCGCTGGCCAAGGGGCTGGGCGGCGGCTTCCCGGTCGGGGCCTGTCTGGCAACCGCGGATGCGGCCTCCGGCATGACGGCGGGTGCACATGGCACGACCTTCGGCGGCAACCCGCTGGCAATGGCAACGGCAAATGCGGTGCTCGACGTGGTGCTGGGTGACGGCTTCCTCGACCATGTTGACCGCACGGCACGGGCGCTGTGGGAGCAGTTGACGGATCTGCAAACGCGCTATCCGACAGTGATCGAGCAGGTCCGCGGTGCGGGCCTGATGCTGGGCCTGAAATGTGTTGTTGATTCCGGCAAGTTCATCGCGACCATGATGGAAAATGACATGCTGGCCGTCGGCGCGGGAGACAATGTTGTGCGCCTGCTGCCGCCGCTGATCATGGGCGAGGCGGAAGCAAAACAGGCGATGGCCGCGCTGGAAGCAACCTGCAAGACGCTGGCGGCTGAGGCTGCGGCATGAGCAGCGTGAAGCACTTCCTCGACCTCGACCGGTTTGAGGAGGGGGAACTGCGGCAGATGCTTGATCTGGCCGTGGCCCTCAAGGCCGGCAGGACGGCGAATCCGCGTCCGCTGGCCGGCAAGACGCTGGCGCTGATTTTCGAGAAACCGTCAACGCGGACCCGGGTATCCTTCGATGTCGGCATGCGTCAGCTCGGCGGCGATGTGGTTGTGCTGTCACCGGCGGAAACCCAGCTTGGCCGGGGCGAGACGGTGGCGGATACGGCGCGGGTTCTGTCACGCTATGTCGATGCCATCATGATCCGTACCGACAAGGAATCGAAGCTGCTGGAACTGGCGGAATATGCCTCGGTACCGGTTATCAACGGCCTGACGGACCGCACGCATCCCTGCCAGCTGATGGCGGATGTGATGACCTTTGAGGAACATCGCGGGCCGATTGCCGGCAAGTCGATTGCCTGGGTTGGTGACGGCAACAACATGGCGACCAGCTGGGTGCAGGCGGCGGTGAAATTCCGCTTCGAACTGCGCATGGCCTGCCCGGAGGAGCTGTCACCGCCGCAGGAAGTCCTGGACTGGGCCGCCGATCATCAGGGCCGGGTTTCCGTCACCACCGATCCGGCGAAGGCGCTGGCCGATGTGGATTGTGTGGTCACGGATACCTGGGTTTCGATGGGGGACCGCGATGCCGCCGTTCGCCATGACCTGCTCAGCCCCTACCAGATCGACGCGGAGAAAATGGGTCTGGCCCGTAATGATGCGATCTTCATGCATTGCCTGCCCGCCCACCGGGACGAGGAAGTCACCACGGATGTGATCGACGGTCCGTCTTCGGTGATCTGGGACGAGGCGGAGAACCGTCTTCACGCGCAAAAAGGGATTCTGGCCTGGTGTCTGAGCTGACCACAGGCGGCACCCCGATCCGGGTCACACCGCCAACCGGTGAGGATGTTGTCCGCCCGTTTCTGATCGAGGCGAGCAATGTCCGTGGCCGGATCACCCGCCTGAACGCCTCGCTGCATCAGGTGCTCAGCCGCCATGACTATCCGGAACCGGTCTCGCAGCTGCTGGGCGAGACACTGGTGCTGTCCGTGCTGCTGTCGTCTGCCCTGAAATATGACGGCAAGTTTATCCTGCAGACAAAGGGTGAGGGCGCGGTCTCGATGCTGGTCGTCGATGTCACCAGCGAGGGCGAGGTGCGCGGTTATGCCCGGTTCGACGAGGAAGCCCTGGCGGCCGTCGATCCGGCGCGGGTAGCGGCAGCCCCGGTCATGGCCCTGCTGGGTGGCGGCTATCTGGCCTTCACCGTCGATCAGGGGCCGGATACGGATATCTATCAGGGTATTGTCCCGCTGGAAGGGGACCGGCTGACCGATTGTGTCCTGGATTATTTTCAGCGTTCGGAACAGATCGAGACAGCCGCAGAGATTGCCGTCGGACGGACCCCGTTCGGCGAATGGGTGGGCTGTGGCATGATGTTGCAGCGCCTGCCGGCGGAAACCCTGCCGAAAGGTGTCACGGTTGAAGACGCCGAAGACGACTGGATCCGGCATTGCCTGCTGATGAGCAGCCTGAAGCCGGAGGAGCTGCTGGATCTGCAGCTTACCGGAATTGACCTGATCTGGCGGCTGTTCAACGAAGATGACGTGCGGGTGGCGGACGAGCGGGCAATCACCGCCCGGTCAGAATGCTGCCGCAATCGGCTGCTATCAGCCATGATGTCATTCGGGAAAGATGACATTGACGATATGATGGAAGATGGCCGCATCACCGTTACCTGCGAATTCTGCCGGGCGGATTTTCACTTCACCCCGGCAGAGCTTGAATCACCGGCCGACACAAATCAGGAGTAGACCATGATCCGTGCTATTGCCTTCCGCCGTCTCACGATGTTGCTGGCCGGTGTGACTGTTGCCGTCCTGGCCGGGTGCACGGCGGCACCAAAGGGTCCGTCCTATCCGGATATCCGTTTTACCCAGCAGCCGCAGATCGGCCTGTCGGCATCTGCGCTTGATGTCTCGACCACCTACCGGGCACCGCTGACCGATCCGAATGTCGACCACCGGTTTCCGGTATCGCTGACCGATACCGCCCGCAACTGGGCGCAGGACCGGCTGAAGATGTCAGGCGGCCCGAACCGGGTGGTCTATAACATTGTCGATGCCTCGGCGGTTGAAGAAAAGCTGGATGGCACCAAGGGCATCAAGGGTGCCTTCACCACCGACCAGTCCGAACGCTATACGGCCCGGATCAGTGTCACCCTCCAGATCATCAACGACAGCGGCAATGTTGTCGGGGAAGTTGAGGTCGGTGTGAAACGGTCCCATACGGTGGCCGAGAACTATACGGTCAACCAGCGCAACCAGATCTGGTATGACATGACCCGTGACCTTGCCCGCGACCTCGACGAGCGGATGAGCGCGGAGATCAGCAAGAATCTCGGCCCCTACCTGCAATAGGCAGTGATCATGCGGCCTGTCCGGAAACTGCTGGCCGGTGCCACCCTTGCTGCCTGCCTGATTACGCTGACGGCCTCCCCGTCTGTTGCCGATCCGCTGGAGCTGAAGGTGACACCGGTGCCCCTGTTCCGGGATGACCTGACCCGTGCAGAGCTGGGCCGGCTGGTCTGGCGGGGCGGGCTTGACCTGACCTCTGCGGATCGCCGGTTCGGCGGCCTGTCGGCGCTGGCCATCCGTCCGGACGGCAAGGAGATCACGGCCTTTTCCGATCACGGGTTCTGGGTGGTGATGACCCCGGATTACCGTGACGGGAAGCTGGTCGGCATATCCGGGGCTGAACTGGGTGTGCTGGCGGGCGAAGATGGCCGCCCGCTTGAGCAGAGTGCGCAGCGCGATGCGGAATCGGTTGCCGTCGGTGTGGACGGGGCGATGATCATTGCCTTTGAACGCAACCACCGGCTCTGGGCTTATCCGCCCGGTGAGGTGCTGCCATCGGTGATCCTGTCGCCGGATGAAGTTGCGGATGCCCCCTCGAATGGCGGAATCGAGGCGCTGACCCTGCTTCAGAACGGCAAGCTGTTTGCGGTTACCGAAGATTTTGGCCGCGGTGACAGCGTGGTCGGCTGGATCAGTGACCGGAAGGGATGGGATGTCGTCACCGTACGCACATCCGGTACCTTCAAGCCGACCGGCGCGGCAACCCTGTCCGGCGGTGATGTGCTGTTGCTGGAACGGCGGTTCGGTCTGCGCGGCGGTATCGGATCACGGATCAGACGCCTGTCGCAGGACAGCATCCGGGCCGGTGCGGTGATCGACGGGCCGGAGATCGCCCGGCTGGATGCCGGTGCCACCTTCGACAATATGGAAGGCATCGGCACCTGGATGACAGAGGACGGACGGCAGATGGTTTATCTGGTCTCTGACGACAATTATTCCGCCCTGCAACGGACCTATCTCATGCTGTTCGAGTTGATGGCGGACTGACCCGTTAACCCTGTTGGGTAATTCACTGGGTCGAATCGCGGGCGACATGTTAACATCCGGTTAAGATTTCAGCTTTTCCGGAGCGTTATCGCTTGGTTGAAACAGTACTCAGCAACAGCGGCCTGCTGCCGTCGGTTTCCAACTCGCTGATTCTGGACTCGCTCCGGGTCTCGTTTCAGCGGCGTCTGGAAGAGACATCGCAGACCAATGCGGCGGTGTTTGAGCGCCAGTCGACGGTTGCCGAGGAAGAACAGCAGCGCCTGCAGGCTTTGAAGGTCGACGCAATTCTGTCGGAATCGGCGATCGAGATTGCGCTGAACAATGCCGATGAGATCCGTCCGCTGCTGTTTCAGCTGAAGATCGATGTCGAGAACGCTGCGAATGACCCGGAGTTCTATGCCAGTCGCTTTGACGACACGCTGGCAGAGATATTCTCCATCGCGTCATCCGGCGAGCTGAGCGGCAATGTCGGGCGGGCCACATTCCAGAACAACCAGACAAGTTATGCCTTCGACCAGTTCGGTCATACCCGGACGGTCACCGGATCCTTTCTGGCCAGCGATTATTATGTCACGAACGATGGTGGCGGCCTGTTCATCCCGGAATTCAATTCAGATTCGCTGCGCCTGTATGAATCCTATCCGAATGACAGCCTGGGAGATGCCTTTTCGGTCAAGGGTGTGCAGCTGGACAGCTTTGACGGTACGAATGTCGGCTTCACGGTGGATGCCGGGCAGGCATCAGAGACAAGCTATACCGGAACCGTTAATCGTGGCGGCCTCGGCGTTCTCAATGCTTTCTTCTATGACTTCTCGACCGTTGCCGGGCGGGCACAGGCGGCGGCGGATATCACAACAGCGCGCGAGACGTTCGAGCGCGAGGTGCTCCGCCTTGAATCCGAACAGACGCAGGCGCAGAACGCGGCAGACCGCATTGACGCCCTGATTGAGGACAAGCAGGAGGAAGTCTTTGACCTGCTGCGCGAGGCGGCGCTGGCCGGCTTTGAAAATCAGGCCGATGTGCAGGCAGATTTCCAGCGCGCCGTGTTCGTGCTGAATTCACTGTCCAGAACGCAGTCCAACTATACCGATTTTTACCAGCCCTTTCTCGGCGGCAACAAACTGACCGGCCTGCTGATCGACACCTACGCCTGAGGGGAGGATTTGCGGATATCTCCGTCGTTACCCTTAAAGCGTTGTGCGCTCTACCATTGTCAGGTCGAGGGCCGGGTTGCTGGCCGGGTCGAGCACCATCAGCTCGTCGGCCTGCAGTTGTTCGGTCAGCCGCAGCGCCATATAAAGTCGCCCGATTGCGGCCTGGCAGCTGTCTGTTGGCGTCAGGCCGGCGATGATCCCGGCCAGCAGATGCCCGGCAAACAGGTCGCCGGTCCCCTTCACATCGACGGAGATGACCGGCGTGGTCATCAGCGTGGCGCTGTCGGCGGAAACCAGCAGCACCCCGGTCCGGTCGGCGGCAACCGGTGCGGTGGTCACGGCAATGACCCGGTCGCTGCCACCGATCAGGCTCCGGGCGGCAGTCAGGGCGGTGTCCAGTGTATCGGTCGCCAGGCCGGTCAGAATGCCAAGCTCGAACGCATTCGGGGTCATGATATCGGCCTGTGGCGCAAGCTGGTCGCGAATAGCGTCGATCACATCCGGCTGCACATAGATACCGGTATCGGAATCGCCGATCACCGGATCACAGAGCCAGGGTGCACCCGGACGCAGACAGCGCCGTGCCGAAAAGACCGGCCCGGCATTGCTGCCCGTACCCAGATATCCCGACAGCAGGCCGTCAATGCGGTCGAACAGGCCGATATTCGCCAGCGCCTCGACCATTTCCGACAGGACCTGAGTTTCCTCGATACGACCGCACCAGGGACCATATCCGGGATGATGGGCCAGGCGGGTGGTGTTCAGCGGGATGACTTCACATCCGACAGCCGCGAGCGGGATGGTCAGTGCGGAATTACCGACGCGGCCATAGGCGACGGCGGAATGCAGGGAGAGTATTTTCAAAACGGAAAGCCAGTTTCACGGTTGGCGCAGAGGATCAGGCATGGCACATCTTCCCGTGCATTACAGAACGCTGCAATGAACATTTCCCGGAGATTTTCTCATGGCTGCCACTGCCCGCCCCCGTCGTTCCGTCCTCTACATGCCGGGTTCGAACGCCCGCGCCCTGGAAAAGGGGCGAAATCTCGCGGCTGACGGGCTGATCCTGGATTTCGAGGATGCGGTTGCACCGGACGCCAAGGCGGAGGCCCGCAAGCTGGTCGCCGACGCACTGGCCGGGGGCGGCTATGGCCTGCGGGAAATTCTGGTACGCACCAACGGGCTGGAAACCGAATGGGGGCAGGCCGATATCGCCGCTGTGGCAAAGATGCCGGCGCAGGGCGTGTTGCTGCCGAAGGTTGAAAGCGGCGATATGGTGCGCAAGGCCGAGGCCATTCTGGAGGCCGGTGGCGCTGCAGGGGATATGGCCATCTGGTGCATGATTGAAACCCCGCTCGGCGTGCTCAATGCGCTGGAAATTGCCCGTTCAACGCCCCGGCTTGGCGGTTTTGTCATGGGTACGTCGGATCTGGCGAAAGACCTGCACTGCCTGCATACGCCCGAGCGGATGCCGTTCATCACCTCGCTCAATCTCAGCGTCCTTGCGGCACGGGCTTACGGGCTTGCCATTCTTGACGGCGTGCATCTCGACCTCGCCGATGACGCGGGTTTTGCTGCGTCCTGCCGGCAGGGGCTGGAACTGGGTTTTGACGGCAAGACGCTGATCCATCCGAAAACCATCGATGTCGCGAACGAGACCTTTGGCCCGACTGACGCGGAAATCAGCTGGTCCCACAGGATTATCGAGGCGCATGCCGCCGCCGCCGCAGAAGGCAAGGGCGTTGTGGTGGTCGATGGCAAGCTGATCGAGAACCTGCATGTGGAAAATGCCCGGCGGGTTGTCGGGCTGGCCGACATGATCACCAAGATGCAGTCCTGAGGAATCCGGCATGACCAAGACATCCACCGGCAATTTTTTTGAAGATTTCACGGTCGGCCAGCTGCTGACCCATGCCACACCCCGGACGCTGACCAGCGGCGATGCCTCACTGTATACCGCGTTGTATGGTAGCCGTTTTGCCCTGCAATCCGCCGACAGTTTTGCCGCCACCTGCGGTCTGCCACGGGCACCGCTGGACGACCTGCTGGTCTTTCATACTGTGTTCGGGAAGACCGTTCCCGATGTCTCCCTCAACGCGGTCGCCAATCTGGGCTATGCCGAGGGACAGTTCGGGGTTCCCGTTTATCCGGGTGACAGTCTGACCGCGACGTCGGAGGTGATCGGCCTGAAAGAGAATTCCAGCGGCAAGACCGGGGTGGTTTATGTGCGCACCACCGGCCGCAACCAACGGGGCGAAGGCGTGCTTTCCTATGTCCGCTGGGTGATGGTGCAGAAACGGGACCCGGCCAGCCCGGCCCCGGCCGCGCAGTTACCTGAACTGGCGAAAGTGGTGACCGCAGACAGTCTGGCAGATCATTCCGGATTTTCCGGCAGGGGTTATGATGTGGCGATGGCCGGGTCAGCGCATTTGTTTGAGGATTACGCGGCAGGTGAGAAAATCGACCATGTCGATGGCATGACGGTTGAGGAAGCCGATCACATGATCGCAACGCGGCTGTACCAGAACACGGCAAAGGTTCATTTCGACCAGCATGCGGCATCCGGAAACCGGTTTGGCCGGCGTCTGGTCTATGGCGGGCATGTCATCAGTCTGGCCCGTGGTCTGAGCTTCAACGGGCTGGGGAATGCGCAGCACATCATCGCCATCAATGGCGGGCGTCATGTTGCGCCGATCTTTGCCGGTGACACGGTCTATGCCTGGACGGAGGTGCTGGAGACGGCCCCGCTGCCGGGTCGCGATGACCTCGGGGCGCTGCGTCTGCGGCTGGTTGCGGCGAAAAACCACCCCTGTAGCGATTTTCCGGGGGCCACAGAAGCGCATGACGCTGTCGTTCTGGATTTCGATTACTGGGTGGCGATTCCGCGCCGGGTCTGACGGTCAGTAGATCAGCATTGTCCTGATCTGGAACAGTGCCACAGCCAGGACAATTTCAAACCCGACCAGTGCTGCGGCAACGGGCACGCTGACATCCATGGCCGTCTTTGCGACATAGCCGCTCCAGACCAGCAGGGTAACGATGACCATGAAGCTCACCAGATCGGCAAAGCCCGGCGGCAGCAGGCCGGTCTGGCCGACGGTTTCAATCGCCGCCAGAATTGCAATCTGCAGCACACCGGCCCAGTTATAGGCAACGATATAGAGCACATAGCGGTTCAGCCGGCCCAGCCGTTCTGCGACATGCCACATGACCAGCGGATAGATGACCCAGCTCAGCACATAATGAATGGCCGTGACCGACAGGAAGCGGAAGGGATGCACGCCCAGTTCCTCTGCCGCAGGGTCGAACCGTCCAAGAATGAAGATCCCGGGCAGAATGAAGACGGCGGCCCAGAACGACATGAAGAAACCGCGGCGGCTGGTATCCAGATAGCTGTAGCCGGAAGTATCCAGACGCAGCAGCCGGCCGACGCCGTGAATTGCCGCGGTCACCTCGGGCAGGGTGATCATCATGGCCGGAAGAAACGGTCGAGCATCCGCCGGTAGATTTTCGCCAGTGCCTCGATATCCGAGACGTCAGCCTGTTCGTTCACCTTGTGCATGGTGCGGCCGATCAGGCCAAACTCGGCAACCGGGCAATAATGGTGGATGAATCGGGCATCCGAGGTTCCGCCGGTTGTCGACAGTTCCGGCCTGCGTCCCAGCACGTCCTCGATGGCGCCGCTCATCAGGTCGCTGAGCGGGCCCGGCGGTGTGATGAAGCTCTCGCCGGAGACCTCGACCCGGAAATCGTACTTTCCGCCGACAGCATCCAGTTTCGCCCGGCACCAGTCGGTGAGGCTGGCGCTGGAATGCATGTCGTTGAAGCGGATATTGAAGACCGCGCCGGCACGGGACGGAATGATGTTTGTCGTCGGGTTGCCGACATCAATGGTCGATATCTGCAGGCTGGAGGCATCGAAATGCGCATTGCCTTCATCCAGCGGTTCGGAAATCAGGGCATCGAGCATCCGGACCAGCCGCGGGATCGGATTGTCGGCCAGATGCGGATAGGCGATATGCCCCTGGGTGCCGTGGACGGTGAGATAGGCGTTCATCGAACCACGGCGGCCGATCTTGATCATGTCGCCGAGATCATTCGGGTTGGTCGGCTCGCCGACAACGCAGAGATCAAACTTCTCGCCCCGGTCATCGGCCCATTTCAGCAGCTTGACCGTGCCATTGACCGAGGGGCCTTCCTCGTCACCGGTGATCAGGAAGCTGATGCTTTCGTCGAAATCCGGATTGTCCGTCAGAAAGCCGGAAGTTGCCGCCGTGAAAGCGGCAATCGCGGCCTTCATGTCTGCGGCACCCCGGCCATACAGAACACCGTCGCGGATGACCGCGGCGAAGGGATCATCATCCCAGGCACCGGCATCGCCGACCGGCACCACATCCGTATGCCCGGCGAAACAGAAATTCCGTCCGCCGGTGCCAATCCGGGCATAGAGATTGTCGACATCCGGCGTCCCTTCCGCAGAGAAGGAGACCAGATGTCCGGTAAATCCCATATCTTCCAGCGCTGCCTTCAGGGTGGTCAGCGCCCCGCCTTCTGCGGGCGTGACGCTGGGACAGCGGATCAGCGTCCGGGCAAAGGCAACCGGATCGACGGGGGTGGCCATTATACGCCGCGCAGCAGCTCGTTGACGGATGTCTTGGAACGGGTCTTTTCATCGACGCGCTTGACGATCACCGCACAATACAGGCCCGGTCCGGCTGTTCCGTCCGGCAGCGGCTTGCCCGGGGTGGTGCCCGAGACGACAACGGAATAGGCGGGGACGCGGCCATACATGACCTCGCCGGTGGCGCGGTCGATGATCTTGGTCGAGGCACCGATATAGACCCCCATCGACAGTACCGAGCCTTCCTCGACGATAACCCCTTCGGCGACTTCGGCGCGGGCACCGATGAAGCAGTTATCTTCGATGATGACCGGATCTGCCTGCAACGGCTCCAGCACGCCGGCGATACCGGCACCGCCGGAAATATGGCAGTTCTTGCCAATCTGGGCACAGGATCCGACGGTCGCCCAGGTGTCGATCATCGTGCCTTCATCAACATAGGCACCGAGATTGACGAAGGAGGGCATCAGCACCACGTTCGGCGCGATATAGGCGGATTTGCGAACCACGCAGTTTGGTACGGCACGAAAACCGGCGCTGGCGAAGCGGGCGGCATCCCAGCCGGAGAATTTCGACGGCACCTTGTCGTACCAGACACTGTCACCCAGCCCGTCATTGGTCGGGCCGCCATTGATCACCGTCGTCGGGGTCAGCCGGAAGCTCAGCAGGACAGCCTTTTTCAGCCACTGATTGACGACCCAGCCGCTGACACCCTTTTCGGCGACACGGGCAGCACCTGAGTCCATCAGGCCAAGGGCGGTCTCCACGGCATCGCGAATTTCGCCGCCGGTCGCCGTGCTGACACTGTCGCGGTTGTCCCAGGCCTTTTCGATAATCGCCTGAATTTCTGCATTGCTCATGATCTGGATCGCTCTCGTCTGTGAAGGTTTCTGCGGCGGCGGGAGAGTGGCGGAACCGGCAATCCGCGTCAAGTCGGGCGGCTGTTCAGGCTGTCGATTGCCTGATCCAGCCATGCCTGCAGATTGTCGGTCTCGTGGTCGATATAATCAACCTCGCCTTCCGGATGCGCCCAGCGAGTATCGGTTTTCAGGAACACGGTCTGCATCCCCAGGGCTTTTGCCGGTTTCAGGTTCTTGGCGATATCCTCGAACAGGATGGCGCGTTCCGGCACAATGGCGTGATTTGCGATCAGCCGGCCATAGGGGACGGGGTTCGGTTTCGGCAGGTATTCGGCGGCGACTATATCAAAGATATCCTCGAAATGATCACCGACCCCCAGTGCTGCCATCACCCCCCGGGCGTGATGCACCGTGCCGTTGGTGAAGATCAGCCGGCGGCCGGGTAGTTTTGCCAGTGCCGCGCCCAGTTCCGGCAGATGGGGCAGAACCGAATGGTCGATATCATGCACGAAGTCGAGAAAATCACCGGGGGTAATGCCGTGATTGTCCATCAGCCCGCGCAGCGTCGTGCCATGCTCCCGGAAATACTTTTTCTGGAGGATAAAGGCTTCGTCTTCCGACATGCCGAGTGCCTCGGCGATAAACGCCTTCATTCGGACATCAATCTGTGCGAACAGGTTACATTCCGCCGGATACAGCGTGTTATCGAGGTCGAAAATCCAGGTGTCTATCGTCTTCAGGTTTTCCATTATCTGCCCTGCCGGAGAGGATTCGTCACTTGTGTTCACAAGAATATTGCCATTCTGCACCAGGATTGCGATAGGTTCCTTGCGGGGAGAAAGAAATCAGCAAATGCTGTTGCTGATAGGGGGCGTAATACAGGGAAGGGTGTGGTTCGTCCTGGGACAGGCAGTCGGGATATTGGCTGATCGTCCGGATGAGCGATAGCAGGCATGAAGGTCAATACGGATTTCATCGACAATTTTCCGGGACCGGCAATCGTCATCAATGACGATGCCATGATCCTGCGCAGCAACGCGGCAGCAGAAGATCTGGCGAAGCAGCTCAGCGACATTCAGGCACCGGAACTGATGTCAGTTCTGCGCACCGCTGTTGCAACCGGCCAGGCCGGGGTTTTTGACATTTCATTTGACCCCATAGAAGGCCGCCGGGCGGTCTACAGCCTGACCGTGGTGCCGACGACGGAACCGCAGGGGGCGTTGCTGCTGGCCCAGGAGGCGACGCTGGAGCGCAATCTTTCCAGAGCGCTCAGCGATTCCCGTCAGCGTTATCGTGACCTCGTCGAGATTTCGAGCGACATGGCCTGGGAGACAAACAGCAGCGGCCAGTTCATCTTTGTCTCGCCCCGGGGGGGGTTCGGATATGAAGCTGCCGATCTGATTGACCGGCCCTACAGCGAATTCCTGTGCGACCGGACCGATGAAGAGGCCGCGCTGGTTTTCGAGGCCCGGTCCCAGGTTGATGATGTGGATGTCTGGCTCCGGAGCAAGGATGACGAGGAACGGCTGGTCCGGATCGCGGCAACACCGGTCACCGGTGAGTCAGGGGAATGGATTGGCGCGCGCGGTGTCTGCAGCGATATCACCATCCGTCATCAGCAGGAATCGGCGCTGACCCATTCGCAGGTCCGCGAGGAACTGCTGACCCATATCGTGCGTACCATCCGTGACGAGGTCGAACCCTCGAACATGCTGGTTGCCGCGGCCCAGGCGACAGCCCGGTCGGTTGGTGCCATCGGTTGCCGGGTTTACCGGACCAATCAGGCCGGCAGCTTTTCCTGTGTCGCCGAGTACGGGGCGCTGGGGGATGACTCGCCGCTGGAAAGTGTGGTCAACAAGTTGCGACACCAGAAACTGACGGTTCAGGACGAGGTCGGGTCAGTTCAGGCGCTGGGCGTCGTGACCTTCAACAATCAGGGCCAGAACGGTGCGATATGCCTCTGGCGGCGAAAGTTTGATCCGGATGACCCGGTCGCCACCCGTCCCTGGGATGATGACGAGAAGCTGCTGATCGTAGATATTGCCAATCAGATGGGAATTGCGCTGGAACAGATCGCCAGCCATGAGCGGATCATCACCCTGTCACGCACGGACAGCCTGACCGGCCTGCTGAACCGCCGCGCCTTCTTCGACGAGCTGGAACGCCGGTTCAACCGTCTGGCACGGAGTGCGACAAGCTCGGCCCTGGTTTATGTTGATCTCGACAATTTCAAGCTGGTCAATGATGTCCACGGCCATCAGAGAGGCGACTCTGTCCTGATCAAGCTGCGGGATATTCTGATCGGCGGTACCCGGCCGATTGACCTGATCGGACGGCTGGGCGGTGATGAATTTGCCATCTGGCTTGAAGGTATTGATCTGCCGGGCGTTCAGGGCCGGGCGGAAGCCCTGCTCAGGGCAGGCAAGGCTTTGCAGGCCTTCTCCGGCAACCGGGACAAGCCGCTTGGCATGTCGCTTGGTATCGCGCTGGCAACAGCGGAGCGCAATGAAAGTCTGAAGCAGCTGATCGCCCGTGCGGACACCGCGATGTATGAGGTCAAGCGCACGGGTAAGGGTAATTACTACATAGACGACCCGGATCGTCCGTCACATGCTGTTTCCAAGCGATAGAGCTGAGGCGGGATTTCGTTCAGATGGCTGCAATTATCGAAAGGATACGGGGGCGGAACGCCCGGGAAATGACGTATGAAGCGGCGAAAGAGGCTCTGATAGCCGGATCCGAAGAGACCCGTGTCGTCATCGCCGCCGACAGCAGCACACGCCCTGAGATACTTTATTTTCTGGCCCGGGATGCCTCTACCAGGGTGCGCAGCGCCCTGGCCTCCAATACCGCCAGCCCGGCGCAGGCTGACCAGTTGCTCTCGGAAGACCCGGACGAGACAGTAAGGCAGATGCTGGCCGGGAAGATCGCACGACTGGCCCCCGGTCTTGGCGCAGCGGAAACCGACCGGGCACGGGCGCTGGCCTTTGAGACGCTGCAGCAGCTGGCAAAGGATCAGGCGACCAAGGTACGAACCATGCTGGCGGATGTGCTGAAGGCGGAAGGAGACGTTGCGCCGGAAATCATTCAGCGTCTGGCAATGGATGAGGAACTGACTGTATCCTCGCCGGTTTTGCAGTTCTCGCCGGTGCTGACGGATGCCGATCTGCTGGAAATCATTGCAAGTGCCCCGTCCTCGGGGGCGTTGTCGGCGATTTCCCGCCGGTCCGAAGTCCGGGCACGGGTTTCCGATGCGATTATCGCAACCGATGACGAGATGGCGATTGCTGATCTCCTTGATAACGGCAAGGCACAGATCAGGGAAGAAACCCTCGACCGTCTTGCCGGGCGTGCGGCCGACCGCGAACGCTGGCATTCGCCACTGGTGCGGCGGCCGAAACTGTCGTCTGCGGCGATGCGGAACCTGGCACGTTATGTCGCCCGGGACATGATCGAGCTGCTGACCGCCCGCAAGGATATCGACCCGGAGACAATCAGGAAGGTATCCGAGACACTCCAGAAACGGATCGACGAGGGTGATTCCCTGCTTGAGCCGCAGAATACCCGGCCGGCCGCGCCGGAGGCGGCACCACAGGACAGAATGGCACAGGCCCGGGATATGATCTCGAAGGCATCATCGAATGAAGATGCCATCGGACGGATGATCGAAAGCCGTGACAACGGGCTGGTCATTGCCGCGCTGACACTGATGACCGGCTACAGTCACGATGTCGTCAAGAAGACCTTTACCCAGCGGACGCCAAAGCCGGTGGTGGCACTGTGCTGGAAAGCCGGGCTGTCCGCAGCGATGGCCGGCCGGATTCAGCATCGTGTTGCAAAGATTGCCCCGGCCTCGGTGGTACATGCGACCCGCAAGGGCGAATATGCCTACACCAAGGACGAACTGGAATGGCAGCTCGATTTCTTTGATTCGATATAGGTCTGTTATGGTCGGACTGCGGGGTCAGTCGGTCGCGACGATACGCGTTATGCGCTCCATGCCGCCGACCTTCGGGGCATAGCTCTCCCAGAACGGGGCCATAGCGGCCTGCCAGATGCGAATGTCGGGCGTAAACACGGAAGCGCCGAGCTGAACCGCCTTTGACAGTGAAATGTTCTGTTCCTTTGCAGCCAGTTCATTGAAGAACCCGGCGGCGGACTGCCCCGCTCTGGTGAAAACCGCCTGCTGTCCGGCGGTCAGTCCCTGCCAGTAGTCGCGGCTCATATAGATCGCACCAAGCGCCCATATATGGCTGGTTTCGGTGAAATTCGGAACGACTTCATAAAGCTTCAGGGCTTCATAGCCGGATTTCGTCATGTCCATGTAATCGACCACGCCGGAGGACAGCGCGTTGTAGGCTTCGGTGATCGGTACGGCAGCCGGATTTGCGCCAAGCGATTTCCAGAGGTCGACATGCAGTGCACTCTGCAGGACACGCATCTTGCGCCCCCGGACATCCTCCGGTGTGCGGATCGGCTGTTTCGAGATGATGTTGCGGGCACCGTAGGTGATATAGCCCAGCACATGAAATCCCTCGGCGGCATATTTCTGGCGGAACTCGTCGCCGACCGGTCCGGCCATCACGCGGTCGATATGCCCGCGGTCGCGGAACATGAAAGGCATGTCGAACAGGGCGCCCTCCGGCACCCAGGTGGTCAGGTTGGCCAGCGTCGATTCTGCGGCATTGATCGAGCCGATACGCACGCCTTCGGCAGTTTCCTTCTCGCCGCCCAGTGCGCCACCGGTGACGATGCGGAAATCGAACGCGCCGGGCAATGCCTGCTCGACCTCGTTGCGGAAATGAAACCACAGCTTTGCCTGCGGTTTGTCCGGGCCGTAGATCACCGAGATGGTGAGCGGTTTGCCGGCGGCTGTTGCGCTGTTCAGGGATAAAGCGAGGGCGACCATGGACAGTGCAAGCAGCCGCAGTGATTTGAAAACAGTCATGATAATTCCCGTCCCGTCCAGTTGCATTCTGCCCCGCAGACTGGCCTAAACGGTCCTGAAAATCCAGCCGGGGGAGGTGGTAAGTGCAGGAATCAGCAGGATTGTGAGCAAAGCCAGCAGCAGGGCGGCAATATAGGGCAGCACAGCCCGAAACAGATTCCGGACCGGGGTTCCGGTGAGACCGGAGGTGATGAAAACCAGCATGCCGACGGGCGGCGTCAGGCCACCGATCATCAGGTTGACAACAATCACGACGCCGAAATGGATCGGGTCAATCCCGGCTGAGACGGCGATCGGCATCAGGATCGGGGTCAGAATCAGAATCGCCGCGCCGATATCCAGGATCATGCCGAACGCCAGCAGGATGAGGTTCGCCAGAATCAGCAGCAGCAGGGGGTTGTCGGTCAGGCCGAAAGCGGCAGTGCTGAGCATCTGCGGTGCCTGTTCCGCTACCATGACAAAGGCAAAGGGAGATGCCGCCCCGATCAGCAGCCCGATCTGTGCGGACTGGATCCCGGCCTCGCGGAAGATCTGCACCAGAGCCGCCGGACGATAGGCGCGGTAAACGCAGACTCCGAGAAACAGCGCATAGAGGATGGCAACCACCCCGGCCTCGGTCGGTGTGACGATGCCGAAGCGAATACCCCCGACAATCAGCACCGCCAGCATCAGCACAGGGGCGGCCTGTCCTGCGCGCCGGATGATTTCGGGTATGGGCGGGCGGGCGTCACCGCGCGGGTAGCGCCGTCGCCGGGCCAGTATTGACACGGTCACCATGAGGAAGGCGGTCAGCAGCAGGCCCGGCAGAATTCCGGCGATCCAGAGTGCGCCGACAGACAGGTTGGCAACGCCGGCCAGGATAAGCAGGGCAACCGACGGCGGAATGACATTCGGCAGCACAGACGCCGCCGCCGTGATCGCGCCGGCATCGGCGGCCGGATATCCCCGTTTGCGCATCTGCGGGGCCAAAAGCTTGGCGCTGATTGCCGCCTCCGCATAGCTGGAGCCGGAAACGCCCGCAAACAGAGTCGAGGTCAGCACCGTCACCTGCGCCAGCCCGCCCCGCAGATGCCCGACCAGTGATGTGGCCAGTGCGATCAGGCGGTCGGTCAGGCTGCCCGCATTCATCAGGGCGCCTGCAGTAATGAACAGAGGTGCAGCCAGCAACAGGTGGCGGGTCGCACCGTTGATCATGGTCTGGGTGGTGGCCGGTGGCGGCATCAGCCCGCCGGCCAGATGCGCCAGCATCGCGGCAAACAGCATGGCAATGGCAACCGGAGCACCAGTGGCCAGGGCCACGACAAAACCCGCCCCCAGCGCGGCAAGGGGCGAGAGCGCGGTAATACCCGGCAGGTCACGACCGGCCAGCCAGAGCAGGATCCCGAGAGCGATCCCCGTCAGTCGTGGCCAGAGATTGCGTGCGGCGGCCATATCCTGCATCAGTCCGAGAGGCAGTGCGAGGGCGGCCATCAGCGGGATCAGGGCAAACCGGACCCAGACCGGCAGGTCAAGTGACGGGTCGACGCCGCCAATCGTGCCGATCAGGGTGCCGGCACCGGTCAGCAGGGTCAGCAGGGCGAACAGCGTCACCGCCTCCGCACAGATGACGGCCACCGGACCGGCATTCTCCGGCCGGTAGAGGCAGACCGCCAGATGTCCGGTCGCCAGCCGGCTCAGCGGCAGGGCCGTGGCAATCATGGCCGCAAACAGCCATTGCGCGGCAGTACCGGCCCCAACCAGCGACAGCCCGCTTGTATAGCGCGACAGAATACCGGCCAGCAGGCTGGCGACCAGACCGGCCAGCAACAATGCGGCCAGTCCGCCGACAGCCCGGTTCAGGCCGGTCAGGACAGAGGTCATCAGCGGATGTCAGTCGATCTGCCGGGCACCGTCGGAATAGGTGATGCGAACGGTTAGGCTGCCTTCATTGAGCAGCCAGGGCCGGACGGTAAAGCTGCGGGCACCGCTGCTGTGCATCGGATCGGACTCCGCGATGGCACGGGCCTCCGCCAGCGAGGCGGCACGAATGATGACCATACCCTCGCCATGCCAGTCCTCCTCGTTATCAGCCCAGAAAGGGCCCGCACCGAACATGATGCCCTTGCGTTCAAGCTCGCACTGGAAGGCCAGATGTTCCTCGATATGTGCCATTACCGGACCCATGCCATTGACCGGTCGGGTAAACACCGCATAGAGCTGCATCTGCAACATGCCCTTGCTGGCCTGCAGAATATCGCTGCGGGTGATTTTCGGCTCTGACATCAACGCTTCTCCTGATTGCTGTTGTTCGGGCGGAGGTTACAGTGTTTTCTCTGCCGCGTCGAAACCGCTTTCAGTGCCGGAACAGACCCGGACGCAAAGACCTAAATCGAAGAATGGAGCAGGGTAATGAAGGCCCACTGCGGCAATATGTCCGGCCTGACTGAACGGATGGACCGTCATTTCTCCCTGCGGTGCCTTGTCTGAGGCGCGAGTGGCGGTGGCCGCGCAAGAGCTGGCACATCCCCGGCTGGTGCTGGCGGGCCTGTCACTGGTCGCGGTCTCTGTCATGGCACAGCTTTACGGGCCGATTGCCCTGATCCCGGAAATTTCGGCCTATTACTCGGTTGGGCCGGAAAAGGCCGCCTGGGTGATTTCATCCTTCGGTTTTGCCCTCGGTGCCGGTTTTCTGGTCTTCGGCCGTCTGTCCGACCGGTTTGGACGCCGGGTCTGTATGGTGACCGGGCTGGTCGGTGCCGGGTTGTCATCGACGGGCATCGCGTTCGCCGAGGGGTTTGAGATGATCCTCTGGTTGCGGGCAGCACAGGGATTTTTCACTGCCGGGTTCCCGCCCTCGACAATCGCCTGGCTGCAGGAACGGCTGCCGGAGCCGATGCGATTCACAGGGACGGCGGTTTTTACCTGTTCCCTGCTGGTGGCGGGCATTGTCGGCCAGATGCTGGCGGCGGCTGGCGGTTTTGGTGAGCCGCTGCGCTGGGCGGCAATGACCCCGGCGCTGTTTTTCGTGCTGGCGGCGCTGGCTGTGGCGGTCTTTCTGCCCGGCGGTGTTGCCGGGCGGGTGGTGGCAGCCGGGGCAGATCTCCAGACGATCCCGTACCGGCGGCTGATCCGGGTTTATATTGGCTCTGCCCTGTCGCTGGTGCCGTTTGTGATGTTCTTTGCGGCGGTGGAAATCGAATCGGCGGCGGGGCGGCTGCTGGCTGATCCGGTTTATGTCCGCTATGTCGGATTGCCGGGCTTGCTGGCAACGGCCTTTGCCGGGCTGATGATCCGCCGTTTCGGTGTCATGCCGATGATGCTCTGGGGCTTTGTGGTGATGAGCCTGGCCTTTGTTGCGCCGGTTGTCAGTGATGCGGCGACCGGGGTCTATATCACCGGTGCGGTTTTCACCTTCGGCATTGCGGCCGCCATTCCGGCCTTGCTGCTGAAGGTCGGCAATTCGGCCCCGGATGCCCGGGCACTGGCGATTTCCATCCATGCCTCTGTCCAGTTCATCGGCGTGGCACTGGCCCCGGCGGTAACCGGACTGATGCTGGAACGGGGATACAGCCTGACAGATGTTTGTCTGCTGGCGGCAGGACTGAGCTTCTTCGCTGTTGTCATGAATGTCCGGCCAGCCCGCGTCTAGCGGGTCATGTTGCGGGAGATCTGTGCGGCGGCCCGCTGCAATACCGGGACAAAGCCTGCGGCAATTTCCTCCGCATCAGCGCGGGTTGCGTGCAGGCTCACATTCAGGGCGGCGATAACCTGTCCGGTCCGGGCATGCAGGGGAACCGAGACCGACCGCAGGCCGATTTCCAGTTCCTGATCGACGATGCAGTAACCCTGGCGGCGAACCTGACCCAGAATGGCCATAAGGCGGTCCGTCGCCGTGACGGTGTGGACGGTCAGCGCCCGGCGGTCGGCGGTTTCCAGTAACTGCCGCGCCCGGCCCTCGTCCTCTGCCGCCAGCAGGACCCGGCCCAGCGAGGTTGCATAGGCGGGCAGGCGAGCACCGATGGACAGGTTGATGGTCATGATGCGCGACGCCGGAATGCGCAGCACATAGACAATATCGTCACCATCCAGCACCGCCGCGGAACAGCTTTCGCCGAGGGAGGCGACAACCTCTTCCATGAAGGGTTCGGCGCTTTGCCACCAGGGTTGTGCCGACAGATAGGCAAAGCCCAGATCAAGCACCCGCGGCGCGAGGCGATAATATTTCCCGTCCGACCGGACATGCCCGAGATGTTGCAGCGTCAGCAGCAGCCGCCGGGCCCCGGCACGGGTCAGCCCGGTAAGGCTGGCCACCTCCGTCAGGGTTTTTTCCGGCCGGCCGGTACCGAAAGACTTGATGACGGCAAGGCCGCGTTCCAGCGACTGCACATAATCGGTCGGTTTGATTTGCTGATCCATCCTCTGTCTCCTGTCGGTTTTCGGCGGGCGGGGTCGTCTGTCAGGGTTGACCCGCGGAAGACCAAATGATAATTTTTTATACAATACAAATGTTCAATATACGAACAAAAAAGGAAGCGCTTCATGGCTGAGATCATGACACTGGCCGAGGCCGTGTCGTCCCTTGTGCGGGACGGCGATTCGGTTTCGATGGAAGGCTTTACCCATCTGATTCCGCATGCGGCGGGGCATGAGATCATCCGGCAGGGTCGCCGGGATCTGACGATCACCCGGATGACGCCGGACATGATCTATGACCAGCTGATCGGCATGGGCTGCGCCCGCAAGATGGTCTTTTCCTGGGGCGGCAATCCCGGTGTCGGCTCGCTGCACCGCTTCCGTGATGCGGTTGAACAGGGCTGGCCGCTGAAGCTGGAGGTCGAGGAACACAGCCACGCCGCGCTGGCCAATGCCTATGAGGCCGGGGCTGCCGGACTGCCGATGGCGGTATTCCGGGGCTATCTCGGCACCAGCTATCCGGAGGTCAACCCGAATATCAGAAGCGTGACCTGCCCGTTCACCGGCGAAAAGCTGGCGGCAGTGCCGTCGATCCGCCCGGATGTGGCAATCATCCACGCCCAGCGTGCCGACCGGCGGGGCAATGTGCATATCCAGGGTATTGTCGGCGTCCAGAAGGAAGCGGTGATGGCGGCAAAGCGCGCCATCGTGACGGTTGAGGAAATCGTCGACGAACTTGATGCCGGGCGAAATGACGTGATCCTGCCCCGCTTCATTGTCGATGCGGTGTGCGAGGTGCCCTTCGGCGCCCATCCTTCTTTCGCACATGGCTTCTATAAGCGCGATAATGCGTTTTACAAGAAATGGGACGGTATTGCCCGCGAACGCGAGGGCTTTACCAGCTGGATGCAGGAATTCGTGCTGGATCAGGCGGACTGGTCAGGCACCTGGAACAAGCTGAAGGAGGCGGGCTATGTCTGAGGCCGGAAAGGAATACAGTTCGGATGAGATGATGGTCGTTGCCGCCTCGCGGATGCTGGCGAACGATACGGTCTGCTTCGTCGGGATCGGCCAGCCCAGCGCAGCAGCCAATCTGGCACGGCTTACCCATGCACCGGATGTCGTGCTGATCTATGAATCGGGCACCATCGCCACCAGGCCCGATGTCCTGCCGCTGTCGATCGGTGACGGCGAACTGGCGGAGACGGCGCAGGCCGTGGTCTCGGTACCGGAGATGTTTCGCTACTGGCTGCAGGGCGGGCGGATTGATGTCGGCTTCCTCGGCGCGGCCCAGATTGACCGCTTCGGGAATATCAACACAACGGTCATCGGTGATTACGACAGTCCGAAAACCCGCCTGCCCGGCGGGGGCGGGGCACCGGAAATCGCAACCTCCAGCAGGGAAGTCTTCGTGCTGCTGCGCCAGTCACCGCGCAGCTTTGTCGACAAGCTCGATTTCATCACCTCCGTCGGCAATTACAAAGGCGGCACCAGCCGGGATGCGCTGAATATTCCGGGCAAGGGGCCAAGTGTCATCATTACTGACCTCGGCATGCTGCGCCCGGAACCCGGCACCGGCGAATTCATCATGACCCAGCTGCATCCCGGCTGTACCCGCGAACAGGCCGCCGGTGTGACGGGCTGGAAGCTGCGCTTTGCGGATCATCTGGATGAAACCCCGCCGCCGACCGCAGAAGAGCTGAAGGTTCTCCGGGATCTCAAGGCCCGCACCGCAAAGGCGCATGGGGGCTAGATTGTCGCGGCAGAGCCGCTACTATCCCGCAGAAGATTTCAACCGGATCTGAATGCCGGGCCTGCCATATTGAAGGAAGCTGACATGAACGACGCCTTTATCTGTGACGCCATCCGCACGCCGATCGGCCGCTTCGGGGGCAGCCTCAGTTCCGTGCGGGCTGACGATCTGGGGGCGGTTCCGATCAGTGCGTTGCTGAAACGCAATCCCGATGCGGATTGGCAGGCGGTCGATGATGTCTATTACGGTTGCGCAAATCAGGCTGGTGAGGACAACCGCAATGTTGCCCGTATGTCGAGCCTGCTCGCGGGGCTCAACGTCTCTGTCCCCGGTGCCACGGTCAATCGTCTCTGTGGCTCCGGCATGGATGCGGTTGGCACGGCGGCCCGCGCCATCAAGTCCGGGGAAGCCGCCTTCATGATTGCCGGTGGTGTTGAAAGCATGAGCCGTGCCCCCTTCGTGATGCCGAAAGCTGCGTCTGCCTTCTCGCGCAATGCGGAAATCTATGACACGACAATCGGCTGGCGCTTCGTCAACCGCATCATGAAGAGCCAGTATGGCGTTGATTCGATGCCGGAAACCGCCGAGAACGTGGCTGCAGATTTCAGAATTTCCCGTCCTGATCAGGATGCCTTCGCTCTTCGCTCGCAACAGCGTGCTGCCGCGGCAATCGCCGCCGGGCGGCTGGCTGAGGAAATCACGCCGGTGACCCTTCCCCAGCGCAAGGGCGACCCGCTGGTTATCGATACGGACGAGCATCCGCGGGAAACCAGTCTGGAACAGCTTGCAAAACTCGGTGCCCCGTTCCGGGAGAACGGCAGTGTCACCGCCGGGAATGCGTCCGGTGTCAATGATGGTGCCTGTGCGCTGATCCTGGCGAACGAAAAAGCTGCCGCCGCAAACGGGCTGACACCGATGGCGCGGATTGTCGGCATGGCCACCGCCGGTGTCGAACCGCGGATCATGGGCTTTGGCCCGGCCCCGGCGACAAAAAAGCTGCTGGCACAGACCGGTATTGCGCTGGGTGATATCGATGTCATCGAACTGAACGAAGCCTTCGCCGCGCAGGGGCTTGCCGTGACCCGGGATCTGGGTCTGGCAGATGATGCGGAACATGTGAATCCGAATGGCGGGGCGATTGCGCTGGGCCATCCGCTGGGAATGAGCGGCGCCCGACTGATAACCACGGCCGCCTACGAGCTGAAGCGGCGTGGCGGTCGCTATGCCCTCTGCACCATGTGCATCAGCGTCGGGCAGGGTATCGCTTTGATGATCGAGCGGGTCTGAGGCCACCCCGGCCAATATCGCTTGGGCACACCGGCAATCGTCACCATTTCACTGTCATGAACAGGGTGGTGAGCATCATGGCGGCCTGGCTGCTGGCGGCCTGTGCGCCGCAATATCTTCCGGCCGGAGAAGCAGACACGGTGCCGTATCGGGACGGTGACGCGCTGGTCATGCGGGACGGCAAGCGGCTGCCGGTTGCGGTCTGGCAGGCATCGGGGACGCCGGATGCGGTTCTCATCGCACTGCACTCCTTTGGCGATTTCCGGCTGGCTTTTGAGGATATCGGGCCGGCGCTGGCAGGGCGCGGCTACACCGTCATCGCCTTCGACCAGCGCGGATTTGGCGATACGATTCCGCACGGGCGCTGGAGCGGCGCGGAAACCATGATCGGGGATCTCCGGGATGCGGTGGACATCGTGCGTGGCGGCTTCGGGGGTCTGCCGGTCTATGTCATGGGCGAAAGCATGGGCGGTGGTGTCGCGCTGGCGGCGGCCGGCCGCGGGATGCTCCCGGATGTGGACGGGCTGATTCTTGCCGCCCCGGCGGTTCGCGAGGATGTCACATTCAGATACGCCTACAATGCTTTCCTCTGGACGGCGGCTCACATTTTGCCGCAGGGCAGCATCCACAATGACCGCGGCAATGCCCGCCATACCGGTCAGGCTTATAAACGCCTTTCATCTGACCCTCGGATTGTCCGGGATGTCCGTATCGATACCTACTGGGGCCTGATCCGGCTGACCGACCTGGCTTCCGATCTGGCACCGGAGGCCGGTTTGCCGACGCTGCTGATGCATGGTGGTCATGACCGGGTGGTGGCGCGCAAATCCGTCCGGGCGCTGGCCGGGCATCTGGGTGATCTGGCGACCGTCGAATACTGGGAGGATGCGCCCCACGAACTGCTGCACTGGCGCGAGCAGGATCGGGTCATTGACCGCATTACCGGCTGGCTTGCGAAACAGCGACCGTCATTGCCGGACTGACATACTGCACGGGATATGGGTTTTCCGGGCCGCAGGTTCGTGGCAATGTCCCGCCGTTAACGGCACTATCCACTGGAGATCACCATGACGCTGAAGACCGGGCGGGAATTTCTCGCCATTCCCGGGCCGACAAATATTCCCGAACCTGTGCTGGCGGCGATGCATCGCCCGGCGATCGAGATCTACAAGGGTGAGCTGGTCGACATAACCACCAGCTGTCTTGCCGATCTGAAAACAGTCTTCGCGACGGCAGGGGATACTTATATCTATATTTCCAACGGTCATGGTGCCTGGGAAGCGGCACTGACAAACACGCTCTCCCGCGGCGACAAGGTGCTGGTGCTGCAGAGCGGGCGCTTTGCCGTGGGATGGGGCGAAATGGCTGCGATGATGGGCGTCGAAGTTGAAGTGCTGGCGCAGGACGAGCGCAAGGCCGTCGACCCCGCCGCTGTCGAAGCCCGCCTGAAAGCGCCTGATGCCAAAGACATCAAAGCCATTCTGGTGGTCCAGATCGACACCGCCTCGGGGGTGCTGAATGACGTTCCGGCGATCCGCCGGGCTATTGATGCCGCCGGTCATGATGCCCTGTTCATGGTTGATACGATTGCGTCACTGGGAACCACGCCGTTCGAAATGGACGAGTGGGGCGTGGATGTCGCCGTGACCGGATCGCAGAAAGGTCTGATGTCACCGCCGGGTCTGAGCTTCATTGCCGCCGGGCCGAAGGCTGCACGGGCTCACATAACCGCCGGCCTGCGAACAAAATACTGGGACTGGACCGGGCGGCAGGGCGAGCTTCATTACATGAAATTCTGTGGCACACCGCCGGTTCACGGGCTTTTTGCGCTTCGCAAGTCGCTCGACATGCTGCTGGAGGAAGGGCTGGA
This sequence comes from Rhodospirillales bacterium, assembly GCA_040219025.1. Lineage (GTDB taxonomy): Bacteria > Pseudomonadota > Alphaproteobacteria > Rhodospirillales > HT1-32 > HT1-32. The sequence goes on along the minus strand of JAVJTE010000020.1, from coordinate 127,269 downwards.
GAATGTGTTCACCCGCCACCGCCTGCTGGCCGGGGCTGTTCACAGGGCGGTCGAGGTCTGGAGCCGGGGCGGCTCGCTCCGCTTCAACATCGAAACGCCGGAACATCGCGCCCCCTCCGTCACGCCGGTCCTGGTGACGAACCCGGAGCATGTCACGCAGTTGCTGGCCTGTTGCGAGCACAAGGCCGGGGTTATTCTCGGCGTTGGCATCGGCGAGTTCTCGGGCCGGGCTTTCCGTATTGCCCATATGGGTTACGTGAACGCGCCGATGATCCTGGGCACCCTGTCGGTGATCGACATGGCGCTCGGCGCAATTGGTGTCCCGCGCGAGAAAGGGGCGGTTCAGGCGGCTATAGATCATCTGAGTGATGCTGTTGGGGTGTGATGGCCGTCATTTGCAGTGAATTCCCGGGAATAGTATATATCTCCGTGTAATGACTGCGATGACCGCACTCGCTGACGTCGCGCCCGGCTGCAACAGGTCGGGGGCAAGAACGTGATTGATCTGATCAATCTGCGAACCGGTGCGGTCGACTCCCGCTGGACCGTTGACTTTTCGGCAGAAATTCTGCCGCATGCCGTGCTGCGCCGTGCCGAATTGCAGGAGCGTGCGGCGCTGATGGCGGAACGCGCCGAAGCATCAGAGCCGGTTGCCGAACTGTACGGGACGGTGCCCGCCGATCCGGAAGTCGCCAACCAGTGGCATCTGAACAATACGGTCAATCCGGATGCCGACCTTAACCTGCTCGATGTCTGGGACGACTATACCGGCAACGGCGTTGTCATCGGCATCGTCGACAGCGGTATCCAGTATGACCATCCGGATCTGGCGGCAGCCTATCGCACGGATCTGGATTACGATGCGAAGACCGGCGACGGTGATGCCTATGCCAGTGCGAATGGCGAGAACCACGGGACCGCGCTGGCCGGCGTGATTGCCGGTGCGATCGATGGCTCCGGCACGGTCGGTATTGCCCATGGCGCAGATATCACCGGCTTTACGGTCGGCCCGACGGGGGTGCCGCTCAACCGCTGGGTTGATGCGATGAACAATGCCGGCGCGGCTGACATCCTGACCAATTCCTGGGGCTATTACGGCGCCTATTACGACAATTTCGACAAGCCGGTGTTTGCGGCGGCGGAAACAGCCCTGATCAATGCGGTCTCCGCCAGTCGCGACGGCCTCGGACAGGTCATCACCTTCGCCAGCGGCAATTATGCGCAGTTTGGCGAGAATGCGAACAATCACGCCTTCCAGAACAATCCCTATGTCATCACCGTCGGCGCGACCAACCAGGCGGGCGAGGTCTCGAACTTCTCGGTTCAGGGTGCCACGGTCCTGACATCAGCGCCGGGCGAGAATATTTACACCACCGACCGCACGGACGGGGGCTATACCTCCGGCGATTATGTGGTGGCGAACGGAACCTCCTTCGCGGCACCGGCAGTGGCGGCTGTCACTGCGCTGATGCTGGAAGCCAATCCGCTGCTCGGCTATCGCGATGTGCAGGAAATTCTCGCCCTGTCCTCGCAGAATCCGCTGCCTGCGGATGATGGCTGGCTGGTCAACGGTGCGGCGAACTGGAACGGCGGCGGCCTGACCTATCATTACGGCTACGGTTTTGGCCTGACCGATGCGCATGCAGCGGTTCGTCTGGCGGAAAGCTGGACCGGACAGGCGACCTATCAGAATCTTGAGACCGTTACCGCGTCGAGCACCCCCGGTCTGGCGATTACCAACCTCGGGACAATCACGGATACGATCACGCTGAGTGCACCGGGCGTCGAGATCGACCGGGTGATGGTGCATGTCGAGATCGACCATACCCGTAACAGCGATCTGACAGTTGAGCTGATCTCGCCGGATGGCACGGTCAGCCTGCTGGTCGACAATCCCGGCTACAGTGACGGCACCTACTATTATTCGACACAGGATATCCGCTTCGACCTGGGCAGCGTGAATTTCTGGGGTGAAGACGGTGCCGGCGACTGGACCCTGCGGGTGACCGACAATCTGACCGGCGCATCATCCGGGACGCTGGAAAGCTGGAGCCTGACCCTGCTCGGTGATGCTGCCAGCGATGACGACACCTACTTCTTTACCGAGGAATGGGCCCGCCATGGTGGTGAGGCCGGTCGTGGCCTGATCAGCGATGGTGCGGGCCGGGATGTGCTGAATTTCGCAGCGGTGCTGTCCGATCTGGATATTGATCTGGACAATGGTGCGACCAATTCGCTTTACGGTCATGATTTCAGCTTTGACGCCGGTACGGTGATCGAAGGTGTGATCGGTGGCGATGGCAACGACATTCTGACCGGCAATGCTGAAGACAATATCCTGTCGGGCATGCGCGGTGATGACACGCTGGCCGGTGGCGCGGGTAACGATACGCTGTCCGGCGGGGCCGGCCATGATACGGCGGTATTCAGCGGCAATATTGCCGATTACAGCATCGACTATGACGAGGGCACGGTAACGCACAAGGCCGGCCCGAACGGGATCGACCGGCTCAGCGGCATCGAAAGTCTGGTTTTTGATGATGTGACCCTGGCCTGGGGCGACAGCCATCCCTCGCAGTTCGAGGGCACGGATCCGGCCAACGGTTTCGACATGATCTGGCGTTCCGACACAACGGGCTGGACCTATGCCTGGCTGAATGGCGACAAGTCCGACCAGCTCGATTTCGGTTTTCTCGCCGGGCGCGAGCTTCTGGCGCGGGGCGACTTTGACGGTGACGGCGGCGAGGACCTGCTGTGGCAGAATCCGGCCAGCGGCTGGACCTTCATCATGAATGACGGCGACGTCAATGATCAGACCATCCTCGGCTCACTGCCGGGACGCGAGTTGCTGGCCCTGGCCGATTTCGACGGCGACGGCTCCGATGACCTGCTGTGGCAGAACACATCCTCGGGCTGGACCTTCATCATGAATGGTGGAAATCCGGGTGATGTGACGAATATCGGCACGAAAACCGGCGCGGATTTCCTTGGCATCGGTGACTTCAACGGCGATGGCGCGACGGATATTCTCTGGCAGAACGCGACATCGAAATCGACTTACGCGAATTACTCCGGCGATCCGGCGCAGTCTATCTGGATGAATTTCCGTGATGGCGACGATCTGCTCGGTATCGGGGACTTCAATGGCGACGGCAAGGATGATGTTCTGTGGCGTGATCAGGCCACCGGCTCCACCTTTGCCTTCCAGTCCGGTGACCAGAACAACTCGCTCTGGATGCAGTATCGCGGCTCGGACGAGTTGCTGGCGATTGCCGATCTGAATGGTGACGGCCAGGACGATGCAATCTGGCGCAACACGGACACAGGCGCAACCTTTGCCATGCGCAGCGGCCAGGTGAATGACCAGCTGTGGATGGGCATGCGCGCGAATAACGATTTTCTCGGCACCGGCGATTTCAATGGTGACGGTGAGGCGGATGTTCTGTGGCGCAGCCAGGGCAGCGGTTTTGTCTGGGCGCATCTGTCGGGCGATCCGTCAGATCAGCAGGCAGCCGGTTATCGTGGTGGATATGAAGTTCTGGATATCGCGGACTTCGATAATGACGGTCGTGATGACGTGCTGTGGCGCAAGCCCAACGGTGATGCCTATTACGCCAGGGGTGGCGATGACTTCGACATCGAATGGCTGGGCAACCGTGCAGGGGATGATTATCTGCAGGGCCAGCGTGAAAACGAAGTTGGCCTGCTGGTCTCTGACGAAGACGACAACTTCCTTTTCTGACCATCTGGACACGGTTTCTGCGGGCTGGTTTTTCACGCCATCCGCCTGTACATGCTGATCATCACAATGCGGATGGTCAGAATGCAAATAGCCTGCTTCCCGGTTCCGGCTGATGCTGAAATCCTGTCGTGCCCGCTGGCTGGCGGGACCGCTGGCCGATGACGCTGGCCGTTAAACCACGCTCTGCCCATGTTGATGGCATTCTGCTGATGACGGCGGGAATGCTGATCATTCCGGGCATCGATGCGATTGCAAAATTTCTCAGTGACGATGTTGGCGCAGGGCAGATCGCCTGGGGCCGGTTTCTGGTCCAGAGTCTCATTCTGCTGCCGTTTGTTCTGCTCCGTCACCGGGCAGAGGATGCCTTCCGGCGGCCGCTTGTTCACTTTGCCCGCGGCTTTCTGATTGCGATGGCGACGCTGATGTTTTTTGCGTCGCTGAAATATCTGCCGATGGCGGACGCCATCGCGATCTTCTTTGTCGAACCGTTCATCCTGACGCTGATTTCGGCGCTCTTTCTGGGAGAGACGATTGGCTGGCGGCGAATCGGGGCGATTCTGATCGGCTTCATCGGTGCCCTGATGATCATCCGGCCAAGTTATGCGGTTTTCGGATTACCTGCTCTGTTACCGATCGGTGCGGCCTGCTGTTTTGCTGTCTATCTGGCGCTGACCCGTTCGCTGGCGCAGGGCAGTGATCCGGTGGTGATGCAGCTGACGGCAGGACTCTCCGGGCTGCTGGTCATGTCAGTCGCGCTGGTCGCCGGCGGCAACCTGGATATTGCCGTGCTGACGCCGGTCTGGCTGTCGCCCGCGCACTGGGCATTACTGGGGTTGCTGGGGCTGATCGGCACAATTGCTCACCTTTTGGTGGTCAACGGTTTCAAGCGGGCTCCGGCCAGTCTGCTGGCGCCGTTTCAGTATCTGGAGATCATCAGCGCGACTCTGCTCGGATTCGTCATTTTTGATGACCTTCCCGACCTGCTGACCTGGGCCGGAATCGCCATTATCGTCGGATCCGGTCTGTATGTGTTGCACAGAGAGCGCATAGCCGGAACAAATAGTAATTAGAGGCGTTGGTTACCTTGCGCTGGGTGCAGGCTTCTTCTATAAGCCGTTTATACGGGCAACAGCCCTCATTTTACTTTGGAGCATGGACAGTGTCCTTCTCAACATTGAGAACTTTTTCGATCGTCGCTGCATCAGTACTGGCAGCAGGCGTCGCTACAGCCGCTGACACCATTCCCGGCTATTACCTCGGCGTTGCCGGTGGTGTTGCCCAGCGCGGCGATACCGACCTTACCGGAACCGGGATCAACACAACGGTGGATTTCGAAACCGGCTGGGTTGTTCGGGGTAACTTCGGTTATGCCTACAGCAACGGCTTCCGGGCGGAACTGGAAGGTTCCTACAGTGCCAGTGAAGTCGACTCGATCAAGGGTGCAGCAAATGGCAGTGGCGACTCGAACGCCTATGCACTGATGGTGAACGGTCTCTATGATATCAACCTCGGCTGGGCAGTGACGCCCTATGTCGGTGTCGGTGTCGGCGCGGCCCGTATCGGTGCTGACGGCGCGTCACCGGTCGGTGGCTCCTCAATCAACGACAAGAGCGTTGATTTCGCCTATCAGGGCATCGCCGGTCTGGCCTTCCCGATCAACGAGAAACTCTCGCTGACCGCCGACTACCGTTATATCGCGACGCTGGACCCCAGCTTCACCACCCGCGCGGGCACCGATGTAGATGCGGAGTTCAATGAACATCGCTTCATGGTTGGCCTGCGCTGGTCGTTTGCCGAACCGAAAGCACCTGCCGCTCCGGCTCCGCAGCCTGTTGCCGCAACACCTGCTCCGGCTGCACCGCCGCCGGTCCCGCAGGTTCCGGGCACCTATCTCGTGTTCTTTGACTTCGACCGCGCCGAACTTCGTCCGGACTCGTCGGAAGTTGTCCGCACCGCCGCTGCCAATGCCAAGATCGGCAAGATCACTCGCCTGATGGCAACCGGTCACGCTGACCGTTCCGGTACCAACCGCTACAACCTGGCGCTCAGTGAGCGCCGTGCTGAAAGCGTCCGGGCCGAACTGGTTCGCCAGGGCATCCCGGCCGATCAGATCGTCATCACCTTCAAGGGTGAGGCCGAGCCTCTGGTCCCGACTGAAGATGGTGTGCGCGAGCCGCAGAACCGCCGTGTGGAAATCATCTTCCAGTAAGATTTCTCCACAGGATACGACTGAAAACGCCGGGCCTCACAGCCTGGCGTTTTTCTTTGTCTGTAGCAGACTGTTTCCGCTGGATCGTTCCGCCGACAGACGGAATCGCAAACCGCCGGCATCCCGGAACGACCGGCAGGCCGGCTGTCCGGGATCTGCGTTGACAGGGAAAGGTCCCGGATGGCCCGGCTTCGCTGCCTCCGGGACGACGGTTATATTCTTCCGGAATTACGGCCCCAATCTGAATGCAGAACGATCTGACCGGGGAATGCATTGCGGGTAGCCGGTCGTTTGGCTGTCTCGGCATGACCAGGGTTATGATCTGGCAGATATCACGTCATTGCCGCCCGGGACCCACGCCCGGCCAGCCGCCGGAACAGCGTTTTGGTTCCGGTTAGCAAACTGACCGGATGACAGGGAAAAGTCGGAAGGAAGCAAGCAGCCGGTTGAGGGAAAACCGCCCTTAATGAGGGCGACGGCCAGCCGTCTTACTTGATCTGGGCAACCCGTTCTTCGTCAGCACAGGATGGCAGACCGTGGTCCGTGCTGAACACCTGGGTTGCCGCGAGTTTTGCAAGCTTGCCGGTCTTCACGGCCAGTGCACCGGCGAACAGGGCATCGGTGCTGCCGCAATAATCGGTCGACTGCAGGCTGCGGAGCGAGGCTTCATTGGCAAGGCGGGTGACGAAGCGGTTCAGCTGCGTCGTGCCATTCGCGCCATACATGCGGTTGAACGTGGCTTTCAGCTGCTTGCCGTGGCTGGTCAGCTCATTATTGAACTGCCGGATGAACGTATTGTAATCGCCCCGGCGCTGGCAGGTCAGGGCCGCAACCATCAGCTCGGTCTGGAACAGACGAGCCGAAACGGCAGCACTCTCAGCAGGCTTGAGACAGGCAGCGGCCATAGCTTGGCCACCAACCGCCAGGGTCGCGACAACAGCAATTGCGGCGGAAACGGTACGTTTGCGTCGATCTGCTTTCATCATGATGCCCTGAAGCCTCCCCAATGTGACCCGAATCTGACGGGAATATGCCAGCATGTTTGCAGTCAGGCAACTAAATAGCGGGATTACCAGGCGGCGACGGCCCCGTCAGACCGGGGATCGGATGCGCCCTCGATCAGCCCGTTCGGATGGCGGACCAGGGCGCCGGCATGGCCCATCACCTCGTCGAACGGTCCGACCATCTCGACATCATGGCCGGCCACGCTTAGAGCTTCGACCAGTTCAGGGTCGAACCGGGCTTCCAGCCGCAGACTGGTCACGTCGCTGCCCCAGGTCTTGCCCAGCAGCCAGCGCGGGGCCGTGACCGCCTGTTGCAGATCCTGCCCGAACATCACATGTCGGGCGAAGATCATGGCCTGTGTCTGGGGCTGGCCCTCGCCCCCCATCGTGCCATAGGGCATCACCCGTCCGTCCGACAGGCGGGCCAGCGCGGGCTGGATGGTATGGAAGGGGCGGCGGTGCGGCATCAGACAGTTGTGATGGTCCGGATCCAGCGAGAAGCTGGTCCCGCGGTTCTGCCAGGTAATCCCGGATTGCGGCAGCACGACACCGGACCCGAACTCCCAGTAGATGCTCTGGATCATGCTGACCGCATTACCGTCGGCATCAACTGAGCCGAGCCAGACTGTATCCCCGGCATTGTTCGCCTCGGGCCAGGGCGCGGCCTGTCGCGGGTTGATGCTGGCGGCCATCCGGTCCATCCGGTCGCCGGTCAGGAAGCTGGCGGCGGGCTCACTCATATAGGCGGGGTCGGTGACATGGCGGTCGCGGATGCGAAAGGCGGCCTTGGTCGATTCCACCAGCCCGTGCACAAAATCAAAGCTTTCGGCGGTGGTTACACCGAGCCGGTCGAAGACCCCCAGCAGCAGCAGCGAGGCCAGCCCCTGTGTCGGCGGCGGCATGTTGAACAGGCGATGTCCGGCAACTTCCAGCGCCAGCGGTGCCACATCCAGCGCCTGATGGCGTTCCAGGTCAGCCAGCGTCAGCGGACTGCCGGCAGCGATGAGGTCGGCGGCGATGCTGCGGGCCAGGTCGCCGCGATAGAAATCATCAAGTCCGGCCTGTGCCAGATGTGCCAGTGTGTCCGCGATGCGCGGCTGGAGCAGCCTGTCTGCCAGCCGCACAGGCCTGCCCTCCGGACAATATTGTCCGGTAAAGCCCGGAGATGCGGCGAGCTGGTCAAGCTTCCCGGATGCGTTGTCGGCAAGGGTACGGGTGACCGCAACGCCGCCACGGGCGAGGGAGATGGCGTCTTCCAGCAGGCGCGACAGGGGTATCTTGCCGCCAAGTCTGCTGCGGCTCCAGGCGTAGGCACGCTGCCAGCCGGAAACCGCCCCGCCAACCGTAAGTGCCGCCAGCGGACCGCGTGCCGGGATATTGTCATGACCGAGGGCGCTATAGAAATCGATGCTGGCCTGTCCGGCGGCGGCACCGCAGGCATCAATTCCGACCGGGTCTTCACCGTCCGGGGCGATCAGCCAGAAATTGTCGCCGCCAAGATTGTTCATATGCGGATAGGTGACGGAAATCACCGCTGCCGTCGCGATCATCGCTTCGACGGCATTGCCGCCGTCTTCCAGTATACGCAGCCCGGCGCGTGCGGCCTGATGATGCGGGGCGACAACGGCCCCGCGCCAGGAGCGAACAGTTTCAGACATCGGCAGTTTTCCTCGTCGGCAGATCGGAACAGAACACCGCCCGCAGTCTGCCAGACCGGGCCAGCGCTGGCACCTGACATTATCATCATGTCATCCCCTGATAACCACCCTTGCCAGACCGGCGTAATCAGTGGCAAGAAATCAGCCGCTTGTCGTGAACGGGGACCTGATATGACCAAGGCATCATTCGTACTCAATGACCGCAACCGGAGCCTGCCGGCGGCTGTGCCCTTTGTCGGGCCGGAGACGCTGGAGCGCAGCCTGGGGAAACCGTTCAGGCTGCGGCTGGGGGCGAATGAAAGCAGCTTCGGGATGTCCCCGAAAGCCGTCGCGGCCATGCAGGCGGAAGCGGCGCGGGCAAGCTGGTATGCGGATCCGGAGAGTCATGATCTGCGTCAGGCGCTGTCGTCCGCGTTCGGTGTGGCGATGGATGAAATCACCGTCGGGGCCGGGATCGACTGCCTGCTGGGCTGTATTGTGCGGATGACGGTGGAAGCGGGTGAGCCCGTGGTTTCTTCGCTCGGGGCCTACCCGACCTTCAATTACCATGTTGCTGGATATGGCGCCGAACTGGTTACCGTGCCCTACCGGGAAGACCGGGAAGACCCGGTAGCACTGGCAGAGAAGGTGCGCGAGACCGGGGCCCGGCTGGTCTATTTCGCCAACCCGGACAACCCGATGGGAACCTGGCATGATGCGGCGGCGGTGCAGGCATTCATCGATGCGCTGCCGCTGACAACCCTGCTGGTGCTCGACGAGGCCTATATCGAATTCGGCCCGGATGGTCTGGCTCCGGCGATTGATACAGATCGCCCGAATGTGCTGCGCATGCGGACTTTCTCGAAAGCGCATGGCATGGCCGGCTGCCGGGTTGGCTATGCCATCGGCCATGCCGGGCTGATTACCGGTATCAACAAGATCCGCAATCATTTCGAAATGAACCGGTTGTCACAGGTCGGAGCGCTGGCCTCCCTGAACGACCCGGATTTCGTCGCCGGTGTCGCGGCGGAGGTGGAGGCCGGACGACAGGAATATTATCGACTTGCCGAACAGCACGGACTGACGGCCCTGCCGTCTGCCACCAACTTCGTGGCGATTGACGTTGGTGGAGGCGACCGTGCCCGGGCCATCCTCGCGGCACTTCAGAACCGGGGTGTCTTCATCCGCATGCCGGGCGTGGCCCCGCTGAATCGCTGCATCCGTGTCAGTGTCGGAACGGCAGCGGAGAGGGTACAGTTTGCCGATGCCCTCGCCGATACACTGCGCAGCCTCTGACCTTGTTCTGACTTAAAAAAAGGGGCGCAGTTTCCTGCACCCCTTTTCAGGTCTTCTGAATTCAGGCCTACGCAGCGACGCGGATTGCGGCGGCGTTGACGCTGTCGTCGACGGCTGTCTCGAACTGTTTGAAGTTCTCTTCAAAACGGCTGACCACATCCTTGGCGGCAGCTTCATAGGCCGCCTTGTCCGGCCAGGTCTGTTTCGGGTCGAGCACTTCCGACGGAACGCCGGGGCAGGAGGTCGGGACCAGCACACCGAAATGCGGGTCCGGACGGCTTTCCAGTTTCGCCAGCGTGCCGTCGAGGGCCGCATTCACCATCGCCCGTGTGTAGGCGATCTTCATGCGGGAGCCGACACCATAGCCGCCGCCGGACCAGCCGGTATTCACCAGCCAGCATTTCACGTCATTTTCTTCCATCAGCTTGCCCAGCAGACCGGCATAGACGGTCGGATGGCGCGGCATGAAGGGTGCGCCGAAGCAGGTGGAGAAGGTCGCCTGCGGTTCGGTGACGCCGATTTCCGTTCCGGCAACACGGGCGGTATAGCCCGACAGGAAATGATACATCGCCTGATCCGGGGTCAGCTGGCTGATCGGCGGCAGCACACCGAAGGCATCCGCTGTCAGCATGATGATATTCTTCGGCTGGCCACCGCGACCGGTTTCGCTGGCATTCGGAATGAAGTCGATGGGGTAGCTGGCGCGGGTATTCTCCGCTTTGCTGTTGTCCGTGAAATCAACCTGACGGGTGACCGGGTCAAACACGACATTTTCCAGCACCGTGCCGAACATCGATGTGGTGGCATAGATTTCCGGCTCTGCTTCCGGGCTCAGGTCGATGACCTTGGCGTAACAGCCACCTTCAAAATTGAACACGCCGTCGGCACCCCAGCCATGCTCGTCATCCCCGATCAGGGTACGTGAGGCATCGGCGGACAGGGTGGTCTTGCCGGTGCCGGACAGGCCGAAGAAAATGGCGGTATCGCCTTCTGGGCTGATATTGGCGGAGCAATGCATCGGCAGAACCTTGCGGGCCGGCAGCAGATAGTTCTGGATCGAGAAAGCCGACTTCTTGATTTCACCGGCATAACGGGTGCCGCCGATCAGAACGATCTTCTCGGCAAAGTTCACGACGATGAAGGTGCCGGAATTGGTACCGTCGGTTTTCGGGTCAGCCAGCAGCGTCGGTGCCTGCAGGATGGTGAACTGCGGATCGAAATCCTTCAGCTCGGCTTGCGTCGGCTGCAGGAACATGTTGCGGGCGAACAGGTTATGCCAGGCGGTTTCCGTCACGACCCGCACACCAAGACGGAAGGTCGGGTCGGCCCCGACAAAGCTGTCCTGCACGAACACATCGCGACCGGCATAATGGGCCAGCACTTTCGCCTTCAGCTTCCGGTAATTCTCCTCGGAAATCGGCTTGTTGACGTCTCCCCACCAGATATCGGCTGAGGAGGACGGCTCATCGACGATGAACTTGTCCCTGGCGGAACGACCGGTATGAGCACCGGTTTCCGTAATGAAGGCGCCACCCTTGCCAAGATGGCCTTCACGGCGCGCCAGCGCCTCTTCGATCAGAGCCTCTGTTCCGAGATTCCAGAATTCTGCTGTGGTATTGCTGATCCCGACCGCATTAAGCCCGATCCGGCTGACAGTGCCAGTCTGTGTCACCTTGACTACTCCCGATGGTCTTTTCCAGATTTCCGCGACTGACGCACATTGTTTGGGGCTGAACGCCAGCAGGGCCGGGGACTTTACCCATGCCGGTCAGGCACGGCAACCGTGCCACCGGCAGAATTACAGGGAAAAGTCACGAATCCGGCAAAAAACATGCGTCCCCGGTGCGCGGTCAGGCGCGGGCACGGCGTGCCAGCTCAATCAGCACCTTTCGTGCATCCGCTGGCGTATGCAATGGGCTGTCAAAATTCAGCCGGGCGACGCGGTCACGCAGCCGCAGGTCGATACCGTCCGGATCGATTCCGAACATCTCCCAGTGTTTGCCGCGCAGGCCCAGCAGCCTGTTGGCATAGCGGGCGACCGCATCCTGATGGTCCTTGTTCATATGGGCGACGATATCCGCCTCTGCCTCCCGGAAGGCGCCGGCGACGGAATTTTCCGGAATTCCCAGCCGGCGTCCGGGGATCCAGTGTGCGGCGGCAAAGCCGCCGACATAATGCACCCGGTCAATGCTGAGCCGGTAAAAGCTGAAATCGCCGAAACCGGCATACAGGGCGGCACGGGGATGGCGGCTGATGAAGCGCCGGGCAGCCTCAGGGTCTTCGGTTGGTTCGGCAATTGCGAGCAGGCTTACCCGTGGTCCCTGCTGCGGATTGGCGAATCCGTCCGTTGCCTCATACAGCAACGATAGCCGGGGATCAGCCTGCAGGGCGCGGGTATGGTCGGACAGGGTCGACAGCAGCAGGACGGGCGACAGATCCTGATCATGTGCAACCGTGACCAGTGACGCATAGGGCCAGCCGTCATTGGCGGGCAACGAGGTGGCGATGGTGGCTTTGATCGCGCCGCGCATCAGCTGGCGGGAATGGGTCGGGGGATCAGGGCGTTCATCGGTCATGACCCTGATGTTGCCCCGGATCGTCCCGCTTGCAAGCCTGCTGTGGCCGTTCCCGGCAGCGGGTGCCGGTCAGAGCCCGGCGGATTTCCAGTTTTCTGCCGGGGTCTCCGGGTGAGAGCGCAGGCCCGCCGCCTGAATGCCGGCGATGGCGGCATATTCATCGCGGTCCGAGGCATCGCCGCTGATGCCGACCGCGCCGATGGCCTGGCCGTCACTGTTCAGGATCAGGACTCCGCCGGGTACCGGGATGAACCGGCCATCCGTGGCGGCGGCAATCGCGCCCTGAAAGGCGGGCCGGTCCTTCAGGCGGTCGCGGATTTCCCGGCTGGAGATTCCCATGCCGAGGGCGGCATGCGCCTTGCCCAGCGCAACGGCGGAGCGGGCAGTGCCGCAGCCGTCTTCCCGACGCAGGGCAACGATGTTGCCGCCGGAATCCAGCACGGCAATGGTCAGCGGCAGCAGGTCAGCCTCACGGGCGGCCACACGGGCACCTGCCAGTATGTCTTCGGCTTCCTGAAGTGTCAGGCTGGAAACAATATCCACCAGAAAATATCCACTCATTCTTAAAAGCTCCCGTTATCTGCATGTTATCCGGTCTTGATCAGGGCAACAGCCTAACCGGCTGTCTGCTGATCTGCCCACCGGTTATATATCGACGAATAAAACATTGGACCAAATAATATCGATATTATAGTCTAACAAGATAATAATCGATAAAATGTCGTTAGGTCAGAAAACAGATGAGATCGCATGATCACCCGGACAGGGATATTTCCGCTGGTGAACCGGACGGGCTGACGACAGTCAGATGGCCTGTCCTCTCGGCTGTGGCAAAGGTTCTGACCGGGGCGATGGTGCTGCTGAGTCTGCTCTGGGCTTTGCAGATCGCCCCGGAAATCGGTCTGGAGATATCCCGCGAACAGTTCCTCTCCGCTGTGCTGGGCTGCGCGCTGGCTGCGGCCTTCCTCCAGGCGGCAGCCCAGAATAGCAGCGCCTTCCGGATGGTCCTGCTGGCGGTCACCGGTCTTGCGGCGGCGATATTGCTGTTTCTGATCAGCGCCGGATATCCGCAGTACCAGATGAGCTTCGCTTTCCGCACCGCAGAAATGCAGGCCATCAGTGTCGTTGTCACCGCCATTGTCATGATTGCGCTCTGGCGGCTGACCGGGATGATGATGTTCATCGTCGTCTCCTCCTTCATGCTGTATGCGCTGGTCGGCCATCTGGCCCCGTCTCCCCTGACCGGAATTGAAACCAGCCTGCAGGACCTGCTGCTCTACCTCACCTTTGATCCGAATGCGATGCTGGGAACCCCGCTGGCGGTGGTGGCAGAGATCGTCATTCTGTTTGTCTTCTTCGGGGGCGTGCTGGTCGCCAGCGGCTGCGGCGAATTCTTCATCGAACTGGCCAGCGCCTGCCTTGGTCGTCAGGCCGGTGGTCCGGCAAAGATTGCTGTAATCGCCTCGGCCCTGTTCGGATCGGTTTCCGGCAGTGCCGTCTCCAACGTGGTGACGACCGGGGTGATTACCATTCCCCTGATGCGCCGCTCCGGCTACAGCCCGGAAGATGCCGGCGGCATTGAATCCGTGGCTTCCACCGGTGGCCAGCTGATGCCGCCGATCATGGGTGCCGCGGCTTTCCTGATGGCAACCTTCCTGGAAGTGCCCTATGCGGAGGTGGCGCTGGCGGCTTTGCTTCCGGCCGCGTTCTATTTCCTGGCGGCCTTCCTGCAGGTTGACCTGCTGGCCCGGCGCGACCGGCTGCGCCCGATGGATGAAAGGCCGCGCCCGGTCGGCACCATCCTGCGGGAGGGCTGGCATTTCATCGGCGCCTTTGCCGTTCTGCTGGGATCGTTGTTCATCCTGCGTATTCCGACCGAGGTCTCGGCAATCTACGGCACGATTGCGATTGCCGTCCCGGCCCTGTTCAAATCCTACCGCGGCCAGCGCCTGACGCTGCGGGGCTTTGTCGACTGCATCTCGGCTGCCGGCAAGACTGTGGTTGACCTGGTTGTGATTGTCGCCTGTGCCGGTTTCATCATCGGTATTCTGAACATCACCGCCGGCGGATTTGCCGTCACCATGGCTCTGGCCGAACTGGGTGAGGGACAGATTGCCCTGCTGCTGCTGATGGCGGCGATGGTCAGCATTGTGCTCGGCATGGGCATGCCGACCACGGGAGTCTATGTGCTGCTGGCCGCCCTGGTGGCACCGGCGCTGGTGGCGGCGGGTATCCAGCCGATGGCAGCGCATCTGTTCATTCTGTATTTCGGCATGATGTCGATGATTACCCCGCCGATTGCGCTGGCCGCCTTCGCGGCCTCGACAATCTCCGGGTCCGACCCGGTCCGGACCGGGTTCAGCGCCATGCGCTTTGGCTGGATCGCCTATGTGGTTCCGGTTGTCTTTGTCGGCAATCCGGCCCTGCTGGGTGACGGCACACCGGCTGAAATCGTCATGGTCTGCGCCAGCCTGACCATTGCTGTGCTGCTGATCGGCAGCGCACTGGCGGGCTATTTCATACAGAGATTCTCCCCGGCGCTCCGGATCATCTGGGGTCTGGCCGGACTGGTGGTTGTCTTTGCCGCTGCCGGGGTGGCTGGCGGGGATTATCTGATGACCGGACAACTGGCGGCCTGCGCTGCCGGTCTGACGGTCATCGCTGTCGAACTGCTTCTGTTCTTCCGCTCCGGCGGCAGGGCCAAACTTTACCATAACTGGATGAGGAATCGATAATGTCAGTCAGAAACACAGTCCTGGCGGCTTTCGCCGGGGTAATCGCACTGGGCGGTCAGGCATTCGGCCAGACCGTCACCATCGGCACAAACCCGCAGGGCGCGCTGTTCTATTCCATGGGCTCGGCCATTGCCAAGGTGGTCAGCGAAAAGACCGGGAAGCAATATCGCGTGGCACCCTTCGCGGGATCTTCCACCTTTATCCCGATGATCAATCAGGGACGGCTGGATTTCGGTCTGGCAAACGGTGGCGAGGCGGCTTTCGCCCATAAGGGTGAAGGTGTATTTGACGGTCTCGCCAATCCGAACATCCGGATGGTTGGCGTGGCTTTCCCGACCCAGACATCCTTTGCGGTCGCTGCCGACTCTCCCTACAAGACACTCGCCGACCTGAAGGGGGCGAAGATCGCCAGCGGCTATGCCTCGGGCCGGATTTTCCATTATTATACCGATGCGGCGCTGGCCAGTGGCGGCCTGACGCAGGAGGATTTCAAGAAAGTCCCGATGCCGAATTTCGTCTCGGCGATCAACGCCCTGTCCCAGGGCAAGATCGATGCAGCGCTGATCCCGATGAATGTCGGCGTTGGCAAGAAGGCCATGGCGGAGATGTCCGGCGGCTGGCGCTATCTGTCGCTGGGTGACGAAGCGGGTGCGGCTGATGCGGTCTCGAAAGCCCTGCCGTCCGGTCGCATTGTCGCCAAGTCCCCGTCGAAGGCGCTGACCGGTGTCGTCGATGAGCCGACCCGCATGATCGAGGTCGATTTCTTCGTCATCGTCGGGGCGCATGTCTCCGAGGATACGGTCTATGAGCTGACCAGGGTGATGTATGAAAACAAGCCCGACCTCGCCGCAGCTTTCGGTGCCTTCAACCGCTTTGCCCCGAAATCCATGCATGAAGCGAACCCGGTTCCCTATCATCCGGGCGCGCTGAAATTCTACAAGGAAGTCGGCCTGGTGAAGTAACCGGACCAGAAGACAGCAACCTTTTCCCAAACTGTACCGGGGCGTGGTTTTTCACCGCGCCCCGTTCTTTTTTGTCTGAAACGCTTCAATTCAGCCGGATTTCTCCGAATCACCCCACGGTTGCTTTATTTCAGCCATATTGCGGCACGACATATTATACTCATATGAAGGGACTGTTCAGGAGGATTTCCCATGGCGCATACAGTTGCACTCGTCGATGATGACCAGAATATTGTTGCTTCCGTGTCGATGGCACTGGAAGCCGAAGGCTTCAAGGTGGATACCTATGCCGACGGTGAGGAAGCGCTGGCCGGGCTGATGCGCAAGCCGCCGGAACTGGCCGTCCTTGATATCAAGATGCCACGCATGGATGGTATGGAGTTGCTGGGCAAGCTGAAGCAGAATTCCTCCCTGCCGGTGATCTTCCTGACCTCGAAGGATGACGAGATTGACGAGCTGCTCGGCCTGCGGATGGGTGCCGACGATTATATCAAGAAGCCGTTCTCGCAGCGCCTGCTGATCGAGCGTATCCGGGCGGTGATCCGGCGTTATGAAACACAAAGCGTTGCCGATGCCGAGGAAAGCTCGAAGAACGTCATCCGCCGTGACGGGCTGATGATGGACCCGGGCCGCCATCTCTGTACCTGGAACGGCGAGCAGATCGATCTGACCGTGACCGAATTCCTGATCCTGCAGGCGCTGGCCCGCAGGCCCGGCCACGTCAAGAACCGCGACCAGCTGATCGATGCTGCCTATGGCGAGCATATCTATGTTGATGACCGTACCATCGACAGCCACATCAAGCGCCTGCGCAAGAAATTCCGGGTGGTGGATGACGCGTTCGGCCAGATTGAAACGCTGTACGGGGTCGGTTATCGCTACAAGGATAACTGACGCCGCAATATGACTTCACCACCGCAGGGGGAGCGGTCGCTTGAGCGGACTGGAACGAACGGAAACGGGACGGGGCAAGAAGGTACGGCGCATGCCGTCGCTTGGCCGCAGCCGCTCGCCTGAACCGTCGCTGGCCGCCAAACCGGAAGACCGGCTCTACAACTCACGTTTCAAATCGCGGCCCAGAGGCCCCGGACATCGCGGTGCCTTCTCGCCCCTGACCCGGCGCATCCTTTACGTGAACGCCGTGGCGCTCTGCCTGCTGGCCGCCGGGTTGCTCTATCTTGATGAATATCGTGACAGCCTGATCGCCTCTGAAACCGAGGCGCTGCGGGTGCAGGGCGAACTGTTTGCCGCGGCCCTTGGCGAAGGGGCGGTGACCACGGATGCGGCTGCGGTGCAGGAATTCCGCTCTGATGTTGTCAGCGGCATGGTGCGGCGTCTGGTGCAGACGACAAAGACCCGGGCGCGCCTGTTTGCCACCAGCGGTGCCCTGATTGCCGACAGTCAGGATCTGTTGCGCTCCGGTCGCCTGGTTGTGATCGAGGACTTGCCGCCGCCGGTGCGGGAATCCGTGCTCGAACTGACCCTGAGGTTTTTCTACCACATCATCGCCCTGCTGGTGCCGGATGAGAAACAGCTGCCGGTCTTTGTCGACCGGGCTGATGTCAGCCTTGATGACTTTGCCGAGGCCGAGCGCGCCTTGCGGGGCGAACCGGCAGAGGCCTTGCGCCAGACACCGTCCGGCCAGCTGGTGATCAGTGTCGGCGTGCCGGTCCAGCGCTACAAGAAGGTGCTGGGCGTGCTGGTGCTGACCAAGGGCGGCGCAGAAATCGAACAGAACCTGTTCGAGGTCCGGACCACCATCCTGCAGGTCTTTGCCGGTGCCTTCGGGATCACCGTGCTGCTGTCGATCTATCTTGCCAGCACCATTGCCCGCCCGATCAAACGGTTGTCGTCGGTCGCCGAGGCGGTACGCCGGCAGCAGGGCGGACGGATCGAAATTCCCGACCTGACGGCGCGGGGTGACGAGATCGGTGATCTCTCCGGTGCGCTCAAGGAAATGACGGAAGCGCTCTGGCTGCGCATGGATGCGATCGAGAGTTTTGCCGCCGACGTGGCGCATGAAATCAAGAATCCGCTGACCAGCCTGCGCAGTGCGGTGGAGACCGCCGCCCGGGTGAAAGACCCGGAACAGCAGAAACGCCTGATGTCGATCATCATGGCTGATGTGAAGCGTCTCGACCGCCTGATCAGCGATATCTCGGATGCCTCGCGGCTGGATGCGGAACTGTCCCGGGCGGAGAGCGAGCCGGTCGATGTCGGCCGGATTCTGGAAACCCTTGTCGATGTACACCAGTCCAGTGCAGAAGATGGCGGACAGCGCATGGTGCTGCATCTTCACAGTAACCGTCTGACCGTGTCAGGCATGGAAGGACGGATTGTGCAGGTGCTCCGCAACCTGATCAGCAACGCCGTATCCTTCAGCCCGCCTGATGGCGTCATCCAGCTTTCGGCCCGCAACGAAGGCGGTGACGTTGTCATTCTGATTGAGGATGACGGGCCGGGTATTCCGGAAAACAAGCTGACGGGTATTTTCGACCGGTTCTATTCCGACCGCCCGGAGGGCGAGGATTTCGGCAATCATTCTGGGCTTGGGCTGAGTATCTCCCGGCAGATTGTCGAAGCACATGGCGGCAAGATCTATGCAGAGAACCGGCGCAATGACCAGGGGGCGACTTCCGGGGCGCGCTTTGTGGTCCGCCTGCCGGCGATCTGAGAAATCCCGCATGCGCCGGGTGATATCTGCGCTATCATGATGCCATGAACAGACGCTTCAGCCTTTTTGACTCAGTCCGCGGCAGCCTGCCGCACAGCGATCCTGAACCGTTGCCGGTGGCCTCACGGCCTGATCCTGCGGCTGTGGCATCGTCCGCCCCGGCGCAGGGGGCGATGGCGCTGGCGCTGGCCGCCAATATGAACCCGGCATGGGCAATGGATTCGGATGGCCGGATGATCGGCGAGAATGAGGCATTTACAGCACTTTCGCCGCAGATGGCAGAGGGGCTGCGGCTGCTGTCGGCTGATCTGCTGGGAGAGAACGACGAGGATATCTATGATCTGTCGGACGGTGAGGGAACGCTGACACTGCTCCGGCGCTCGGATGGCGACCTGACCCTGTTCAGTGCCCGGTTCGAACGGCCTGACAGGGTTGCGGAAGCGCCACCTCTGTCCTCTGCTGACCTGTCTCCTGCGGATCCGGCCGGGGGTGATTTGTCTCCGGCGCTGCAGTTCGACGCGCTGGATCTGGCCTGGGCCCGGTTTGACGAAACCACCAGTCTGGTTGCCGCTAACCGGACATTCCACAGCATGTTCGGTCTGGATACGGAATTTGTTGCCAGCCGGCCGCGTTATTTCAGGCTGCTGGATCATCTCCGGGCCACCCGGCAGATTGAGGAGCAGGTCGATTTCCGGGCTTTCCGTGATGGCGAGCTGGCCCTGTTTCAGCCCGGCGCAACCCCGGAGGACCGGAAGCTCTATCTGCCGGACGGGCGGGTACTGCGCCGGCTGGTGGTCGACGGGGGAGATGGCGGACGGTGTTTTCTGTACGAGGACCAGACCGCCCGGCTGGACCTGCAGATTTCGCTGAACGCGGTCGCCGCTGTACAGCAGAAGACACTGGATAACCTGTTTGAAGGGGCGGTGCTGTTTGGCGAGGACGGGCGGGTGCTGCTGACCAATGCCCGCCTGCGCGAAACCTGGCCTGGCTTTGCAACCGGTTCGGGGGAGGGCCATGGGGAGGGCCATGGGGAGGGAGAGGTTCCCCCGCATTTTGATGATTTTCTCGACAGCTTGCGGTCGGTCATGGCGGATGCAGCGGATCACGCGGCAGTACGCCATTTGTTGCTGTCCTGTCTGTCCGAGCGTCAGGAAGGCCGGTTGCGACTGAACTTCAGTGACGGGCGGTCGTTTGATGCGCTGGCGGTCCCGCTGCCGGACGGGGCGATTCTGCTGTCGCTGCTGGATGTCACCAGTGATGTGCAGATGCAGGCCGCGCTTGAAGACCGGGCCGAGGCCTTTGCCGCTGCCGACCGGCTGAAGTCGGAATTCATTGCCAATGTTTCGCACGAGGTCCGGACCCCGCTGACCGCCCTGCAAGGCTTTGCGGAAGTTCTGCGGGACGGAATGTTCGGCAAGTTGCAGGGGCGACAGCTGGACTATGCCGACGCGATTCTGCGGTCCAGCCGCGAGCTGACATCGCTGGTCGATGATATTCTCGATCTGGCCGTCGTCGAGGCGGGTCAGGCCGATCTGGAGATCAGCCGGGTCGACATTCATGCCCTGGTCGTCGGCGTCACGAACCGGACCCGGGCGCTGGCCGACCGGCGCCGGATCGCCCTGTCGTTTGATGTCATGCCGGATATCGGCTGGCTGCCGGTGGATGAACGCCGCATGCAGCAGGCGCTCTACAATCTCGTCTGCAATGCGCTGGCAATGACGCCTCCCGGTGGCCGGGTCTCGATCACCGCCTGGCGGGAAGACGACGATGAAGGCTCGCTGGTACTGGCGGTCGGGGATACGGGGCAGGGCCTGCAGGGGCGCAGCCCGGAAGACCTGTTCGGCAGTTTCACGGGCTCCCGGGACGGGGCGGGCGACAGCCCGGCAACCGGACTTGGCATGACCATTGTCCGCAAGTTCGTCGAACTGCATGGCGGCAGCGTCACCGTGCGCGACCGTGAACGTCACGGGCTGATGGTCGAATGCCGCCTGCCGGCATGATGCCATGATGGTGCCGCTACTCCGGATATTGTATTCTCAAGGCCCGCAGGATAGAGAGTAACATGACCTCTTCACCAGATATCCAGCAGCCGGGAGACCGTGGCGGAACGAACCTTGAATTCGTGACCCTGAAGCTGCGTGACATGATTCTCTCCGGCGCTTTCCAGCCGGGGGAGCGGATTGCGGAAATCCCGGTCTCGGCACAGCTTGGCGTCTCGCGCACGCCGGTACGCCTGGCGCTGAACATCCTGGAGCAGGAGGGCCTGCTGACCGGTGCCAGCCGGCGCGGGTTTGCGGTCCGTGCCTTTTCCATCGACGAGGTCGCCGATGCCATCGATACCCGGGGCGTGCTGGAAGGCATGGCGGCAAGGCTGGTGGCGGAGCGAGGCCTCACAGCCGCATACCGGCAGGAGCTGGAAGCCTGCATTGCGGGCAGTGCCGGGATTATCGAGAAGGGTTATCTGTCCTATGAGGATACGGCGGAATGGACCCGGCTGAATGTCAGTTTTCACGACATCATTGTTGAAGCCAGCGGGAATGCGGCGCTGGCCAAGGCGATTGAAACCAATGACCGGATCCCGCTGGCTTCGGCCGGGGCGCTGGCCTTCAACCTGCACGCACCCGACCTGATGCTGTCGGCGGTGCGGACCAGCCATGACGAGCATGAAAAGATCCTGCAGGCGCTGATCCGTGGCGAGGGTGCCCGGGTCGAAGCCCTGATGCGTGAACATGCCTACCGTTCCCGTGAGGCCAAGCGCCGGGCCTTCGACGACATGAAAGCCCGTCGCGGCTTCACCGAGATACCGGGGCTGGATCTGGTCACTTCAGACTAGATCGTGCGGTCCGGGGGCGGGCGTTCAGGCGGCTTCATCCTCGCCTGCGGCTATCTTCCCTAATGAGACATAATCCAGCTTGCCGGTGCCGAGAACGGGCAGCTCATCACGGTGGATGATCTGTTTCGGAACCATCAGTTCGGTGCCGCCCTGTTTGCGGATGAAATCCGACAGGGTTTTCTTTGCGGCAGACTTCTTCTCGGTGATCAGCACCAGCGCCTCGCCCTTCTTCTGGTCGCTGATGCTGACCACCGCATGGGCGTGGTCCGGCCAGAGTTGCGAGACATGGTTTTCCACGGCGTTCAGCGCGATCATCTCGCCGGCAATCTTGGCGAAGCGCTTGGCGCGGCCAATGATGGTGACGAACCCGTCATCACTGACCCTGACAATATCGCCGGTGTCATACTCATCTTCCGGCGGGGGCTGCAGATCACCCGGTTTGTCTGATTTCAGGTAACCCAGCATGATGTTCGGACCGCGGACATGCAGCTTGCCGCCATCATCGACGCCCGGCACGTCCGCCAGCCGCCAGTCGATCCCCGGCAGAATGCGGCCAACGGACCCGGCCCGGTAATGCATCGGCGTATTTGCCGCGATCACCGGCGCGGTTTCCGTCGCACCATAGCCTTCGAGAATGCGGATGCCGAACCGCTCGGACCAGTTCCGGCGTGTTTCATCCCGCACTTTCTCTGCGCCCGCGAAGACATAGCGCAGGCTGTAGAAATCATAGGCGTGAGCCGACCGGGCATAGCCGCTGAGGAACGTATCGGTCCCGAACATGATCGTCGCATTGGTGTCATAGACCAGCGCCGGGACGACCCGGTAATGCAGCGGCGAGGGATAGACGAAAGTCTTCACCCCCGACAGCAGCGGCAGCAGCATGCCCCCGGTCATGCCAAAGGAGTGGAACAGGGGCAAGGCGTTGAAGACGATGTCTGTCGGATTGAAATCCAGCACGGCACCCATCTGATAGCGGTTGGCCAGCAGGTTGCGGTGCGACAGGACAACGCCCTTCGGCGAGCCCGCCGAACCGGAGGTGAACAGGATGACGGCGGGGTCATCGGCGGCGGCCCGGCTTTTCCCGAAACCGAGACGGTAGAGGCCGGAACGGATGGCCGCACCCAGCTTCGTGGCGCTGCCGATCTCCGTCGCCAGATCTTCCAGATAGACGATGCGAACCTGCTTCTCCAGACCCGCCACGGTTTCCTCCATCTTCGCCAACTCGACAAAGCGGCGCGACGTAATGACCACATCAATTCCGGCGGTTTTGCAGCCCTGCAGCATGTTGGACAGGCCGGTGGAGAAGTTGAGCATTGCCGGGGTGCGGCGGATTGACTGCAGGGCGAAGAAGGTGACGACCGCAGCCGAAGCATTCGGCAGCATGACACCGATGCATTTGTCCTGCGCCGCCAGACGGGCCAGCGGCCGGGCCAGCGCCAGGGCGGCGGTGGTCAGCCACCGGTAGCTCATCGGCCGGCGTTCTGTATCTTCCAGAACTTCGTGTTTACCGCCATGAATCCGGCGTGCCGTCAGCAGGGCATTGAACAGATTGGTATCGGTGTCACAGGTCTCGAACACCATGCGGGCCATCACGTCATACAGCTTGTCCGCGGCGGCCCGCCGGCGGTTGCGACCAACCAGATCTTCGGAGAGCTCAAACTGGCGCGGCTCCAGCACGACAAGGCACACCTTCGGAAACCAGCGCAGCCGCATCTTGCCTTTCAGCCGTGACAGGGGTGTGTACTGGGCACCGTCAATGCGCACGGGCACAACCATAGCATCGGCCTTGTCGGCAACCAGCCCCGGCCCCTCATAGACCTTCATCAGGGCACCGGTGACGGTAATCCGGCCTTCCGGGAAGATGACGCAATGACGGTCCTTTTTGACCTCTGCGACCAGAGTTTTCATTGCCATCGGGTTGGTGGGGTCCAGCGGGAACGCATCGACCAGCGAAAGGAACGGTTTTGCCCACCAGCGCCGGGCGATATGTGTGTTGATCGCAAAGACCGGATTGCCGGGCAGGAAGGCGGCCAGCAGCAGGCCATCGAGAAATGAGACGTGATTGACCACGATCACGGCCCGGGGCCCGGCTTTGGCGATGTTGTCGAGGCCGGTGATCCGCACCCGGTAAAGCATCTTGAGGATAGCCTGCATGGCGGCCCGCAGCATTTCAGCAGGCATCAGCCGGCAGACACAGAGAGCGACAATGGCATTCAGGACGCCGATTCCCAGGAACAGATCGGTAATATTGCGGCCTGCTGCCAGTGCCGCCCCGGCGGCCAGCGCACCGGCAACCATGAACAGGGCGTTCAGGATATTGTTGGCGGCGATCATCCGCGCCCGGTCGGCATTGCCGCTGCGGGCCTGCAGGATGGCATAGAGCGGCACGATGAAGATGCCGCCGGCGACGGCGAGGCCGGTCAGGTCGATCAGCAGCCGGATAGCGTCGGGAGAGCGGATGAACTCGGTAGCAGCGATCAGGCCTTCTTCCGGCTGCGACAATCCGCGTGACGTCAGCCAGAGGTCGATTGCGAAGACTGAGATACCAATCGCCCCGAAAGGGGTCAGCCGGGCAGAAATCTCGCCACGGGTCAGACGGGCACAGATCGCCGAACCAAGGGCGATACCAACAGAGAACGTGGTCAGGAACAGGGTGACAACAGTTTCGTCACCGCCAACCACGTCGCGGGAGAAGGCCGGAAACTGGGCAAGGAATGTGGCACCGACCAGCCAGAACCAGCTGATGCCGAGAATTGACAGAAAGACGGAACGGTTTCGCGCTGCCTGCCGCAGGATGCGGATGGTCTGACCGGCCAGATCATAGCTGATCTTCATCCCCGGGTTTTGTGCAGCGGTCGCGGGGATCGCACGACTGGCTGCCCAGCCGGTGACGGCCAGCACCATGATGATGGTCGCCGACAGGGTAATTCCGTTGTCGGTCAGGATGATCAGCCCGGCGGCAATGGTCCCGGCGAGGATAGCGAGGAAGGTACCGGCCTCGATCAGGGCGTTGCCGGCGACCAGCTCTTTTTCGGCCAGCAGTTCCGGCAGAATGGCGTATTTCGCAGGACCAAAGAAGGCAGACTGGGTTCCCATCAGAAACAGAACGCCCAGCATGATCCCTATGTCACCGGACAGGAAGGCCGCGACGCCCAGGCCCATGACAAAGATCTCAGCGAGCTTGATCCGGCCAATCAGGCGCGATTTCGACATTCTGTCAGCCAACTGCCCGGCAAGGGCAGAGAACAGAAAGAATGGCAGTATAAACAGGGCTGCCGCAATATTGACGATCTCGCTGCCATTGGCACCTGCCTCCCCGGCAAGCCGGAAGACCACCAGCACCAGCAGAGCGTTCTTGAAAAAGTTGTCATTTGCCGCGCCGAGAAACTGGGCGACGAACAGCGGCAGGAAGCGCCGGGCAGTCAGAAGTATCGGCATCAGCTCATCTCCGTGCCGGTGGTTGCCATGCCGGCCAGCAGTACAGTGACCAGTCTGTCGACGGCCTCTGTCAGGGGAACATCGGTCACAATGCCAAGTTTGCCGCTGGTCGACAGCGAGCAGACACCGTGGACCGCGCTCCAGAGCAGGCGGGCGGCAGATCGCCGGTCCGCAAACGCATCGGCAGGAAACAGGGGGGTCAGGGCATCTTCCACCACGCCCATCATCCGGTCGATGCGGGCAGAATACCAGTCCGGAAGTTCCTGCCCGGCTGCCAGCCGGTGATCGAACAGGACATGCCAGAGTCTCACATTCCCGCTGATGAAACTGACATAGGCCCGCCCGAGGGCCAGGATATCGGCTTGGGGATCGCCGGTTCTTCTGATCTGGCGCAATTCCGTATCGAGACAGGTCAGCGTCCGTGCGTTCAGATGTATGACGAGATCATCCTGATTGCGGAACAGGTTATAGAGCGTACCGGCCGTATAGCCGATTCGTGCCGCAACCTTGCGGGCGGTCAGTGCGGGCAGGCCGTCTTCGCGAACAATGGTCTCCGCAGCATCGAGGGCCATGACATAGAGTTCGTCGCGGCTGTGATCTGATCGTCTTCCCATGGCGTCACCATTAAATAAACAATGTTCAATTTAACCGGACATGAGTTTCGATCAAGTGAAAAATCTGTTCTTGCGGGGGACAGGCGAGATGTAGCGGGCACGTCAGAGCGGCCCGGGCAGTGCTATATGTGCGACAGGATCTTCTTCAGGGCGGCGATGATGGTCTCGACCTTGCCGCCGCCGCGCCGGATGACGGAGGCGAATTCCGACCGCTGGGTCACACCCATGCTGACGCCCTCGACGACGACATCGACAACCTGATAGCTGCTGCCGGCCGGTTGTACCTGCCAGTCGATCCGGACCGGCTCGCCACCACCCGGTGCCTGAAGGACAGAGCCGACCATGACAGAGCCGGAAGCAGGGTCCTGCCGCGAGCCGCTTACCTTGAGCTGTTCGCCCTGATAGGCGTCAAACCGTTTGGCGTAGGAATGAACGATATAGTCTTCAAACAGCCGGAGATATTCGGCGCGTTCCGCGTCTGTGGCGGCACGCCAGTAGCGGCCGAGAACAAACTGTCCGATGCCCTGAACATTGAAATTCTGATTCAACAGGGTACGGAACTGTTCGATTTTCTGGGGCTGGGGCAAATTCTGGCTGGTGACGGCGATGGCCTGACGGGCCAGATTATCGATGAACTGCTCCGGACTGGCCGCGGCCGCGGTGCCGGAAGCACCGGCAAATGCCAGCGCAACAACCATCATGGCCGTTCTGAACAGGGAAAATGCGGGCCGCAGGACGATGTCCATGGCCTAGTTCTTCAACAGGGTCTCGTTCCGGGGCTTGCCATCATCGAACTGGAAGGTGACGCCCGGAGCGGTGGTGTTGGCGCCAGGCTGACCGTTCAGAATTTCGTCTGCCCGACGCTGGCGATACAGGTTTCTGAGGGCAGAGTAGAAGTCGAGCGACGTTTTCTCGAGTTCTTCAAGCAGCTCGATATTGCGTGACCGCTTGTCGAGTGCGGTCAGACCGGTCCGGGTGTAATTCGCCCATTCATAGCCGATATTATCGAAGTAATAGGTGAACGGATTGCTGAAGCTGTCGACGGCAAGGCCGACGGCATCACGAATGTTGGACGGGCCGAACAGCGGCAGCATCAGGAACGGACCTTCACCGGCACCCCAGACAGCGAGAGTCTGGCCGAAATCTTCATCATGGCTTTTCAGGCCGAGGTCGCTGGCAACATCAAACAAACCGCCGATACCGATGGTGGTGTTGATGCAGAAACGCATGGTGGTCTGGAACGCACGTTCCCACTCGCCCTGCAGCAGATCATTCAGCAAAATGACCGGCGAGCGGAGGTTGTCGAGGGCGTTGCGGATACCATCGCGGGCAGGCTCGGGGAGAACGAACCGATAGCCCTGCGCGAGCGGCTTCAGCAGGATGTCATCAAAAAACAGGTTTGCTTCGAGGATGACACGGTTCGTCGGCTCAAGCGGATCATTGATCTCGTTATATTCGGCGACGGCTTCGGGATCGTTGGCGGGTGGCTGTGTCGCACAGGCTGAGAGGACCAGCATGGCGGCCACTGCAAGGCACTTGGTCCAATTATAATTGTTTGGAATCAAGAACTTCATAGACGTGCGGCCCCGTTTCATCGCCAATAAACCAACCTTGATTATGCCAGCAGAAAGGTTAACAGACACAAAATCGGTGCCTATTTCCGCAGTCATAGTAGGGGATAGGTATCACAGCGGCGTTAAACTCGCCAACACCTAAAATGCCCCCCGGCGATGCTCTGCTGCATCACTGTTGCAGATTTGTCGCGTTGCTCAATTCAAATCATATTGCACGCCATATAAAGATATGTTTATATCGGCATAGAATTATTGGAGCATGCGATGCTTGATCAGCTTCTTGCCGCCTTGCGGGCCTCGGCAGAGCCCAGCCGGCTTCGTCTGTTGGCGCTTTGTGCCGATTCTGAACTGGCGGTCAGTGATCTGGTGCGGATCGTCGGTCAGAGCCAGCCCAGGGTCTCGCGGCATCTGAAAGTGTTGTGTGATGCCGGATTGCTGGAGCGTCACCGCGAAGGCAGCTGGGCCTATTACCGGCTGGCCCAGCATCCCCGCAGCGGCGGCCTCGGGCCGGGTGCCCTGGCAGGTGCGCTGATCGGTCTGCTGCCGGAAGATGACCCCGTCATCCGTCGCGACCGGGAACGGCTGGAAGCCGTGAAGACAGAACGTTCAGCCCTGGCCGATGAATATTTCCGCCAGAATGCAAAGCAGTGGGACATGATCCGGTCCCTGCATGTTGGCGACCTGAGGGTCGAAGAGGCGATTGCCGATCTGCTGCCGGTCGACGGGGTTGAAGATTTTCTCGATATCGGCACCGGCACCGGACGCATGATTGCCCTGTTCGGAGAGCGCAGCAGCCGGGCGGTCGGTGTCGACACCTCGCGCGACATGCTGACCGTGGCCCGTTCCAATCTGGAGAACACCCCGCTCAGCAACTGGTCGCTGCGTCAGGGTGACATGTATGAATTACCGATGGCGGATGCGACTTTCAGCATTGCGGTGATTCATCAGGTGCTGCATTACGCCGAACATCCGGACGTGGCGATTGCCGAGGCGGCGCGGGTTCTGCGCCCGGGCGGTCAGCTGATCGTTGTTGATTTTGCACCGCACGAGCTCGAAGACCTGCGTGATGCCCATTATCACCGCCGACTCGGCTTTGCCGACGAGGTGATTGAAAGCTGGTTCCGTCAGGCCGGCCTGACACCGCACCGGACGGTTCATCTGCCGGGTGACCCGTTGACAGTGGCGCTCTGGTCTGCGACCCGGATCGGTGATGACCGGACCGAAGACGACAGTTCCGAACATGAAAACGTTACAAAGTTGCACCGATGAACGCCTCGACCTCTGAACGCGATCTGAAGAATACCGTGACCTGGCCGTTTGAGCTTTCCTTTCAGGGAACGCCTGAACCGCCAACGGTTTCCTTCGAGTTTTTCCCGCCGAAGACCGATGCGCTGGAAGCTTCCCTGCTGACTGCAGCCCGTCGGCTCGAATCGCTGGGCCCGGAATTCGTGTCGGTGACCTATGGTGCGGGGGGCTCAACCCGGGACCGGACCCACAGCATTGTCCGCCGCCTGGTTGAGGAAACCTCGTTGAAACCGGCGGCGCATCTGACCTGTGTCGCAGCGACCCGCGAGGAAGTCGACGCCGTTGCCCGTGATTACTGGGAGGCCGGGGTACGGCATATCGTTGCCCTGCGTGGTGACGCACCGACCATCGGCAAGGCCTATGAGCCGCATCCCGGCGGCTATCCCTTCGCGGTTGACCTGGTTTCCGGCCTGAAGCGCGTTGCCGACTTTGACATTACGGTCGCGGCCTATCCGGAAGTTCACCCGGAAGCCCGTGATGCGGACTCGGATCTCGACAATCTGAAGCGCAAGATCGATGCCGGTGCCAGCCGGGCGATCACCCAGTTCTTCTTTGACCCGGAAGTCTTCCTGCGCTTTCGCGACCGGGCGGCAGCGGCGGGCATTACCATTCCGATCACGCCGGGCATTCTGCCGGTGACAAATTTCGGCCGCCTGAAAAGTTTCGCTGCGGCTTGTGGCACGGCGATCCCCGACTGGGTGCATGACCTGTTCGAGGGGATTGATGACGACCCGGAGACCTGCCGTCTGGTTGCCGCCTCGCTGGCGGCGCAGACCTGTCAGCTGCTGATGGCGAACGGGGTTTTTGAATTCCATTTCTACACATTGAACCGGGCCGAGCTGTCCTACGCCATCTGTCACATGCTGGGTGTGCGGCCAAACGCCGGACCGGAGAACGGAGGGCAGACCGCATGACCCGCGAAACAGATATCGCTGCACGTCTGGATACGGCGGCCCGTGACGGCATTCTGGTGCTGGACGGTGCCATGGGTACGATGATTCAGAGCCTCAGGCTGTCGGAAGCCGACTTCCGGGGGGCACGGTTCGCGGATCATCCGAGCGACCTGAAAGGCAATAACGACCTGCTGAACCTCACACAGCCCGACGCCATCGAAGGCATTCACCGGGCCTATTTTGATGCCGGCTCGGATATCGTCGAGACGAATACCTTCAATGCCAACCGGCTGTCGCAGGCGGATTACGGCCTGCAGGACGCCGCCTACGAAATCAACGTCGAAGGCGCAAGGATCGCCCGCAAGGCGGCGGTCGCCGCTGAAGCCGCTGACGGCCGGCCACGATTTGTCGCCGGTGCCATGGGCCCGACCAACCGGACAGCCTCGGTCTCGCCGAAGGTCGAGGATCCGGGATTTCGCAATACCTCGTTCGATGAACTGGTCGGTGTCTACAGCGAGGCCGCGAACGGCCTTATTGACGGCGGCTCGGACATTCTGATGGTCGAGACGATTTTTGATACGCTGAATGCCAAGGCCGCCCTGTTCGCGATCGAGGAAGTTTATGAAAGCCGGGGGGCACGCCTGCCGGTCATCATTTCGGTAACGGTGACCGACATGTCCGGGCGCAACCTGTCGGGGCAGACGGTTGGTGCTTTCTGGAACTCGGTCCGCCATACCCGCCCCTTCGCCGTCGGTCTGAACTGCGCCTTCGGGGCGGCTGACCTGCGGGCGCATGTCGCCGATCTGTCGCGTGTCGCCGATACACGGGTCAGCGCCTATCCGAATGCCGGCCTGCCGAACGAGCTGGGTGAGTATGACGAACGTCCGGAAACCACGGCAGAACATCTCGGGGAATGGGCGAAATCCGGGCTGGTGAATATTGTCGGCGGCTGTTGCGGTACGACACCGGACCATATCCGCAGTATTGCAGAAGCAGTTCGCCCCTTTGCACCACGCATTATCCCGGAGGTGCCCTCGCGGCTGCGCCTGTCCGGACTTGAAGCCTTCGAGGTGGTGGCATGATCGGCAATTTCATCAATGTCGGCGAGCGTACAAATGTCACCGGCTCGGCAAAATTCCGGAAACTGATCCTGAACGGCGACTATGAGGCGGCGGTCGAGGTGGCCCGCCAGCAGGTTGAGAACGGCGCACAGATCATCGACGTCAACATGGATGACGGGATGCTGGATTCACAGGGCGCGATGGTGCGGTTTCTAAATCTGATCGCGTCCGAACCGGATATCAGCCGGGTGCCGGTGATGGTCGATTCCTCAAAATGGTCGATCATCGAGGCCGGTCTGAAATGCCTGCAGGGCAAGGGCGTCGTCAATTCCATCAGCATGAAGGAAGGCGAGGCCACCTTCATCGAGCAGGCCCGGCTGGTCCGTCGCTACGGTGCTGCTGTGGTGGTCATGGCCTTTGATGAAGAAGGTCAGGCCGACACGGTGGATCGCAAGGTCGATATCTGTACCCGGGCCTATGATATTCTGGTCAATCAGGTCGGTTTTCCCCCGGAAGACATTATTTTCGACCCGAACATCTTCGCCATCGCGACCGGCATTGATGAACATAACGACTATGCCAATGCCTTCATCACGGCGACCCGCAAGATCCGCGAAACACTGCCGGGGGTGCATGTCTCGGGCGGCCTGTCGAATGTCTCCTTCTCGTTCCGGGGCAATGATGCCGTCCGCGAGGCGATGCATTCGGTGTTCCTGTATCATGCGATTCCGGCCGGTATGGATATGGGGATCGTCAATGCCGGGCAGCTGGCGGTCTATGAAGATATCCCGCTCGACCTGCGCGAGGCTGTTGAAGATGTCGTCCTGAACCGCCGTGATGACGCGACCGAGCGGCTGGTCGATCTGGCGGAGACCTATCGCGGCGCGGGCAAGAAGACGGAAGTTGATCTGCGCTGGCGTGAAGCGCCGGTGACGGAGCGGCTGACCTATGCGCTGGTCCACGGGATCGGGCAGTTCATCGTCGAGGATGTCGAGGAAGCCCGTCAGGCCTCGACCCGCACACTGGATGTCATTGAAGGTCCGCTGATGGACGGCATGAACGTGGTCGGTGACCTGTTCGGGTCCGGCAAGATGTTCCTGCCGCAGGTGGTCAAGAGCGCCCGCGTCATGAAACAGGGTGTCGCCTATCTGCTGCCTTTCATCGAGAAGGAAAGCGAGGGCGAGGAACGTCAGGCCAAGGGCAAGATCCTGATGGCGACGGTCAAGGGCGATGTGCATGACATCGGCAAGAACATCGTTGGCGTCGTGCTGCAATGTAACAACTATGATGTGGTCGATCTGGGTGTCATGGTACCGGCCCAGAAGATCCTGGAAGAAGCCCGCAAGGAAAAGGCCGACATCATCGGGCTGTCCGGGCTGATTACCCCCAGCCTCGACGAGATGTGCTATGTCGCCTCGGAGATGCAGCGGGCGGGCATGAACCTGCCGCTGATGATTGGCGGCGCGACAACCTCGAAAGTTCATACCGCTGTCAAGATTGACCAGAATTATGATCATCCGGTGATCTATGTTCCCGATGCCTCCCGTGCGGTCGGGGTGGCCAGCCGGCTGCTCGGCTCACGCGAGGAAATCGCCGGTGAGGTTGCCGCCGAATACAGCAAGGTCCGTGAAGCCTATGCCGCTCAGAGTGAACGCAAGGAACGGGTCGCCATCGAAGACGCCCGGGCCAATGCCTTTGCCCCTGACTGGAAATCCTATACCCCGCCCCGCCCGGTGTTTACCGGCACACGGATTTTTGCGGACTATGACAAGGCCCGGCTGGTCGATGTCATGGACTGGCGGCCGTTCTTCTCTGCCTGGGACATGAAGGGCCGTTATCCGGAAATTCTCGATGACCCGGTCAAGGGACCGGCGGCGCGGGAGCTGTTCGATGATGCGCAGGCGATGCTGGAGAAACTGGTCGCCGATGAGCGTGTGGCACCGGCGGCTGTGGTCGGCTTCTGGCCCGCCGCCGCGCGGGACGAGGATATCATCATCTACAGCGACGACAGCCGGCAGTCGGAACAGCGCCGGTTCCATATGCTGCGCCAGCAAATGGCCCGCCGGGAAGGGGGCCGGGCGAACTTCTGCCTGGCCGATTTCATCGCACCGGCCGGGACCGGCCTGCCGGACTGGCTGGGCGGATTTACGGTGACGGCGGGACCCGGCATTGACGAGATTGCCAGTGAGTATGAGGCCGCCGGTGATGATTACAGCTCGATCATGGTCAAGGCGCTGGGCGACCGGTTTGCCGAGGCACTGGCTGAGGACATGCATCGCCGGGTGAGGACCGAATTCTGGGGCTATGCCGCCGATGAACAGCTGAGCACCGAAGCACTGATCGAAGAGAGCTATCGCGGCATTCGCCCGGCACCGGGCTATCCGGCCTGTCCCGACCATACCGAGAAGCAGACCCTGTTCGAGCTGCTGGATACGAAAGCGGCGATTGGGGCGGCCCTGACGGAGAGCTTTGCCATGACCCCGGCGGCCAGTGTGTCGGGTCTTTACTTCAGCCATCCGGACAGCCGCTATTTCGGTGTTGGCGGCATCGAGCGTGATCAGGTCGAGGATTATGCCCGGCGCAAGGGGATGGATGTTCGCGAGGTCGAACGCTGGCTGGCACCGTCGCTGAATTATGACCCGCTGAGGGCCCGGGCCGCGGCCTGAGATCACGACGATACACCCGCTGCGACGTTTGCCAGATTGCGGGACCGTCCCTATGGTGCCTGCAGGGGTAAATGACGGCTAGCTGATCGGGCGGCATGGTTCCGGAAACCAACGATCTTTCTAAAATGGGCTTCAGCGAGGTCAGCGTACTGCTGGCCGAGCCATCCGACCCTGTCAGGTCGATGGTCCGTTCTGCGCTGCAGGATATCGGTATCCGCGACATCCGGTCGCCGAAAACGGCGGAGGAATTCCGCGACGACTGGACAAAAGCTATTCCTGATCTGGCGATTGTCGATGTTGACCTGCCGCCCGGCGAGATTTGCAAGCTGATCAACCAGATCCGCCATAACTGGGTCGGATCGAACCCGTTTGTGCCGATCATCTGTACCACCTGGGAGGCCAGCAAGGATATCGTGCGGGCGGTGGTGGAATCGGGCGCTGACGAGCTGCTGGCCAAGCCGATCTCCGTTCAGCAGCTGAAAGACCGTATCCGGGTTCTGATCCGGGCCCGCAAACCCTTCGTTGTGACCTCGGATTACATCGGGCCGGACCGCCGTAAACTGGCCGACCGGGATTCAAAGGTGCCGCTGACGATAGTGCCCAATGTTCTGGCCGCCAAGGCGACGGGAGAGCAGAATCTGGAAGAGGTTCAGGAGAAGATCGACGCGACGGTGCGGGTGATCAACGAACAGAAAATGGAACGGCTGTCCTTCCAGGGTGCAATGCAGGTCCGTCTTGTCATGGATGCCTATGAAAAGGGGAACATCGACGAGGAAATCGAAGAGCATCTGGCGAGTCTGCTGG
This sequence comes from Rhodospirillales bacterium, assembly GCA_040219025.1. Lineage (GTDB taxonomy): Bacteria > Pseudomonadota > Alphaproteobacteria > Rhodospirillales > HT1-32 > HT1-32. The sequence continues at coordinate 93,246 of JAVJTE010000020.1, read as the reverse complement.
AGGCGGCACGCGATCTCAGCCGCCGTATGGAAGGCACCGAATTCGAGCATATATCGGATCTGTCCCTGACCCTGATACGGGTTGCCACGGCGGTGATGAACGACTGGCGCAATCCGCCCCCGAAAGATCTGAAACTGTTATTGCCGGTGTCACAGGCCATTCAGACAGCCTTTCATCCGGATCGCGAGAAGGCGGCTTTCGCCTCGGATATCTCGTCAGCTATTGATGTCTACAAGTCAAAGAAGCATCCTGCATCCTGATGTCGGGGCCGCCCCGGCATGTCATCTCTGAATTCATATCCCGAAGGAGCCATCATGACGACCATGGAAGATCTGTATCCCCTGCCTTTCTCTGTCGGGGAATTCAGGGCGCGCAATGATGCCGTGCGCCGGCGGATGCAGGAAGCAGGTGTTGACGTTCTGCTGCTGACCTCGCCGGAGAATATCTATTACCTCTCCGGCTACCACTCCCTCGGCTACTTCACCTTCCAGATGATGTTTCTGCCGGTTGATGGCGAACCCTTCATCCTGACCCGCTATCTGAACACCGACACGGTGCGGATCATGGCCTGGTTCGACAATGTCGAGGGCTATCAGGATACCGAGAACGTCTTTGATGCGACCTGGCGCTGCCTGGAAAAATACGGCCTGCAGAATGCACGGATTGCCAGCCAGGACGATGCCTGGTTCTTCTCGGTGAAACAGTACCGCGATCTGGTTGCCCGACTGGGCCGGGAGCCGGTTGACTGCTCCGGCATTGTCGAGCAGGTCCGGATGATCAAGTCGGATGCCGAGGTCGCCTATATCAAGCGGGCCGGTGAATGCTGTGCCGCCTCGATGACGGCGGCGATGGAGGCAATCCGGCCGGGTGCGACCGACAATGATGTATCGGCAGCCGGTCATTACGGACTGCACAAGGCGGGCAGTGAATATCTCGGGCATTCCGCCCAGTTCGTCACCGGTATTGCGGCGGGAACAGCCTTTGAATGCGCCAAACGCCGCCCGATCCGCGATAATGATGTGTTCTATATCGAGGCAGGCGGCACCTATGAACGCTACAACGCGATGCTGTCGCGGACCGCAATCATCGGCAAGCCGGACCAGCGCTGGGTGGATATGGCACTGGCATCGCGTGATTCCCTGAATGCCGGTCTGGCGGCCATCAAACCGGGGGCGACCTCCGGCGATGTCGACCGGGCCGCCCGCGATGTGATCGAGAAGGCCGGATTCGCCGAGGGCTTCCGCCACCGCACCGGTTACGCCATCGGTATCGGCTTCCCGCCGGACTGGGGCGAAGGCCGGATTGCGTCGCTGCGCGAGGGTGATCCGCTGGTGCTGAAGCCGAACATGGTGTTCCACCTGATTCCGGACATCAAATATCCGGGTGAAGGCGGCGTGGTGTTCAGTGAATGTATCCGTGTCACCGAAACCGGATATGAACTGCTGACCCCCTACAGTCAGGACATCGTCTACCGCTGAGCGGCGCGGCGATAGACCGGGGCGAGGATGGCGGGCAGCATGTAAATCGGCAGCTGCCCGATGGCGAAGTACAGCGCTGCCTCCGGGTCGGCGCTGCTGCCGAGCACTGACAGCAGCAGTCCCATATTGCGATTGCCGGACGGCAGCGCCATGGAGATTGCCCCCCGCCATCCCAGCCAGAAAAAGCTGGCCGCTCCGATCAGTTGCAGTCCGATATTGGCGATGAAGGAAATCGCCACACAGGTCATGACGAAAAGCGGGTCAGCGAAAGCGGCGTCGGTGACACCGTCCATGATGGCAATGCCGAATGTCAGCATGAGTACCACAGTCACTCCGTCCAGTGCCTCGGCATGGCGCACCAGGCCTTCCCTGCCCAGCAGGCGCCGGATCAGAATGGAGCCGAGAAGCGCACTGCCGACCATCAGTGCCAGGCGTCCGGACAGTTCCGGAACGGAGAGTTCAATCGGCAGGCCCAGCAGTTCCAGCGACAGCGGCGGCAGGGTCAGCGGCACAAGCAGGGTGGCCGACAGGGTCCCCAGCAGCACAAGAGCCGCATCCAGCCGGGCGATCAGGGCAATGGCGATTGATGAGGTAACCGGCGGTGCCGCGGCCATCAGTACCAGCGCGGTGGTGAAAGCGGGCGGCAGATCAATCGCCCGGCAGATCAGCCAGGTGACAACCGGTGAAATGACGGTCAGCCAGAGCAATGCCGTGAGGCTGAGCCGTAACCGCCGTCCGTGGATCAGCACCTGACCCCAGTCGATCCGGACCATGGCAACAGACAGCAGCAGCGCCACCGCGGGCGCCAGCAGGGGTTTCAGCAGTGTTGCGACCGGCGGAAACAGCAGGCCGACAAAAACACCGACCGCCAGAAACCGGGCGGCATGTGCGCCCATGAAGCCCAGAATTTGCAGAATGGCCCTACCCTCCTGTCAGCCGGCCAGCCGATTTGGCCTGTGCCTGAACGGGCTGAATTGATACTCTCGGGACATGACAGAGAACCAGCCTTTCAGTCAGTATCGCACGAAGGTGCAGCCCGGGTGGATCGATTGCAATGGCCACATGAATGTACCCTATTATGTTCTCGCATTCGATCAGGCGACAGACAGCTTTTTCGACCATGTCGGGGTTGATGAATCCTACCGGCAGGAAACGAACTGTTCGATCTTCGTCGCGGAAACCCACGTGAACTATCTGCGCGAGCTGCATGAAGGGGCGCCTTTGTACGTGACAACCCGGCTGCTCGACCTGAATGAAAAGCGGGTTCACCTGTTTCACCAGATGTTTCATGAAGACGCCGGCTATCTTGCCGCATCGACCGACATCATCATTGTGCATGTTGATCTCGGGCGTCGCCGCAGTGTCGACTGGGGTGAGATGCCGGGTAAAAAACTGCAGCAAATTCATGCGGCACACGGAAAATTGACCTGGCCGGACAAGGCAGGACGGCAGATTGGTATAAAGTCCGGGTAATGCGTTCTGTGTGATCGAAAAGAGGCTTGGCCTCACGGTGACATGGCGTAATCTAGGAATCAGGGGGATATTTGGGTAATGAACGAGATAGGGACGAGATAGACGTGGAGTTTTCCGATAGTCTCGAACAGGCGGAAGAATATTCCGCAGCGGCGTTTGCCCGGATGGAACAGTTCAATGTCCCCAAAACACCATCGAATTTCATGGTCTGGTATTGCTATGTCTCGGAGAAGTTTCCCGATCTGAAGCGAACCATCGACATACTGATCAGCAACGAACGCGAATTCACGTCCCGTGTGAATGATGAATTGCACTCAAAGTTCTTCAGTTTCCAGAAAGAATCCGACCGGCTGAATACGGCGGCAAAGAAGTTCGAGACCATGATGGCCCAGCTGGCGACCCAGATGGGGCAGAGCACCGAAGGGGCCGAACGCTACGGCGAGGCGCTGGAGAATTTCTCCGGCGGCCTGGAAAAGGGGTCGGGCGGTGATGTGAAGAAAATGGTTTCCAGCATTCTGAGCGAAACCCGCCAGATGAAGGAAGTCAACGATCAGCTTGAGACCGAACTGAGCGCCTCAAGCCAGGAAATCCGGCAGCTGAAGGCCGACCTCATCAACATGCGCAAGGAAGCGATGACCGATGCCCTGACCGGCATTGCCAACCGCAAACTTTTCGACGCCACCATCCGGGATGAAGCCGGTCAGGCAATGGAGGCGGGCACTGACCTTTGCCTGCTCATGTCAGACATCGATTTTTTCAAGAAATTCAATGATACCCATGGTCACCAGATGGGCGATCAGGTGCTGAAACTGGTTGCCCGCACCATGACGGAATGCGTCAAGGGACAGGATACCGCCGCCCGCTATGGCGGCGAGGAATTTGGCATCGTGCTGCCGAAAACCAAGCTGGACGAGGCGATCAAGGTCGGCAACCAGCTTCGGGAGCGTCTCGCTTCCAAGAAGATGGTGAACCGGAAGAACGGCACCGATCTCGGTACGATCACCCTGTCTCTCGGTGCGGCGAAGTATCGTTATGGTGAACCCCTGTCACAATGGATCCAGCGCGCGGACGAGGCGCTCTATCTCGCCAAGCACAGCGGACGCAATCAGGTCAAGTCCGAGGTTGATCTGGATGAGGGTGCCCTTGACCTGAAGGATACGGCCTGACGTCGCTAAGGCTTTTTTCATCGGCTTGTTGTTAACTGAACAAAGTTCGTCACCGGCGCGGGAGCCGACAGAGTGCGCTGGAAGCCTGGATACAGCCTGATTATGTTGCGGCGTTTCTTCCGGAACGACCAGCTTGTGATGGCGGCACTGGCGCTTGTCGTGGGTGGTGCCGCCGCCGCCGGGGCTGTGGCCCTGCGCGAGGCGATCTCCCTGGTTCAGCAGCTCTATATGGGCTTTTCTTCAGAGCAGGTCGTCAGCTTTGCGCAGGACCTTTCCTGGTGGCGTATTCTCATCGCACCGGCTCTCGGCGGGCTGACCATTGGTCTGTTCTTCAAATATGTCATGCCGAAGTCCGGTCCGCAGGCGGTCACCGATGTGGTTGAAGCCGCTGCCCTGAAAGACGGCCAGATGACGGCGAAATCCGGGGTGGCGGCTTTTTTCGCCAGTGTCATTTCGATTGGCTCGGGTGCCTCTGTCGGACGTGAGGGACCGGCTGTGCATCTCGGTGCGGTGCTGGCGTCGGTTATCTCCAGCCGGCTGCGATTGCGCCGGACCAACATGCGGACCCTGCTGGGATGCGGGGTTGCGTCCGCCGTTGCCGCCAGCTTCAACGCACCGCTGGCCGGTGCCCTGTTCGCGCATGAGGTGGTGGTCGGGCATTATGCCTTGCGGGCTTTTGCGCCGGTGGTGATTGCCAGCGTCACCGGAACGCTGGTGACGCGCAGCTGGTTCGGGGATTTCCCGGCCTTTGTGCTGCCGGTGTACGATATCCGGTCGTTCTGGGAATTTCCCGCGTTTGCCCTGCTGGGTATCTGCAGCGCTGTGCTCGCCATCAGTTTCATGAAATCCGTGACCATTGCCGAAGATGTGGTGAAGAAGACACCGATCCCGGTCTGGCTCCGTCCGGCAGCCGGCGGTGTTGCGGTGGGCCTGATTGCCATCTGGTTTCCGCATGTGCTGGGGGTCGGCTACGAAACCACGGATCTGGCGCTGAATGACCGGCTGGGGCTGTGGCTGCTGATCGCCATACTGGTGGCAAAGACGGCGGCAACCGCGATCAGTCTGGGCTGTGGTTTCGGCGGTGGCGTGTTCTCTCCCGCGCTGGTGATGGGGGCGATGCTGGGCGGGGCGTTCGGCGTGATTGCGACCGGCTTCTTCCCGCATCTGTCATCCGGCCACGGGGCCTATACACTGGTCGGCATGGGTGCGACGGCAAGTGCGGTGCTGGGTGCCCCGATCTCCACCACCCTGATCATCTTTGAAATGACCGGTGACTACTCGATCACGATTGCCGTGCTGGTCGGCGCGGTTATCGCCTCGGTCGTCACCGACCAGTTCCATGGCCGCAGCTTCTTCGAGATGATGCTGGTGCGCAAAGGCATCAGTCTGGAGGGCGGGCGCGAGCGCCGGCTGGTGAAATCCACCCATGTCCGCGATATCATGAAATCCGATTTCGTGACCGTCCATACCTCCGCCGATATTGAACAGGTGCGCGGTCTGCTCTGTGTCGCACCGCATGGCGAGTTGTTTGTCATTGATGACAAGGAACGGCTGTTCGGCACCATCATGCTGTCCGACCTGCGGGAAGTGGCGTTCGACCATTCGATTGACGGAATCGTCAATGCGGGTGACGTGGCCCGGCAGCATCCGCCGGCACTCTGCGCCGATGATGATATCGAGGCGGCCCTGAAGATCATGGAGGATACCGGCGAGGAACATCTGCCGGTGATCGCCAGCGAGGACTCGCTGGAGGTCGTCGGTTTTGTTCATGAACTTGATGTCCTGAACAGCTATAATGCCGCCCTTCGCCGCCTGCGGGCGGAAGACAAGGGCCGGGCCTGAGGACCATCAGACATGATGAGCCGCCTGCGTGATGCGACTGGGCTGTTCGGGGTGCTGCTTTGTTCCCTGGCGTTGCTGTCCTGTGTCACACAGCCTGAACCGCCCGCCCCTTCCCGCAGCATGGGCTTCTCCGAAGCCCGGCATCTGCTGGCCCGCACCGGCTTCGGTGTGGCGACGGCTGCCGATATTCACAGCTATGCAGTGCTCAGCCGGGAAGCGGCGGTTGACCGTCTGTTGTCCTCTGTCCTCAGGGACCCGGTCACACCACCGCCGGACTGGATTGATGAACCGCCGGTCAGCGTTGCGCAACGCCGGGCAATGACCGGCCGGGAACGCCAGCTGCTAGAACAGCAGCGCCGGCGCCGGGGTGAACAGCTGAAGGCCTGGTGGTATGAGGAAATGGTGGTGACACCATCGCCGTTTACCGAACGCATGACATTGTTCTGGCACGGCCATTTCACATCATCGCTGAAAAAGGTCAGGGAGCCGGTCTTCCTCTATTGGCAAAACCTTCTGCTGCGCGACCTGGCCTTTGGTGATTTTCGCGAGCTGACCCGGCGGATTGCCCGGGACCCGGCGATGCTGATCTATCTCGATGGTTATCGAAACAGTGCGGATGCCCCGAACGAGAACTTTGCCCGCGAACTGTTTGAACTGTTCACCCTTGGTCCCGGCAACTACACCGAAACTGACATCCGGGAGGCCGCACGGGCCTTCTCCGGCGTCCGGTACAATGAAAAACTGCAGGCTGTCCGGCAAAGCCGGAAGCTGCATGACAGCGGAATCAAGAGTGTTTTCGGGCAGTCCGGACGCTATGCGGCCGACGAGGTACTGGATCTTGTCTTTGAACAGCCGGCAACGGCCCGGTTTGTTGCCGCACGGCTTTGGCGGGAGTTCGTCTCGCCGGAACCGGACGCGCAAGAGATCGAGGCGCTGGCCGTGGTATTCCGGAGATCCGGCTATTCGATGGCGGCCGCGCTGCGGCATCTGCTGACGGCAGACAGCTTCTACGATCTCCGTCATCGTGGCATGCTGGTGAAATCACCGGTTGATATGCTGGTCGGCACGATCCGTCTGTTCGGGTTGACCCCGGACAAGACGGAACCTCTGGTCCGGCAGGGGCGGGATCTCGGGCAGGATATTTTTGACCCGCCGACGGTGAAGGGCTGGGACGGCGGGGCTGTCTGGATCAACAGCACCACCCTGCTGACGCGACAGGATCTGGTCCGGCGTTTCAGCGGGGAAGGCGGGGGAAGCCGCATGGCTGGCCGGGAACGTCTGGCGGAACTTGTGGCAGGTGATCTGTCGAAAGCCGGTCTGGTCCGGTTGCTGCTGCCGATACCGCCGCTGACGCCGGTGGCCGCAGAGGCCTCCCGCGTGAAGCTGCTGACGGACAGCCTGTCCGATCCGGTCTTCCAGCTGAAATGAGGTCATGATGCGCATCAGCCGTCGACATCTGCTCTCCGGCATGGGGGTGCTTCCCCTGCTGGCGCTTCGTCCGAACATGGCGCTGGCGGGGGACTGGTCGCGCATTCTGGTGCTGGTTGAGCTGGCAGGTGGCAATGACGGGCTGAACACGGTCGTCCCGCAGACCGACCCGCTCTATCGCCGGCTGCGTCCGGGTATCGCCCTGTCCGGGGACCGGCTGGTGTCGCTGGATGAACGGTTCGGCCTGAATGCGGCATTGTCGCCGCTGATGCCGGCCTGGCGCGGCGGGGATCTGGCGGTGGTGCAGGGCGTCGGCTATCCCGGTCCCGACCGCAGCCATTTCCGATCGATCGATATCTGGGACACGGCGTCTGACTCTGCCGAGGTGCTGACAAGGGGCTGGCTGGCGCAGCTGTTTGACCGGGACGCACCACCCGGTGACTTCACCACGGACGGCCTGGTTCTCGGTCATGACGGCGCCGGTCCGCTGGCCGGTGCCCGGCGGTTTGTCGAGCTGCGCAATCCCGGACGTTTCGTCAGGGATGCGAAACGCAGTCCGGCACTGTCAGCAGACGCCGGATCGAACCCGGCGCTGCAGCATATTGTCCGGGTGCAGGCGGAAATCGACCGGGCGGCAGCCGGGTTGTCCGGTGACGGTATTGCGGCGACGGCCCCCGGTCCTGCCTTCCCGAAGACCGGCCTCGGTCACCAGCTTGAACTGGCAGCCCGGGTGATTGCCGGGCAGGCGCGGGTTGCGGTCATCAAGACCACGCTTGGCGGTTTTGATACGCATATCAATCAGGTTGCGATCCAGCGGCGTCTGCTGGATGAGGCCGGTGAGGCGCTGGCCGCTTTCCGGGGCTCGATGCAGGCGGCGGGCCTGTGGGACCGGGTGCTGGTGATGACCTATTCGGAATTTGGCCGACGTGCTGCCGAAAACGGCTCTGACGGAACCGATCACGGCGCGGCGGCACCGCATTTCCTGCTGGGTGGCCGGGTTCGCGGCGGGTTTTACGGTCAGGCCCCGTCACTGGCGTCACTGGAAAACGGTGATCTGCAGTACACGACGGATTTCCGCCAGCTCTACAGCACGGTTCTGCAGTCCTGGTGGGGTGTGCCGTCGCTCTGGCCGGGGCATCCGCCGCTTGGACTGATTACCTGAAGTCCGCAGGTCCCGGATGCTGTGAAAATAAACTCTGTTGCGGCATTAACCACGCCGGAATCCCATGCTATAGAGGCAGCATGACCGATCCCTTTGCCCTCTCGGATTTCGATGATGCGCCGCCCGTCGGCAGTGTCGCTCCTCCTGTTGCGCCTGCCTATCTGGACGGCCTGAATCCAGAGCAGCGGGAAGCTGTTGTCACCACGGATGGCGGCGTGCTGGTGCTGGCGGGTGCCGGCACCGGCAAGACACGGGTACTGACCACCCGGTTCGTGCATTTGCTGGCGACACAGAAAGCCCGGTCCGGGGAAATTCTTGCGGTGACCTTTACCAACAAGGCCGCGCGCGAGATGAAGGACCGGATCGCCGCGATGCTGGGCCGCCCGATCGAGGGTTTGTGGCTGGGTACCTTTCATTCCCTCTCGGTCCGCATCCTGCGCCGGCATGCGGAACGGATCGGGCTGAAATCCAATTTCACGATTCTGGATACGGATGATCAGCAGCGGCTGCTGAAACAGCTGATGGAAGCCGAGGGTGTCGATTCGAAGAAATGGCCGGCCCAGAATCTGATGGGCGTGATCCAGCGCTGGAAAGATCGTGGTCAGGGACCGGACAAGGTCAGCGATTCCACGGATGGCGGTGAGGCAGCGGACGGGCGTATCGCCACGCTCTATGCCCGGTATCAGGAGCGGCTGCGAACCCTGAATGCCGCCGATTTCGGCGACCTGCTGCTGCATTGCCTGACCCTGTTCACACAACATAAGGATGTGCTGGAGGAATATCGTCACCGCTTCCGCTATCTGCTGGTGGACGAATATCAGGATACCAACGTTGCCCAGTATCTCTGGCTACGTTTGCTGGCCGGGAACAAGGGGAATATCTGCTGCGTCGGTGACGACGATCAGTCGATTTTCTCATGGCGCGGTGCGGAAGTCGGCAACATCCTGCGGTTCGAAAAGGACTTCCCGGACCCGACCGTGGTCCGGCTGGAGCGGAACTACCGCTCGACCCCGCATATTCTTGCCGCCGCTTCGTCGGTGATCGCCAACAATTCCGACCGGCTCGGCAAGACCCTCTGGACCGATATCGATGATGGCGAGAAGGTCGAGATCCGCAGTGTCTGGGATGGCGAGGAAGAAGCCCGCACCGTCTGTGACGAGATCGAGAGCCTGCAGCGCAAGAAAATCCGGCTGTCCGAAATGGCCGTGCTGGTGCGCGCCGGCTTCCAGACCCGTGAGTTTGAAGAACGGCTGATTACGCTGGGGATCCCCTACCGGGTGATCGGCGGCCCGCGATTCTATGAGCGGATGGAAGTCCGCGATGCCATTGCCTACCTCCGTCTTGTCGCCCAGCCGGATGACGATCTGGCCTATGAGCGGATCATCAACAAGCCGAAACGCGGGCTTGGACCGGCGACAATGCGGGAAGTGCATATGCTGGCCCGCGCCAAGGGCGTGCCGCTGTTCGAGGCGACAAGGCTGATTGTCGAGACCGAGGAGCTGAAGCCGAAGGCCCGCAAGACGCTCTCTGATCTGGTCGAGAATTTCCTGCGCTGGCGCAGCCTGCTGAACGGCATGCCCTCCGGCGAGCTGGCCGCAACCGTGCTGGAGGAAAGCGGCTATACCGAGATGTGGCAGTTCGACAAGTCACCGGAAGCACCGGGACGGCTGGAAAATCTGAAAGAATTCGTCTCGGCACTGGACGAGTTCGAGAGCATCGAGAGCTTTCTCGAACATATCTCGCTGGTGATGGAGAATGATGAATCCAGTGATATCGAAAAAGTCACGGTGATGACCCTGCATGCGGCTAAGGGACTGGAATTCGACACGGTTTTCCTTGTCGGCTGGGAAGAAGGGCTGTTCCCGCATCAGCGCGCACTGGATGAAAGCGGTGTTGCCGGGCTGGAGGAGGAGCGTCGCCTCGCCTATGTCGGGATTACCCGGGCCAAACGTCTGTCGAAAATCTTTCATGCGGCAAACCGGCGGATTTACAACCAGTGGCAAAGCGCCCTGCCGTCCCGCTTTATTGAGGAGCTGCCGGAAGAACATGTGACCCGGATATCCGAAATGGGATTCAAGGACCGGCAGGCCGGCAACTGGGGCTGGACCCCGGCGGCCACACGGCGTCCCTTTGCCGGGAAAACCATCGAGGCGTCGGCCTGGGAAGTGGCGGAACGGCCAAAACGACAGGCCGCCTTTGATGTCGGCGAGCGTGTGTTTCACCAGAAATTCGGCTATGGCGCGGTGATCTCTGTTGAGGACAACCGGCTGGAGATCAGTTTCGAGAAGGCCGGTGTAAAAAAAGTCATCGATTCTTTTGTGGAAAAGCCATGATCCGGAAACCTGTCCATGCTGCCGTCTGGCGTATTGAATTTGATGTGCCGGACGGGATGGAGGGTATGTTTGCCGAATTCATTTCGGATGCCTCCGACAGTATGGCGATGATGAAAGATGAAGCCGCCGGGCTCTGGCGCTTCACCAGCATCTTTCAGGACCGGCCCGACGTGCGTGCCTTCATCTCGGATCTCTCGGTAATTGCTGCGGCCTGCCGGATTACCCCGCCGCAGATCAGAACCGGGGAAATACCCGGCACCGACTGGGTCATGGAAAACCTGCAAAGCTTCCCGCCGATGCAGGCCGGCCGCTTTTTCGTTCACGGATCGCACTGGGCGGAGCGCCCGCCGGTGGGCAGCATCGCCCTGAAGGTGGATGCAGGTGCGGCATTTGGTTCGGGTGAACATGCGACGACGCGGGCCTGCCTGATGGCCATCGACCATCTGGCGCGTCACGAACGCCGTCCCGAATACTCGCTGGATCTGGGCTGTGGTACGGCAATTCTGGGTATGGCCGTGGCCAAACGTCATCTGCGCCCGGTGGTTGCCTCCGATATTGATCCGGTTGCGGTCGAGGTTGCCCGGGAAAATGCCCGGCAGAACGGCGTTGCGCCATTGCTGACCTGTCTGGCGACCGACGGGCTGAAGCATCCGGCAATTCGCGGGACGGCTCCCTACGATCTGGTGGTTGCCAATATTCTGGCCCGTCCGCTGATCCGCCTTGCCGGGGATATTGTCGCCAGTCTGGCACCCGGTGGTAATCTTGTCCTCTCGGGTCTGCTCAACCATCAGGAACAGCGCGTGCTTGCTGCCTATCGTCCCCGCGGACTTCGCCTCGCCCGGCAGTTCCGGATTGATGGCTGGACCGCGCTTGTCCTGCATCGGGACTAGCCGGGAATGAGTGATCTGCTGCCGCGGGGACGGACCGTCAGCGATGTTGCTGACCTGCTGGCACAGGTTGCCCGGGGTGACCGGACTGCCTTTGCGGCACTCTATGATGCCACGTCGATGAAACTATTCGGCATCCTGCTCCGTATCTTGCACCGAAGGGACAGGGCGGAAGATTTGCTGCAGGAGGTCTATCTCAGGATCTGGGAGCGCGCGGGCACGTTTGATCGCGAGCGGGCATCCCCGATCACCTGGATGGCGACGATTGCCCGCAACCGGGCGATCGACGAGGTCCGGCGGCGTCAGCCATCAGCCATCAGCGGTGACGATGACCTGCCGGAAGTCCCCGATGACGCGCCGGGGGCGCTGGAGGCGATGGAACAAAGTGAAGATGCCCGCCAGCTGGAAGCCTGTCTCGACGGTCTGGAGGCCGACCGGGCCGACATGGTTCGTCAGGCCTATCTCAACGGCATGTCGCGGCAGGAACTGGCCGACAAGTACGGGCAGCCTGTGAATACGATCAAAACCTGGCTCCGCCGGAGTCTGGTGCAATTACGTGAATGCCTTGGGTCATGAGCGATATGAAACCGGAAAACCCCGACGAACTGGCAGGTGAATATGTGCTGGGCACCCTCGACGCCGGTGAACGGGCCGATGTCGAGCGCCTGCGCCTGACCAGTCCGGATCTGGAAGCGGCGATCCGGGACTGGGAAAGCCGGTTGTCGCCGTTGCTGGACCGGGTTGCAGAAGCTGCCCCCTCACCGGATCTGCTGGCCCGCATTCAGGCCCGGCTGCCCTCTGCCCCGGCTGATGAAGCCGGTGGCCATAATGTTGTGCATCTGCACCGGCGGGTCGGCAACTGGCGTCGCTCGGCGATTGCCGCCTGGGCTGTCGCTGCCGGTCTGGCCGGCTTTGTGATCTATGGCGAGGCCACCCGTATTCCGGTCGACCAGCAGTTCGTCGCTGTGTTTCAGGAAGGCGATCAGGCACCGTCCTTCCTGCTGTCGGTCAACCTGCAAACCCGGGAACTGACGATCCGGCCGGTTGCGGCAAAGCCTGCCGGGGACAAGGCGTTTCAGCTCTGGATGATTGCTGACGGGCTGGGTGAGGGGCCGCAATCGCTGGGACTGCTGACCGGCCCGGAAAGCCTGACCCGCAAGCGTCTGCCCGAGCTGACCCGTGACTCGATCATGTCAGCCACCTTCGGCATCAGCATTGAGCCGCCCGGCGGCTCCCCTACCGGCAAACCGACCGGCCCGGCCCTGCACGGACATCTGCTGCCAGCATCTAACTAGTCCAGAAAAATTTCGGATTTCTGAAACTCCGGCAGAACGGCTTCGTATCTTCATCAGGTTCGCAAAGCGGGCTGCCCTGCATCGGGGATGACGACCGTTCTGTGTCGTGCCTCGTTCCACAGGGTTGAAACTGACATGTGAAAACGGAGTTTATCCATGCTGAACAAGAAATTCTTTATCGCCATCGCGACCGCCACTTCCCTTATCGGGGCGGCGCATGCTGCGGATCACGCGCTTGCTGTCAAAGCCTTGGACCAGGATGTTTCCTCCGGCACAGTAACCGCTGCTGAAATCATGGCTGATGCCAATGGCTGGCTGGTTGTCCATCGCACGGACGCGTCGAAAAAGCCGGGACCGGTCGTTGGCCATGCCCCGCTCAGAAAGGGCAAGAATACGGATGTCGCCGCTATTCTGACCGAGCCGGTGAAGAAGGGCGAAATGCTGATGCTGATGCTGCATGGCGAAAACGGCGGCAGCCAGACCGGCATCTTCGAATACAGCCTCGGCGCCAAGGAAGACGGGCCGGTGAAGGTTGACGGCAAGCTTGTGATGACTGTCGTCACGGCAAAATAACCACGCCTGACCACGAACACGGCAGATGACCCGCCGGACCGGCGGGCAGGTAAAAGCCCCGGACATTGTTTTCGTCCGGGGCTTTCTCTGTTTGTGTGACCGGTTGCCGGCTGCCTTGCTGTCGGACGGTCGATTTGCCAGACTCAGGGCGCGTTCAACAGTTTGGTCCCGCCCGCCGCCATGTCCGATTATCTGACAACCAGCGAACTTGCTGACCTGCTCCGTATCAAGGAGCGCAAGGTCTATGACCTCGCAGCTTCGGGTAGCGTGCCCTGTACCCGGGCGACCGGCAAACTGCTGTTCCCGCGTGCGGCGATTTCTGCCTGGCTGGCGGAACATCATTCCGGTCCGGAAACCGCAGGGCCACTGCCAACAGTGATGCTCGGCAGCCATGATCCGCTGCTCGACTGGGCGATCCGGGAAAGCCGCTGCGGGCTGGCGGCGTTGTTTGATTCCAGTACGGATGGTCTGACACGTTTTGCCGACCGGCAGGGTGTTGCCACCGGCCTGCATCTGCTCGACGACAAGACCGGCAGCTGGAACCGGGTTGCAGCGGAGGCATATTGCGCCGGCATGCAGGCGGTACTGGTTGGCTGGGCCGGTCGTCAGCGCGGGTTGATCCTGTCGGAAGCTGCCGGTGGCAGCATCACCGATATCCGGTCTCTGGCCGGACGACGGATTGCCGCCCGCCAGCCGGAGGCCGGCGCGCAGGGTCTGCTGCTGCATCTGCTGAAACAGGCGGGGCTATCCGCGGCGGATGTGGAGATGAGCCGCCCGGTGCGCAGCGAGCAGGATGCGGTCCTGATGGTGCGGGATGGCAAGGCGGATGCGGCACTGGGTCTGGCCAGCCTGGCCGGTCAGCACCGGCTGTCCTTCATTCCGCTGGTCGAGGAACGGTTTGACCTGCTGGTTGACCGGCGGGCCTGGTTTGACCCGCCGGTGCAACGCCTGCTGGCATTTTGTCACCAGCCGGAGTTTGCCGCCCGCGCCCGCGATCTCGGTGGTTACGATCTTGCCGAGCTGGGAGCGGTGCGGCTGAACGGCCTGTAGTGCGGGATCAGGAAGACGGTCTGGCGTTCGGGAAGAACAGGTTCTTGCCGTCGATCTGATAGCTGCCGATTGTCTTCTGGCCGTCTTCCGACAGCAGCCAGTCGATAAAGGCCTGACCTTCGGCCTGTTTCACATCCGGGCATTTTGCCGGGTTGACCAGAATGACCCCGTACTGGTTGAACAGATTCCGGTCGCCTTCGACGACAATCTCGAAATCACCCTTGTTCTTGAAGCTGATCCAGGTCGCCCGGTCGGTCATCACATAGGCACCCATGCCGACACCGGCATTCAGGGTGGCACCCATGCCGGAGCCGGTTTCGCGATACCATTTGCCGGATGCCGATGCCGGATCCAGCCCGGCGGCTTTCCAGAGCTGAAGCTCTTTCTTGTGGGTGCCGGAATCATCCCCGCGCGACGCAAAGGGAGCCCCGGTTTCGGTGATTTTCCGGAGGGCCGTGCTGACATCTTTCGTGCCAGCGATGCCTGCCGGGTCAGCTGTCGGCCCGACGATGACAAAATCATTATACATCAGGTCGCTGCGTTTGACGCCGTAGCCATCCCTGACGAAGGCCTCCTCGGCAGATTTCGCATGGACCAGCAGCACGTCACCATCGCAGTTCTGTGCATTCCTGATCGCCTGACCGGTTCCGACAGCGACCACATTGACGGTGATGCCGCTCTTTGTCCTGAACGCGGGCAGCAGATGGTCATACAGCCCGGAATTGGCGGTGGATGTTGTGGACTGGACGATGATCGACGGATCCGCGGCGTTTGCCGCCCCGGACATCAGACCAATCATTCCGGCAATCAGTGCGGTTTTGAAATTCACCATGTAGGTCTCCCTTTTACTTTGGTGTTGTTCAGATGACGATTTTGCCGTCCAGAAACGCGGCGGCGTCGGGTGAGGCGGGCCGGCGGAAGAATTGTTCAGCCGGTGCCTGCTCCCCGATCCGCCCGCGATGCAGGAACAGCACATCGTCGGCCAGCCTGCGGGCCTGTCCGAGATCGTGGGTGACAAAGATCACCTTCACCCCGGCGGCACTGGCCTCCTGCACGATCTGTTCGATTTTCAGGACAGATGACGGGTCCAGACTGGCCGTGGCTTCATCCAGGAACAGGATTTCCGGTTCAGTCGCCAGCGCACGCGCCAGCGCCAGCCGCTGTTGTTCCCCGACCGACAGCAGACGGGCCGCCTGCCCGGCTTTGTCGCTGAGGCCGATGCGGTCCAGCAGGGCCTCCCGGCGGTCGGCGATATCGGCTTTGCCCTGTCGTTTCAGAACAAAGTCGAGATTGGCGGCGACGGACCGGCGCAACAGGACCGGTCGCTGAAACACCATTGCCTGCCGCCGCGGGCCGCCATCCGGCTGTGGCTGCCAGCGGACGGCACCGTCGGTCGGGGCGATCAGTCCGTGCATCAGCTTCAGCAGCAGACTTTTACCGGCCCCGTTGGGCCCGAGAATGATGGTCCGGGACTGCTGCCCGAGGGTAAATCCGATCTGGTCGATGAGCCGCTTTCCGTCGATGACCAGTGTCAGGTCAAAGGCGGCAACCAGCGGGGCCTGCTGTATGTCTGGGAGAGGCGGGGTCATGGTCTGGTCATCAGGCATAGGCATACCGCCGGGCCGTCATCCGCAGCCCCATGACGCAGGCATTCACGCTGAGGGCGATGACCAGCAGGATGATGCCGAGTGCCAGCGCCAGCGCCAGATCACCTTTCGATGTCTCCAGCGCAATCGCCGTGGTCATCACCCGGGTCAGATGATCGATATTGCCGCCGACAATAATGACCGCCCCGACCTCCGCAATCGCCCGGCCAAACCCGGCCAGCGCCACGGTCAGCAGCGAGTAACGGGCATCCTGAAGCAGGGTTATGATGGTCTGTAGCCGGGTCAGGCCCAGCGAGCGGAACTGTTCGTCATATTCGCCATGCAGATCCTCCAGCACCTGCCGTGACAGGGCGGCGACAATCGGTGCGATCAGGATGGTCTGGGCAATGATCATCGCCGTCGGTGAATACAGCAGGCCAAGCCAGCCAAGCGGCCCGGAGCGGGACAGGTAAAGATAAACCACCAGCCCGACCACAACCGGTGGCAGGCCCATCAGTGCGTTCATCAGAATGATAACCGCACCCCGGCCCGGAAACCGGGTGACCGCGACCAGCGCGCCCAGGGGAAAGCCAATGGCACAGGCAAAACCCATCGCCGCCAGACTGACCTGCATGGACAGGCCGACAATCTCCAGCAGATCCGCATCCAGCGAGATCAGCAGGTCGAAGGCAAGGCGAAAGGACTCTGCAAAATTCTGCATAATTTACGCATTATTGTTTATTCCGGAAATAATGCAATTCCGATCTGACCCCGCCTCTTTTCTTCGTCCTGAACCCGTTTCAGGATCTCTTTTGAGGCTGTACTGCGGGGTTATCCCTTGCGGGCGTCTTCGATGACGATGCCGTCATTGGGCAGTGCGCCGGGGGTGGTGAAGTCGATCCGGGCCCCGAGTTTGGTGACGGCGCGGACGCTGGCGGCAAGCGCATCGCGCAGGGTGTCACTGCCGGCGCCGGTTTCGCAGACCAGAGTCATGATATCCGTATTGTTCTCGCCGGTGACGACAAGGCGCGCGCGGGTGACTTCCGGATGTCGGCTGACGATGGCGGCGACCTGTGGCGGATGCACGAACATGCCCTTGATCTTGGTGCCCTGATCGGCCCGGCCCATCCAGCCCTTCAGACGCCTGTTGGTGCGGCCACAGGGGCTGTCGCCGGGCAGCAAACAGGACAGGTCACCGGTGGCAAAGCGAATCAGCGGATAGGCACGGGCGGTCGTGGTGACCACGACCTCGCCGACCTCGCCCTCTGCGACCGGCTGGCCGGTGCCCGGGCGTACGATCTCGACGATGACACCCTCGTCAACGATCAGGCCGTCACGGGCCTCTGACTCATAGGCGATGCTGCCCAGATCCGCAGTACCATAGAACTGGCAGACCTCGATTCCGCGGTCGGCAAAGCCCTGACGGACGGCCGGGAACAGGGCTTCACCGGCGACCAGTGCCCGCTTCAGCGACGGCAGGGCTTCCCCCATCTCGTCAGCTTTCTCCAGAATGATCTTCAGGAAGGAGGGCGTGCCGGCATAGCCGGTCGGCCGGACGTCCCGGATGGCCTGTATCTGCTGTTCGGTCTGGCCGGGACCGGCGGGAACGACGGCGCAGCCAAGCGCCCCGGCCCCGGTCTGGATCATCGCACCGGCCGGGGTGAAGTGATAGGCGAAGCAGTTATGCAGGATATCGCCCTTGCGAAAACCCGCGGCGAACAGGGCCCGGGCGACCCGCCAGTAATCGCTTGTGCGGCCTTCTGCGTCATAGATCGGGCCCGGTGACTGGTAAATACAAGCCAGGTCACCGGTCGGGATGGTGGTCAGTCCGGCGTAAGGCGGGTCCGCAGCCTGTCGCTCGATCAGCTCGTTTTTGCGGGTCAGCGGCAGGCCGGCCAGTGCTTCCGGGCCGGTGATTTCCGCCGGGTCATGATCGGCCAGAAGCGTGGCATAAGCCGGCGCTGATGCCTTTGCCCGGGCGATGATGGCAGGCAACTCTTTCGCCAGATCCTTCGCCCGCTGATCCGCTGACCGGGTTTCCAGTTTATCGTAATATTCGCTCATGCGGCTGCCCTTCGCCTATGTCGTCCCGGCCCTGATTCAGGAAGACCCGGTTTAATATATCCTGTCATCGCGGAACCACCGTCAGCCGGGCTGTCCGGGGTCTGCTGTGTATCTTCTGCCAGGGATTATTCTACAGCCAGCGTTTGCGGCGCTTGTAGCTTTTCAGGTTCTTGAAGCTGCGGCGCTCGTCACCGCCGCCACCAAGATAGAATTCCTTCACATCCTCGTTTTCCATCAGCTCCGCAGCCGGACCGTCCAGCACCACGCGGCCGTTCTCCAGAATATAGCCGTAGCTGGCATAGCGCAGCGCCAGATTGGTGTTCTGTTCGGCCAGCAGGAAGGAAACGCCCTGTTCGGTGTTCAGTTTCCTGATGATTTCGAAAATCTGTTCGACCAGTTGCGGGGCCAGACCCATTGAGGGTTCATCCAGCAGAACCAGTTTCGGGCGGGCCATCAGGGCGCGGCCAATCGCGCACATCTGCTGTTCGCCGCCGGATGTGTAGCCGGCCTGAGATTTGCGGCGCTGTTCCAGCCGCGGAAAATAGCTGTAGACCATGTCGAGGTCAGCCTGAATGCCCTTGCGGTCATAGCCGCGGATATAGGCCCCGGTCAGGAGGTTTTCCTCGATGGTCAGATGTTCAAAACAATGGCGGCCTTCCATCACCTGGACACAGCCGCGCTTGACGACCTCGGTCGCACCGATGCCGTTGATGGTCTCGCCGTTCAGGCTGATCGAACCCTTCACGACTTCGCCACGTTCGACCTGCAACAGGTTGGAAATCGATTTCAGTGTCGTCGACTTGCCGGCACCGTTAGCGCCGAGGAGGGCAATGATACCCCCCTCGGGCACTTCCAGCGTGACACCTTTGAGCACAAGAATGACGTGGTCATAAATGACCTCGATATTATTGATCTCGAGTATTTTCTTGGCACCCGTGCTCATGGCGTCCTTCTTTTTCTGTTCAGCAAAGCGGATCAGTGACCGGTCAGCTGCACTCCCGCTCCGGAATGCCGTTTTCCTTGGCATAGGAGCCGGAATCTTCGGCAATCAGCGGACCGGTGATGTCACGCATCGGCTCGTAGAATTTCGTCACGATCTTCCACTTGCCGGCCTTCGCGTCCCACTGCTGCAGGGCGACATTACCGGAACCGCCATGGTTGGCGCAGGTCACCTGCACCGGAATGGTGAAGCCCGGCAGACCAAGTTCGGTCAGGCGCTTTTCGTCGACATTCAGCTGCTCGAAGCCGTCACGCACCATGGCGCCGGTCACTTCGGCAGTCTTGTGGATCTTCTGTGCATTGCGGATGGCTTCAGCCGTCCACATCGCGGCAACGATACCCCGGTTGTAGAGCACTTCACCGATGCGGTCGCGGTCGCCCAGACCCTTGTTGGCATCATAGAGATGTTTCTTGATGTCATCATGGAGCGGGAAGTTGTCGCCCGGTGCATGGAACGCACCCGACAGATAGCCGTCGGCTGCCTCGCCCGCGGGGGCAACATCGTTTTCGGAACCGGACCACCAGACACCGATGAAATGATCCATCGGATAGCGGATCGAGGTCGCTTCCTTGACGGCGACCTGGTTCATCACACCCCAGCCCCACATGAAGACCCAGTCCGGCTGTTCACGGCGGATCTGCAACCAGGTTGCCTTCTGTTCCTGACCGGGATGATCGACCGGCAGCAGTTGCAGCGAAAAGCCGTACTTCTCGGCGGCAACTTCAAGTGTCCGGATCGGCTCCTTGCCGTAGGCAGAGTTGTGATAGACCAGTGCGATCTTCTTGCCCTTCAGCTTGTCGAGACCGCCTTCCTTCTCGGCAACATATTTCACGAAAACAGTCGCCTGATCCCAGTAGGTTGCCGGCAGGTTGAAAACCCACGGGAAGATCTTGCCGTTCGAGGCAGATGTCCGGCCATAGCCCATCGAGAAAATCGGGATCTGGTCGAAAGCCGCCTTTGGGATCAGCTGATAGGTAATACCGGTGGACAGCGGCTGATAAACCAGCGCACCGGAACCGATATTCTTGGTGTTTTCATAACATTCAACACCCTGCTTGGTATTGTACGCGGTTTCGCATTCCACCAGATTGACTGGCACACCGCCGATACCGCCGTCACGGGCGTTCAGCAGGTTGAAGTAATCGCCATAGCCGTTGGCGAAAGGAATGCCGTTCGGGGCATAGGGCCCGGTCCGGTAAACCATCGACGGGATCACCAGTTCTGCGGCGGTCGCAGCCCCGGCGATGCTGATCGATGCCGCAGCAACGACCCCCAGAGTCAGTCCTTTAAGGTTCATCTCTCTCTCCTCCTTTTGCGCCGCTTCTCATGATGCGGCTTCTGAACACTGACGGTTAACAAAACGCCGGCAGCGTAAACACGTGGTCAGTACGGGAACGGCCAGCGCCGCAGCTTTTCCTTGCCGAGGCGCCAGAGCCGGGCCAGTCCGTGCGGTTCCATGATCAAAAAAACCAGGATCAGCACCCCGAGAATGACAAATTCCATATGCTTCGCGCTGACCGCGGTCATGCCGAGGCCATCGACCATGGTCTGTTTCAGCGCAATCGGCATCAGGATCATGAAGAAGGCACCGAGAAAGGATCCGAGGATCGATCCCAGGCCACCGATGATGACCATGAACAGAACCAGGAATGACTGGTCGATGTTGAAGGCCTCGCCCGCTTCGACGGCCCCCAGCCAGATGGTGAAGATCATCGCGCCGGCCATGCCGATATAGAAGGATGATACACCGAAGGCTGTCAGCTTGGTCTGCAGCGGCCGGATACCGATCAGCTCGGCGGCGATATCCATGTCACGAATGGCCATCCAGGTCCGGCCAACCCGGCTGCGCACCAGATTTTTGGCGACCAGGGCAAAGAACGTCACAAAGGTCAGCACAAACAGATAGGTGGCAACCGGATGTGCCGCCGGCCCGGTGATCTGGAAGCCGAAGACATCGCGCGGCGGGGCCGAGATCTGGCCGGTGGCGTTGTCGTTATAGAACCAGCCGACCTTGTTGAAGAGCCAGATGATGAAGAACTGTGCGGCGAGGGTTGCGACCGCCAGATAGAATCCCTTGATCCGCAGGCTGGGCAGCCCGAACACCATCCCGACACAGGCTGTCACACCGCCCGAGAGCAGAATCACCAGGATGAAATTCAGCTCCGGGAAGGAGGTCATCAGCTTGTAGGATGCATAGGCCCCGACGGCCAGAAAGGCGCCGGTACCCAGCGAAATCTGGCCGCAATATCCGACGAGAATATTCAGCCCGAGTGCCGCCAGGGCATAGATCAGGGCGGGGATGAACACCGCGTTCAGCAGATAGTCATTGAGAATGAAAGGAACGCCGCCAAAGGCGACCGCGATGATGACGGCAATCCCGATCCGGTCCTGGCGGATCGGCAGGATCGCCTGATCCTCGCGGTAGGATTTCTTGAACTGGCCGGATTCGAAATAGAACATTTTTTGCTCCCGCCCTAGACGCGTTCAATGATTTTTTCGCCGAACAGGCCTTGCGGTCTGACCAGCAGAAAGGCGAGGGCGAGAATGTAGGCGAACCAGTTCTCGATGGCGCTGCCGATATAGGGGCCGGCATAGATCTCGGCCACCTTCTCGCCGACACCGATGATCAGCCCGCCGACAATGGCGCCGGGGATCGAGGTGAAGCCGCCCAGAATCAGGACGGGGAGGGCTTTCAGTGCAATCAGCGACAGCGAGAACTGCACACCCGATTTCGATCCCCACATGATCCCGGCAACCAGCGCCACGAAACCCGATACCGACCAGACGATGCGCCAGATACCGCGCAGTGAAATACCGATCGAGAGGGCTGCCTGATGATCATCGGCAACAGCGCGGAGCGCCCGGCCAACCCGGGTTTTCTGGAAGAAGAAGGCGAGCACGACAACCAGTACTGCCGCGACGACGGCGGCAACAATTTCCAGCTTCTCGATATAGAGGTTGTAGTTGTCGAGCAGGTAGTCGCTGGCGCCGGACGGCAGGCCGATATCCAGCACCTTGACGTCGGACCCCCACATGATATCGCCGACACCTTCCAGCACATAGGCCAGCCCGATGGTTGCCATGAACAGGATAATCGGCGGCTCGTTCACCAGATGCCGCAGGATGAAATAATCAACCAGATAGGCGACGATGATCATCACCCCCATTGTCACGGGGATGGCGATCCAGGCGGAGACGCCGAATTTCTCCATCACGCCGACCAGGGTCAGCGCGGCAAACAGCGCCATCACGCCCTGGGCATAGTTGAACACCCCGGAGGCTTTGAAGATCAGCACAAAACCGATGGCGACAAGGGCATACATGACCCCGGCCATCAGACCGCTGATTACGGTTTCAAGGAAAAAAATCATCGGGCCGAACCTCCGCAGATCATCGTCTGGTGATCAGTCATGGGACACCCCCAGGTAAGCATCGATAACCTGCTGACTGGCCGAAACCTCGTCCGGGGTGCCATCGGCAAGCTGACATCCGTAATCCAGCACGACCACGCGGTCGGACAGATCCATCACAACACCCATATCATGTTCGATAAGGGCGACTGTGGTTCCGAACTGTTCGCGGACTTCCATGATGTAGCGGCTCATATCCTCTTTCTCTTCGAGGTTCATGCCGGCCATCGGCTCGTCCAGCAGCAGCAGTTCCGGCTCTGCCGCCAGCGCCCGCCCGAATTCGACCCGTTTCTGCAGGCCATAGGGCAGACGCCCGACCGGCTGGTTGCGGATCGCCTGAATCTGCAGGAAATCGATGATGTTCTCGACGAATTCCCGGTGTTCGATTTCCTCGCTGCGGCCCCGTCCGAAATAAAACGCCTGCTCGATCAGCGAGGCCTTCTGTTTCAGCACCCTGCCGGTCATGATGTTGTCGAGGGTCGACATGCCCTTGAACAGCGCGACATTCTGGAAGGTGCGGCTGATCCCCTGGGCGGCGGCTTCATGCGGCAGCATGCGGGAGCGGGTCTTGCCGGCAAAGGTGATCGTACCTTCCTGCGGATGGTAGAATCCGTTGATCACATTCAGCATCGACGTTTTGCCGGCCCCGTTCGGTCCGATGATGGCCCGGACCTCGCCCTTGCGGATGTCGAAGGTGACGTTGGAGATGGCCTGCACGGCGCCGAAGGCCAGCGAGATATTCTCGACGGAAAGCAGGACCTCGCCTTCTTTTATCGAACTCATGCTGCTTTCCCCGCTTCTCCGGTGTCACCGACACCGCCGTCATGCCCCAGATCAACCACCACAAGGTCGGTGACGATGCGGGACTTCGTGCCGTCCTGAAAGGTGATCTCGGTATCGACATGCACGGACTTCCGGTCGGAATACAATGTGTCGATGATATTGGCATAGCGTTCACCGACGACCCCGCGCCGGACCTTCCGGGTGCGCGTCAGCTCGCCGTCATCGGCATCCAGTTCCTTATATAGCAGCAGGAATTTCCGGACGCGCTGGGCCTCCGGCAGGGTGGCATTCACCTGCCGGACTTCCCGTTCGATCATGTCATAGACTTCCGGACGGGCAGACAGGTTGGTGTAGTTGGTAAAACTGACCGCGTTCTGTTCAGCCCATTTCGCGACGATATCGAAGCGGATGCAGAGCATTGCCGTGAGGTAATCACGCTTGTTGCCGAGGATCACCGTTTCGCCGATGAAGGGCGAGAATTTCAGCTTGTTCTCGATGAACTGCGGCGAGAACCGTATCCCCTGATTGGTTTCCGCCAGATCGGCAATCCGGTCGATGACCACCAGATGCCCGTCTTTCGGACGGATATAGCCGGCATCACCGGTATGCATCCAGCCGTCCTTCACATCGGCGTCGGTGGCTTCCTGATTCTTGTAGAAACCGAGGAACATCCCGCCGGTACGGGTGACAATCTCGCCGACACCTTCCGGATCCGGGTTGTCGATCCTGATTTCAGTATTGTCGAAGGGCAGACCGACCGTATCAAAATCCACATCATCGGGTTCATGCAGGGTATAGGCCCCGGCCAGTTCGGTCTGGCCATAGAGCTGGCGCAGCGGCACACCCATGGCGAGGAAGAACTTGAAGGTCTCCGGCCCCAGCGCAGCCCCCCCTGTTGCCGCCGAGGTGACCTGCCCCAGCCCCAGCCGGTCACGCAGCGGATTGAACAGCAGGAAATCGGCCAGCCAGTCCCGGCGGCCGGCCTCGAAAGCCTTCATGCCCCGTTCGACACCCCAGTTGAACAGTTTCTGCTTGAAGGCGCTGGCATCCATCATCCTGGTCCGCACATCGGCAACCAGTGCCTCCCAGGTGCGCGGGGCCAGCAGCACAAAATTCGGGGCGATCTCGCGCATGTCGGCCATCATCGTGTCGTTTTCCTCAACGAAATTGACGATGTTCCGGCAGACCAGCGAGTGGCCGATGGCATAGACCTGCTCCATGATCCAGGGCAGCGGCAGCACCGCACAGTAATTGTCGGTCGGCAGTTTCGGGTCTTTGGTCAGATAGGCGACGCAGTGCTGCAGGAACGGCCCGCCCTGCAGCATGGCAAGTTTTGGCCGCGAGGTGGTGCCGGACGTGGTGCAGAGAACAGCGACGTCTTCAGCTTTGCCCAGCGCCACTTCCCGGTCGTAGTCGTCCGGGCTGGCGGCGATTCGTCCGGCACCCAGCGCCTTGAGGTCGGACAGCTTCATCAGCCGGGGATCGTCATATTTCTCGATGCCGCGGGGATCATCGTAAAAAATCTTCTTTACCGAGGGGATACGGTCACCAAGCTCCAGCAGCTTGTCGACCTGTTCTTCATCCTCGGCCATGATCATGGTCAGTTCGGCGTAATTGATCAGGTAATCCGCCTCATCCGCCATGCAGTCGCGATAGATGCCGATGCTCATGCCGCCGAGCGCCTGGCCGGCGATTTCAAACTGGACCCATTCCGGCCGGTTGTCGCCGATCATGCCGACGACCTGACCGCGCTCGAAGCCGAGTTCGCGCAGGCCCATCGCGATCTGTTTTACGGCCGTGTTGTAATCGGACCAGCTGTATTCGATCCAGATGCCGTAACTTTTCTCGCGCATGGCGATTTCGTCGGGCCATTTGTCTGCGTTATGGGCCAGGACCTTGGGAAAGGTGTCATAGAGGCCGACATCACAGAATTCAGCTTCAGACATGGTTACGCCGCCCCTTTCCGTGGGGTGGGAACCTGATCGCCTTTCAGCCAGATTCGAGTTTTATCAGCCGACGATAGATACGCCATCCGCCCCGCCTCTCCCCTGATCGCATGAAATTTCATGCTTTTGTTCGCTGTGGCTTTTTGCCACTTGCCATAATTAACGTCAGCCTGACCGATTAATGCAAGCGCTTGTTCTATGGCTTTATTTGCCCGGACAAGTTAGACAGGGGCGAATAAATGTCTTATCTACCGGACAACCTTCTCAATGCATCGCCTTATGGTTCTCGCCCTTCGCATTTTAATGGCCCTGTTATTCTGTATCGGACTGTTGCGTGTTGTCGCTGACGGACCGGAACTGGTCATGGCCGGTGTTGTTCTGCTGGCAGCCTATCTGTTCCTCTCGGTACTTGCCGGGAACTCCCGTCCGGATACGATCATTCTCAGTTTCGTTGTCGCGGTACTGGCGCTGGCGATCACGTTATATACCGGCCACTGGTCGGTACTTTATGACGGCGTTGCCTTCGCGCTGATCTTCACCTTCTTTCTGCCGGCGATTCAGTTTGTCCGGGCAACGGTTCAGGCCAGTCCCGAGGTCGGGCAGAGCCGCGAGGCCTTTGAACAGATGAAGGAAGGAGAGCGCACCGGCGGTATGTTCCTGGGGGCGCATGTTCTGGGGTCGGCACTGATTATCGGCGCTTATCCGATTCTGGCACCGCTGGTGCCGACCGATGCAGGCCTGGCGGAGCGCGCCCGTGCCGCACGGACCAACTGTCGCGGGACCAGCCTGGTGCTGTTCTGGTCTCCCTTCACGGTCGGCATGGCCTTTGTGCTGACCGCCTGGCCCGAATTGCCGCTGTGGCAGATTGTTGCTGCCGGATTTCCGCTGTCGGCCATCGGGTTGCTGCTGGGTGTGACTGCCTTCGGCCCGCCGGGTGCGGCCCGCGGGGTGAAACTGGCCCTGATCGGTTTCGGGCCGCTGATTTTGCCGCTGGGAACGGCGACCCTGATTGTGACGGCGATTGCCAGTCTGACGACGCTGGGGACAATCCGCACCGTCGCTATTTTCATGCCGCTGCTCTGTCTTGGCTGGGTGATGTTCCGGCTTGGCGGAAAGCTCCGCCCGATTGCCGCCAGCGCCTGGGACGGGCTGGACAGCCTCGGCAACGATCTGCTGCTGTTTTCCAGCGCGATGATGCTGGGCAAGGCGATTGAGGCCAGCGGCGTTCTGGATCTGCTGCTGACCAATGCGGTCTTCATGTCCTTGCCGCCGATGCTGGTGGTTGGCCTGCTGATGCTGCTCAGCCTCATGGCGGCGATGATGACCCTGCATCCGATCGTCACGGCAGCGGTGTTCGTTCCGATTCTGCAGGGGTTCGAGCCGGGTCTGGCCCCGCTGGTTTCCGGACTTGTCCTGCTCTACGCCTGGATGTGCGGCTCGATGCTGGCGCTGTCATCGCTCTCGGTGGTGCTGGCCGCAAGGGTCTATAATGTGCCGGCAAAAGGCATCGCCTACGGTCGGAACCTGTCCTATATGGCAGGCCTCGGGGTGATCAGTTTCATTCTGCTCTGCGGGCTTGAGTTTTTCCTCGCGGGCTGAGCCGCATTGCACAGGCAGCACCGGCCAGACCGGCAATCAGCAGCGGCAGGAAGGCAAGCTGATAGGCGTCGGCGTGATAGATCCGGGCACCGTCCAGCATATCCCCGGTCCAGTTGATATCCAGCAGGCTGCCGAGCAGCGGCTGGGTAATCGCGCCGGAACCGACGACGCAGGTATTGACGATGCCCAGCGCCAGCCCGGTGGAAGCCGCGGGGTTGCTGGCCCGGGCGGCGGCAAAGGTCAGGATCATCGATGATGACCCGAAACCGTTGATCGCCAGCAACAGTACCAGAACCGGAACCGGCAGCGGCGGCAGCCAGACCACCAGCGCCAGTGCGACAGTCATACTGATGGCCCCGGCAACCAGAATTGGCCGGCGCCGGTCCCAGCGGTCCGACAGCCAGCCGGTTACCGGCGCGCCAACGGCCCAGCCGATAAACAGCGCCCCGGTGAAGGCGGCCGCTGTCGGCCGGTCATAGCCATAGGTGCTTTGCAGGAACGGCACGCCCCACAACCCGCCAAAGGCCAGCATCGGCGCGGTCAGGCTGCCGCCCACGATGGCGGCCAGCCAGGTCTGGGGATTGCGGCAGACCTGAACCAGCCCGCTGAACATGCCGGGGGGCAACGGGCTGTCGGTTCTGTCCTGCTCCGGCGGGTCGCGCAGCACCATCCATGCAGCAAGGCCGACCAGTCCGGCGAACAGCCCGCCGAACAGCAGCGGCTCGCGCCATCCCGATGCCTCAACCCACAGGCCGAGCGGTGCCTGGCCCAGCAGCGCCCCGCCCATTCCGGCGGCCTGAACAATACCGCTGAGAAACGAGAATTTCTCCGGCGGACAGCACTGATGGATCACCGTCAGTGCCCCGACAAAGCTGAAGGCAGCACCGATTCCGATCATCAGGCGTCCCGCATAGGCCAGCGCCAGACTGTCGGCGACGGAAAACAGTACGCTGCCCGCGCCGCAGATCAGGGCGGCCAGGGTCATCAGCCGGCGCGGCCCGAACCGGTCCATCATGGCCCCGACGATAATCTGCAGGCTGGCATAGGAATAGAAATAGAACGCCGAGAGATTGCCCATCACGGCACCACTGGCATCAAAATCGCGCATCAGGTCGGTGACCATGACGCCGGGTGCAACACGCTGCACAAAAACATAGCCGAAGAACAATCCGGCGACGGTGACGGCAGCAGGCCAGTTGGATTGAATGCGCGAGCTTATCATTCCTCCCTGATAAAGCCTGCGTGAGCCCCCGGCAAATCGAATACCGGGGCTACCGTATCCGGAGCAGAGGGGTTATATACGGCGTATGACAGAACAAGCATCCATACCCCGCCCTGTTGTCCTGTGCATCATGGACGGCTGGGGCGACCGCGCCGACCGCGAAAGCAACGCGGTTTTGCAGGCCAGCACACCGGTCTGGGACCGGCTGACATCAACCTGTCCGCGGGCCCGGCTCGACGCCAGCGAACATCATGTCGGGTTGCCTGCCGGGCAGATGGGCAATTCGGAAGTCGGCCATATGAATCTCGGTGCCGGTCGTGTTGTGCTGCAGGACCTGCCGCGTATTGACGCCGCTGTTGCCGACGGCAGCCTGGCCGAAAACCCGGTGCTCGGTGATTTCATCACCCGGCTGAAGGCGTCCGGCGGGGTGGCTCATCTCATGGGGCTGATGTCCCCCGGCGGAGTGCATTCGCATCAGGACCAGATGGCAGAACTTTGCCGGATACTGGCGGTATCGGGTATTCCGGTCCGGGTGCATGCCTTTACCGACGGGCGGGACACGCCGCCGCGTAGTGCCCTGAAATTCCTGGGCCGCTTTATGGCTGCCATCGACGGATTGCCGGATTGCCGGATTGCGACGGTGACCGGACGGTATTTCGCCCTTGATCGCGACAACCGCTGGGACCGGGTCAGACAGGCCTGGACGGCGATGACGCTGGGTCAGGGGGCGCCGGTCGCAACCCCGGAAATTGCCGTGCAGGCAGCCTATGATGACGGCAAATCGGACGAGTTTGTCGCCGCCTCCGTGGTTGGTGATTATGCCGGCATGATGGATGGCGACGGCCTGCTGATGGCGAATTTCCGGGCAGACCGGGCGCGGGAAATTCTCCGCAGTCTGGTCGATCCGGATTTTGACGGGTTCGAGCGCGACCGGCAGATCAGCTTCGCTGCCTGCACCGGCATGGTCGACTATGCGACCGACCTGAACGACCGGCTGACGACCCTGTTTCCGTCGGTTGTGCTGGAAGACATTCTGGGGCAGGTGGTTTCCCGCGCCGGGCGGCGTCAGCTGCGGATTGCCGAGACCGAGAAATACGCCCATGTCACCTTCTTCTTCAACGGTGGCGAGGAGCGTATCTGTGACGGCGAGGAGCGCATTCTGGTACCGTCGCCGGATGTGGCAACCTATGACCTGAAGCCGGAAATGTCGGCACCCGAGGTCACAGACCGGGTCGTTGAAGCGATAGAGTCCGGTACATTTGACCTGATCATCCTGAACTTCGCGAATACCGACATGGTCGGCCATACCGGCATCCTGTCGGCGGCGATCAAGGCGGTCGAGACGGTTGACGCCTCGCTGGGCCGGATCGAGGCAGCGCTGCTCGCAGCCGGCGGCAGCATGCTGGTGACGGCAGATCACGGCAATGCGGAACAGATGCAGGATCCGGAGACCGGCCAGGCCCATACCGCGCATACCCTGAACCGGGTGCCGCTGGTGCTGGTGAACCGGCCGGACTGGTGTGCCGGCCTGCAAGACGGGCGGCTTGCCGATGTTGCACCGACCCTGCTGCATCTGATGGGCCTTGAGCAACCGGCAGCGATGACCGGGCAAACACTGCTGGACCCGGCCGGGGAGCAACGTGCGACGGCCTGATCTTCGCCTGCTGGCAGCGGCGCTGATCCTGTCAGCGCAGGCTCTCCCTTTGTCTGCGGCGGAACCCCAGAAGCAGCTCCGGGAAGTTGAGCGTGCGTTGCAGGAAACCAACCGGGAACGGCAGAGTTTCGAGAAACAGGCGGAGAATCTGGACCGGGAGCTGCGCATTGTCCGCAGCCAGCTTGTCCGCGCGGCGAAAAGCGCCCAGAGCTATGAGGAAAATGCCTCGATGCTGGAACGCCAGCTGCGCGAATTGCGGGCGGACGAGGCCAGTATCCTGACCACCCTGACCAAGCGTGAACGACAGATGATTGGCGTGCTCACCGCGCTGCAGCGATTTGCCGGACGCCCGACCGATGCGCTGATCGGACGGCCCGGCGAGCCGGTGAAGGTGGTTCGCGCGGCCATTCTGTTGCGCTCGGCAGTACCGGCCATCGAAGCCGAGGCAAAAGACCTGAAAGCCGAACTGGTGTCACTGGGACAGGTCCGGGCGGATATTCGCCAGCGCCGCGACGCGCTGGACAACAACAGCCAGTCGCTGACCGCGGAACAGCAGATTCTGGAACGTCTGGTTGCCCGCAAGGCACAGCTGAGCACGGAAATGCGGGCCGAGAGCGACAAGGTTGCCCGGCGGGCGGAAAGTCTTGCCGCCAAGGCAGACAACCTGCGTGATCTGATCAGCAGTCTGGAGAATGCGGCACCGGTCGCCGCACCCCGCGATCCGCCGTCTCCCAAGACCACAACTGCCGCCCTGTCCTCCGGTGACAACGCTCAGTCGGTGTTTGATGCCGCCCGGCCGTTCAGTGCGGTAAAGGGTGCGCTGCCTCTGCCGGCCCGCGGCAGGCTGGTCGAACGCTATGGCGAGAAGACCCCGGATGGCCGCACCAGCCGGGGCATGACGCTGCAGACCCGGTACGGGGCGCAGGTGGTCTCACCGCATGACGGACTGGTGCTGTATGCCGGTGATTTTCGCGGTTACGGGCGTCTCTTGATCATTGAGCATGGCGAGGGCTACCATAGCCTTCTGGCCGGGCTTGGACGCATCGACAGCGTTGTGGGTCAGTGGTTGCTGGCGGGCGAACCCGTCGGTGTCATGACTCAGGACGAGAATTCCGGCGCACCGCGCCTATATATAGAGTTTCGTAAGGACTCCCAGCCTATAAACCCGACACCCTGGCTGGCAGCCAACCTCAACAATGCAGGTGGATAATGCGCAAGTACGTCATCGCCTTTCTCGTCATCACAACGCTGGCAGTCGCCGCTCCCTTTGCGCTGCAGCAGAATGCGGCCCGGGCACAGCAAACCAACAGCGACGAGACCTACCGTTTGCTGAACATGTTCGGCGATGTCTTTGAGCGCATCCGCGCCGATTATGTCGACGAAGTTTCGGATGAGGAGCTGCTGGAAGCTGCCGTCAACGGCATGCTGACCTCGCTTGATCCGCATTCGAGCTTTCTTAATGCAAAGAACTTTCAGGACATGCAGGTGCAGACCCGCGGCCGCTTTGGCGGGCTGGGCATTCAGGTCTCGATGGAGGAGGGGCTGGTCAAGGTGATCTCGCCGATTGACGATACCCCGGCTTTCCGCGCCGGGATCAAGGCAGGTGATTACATCACCCATCTGGATGGCGAGGCAATCATGGGCATGACCCTGGATCAGGCCGTCGAAAAGATGCGCGGCCCGGTAGACAGTGACATCAGGCTGGTGATCCGCCGCGAGGGTACGCCGGATCCGATCAACGTCACCCTGACCCGGGCGATCATCAAGGTTGAGTCGGTCCGCCAGCGGGTTGACGGCAATGTCGGCTATCTGCGCATTACCTCCTTTACGGAAAATACCGAATCCGGTCTGAAAAAAGCCATTCAGCGGATCAGGGAGCAGGCAACCGATGACATCGTCGGATATGTGCTTGATCTGCGCAAC
The DNA here is from genome assembly GCA_040219025.1 of Rhodospirillales bacterium. Taxonomy (GTDB): domain Bacteria; phylum Pseudomonadota; class Alphaproteobacteria; order Rhodospirillales; family HT1-32; genus HT1-32. The sequence goes on along the minus strand of JAVJTE010000020.1, from coordinate 61,372 downwards.
AATCCCGGCGGATTGCTGGATCAGGCGATTGCGGTTTCCGATGCCTTTCTGGAGAAGGGCGAAATCGTCTCCACACGCCCCCGCGATCATGAACAGAGCAGCCGCTACAACGCCCGCCCGGGTGACCTGATTGATGGCAAGCCTGTGGTTGTGCTGATCAATGGTGGCTCGGCCTCGGCTTCGGAGATTGTCGCCGGTGCCCTGCAGGACCATCGCCGGGGTGTCATCATGGGCACCAAGAGTTTCGGCAAGGGGTCGGTCCAGACAATCATTCCCCTGACCGGCTATGGGGCCATCCGGCTGACCACGGCGCGCTACTACACGCCGTCGGGCCGGTCGATTCAGGCCAAGGGCATTGATCCGGATATTCTGGTCACCCAGGCTCGTCTGGAAGAAATCAATGCGCCGCAGCGGACCAGCGAAGCCGATCTGCGCAACAGCCTGATCAATGATCAGGACTCGGACGAACAGCCCGAGCCCGTTCCGGCGAATGACAATGAGCCGGTCGCACCGGGCGCGGCGGGTCCGTCAACGGACTATCAGCTGGCCCGGGCCATCGACCTGATCCGCGGGATCGCCCTGTTCGGCGGCCGGGCGGCGAACTGAAACCGGACCGGCCGGTACCGGCACCATGGTGAAGATGCCCGGCATGTCCCTCCCGAAGTTCCGGCTTCCGGGACTGGGCAAGGGTAAGAAAGCGCAGGCACCCGGGGCGGCGGATGCGATTTCCGGCCGCCTCGGTGAGGCTCCCCGCAGGAAACTTGCGGGCAAGCATATCGTTGCCATCGGCCTTGGCGGTCTTGTCCTGCTGGGTGGCGGTGCCTACGGGCTTTCCATGCTGTTCGGCGGTGATGAACCGGCGGTGATGGCGGAGGGTGCGAAGCAACAGGATGCCGGGACTGCGCCGGCTGTCGTATCAGAGCCGATCGAGACCATTGCCACGGAAATGCCGGACGGGACGATCCATTTCGGCCCCCGCGCCGAGCTGCGCCTGCCACCAAAACCCAGACCCGGCGAACGGAGCACGACCGCAACGCCGGACCCTGCACCGGTCACCGGGTCTGAAAAGATACCCGAGGCGGAGGCCCCGGCGCCGCAGTTGCTGGCCCCGCCGAAGCCTGAAATGGCCGCTGCGGAAACCGGCGATCAGGCGATTGCGGAACCGGCCAGGTCATCACCTGCGGCTGAAACACCGCCGCCGGTGGACAAGCCGGAAGCCGAAACCTTTGTCGCTCCGCCACCGAAAGCCGGCGGGGACGAACCGCCGGTGCCGAAAGCGGCCCCGAAGGCGGCGGTGGCCGTCGCGTCGATTCTGCCCGCCAATCAGGTCTATCCGGAAACCCCGCCCCGGTTCGAGGATCTCAATGCCTTTACCACGGACCCTGACCCGCTGGCCCCGGTTGACCCGGCGCTGACGGAAAAAGCACCGCAGGGTGATTTGCCGCGTATCGCCTCGGACGGACGTGAGGTCTGGAAGCATTATGCCCGCCCGGCAACGGCGGATACCGGCCGGCCGAAGGTCGCCATTGTCATTGCCCAGCTCGGCCTCAACAAGCTGGCGACGGAAACCGCGATCCGGAACCTGCCACCGGAGGTGACGCTGGCTTTTTCCTCGACTGAACGCGATCTGGCGCGCTGGCTTACCCTGGCCCGCGAAATTGGTCATGAGGTGGTGATTGACCTGCCGATGGAGCCGGAGAATTTCCCGCTCAACGATCCCGGTCCGAACACCCTGCTGACCAGCGTTCCGGACAAGGAAAATCTGGAGCGGCTGGAGGCGACCCTGTCCGCTGCGACCGGATATATCGGTGTCGCGACGCTGACCGGCGGGCGTTTCATGTCCAATCGGGAGAAGCTGCTGCCCATCGTTGCGGCGATCAAGGAACGGGGCCTGATGATGATCGACGGCTCTGCCGAGGCGGGCCGGTCGATCACGTCGATGGCGATTCAGGCGGGAACCCCGGTTGCCCGTGCCGATGTCATTCTGGACCGCGATCCCGGCCGCCGGGCAATCGACGCCCAGCTAGCCCGGCTGGAACAGATCGTGCGTAATAACGGGGTGGCGGTGGCGGTCGGCCATCCCTATCCCTCGACCTTCGAGCGTCTGCATAACTGGATTGCGCTGGCCCGCAAGGCCGGGATCGATGTGGTACCGCTGTCGGCTCTGGCCAATAAACAGAAAATCCTCTGAAGGTTCCCCGAATGCCGAAAACTGACCTGGCTGACCGCCCGTATCGTCCCTGTGTCGGTATCACCCTGATGAACCGGACCGGACAGGTCTTTGTTGCCCGCCGGGTCGATGATCCGGACGGATACTGGCAGATGCCACAGGGCGGTATCGACAAAGGCGAGACGCCGCTTGAAGCCGCATTCCGGGAACTTGAGGAAGAAACCGGGACGTCCCGCGCCGAGCTGTTGCAGGAGATGGCTGACTGGGTCGGCTACGACCTGCCGGCCGATCTTGCCGACCGGGTCTGGAAAGGCCGCTACCGGGGTCAGAAACAGCGCTGGTTCTGCCTGCTGTTCACCGGACAGGACAGCGATATCGACATCAATACCGCGCATCCGGAATTCACCGAATGGCGCTGGATGGACTTGCAGGATGCGGTTCAGGAAGTCATACCCTTCAAGCGCGACATATATCGACATGTTGCGGATGCTTTTGCGCAGACTGCGCTCAACCTGAGAGATGGAGACGTGCCCCATGTTCGGCCGTAAGAAGGAAACGAAGACCCACGATGTACCGGCCGAGACGCTGGCCAAGGTGACCAGCTGTGTCATGGAGACCGACAAGGGCCGCATCGAAATCGAGCTCTATCCGGCAGATGCCCCGAACACGGTGGCGAACTGGTATGTGCTGGGTTCCGACGGTTTCTACAATGACCTGACCTTTCACCGGGTGATCCCGGGATTTGTCGCACAGGGCGGCTGTCCGCAGGGGACCGGAACCGGTGGCCCGGGCTGGAATATTGCCTGCGAAACCGGCACCAGCGACCACGACCATCAGCAGGGTTCGCTGTCGATGGCCCATGCGGGCAAGGATACCGGCGGCTCGCAGTTCTTCCTGGTCTTCGAAGCCCAGCCGCATCTCGACGGTGTGCATACGGTCTTCGGTCAGGTGACGGACGGCATGGATGTGATGATGTCGCTGAAACAGGGTGACCAGATCAAGTCGATCACCTTCCCCGGCGTCTGATCATTAGTCTGAGTGTCTTGTCGGTCCTTCGGGACGCAGCTTCGCTGCTCCTCAGGATGAGGGTTTTTTCTCAACCAGCCTCATCCTGAGAAAGCACGCAAGTGTTGTCTCGAAGGATGACGACGGCGCCGACAGTCCAGAATAACCCCGGTTGCCTGCCAGCCCCGAAACCGGCTATTAATAGGAACGGGGTCAACGGCCACCCCGGAGGCATTTGCCCAAGCGCCGCCCGTTAACGCCGGGAGTAACTGGGCATGGCTGACGCTGAAAAACCGACTGAAAACACCCCCCCTTCCTTTGCAGAAATGTTCGCCGTCTGGGCGAAAATCGGCTTGCTGTCCTTTGGCGGACCGGCGGGCCAGATCGCGCTGATGCATCGCGAGATCGTCGAGGACCGCAAGTGGATTTCCGATAACCGGTTTCTGCATGCGCTGAATTTCTGCATGTTGCTGCCGGGGCCGGAGGCGATGCAGCTGGCGACCTATATCGGCTGGCTCACTCATGGTTTGCGCGGCGGCCTGACCGCCGGGCTGCTGTTCGTCATTCCCGGCGGACTGGTGATCTGGCTGCTGGCCTGGATCTATGCGGCGTACGGCGAGACCAGCTTCGCGGCGGCGGTGTTCTACGGCATCAAGGGGGCGGTGCTGGCGATTGTCCTCCACGCATTGTTCAGGATTGCCGGCAAGGCGCTGAAACGTTCCGTTGACTGGCTGATCGCGGCCTTCGCCTTCATTGCGATATTTGCTTTCGATCTGCCGTTCCCGCTGATCATCCTGATCGCGGCGCTGGCCGGTCTGCTGGTCCATAAACCGGGCGCGACGGGTGGCGAAGACGCCGTTTCTCCGGCCCCGGTATCGACGGCGGCGACGGTACGGACGGTCAGCCTCTGGCTGATGGTCTGGCTGCTGCCGCTGGTCGCGGTATGGCTGAGCTTCGGGGGTGATCACGTCTTCAGCCAGATCGGCCTGTTCTTCTCCAAGCTGGCGATGGTGACTTTCGGGGGTGCCTATGCGGTGCTGGCCTATATGGCGCAGGAGGCCGTGGACGGTTATGGCTGGCTGAGCGCGCGCGAGATGCTTGATGCGCTGGGTCTGGCGGAGACAACACCCGGGCCGCTGATTCTGGTGACTGAATTTGTCGGCTATCTCGGGGCCTACCGGTCACCGGGCCTGCCGCCGGCGCTGATGGGGGCAATCGGCGCGCTGATCGCCCTCTGGGCAACCTTCGCGCCCTGCTTCCTGTGGATCTTCGCCGGTGCCCCCTATATCGAGCGCCTGCAACAGGCCGGTCGTATTGCCGGCGCCCTGAAAGGGGTGACGGCGGCGGTTGTCGGGGTGATCCTGAATCTTGCGGTATGGTTCTCCATTCAGGCAATTTTCCTGCAGACGCGGGAGCTGGATGCAGGCCCGCTGAAACTGCTGGTTCCGGACTTCGCCAGCATTGATCTGGCGATGCTGGCCATCGCCCTTGTCGCCTGTTTCATGATCCTCGTGCGGCATATGGGCATCATCACCACCCTGTTCGTGACCGCCTGCCTCGGCCTCGCCTGGCGCTACTGGCTGGGCGGCTGATCGGGGTTGATTGATTTCTGAAGGCTGATTGTTGTTGCGATCCTTTGAGACGGCGCTTCGCGCCTCCTCAGGAAGAGGCTGCAAATCGAATTTGCCTCATCCTGAGGAGCGCTGAAAGCGCGTCTCGAAGGATGAAGAGGGACCGTATCGCTGTCTTCCCGGGTTGTGCCCGGATGGACAACCTCTTCAAACCTTACCGCTAATGGCGGCGTTTCGGGTCGCGGCTGAGGCCTTTTTCTTCGAGCTTGTCGAGATAGGTCTGCCAGATTTCGGTCTGGTTCTCGCCGAGATGATAGAGGTAATCCCAGCTGTAGATACCCGTGTCATGCAGGTCGTCGAAGGTGATACGGATCGCGTAATGGCCGACCGCCTCGACCTTCATGATGCCGACATGGCGGCGCTGGTCGATGATCTTTTTCTGCGAGGGCCCGTGGCCCTGAACTTCTGCCGACGGGCTTTCGACGCGCAGCAGCTCCGCGGGCAGACGGAAGCTCTTGCCGTCCTCAAAATCGATCTCGATACAGCGTTCTTCGCGCTTCACCCGGATTTCAGACGGGCTGCGGTCGATGTCAAAATCACCCATGGCCGGTCAGCGCCTGTCGCGTTCAGCGTCGGTCAGTTCCCGCGCCTCGTCGATCAGCATGATGGGGATGCCGTCGCGGATCGGGAAGGCGAGGCCGGTCTTGCGGGCAATCAGCTCGGCCTTTTCCGCATCATAATCCAGCGGCTCATGGCTGCCGGGGCAGACCAGGATTTCGAGCAGTTTCGGGTCGACCCCGCTTTTTGCTGTACCCGTGGACATGGCGCATATCCTTAACTCGTGGAAGACAGGAGGTTACTGACGGGTTGTACTACGCGGGCCACCAGTCTCAAGCGTTTCCATTTCCATCATGGCGCTCAGCGCGTCGGCCCGCTCCGCCAGCGTATCATATTCCAGCAGCGCCTGCTGTTCCGTCGGCGAGAACGGGCAGGACATCGCCAGCGTTGTCACCAGCGTCTCGTCGGCACAGGATTTCAGGCTGTCCATATCCGCCTCGATCCCCTTCAGGTCGAAGTAAGGTTTCAGCGCCGCAATCAGACGTCCCTTGTTGAAGTCTGCGGAACCGTCATAGCACCGCAGGTCATCCCGGAAGGGAGTATAATCCGGCACCACCCGGCGATAGCCGCGCAGCGTGTCGATTTCCTCACTGATCCGGAACCGGATGACGCCGGTCAGGCTGATCAGGTAGCGACCGTCATCGGTTTCCTGAAAGGCTGACAGCCGCCCGGCACAGCCGATGGACCGCAGCGCCGGCTTGTCGCCGCCGTCGTTATCGTCACGCGGCTGGATCATCCCGATCAGTCGCTGCGGCTCGCCCAGCGCATCCTGAACCATATTCAGATAACGCGGCTCGAAAATATTCAGCGGTAACTGCCCGCCCGGCAGCAACAGAACCCCGGTCAGCGGAAAGACCGGCAGGGTCTGTGGCAGTTTCTCGAAATCGGGATGAAAGGCCGGACGGGTCATGAACAATCCCGGGTTACGAAAACAGGATGGAGGACAGCCGGCGACGGGCTGCAATGGTCACAGGGTCCATCGGGCCGAATGCCTCGAACAGCTTGACCAGCTGCTTGCGCGACGCCTCCTCGTTCCAGGTGCGGTCGATTTCGATGCTGCGCAGCAGATGATCTGCCGCCGCCTCGTTTTCACCCACCGCATAGAGCCCCATCGCCAGATCATACAATGCCTGATGATCACGCGGGCTGGCCTCGACGGCGGCTTTCAGCCCGGCAAGGTTGCCGGCAGCAGCTTCAGACTGTTCGGCCAGTTCAATGGCAGAAAGCGCCGCCTGTATCGGGCCGGCAAGCTTCAGGCTTTCCGACAGCCCGCTGATCATTTCCTTCGCTGCTGCGCCTTCACCCATGGCGAGGTAGGCCCGTGCCAGCCCGCCGATGGCCTCGGCATTTTCCGGCTCGGCTTCTGCAATCTGTGCATAGATGGCGACGGCGTTTTCAACGTCACCGGCAGCCAGCAGCTGACCAGCCTGCTCCAGTGCGGCGGCCAGATCGTCACCCGGCGCCTGGCCGCCGGAGAGGGTCACCAGCTTGTCGATGAAGGCCTTGATTTCGCTTTCCGGCACCGCGCCCTGAAACCCGTCAACCGGCTGGCCCTGATAGAAGGCATAGACCGTCGGGATCGACTGGATCCGCAGCTGCTGGGAGATTTCCGGCGACTTGTCGACATCAACCTTGACCAGACGGACAGCGCCCTTTGCCGCCATCACGGCCTTTTCCAGCGTCGGGCCGAGTGTCTTGCAGGGACCGCACCAGGTCGCCCAGAAATCGACAATCACCGGAACGGTCTTCGAAGCCTCGATGACATCGGCCATGAAACCGGCACTGTCAGAATCCGTGATAATGTCACCGGCTGCTGCACCGGCCTTTGTTCCCGTCGGGTTTACCGGTGTTCCGTCGCCGTTGAGCAAGATGTCCGTCATAAGTCTTCAACCTTTTTATGTTGGGTCAGAGATAGAGTTGCAGAGGGCCGGAAACAAGGCTCCGTTCCCCGGGAATCAGGTTTCACCCGCCACAGCCTGACAGGTCCTCGATGACCGGGGCATGTCCGCAGGCCCGGATAAAGGCCAGCAGGTCATCGGGCCGGATCGCCGTTGTCATGTCGTTGGTCAGCGGATGATAATTCAGCGGACTATGCTCCAGCATGCCGGCATCAATCACCGGGCGAACCCGCAGATCCGTGTCATTGACCAGCGCAAACGGCGTGACTGATCCGGGGATGACGCCGAGAACTTCCCACAGCAGGTCCGGCTTGCCGAAACTGAGCCGCGCCGCGCCGATGACGCCTTCCAGCGCCTTCATGCGGATGGGCCGGTCCTCCAGCGTAACCACCAGCCAGAGCTGCTGTTTCTTGTCCTTCAGGAACAGGTTCTTGCAATGTCCGCCGGGCAGGTCACCGCGCAGGGCCTTGGAATCCTCAACCGTGAACAGGGGCGGGTGCTGATGGTTTTCAACTGCGATGCCCAGCGCCGCAAGCCGTGCCAGCAGGCTGTCAGGCGTCGTCGGGGCCGGCCCGGGCGGGGTCCAGTTAATTTCTGACATCTGTTGATTTCCTGCAGTCTCGAACGAGGCCAGAACCTTAGGTCCGTGGCCCGTGGCGGGCAAGCCCGGCAGCCATTATCAGCGCGTCAAAATAACTGCCAAAACCGGCTTGCAAAGGAAACCATCTTGAGCCATATTCCGCGCCCTCAAGGAAGCGGGCGTAGCTCAGGGGTAGAGCATAACCTTGCCAAGGTTAGGGTCGGGCGTTCGAATCGCCTCGCCCGCTCCATTGAGAAATTCCGGACAGGTCAGGATTATGAATACAGGCAGGCCATGAACCCTGCCTGTCGCTGTTGTCCGTTGTCTTGTGCTGACACAGCAACCTGACGGCAGGTCATGGGAAATATCCCGGCAGCAGGAACAACGGCTCTCCGTTGTCATCGCAGGGATTGCCGCCCGTCCGGCGCGGAGGCTGCGACGGGACGTGGCGTTCCTCACCTTTTGCAGATCAGTGCGGATATGACTTCCGGATCCGGATCTTTGACATCGTGGCCTGTCTGATATCGTTATTTTGTGAGATTATGACGAACCTGCGACAAGAGTTTGCTTTCTTCTGCTGCTCTGCCCGGGAATGGGTGACTTGACCGGCTGTCTGGCGATAACGAGGCTGCAACATGACCGAATCCTATGATTACATCGTCATCGGCGCCGGCTCTGCCGGATGCGTGCTGGCCAACCGGCTGTCAGCCGACCCGAGAAACCGGGTCCTGCTGCTCGAAGCCGGGGGCAGGGACTGGTATCCGTGGATTCACATCCCCGTCGGCTATTTCAAGACCATGCATAACCCGCTGACCGACTGGCGCTACCGGACCGAGCCGGACCCCGGTCTGGGCGGGCGGGCGCTGGACTGGCCCCGGGGCAAGACACTTGGCGGCTCCAGCGCCATCAATGGTCTGCTTTATGTTCGCGGCCAGCCGCAGGATTTCGATGGCTGGCGGCAGATGGGCAATGTCGGCTGGGGCTGGGATGATGTCCTGCCGCTGTTCAAACGTGCGGAGGATCAGGAACGCGGACCTGACGAGATGCATGGTACGGGCGGACCGCTGGCGGTCTCCGACATGCGCATTCGCCGTGAGATCTGCGACCGCTTCATCGCGGCCGCGGTCGAGCTTGGCTATCCGGCCCGTGATGACTTCAATGGTGAGGAACAGGAAGGGGCCGGCTATTTTCAGCTGACAACCCGCAACGGGCTGCGCTGCTCCACCGCGGTCGGTTATCTGCGTCCGGCAAAAGGCCGGGAAAACCTGACGGTTGAGACGCACGCCCATACCCGCCGGATTCTGATCGAGAACAACCGTGCGGTCGGCGTTTGCTATGATGTGAAGGGCAGGCTGCGGGAGGCTCGTGCGCGCGACGAGGTGGTGCTGTCAGCCGGTGCCATCGGCTCGCCGCAGATTCTGACCCTGTCCGGCATCGGCCCGGGCAGCAAGCTGCAGGATCTCGGGATTACGCCGGTCGCCGACTCCCGCGATGTCGGGGGCAATCTGCAGGACCATCTGCAGGTCCGGATGGTCTTCAGGACAAAGCAGCCGATCACCCTGAACGATCAGGTCAACAACCCGGTCAAAAAGGCCATGATGGGGCTGGAATTTCTGCTGCACCGGCGCGGCCCGCTGACCATGGGAGCCAGTCAGGTCTGCGCCTTCGTCAAATCCCGGCCCGAGGTCGCGACGCCGGACATCCAGTTCCATGTTCAGCCGCTGAGCGCGGACAAGCCCGGCGAAGGTCTGCATAAATTCTCGGCCTTTACCTCCTCGACCTGCCAGCTGCGACCGGAAAGCCGGGGGCATCTCGATGTGATTTCGCCGGACGCCCATGACTACCCGAAAATCTATCCGAATTATCTGGCGACCCATACCGACCAGCAGGCCGCCGTCAACGGCATGAAGCTGAGCCGCAGGTTTGCCGCAACGAAAGCCCTGTCGGAGGCGATCTCTGAAGAATGGCTGCCCGGCCCGGATGTGCAGACGGACGAGCAGTATCTTGCCGCCGCCCGCCGGATTGCGCAGACCATCTATCATCCCGTCGGCACTTGCCGCATGGGCACCGACGACCATGCGGTTGTCGACCCGCGCCTGCGCGTCCGGGGTGTCGAGGGTCTGCGGGTTGCCGATGCGTCGATCATGCCGACCATCACCTCCGGCAACACCAACGCTCCGGCCATCATGATCGGCGAAAAAGCCGCTGAAATGATCCTGCAGGATGCGAAGGGGTAGCGCGCTGTCCGGAGGCAGGCGCACCGTGAGACAACTGCGCGACAGGTTGACGATAAATTGAACTGAACAGGCGGATCGAAGTCCGGGTTTTCTGCCGGATTTTGCCCGGGCCGTGGTGAAAGCCCGGCCAGATCCGGCTTTCTGAATGCCGGTCTTCCTCTATGATCCGCCCCCCGGCAGAGGGCTGCCGGTGTCCGGCGGTAATCCGCCAGCATCCGGAAAGTCAGCATGAGCAAGCATTCTTCCCCTGCACCGGCCGCATTCGGAACCGTTCTTGGCATCGGTTCCGGCAATGTGGCGGTTCATTCATCGGATTATGACAGTGTTGACCGGGCCGAACTGCCGACGCGGCAGTCTTTCCGCAGCCAGGTCGACGGCATTTACATGGGCCATAAATGGCAGTGCGTGGAACTGGCGCGGCGCTGGATGTACCTGAACAGGGGCTACATATTCGATGATATCGCCATGGCCTACGATATTTTCCGGCTGCGGACGGTCCGGATGATCGCTGATGACAGTCTGTTGCCCCTGCATTCTTTCCGGAACGGGGCGAAACGCCCGCCGGAACCGGGTGCCCTGCTGATCTGGGCCGAAGGCGGCGAGTTTGAGGTCACCGGCCATGTCGCGGTGGTGACCGAGGTGCTGGATAACGCGGTACGCATCATCGAACAGAACGTCGATCACACGGTCTGGCCGGAAGGCCAGAACTGGTCACGTGAACTGCGTCTGCATCGCCGGTCCGACGGCGGCTGTCATGTCGACTGCAGCTTCGACGACACCACCCTGCTTGGCTGGGTGATCCAGACGGCGGATGACGCCCATGCCGAGAAAGAACTGGAGGACAACCCCGCGCTGTTCCGGGTCCTGCGCCGGACATTGCCGGATGAGGGCAAGCTGTCCGAGCCCTGGCTGGATGTCTCCGATCCGAAATTTTCGACCTATGTCGAACTGATGAAAGGTCATCGGCTGGCGACCGATGACAGCGAGCTGCTGGATTACTACTGCATCAGCGAGACCGCGCATAACGAGCTGCGTCGGGCGACGAACGAGCTGCACCGGATGTTTCTGCATGCCACCAATCATGTACTGGAAGACGACCGGCTGCTGACGAAATTCAATCTTCCGCCCGCCCTTTGGCCGCGTATCCATCAGTCGTGGAACAGCCGGCGTAACGAGGTGATCACCGGCCGGTTCGACTTTGCCGTCTCGGAGCGCGGCGTCAAAGCCTATGAATATAACGTCGATTCAGCCTCCTGTTATCTTGAATCGGGCGAGATCCAGTCACTCTGGGCGCAGCAGTTCGGCTGCGATACGGGCTGGTGTCCGGGCGAGGAGCTGAAAGATGCGCTGGTCGCGGCCTGGGAAGCGGCGGCGGTGGATGACGTGCTGCATATCATGCAGGATGATGACCTGGAGGAGACCTACCACGCCCTGTTCATGAAGGAGGCGCTGGAAGCCGCCGGCGTCACCTGCAAGATCATTACCGGGACGGACAGTCTGCAGTGGGGTGACGGCAGCATGGTCTGTGATGCCGATGGCCTGCCGATCAACTGGGTCTGGAAGACATGGGCCTGGGAAACCGCGCTCGACCAGATTCGCGACCAGCTGGCGGAGGACGCGGAGAACCTGCGTCTGCACCGCACACTCGACCATGCCACCCGCAAGCCCCGGCTGGTGGATGTGCTGCTGCGTGAGGAGGTCATGGTCTACGAGCCGCTCTGGACGCTGGTTACCAGCAACAAGGCGATCCTGCCGGTCATCAAGCAGATGTTCCCGAGCAGCCGTTTCCTGCTCGATACCTTCTATGAACTGACCGACGACCTGCGCCGGACCGGCTATGTCTCGAAGCCGATCGTCGGGCGTTGCGGGGCGAATATCGCGATCTTCAACCGGCATGACGATTTGCTGGCGGAATCCTCCGGCAAGTTCGAGGAACGGGACCAGATATTTCAGGAACTGCATCCGCTGCCGAAGGCCGGTAACCACAATGTCCAGATCCAGACCTTCACCGCCGCCGGAAGCTATGCCGGGGCGGGGGTGCGGGTCGACCCGTCACTGATCATCAACCTGCACAGCGACGTGCTGGCCCTGCGCGTCGTCCCGGATGATGAATTCCTGAAGCTGTGACCCCCGCTTGCCGCGAGGCATGAGGGGTGTCTTCAGTACCTCGAATCATGCATCGCGCCGGAGAAGCGCGGGGGCAGCAGGCCGGCCTGGAACCAGCTGACCAGGGTATAGATGCTGTAGACCGGCACGCCGAGTTCGGCCCGCAGGTCGGCGGCGTAGGGGGCCATGTTGGTGCATTCCAGCACGATGGCACCGACATCCGGATGCTTCGCCATCAGCTCGCGCCCGGCATCGCGCAGGTCTAGCCGGGCGAGGTCGACATCGAAATCTGCCTCGTCATCAAGGATGACGCGGGTGAATTCGCGCCCGGATTCGGTGCCGACAACGGGCACATCGACCGGGGCCCCGGCGTTGATCAGATGCTGTTCGGTCAGGCTTTCCTTTGAAATCGTGATCACCCCGACCCGCTTGCCCGGCGGCAGGAAACGCTGCACCAGCGCGATCTGGGAAAGTGAGGAGGCAGCAACCGGCACGCCGACAGCCGCCGCCAGATCCTGCTGGAACAGGGACAGAAAGCCGCAGGTGGTGGTGATGCCGTCGACACCTTCCTCAACCAGTGATTTCGCCGTCTCGATGAAGGCATCTTTCAGTCCGGCAGCGCCCTTGCGCACCACCAGATCGGGCGTTGCCCCGCGAACCGTGCGATAGAATACCGGGAACGGCCAGGTCGCCGCATTGCCCATATCCCCGACAATCCGGGGAAACCGGGTTTCCAGCATCAGGATGCCGACCACCGCGCCATAGATTGTCTTGCCACCATGAACTTTCATCACTTGCTCTCCCGCGTTGCCAGGTCGCCAGACCCGGATTTCTGATTCAGCGATCCCGGCTGCAGATAAATCCGCGCCAGGCTTTCCCGCACGACCTCCATGATCTGGTCCTGCCGTTTGCCGATATGACCGCCGAGCCGCTGCAGGGCGAGGTCACGATCACCGTCCAGCAGTGCCTGCAACAGGGCCAGATGCTCGCCCTGGGTCTCCCGCCGGCGGTTTTCCATATCGATCCAGCGGACGAACCGGATGCGCTCGTTCAGGCCGCGCAGCGTGCGGGTCATCTCCGCATTGCCGGCACAACCGACCAGTGCTTCATGAAAATGCTCGTCCAGCCGCACCAGTTCCCGGACATCCCGGTCACCTTCATCCGGGCCGGTTTCCTTCAGAAACTGCATCAGCCCTGCCAGCCGCTCCGCCGGGCCGGTATCGGCAATGCGACGGACAGCAGCCTCCTCGATCACCCGGCGCAGTTCATAAAGGTCCAGAATTTCCTGCGGGTTCAGATCGCGACAGAAGAAGCCGCGCCCGCGCTCGAACGACAACAGGTTTTCGGCCACCAGCCGGTTCAGCGCCTCGCGCAGCGGCGTGCGGCTGGCTCCCAGCTGTTCGGACAGCAGCACTTCGTTGATGCGCTCGCCGGGGCGCATCTCAAAGCCCACGGACATGTCCTTGACTGTCTCATAGACGCGGTTGACGCTGCTCGCTGTCATCTTGCCGGTTCTCTCCTGCATCGGCACTTGTCGATCAGCGCCCTTGACCGATTTTAACCAGACTGTTTAATATTGTATACAGCTTAAAATACAGAACGGAACATGCTGACAATGTCTCAGGAACGCCCGAACAGCCTGACCGGCGCCGAAGCCATGGTGCATATGCTGCAAGCCTATGGCGTGAAGCATATCTTCGGCCTTTGCGGTGATACGTCGCTGCCGTTCTATGACGCCCTGTTCCGGCTGGATCACGGTATCGACCATATTCTGACCCGTGATGAACGCTGTGCTGCCTACATGGCGGACGGCTATGCCCGGGTCACCAACCGCATCGGTGTCTGCGAGGGGCCAAGCGGCGGTGGTGCGACCTATATTGCGCCGGGTCTGGTTGAGGCGAATGAGTCCTCTGTCCCGATTCTGGCGATCAATTCCGATGTCTCGACCACCTCGACCGGGCGCTATCCGCTGACCGAACTCGACCAGAAGGCGCTGTTCCGGCCGCTGACCAAATGGAACGGTGTGCTGGATAACGCAGCGACCCTGCCACGCATGGTCCGCACGGCCTTTCGTGCCATGACCACCGGTCGTCCCGGTGCGGCCCACCTCGCCTTTCCGATTGATGTGCAGCGGGCAGAAACACCCCCGGATGAACTCTGGGCCGATCCGGCCCATCAGAGCTACCCGGCCTGGGTCTCCGCCCCCGACCCGGCAAATATCGCGATTGCCATTGAGCTGTTGCTGAAATCATCCGCGCCGATGGTCATTTGCGGTGGCGGGCCGGTGATTTCCGGTGCGATGGACGAGTTGCAGCGATTCATTGAACGCCTCGACCTGCCGGTTGCCACATCGGTCAGCGGCAAGGGCGTGATCGCCGAGACCCATCCGAACTGCCTTGGTGTTGTCGGCTCGAACGGTGGCTGCGATGCGGCTACGGCGGCGGTGGCGGCTGCTGACCTGGTGATCTTCATCGGCTGCCGGGCCGGCTCAGTCACCACCGAACGCTGGTCGATCCCGAAGGCCGGGGCAAAGATCATCCATATTGATTCTGACCCGATGGTCATCGGGGCCAGCTTTGACACAGACGTTGCGCTGGTCGGCGATGCGCGGCTGGCGCTGGCTGCCTTCAACATGCTGCTGGATGGCCTCGGCGACCGGGATATGCCCGGCGGATTCAATGGCGGTGCCGTCGCGGCAAAGGTCCAGACCGCCCGCCAGGCGCAGTTCCGCGCGCTGGCGACATCCGACGCAACGCCGATCCTGCCGGAACGGGTGGTCGATGCCCTGAACCGCCTGCTGCCGGACAATTCCGTGGTGGTCGCCGATCCCGGCACCCCCTGTCCCTACATGTCGGCCTACCTGACCATGAAAAAGCCGGGCCGGCGCTATATCACCAACCGGGCACATGGTGCGCTGGGTTATGCGCTGTCGGCCTCGATGGGGGCGCATATCGGCCGACCCGATGCCAAGACCGTTTCCATCATGGGTGATGGCAGCTTCGCCTTCACCGCCGGTGAGTTCGAGACTGTGGTCCGACGGAACATGCCGATCACCTTCATCGTCTTCTCGAACAGCGTCTTCGGCTGGATCAAGGCGGGACAGAAATCAGGTTTCGGGAAACGCTTCTTCTCGGTCGATTTCAGCCGCACCGACCATGCTGCCGTGGCGTCGGCCTATGGCATCAAATCCTGGCGCGTCGAACAGCCGGGTGAGCTGGATGCGGCCCTGACCGCAGCGCTTGCCCATGACGGTCCCTCACTGGTCGATATCATCAGCCAGCCGCTGCAGGATGCGGCGGCGCCGGTCAGTGAATGGATTGCCTGATGGCGAGAAAAAAGTCCGGCGAATCGGCTAGCGTTTCCGGAGATCGCCCTGATATGCTGATCGTCAGCCCGGAAATTTCGGCAGAAATGCCTGATTATCCGGTAAAAATCAGCCGGTTGAACCGGCTGCAAGAGCTTCGTTGACAATTTACTGATAAATTGTCAACGTTAGGTGTCATCCAGCAGGATGATACAGGGAACAGGACGCCCCGGCGTTCTGGCACACAACAGGAAAAGGGGGTCCCCTTCATGTCGACTTTCATCAAAACCACGACGGCAGCCATTGTTGGTCTGTCGGTCGCCAGCTTCGCCGTATCGGCGCAAGCCCAGACGAAATGGGATATGCCTGTCGCCTATGCGGCCGGTAACTTCCACACTCAGACTGCCGTTGCCTTCGCCGATGCCGTGAAGACGGCGACCGGCGGCAAGCTTGTGATCACCGTCCATCCGTCGGGTTCACTGTTCAAGGGTAACGAAATCAAGCGCGCCGTTCAGACCGGTCAGGCACCGATCGGCGAGCGCCTGCTGAGCGCCCATGAAAACGAAAACCCGATGTTCGGTGTCGATTCGATTCCGTTCCTTGCCACTTCCTTCGCGGATGCGTCGAAGCTGTGGACAGCGGCGAAGCCGGAACTTGCCAAGCTGATGGATGAACAGAATCTGGTTCTGCTCTATTCCGTTCCCTGGCCGCCGCAGGGCTTCTATTTCAACAAGGAAGTCAATTCGGTTGCCGATGCCAAGGGCGTCAAGTTCCGCTCCTACTCAACGGCGACGGCACGTATTGCCGCGCTGATGGGAATGGCACCGGTACAGGTTGAAGCTGCCGAAATCTCGCAGGCCTTCGCCACCGGCGTTGCCGAAAGCATGATTTCGTCCGGCTCCACCGGCTATGACCGGAAGATCTGGGAACATGTCAGCCACTTCTACGAAGTGAACGCCTGGCTGCCCCGCAACTACATCTTCGCCAACAAGGACGCCTGGAACGCCCTCGACGAAGATACCCGGAACATCGTTAAAGGTGTTGCTGAACTGGCCGAACGCTCGGGCACGCTCGAATCCGAGAAGCTGACCGACTGGTACAAGGGTGAGCTCAAGGCAAACGGCATGACGGTTGCCGTTGCCGGCGACAAGCTGAAGGGCGAACTGCAGCAGATCGGTGAGACCATGGCTGCTGAATGGCTGGAAAAAGCCGGTGCATCCGGCAAGGCCGTCGTCGATGCCTACAAGAAGATGTAGTTTCTGATACTGCATCAGGTTAACCGGCCCGCAGGCGTCACAACCTGCGGGCCGCTCTGCCCGGGCGAAGGAGGGGGTCCGACGCCGTTGATGTCATTCCAAGGGGGAATACATGTCTGCATTGCGCTCAGTCGGTCGGACGCTGCGCCCGATTCTGGACTTCATCTATAATTCCTGCGGCTTTCTGGCTGCCGGCTTCCTGCTCATCATCCTGACGATCATCGTCGTGCAGATGATTTCCCGCTGGATGCTCGACCTGGCCCAGGTCATGCGCAGCCTCTTCGGTGAGGGTGCTGCGGACTGGGTTCTCGCCAACATGGCTTACCAGTTTCCCGGATCGACCGACTATGCCGGCTATTCAATGGCGGCGGCGTCCTTCTTTGCAATGGCCTATACGCTGAACAATGGTGCCCATATCCGGGTCAGCCTGGTGCTCAGCAAGCTGCATGGTCTGCCGCGCCGGATCGGCGATATCTGGTGCTTCGGTATCGGCTTTTTCTTTGCCGCCTATTTTGCCTGGTACGCCATCCGGGCGACCCAGGTATCTTACAAGCTGCATGACATCAGTCAGGGTCAGGATGCCACACCGATCTGGATTCCGCAGGTTCCGATGGCGATTGGCACAACCATTCTGGCCGTCGCCCTGCTGGACCATCTCATCCGCGTGATCTTTGTCGGTGAAACCGACCTGTCCGCCGAACGCGTCGCCGAAAACAAGGGGGAATAGATCGATGGAACAGGCCCTTCTCACAACGATTTTCCTCTTCACGCTGTTTTTCCTGCTCGGCTCCGGTGTCTGGGTCGGGCTGTCGCTGCTTGGCGTCGCCCTGATCGGCATGGAACTGTTTACCGTCCGCCCCGCCGGGGATGCCATGATCACGACAATCTGGACTTCATCCTCCAGCTGGTCGCTGACGGCCCTGCCACTGTTCATCTGGATGGGCGAAATTCTCTACCGCACCCGGCTGAGCGAGGACATGTTCCGGGGGCTGGCCCCCTGGATGGCACCGCTGCCCGGTGGTCTGCTGCATACCAATGTGGTCGGCTGCACGATCTTTGCTGCTGTTTCCGGCTCGTCTGCGGCCACCCTGACGACGGTCGGCAAGATGTCGATCCCGGAACTCAGGAGCCGCGGCTATCCGGAGCGGATGATCATCGGCACGCTGGCCGGGTCGGCAACGCTCGGCCTGATGATCCCGCCGTCGCTGACGCTGATTGTCTATGGCGTCACCATCAATGAATCGATTTCCAAGCTGTTTATGGCCGGTGTTTTCCCCGGTCTGATTCTGGCCAGCCTGTTCATGGGTTATGTCGCCTACTGGTCGTTTGTCTACCGCAAGGAAGTACCGCCCGCAGAACCGTCAATGTCCTTCATGAAACGTGTCAGCGAAGCCCGGTTCCTGATTCCGGTCATCTGTCTGGTGATTTTCGTCATCGGATCGATGTATCTGGGCATTGCCACCGCGACGGAGGCGGCGTCCATCGGGGTTATCGGGGCCATGGTGCTGGCCGCCCTGCAGGGTTCGCTCAATTTTGCGACCTTCCGCGAGAGCTTGCTGGGGGCGACCCGTACCTCCTGCATGATTGCGCTGATTCTGTCCGGTGCGGCCTTCCTGTCGCTGTCGATGGGCTTTACCGGGCTGCCCCGGGCGCTCGCCGCCTGGATCGATGGTCTGCATCTGTCGCCCTATGTGCTGATCTTTGCGCTGACCATTTTCTACATCATCATCGGCTGTTTCCTCGACGGTATCTCGTCAGTGGTGCTGACCATGGCCGTGGTGGAACCGATGATCCGGACTGCCGGAATTGATGTCATCTGGTTCGGTATCTTCATCGTCGTTGTGGTGGAAATGGCACAGATCACACCCCCTATCGGCTTCAACCTGTTCGTGTTGCAAGGCATGACCGAACATCAGATCGGCTATATCGCACGCTGTGCCCTGCCGTTGTTCTTCCTGATGTGCATCATGGTCGTGATCCTTGTCATCTTCCCGGAAATTGCCACCTGGCTGCCGGACAACATGCGAACCAGACCGGGAACCTGACGTTATGCCTGACTTTATCAAGGCCGGGACCGATGGCACGACAGCCATCATCACCCTTAACCGGCCGGAGGTGATGAACGCCTGGAACACAAGGATGCGGCAGGAAATCCTGTCCGCAATGGCGGGCTTCGCCGGGGACAGCGCGATCCGGGCGCTGATCTTCACCGGGGCCGGTGACCGCGCCTTCTGTGCCGGTCAGGACCTGAACGAGGCGAAGGATCTTGATCCGGATTCCGCCGTCGAATGGATCGAGGAATGGCGCACCCTTTACACCGCTTTCCGGACCTTCCCGAAGCCGGTGATCGCGGCCCTGAACGGTGTCTCCGCAGGCTCGGCCTTTCAGGCCTGCCTGATGATGGATATCCGGGTCGCCCATCCGGGGGTACGGCTGGGCCAGCCGGAAGTGAAATCCGGCATCGCCAGCATTACCGGCCCCTGGATCATGAATGCCATGTTCGGCCTGTCACGGACGACGGAACTGGCACTGTCCGGTCGCCTGATGATGGCGAATGAAGCGGCCAATGCCGGGATTGTCCATCATCTGGTCGATCAGGATCAGGTGATGCCGACGGCACTCCGCCTTGCCGGTGAAATGGGCAACCTGCCGGGCACCGCCTTCGGCCTGACCAAACGCTGGCTGGCGGAAATGACCCAGCCCGGTTTTGACGCGGCCTTCGAGGCCGCCCGCCGGTATCACCGTGAAGCCTATGAATCCGGCGAACCGCAGCGTGAAACAGCCGGGTTTGTGACCAAGAAAAAGGCGTGAGCGGACAACCTGCAGAAACCCATGCCGACCTGCTGATCAACTCGGCAGCCGCCCGGCCTGACCATATCCTGCTGGACTGGCAGGGGCGGGCCATGACCACTGATGCGGTTTATCGTCAGGCACAGACGCTGGCCGCCGGCCTGCGGGCGGCTGGCGTGCAGTCCGGTGAGGCTGTCGCCCTGATGCTCGACAACCATCCCGACCATGTCGCGCTGATCTTTGCCCTGGCGCTCAGCGGCGCGGTCTGGGTGCCCCTGAATCCGAAGCTGAAAGGCCCGGCAATCCGTCACATCATTCAGGTGACGGACCCGGTTCTTGGCGTGGCTGACAGTGATTATGCCGACAGCATAAGGGGAACCGGATTCAGCCGCCCGGTCCTGACACTGGCGGACCTGACGGCCACGGCGTCCGGCAGCACCCCGCCGTCCGGAGAAGGCCTGACCGGAGAGAGCACCCGCACCATTCTGTTCACCTCCGGCACCACCGGTGCGCCGAAAGGTGTCATCGTCACCGAACGGATGCTGTTATCAGCGGGCCGGTTCGCCGCCATGGCATCGGGGGCAGAACCCGGTCACAGGTTTCATTTCTGGGAACCGCTGATCCATGTCGGTGGGGCACAGATGCTGGCACTGGCGCTGGAACAGCAGGCGACACTGGTCATGGTCCCCCGGTTTTCCGCCAGCCGGTTCTGGGACGAGGTTCGCACGGGGCGGGTCAACCGGGCGCATTATCTGGGCGGTGTGCTGGATATCCTGCTGAAACTGCCGCCGGATCGGAAAGACCGGGATCACGGGCTTGAGCTGGCCTTCGGTGCCGGTGCGCGACCGGAAGTCGAGACAGCCTTTCGCGAACGCTTTGGTGTCCGGCTGGTCGAGGTCTATGGCATGACCGAAGCTTCAAGCTTTTCCACGATCAATCACGACGGTGTTGCAGGCTCGATCGGCAAGGCCGCCCCCGGCGTCACGATCACCCTGCGCAATCCGGAAGGTGGCCTCGTACCAGACGGTGAACGGGGTGAGATTGTGCTCCGTACCGACCCGCCGACGCTGATGACCCCCGGTTATCTCGGCAACCCGGATGCCACGGCGGACCTGCTGCGGGCGGATGGGCTGCATACCGGGGATATCGCCTGGCGGGATGACGACGGGAACTATTTCTTCTCCGGCCGGTCAAAGGACATGATCCGCCATAAGGGAGAGAATGTCTCCGCCTGGGAGGTGGAGCGGGTGCTGAACGATCACCCTGCTGTCGCAGAAAGCGCCGTCATCGGTGTGCCTGGCGCGCTGGGCGAAGAAGACATCATGGCATTCCTGCGCACCCCCGCGGGCACCGCACTCGACCTGACCGAACTGAAGGGCTGGTGTACGGAACGCCTCGCCGCCTTCCAGATGCCCCGCTATATCCGCCGGGTCGAAACCTTTGACCGCACGCCGTCAGAGCGAATTAAAAAGGGTGGATTGCCGCGTGATACAGACGGTGCGGAGATATTCTGACGGCCCTGATGAAGATCAGTTGCAGACCGCCCGTGACCATCACCACAGAATGTGGCTATCCTGTCCGGACATAACCGCATATCAGGAGAGGAGCGACAGATGCCCGCATTTGAAAACACCATGAAGAAGAAACTGGAAGCCGGGGGCTGTGTCTTCTCGCTGACCGCCTCGGCCATGCGTCAGCCGGGTATCGCGCTGATGGCAAGGGAATGCGGCTTCGACTGGCTGTTCATCGATACCGAACACAGCAGCATGGATGTGGATACTGTCTCGACGCTCTGCGTTGCTGCGCTGCCGACCGGGGTGACACCGATTGTCCGGGTGCCCGGTCATCAGTCCTTCCATGCCTCCCGGGTTCTTGATGGGGGCGCGATGGGTGTCGTGGTGCCGCATGTCAATACGGTTGCCGAAGCGCAGGCCGTTGTCACCAACTGCCGTTTCCCGCCGCTTGGCATGCGATCACTCACCGGCCTGTCGCCGCAGCTTGCCTACCAGCCGACACCGATGGATGAGGCAACCCGGATCCTGAACGACCTGACCTTCGTTACGGTGATGATTGAGACACCGGAAGCGGTCAAAAATGCCGATGCCATTGCGGCGGTGCCCGGCATTGATTGCGTCATGGTGGGCTGTAACGATCTCGCCGCCACCATGGGAATCGCCGGAAAGCTGGGTGACCCGAAGATCGAAGCTGCTCTGAAAACGGTGATTGAGGCCTGCGCGCGGCATAACAAATATCCGGGCATGGGTGGTGTCTATGCCCATCCGCTGATGGAAAAATATATCGGGATGGGTGTGCGTTTCTGTCTGGCCGGTGGCGATCATTCGCTGATGATGAGCGCCGGTCGCGACCGCATGAAGTTCCTCAGCCAGTTTCAGGCGTAAGGCCGGTTGCACCGGGATCCCGCCGGGCATTTCCCGGATTCTCCGGTTTGCCCACAGAATCCTTGCGGTTCCCGGCGGGATGGGTTTGAAATCGCGCCCTTCGCCGACTGACCCTGAGCAACACCGGGAGCACCGCGATGGCGGGCAATGAAGATTACGTCTATCTGTTTGACACCACACTGCGCGACGGCCAGCAGATGCAGGGGGTGGATTTCACCACGGTCGACAAGCAGGCTATTGCCCTGGAGCTGGATGCCCTTGGTGTCGATTATGTTGAAGGCGGCTGGCCCGGTGCCAACCCGACCGATGATGCCTTCTTTGCCGAGCCGCCTGAATTGTCGACCGCAAAGCTGGTTGCTTTCGGCATGACCCGTCGTCCCGGACGTTCTGTCGAGAATGATCCGGGATTTCAGGCCCTGCTGACCACCGGCGCGCGCTCCGTCTGCTTCGTCGGCAAGTCCTGGGATTTCCATGTCGATGTGGCGCTGGAAATCCCGCGTGAGGAAAATGTCGCGATGATCGCTGATTCCGTCCGCCATGCGACGGGCCGGATGGAACAGGTGATGTATGACGCCGAGCATTTTTTCGACGGCTACAGGAACAACCCGGACTATGCCCTGTCCTGCCTGAAGGCGGCCCATGATAACGGTGCCCGCTGGGTCGTGCTCTGCGATACCAATGGCGGCACCCTGCCGGACGAAATCGAGCGGATTGTCGGCGAGGTCTGCCAGCATATTCCCGGCACCCATATCGGCATTCACTGCCACAACGATACCGGCAATGCGGTGGCCAATTCACTGGCGGCGGTGCGCGCCGGGGCAAGGCAGGTACAGGGCACCCTGAACGGCCTGGGAGAGCGCTGCGGCAATGCCGACATCATCACGCTGATTGCCAACCTGAAGCTGAAAATGGGTATGGATGTCGGTATCAGCGATGCCGGCGTTGCAAAACTGACCCATGTCTCGCGCATGCTGGATGAACGGCTGAACCGCGCGCCCAGTCGCGGTGCGCCTTTTGTCGGTGAAAGTGCCTTTGCGCACAAGGGCGGGCTGCATGTCTCTGCGGTCGAGAAAGATCCGCGGACTTACGAACATATTGAGCCTG
Organism: Rhodospirillales bacterium; assembly: GCA_040219025.1. Classification (GTDB taxonomy): domain Bacteria; phylum Pseudomonadota; class Alphaproteobacteria; order Rhodospirillales; family HT1-32; genus HT1-32. The sequence goes on along the minus strand of JAVJTE010000020.1, from coordinate 38,334 downwards.
CGCTGGTCGGCAACAGCCGCCATATCGTGGTTTCGGATCAGGCCGGGCGGTCAAATATCCTCGCCCGGTTCCGGGAAATCGGGGTGGAAATCGATCCAAAGGACAAGCGGGTGACGCGGCTGGTCGAAGTGGTCAAGGAACGCGAAGCCCAGGGCTATGCCTATGACGGTGCAGAAGCCAGTTTCGAGCTGCTGGCGCGACGTCTGCTGGGCGATATGCCAACCTATTTCCAGCTCTCCAGCTTCCGGGTCATCGACGAGCGTCGCTGGAACGCCCGTGCGGAAGAGGTCACCCTGTCGGAAGCGACCGTAAAGCTGCAGGTCGGCGATGACGAGTTCATGAGCGTCGCCGAGGGTAATGGCCCGGTGAACGCCATCGACGGGGCCATGCGCAAAGTGCTGATCGGCTGCTATCCGACGCTTACCGATCTGCGTCTTGTCGACTACAAGGTACGCATCCTGACTCCGAATGACGGTACCGAGGCGGTCACCCGTGTCCGCATCGAAAGTGCCAGCGGCAGGGGACGGGCCGCCCGCAGCTGGTCCACCATCGGTGTGTCCACCAACATTATCTCTGCCTCGTTCAATGCGCTGCGCGATTCCATCACCTACAAGCTGTTCAGGGACGGTGTGGCGACAGAGCATCTGAAAGGTGCAACGGACCTGCGGACACCCGACTGATGGCCGGAACCGACGGTAAATTTGCGGCGGCGGTGCTACCCGGCCCGGCCGTTATTCTGGTCGACCCGCAGCTGGGTGAGAATATCGGCATGTGTGCCCGCGCCATGCTGAATAACGGGCTGACCGACCTCCGGCTGGTCCGGCCCCGCGACGGCTGGCCGAGCGAGAAAGCCGTGGCATCCTCCTCCGGTGCGCTGGAAAAAGGCGTCGGGGTGCGGGTGTTCGGGACAACCGCCGAAGCGATTGCCGATCTGCAGGGGGTCTATGCCACCACGGCCCGGCCCCGTGCCATGACCCAGATGGTGATGACACCGCGCGCCGCCGCCGCCGACATGCGCTCACGGACCGGGGCAGGCCAGCAGCTCGGTATTCTGTTCGGGGCCGAACGCAAGGGGTTGCATAACGACGATGTCGCGCTGGCCGACGTGGTGGTGGAAGCGCCGCTGAACCCGGCATTCTCCTCGCTCAATCTGGCGCAGGCGGTGCTGCTGGTCGGCTATGAATGGTATCAGGCCGGTGTCGAAAAGGCCCCGGTGGAGCAGGTCATGGGCAGCACCCGCCCGGCCAGCCGTGAAGAACTGATCGGCCTGTTCGAGCATCTGGAGCGTGAGCTCGATGATTGCGGCTTTCTGCTGCCGGTCGAAAAACGCCCGACCATGACCCGCAACATCCGTAATATTTTCCTGCGCGCCAGCATGACCGAACAGGAAGTCCGGACATTGCGCGGCGTAATTGTCGGGCTGGTCAAATATGGCGGTCGCTACCGCAAGACCGATTAGCGGTCGGAGGTCACCTGATCAGCGGCGGCTTCACCGGCAAGGCGGCCCAGTGAGACCGCCGTCAGCAGGCCATTCCCGGAAAGATATCCCCAGACTGCGGGGCCGGAAACACCCCGTGCCGCGCCCCCGCCGGCAAACAGATTGGGCAGTAACGAGCCGTCCGGACGCATCACCCTGGTCCGGTCGTCAATCGTCAGCCCGCCCTGCGTGTGGAACAGCGTGCCGGTCACCCGGATCGCATAAAACGGCCCTGAAAGCGGCGGTTTTTGTGTGAAATCGCGACCGAACACATCCTCTCCCCTGCCTGCCTGAAGAGCGGCGGCGTGATCGAGGGTCTGTTGCAGAGTTCCGGCGGGCAGATCAATCAGCGCGGCGAGCGCTGCCGGGTCATCGGCCCGGCGCACGGCCCCGGCCTTTTCCGCCTGACGATAATCATCGAAGGTCATGCCAAGGTCATGCAGGCGCTGGTCATAGATGTCCCAGGCAATGCCTTCGGGCTGGGCCAGCACGTCAACTGCCTGTTCGGAATAGCCCTGATTTTCGTTGGAAAAGCGTTCGCCCTTCAGATTGACCTGAATGCCGCCTTCCATCATCAGCGCCCAGCTGATCAGAACCGCATGTGGCCAGGCGACAGAGCCATGCCCCTGATAAGCTCCCATATCGGCCAGCCCTGCACCAAGTGCATCACCCCATTTTACCGCATCACCCTGATTGCCGACATGACCGAAATAGATCGCCGGAGCCATTTCGGGGATATACTGCTCCAGCATCTCCCGGCTGCCGCCATAGCCGTTGCAGGCCAGCACCAGCGCCGCGCAGCCGATGGCCTCGGTCGATCCGTCAGGTCTGGCAACCCTGACCCCGTGAATTTTGCCAGCCCGGTCTGCATACAGCGCCGTCACATGGGCATCCGTCATGATGTCGATATCTGCCGCCGACAGGGCCGTATGCAGGGCCGTAATCAGGCCGCGGCCTGTCTGCTCGGCATGGGCATGCATCCGCAGTGCTGTGTGGCCGGGATATTTAAAGCCTTCGAGCAGGACAAAGGGGATGCCATGCCGGTCGGCCAGCCATTCCAGCGTCGGGCCGGAGGTTCGGGCGACCAGATCGGTCAGAACCGGATCGGCCCGGCCTTTCGCCTTGCGCTGAATATCGGCGGACATGATGGCGACGGAGTCCGTCTCGCCAATGGCGGTCTGCCACCGGGTTTCGCAGGCCGGGATGAAGCCGGATGACAGGGCCGTCGAGCCACCGGGAGAGGTATCCCGGTCAAGCACCAGAACTTCTGCGCCATTATCACGGGCCGCCAGCGCAGCGATGGATCCGCAGGCCCCGGCCCCGATGACAACGACCGGAACCGTTATGTCAAAAGCCGGAATTTCGTAAATGATTTCAGACATGCTGCCGACACTATCAGACCGTACCGCCGCCCGCGCGCACGAATTTCGACTGCTCATCGCTCAAGCGGCAATCCTTGAAACTGGCTCGTGTTACCGTTACCTGCCGCAGGATCACATCATCCATGTGAGCTGCCTCAAGATCAGCACCGGTAAGGTCGGCACCGGTGAAATCGGCCCGCCGGAGATTCGCCGGCCAGAGTTCCTGGATTGCATCTGCTGCCGATCCCAGTTCAGCCGGTTTCAGGCAGGTATCATGCAGTTTTGCCCGCGCCAGACGGGCCCCGGTAAGGTTGGCCCCGTTCATGATCGACTTGCTGAAATCCGCCCCCGACAGATCGGCATCGGTGAAATCGCAGAACATCAGGATGGTCCCGGACAGATTGGCAAACTTCAGCTTGGCTCCGCAAAATTTTGCGCCGCTGAGATTGGCACCTTCCAGAGAAATCTCCTTCAGGTCCCGGCCCGAAAAGTCGGCGCACTTTCCTTTGCGACCATCGGAATTGATCCAGTACATGTGCTCGCTGAGCAGCTTCTGCACGTCTTCAGCCAGACCATCCGACATTGCCGGCATTTCGACATTGGTCAGGTCGGCATTATGCAGGTTCGCCCCAACCATCAGGGCACCTTTCAGGTTTGCACCCGTCAGTTCCGCCCCTTCAAAGTTCGCGCCTGAAAGATCGGCACTGCTGATATCCGCATCCTTCAGCCGGGCCGACGTCAGGTTCGCATTCGCCAGCTTCGCCTCGTGCAGGTTGGCCTTGTACATATCCGCGCTCGACATGTTGGCCGCGTTCAGGGTTGCACTGGCCATATTCGTGCGACCGATCTCTGCGGCGACCATCTGGGCCCGGTCGCGCTCTTCATCTGTCATCTGCTTTTTGGTCAGCTTTGATTTTGCGTCCATCAGCGCGCCGGGTCGCATATCCGCAGAGGCCAGATTGGCCCCGGTCATATCAGCCCGATAGAGCTGGGCGCCGCGGAGGTCCGATTTCGACAGATTGGCGTTCCGCAGATCCGCCTTGCTCAGGTCGGCCCCGAACAGGTCGCTGCCGGAGAGATTGGCACCGACGAAATTGCATCCCTCAAGCTTCGCACCGGACAGGTTTGCCGACGCCAGATTGACCCGCCCGAAACGCACGCCTGACAGATCGCGCAAGGTGAGATTGGCTCTCTGACCACCCGGCTTGCCGAGCAGAAAAGCCTGATGGCGTTTCAGTATGACGGCAATTTCATCTGGTTCAATTTTGCTCATTATACTTCCGGTCGGTGCAGACTGGTCGGCCACGGGGCCCGGCGAGCGGACTATAGCGCCTCTCATGCCCCGATGATACCGCCATCAGCCTTCAGGGCTTCTGATTGCTGCTCTGTCAGGACACAGCCATCAAACCGGGCATCGCGGAAGCGGGTCTGGGCAAAATCGACGCCATCGAGCCTGGCAGAGGTAAGATCCGCCTCACTGAGGTCCGCCCCCATCACATCAACACCGGAGAGATTGGCGCTCCACAGACGCGGCGGATTGGTCGCATCACCCGGTGCCAGTTCCGCCGGCCGCAGCCGGGCCCGGCGGAAATTTGTCCGGGCCATGGTGCATTGCGTGAGGTTTACCCCGTCAAGCTCCGCCCGCTCCAGCACGGCTCCGCTCAGGATCGACCCGCTGAGATCGGCCAGAATAAGCTTTGCACCGGTCAGGTCGGCGTCCCGCAGCGTCGTCTCGACCAGTTTTGCCCCGCAGAGATTAAGCCCTTTGAGAGAAACGCCGGTCAGGTCCATGCCGCTGAAATCAGCCCGCTCGCCATCGCGACCGTTTGTCGTGATCCAGCGATTATGACGAATGACCTTCATCGCGACGTCCTTCTTCAGATCATCCAGACTCGCCGGAAGCTCCACCCCCATCAGCGAGGCCCCGCCAAGTTTCGTCTGGTACAGAAGTGCGCCGCTCATATTCACGTTATCAAGCCGCGCACCTTCCAGATTTGCGTTGGCCAGATCGGCATTGGCCAGATTGGCGTTCTGGAGTTTGGCACCGCTCAGGTTTGCGCCGACAAGTTTGGTATTGCTGAGGTCGACGGAATATTCGGAGGTGCTGCCTGCGGCATCGAAACTGCCCAGGGGTCCCTGGCCTTTGGAAATCTGCTTCTTGATGGCTTCGGCACGCTCGGCTTCGTCTTCCGTCATGTCCGCCTTGCTGAGCTTCATCTTCGCGTCCATCAGCGCACCCTGGCGCATGTCTGCGCCGCTCAGGTCTGCGCCGGAAAAATCACAGCCAAGCAGGGTCGCTCCCCGCAGATCAGTCTTTACCAGCAGGGCATTGCGCAGGTTGGCACCGTTAAAATCGACGCCGAACAGATCGGACGAGGAAAAATCTGCTTCCTCCAGATTACAGCCGGCGAAGCTGGAGCCTGCCAGAATCGAGTTGGAGAAATTGAGTTTGGGCAGCCGGTATCGTGTGATATTGCGCAGCATCAGCATGGCACGGCGCCCGCCATTCAGGCCCTTCACAAACCGATAGTGCAGTTTGACGACTGCGGCGAGTTCCTGAGGGTCTATACGGGCCATACTGCGGTTCCTGATTGTGGCCGGATGATAGGCTTCATATGTATTGGTCGAAATACGTAGTTTCCGTAGGCCGACCCCCTGACCGGCAACATGCGGAAATTATGCCGCAGGCCCTGTCGGTCGCTTGACTCGCCGGAATCACCCCAATAGATTGCGCCGCGATTCACAGGGTCTGAAAGGGTCAGCCGTGACCGACAGGGATGGCAGGGATCTTTCGGAGTTTGACAGACGCCTGAAGGCGGCGCGCGGGGATAACCGGTCGCCGTTTGACAGCGGAAAGCCTGATCAGCCGCCGAAATACGGTATGCTGGGCGTGGCCTTTCGTATGGGTCTGGAACTTGTCTCTGCCCTGGCCGTGGGTACGGCTGCCGGGTGGGGACTCGATAAATGGCTGGAAACCAGCCCCTGGATCATGATCGTCGGCGTCGTCTTGGGTGGCGTTGCCGGAATCATGAATGTATACAGATTTGCCGCCGGGTTCGGTGGCACCGTTGGCTATAAAAAGGCCCCGTCCGACAAGGACGCGCCGGATGCGTAGGGAAAGAGTGTAATCGATGGCGGAAAATCAGAGCCCGCTCGCACAGTTCGAGATCAAGACCCTGGTACCGATTGATCTCGGATCGTTCGATGCGTCTTTCACAAACTCATCTGCCTTCATGGTGGTCTCCGTGCTGCTTGCCACCATCTTTCTGGTCGGTGGCATGCGCAAGGGCGAGATGGTGCCGGGTCGCTGGCAGTCGATGGCGGAACTCAGTTATGTGTTCGTCGCCAACCTGATTCGCGACACCGTCGGCACCGAAGGTGCGAAATACTTCCCCTTCATCTTCTCGCTGTTCATGTTCATCCTGTTCGGCAACCTGCTTGGCATGATGCCCTACAGCTTTACCTTCACCAGCCATATCGCGGTAACCTTCGCCATGGCGCTGGTGGTGTTTGTCGGTGTGACCGTGATTGCCATCGCAAAGCATGGCCTGCACTTTTTCTCGTTCTTCATGCCGCCGGGGGTTCCCATTGCAATGGCCCCGCTGCTGGTTCCGATCGAGATCATTTCCTATCTCTCGCGGCCGATCAGCCTTTCGGTCCGGCTTTTCGCGAATATGACGGCTGGCCACACCCTGCTCAAAGTTTTTGCCGGGTTTGTTGCCTCACTCGGTGTCGCCGGCGTACTGCCGCTGGCCTTCGTGACCGCACTGACCGGCCTCGAATTCGTCATCGCTTTCCTGCAGGCTTATGTCTTCACCATTCTGACATGTCTGTACCTGAACGACGCCCTGCATCTCCACTAGGACGCAGAGCGCTGGAAACCACCCTTCGAAAAAAGGAAATCTATTATGGAACTTGAAGCTGCAAAGATGCTCGGCGCCGGCCTCGCGGTTATCGGCGTTATCGGATCCGGGATCGGCATTGGCTCGATCTTCGCCTCCTTCATTCAGGCCGTTGGCCGTAACCCGGCTGCTCAGTCCGCCGTGTTCCCGATGACCATGCTGGGCTTCGCCCTTGTTGAAGCCATCGCGCTTTTCGCACTGGTTATCGCACTCGTCATTCTGTTCACCTGATACCGGCGATCCGGCTCCGGCCGGATTGCGCATGACAGGAACGTCCCATGCCGCAACTAGATCCGGCGACACCGTTTGCGCCTCAGCTCATCTGGCTGCTCATCACCTTTGCCGTGATGTTCATCCTGATGTGGAAAGTCGCCTTGCCGCGGATCGGTCAGGTTCTGGAAGCACGCCAGGACAAGATCTCTCATGATCTCGACCGCGCCGCCAAACTGCGTGAGGAAGCGGAAGAAGCCCTCAAGGCCTATGAGGCTGCCCTTGCCGAAGCGCGCTCCAGCGCCCAGGCAGAGATAGCTGAAACCAACGCCAAACTGCAGAAACAGGCCGACAAGCGTGAAGCCGAAGTCACCGCCAAGATCACCAAGCAGCTTGAAGAAGGCGAAAGCCGGATCGCGGCTGCACGTGACGAGGCAATGGGGTCGCTTCGTGATGTGGCTGTTGATGTCGCGCGGTCTGCGACCGAACGGCTGATCGGCAGCAAGCCTGACGACGAGGCCCTCGGTAAAGCGGTGGATGCCACCCTGCAAGAAAGGGGCTGAGAATGTTTACTGATCCTACATTCTGGGTTGCCGTTGCCTTTGTCCTGTTCGTTGGTGTTCTGCTGTATCTCAAGGTGCCGGCGAAAGTAGCGGCGGCACTCGACAGCCGTTCCGTCAAGATCCGGCAGGAAATCGACGAGGCCGAGCGTCTTCGCGAGGAAGCCAGCGACCTGCTGGCCAGTTACAAGGCCAAGCAGCGCGAAGCGATGAAAGAGGCTGACGCCATTGTTGCCCAGGCCAAGGAAGAAGCCGAGCGCATGGCCAAACAGGGTGCCAGGAAACTGGAAGAATCGATCAAGCGCCGCGAACAGCAGGCCATGGATCGTCTGGCCCAGGCCGAACAGCAGGCGATCAAGCAGGTTCGCGATCAGGCGGCAGAGATTGCCCTGACCGCCACCGAGAAACTGATTGTCGAGCAGCTCGACGCGAAACAGTCCTCGGCGCTGATTACTGCCGCTATCAAGGATTTACCCAACCGGCTCAACTGATCTGAGACGTAAATGGTAAAGACGTAAGTCAGGCCCTCGCGAAAGCGGGGGCCTTTTTTATTGCCCGGACGCGCCGGATTCGGCTGTGATTCGACCTTGTGGCAGGGCGGCCTGTTGCTGGATATCCACCCCGGCATCTGCTGTCCGGGTGGCCGGAGAGGAGGAAGGCGGTACTGCCGATACCGGGCATTGCCCGGCATTGAAATCCCATGAGGTGTTGTTCAGCACCCGACCGCAGCAGGCACGTTTTGCCTCTCCGGAAATGGTGATGCAGGTGCAGGACCCGACATTAAAGTCGGCCCCTTGATACCGGCAGGTACAGTCCGGCGCGGCAAAGGCCGAGGTGGAAACCGCAAAGACGGCCACTCCTGCCAGCCTCGATAACGCCTTCAAGACGGTATGCATGACATCCTCCTGCCGTGCTGCTGTGGCCAGAATAGCGCAGAACCTGCCAGAGAGATAGTGTCTGGCACCCCCGGGTTACAGGCCCCTGCCTATTCCAGGGCAATCTCGCCATCGATCCGGCAGTCAAGATCGACCCCGCCGACCGTCAGATGAACTGTTGCCGTCAGCTTCTCGCCGCCTTTCAGTTTGCCTGAGTCAATGGCGGCCCGGACCGCAGCCTCGATTTCCCGCTGCGAGGTGATCCCGACTTTCTTGAGAAACATTCTTACCGACATTCCGAACTTGTCATCATCCATCATGGTCTCCTTCCCTGTTACCGGTCAGCCGTTCCTGACCCGGTCATGACTGATACGCAGTTTGTCGCCCGGTTCAAGCTCCGTTGCGTTGCCCGGTTCAGGCATTAGACTGCCGGCAGAATTGACTGAAACAATCGGGGGAAGCCGAATATGGCTCCTGTCATGCTGGTAACCGGTGCTGCGCGGGGAATCGGGGCGTCGATTGCCCGCCAGGCCGCACAGCAGGGATATGACGTCTGCCTGACCTATGCCGGACGTGACGATGCTGCCGCCTCTGTGGTGGCTGATATCGAGGCATCCGGTCGGCGGGGACTGGCCCTGAAGGCCGATGCCGGAACCGAGGCCGGCGTGCTGGAGACCTTCGCCGCCATCGACAGTCATTTTGGCCGGCTTGATGCGTTTGTCGGTAATGCCGGGGTCACCGGGGCGTTCACCGAACTGGCGGATATCGATGCGGGGATGCTGCGGCGAACGCTCGACATCAATATTTTCGGCCTGATCCTTTGCTGTCGTGAATCGGTGCGGCGCATGAGCACCGGACGCGGCGGTCAGGGCGGCAATATCGTTCTGATATCCTCGGTTGCGGCGGACCTTGGCTCACCCCATGAATATGTGCATTACGCCGCCACCAAGGGGGCGGTCAACAGTCTTACCATCGGTCTGGCACGCGAGGTTGCGGAACAGGGAATCCGGGTCAACGCCGTATCCCCCGGCATGATCGAGACTGACATTCATGCTGATGCCGGGCGACCTGAGCGGCTGACAGAAAAAGCTCCGGCCATCCCGATGAAAAGGCCGGGACTGCCCGGTGAGATCGCTGAAGCAACACTGTGGCTGCTGTCGGATGCGGCCAGCTACTGCACCGGATCAAACATCAGGGTTTCAGGCGGTCGATGACGGACGACCCGCAACACCGCTATCAGGCGCTGCTTGACGATGGCGAGATAAACCCGGACAGCGGGCAGAAAGCGGCCGTCATGGCGTTCCAGAAGATGCATGAGGCGCTGAACGGCTATGTTCCGGCGAACGGCCAGTCGAGCTGGAAAGCCTGGTTTGACCGGCGCAAGCAGACCTCCGCCCCGAAGGGTCTCTATCTGTGGGGTGGCGTCGGGCGGGGCAAGTCGATGCTGATGGACATGTTCTTTGAAACCGCCCCGGTCGACCATAAGCAGCGGGTCCATTTTCATGCTTTCATGCTGGAAGTACATGACCGTCTGCACCGGTTCCGCCAGGCCGCAAAGGCGGGGAAGGTCGATGCCGACCGTGATCCGATGCCGGCACTGGCCCGGGTGATCGTCGACAAGGCCTGGCTGCTCTGCTTTGACGAATTTCAGGTCAACAACATCACCGATGCGATGATTCTGGGGCGCCTGTTCACCGCCCTGTTCGAGGCCGGGGTTGTGGTGGTCGCCACCTCGAATGTGATGCCGGACAACCTCTACAGGGATGGCCTGCAGCGCGACCGCTTCCTGCCCTTCATCGACATCGTGAAACAGCATATGACGGTGATGGAGATCGACGATGGATCAGACCATCGTCTCGGTCGCATTCAGGGCCGTCAGGTCTATCATACGCCGCTGAGCCCGGAGGCCACGCAGGAGCTGGAGCGAACCTTCTTCGATCTGACCGATACGGAAGAGGGCGAGCCGGTAACCCTGGAGGTTCAGGGCCGGAAACTGCGGATTCCGCGCGCCGCCCGCAACGTCGCTTTCGTCTCTTTCGAAGACCTCTGTGCCAAGGCGCTGGGGGCCGCCGACTATCTGGTGCTGGCCGAACATTTCGACACGGTCATCATGGATGGTATCCCGAAACTGGGGCCGGAAAACCGCAACGAGGCCCGCCGTTTCGTCCACTTGGTCGACGCGCTGTATGAAGCGCATTGCAAGTTCATCTGTGCCGCCGATGCCAGCCCTGTGGACCTGCATCCGGCCGGTGATACCGCCTTTGAATTCCAGCGTACCGCCTCGCGGCTGATCGAGATGCAGGCTGATGACTATATCGCCGCACCGCCTGCCGGATGACCCTGCGGCTGCTGACAGAATCTGTCAGCGGATCGTGCTAGCCAGACCTGAAACATATGAGGGATAGAAATGACCGAGGGCCTGAATGTTGGTGGTGACGGCGTCAGCCGCTGCTGGTGGTGTGGCGATGACGAATTTTACCAGGGCTATCACGACCATGAATGGGGCAACCCGGTCACCGATGATCGTACCCTGTTCGAAAAGATCTGCCTTGAGGGATTTCAGTCCGGTCTGAGCTGGATCACCATCCTGCGCAAGCGGGAGAATTTCCGCGCCGGTTTTGCCAATTTCGAGTTCCGCAGGATTGCGGAGTTTGACGAACGGGACGTGGAACGCCTGCTCGGCGATGCCGGTATTGTCCGCCACCGGGGCAAGATCGAATCGACCATCAATAATGCAAAACGGGCCATCGATCTGGTCGGGGAGGCGGGGTCTCTCTCGGCCTTTTTCTGGTCGTTTGAGCCGGACCCGGCAAGCCGCCCGCCGGTCATTGATCATGCCTCCATGTCGGTCATCGGCAAAACCCCGGAATCGGTTGCGCTGTCGAAGGCCCTGAAGAAACGTGGCTGGAGCTTTGTCGGCCCGACCACGGCCTATGCCTTCATGCAGGCCATGGGGCTGGTCAATGATCATCTTGTCGGCTGTCACCGGCGCGAGGATCTGCTGCAGGCCCGGCGCTCCCTGCCGGGCGGCTGAGTTGTTCATCCTTCTGCGGTGCCCGAAACAGCGGGGGAATCCTGACCTGCTGCACAGCCCGGCAGACCGGCCCTGACCGGCGGCTGCCCGGTGATCCGCGCCCGCGTAAAACAGCCGCATATCCGCAATCCGGCGGTCGTGGTGAAAAACCCTTCGCCAACAGCGAAAAATCGCGGCTGTGCGACTTGCGCGCCCCCCGGCTAGATGATAGTTACCCCGCGCACTTCGTCGAAACCTGTTTCGGTGACGACGTCGGGTGCGTTCAGAAAAAAGACCGTCCGGGGACGGTCGTCAGAGCAACCGAGAGGGCAAGCATTCGTGTCTTCGGAGATCGCAGGGCGTTACGCCACCGCATTGTATGATCTTGCCGACGACGGCAAGAAACTGGACGAGGTCGCAGAAGATTTGCGCGGTCTGCAGCAGATGCTGACGGACTCGGATGATCTGACCAGACTGGTCCGCTCTCCGCTCAGCGACCGCGATGAACAGGGCCGGGCAATGTCCGCTGTTCTGAAAAAAGCCGGCGCGACGGATCTGGTAACAAATTTTATCGGGGTTGTTGCCCGTAACGGCCGCCTTTTTGCGCTGGCCGATATGTGTAACGCCTATCTCAAACTGCTTGCGAGCCGCCGGGGCGAAGTGACTGCTGAAGTCACCTCTGCCGTCAAACTGACAGCGGCTCAGGAAAAAGCTGTCGCCGATGCCCTCAAAGGTCAGGCAGGCGGCAAGGTTGCCGTCGAAACCAGTGTTGATCCCGGCTTGCTGGGCGGCCTGGTTATCCGTGTCGGGTCACGCATGATCGACACATCGATACGCACCAAACTTCAACAAATGCGACTCGCCATGAAAGGGGTTGGATGATGGACATCCGCGCCGCGGAAATCTCCGCCATTCTGAAAGACCAGATTGCAAATTTCGGTCAGGAAGCCGAAGTAGCCGAAGTTGGCCAGGTACTGTCAGTCGGTGACGGCATCGCCCGTGTCTACGGCCTGGATCAGGTCCGTGCCGGTGAGATGGTTGAATTCCCGGGCGGCGTCAAAGGGATGGCGCTCAACCTGGAAACCGACAATGTCGGTATCGTTATCTTCGGCGATGACCGGGGTATCAAGGAAGGCGACACCGTCAAGCGGACCGGCGCCATCGTTGACGTTCCGGTTGGCGAGGGCCTGCTGGGTCGTGTCGTTGACGGTCTTGGTAACCCGATCGATGGCAAAGGCCCGATCGAAGGTGCCAGCCGCCAGCGCGTTGAAGTCAAGGCACCGGGCATCATCCCGCGGAAATCGGTTCACGAACCGATGCAGACCGGCCTCAAGGCTATCGACAGCCTGATCCCGGTTGGTCGCGGCCAGCGTGAGCTGATCATCGGTGACCGCCAGACCGGCAAGACCGCCGTCATCATCGACACAATCCTGAATCAGAAGGCCGTCAACGAAGGCAAGGATGAGAGCTCGAAGCTCTACTGCATCTATGTCGCCGTCGGCCAGAAGCGTTCCACGGTCGCCCAGCTCGTCAAGACGCTGACCGACTATGACGCCATGAAATATTCCATCGTTGTCGCCGCAACGGCCTCGGATCCTGCACCGCTGCAGTTCCTGGCGCCCTATACCGGCTGCACCATGGGTGAGTTCTTCCGCGACAGCGGCCGCCATGCGGTCATCTTCTATGATGATCTGTCGAAACAGGCCGTTGCCTATCGCCAGATGTCGCTGCTGCTGCGTCGCCCGCCGGGCCGTGAAGCTTATCCCGGCGACGTTTTCTATCTCCACAGCCGTCTGCTGGAACGCGCCGCGAAAATGGGTGAAGAGGCCGGTCTCGGCTCGCTGACCGCCCTGCCGGTGATTGAAACCCAGGCCGGTGACGTGTCGGCCTATATTCCGACCAACGTGATTTCGATCACCGACGGTCAGATCTTCCTGGAAACCGATCTGTTCTACAAGGGCATCCGCCCGGCCGTGAACGTCGGCCTGTCCGTGTCCCGCGTTGGTTCCGCCGCGCAGATCAAGGCCATGAAGCAGGTTGCCGGCTCGATCAAGCTGGAGCTTGCCCAGTATCGTGAAATGGCCGCCTTCGCACAGTTCGCCTCCGATCTCGACCCGGCGACCCAGAAGCTGCTGGCCCGTGGCGAGCGTCTGACCGAACTGCTGAAGCAGCCGCAGTACACGCCGCTGCCGGTCGAAGAGCAGGTTTGCGCCATCTATGCCGGGGTGAAGGGTTATCTCGACAAGATCGCCGTGTCGGACATCAACCGCTTTGAAAAGCAGTATCTCGACGATCTGCGCGCCAAGGGCGGGGATATTCTCGAAGCTATCCGGAAGGAAAAGGCCCTGACGGAAGATATCGACAAGAAACTCGCTGCCTTCCTGGAAGATTTTTCCAAGAAGTTCGCCTGATCCCGGACAAGGTAATGAAGGCCTGATTCATGGCTAATCTCAAAGACCTGCGAGCACGGATCAACAGCGTCAAATCGACGCAGAAGATCACCTCGGCAATGAAAATGGTTGCAGCGGCCAAGCTGCGCCGCGCTCAGGAAGGCGCAGAAGCCGCACGGCCCTATGCGGTGCGGATGGAGCGTATGCTGAGTTCACTGGCCGGCTCCTTCGAAGGTGTCGAAGGTGCTCCCCGTCTGCTGGCAGGTACCGGCGACGACAAGGTGCATCTGCTGGTCGCCTTTACCGGCGACCGTGGCCTCTGCGGTGCCTTCAACGGCTCGATCATCCGTGAGACCACGCGTCTCGCCAATCAGCTGAAGGCTGACGGCAAGACCGTGAAGATCCTCTGCGTTGGCCGCAAGGGTCATGATATCCTGAAACGCCGCTTCCCGAACGATCTTGCCGGGGTTATCTCCGGTCTCGGTCGCCGCGTTGTGGTCTACAGTGAAGCTGTCGAAGTTGCCGACAAGATTGTCGAAATGTTCGAGGCAGGCGAATTTGATGTCTGCACGGTTGTCTTCAACCGCTTCAAGTCGGCCATCAGCCAGATCATCACCCGTCAGCAGCTGATCCCCTTCGTCGGGGCCGAATCAGAGGAAAAGGAAGAAGCCTCCTCTGCAACCTCGTCAGGTGCGATCTACACCTACGAGCCGGACGAGACGGAAATTCTGGAAGAACTGCTGCCGCGGAATATCCGTACCCAGGTTTTCCAGGCACTGCTGGAAAGCTCGGCATCCGAACATGGTGCGCGTATGACCGCCATGGACAATGCGACGCGGAATGCTGGCGACATGATTGACGGGCTGACGATGACCTATAACCGGACACGTCAGGCTGTGATCACCAAAGAACTTATTGAAATCATCTCGGGCGCGGAAGCGCTCTAACGAACGGCAATCGGAGCAACAAAAATGGCGAAGATGGCGAAGACCACGAAAAATAACGTTGGTACCATCACCCAGGTTACAGGAGCGGTCGTGGACGTGCGGTTCGCCGGCGGCGAACTTCCGGCAATCATGAACGCGCTGGAAACGACGAACGACGGCAAGCGGCTGGTTCTCGAAGTTGCCCAGCATCTCGGTGAAAACATGGTCCGTACCATCGCCATGGACGCAACCGAAGGTCTGGTCCGCGGACAGGAAGTCACCGATAACGGCTCCCCGATCCAGGTGCCGGTCGGCCCGGGTACGCTTGGCCGCATCATCAACGTCATCGGCGAGCCGATTGACGAGCGTGGCCCGATTGACTCGGACAAGACCCTGCCGATTCACCGGTCGGCCCCGACCTTTGACGAGCAGTCGACGGAAACGGAAATTCTCTCCACCGGCATCAAGGTCGTCGATCTGATCGCCCCTTACGCAAAGGGCGGCAAGATCGGCCTGTTCGGCGGTGCCGGCGTTGGCAAGACCGTGCTGATCATGGAACTGATCAACAACGTCGCCAAGGGCCATGGTGGTTATTCCGTGTTTGCCGGTGTCGGCGAACGTACCCGTGAAGGGAACGATCTGTACCACGAAATGATGGAATCCGGCGTTATCGTTCCGGACGGCGAATCCAAGGCCGCCCTGGTTTATGGCCAGATGAACGAGCCGCCGGGCGCCCGTGCCCGTGTTGCCCTTTCCGGTCTGACACTGGCTGAATATTTCCGTGATGAAGAAGGCCAGGACGTGCTGTTCTTCGTCGATAACATCTTCCGTTTCACGCAGGCCGGCTCCGAAGTGTCCGCACTTCTCGGCCGTATCCCGTCGGCTGTGGGCTATCAGCCGACACTGGCGACCGATATGGGTGCGCTGCAGGAACGTATTACCGCGACGAAGAAGGGTTCGATCAACTCGGTGCAGGCGATTTACGTGCCGGCCGATGATTTGACCGATCCGGCACCTGCCACCTCCTTTGCTCACCTCGATGCGACCACCGTGCTGTCGCGCCAGATCGCAGAACTGGGTATTTACCCGGCTGTTGATCCGCTCGACTCCACCTCCCGCATGCTGGATCCGCGGATCATCGGTGAAGAGCATTACAGGGTTGCGACCAAGGTTCAGCAGGTGCTGCAGGGCTACAAGTCGCTGCAGGACATCATCGCTATTCTGGGCATGGACGAACTGTCGGAAGAAGACAAACTGACCGTCGCCCGCGCCCGCAAGATCCAGCGCTTCCTGTCACAGCCGTTCCATGTGGCCGAAGTGTTCACCGGTTCGCCGGGCGTGCTGGTCTCGCTGGAAGAAACCATTCGTGGCTTCAAGGGCATTGTTGAAGGTGAGTATGACCATCTGCCGGAATCGGCATTCTACATGGTCGGCACCATCGATGACGCCATTGCCAAAGCCAAGAAGATGGCGGAAGCCGCTTAAGGAGCGATCGCTATGGCCGACACACTTGAATTTGAACTGGTTTCGCCTGAAAGCCTGCTGCTGTCTGAGGCGGTGGAAATGGTCGTGGTACCCGGCGGTGACGGCGATATCGGTGTGTTGCCCGGCCACTCGCTGCTGATCGGTACCGTACGCCCGGGTGTCATCGACATCCACGAAGGCGGCAAGGTGAAGGAACAGATTTTCGTTGCCGGTGGTTTTGCCGAGGTTACGCCGGAGCGCTGCACTGTGCTTGCGGAAGAAGCCATGCCGCTCAGCGAACTGACGGTTGAACTGGCTGACGCCCGCCAGAAGCAGGCTGACGAGGATGATGACGATCAGGCCCGCAAGGTCGCCGAAGCCATGCGGGTTGCCCTCGCACACTGAGGGGCCGTACTGAACAGATGAAAAACGGCGCTCCGGATGGGGCGCCGTTTTTTTGTTGTCATCCGGTCATCCCGGCTTGTGTCATGCCCTCTACAGCAGATCGACGAGGATGGCGCCGGACGGGTCGATGGTGGCTCGGGCGGCGGGCGGAATGACCAGCGTTGATTCACGGGCTTCGACCAGGGCCGGGCCGTCGAAGCTGTCGCCGGTGGCCAGCTTTGCCGCATCATAGACCGGGGTATCAACGAAACCGTCACTGCTGAACCAGGCCTTGCGATGGCCCTTCAGGGCCTGACCGGGCACGGTGCCGCTGCCTTTCAGGGTCAGTTCCGGAACCGGCCCGGCAACAACGACGCGCCAGGAGATAATCTCGACCGCCATGTTTTCCGCCCGGCCGAACAGGGCCTTGTAGGCGGCATCAAAGCGCTGGCGAAGATCTTCTGTGCTGGCGCTGACAGCGACATCGCGGGGGGTCGATGTCTCCACCTCATAGCCCTGTCCGACATAGCGCATCAGGGCGCTGACCGTGGTTTTTGCATCCCCGTCGGCAACACCGGACAGACGCAGCATGTCACGGCCACGGGCTTCCATGTCATCCAGTGCGCCAGCGACCGCCGGCCAGTCAGCCTCGTCAAGGCGGCGCATGTCGGCCTGTACGAATTCAAAGGAAGGTGGCGAGGCGATCATGCCGAGGGCCGAGGCGACACCGGCGGCTGCCGGGGCAACGATACGCTTTGCCCCCATCTTGCGGGCCAGTGAGCAGGCATGGACAGGCCCGGCCCCGCCGATGGCGACGATGCTGTAGCGGTCGATGCGCCGGCCTTTTTCCAGCGCATGAATGGCGGCGGCCTGGGCCATGTTTTCGGTCACCGTTTCATGCACACCCCAGGCGGCCTGTTCGGCGTCGAGGCCAAGGGGCGTGCCGATGCGATTCAGCAGGGCAGCGCGGGCGGCGTCGACATCCAGTGCCATGTCACCACCCAGAAAGTTGCCGGGGTCGAGATAACCAAGCACCAGATCGGCATCGGTTACAGTCGCGTCTTCGCCACCCTGACCGTAACAGGCCGGACCGGGCTGGGCGCTGGCGGAATCCGGGCCGACCTGAATCAGGCCGAGACCATCAATGCGGGCAATACTGCCACCTCCGGCACCGACCTCGATCATATCGACCACGGGAACCTGCAGGGGCAGACCGCTGCCCTTCGAGAAACGGTGCATGCGGGCGACTTCAAAATCACGGGCCCGGGTCGGGCGGCCGCCCTCGATCAGGCAGGCCTTGGCGGTGGTGCCGCCCATGTCGAAACACATGACATCACCCAGACCGGCCGCCTGTCCGAACAGGGCAGCGGCCTGTGCGCCACCGGCGGGGCCGGACTGGACCAGCCGGATCGGGTAGGTCACGGCGGCCTTCGCGTGGACCGCGCCGCCATCGGACAGCATCAGGAACAGATCACGGGTAAAGCCGGCCTGCTTCAGTCCACTTTCCAGCCGGGCGACATAATCCCGGAAGACCGGATGGACATAGGCATTGGCCACGGTGGTTGAACTGCGCTCATATTCACCGATTTCCGGCGTCACCTCACTGGACAGGCTGACCGCAAGTTCCGGCGCTTCCTCCGCCAGAATTTCGCCGATCCGGACCTCATGATCGGAATTCCGGAAAGCGTGCAGCAGGACCACGGCAACCGCCCGGGTACTGCTGCCGGCAAGCTGGCGGGCCAGACGGCGCACCGCCTCTTCATCCAGTGGCGTGACAACACGGCCATCCGGGCCGACACGTTCCGGCACCTCAAATCTGCGGGCGCGGGGAACCAGCGGGGTTGGCGGGTCAATCGTCAGGTCGAACAGGTCATAGCGCCATTCCCGGCCAAATTCGAGAATGTCACGGAACCCGGTTGTCGTGATCAGCGCCGTTTCCACCCCCTTGCGCTCAATCAGCGCATTGGCGACCAGCGTGGTGCCGTGAATCACGGATTTCAGGGATTCCGGGCCAAACCCGGCCTTGGCGAGAATTTTTCCGACACCTTCCAGAACGGCACGTTCCGGTGCCTCCGGTGTGGTCAGAACTTTCTCCAGCACGAGACGGTCTGCCTTCGGGTCGTGGAGGACCAGATCGGTAAAGGTGCCGCCGATATCGACGCCGAGACGCAGGTCAGCGGTCACACTCATAGATCAGCTCCATAGACGGATTTTGCCTTTGCCGGACTCAGCAGGCCGCTGGCGACATCGGCTTTGACATGTGCGGGATTGCGCTTTTTCGGATCGCCGATACCACCCCCGCCGGGAGGCTGGAAGGTGACGGTCTGGCCGGGCTGGACCATGGTTTCGCTTTTGGCCGGGATCGGTTTGCCATCAACCAGATCAAGACCCGGCGCGCCGCTGGTGCCGCCCTGCAGGCCGCGCGGCGGGTAGGTGATGCGTTCATGCCGGATGGTCATCAGCAGCGGCTCTTCACCGACATTGAGGAAGGACAGTCGCTGCGCCGGGCCGCCCCGGAAGGTGCCGTCACCACCGGAATCGGCAACGAAGGCTTTCTCGGTGACCAGCAGCGGCACCTGATTTTCAAACTGTTCGATGGACTGGTTCGAGACGTTGGACGGAAAGGACAGGCAACCCGGTCCGTCGCTGCCGGCCCGTGCACCATGGCCGCCATTCATGAAGAACATCTTCACAAAGCGCCGGTCATTGCGGCTGTCGCGGCCACGGAAATAGACGTTCCAGAGTGGCGATCCCGATTCGGCGGCAATGCGGTCGGGCGCGCATTTCGACAGCGCCCCGAAGACCGCCGGCGGGACATAATGGCCGGAGAGATGGCGACCCCAGACCGGGGCCGGACGGGCGGCGTTCAGCAGGCTGGCCTCCGGCGCGGTGACCGTGATCGGCTGGAATGATCCGTCATTGTTCGGGGCATGCGGATCAAGGGCGCATTTCAGGGCATAGCAGGCATAGGCGCGGGTATAGTTCAGCACACAGTTCACCGGCCGGTCGATCTGGGCCGAAGTGCCCTCAAAATCGACGGTGATGCCGTCGCCTTTAACAATCAGGCTGCAGCGGATGGTCAGCGGATGGTCAAACCCGTCGACGGTCATCTCGTCTTCGTAGCGGCCGTCCGGCAGGTCAGAAATGACCTTGCGCATGCTCTGTTCCGAGCGGGAGAGAATTTCGTCGATCACCGTATCGATTTCTTCCAGCCCTTCGTCATCCATCAGCTGGAACAGCCGGGCCTCTGCCTCGCGATAGGCGACCAGCTGGGCGCGGATATCGCCCAGGGTCTCTTCCGGCTCGCGCAGGTTCTCGTTCAGGAAATCGAGGATGGTCTGGTTTTCCTCACCGGCGACAACCAGCCTGGAGACCGGAATGCAGAGCCCTTCCTGATAGCAGTCGCGGGCCGTCGGTGAGGGTGCGCCGCCGATATCCACCGTATGGGCGGTACTGCCGGCAAAAGCCACGACGCGACCGTTGCGGAACAGCGGAGCGGCCAGCGAGATATCATTCAGATGACCGGTGCCAAGCCAGGGATCGTTCGAGATCAGCACATCACCCGGCTTCAGCGTTTCCAGCGGAAACTTGTCCAGCATGGCGCGCAGGGTAGCAGGGAGCGTGCCGATGAAGGAGGGGATGCTCTTGCGGGTCTGGATGAACTGGCGACCATTGCGATCCAGCAGGCTGAAGGCCAGATCATGATTTTCACGCACGACCGAGGAAAACGAGGTGCGGATAAAGGTTTCGGCCACCTCGTCCACCATACCGGCGAGACGACGCCAGACCAGCCCGAGCCGGACAGGATCAAGTTCAGTCATGAGGATCAGCTTCCCTTGTTGAAGACGGGGGTGCGCCATTGCGGGTGCCCGGTATCCAGACCGCGCACGGTCCGGTCATAGGCGTCCTGCAGGCGACGGGTGACAGGGCCGGGCCTGCCGTCGCCCAGATCCAGGTCATCGACAGACAGCATCGGCGTCATTTCCTGTCCGGTGCCGCAATAGAACCCCTCGCTGGCCAGATGCAGTTCGGTTCTGCCGATGCGTCGTTCTTCCACCGGAATACCCATCTCGCGGGCCATCTCCAGCAGGGTGGCGCGGGTGACGCTTTCCAGAATGCCGTCGGCAACGCCCGGGGTCAGCAGCTTCCCGTCACGCAGAATGAACAGGCAGCCCCCCGGCCCTTCGGCAAGACTGCCGTCCGGGTTCAGCAGAATGGCGTTGTCATAGCCGGCGGCTTTCGCTTCCAGCCCGGCCAGGCGGCTGTTGAGATAGTTGGCGGCGGCCTTGATGCGGGGCGGGCTGGCATCATCCGCCAGACGGCGCCAGCTGGAGACTTTGAAACGCCGGCCTTCATGGAAGGCGGCAATCCGGGGGCGCGGGCGGACGATGACATCCCAGCTGATCGGGCCGGTCGAATTCATGTCGCCCCAGTCGTCGACATAGACCTGAATGCGGATATAGACATCTTCGTGGAAATCATTGCGGCGAATGGTTTCCGACACGGCAGCGGCAAGCTCCTCCGCTGTGGGTGCGCCTTCGAAGCGCATCATCCGGCAGGAGAAGGCGAGGCGGTCCAGATGTTCCTTCAGCCGGAATACATAGGTCTGGTCGTCTTTGTCATTGCGGTAGCCGCGGATGCCTTCAAAAACCAGCAGGGCGAATTCCAGGCCGGGTGCGGTGACACGGATGGTCGCCTGGTCCGGGGCGACATAATCGCCGTTGTGACAGATCACCCGGATACGGGATTTCGCGTCCGGGGCGGCAGTGAGATCAGCCGGCATGTTGGGCCTCGCCTGTTATCGATGAGATGGTTAGACTGGAACGGATTGTATTGAAATGCAGACAGGACCTGTGGCCATGAACCTCTCCCTTCGCCAGCGCCTTGAAGACGGCCAGCCCTGTCTTGGTGTCAGCCTGCGGCTGGCCCGGACAATGGACTGGGCGGCGATCATGCGTGACGCCGGCTATCACTGGCTGTTTCTGGATCTGGAGCATGGCACGATGTCCTTCGACACCCTGTCGCAGATGGCGCTGGCGGGTATCGAGGCAGGGATCTTTCCGCTGGTCCGCACCCCCGATCATGACCCGGCGCCGATGAACCGGATATTGTCGAACGGCGGTATGGGCATCATCGCCCCGCATGTCGAGACGGCGGATCAGGCCCGCGCCATTGCCCGTGCCTGCCGCTTTGCGCCGCTGGGTGAACGGTCGGTCCCCGGCGCATTTCCGGCGCTTGGCTACCAGCCGCTGGGCTTCGACAAGGGGGCGGAGATGCTGAATCGCGAGACGCTGGTGGTGGTGATGATCGAATCGCCTGCAGCCCTCGAAAATGTTGATGAGATTGCCGCGGTCGAGGGTGTCGACGTGCTGCTGGTCGGGGCCAGCGACCTGACCTTCGCCACGGGATTGCCGTCGCAATATGGCCATCCCCGTATCCGGGACGCGATGCAGCAGGTGGCGGATGCCGCCCGGAGGGCCGGGAAGTTTGCCGGCTTTGGCGGCGTCGCCGATGCGGCGCTCGCGCGGGATTATATGGCGATGGGTCATCAGCTGGTTCTCGCCGGGAATGATCTGGCCATGGTTCTTCGGGGCGCCCGTGCCCGCGCGGGTGATCTCATCGGTTAAACGGGATCACCGCCAGCGCAGGGTGTGAGCCTCGAATTTCTTCAGCCCGGCACTGATGATCGCGCCTGATGTGGCGAGGACAACAAGCCCGGCAAATACCGAAGCCGTATCAAAAATGCCGGATGCCTGTGCGATCAGGAAACCGATCCCCCGGTTTGATGACATGAACTCGCCCACCACGGCACCGATCAGCGCATAGGGTACGGAGACCTTCAGCCCGGTCAGTACCCAGGCAGAGGCAGAGGGCATGATGACGGAGCGCAGCAGCTGCCATTCATTCGCGCCCATGATCCGCACGGTGTTGATATAGATCTGTGCGACATCCCGCACACCGCCAAAGGTGTTCAGGAAGACCAGGAAGAACACGATCACCGCACTCATCGCGATCTTCGATTCAATACCGATGCCGAACCACATGATGAACAAAGGTGCCAGGGCAATTTTCGGCAGGCAATAGAGTGCCGTCACATAGGGGTCGAAGATGGTCGCAATGGCGTCCCACCGGCCGAACAGAAAGCCGAGCGTAAAGCCGACAATGGAGCCGATTGTGAAGCCGGCGAAGGTGGCATAGAGGGTGATCCAGAGATGTGTCGCCAGCGTGCCGTCCGTGATCCATTCATAGAGCCGTACAACCACTGCTGACGGCGAGGAGATGAAAAACGGATCAATCAGCGCGCCGGAGGCATATTCCCAGAAGCTGATGATGAAGACACCGAAGGCGATCTGCAGGGCGAACAATATCCGCCGGCGCTGTACCGCCGCGGCTTCATGTGCCGCGACCGCGTCGGAACGGAAGTTCGGGCGATCCTCTGAATGCTCAACAATCTCGGTCTTGGTGCTCATAGATCCTCTCCCTTGTGGATCTCTGGCGCAAGTTCAGCCCAGAGTACTTCATAATAGTCCTGGAACTTCTTCTCGAAACGGTTCTTGAACACGTCACGATTGTCGCCGAGTTCAATCTCGCTGATATGCTTGATGGTACCGGGCTGGCCGGTAAAGACGATGACGCGCTGGGCCAGCGAGATGGCTTCCGTCAGATCGTGAGTCACGAAGATGACAGTTTTTTTGGTGTCGGCCCAGATTTTCAGCAGTTCGGCCTGCATCACCAGTTTCAGCTGTGCATCAAGCGCACCGAAAGGTTCATCCATCAGGATGGTGCCCGGCTCATAGATCAGCAGCTGTGCCAGGGCCGCGCGCTTGCGCATGCCGCCGGACAATTCCTTCGGGAAATGGTTGCGGAATTTCGACAGATTGACCATCGACAGCATCTGGTCGAGGCGGTCTTCAACCTCGTCACGGCTGATACCCTGAATCTGCAGCGGCAGCCGGACGTTCTGTTCCACCGTGCGCCAGGGCAGCAGGGAATCCATCTGGGTCATGTAACCGACCGCCCGGTTGACACGGGTGATCTCGGTACCGTCATGGGTGATGGTGCCGGTGGTCGGCTGGAATATGCCGGCAATCATGTTGAGCAGGGTCGATTTGCCGCAGCCGCTGGGGCCGACAAAGGCGACGAATTCACCATCTTTGATTGTCATCGAGGTTGGCTGAAGCGCGTGTACTTCCTGGCCGCGTGCAATGAAACGCTTGGTGACCTGATCAACGACGATCGCCATCTGGACTCCCCGTTCGGGCTGGAGAAAAACAACGGGGGACAGCGCCGGAACGCCGCCCCCCGCAAAGAGTCGTCAGAGCTGCTTCATCGCCTCTTCCGCAATCGACGGATCGTAGGCGTCGAGGAAGGAGAAGCTGGCCGGCATCGGATCCTTGTTCAGCGTCTTGAAGCTGAGATTGACGAATTCGATGTTCTTGACGAAGTGATGCTCCCGGGGAGTCGGGTCCGGCATGTAGATCTTCGAGTTGCTGTCGAACGCCTTCTCGAAAACCTCCGGGTCAAGCCCCTTGAACCATTCAGCAGACCAGGTCTTGAAGCCGGCGGGATCGTTGTTGATCGCCTGCTGGGCCATGGCCAGACCCTTGACATAATTGACCAGGGTTTCGCGCTTGGTCTTGATCGCTTCTTCCGAGACCGCAACCGAGATATAGAGGTAATCGTTCAGTTCCGGCGGCGGGTTCTGCGCCATGTTGAACAGATAGGCACCGCCAAACTTGGCAATGGCAATATCAGAGGTTGGCGAGGACAGGCAGAAGCCGTCGATCACACCGCGCTCCATGGCGGCCAGAATGCCTGTGCCACCGCCCTGAACGGCGGTCAGCTCGGCTTCCTTGTCCGGCTCCAGACCGACCTGGGTCATCATGTAGCGCAGCAGGTTGTCCGGTCCGGCACCCGGGCCGGTGGTGCCCATCTTCAGGCCCTTCAGCGCCATTGCCTTGTCCTTGAACGGCGAGGCTTCAGTGACGCCAAGCTTGTCGAGGATGTCTTTCTTCACAACGATGTTGGAAGCGTATTTGTTGACCAGTCCGGCGATCAGCTTGACTGGCTGATTCTGGACCTGAACCTTGATGGTCTGGTCAGGGGCACCGAGCAGGATGTCGGCATTACCGCTGAGCAGCGCCGATGTGTTCACGCCGCGTCCGGTCGAGGTGATATTCACATCAAGGCCGCTTTTGTCGAAAAAGCCGCCGCCCTTGGCATAGTCTTCCGCCGCCCAGAGCCAGGACTTGGCGGTTGAGCGAAGGCTCTGCACGGTTTCCGCCGCAGAGGCTTCGGATGAGGCGAACATGGTGAAGGCCGATGCCGCACCGTGAATCGCCGCTGCGCCGCCAACCGCCCCGAGCGCCTTGATGGCCGAGCGTCTTGAAACTTCGTATCCCATTGAATTTCTCCCTGTTGGTGCGCCGGCGGATCATGCCTGATCCGGCTGCTGCGCTTGATCTCCCGATTGGCGACAAGAAGGGCCGGACTGTTACGTCGCCTTAACAGCCCCCGTCGCCAGATTTCATATTGTTATAACTTTAGTTCAATTGCAACAAAGGACATCCTTCAGGGCCTGCCCTTTCGCGTCGGGCAGCCAGCATGCTTAACCTAAAAAATCAGGGGCGCAGTGCAGCGATATTCTCGGCGTAGCTGCCCTTGCCGTTGAACACGGCGGAACCGGCGACCAGCACATCCGCACCGGCGGCAATAACATCCCGGACGGTTGCCGTATTGACACCGCCATCGACTTCCAGCTCGATCGCCCGGCTGCCGATCATGTCCCGGATACGGGCAATTTTCTGCAACGATGCGG
This sequence comes from Rhodospirillales bacterium, assembly GCA_040219025.1. GTDB lineage: Bacteria > Pseudomonadota > Alphaproteobacteria > Rhodospirillales > HT1-32 > HT1-32. The sequence continues at coordinate 12,954 of JAVJTE010000020.1, read as the reverse complement.
GGATGAAGCTCTGTCCGCCAAAACCGGGATTGACCGACATCACCAGAATCAGGTCAAGGCGGTCGAGCACATATTCGAGCACGCTTTCCGGCGTCGACGGATTCAGCGACACCCCGGCCTTCTTGCCGAGATCGCGGATTGCCTGCAGCGAGCGGTCGAGATGCGGCCCGGCTTCGGCATGGACGGTGATGATGTCGGCACCGGCCTTCGCGAAGGCCTCCAGATAGGGGTCCGCGGGTTCGATCATCAGATGCACATCCAGCGGCTTGGCGGTGTGCGGGCGGATCGCCTGGACCACCATCGGGCCGATGGTCAGGTTGGGGACGAAATGCCCATCCATGACGTCGACATGCACATAATCACAGCCGGCTTCGTCAATCGCCCGGATTTCCTCGCCCAGGCGGGCAAAGTCGGCGGACAGGATCGAGGGCGAAATCTTGACGGTCATGGCGGCGCTCCGGCGCTGGGGAGATGATGGCTGTTGGATAGCCCGTGCGGTCCGAACCTGTAAAGCCTGCTCTGCCTGTCTCTGCTTCAGCCCTTGCGCTGGGCCTCGACCACGGCGACGGCTGTGGCGTTATGAATGCCGCGGGCGGTCACGGACGGGGTCAGCACATGGGCGGGTGCGGAGGTGCCGATCAGCATCGGCCCGACCGAGACGGCGCCGGACATGGTTTTCAGCGCATTGAAGGTGATGTTGGCGGCATCCAGATTCGGGAAGATCAGCAGGTTGGCGGTCCCGGTCAGCCGGCTGTTCGGGAACACCCGGTCGCGACTCTGCGGGTTCAGGGCGGAATCTGCATGCATCTCGCCCTCAACCTCAAGCTCCGGATAGCGTTCATGCAGCATCCTGGCGGCATCCCGCATCTTCACCGCCTGCGGATAGTCCGTGGTGCCGAAATTGGAATGGGCCAGCAGGGCAATCTTCGGCTCGATACCGAAATTCCGGACCTCGTTGGCAGCCAGCACCGTCATCTCGACGATTTCCTCTGCTGTCGGGTCGGGGGTGACGTGGGTGTCACAGAGGAAAATACTGCCCTGCGGCAGGATCAGCAGGCTGAGTGCCGAAACGTCATGCACGCCCTTGCCGAGGCCGAGCACATCCATGACATGGCGCAGATGGAACCGGTACTGGCCATAAACGCCGCAGAGCATGGCATCCGCCATGCCCTTGCGGACCATCATCGAGCCGATAACGGTGGTGTTGGTCCGCATGATGGTGCGGGCCGCATCCGGCGAGACGCCGCCGCGTTCCATGATCTCGTGATAGCTGCGCCAGAAATCCGCATAGCGCTCGTCCTGCTCCGGATTGACCACTTCAAAGTCGCGGCCCTCGCAGATTCGTAGCCCCATTTTCTCAATTCGTGAGGCAATGACCTCGGGCCGGCCAATCAGAATCGGCATGGCAATGGCGTCATCGACGACGGTCTGCACGGCACGCAGCACCCGCTCGTCCTCGCCCTCGGCATAGGCGACCCGGCGCGGGTCCTTGCGGGCACTCTCGAAAATCGGCTTCATCACCAGCCCGGAGCGGATCACGAAGCGGCTGAGACTGTCGCGATAGGCCTTCATGTCCTCGATCGGGCGGGTGGCGACGCCGGAATCCATGGCGGCCTGCGCGACAGCAGAGGAGACCTCGACAATCAGCCGGGGGTCGAACGGTTTCGGAATCAGATATTCGGTGCCGAACCGCAGCTCCTGTCCGCCATAGGCGGCGGCAACAATGTCGGAGGATTCAATCATCGCCATATCGGCGATGGCCCGGACGCAGGCGGCTTTCATTTCCTCGTTGATATCGGTTGCGCCGACATCCAGCGCCCCGCGGAAAATGAACGGGAAGCAGAGCACGTTATTGACCTGATTGGGATAATCGGACCGGCCGGTGGCGATGATGCAGTCCGGACGCACCTCGCGGGCATCTTCCGGCCAGATTTCCGGCACCGGATTGGCCATCGCCAGAATCACCGGCTGGGCGGCCATCTTCGCGACCATTTCCTTTTTCAGCACGTTCGGGCCGGACAGGCCGAGGAACACGTCGGCCCCGTCAATCACGTCGCTCAGGCTGCGCAGGTCGCTGTCCTGGGCATAGGCTTCCTTCTCCCGGGTCATCTCGTCATTGCGCCCGCGCCAGACCAGGCCGGCAATGTCGCAGAGCCAGACATTCTCGCGCTTCATGCCGAGACTGACGAGCTGGTTCAGGCAGGCAATACCGGCCGCCCCGCCGCCGGTCGAGACCAGCTTAACATCCTCGATCTTCTTGCCGGTGATGCGCAGTGCATTGAGGATCGCCGCGGCGGTGACGATGGCTGTGCCATGCTGGTCATCATGAAAGACCGGAATATTCATCCGCTTGCGACAGGCCTGCTCGATGATGAAACATTCCGGTGACTTGATGTCTTCCAGATTGATCGCGCCGAAGGTCGGCTCCAGCGCGGCAATGATATCGATCAGCTTGTGCGGGTCGGTCTCGTTGATCTCGATGTCGAAGACATCGATCCCGGCAAATTTCTTGAACAGGACGGCCTTGCCCTCCATCACCGGCTTGGCCGCCAGCGGCCCGATGGCACCCAGACCCAGCACGGCGGTACCGTTGGTGACCACGCCGACCAGATTGGCGCGGGCGGTGACGGTCGCCGCTTCGTTTGGATCCTCGACAATAACCCGGCAGGCGGCTGCAACGCCCGGGGAATAGGCCAGCGACAGATCCCGCTGTGTGGTCAGCGGCTTGGTCGCTGTGATCGCCAGTTTGCCGGGCTTCGGCTCGCGGTGATAAATCAGGGCCGCTTCGTGCAGCTTCTCGTCATCCATCAGACTCTCCCCTTTAACGCAGAACTGCATGGTAAGGCCCGGCGGGGGCAAGGCCAAACCCGGAATGCGGATTTTCTGGTCCGCCCGGTTCGCCATATCTGGCTCTGGGCAGGGTGGGTCCGGGGTGGCCAGTCTGGCAGGAAGACTGACATCAGAACCAGAGGGAAAACCGCGATGATTCGTGAGGCCGCCAGCCCGACCACCCATATCGATAACAGCCGGACCCGCGTGACCGAATGGTGCTTTGCACCGGGCGCCCACACCGGCTGGCACCGCCACGACCATGATTATGTCATTGTGCCGATGGCCGACGGCTTTCTCGACATCGACACAGGCGGCGGCATGATCACCCGCGCCGAGATGAAAAAGGGCGAGCCCTATTTCCGCGAAACCGGCGTCGAACATGACGTCATCAACGCCAACGACTATCCGTTCAGCTTTATTGAGGTTGAGTTTTTGTGAGTGGGGGTTGGCGAGGTTGCAGCCGGTGCAGGCTGGCTTGTCCTGGCGAGCAAAGCTTGCACGGGGGCGATCTGGACGCATTTCGAACAGGACTTCATACCACTCTCCAGTGTCGGTGGTGACAATACCTATCGCGAAGCTCTCAGACAGCGTGACACTTGGCCTTAATGTCGGTCCCGACTATCTGTCGCGAACCCTACAGGTGAGGTCTGTCCGGATATCGCCCCTGCCCATCCAGTGAGGGCCACAAGATCGACTAGAAACATAAAGGCTTACCTTAAGACGGGGTATGACTTTCCAGTTGGTTCAGCTGACAGGCAGAATCGAAACCCGTCGTATCCCGCCGTTTCAAAGAAATAGATGCCACCACATTTTCCGGAGAGCGCTCTGATCTCTTCACCGGATTAAGGGAGGGCGGCTGAGGGGAGGAGTTTTGCAGTCTCTCCCCTCAGCGGTCAGTAAAAATCATTTGATCAGGCGGATTGTGCCAGCGCTGCTCAAAGTTCTGCGCCAAGTTCTCTCAATGCCAGCAACGCGCCGGGATGATAGGGCAGAACGGTATTACGGGCTGCATTTTTAGCTCTGGTGGCGGCAGCAAAAGGATGAATCTGCGCTGCCGGGTCGCTGGCAGTCAGGACATTTCGTGTAAGTGCGTAGGCGACCGAGTCGGGCAGGTCCTTGTGCGCGATCACCACGTTCCAGCCCGCTACCGACTGTAGATCTCCGGCTTGGCCGGCATAGGTTCCGGCCAGAATGGTTTGCGCTGCAAGATAGGGCAATTTTGCTAGCATACCGGCGACCTGACCTTCACTAAGGCCGAATATTACTGTATCGGCCCGCCCCTGAACTGCAACGAGCGCCGGGATCGGCGCTATCGCCCCTTGCCAAAGCGCGTCTATCTTTCCTGCAACCAGTTGGTCACCAAGTTCAGCAGGTGTGCCATTCACAATGGTCGGCACTATGCCTGCGACCTCTGCGAGGGCCCGGAAAAAGTTCTCGGCAGGGCCATTCGCTGGTCCGACGCCCACCCTGCGCCCGTCCAGTCCGGCTACCGTATTGATATCCGAGGTGCGTAGCGCGGCAATCTGGAACGACGTATTGTAAAGGGCAAAGAGCGCACGAACATTGTTCATTGGTGTACCGTCGAAAGCTCCCGTGCCCGCAACAGCAGCTGCTGCTGATCCCAGAAATGCCATTCCCGTCATAGCAGGATCACCGTTGACTGTACGCAGGTTATCGTTTGAACCGCCTGACTCGATTACTGAGATTGGCGTGTCGGATGCAGCAAGCCAGGCCGCCAAGCCTGTGCCGTAAGGCAGGAACGCGCTTCCTTGGCCAGCGGTCATGAAGCCCAGCGGTGCGTTCTGTGCGTGCAGCATACCAGGACTATGGGCGACCAGAATGGCAGCTGCCCCGGCAGTGGCAAGGCTGGTCAATAAAGCGCGACGGCTTACCCGGAACGTTTCGTTAGGCATTTTCGACTCCTTCAGTTCAATGGACTAAGGAATTGATCATGCATCAGGATAATTGTTTGCCGTCATGTCTATAACTATGATGCATTCTTTGATTAGAATGGAGTATTGTCTTTCGTGCCGGTCAGCTTTTCCGTGCCATGTGACCTTACTGGACAAGGTGGACAGGGTGAGTGACATCGTCGGTAGTAAACCAACAATCCGGGAACTGGAAATACTCCAGGCCATGATCCGAACCGGTCGCACCGTAACGGCCGCACAAACGCTGGGCCTGTCACAGCCGGCTGTGTCAAGGGCACTGGCAATGCTGGAAGGCAAGATAGGCCGGAGGTTGTTTTCCCGTGACGGCAACCGCCTGATCCCGACCGCCGAAGCACTGAGCATCGATAGTGCGGCCAGTAGCATCTTGGATGCGCTTGAACATCTGGGGCGGCCTGGTGGCCCCGTGGCTACGGGACTGCCTCTTCGTATTGCCGTCAGTCCAACCATCGCCCAATTCTATCTGCCAGTTATGATGGCGGGGTTCTGCGCCCGCTACGAAGATGTACGTCTGGAGGTCGAGATTGCCCGTGGCACCGACGTGTTGTCGCTGGTTGCTGATCGGCGGGCCGATCTGGGGATCGTTGATGCGCCTCCGGCTCACCCGGCGATCACCGCGATCACACTCAGGGAGTGCCAAGCGCATGTTATCATGCCTCAGGATCACAGGCTTGCCGGCGTCTCTCGCCTCTCGCCTGCTCAGCTTGCGCGTGAACCCATGGTTGCGCTCGTCAGACGGTTCGCCTCACGAACCGATTTCGATCAGGCATTCCATCGGGCACGGGTGATTCAGACGATCGTGGCTGAGGTCTCTACAATAGCTTTTGCTGTCGAACTGGTCCGGGTTGGCGTCGGTATCGCACTGCTCAATCCCTTCCCGCTTTCGCTTGGCGGACTTGATGGACTCGTCGCCGTTCCCTTCGACCCGCAGGTGCATTATCGTACTTCCGTTCTCATGCCCGCAGCCGGAACCCGTAACCTGATCGCGCGACAGTTTGTCGACCATCTTCTCGCGCACCCGGTTGCCTGCCCGCTATCCCTTTCGCCGATATGAGGATCCCAACTCTTACGATTTTAAGCCGACATCGGAATTCCGGGTCAGCAGGGGCCCCAAAAGCCCGGGAGCGGCATGATGTCAGAGACGAAAGAAGTAACCTCAAACCCCCACCGCTCTCGCCGTTTCTGTGAAACGGCTGTCGCTTTTGAAATTGAGGAGGATCTGTCCGTCTTTTCGCGTTGCGAAAAGACGTGGGTGGCGGAGGGACGGTCTGCCAAATTACCGTTTTATGCTGTCCATTTCAGGTCAGCACATCTGAATAAAACCAAGGTTATCAAAGCCTACCGTCCGATGGTGTCCATTGCTGTTTTTCTCTAACCGCGTTATAGTGTGGGAAAGAATGTGGTAATAGAATATGGCAAAGCTTACAGTCCCCCAGGTCAAGAACGCGAAGCCGGGCCGTCACGGAGACGGCAACGGGCTGTTTCTCATCGTTGGCGAGTTAGGCGGAAAAAGTTGGGTGCTTCGGATGCAGCGCAACGGCAAGCGCCGCGACTTCGGTCTCGGGTCCACACGTGACGTTTCTTTAGCCGAAGCACGCGAGGCCGCAGCAGCAACCCGCAAGCTGGTTTTGAAGGGCATCGATCCCGTTGCCGAGAAAAAGAAGGCTTCGGGCATTCCGACATTTCACGAAATCGCGAAAGTGGTTCACAGGGAATATGCACCTGGCTGGAAGAACAAGAAGCACGCGGCGCAGTGGATCACGACTCTTGAAACCTACGCCTTCCCAGACATCGGCGACCGGCTGGTGAATAACATATCATCCGGCGACGTTCGCGACGTGCTGGCCAAGATATGGCTGGAGAAGCCGGAGACAGCGAGACGATTGCGGCAACGGATAACGACCGTGCTGGATTACGCGCACGCCAAGGGCTGGCGAGAATCAGAGACGCCAACCGGCGCGATATCGAAGAGCTTGCCGAAACAGCCCCGCTCGACCAGACACCATGCGGCCATGCCGTGGAAAGAGGTTCCGGCCTTTGTCGCAAGCATGGCGGACAGGATCGGCGCGGGTGAGGTTGTTCAACTGGCAATCGAGTTTGCGTTGCTGAACGCCTCCCGCCCTGCCGAGGTTCGCTTCGCAACATGGAGTGAGATCGACTTCGACGCTAATCTCTGGACGATCCCGGCAGGACGCATGAAAGCAGGCAAAGCGCACCGCGTGCCGCTATCTGAGCGGTCAACGGCGATTCTCGCCCGGATGACCGAGTTGCGGCGGACGCGGAACAATGACGGCTTAATCTTTGAGGGTGCGAAGCTCGGCAAGCCGCTATCCGAGAACACACTGACGAAACCGTTTCGGGATGCTGGTATTCCTGCCACGGTTCATGGATTCCGGTCATCCTTCCGTGACTGGTGTTCCGATGCCGGAGGCGTCCCCCGGGAAGTTGCCGAGGCATGCTTGGCGCATGAGCTGGCCAGTGAGACTGAAGCGGCCTATGCGCGGACGGATCATCTAGATCGTCGCCGAGAAGTGATGGAGCGATGGGCTGATTATGTTGGAGAGCGCGTTGGAAATTGATGAAGAAATCCTGACAGTGCCGTCAGATCAGACCGTGTTTCAGGCGCTATGGCACGATATCGCGCTGCTTCCGGAAATATCTGACAATGCTATCGGCGCAGCTTTTTGGCTGGCATGCATGAACTAGCATGCCCTGATTCATGGAAAGACCACTATCCCGATGCCCTGAAGTGGTATCGCAAGGCAGCGGAACAGGAATACGCCAGCGCCCAATATAATCTCGGTGTTATGTACAGCCAAGGCTACGGCACTCCGCAGAGTTATCCCGACGCCTAGTCCGCTTCCAGCCAGAAGCAGCCATCATCATTTTGGGTCCGATCAGTGGCTATAAAATCAACCAGGCCGTATAGGCGATATAGGCAAGCACGAGACTTGAGCCTTCAAGGCGATTGATCTGTCCTTGGCGGTGCTTGAAACCACAGCAATACACCAACAGCATCATGGTCGCACAAGCGACCGCCGGAAGATCGCGATTTAGCACCTCACTTGCTACGTCGATGGGGCTGATGGCCCCCGCAATTCCGACCACGGCAAGCGTGTTGAACAGGTTTGAGCCAAGGACGTTACCCAATGCCATATCCGGGTGGCCCCGACGGGCAGCCGTCAATGGTGCGGCAAACTCGAGCAATGAGGTTCCAATAGCGACAATCGTCAAGCCGATCAGCAGGTCCGAAACCCCGAGGCGCCCCGCAATCTCGACTGAACCCCAAACGAGCAATCTTGAACTGCCGATAAGTAACCGAAGCCCAATAACAATCCACAGCATGGCCTTGCCAGAACTCTTGCCTGGCCGTCGAGTTCAGACTGCAATCCGTGGCCATTGGATCTGTGGGGTTTCTTTGGGTCTCGAAAATACTCCACGTCAGCAATACGGCGAACACTCCGATGAGAACGAAGGCGGCAAGCTGCGACAGGTCGCCGTCGAAGGCCAGTGCAGTCGACAAACCAGTGACGGCCAGCAGGATCGGTATCTCTTTCCTGACCACGACAGATTGAAAAGCAATGGGACTGATGATTGCCGTGACGCCGAGGATCAATGCGATGTTGGCGATGTTTGATCCATAGGCATTGCCCAGCGCCAGACCGGCATTGCCTTCAAGGGCGGCAAAAGCCGAGACAATCATTTCCGGGGCCGTGACCGCGCTCGACTCGGAAGATGAGTCGGTCGACGAGGAAGCCGGCGATCCGTGACATGAACACCACAAAAGTGTTCATGACGCCCTGCACAAGTACCAACGTCACCATGTCGCCATTGGCTGCGTGACTGACTTCATGAGCCAGCACCGCTTCGACCTCGCCCTTTTCCATGTGGTCGAGTAGCCCGGTACTGACGGCAACGAGGGCGGCGTTCTTGTTCCACCCCGTGGCGAACGCATTCGGCGCATCACTCTGGAAAATGCCGAACTCGGGCGGCGTGATACCTGCTGCCTTTGACTGGGCTTCAAGCGTTTCGATCAACCAGCGCTCGGTCCGATTGGCAGGTTGCGTAATGATCCCTACTCGCAGGGCCATTTTGGCCATCCGTTTCGACAGCAACAGGGAATTAAACGAACCACTGAAACCGATGACGGCGGCGTAAATCAGCAGCGCCACGAGATCGAGGTCGACACCGTTGCTCTGGAGAATACTCTCGAGGCCGAGAAGCCGGAAAACTAGGGTAATCACCGCGAGGACGGCGATGTTTGTGGGAAGGAAAAGGAAAACACGGAGCATCTTCATACCTCGGGTTGCATGCGGCATAAAGCAGATCAGACGCTGCTCAGCATACACGGCCTTGGCAGTCTACGAGAATGTTGCCCCCATTCCCTTTACCGAATTGTCGCATGATGTAAAGTAGTTGGATGGACTATTTAGTCAGCCTTTTGAGCGATCCGACAGCGTGGATTGCTTTCGGTACCCTTGCGATCATGGAGATCGTACTCGGCATCGATAACTTGATCTTCATTTCAATTCTTACAAACAAGTTGCCTGAGGCTCAGCGTTCTCGCGCCCGGCGTATTGGGATCGCTGGAGCTCTTCTACTGCGGCTGGGGTTATTGGGTACGATTGCAATTATCGTCAAACTAACCGCTCCCGTTTTCACGGTCTTTGATCAAGCCCTCTCTTGGCGAGATATGATACTTATCGTGGGGGGCTTGTTCCTGGTTTGGAAAGCAACGAAGGAAATCCATCACAAGGTCGATCCTGATCCTGGACCTGACTCTGTTAACCCAGCGGTCCCCGCGACAAGTGCGACGGTGGTGATTTTCCAGATCCTGATTCTGGATATGGTTTTTTCGATTGATAGCATCATCACTGCGGTCGGGATGACACCTCATGTGCCGATCATGGTGGCGGCCATTGTTCTGGCCGTTTCCGTCATGCTCTTAGCGGCGGACCCGCTTGGGCGCTTTATCGAGGCGAACCCTACCATCGTGATGCTGGCACTCGGATTCCTACTGTTGATTGGCACCACGCTTATTGCCGAGGGCTTCGGTGCCGAGATACCCAAAGGCTACATCTATGCGGCCATGGCGTTCTCAGCACTGATCGAAGGCTTAAACATGTGGTCGCGACATTCTCGACGCCGCAAAAGCATGCCAAACGATGAATGATAATCCCGAAGCTTCCACGATAGAAAAAGAGCAACTAGAACTTCCGCCTCCGTCAACCGAGCTTACCTCTGCGCTTATTCGTCGCGTTGTGGCGGGTCTCAATGAGAAAGATGTATCCGTTGGATATTTTCTCATCCAGTTCCGAAGACGATCTTTCGGGGGTATTTTCCTTATTCTATCCGCTCTGGGTTTGATTCCAGGGATCTCGACAATAGCGGGGATCACAATGATTATCCCCGCGGTTCAGTTGACCTTAGGATTTCGTGCACCTTTACTCCCAAGATTTATTCGCAGGCGTCGGCTAGATGTTGTTTTGATTCGCAAACTCGCCGATAAGGTCATCCCGTGGATTGAAGGAATTGAGCGCGTCTCAAGACCACGCTGGTTCATAATGACACACACGGTCCCTCAGTCTTTAATCGGTGTCCTATGTTTAGGCTTAGCAATTCTGGTCATACTGCCTTTGCCATTCAGCAACCTTCCTCCTGCGATAGCGTTTCTGGCGATGTCGCTCGGGATGATTCAAAGAGACGGGCTCTTGCTATGCATTGGTGTGTTTATCTCCTTGCTGGCCCTTGCGCTTGGAGGGTTCGTGGCCTTCCTGGCGATAAACGCCATTAAACTATGGATCATGACGTGATATTTGGTACCCGCTGTCTGATCGTTCTATGTCGATCCTCGCACGGATGACCGAGTTACGCCGGACGCGGAATAATGACGGCCTGATATTCGAGGGTGCTAAACGCGGTAAGCCTCTATCAGAGAACACACTGACGAAGCCGTTTCGGCATGCTGGTATCCCTGCCACGGTTCACGGCTTCCGGTCATCCTTCCGTGACTGGTGTTCCGATGCCGGAGGCGTTCCCCGGGAGGTTGCGGAATCGTGCCTTGCGCACGAACTGGCGAGCGAGACAGAAGCTGCATATGCCCGAACAGACCATCTGGAGCGTCGTCGGGAAGCGATGGCGCAGTGGGCATCTTTTGTGACCTGCGCATGATATCGTCACCGACGACAATCAAGATGTAGTCCTTCTCTGTTTACAACTACTACATATCGTGTGATGATGATGTTGCTCCCGCATGAATGCGGCGGCTTATCCCATAGATGGAGCATATAAAATGCACGATATCCACGAAGGCGAATTCCGCCTCCTCCTTTCCATAAACGATACCTGTCTCGCTCTCGGCATCGGTCGCAACCGGGTCTATGACCTTATCCGCGACAGCCTTCTGGATACTCGCCGTATTGGCGGTCGCCGTCTCGTGACGGTCGAATCCGTGAAGCGCCTCGCCGAAACAGGGGCGTAGTCATGGAGCACAAAACAGAAAGCGACCCCGGCGCTGGTAACGCCGAGGCCGCCATCGGAAAGCATATTAACAACACAGATTTTACCCAATTCCATCTTCCAGAACAACCTGGTGAAACGACCATCGCGACGATCCAGAAGGGAAAAAAGGAGATCGTCCGCGTCAACCTGTTCCGGATGCAATCGAACGACCTTGTCGGTATCCGTACTTTTGCACAGCTGCAGGATGGCACAGTTGTTCCAACTAAGAAGGGGTTGGCGATGGCTGTCCGTCATATCCCAGCCCTCCGGGAAGCGCTTCAGCTTGCCGAAGCTGAGATCATCCGCCTAGGTGCTGGCGGTGCGGGATGAAGACCGCTCAGAACATCGGTAATGTGCTCTACGGCCACTTGTACGGTTTGTATAGCGCCTGTTCCTTCCGGACGATTAATCACCATCATAGCGACGAGCAATCGTGAGCAAGGTGAACGGGAAAGGGCGCTCCAAGTTCGAGCCGTACATAAAGCTTCATCGTGGCGTTACCAACAGCGAGGCCTACAAGAGTCTTAGCTGCGAGGCGAGATCTCTCCTGATTGAAGTTTGGGCGCGACACAATGGAGTGAACAACGGGCATATAGCTTTGAGCCATCGAGAGGCTCGAACGGCACTTCGGATCGGCAATGACAAGACGTATAGGACTTTCCGAGAGCTTCAGGAAAAGGGGTTCCTGATTGCCAGGGCCAAAGGCAGCTTTGATTGGAAGGTTGCCGCTGGACAGGGTCGAGCGACTGAATGGGAAATCACCACTGAGGCTTGTGATGGCCAACCCTCAAAGGGTAGCTATCGGCGCTGGTCCGAAAGCTAGATCACGGTTCCTACAATCGGAGCCGCTGGGTCCGGAAGTAGGAACCGCTTCTGATTCGACAGGCTCAATATTAAGCTGAACGGTTCCGATACCGGGAACCATTGAGAGCGCTGTAGGACATGCAGCGGTTCCTGTATCGGGAACACATATAGTATACCATATTGGGTAACAATCATCCGGCGATCCGGAAGGCGTATAGCTGAAACTACTTTGCAAGCGCTTCGGATGTACATCGCAGCCAGAACCAACGCTTAGAGGAGGACAGAGAGGTGGTCTGGGCACTTCAATCAAAGGCGGAATCTGAACAGGGGAGTTAGGTGGATTTGTTGCGCTCACATATGAATAGTTCCCGGAGTTGTATGCGCGGGTGTGTATATGAGGGTTTTCTGACCAGTATCGCGCACGGGTATATAGAGGCATACGTCACAGGGTGCGGGCGCACGTATATAGTAAGCGGAGATTTTGCTGCGCTACATTCGAGTGCACAAAGTTTATAAGATGGGAGTTTCTGCGCAATATCGCGCGGGCGCGTATATACCGCCCTACACGGTATGGAAGGTATAACTCTTCAAAGAGGATGTAGCCGCCAGCATGGATATAGGGTTAGGTAAGAAGTTGGTTATGATCAAGCGACACTCTCTATGATCCGGCCGCCTAGCCATGCTAAAAACGCGTTCTTATCGTTTGACCTTGCCCCCTGAATTCCCACCGATTTGAAGTTAGGATCTGTTTCCGATTGAAGGAGATGGATGATGAAGCGCAGCAGGTTCACGGAAGAACAGATCATCGGGATATTGAAAGAGCATCAGGCAGGACTGTCTGCGGCCGATCTTTGCCGGAAGCACGGCA